>CP129487.1:0-1495000 GCA_030584025.1 Cyclobacteriaceae bacterium
GTTGGGGTTGTACTCCAATCCTTTTTCGAGGTAGGGCAATGCTTGTGTGTATTCTTTTTGTACCATAAAATACATGGCCTTGGCGGTGAAGGCTTCACCCAACGTAGGATCGTAGAGCAACGCTTTGTCGGCATAGTTGTCGAGCGCAGTAACGTATTTTTTTTCTGCTTTATACACATCGAGGTAGTAACAAGCCATACCGGCACAGGCATAGGCGAGCGCAAACGTATTGTCTTGCGCGATGGCTTCATCAAAGTGAACCAATGCCTGTTGCAGATTCGGTTCACCATTACGCCTGAGCAAGTCGAGGCCTTTCAAGAAGGCATCGTACGCGGCCAGGTTTTGCGTAGGAATTTTTTCGATGCGGTTTTTTTCATCGGGTGTAATCACGGCCTGAATTTCCGTGGCAATGTCTTTTGAAATTTCCTGTTGCAGCGCAAAGATGTCGCTCACTTCGCGCCTGTATTGTTTGCTCCACAGGTGGCGATCGGTGGCGCCATCAATCAGCTGAATGGTGAGCACAATGCGGTCGTCTATCTTCTGGCCGCTGCCTTCAATGAAATAGGTGGCGTTTAGTTCTTTCGCTAACTCAGGAATTGTTTTGTTGCTGTTGCGGTATTTTTCAGCCGATGTGCGACTGAGCACGCTCAGGTCTTTGATCTTTTGCAGGTTGTTGAGGGTGGCCTCCATCAACCCGTTAATGAGGTACACGTTGGTGGAGTCGGCACTGTCGTTTTTGAATGGCAGCACCACAATGGATTTTTCAATCGCTTTTTCTTCTTCAGCCGTTAGGTTGGTGAATACAAACCAACTCGCGGCAACAAGTGCCAACGTGATGAGCGCAGCAAGCCAATACCATTTTTTTGATTGCGTGGGCGGAGCCTGTTGTGGAACGGGTTCATCCGTTGCGCGCTTCCCGGCTTCACCCGGTGGGTAGCCATAGTATTCGCGAAAGCATTTAATAAAGTAGGAGGTACTGTTGAAGCCCACCTGGTGCGATACTTCCGACACGTTTAGCCCGGTGGTGCGCAGCAACGCCATGGCACGCTTGAGTCGTACTTCATTAATAAGCTGGCTTACCGATAGGTTGGTGGCCTTTTTCACTTTGCGCAGCAGGTTGGAGCGGCTCATGTTCATGGCTCCGGCCAGTTCGGTTACGCCAAACTGCTCATCCGCCAGGTTTTCTTCAATCTTCGCGGTGAGCTGGTTCAGGAATTCGAGGTCTTGCGGAGTGGCACGGGTCATGGAAACGGTGCGGGCGGTTGGTGAAAAAATGCGTGTGTTACAGCTGCGAAGTTAGCGGTTCAGGGGGATTTGCATCAAAATTTATAGGGTTGCATCATAATTTATATCGATTGGCGCACGGTTGATGGTTTTGTGCGCAGCGTTGTTTAGCCTGCCGCAGGGGGTGTCCGTTACTTTGTGTCAAAACAAATCACGAAAACAAAAACACCAACTTGTATGAAAACAACACTTGTTCACACCTTGCACGCCATCACCAAAGTATCGTTATGGGCCATGATTTTGTTGGCCACGGCCTGTGGCACCAAAGAAACTAAAACCGGAGCAGCCGCACCGGATATAGACTTGCATACGGCCGTACTCACCGACAACATAGATGCAGTGAAGCAACACATTGAAGCCGGCAGCGATTTGAATGTAAAAGATCCGTTTGGTGGTTCAAGCCCGTTGATCAGCGCGGCTGTGTTTGGTAAAACTGAAGCGGCTAAATTATTACTGGACGCGGGTGTCGACATCAACTTTCAGAACAACGATGGTTCCACTGCGTTGCATACGGCTGCTTTCTTTTGCCGGCCAGAGATTGTGAAGATGCTGCTGGAAAAAAATGCCGACACGACCATAAAGAATTCGTATGGGGCTACTCCGTATGATAATGTAGCCGGACCGTTCAGTGAGTTGAAAGATGTGTACGGCATGATGGAACAGTCGCTCGGCCCAATGGGGTTGAAGCTGGACTACGCGTACCTTGAAAAGACGCGACCGGAGATTGCGGAGATGTTGAAGTAGTCAATTTTATTTTCACGCAAAGGCCGCAAAGTTTTTTCGCAAAGTTCGCTAAGACTTGCACGCTTGGCGTGCTTTGCGTGGTGCTAACCTTTGTGCGCTTTGCGTGAGATCAAGCAGCATCAGCAACTAAATTAATCCAAACAAACAATGAGACGTTACGACATCGACTGGCTTCGTGTACTGGCCATCGGCTTACTTTTAGTCTACCATGTAGCCATTGGCTTTCAACCCTGGGGAGGCATGATTGCGTTCATCACCAGCAAAGAACCGTGGGCTGCCCTGTGGATACCCATGATGGTGATCAACATCTGGCGCATACCGTTGTTGTTTTTTGTGTCGGGCATGGGCGTGTACTTTGCCATGCAAAAACGTAACTTGAAACAACTCATTACCGAACGTGCACAACGCATTTTGTTGCCATTCGTGTTCGGCATGTTTGCCATTGTTCCGCTTCACCTGCTCATACTTCGTTATCATTTTAATTTATCGTTAACCTACACGTGGGATCCTGGTCACCTGTGGTTTCTCGGAAACATTTTTGTGTACGTGTTGGTACTCTCCCCGCTGTTGTTTTACCTGAAGCACAACGAGAACAGCAAAGTGGTGCGCACCACTCAGGCTTTGTTGCGTCATCCGTTGGGGTTGTTGGTGGTTGTCGCTTTCTTTTATGCAGAAGTAGTCCTACTAAAGCCGGTGCCATTTGAACTCTATGCCATGACCTGGCACGGATTCTTTCTGGGTTTGCTCGCTTTCTTTTTCGGGTACTGTTTTGTGTTGAGCGGAGAAGCCTTCTGGCAGATGATTCAGCGCTGGCGGTGGTTGTTCCTGTTGGTGGCGTTAAGTCTGTTTGTGGTTCGCGTATTTTATTTCATTATGCGCACACCGGATTATTTGATCGTCATCGAATCGTTCAGTTGGATTTTAACCGTGCTTGCATTTGGGAGTTTGCACCTGAACAAACCGGGCAAGGCATTAACCTATCTGAGTGAAGCAGCCTACCCGGTGTACATCGTACACATGATTTTTTTGTATCTCGGTTCACACCTTGCGTTTCAGTGGGCGATACCCGTTCAGCTACAGTTTGTGCTGGTGCTGGTATTTACGTTAGCCGGATGCTTTGCTTCGTTTGAAATTATTCGCAGGTTAAAATGGATAAGGCCGTTGTTTGGGTTACGGGTACATCAAGGTAAACGCATTGAGGAACAAGCATAAACAATAAGAGTCAGACCTTTTTGAGAAAGCTCCTTCCTTGCCGTGTTGCCGGTAATGCTGCCTTGGGAAAAAACAGGAGTTGTCCAATTGGACTACTTTTCATATCTTTGCTTCGTGGACAAGAAACGTGATCTCCTATTTATAAGGGTTACTTTCAAGACTTCTATGACGAGCAGACGACCAAGGTTCAAAAGAAAATTCTTTGGACGTTGAGAATAATTGAAGACCTGGACAGGATTCCAGAAGTTTACTTCAAGCATTTAGCGGGTACGGATGGGCTTTATGAAATCAGGGTTCAAAGTGGTAGTGATATTTTTAGAATCTTTTGCTTTTTCGACAACAATAATTTGGTTGTAGTCGGGCACGGATTTCGAAAGAAGACACAAAAAGCACCTGACAGAGAAATTGAGAGAGCTGAAAAAATTAAACGCGAGTATTATGAAGAAAAAAAACGTAACAACCCTAAGTGAATTTATTGACAAAAAGGTCGGTAAAAGGGGGACAAAGAAAAGAGACAAATTTGAAGCTGACTATGAGGCATTCAAGCTTGGAGTTCTTATTCAACAAGCAAGGCAAGAAAAAGGACTGACCCAAGAACAAGTTGCTGAGTTGTCGGGGACAAATAAATCTTACATTTCAAAACTTGAAAAGGACTTGAAGGACGTTCGGTTTTCGACACTTCAACGAATCATAACTGAAGGACTCGGTGGCCATCTTGAGATTTCAATTAAGTTTTGACAAGAAATGGCACTACCGGAAATAAACAAACAAATGCCATGTACTCGCTCGTTTTTGCCAATACCAGTTTAGTTTATAACGGTGTATAATATAATGTAAGTCGGGCTTGGCATTCCCGATCATTTGCCAAGCCCTCCATATGCTCCAGTATTAAATACTAATACCAATCAAAAGAACTTCCGCAACAAGTTCAATACGCGTTGGCCGCTTTCTTCCTTGCCAGTTAATATCTGGTCAAATACTTTTTTGTCATCTTCTGAAATGTCGGTCTTGAACTGAACGCCACTTGAAATGTCTTTAGAGCCCATGTGCCAGCTGGGGAATGACTTTTCTTTGATGGGGTTGTAAGAGATCATCATCGGATTGGAATGGCGGGCGTCTTTTTTGATTTTGTCATATAAATCCATGATCACTTTCGCTTCGCCTTCAACCAGTTGAATGAACTTGGTATCGGAATACAACAACACCCCGGTGATGTTTAACGGAGGGTTGTTCTTTTTACAAGCCGTTAGAATGTTTTCGATTTCAGCCGGTGTGCAATTGGGTTTTCGATTGCTTACGTAGACAAGTTGAGATAGCATACTGATCGTTTTGAGTTAAAATTTACAACTACAAAACAGGGTGCAGGGGATATTGTTTTCAGAAAGCAGAAAGAATTCAAATCAAATTACATCATGTATAGATAACGCTAGATAATATACATGATAAGGTTATCATGTAAAGAAACTATACATGATCAAAACTGACGTGAGCCCTGCCGCGCAGGATAAAAAAAGATCACTTCTTCAGCGGAAAGGCTTTCACCCCTTCGTTTGTAATGATTACGGGTTTAATCAGTCCGTTTTCATCAAAGTGCATTTCATCAATGCACACCACGCGTGCGTTGCGGTCGGTTTGGTTGAGCGGCCTGCGGTGATAAACAATAAACCACTTGTCGGTGCCGGGTGGATGTATCACGGAATGATGTCCCGCACCGGTGGCTACTTCCGGATTTTGTTGCAAAATTTTTCCAACGCGTTTGAAAGGTCCTAAAGGTGAATCGGCAATGGCGTATGCCACACTGTAGTCGGGGCCGGTCCAACCTCCTTCCGACCACATAAAGTAGTACCGGTTGTTACGCTTGAACATGAATGGCCCTTCTACATAATGCTCGGGTGTGATCTCTTTAAATATAGTTCCATCGGCAAACGGGATAAAACCCGTGAAGTCGTTATTGAGTTGTGCGATGTTGCAATGCCGCCAACCTCCGTAGATCAGGTAATAGATTTCGCCATCATGAAACACAAACTGATCAATGGGTTGTGCACCGTTGTGAAACTTATCGATTAGTGGTTTCCCAAGATGATCTTTGAATGGTCCTTCCGGTTTGTCGGCAACAGCCACACCAATGCCACCGTATTCGTTGTCGCTTTGAATATCGTTGCCTCCGAAGAAAAGAAAGAAGCGGTTATCTTTTTGAATGATGGATGGAGCCCAGAGAGCCCGCTTCACCCATTTTACGTTGGCCGTGTCGAGCACGCGACTGTGTTTAGTCCAGTGAACAAGATCGGGCGAGGAGAACGCATCCATAAACACCTGCTGATCATACGGAGCAGAGTAGGTGGGATATATCCAATAGGTACTATTGAAGATTATTCCTTCCGGATCGGCATACCAGCCGGGGAAAACGGGGTTAGAGGCGGTGGGTTGGGCGTTGCCTTGCTGTAAAGAGACCAGAAAGAGCAACGTGACTATAATTTTTTTCGCTGACATGGTTTGAAATTAAAGAATAGCAGAGTTTGGGGGAAATTTGCAGGCAGGTTTTGCACTGAATGCATAAACCCATACATTTGCAATCCCAAAATTTAACCGAAACACAGAGGAGTGGCAGAGCGGTTGAATGCATCGGTCTTGAAAACCGACAGCCCTTCACGGGGCTCGGGGGTTCGAATCCCTCCTCCTCTGCAATCAGAATGAAGACGCCCCGACTTTGTCGGGGCTTTTTTATTGAAGGTGAACTCGTGGAGCTTGCTCCAAAGCGTGAATCCTGAAAATAAAAAAGAAGCGCAGCGAACACCTTTATTCTGTTTGACACACCCCCATTAAGGGATCACGTTTCGTAATCCTCCTCCTCTGCGAGTACAAAAAAAATCCCGCGAAAGCGGGATTTTTTGTTTTATGTCAATCCGGATGCGGAGTAGGTTAATTTTCCTCTGTAAAATCCGGGAAGTAGCGCTTCACGTCTTTAGTATTGAATTGTTGCGCTCCTTTTCTATACGCATCCAGTTCCAACAGCACAATGCGCTGGTCGTTCAGTACTAAACGCAGCTTATCAATGTCTTTTTCAAAATCGAGTCCCCTGCGGGCGGTCTTCGAAGCATATTTACGTGCAAACTCATCACCGGCACTTTGCACCCGGTTACGGATGTCGACATTGATCTTGATTTTATCCATGATGTCATCCTTCGACTTGCCGATGACTTCGGTTGCTTCTAAGGTATTCAAGGTTAACACGGTTGTGCCACCTACAGTTGAGACAATCTTTGATTGATCGGTTTCGAGTACGGTTGGTGAAAGACCGGTTACCGCACCGAGCGATGCGTTCACCATAGAACGTTTGCGTTTTCCTTTCTTGGCGCGCTTGTAATCATCATTCAGCTTTTTCTGATTCTCATCCAATGTGCGCAGCAACTCACCGGCAGCCATCAGGTTAGCCGAATATTTTTGAAACTGAAGCCCGTCTTTTTCGGCCAGGTTTTCAGCATCGTTAACGGTAATGGTAATTTTTCGCTGAACACGATTGGCCGAATTATCCAGGGCAAAGAACATGAGCTCCACGGCCTGTTTCTTTTTTACATCATCTACAAAATCATATCCGGGTTCCCAGATAAATTCAAATTGCAGGGGTGTATTTTCTTTTAGCGCGGTTTGGCCTACGCGCGAGTCGGACGAAACAAAACCCGCACTGCGTACATTGTCATCGCCATTCGGATCGGAGATGTATAATTTTAAGTTCAGGGTTTCATCTTCCTTAATGGAGAAACTGCTGTCGCCCGGTACAATGAGAATTTCCGGAGGCAGATCAAGTTGCGTTTGTGCAATGCGAACTTTACCAACCACTTCTTCTTTTGAGGGTTGATCTTGTACAATGAATTCCAACACCATCGGGTTGTTTCGCAGTGCGTTGAATTGGTTTCTGGAAGGCGCCCAATTGATTTGCCCTTGCGAAGTTACGTTCATGCCTTCCGGCATTTGCGAGGGAATGGGTTTGAACACCACCGGATCGCCATCGGGATCATTCACAAATTCACTGGCAACCTGGTAGCTGTTGCGGGTGGATTGCTTTACATAAAAAATTGGCAACTCATCAATTTGGGGTGGCCGGTTGGTATGCTGTACCGTGAATACAATGGTTTGCCGAACACGATTGCCATCGGCCCAATTGGCTTGAAATATTATTGGAAATTCTTTCGAAAGTTCAACCCGGTTTACCAGATCGAAAGAGGGAGTCCAGGAAAAATTTCCCGTTGAATCGAATTGAAAGCCGAGCGGTTCGGTATCTACAATGGAGAAAGAAACAGCAGGCAAATCCGGATAGGCTGTTACCCGAAAGCTAAATGCTTTCCCTTCCTGTAAGGTGTTCCATCCGGTAAGATTCGGAAAAATAATGTCATGACCGTTCTGGCCTAACGTGCAGAAGGAAATGAGCAGGAGGAGAAGATATGTGTATCTTAGCTTCTTCAAGGTTTAAATTTTGGTCTGCAAAGTTAGTAAGATCACCGGTGCATCGTATGGCAGGTAAGAAAAAGACGGCAAAAGCCGAAAATTTTTTTGAAGATGTGTACGAGGTAGTGAAACTCGTTCCGAAAGGACGTGTAACCAGCTACGGAGCCATTGCGCATTACCTGGGTACAGGCATGAGCGCCCGCATGGTGGGCTGGGCCATGCATGGATCGCCAAAAGGTGTGCCCGCGCATCGCGTGGTAAATAGCAAAGGCCTGCTCACCGGAAAAATTCATTTTAAAACACCCACCACCATGCAACGCCTGTTGGAGAAAGAAGGCGTTGAAGTAATCAACGACAAAATCACACACTTCAACGATCTATTCTGGGATCCATCGAAGGAATTGCTCTGACCGGGGTCAGAATTTGGAATTACCCTTCCCAAAATTGGAAGAATTGGAATTGGCATCCTGCAAATCAGCCTGAAAACGCACTTTTTGTAAAAGGCACGGGGTTGGCATATGGGTTATCCAAACAAATGGTTAAGACCCATGAAAACCCTCTTCAAGTCTCTGTTTGTACTGGCTCTTCTGACAACTGCTTCGGCAGTTCAGGCTGCTCCGCTGAATGAAGCGGTGGATGTGGTGCCATCGAAGTACAAAAATCTCTTCGTCTTTAAGGCTGAAAGAAAACTCGTGGGGGCAACGGTTGAAGTGTACTATTCAAACGGTGATCTGGTTACTACGCATACGCTGGAGAAGCGGAAAATGATCATCGATTTCTGTGATGTAAAATTTGGTGAATACGTCATCCGCATAAAAAAAGGAAATGCAGTTGAAGAGTATCGCTACGTAAAAAAATAACGCTGCAAAGACAGCAAAGAGCAACACCAACGTGGGGTTGGTTTTAATCGGGTTAAGGTCACTTCCAAACGGGGTGGCCTTTTCCTTTTTACAGGGTTTGTGTTTTTTCAGATTTGTTGGAGATCAACCACAAGCCAATGAAGGTAATGATTCCATTTACCAGCAGAATTTCAAAACTGAAAACATAACCATTGAACCATTCTTTTGAATTTACACTCAACAGGTAGGAAAGGGCAGGAGAGAGCAGGCAAACAACCGGTACAATTCTATCGCGTACCTGTCTTTTCGTGAACAATCCGAACGCAAACAAACCGAGTAATGGTCCGTATGTGTAACCAGCAACGCCAAGCACGGCATCAATCACGGAGCGGTCGTTCACTTCTTTAAAGATGAGAATGATGATGAGAAACAATAACGAAAACCCGATGTGCACCATCAGCTTCTGACGCTTGCGTGTTACTTCTGGTTTGTTTTTGAAGTTTAGAAAATCAATACAAAAGGAAGTAGTCAGTCCTGCCAATGCCGAATCTGCACTGGCATACGATGAAGCTGTAATACCCAGGATGAAGAAAACGCCCACCACTAAACTAAATTCATTCAGCGCGAGATAGGGAAACAATTCATCGCTTACAGCCGGAATGGAAATGGCGTGTTGTTCCGCATATAAATAAAGTAGTGCACCCAGGGCCAAAAACAACAGGTTTACAAATACCAACGTTAAACTGAACCAGAACATGTTCTTCTGTGCTTCGCCCAATGTTTTACAGGTGAGGTTCTTCTGCATGATCTCCTGATCCATGCCCGTCATGGTAAGCGCAATGAAAGCACCACCAATAAATTGTTTCCAGAAATACATAGGCGAGTTCACGTCATCGAAATAGAAGATCTGTGAATAGCGACTTTGTTCAATGGCATCTACCATTTCGGAAAAAGAGAGGCCGAGGCGCGAAGCGATCTGCCACACGGCAATGACCACAGCCGAAACAAGAAAGAAAGTCTGAAAAGTATCGGTCCACACAATGGTTTTGATGCCACCCTTATTGGTGTACAACCAGATGAGCACAATAGTAGTGGCCACGGTTACGTAAAACGGAATGTTCCACGCATCGAACAAAAACAATTGCAATACCGTGGCTGCGAGGTACAAACGTAGGGAAGAACCAATGGTGCGTGACACCATAAAAAAGAACGCCCCGGTTTTATACGACCAGAAATCGAATCGCTGCTCGAAGTATGTGTAAATAGAGATAAGATTGAGTCTGTAATAAAGCGGCATCAAAATGCCGATGATGGCCCAGTAGCCCAACAAGTACCCGAGTACCACCTGAAAATACCCAAACCCGATTTTACCTACGTTGCCCGGAACAGAAATGAAGGTAACACCCGAAAGGGAGGCGCCAATCATACCAAAAGCCACCAAATACCAGGGCGATTGGCGGTTGGCCGTGAAAAAAGTGTGTGTATCGGCTCCGCGCGAGGTAAACCACGAGATCAGAATCAACACAAGAAAATAGACGGAAATGATGCTGATAACCAGTGTAGGCGTCATGAGCGATAGTTTGATGCAAAAAATGGGGAAATACGCGGAAATCCAAATCAAACCTTTGCGTAGTGTATCAGGTTTTATGAGACGCTCATTTGTGTTAATTTTGCGGTAATTCAATCAACCAAATGCGAAATACGTATCAAGAGGAAATATTGACCGATGTGCTCGAAGTAACCGAGACCACTGAGTTAATGGCGTTGGTTGTGTTCAATGACGACTTCAACACGTTTGAACACGTTATTGATACGTTGATTAAAGTATGCAAGCATTCCATCGAGCAGGCTGAACAATGCACCTGGATCATTCACTACCGGGGAAAGTGTACGGTGAAAAACGGTACGTTCGATTTTCTAAAGCCCATGCGCGATGCCATTTGTGAAGCAGGAATTGATGCCAAGATTTTATAACGGTTGGTAGCGCGTGGAATATCCTTCCAAACTTATTGAAGAAGCAGTAGCCCAGGTATCCAAATTGCCGGGTATAGGAAAAAAAACAGCCTTGCGTTTGGTGCTTCATCTGGTGAAGGAAAAAGAGGAGAGCACATTCGCTTTAACCGAGGCGTTGAACCGGTTACGGGCAGGTATTCAATTCTGTAAACATTGCCACAACATTTCCGATGCGGAAGTTTGCTCCATCTGCACCAGTCATAAGCGCGACCGCTCAACGGTTTGCGTAGTGGAAAACACCAACGATGTGATGGCCATTGAAAACACATCGCAGTACCGGGGCTTGTACCACGTACTGGGGGGTGTGATATCGCCCATGAACGGCATCGGTCCGGGCGAATTAAAAATTGAATCGTTATTAAATCGCCTCAATCATGGCCAGTCGGAAGTGAAAGAACTGATACTGGCCCTGAGCCCCACCATGGAAGGTGATACTACTTCTTTTTATATCCACAGGCGTGTGAAAGACATGCCAGTGAAGGTGAGCGTAATTGCACGCGGCATCCCAGTGGGTGGCGACCTGGAATATGCCGATGAGATTACCCTGGGGCGAAGCATCGTGGCACGCACGCTCTTCAACTAATCTGCTGTTTGGGTTTCACATTCGCGTAGAAATCTTTTTCTTTGTTGACTTTCCAAAATATTATGAACCAACTATCCCAACGTCTCAACGCTTTTGAAGAATCTGCAACCCTCGCGATGGCTGCCAAGGCCCGTGAGTTTAAAAGTCGTGGTATTGATGTGATCAGCTTAAGCTTAGGCGAACCTGATTTCAAAACCCCACAGCACATCTGCGAAGCGGCAAAAAAAGCAATTGATGATGGAAAGTATTTTGCTTACCCACCAGTGGCGGGATATGTTGATTTTCGGGAAGCATTGGCTGCGAAGTATCAGAAAGAAAACAACGTTCCTTACAAAGCAGAAAATATTGTGGTATCCAATGGCGCCAAGCAGTCCATTGCCAATGCCATGTTGGCCATTTTGAATCCTGGAGATGAGGTAATTATTTTTTCACCCTACTGGGTTAGCTATGATGCATTGGTTCGATTGGCGGAAGCAAAGCCTGTATTGGTAAAGGGAGGAATTGAAAATGATTTTAAGGTGACAGCCGAACAGGTTGAAAAGGCAATTAATCCAAAAACACGAATTGTAATTTTCTCTTCACCGTGTAACCCAACAGGTTCTGTTTTTTCCCGTGCTGAACTGGAAGCCATTTCAAAAGTGATTCTGAAGCACGAAAACATTCTGGTGATTGCCGATGAGATATATGAGCACATCAATTTCACCAATGAGCACGTAAGCATTGCCGCTTTACCGGGTATGTTTGAGCGAACCATTACCGTAAATGGTTTTGCCAAAGGCTTTGCCATGACGGGCTGGCGTGTGGGCTACATTGGTGCCCCCAAATGGATTGCCGATGGCTGTAATAAAATTCAAGGTCAGCTTACTTCAGCGAATTGTTCCATTGCACAGCGAGCCGCCTTAGCAGCGATTACCAGCGACCTTGCACCAACTTTTGCGATGGTGGAGGCGTACAAAAAAAGACGTGAGCTTGTTTATGAATTGCTGAAAGATATTCCGGGCATTAAGGCTAACTACCCACAAGGGGCTTTCTACTTTTTTCCGGATGTAAGTTTTTATTTTGGCAAATCAGACAGTGAACGCACCGTTAAAAATGGTGATGACCTCTGCATGTTCTTGCTGGAGAAAGCACACATTTCGTTAGTGCCGGGCAGTGCCTTTGGTGATGACAATTGCATCCGACTTTCGTATGCAGCTTCGGAAGAAGATTTGCGGGAAGCGCTTGCGCGGATGAAAAAAGCGTTGGCTACGCTGCGGTAATTATTGATCGCCCTGAAACTGTTTGTTTAAAGGACCAGCCTTTTCAAGATCTTCCAGCACCTTTTTATCAAGCGGGGTGTCTTTGATTACGTTGTAATTATCCCAAAACTCCTTATTATAAGGTTGATCTTGATATTGTAAGCCATAGTTACGCATGCGCTCAGTTGCACCAATACGTTCGGTGGTATTGGGTTTTATTTCGTTAATGAGCAGTTGTTGAAAAAGTTCGGTTTCAAATTTTAACTCATTGGTTTTAATGTCGTGCCAGGTCACTTTTGAGGTAATACTCATAAAGCTCAGATACATTTTTCCATCAACCGGACGGAAGTCGATGGTTTTCTTTAATCCGGCAAAGCGGCTAACCAGGTTTTTCTTCCGACCTACCAGCTCGTTGGATGAGCCTATTTCAAATTCAAGGTGAATGATGGAGTAATCCCGCTTGTCTACAAAAATCTTTAACAGGTAATCCTGGGTGTGTGAGATCACATAAATCTCATGTCCGTTATAATAGGAATCGGGTTCGCGCGACATGGCACTGTACATTTCTTCCCTTGCTTCAATCTGTCGGTAGCGAATGTTGTTATGCAACAGTAAATCTTCCAGTAAATTATCCTGATCAAAGTAGGTGGTAAACTGACTCTCATAGCCAATGCTTTTCCGTACTTCTAACAGCCGAACACGTTCACGTAATTTGAATTTGTTGCGTGGCTCACTGTAATCTTCATCATAAATTTTTACTGCTGCTTCCAGCAACGAAATGTTGGTGTTGGCCACTTTTTTTACATCGCGGTAAAATCCTTCCAGCATAAACGGCCGGGTTGGAAAATTCTGATTAATACGGCTTAACGCTATCCGCAGAATATCGCCTCCCGATAAGGAATCCCGAACCACAACCTCGTTCAGTACGGTGGTTGATTTGGTTAACTCAAATATAACCTGACCGCTGGTGGAAATTGACCACACGGGCGCCTCGTAGCTCTGGTACCCCAGCATGCTGATGAGAAAAATTTCGTTTCGGTATTCCTGCGGAATGTGAAAGTCGAACTCACCCTGGAGGTTCGTAATGGTACCGATTGACTTCCCGTTTATGCCAACCGTGGCAAAAGTGAGGGGTTCACGCGTTTCCTTATCAACCACTTTTCCCGAAATGGTTATTTTTTGGGCGCTACTTTGCCACACCATAAGGGTAAAAGCCGCTATAACAAGGTAAAATTTCATAGAATCGATAAAAATGGACATTCAGCAGGTTCTTTCAAATGCGAGGTAAGATTATCTGCATTTTTGCAGGTTTGCCGCCAAAATGAATTCCTTAGCCGATTTATCTTCGTTCTGTGTAACTTTAAAAAGCAAATTGCCGAATTGATAAACCTTGAATCGATACCGCGCATCTGGAGAAAGGCATATTTCCTGCTATGCCTGTGGTACTTTATTAACTTTGCCGTAAGCGCTATTCTGGAGTGGGAACTGGCCACTCCCTTTGCCTTCGTTTTCTGGAATGCCCTATACCTGTGGGAAGCGCTTTGTGTCAGCATCATTTTGATTTTCCTCTATACAAACTTTTTGTTCCGCTTTAAAATAGTGGTGCAGGTAGTGGCCCACATTATTGGTGTAATGGTGTTTTTCCTGCTCATGGGCACATTCTCGTACTACATTAACGATTATGTAGAGGGTTACGTGCATTGGGATAACTGGAAAGATCACATTATTGGCTTGCTCACCTGGGATGGATTGCAGTTTCAAAACCAATATGTAGTAGTAGTAGCGGTGTATTATATCATCCGTTACTTTGAAGGATTGCAACGCAAAGAACAGGAGCGTGGCGAGTTGGCACTGAAAAACCGCGAGATGCAGTTGTCTTTATTAAAGTCGCAAATCAATCCGCACTTTCTCTTCAATACACTCAACTCAATAAACATGCTGGTTGGTTCCAGCAAGGAAGAGGCCCGTAAGGTGATCACACAGCTTTCTGATATTTTTCGGTATGCACTGGATTCGCATGGCGACCAGATGGTAAAACTGATTCATGAACTTGACTTTATTGATAACTATATAAAAATTCAGCAAGTGCGTTTTGGAAAGCGATTGAAATTTATCAAACAGATTGATTTCACTTGTTTGGGGATCAGAATCCCTCCAATGATCTTACAACCGCTGGTAGAAAATGCGGTGAAATATGGTGTTGGTCCGAAAGAGGAAGGCGGAACCATTACCCTTACTGTAAAGCGATTTAACCACATGATTTTTTTTGAAGTAAAAGATGATGGCCTAGGCTCCAATGCAAAAAAGGTAATGGACGGAAGTTCAAGCGGAGTGGGCATGAAGAATACAGATTTGCGTTTGCGAAATTCATTTGGTTCCGGTTCCGGACTTCGCATTCGTTCGGATGAGTGGGGATATTCCGTGAGTTTCTTTATTCCTGTGCCAAAAGAAGAACAGGCGCCCGATCCGCAACCTCAGCCAACACTCGAGGAAGAGCCTGAGCATCAGATTAAAAGTATTGCCGGATAGAATTCACGTGTTACCAAATCTATCTGAAACACATTAACAACCGATTAAAACTGAACCCATGACGATTACCTGTGTAATTATTGATGACGAACAACTGGCCCGAGAACTGTTGCGCGAGTACATTGAACAAACAGGCAACATTACCATTGTTGGTGAAGCAACAAAAGGTAAAGATGCCGTTGAAATGATCGACAACCTGAAACCGGATCTTATCTTTTTGGATGTGCAGATGCCCGGTATGAACGGCTTTGATGTGCTGGATGACATCACGCATGATCCGTATGTGGTGTTTACTACGGCTTACGATCAATATGCCATTAAGGCTTTTGAAAAGAACGCAGTCGACTATTTACTAAAACCAATCGATCAGGAACGTTTTCAATTGGCGGTTAAGCGTGCGCTTGAACGCATGAAGACAGAGCAATACAACGTTGGTGAGTTGCTCCGCGATATGAAGACGGAGAACAAGACTTCGTACGATTCGCACATTTTTGTTCAGAAGTCGGAGAAGCTCATCAACCTGGCTGTTGAAGAGATCATGTTTCTGGAGGCCTCAGGCGACTACACCATTCTTACTACCAAGAGTGATCAGTTTGTTAGTTCTTCCGGCATTGGAAAGCTGGAAGAAATTCTTAATCCTGAAATTTTTATTCGCGTGCACCGCAGTACTATCATCAACATCAACTTCTTGAAGGAAATAGAAAAGCATTTCAATGGTGGTATGATTGTGAAGATGCAGAGTGGAAAGAGTTTCCCGGTTAGCCGCACGTATGCAAAGCTGATCAGGAAGAAGGTGGTTTGATAACGCCCTTCGACAAGCTCAGGGCACACCTTCGACATCCCGATAACTATCGGGACAGGGCTCACAGTAAGATAAGCTGATTTATTGAGCTGGTGGAAATGGAATTTTTTCCTCGTAGATAAACTCCACTTCATCTACATAAGTTTTTAGCAGGTCACGGATTTTTTCTTCCGTGACCTTTTTTGTTTCCTGAACAAAAGAAGCCTGATTGGCGTAGGTACGCGCATCGGTAATAAAGGCATTGACTGCGTTGGTGCGATCTTGCTCGTTCACCCAATTCCAGTAACCGCTTTCATCCCGAAAGGTCATGTCGCCAAGGGATTCTACCGATAGCACTTTTGGCTCGGATAGAAACACAGAGGCTTTGTTGTTATCGATTTCAATGGAAAACTTTTCATTCAGGTCGAAGCCACATTTAGCTTCAAACGTTCCGTCAATCTGAATTTCTTTGGTGCTGCTCATCCAGGTGTTGCGCCAGGTATACCGGTGTTGAAATTGCTGTTTCAGGGTGGCCAGTTCCAGTACAGGTGTTTGTTGTTGCAACACAACCGTGTTGCGCACTTTTACTTCGGGTGTAAACTGAAAGGCTTCGCTAAAATCTTTTCCAATAGATTTAGCGGTTTCATATGATCGTTTGGGAATAACAACCAGCAACACATAAGCCGCTATGGTGCCCACTACAATAAGCAGAATGCCCAGCTTGAGATAACGTGAAATCATAATCTATTTGGGTAGTTCAAATTTCAATCGAACCCGCACCTTATCGCGCACCGGAGTATTGTCGCGTTTAGTGGGTATCCATTTCGGCCCTTCTTTGATCAGTCGGATCAGCTCTTCATCGCACCCACCGCCAATGCCGCGTATGATGGTAAAACCCGTTAAACTTCCATCCGGTTCCACAAAAAAATCAACGGTTACCCTTCCTTCAATTTTTTGAGTCTTGGCATCTTCAGGGTAAACCATATTTTTTTCAAGATACTGCTTGAATGCGCGGTTTCCGTTTTCAGGATAGGCCAACTCTACCGTGGGTGTGTATGAGTCATCACTTCGCTGCGTGCCATAGCCAGTAACTACTACTTCGCTGAGTTGCGTAACATCTTGCGCCAGGCTCACATCAATTTCACTTCTTGTACCAGCATTAATCTCCGTAGTTTGCAAACCGATAAAAGCATATATCAATACGGGATTTGTAATATCAGTTGCAATTTGGTAGTTGCCACCTTCATCGGTAGTCGTTCCTATTGAAGTCCCTTTTACAATCACATTTACGCCTGGCAGTGGACTACCATCATCAGTTGAGGTAACTTTTCCGCGAATAACTTTTGGGCCTGTAGTGGGAGCGGCCATGGCACGACCAGCCACTTGTTTTTTGGCCGCATCGTTGGTTTCACGTTGTATGGCTTCTGCAAGCTTCGCTTTCTCTTCTTTTTCAACCACTAATTTTTCACGAATGACTTCATCTGCCTTTACATCAAGTGCAGGCGTTATTTCTACGGGTTTGGTTTCTGTGATAAGGGGTTCAGATGGTTGAACCATATAACCCAAGTCTCCACTGTCTTCTTGTGTTTTTTCAGTTTCTGTCTTTTTACTTGACGATGATGATGATGATGTTCCTCCTGCAATAGATTCATCTGGCTTGGCATCAACAATGGTTTCTGCAACTGCTTGTTCGCCTGCATCATCTTTATACAGACTTGTATCCGGCAACGATGTGGGCGGTGGAGTCGATTCTTCCATGGCCAAAGCTTCCTGGTTTTCGTTCGGTTGAGTAACCTGCCAGATCAGATACCCCGAAACCAATACAATTACCAACCCGGCTGCAATGCGTAGGGTCCAACTGAATACAGAGACACGCGTCTGTTCAATTTTTTGAACCTTGGCTCTCTTCAATGCCGGAGCTGCAGCAGCAACTTTTTTGGAAGACGATGCAGCCGCAACTTCCTGTTCAATTTCAACTTCAAGAATTTGCTTGTTAAGGGCTTCTACATCTTTCTGAAATTCTGTTGCCGATAGTTGTTCTGCGCCCTCAAGGGCTTCTGCCAAAAACGGGTCGGCCAATACCTTTTTTTCAAAGGCATGCCGCTCTTGCGGTGTCATGGCACCAATTAAATATCGCTTAATATCGTGGGTATAGTCAGTCATTCCCCTCCATGCAGATTTTTAAATTCCGCTTTCCATTTTGTATGTAGCTTTTCACCTTTTTCAGGTCATACCCCGTTTCATCACCAATTTCCTGATAGCATTTCTGCTTCAGGTAAAACAACCGAACGCACAATTGCTGTTCTTCCACAAGCTTTTCGATGCAATTTTCCAATTTAACAAGATTTCCCTCCAATTCAGTTGCATCCTCCTGATGCATCAGGCCGTCCGATTCCATAAGAAAAGACGGTAATTCTTCCGTTTGCTTGTTTTTATTGGCCCGTAGGTACATCAGGCAATAGTTGCGTGAGGTTACGTACAACCAGCTTTTGAAGTGGGTCACTTCGTGTTCGTGCAAGGTGTCGATCAGCTTTTCAAAAATTCCCATCACGGCATCCTGGGCTTCATCGCGATCTTTCAGGTACTTTAGGCAAACCCCATATACCAACGAGGTGTAGCGCGTGTACAAGTAGCCCAACACTTCCATGTCGCTGGTTTCCTTGTACCGCTGCATCAACTCCTGATCGGTGACTTCCGCTATGGGCTTGCTGAAAAGCATTTTTTAAGATAGAAAATAATTCTGATTGGTTTATGGAATCGCATTTACGTTTGCATCTCATGCCTGTAAACCAAACAAATACAGTTATGAAAACGCAATTTATGCTGATGAGTGCATTTCTTTTTGCAAGCCTGGGTTTTCAGGTTCAGGAAAGAATGATTACCGGAACCGTTACTTCCGCTGACGATGGAAGCCCACTACCCGGAGTGAATGTTACGCTAAAGGGAACAGCAACCGGAACAGTAACGGATGCCAAAGGAACGTATTCCATTAAAGTCCCCGGCAGTGGTGGAACATTGGTTTTCTCATTTATCGGATTACAAACGCAGGAAATAAAAGTGGGTACTCGCAGTGTGATAGATGTCGCGCTTTCAGAGGATGCATCCGAACTCAGTGAAGTAGTAGTTACCGGATATGCCAGTCGTGCGTACAAGCGATCAAAGATGCAAGCAGAGTATGCGGTACCAGCCGTTGCATACGATTATCAAAAGCCAGACTGGAATACAGAAGAGTATGACGGCATCAATGAAAATATTTTTCATGATGCGCTGCGCAACCCGCTGTCAACGTTTTCAATTGATGTGGATGCGGCTTCCTACAGTAACATGCGCAGGTTTCTGAATAATGGTCAGCGGCCACCCAAAGATGCTGTGCGCATTGAAGAGCTAGTCAACTACTTTGATTACGACTATGCGCAACCAAAAAATGAGCATCCGTTCAACATCATCACCGAAATTTCTTCTGCTCCGTGGAATCCAAAGCATAAGCTTGTGCACATCGGGTTGCAGGGTAAGCGCATTGAAACGGAAAATCTTCCGCCATCCAATCTCGTATTTCTGATCGATGTTTCAGGTTCAATGGACGAGCCCAATAAGCTTCCCTTATTGAAATCATCTTTTAAGATGTTGGTGAATGAATTGCGTCCGCAGGATCATGTGGCCATTGTGGTATATGCCGGTGCCGCAGGATTGGTGTTGGAGCCTACATCGGGTGCTGAAAAGAAAAAAATAATTGATGCACTCGAAAGGCTGGAAGCCGGTGGATCAACCGCTGGCGGTGCCGGTATCAAACTGGCGTATGCTGTCGCGCATAAGCATTTCAAAAAAGAAGGAAACAACCGGGTAATTCTCGCTACCGATGGTGATTTCAATATTGGTGAGTCCAGCAACGCGGCTATGGAGCAATTAATCGAAAAGGAAAAGCAAGGAGGCGTATTTCTTACCTTACTGGGTTTCGGTATGGGTAACTATAAGGATTCCAAAATGAAAACCTTGTCGATGAAAGGAAATGGAAACTATGCCTACATTGATAACATTACGGAAGCCAAGAAGGTGTTGGTGAATGAGTTTGGAGGAACGCTGTTTACGATTGCAAAAGATGTAAAGCTTCAGGTGGAGTTTAATCCGGCAAAAGTGAAAGCCTATCGCCTGATTGGTTATGAAAATCGCTTATTAAAAAATGAAGACTTCAACAACGATAAGAAAGATGCTGGTGATTTGGGTTCAGGCCACACCGTTACAGCCTTGTATGAAATTATTCCAGTAGGCGTGGAGAGTGAATTCTTTACCATTGATCCGCTGAAATATCAAACCACAAAAATTGATCCTTCAGCCGCCAAATCAAAGGAATTGATGACGGTGAAGTTTCGTTATAAGCACCCGGAATCAGAAACCAGTAAACTCATCGTTCATCCGATGGTGGATAACCAGGTGGCCCTTAATCAGACTACGGATAATTTTCGGTGGTCTGCATCTGTGGCTGCATTCGGTATGTTGCTGCGTGAATCTGAATATGTAAAAGCCTATACCTATGATGAGGTGACTGCCTTGGCTGAAAGTGCTCGTGGTAATGATAAAGAGGGGTACCGTATCGAATTCATCAACATGGTGAAATCATTTGGCGGGGTAGTCGCGAAACGATAAATCAATCCTGAATACTTTAGTCGTGCTGTTGCTTAGGCAGTGGCACGACTTTTTATTTATATCACAGATCAAATTGGATATTGAGTTTGTTGCCCACAATAAACATTGATTATCTTTCGAAAAAAAATTCCTTGGCTGATACTCCAAAACCCCGCGTGTTATTTTACCGCACGTACTTTTTCAAAAAGAGTGAAACGTTTATTTACCGTCAGGCCATCAACCCCTTTATACATCCGTTCTTATTGGCCGATCGGTTTATACAATCGGCTGAAATGCCAACCAATACCTTTACCAAGTTTAAATTCAGTCGTCCTATTACCTATTGGCTTTTCACAAAATGGTTTGGCAAGCAGCTTGGTTATGGGGCAAAGTCGATTGCGAAAATGAAGCGATTGCTGGCAGGCGAGTCGTTTGATTTGCTCCATGCACAATTTGGTGATAATGGTGTACTTATATTGCCTTTGGCGAAGCAGTTAAACCTTCCCATGGTTGTTTCTTTTCATGGCTTTGATGCTTCCAGAAAACTGGCTAACCGTTCGTATCGCGAAGGGCTGAAAGATGTTTTTGATTATGCTTCTGCCATTATTGTATGCAACACCGGTATGGCTGATGTGCTGCCCTTGAGTGAAGCGCATAAAAAGAAAGTGCGTTGGGTGCCTTACGGAATAGATATTGAACAATTCACCCTTGATACATCGGTTGCCCAACCAAATTCCTTTAACATTCTGCACGTTGGCCGATTGATTGAGAAAAAAGGTGTGCCCGACTTAATCCGTGCATTTGCCAGGGCGTTAAAGGAAGTTGATCAGATGACGTTGCATATTGTAGGTACTGGCAAAGAAGAAGGGGAATGTCGTGCATTGGTGAAAGAATTCAATCTTGAATCGAACGTTGTTTTTCACGGGTGGAAATCGCCAAAAGAAGTAAAAGAACTGATGCAACTATGCGAAGTGTTTGTACTTAACAGTCGTGTGGCTAGTAATGGAGAAACCGAAGGGTTGCCTGTGGGTTTGCTGGAAGCCATGGCTATGAGTAGGGCGGTTATTTCTACCCGCCATGCAGGCATACCGTTAGCTGTAGAAAACGAAGTAAGCGGAATTTTGGTTGATGAGCGTGATACCGATTCACTTTCACAACAATTGATTCGGTTGTATCACAACAAAGAATTGCGTCTGGCCATGGGCAAAGCAGCCAGGGCTAAGGTGGAAAATCAATTCACCATGAAAAAGATGCACGAAAACCTGCGCGATATTTATACTGAAATAGCCAAGAAATAAACTTTTTGAGGCTTAAAAGTTCACTTTCTTAAATTACTTTTGTCTTTAATGACTGACGAAGAAATAGAAGACGTTCCGCGTCAACAGTATTCAGAAAAGGAGAAGGCCGAAATCTTTGATTCGGAGTTTATGCCCCACATTAACTCCATGCACAACTTTGCCTATCGCCTTACTTTTGATGAAGACGATGCCAATGATTTGGTTCAGGATACCTATTTGAAGGCATTTCGATTTATAGATTCTTTCCAGAAGGGAACTAATGCCAAAGCCTGGCTGTTCCGGATTTTAAAAAACAGTTTTATTAACGACTACCGGAAGAAGAGCAAAGAGCCGGCAAAAGTCGATTATCAGGATGTTGAAACCTACTATAATTCGGATGACGTAGACAGGCAAATCACTCCGGATTTGCGGGTGGAGTCGCTTCAGGATATGATCGGTGATGAAATTTCCAACGCCTTGAATGCATTGGATGTTGATTTCAGAACCGTGATCATTCTGGCAGACCTGGAAGAATTTAAGTACGATGAAATGGCAAAAATACTTGATATACCAATCGGCACGGTGCGAAGCCGACTTCACCGTGCGCGCAACCTGCTGAAGGAAAAATTAAGTGAGTATGCCAATAAAATGGGATATAAAAATACATAGCCTATGCCCGACTCTACAGAATCCACAACGCCCGGCAAGAAGTTAACCTGCATGGAAATGCTTCAACTGATGTTGGATGGGGATGCCACTCCCGAGCAACAGCAACAGTTTAAAGCACATTTGGATGAGTGCATGCCTTGTTACAAATCCTATAACCTGGACGTTACCTTAAAGACACTCATCCGTACCAAGTGCAACGGAAACGGTGCGAAACAAGAACTGATTGAGAAAATCAGAAATCAGATCAGTCAAAATCTATCGCATTAATGTCCGGAAAAGCAATCATTTTCAGTGCCCCATCCGGCTCCGGAAAAACAACCATCGTAAGACACTTACTGGACAACAACCCCGACCTTGGCTTTTCTATTTCAGCGTCCACGCGCGATAAGCGTGGCCGGAAGGAGGAACACGGAAAAGACTATTATTTTCTTACCCCCGAAGAATTCAAAAGAAAAATCGACAACGATGAATTCATTGAGTGGGAAGAAGTGTATGAAGGTAATTACTACGGAACGTTAAAAACAGAAATTCAACGCATTTGGGATGAAGGAAAAAACGTCATCTTTGATGTGGACGTAAAGGGAGGACTGGCGTTAAAAAAATATTTTGGAGAGAAGGCGCTTTCAATTTTTGTGAAAGTTCCTTCTATGGAAATTTTGGAACAACGCCTTCGCGGAAGAGGTACAGAATCGCACGCCAGTTTATCACAACGCCTTTTTAAGGCAAAGTTTGAAATGACCTTTGCCGATAAGTTTGATGTGGTACTGGTGAATGAAGATTTGGATAAATCGCTGGCAGAAGCGCAACGGTTATACAATACATTTAAAAGATAAAGTGATTCATTGATCTACTAGCTTAGTTTAGTAACTTTACCTACTATCTGATTTTATGACAACAAAACTGACACTTAGTGTAAATGCTAAATTGGCAGCTAAAGCCAGACGGTACGCTAAAAAGCGAGGCACAAGTGTTTCCAAACTTTTCGAAGAACACATTTCTTCAATTCAGGAAAGTACGCAAGACAAAGAAAGAAGGGTGATGTTGGAAAACCTCCGAAAACTCAAAGGTATTGCGAAAGCTGCTTCAAAAGCCGCCAATTATAAAGACATCATAGCCGATTCTCTTATTGAAAAACATTTGAAGTAATGCAAAAGGTCTTTTTGGATACCAATGTGCTGTTGGATTTTGTCTTGGACCGAAAGCCATTCTCCGATTATGCGGAAAAAATTATTGCCTCTGGATTAACACACAAGAAGCACCTGTTTGTTTCAGCATTATCTCTTGCCAATATAGCATACATCGTGAGGAAAGCTCGTAAAAACCCGGTTTCGGTGATTCAGGAGTTGATGACATGGACTGATGTGGTAAACCTCACCAAACATGAATTTCAACAGGCATTAAAGTCTGGGTTTAAAGATTTTGAAGATGCACTTCAATTTTATTGTGCTCAGCATATTCAGACTGATGTAATCGTTACACGTAACACGCGCGATTACTCCACATCATCCATTCTTGTTCAAACGCCTTTGCAATTCCTGAAATCCTTGGAAAGTTGAAAATCGGATTATTCTTCGGCTCTTTCAATCCCATACACACCGGGCACATGATCATTGCCAACATCATGGCTGAAACCACCGATTTGCAAAAAGTGTGGTTTGTGGTTACACCGCAAAATCCCTTAAAGCCCAGTAAGGGATTACTTCACGATTTCGACCGGTACGATATGGTACGTGCTGCGGTATATGAAAACTATAAGCTGGAGGTTTCGGATGTTGAATTTCATTTGCCCAAACCAAACTACACCATTCATACCTTAGTGCATCTTTCGGAAAAACATCCCGATAAGGAATTTAAGGTAATTATCGGTGAAGACAATCTGGCTAGCTTTACCAAATGGAAAAACTATGAGCGCATACTGGAGGATTACGGCTTATATGTGTACCCACGTCCAAATGTAACAAATGCTGAACTCAGGCGTCACCCCAACGTTAAACTGGTTGAAGCCCCGATGATGGATATTTCCGCAACTTTTATCCGTAACTGCATCAGAAATAACCAATCGGTGCGTTATCTTGTTCCTGATGCGGTTGAGGCGATCATCCGGGCAAAAAAGTTTTACCAGTGAAAGCAACGTTGTAATTTTTATTTGCATCTCGGTACGTATAGTACAGAGATTTTCATAGCATGACCCTCTTGAGAAAAATTTTCTACTTCCTTCTTATCTGCATGCCTGTGTTGGCTTTTGGCGGAGGTATTCGCGGCACCATTAAAGCCGATGATGGCACGGTATTGTCGTACGCCACCATTTATGTAAAACAGTTGGGTACAGGCACCACCACGAACGAAAATGGTTTCTATGAATTGAGCATGCCGCCCGGCACCTACGATCTGGTGTATCAATACCTGGGGTATGAAACTCAGGAACGGAAAGTAACCGTGGGTGAAGGTTTTGAAGTGATTAACATCACCATGAAATCGCAGGTGGTGGTGTTGCAAAACATAATTGTTACTTCAGGCAATGAAGATCCCGCCTATACCATTATGCGCAAGGCTATTGCCAAGGCCAAGTACCATACGCAACAACTGGATAGCTACACGGCACAGGTTTATATTAAAGGAAAAGGTAAACTGGTTGATTATCCGTGGTTGGCTAAAAAAGCATTGGAGAAGGAAGGGATTGAAAAGGATCGGGTTTTTATTTCTGAATCCGTAAGCGAAATCAAATACAAACGCCCGAATACTTTTGAAGAGAAGGTGATTTCCATCCGCAGTGATGGAAAAGACAACAACACGTCTCCCAACGCCTTTATTTTCGGTAGCTTTTATCAACCCGTTATTGCCGAAACGGTTTCACCTTTATCACCTGCTGCATTTGGATATTATAAGTTTGAGTACCAGGGTACATTTAAAGATCGTAGCTATGAGGTTAGCCAGATAAAAGTTACCCCGCGATCGCGTGGAGATAATGTGGTAGAGGGAACAATTTTCATTGTAGAAGATTGGTGGTCCATTCACAGCCTCGATTTAAAAACCACAAAACTGGGTGTGCGGATTGGTGTAAAACAAGTGTATACCCCGGTGGAAGACAAAGCCTGGATGCCGGTTTCGCAACAGTTTGATATTGGAGGGAGTTTCTTCGGTTTTGAGTTTGTTTACAATTACCTGGCTACGGTAAGCGATTATAAAATCGAATTGAATCCGGAACTGCAAGTTGAAGAAATGAAGGTGATCGATGAGAAAATCTTTAAAGATGAAGCTAAGGAGCTTACCCAAAAATATGATCAGAAAAACCAGCAACTTCAGGAGCGCCTCGCATCCGATAAGGAGATTACACGCAAGGAATTGCGCTCCATCATTAAAGAATATGAAAAGCAGGAGTTAAAAGAATCGAAAGAGCCGGAAGTACTTTCCAACACCACGTTTAAAATTGACAGTGGGGCATATAAGAAAGATTCTGCGTACTGGGCGCTAATTCGTCCGATACCATTAACCACAGAAGAAATAAAGGGCTACCAGAAAACGGATAGCATAGCGATTGAGGAGCGAAAGAAGGAAGAGGGTGATACTGTGAAGCGTTCAGATAAGAAGAAAAAGGGATTTCAGCCATGGGATCTGATCATAGGTGATGTCTATAAAATTTCAAAGCACTCCAATTTCGAAATCAAGTTTCCCGAGACCTGGTTTAATACCGTAGAAGGTTTTAACCTGATCTACCGGATGAATTTTGGTTCTATCCTTCAGGATACATTGAAAACACGACTGAACATTATGCCCACGCTCCGGTATTCCTTTGCGCGGGAAAAACTATTAGGTCATTTAACATTTCGCTTGCGAAATCGAAACTATCGTTTTGAAGTCCAGGGTGGACGTTATGTGAAGCAATTCAATCCCGATGAACCTATCCTTCCCGTGGTCAATACCTTCACTACGCTTTTTCTGGAGCAAAACCTGATGAAGATTTATGAACGCGATTACATCGATGTTTTGTATCGGAAAAGATTCAGTCCGAAGTTTACAGCCGAAACCAATTGGTCGTGGGCAACGCGCAGAGAACTATTTAATAATTCAAGTTATAAATTAATCGACCGCGATAAAATTGAAGACTACACACCGAATGCACCTGTAAGTGAAGAGTTGATCAACACTGGTTTTGCTGAACACAGTGTGTTGATCGGATCAGTTCATATGAGCGCCCGGCCGTGGTTAAAATATAGAATCAGAAATGGTAGACGAAATGAAATAGAAAGTTCAACCCCTACGTTGCTATTCACGTATCGGAAGGGATTTTCTGGCATACTTGATAGCGAAATTAATTTTGATCACGTGGAGTTGGGCATGAAGCACGAAGTTGCTTTTGGTGTACGCGGGCGCATGCATTTCTTTTTACGCGGGGGCGCGTTTCTGAACTCCGATAGTTTGGGATTTATGGACTACAAGCATTTCCTGGGAAATGAAACGCCATTTGTTACGACTGATCCGGTTGGTAGTTTTCGTTTGCTCGATTATTATCGGTACAGCACTGCCGATAAGTATGTGGTGGCTAACGTACATTACCAGTTCCGTAAATTTCTGGTCACAACCATTCCTGAAGTCAGGATGTTCGGCATTCGCGAAAATGTTTTTGTGAATTACCTGGCAACCCCCACATCAAAAAACTATACGGAAGTGGGGTACACCATTGATGGCATCTTACGCATTTTCAGGTTGGAAGCCGCAGCCGCTTTTCGCGATGGAAAATACCTGAGTTATGGATTCCGGGTGGGGATTGCCACAAACATTGCCCTTCGTTTTTCAGATAATTAAGCTGCACATGAAAGGTAACTTTTTTGGTACCTTTCGCGCATGATCATTTCCCTTGATGAATTTCTGAAGCTTCGTCATGAGTTGCCGACTGTTGATGTCCGGTCGGAAGGGGAGTATGCCGCAGGACATATTCCGGGTGTGATCAATATTCCGTTGCTTAATAATCATGAGCGAATTGCCGTTGGCACCGACTACAAACAAAAAGGACAGCTGGAGGCTATTAAAACCGGCTTTCGATTGATCGGCCCACGATTGAACGACATTATTGATGAGGCACTTCGCGTAGCAGATGGTCGTGAGTTGTTGGTGCATTGCTGGCGCGGGGGCATGCGCTCGGCCAATTTTTGCAGCTTCGTGCAGATGGCGGGCATTAAAACCCGATCCCTTAAGGGTGGCTACAAAACGTATCGCCAACGGGCTGTTGAATCGTTTGCCTCGCCCTTTAACCTGACGGTATTAGGTGGGGAAACGGGCAGTGGCAAAAGCGAAATTCTACGTGCATTAAAAGCAGCCGGTGAACAGGTACTTGATCTGGAAGAACTGGCAAAGCATAAGGGCTCCGTATTTGGCGGATTGAATCTGCCACCTCAACCAACCACGGAACAATTTCAAAACGAGTTATTCGAAGCAACCCTGAATCTGGATTTATCCAAGCGCATCTGGATCGAAGATGAGTCCATTGCTATAGGAAAAATATTTTTGCCGGATTCATTATGGCGCACGATGGGCCGGTCGCCTGTTGTAGAAATTGATGTTCCGAAGGATGTACGCATACAACGGTTGGTGAAAGAATACGGCAAAACCAATCCTGAACAATTTCTGGAAGCGATGAAAAAGATTACAAAAAAGCTGGGCGGGCAACATTTTAATGCAGCTGCAGAAAAACTTTCGCAAGGCGATTGGCAATCAACCATTGATATTTTGTTAACCTACTACGACAAAGCCTATCGCAATGGCCTGGAGCGAAAGCAACAACGCGTTGTTAAACGCATATCCTGGGATGGTCAGCGATTGGATGAGGTTATTAAAGATTTTTTAAACACATAGACACATAGGACACATAGTTTATGACAAAGAAATTTCTCGATGATCTGACTTATAAAATTATTGGTGCTGCCATAGAAGTACATAAGGATTTGGGTCCGGGACTTTTAGAGAGTGTTTATCAAAAGTGCCTTAAGCAGGAATTTTTCTTACGAGAATTAAAATATTCCTCCGAACTATTCGTGCCAGTTCAGTACAAAGGCATTGAAATGGATACAGAACTGCGGTGTGATTTTCTTGTTGAAGATTCAATTGTTGTGGAATTAAAGGCAGTTGATGCCTTGGCACCAGTTCACGAAGCTCAAATCCTGACCTATATGAAGTTATTGCATAAACCGAAAGGAATTCTGATTAACTTCAATTGTGCAAACTTATTTAAAGAAGGACAACGGACATTTGTAAACGAACTATTCCGAAAACTAACTGACCAATAACTATGTGCCCTATGTGCCTATGTGGTTAATAAACTTTTATGACAGAAATTAAACTCACCCAATTCTCTCATGGTTCTGGTTGCGGATGCAAAATTGCTCCGGCTACATTGGAAAAAATTCTACAATCGACAGGTGAGAAAAAGTTATTTCCACAGCTATTGGTGGGAAACGAATCAAAAGATGATGCTGCGGTGTATGAATTAAATGATGGTACCTGCATCATCAGTACTACTGATTTTTTTATGCCCATCGTGGACGATGCCTTTTCATTTGGTGCCATTGCAGCTACTAATGCTATAAGTGATGTGTACGCCATGGGCGGCATGCCAATAATGGCATTGGCGATCTTGGGTTGGCCCTTAGAAAAAATTCCGGTTGAGGTTGCCCAACAGGTGCTGGCCGGTGCACAATCCATTTGCGATCAGGCTAATATTCCGCTTGCCGGTGGGCATAGCATTGATAGTCCTGAACCGATTTTTGGATTAGCAGTAACGGGTACCGTTCTCAAGAAACATCTCAAAAAAAATAATACGGCAAAGGCAGGTGATTTACTTTACCTCACAAAACCCCTTGGAGTAGGCATCATCTCTACGGCACAAAAACGTGGATTGGCCCTACCGCAAGATGTTGAGGAAGCTGTCCGGATCATGACCACCTTAAACGCTGTTGGGGAAATGTTTGGATCGTTAGATTCTGTAACCGCTATGACCGATGTAACTGGTTTTGGTTTGATCGGACATTTACTTGAAGTGTGTGAAGGCAGTAAGCTTTCTGCGGAGATCAGCTATTCAAAAATTCCATTAATCAAAAACCTGTCAGCATATACTACAAAGATGATTTATCCGGATAACACCATGCGCAACTGGCAAAGCTTTGAGGGCAAGGTAGCGGGCATCGGATCAGAATCATTACTCACACTTTGCGACCCGCAAACCAGTGGCGGGTTACTGGTGTGTGTTGATAAAAACTTCGCAACGGAATTTGAACGTAAAACGAATGAACTTGGATTTTCAGTTCAGCCGTTCGGTGAATTGATCGATAGAATACCGACCCATATTACCATTCTCGACTGATGGAGGAGATCACGCAACAACTTTGGGAAGCTGCGGAGAAAAAACGCAAGTGCCGCATTCGGATGAGCAGAGAGCCAATTGAACGACTTATTCACCCGTATGGCATATGCCAGACTGCCGGAAATAAAATTATGTTGGTTTGCTGGCAGGAGTTAGGCTTTACCAAGGTAGGGCGCACAGCCGGTTACCGAAACCTGAAACTGGCCGATATTGAAACCATTGAAATAACGGAATTACACTTTGTAAAACGCGATGATTTCAACCCAGCGGATGGCCAGTATAAGGACTGGGTTTTTCATGTTTGAGGTAGGTTTTATTGCATAGATAGATTTGTAAAAGCCTTTCATGGCGCGGTTATGCCATCCTTGATTAACTGTTGTGCATGTGTGCCGAATAGCGGGTTCATTTCATGGCTATGATGCAGTCGGCACGGAATCACTAAATTTACTTATGGTTACCATGAGTTCGCTCCTACGGAGCTTTTTCTGGTAGATCAAATTAGATGTGGATTCCAGCAAAATATTGAGATAGATTCTTTTCACGAAAATTTTCTGCGTCTTTTTCCGGCCCCTTGCGTCTTGTTTTCGTAAAACTATGTGCACATGGAAGAACTAGCTGTAAACGCCTGGACCCAAATTCGTGAGGAATTAACCCGTTTTGTCTATAAACGGGTGAAAGACAAAGCGTTGGCAGAAGATATTGTGCATGATGTATTGCTTAAGATTTATGCAAAATCCGGTCAATTAAAAGAGTCAGATAAGATTTTAGCCTGGATTTACCAGATTACCCGCAATGCGGTGAACGACTATTTCCGCAGTCAATCCCGAACATTTGATATTCGGGAATTGGATTTTGATACAGACCCGAAAGATTTCAACGACTGCGTTGCCTTTTGCCTGAATACGTTAATCAAAACATTGCCGCAAAAATATCGCGAAGCCCTTGAGCTGACCGAACATCAGAATCTTTCACAACTGGAATTAGCGGATCGATTAAATATTTCCTATTCCGGAGCCAAATCGCGTGTTCAACGTGCGCGTGCATTGCTGAAGCAAAAGTTGCATGATCTCTACCACATTAAAACCGATGCATACGGAAATGTACTGGTATGCGAGGATAAACTTCCTTGTGGTTGCGACACATCAATTTCATTTGAAGAGAAAGTCGTGATGCCACGTTAGTGCACCACGACTTTCACTGGGTTTTAGCAGCCACAAAGACCGCCACAGCAACCGCCATCTTTTTGGATGATCACGTTTTTCATGGTTTCAACATTTTAGTGGAACATCATTTTAGGCCTCTGTGAAAGAGGTTCATATAGATGACGCGCATGTTCAGAAAAGACGCAAAAAGTTTACTTGCGTCTTTTTGTCGGGTAGTTCGTCTACAGGCTACTAATCAAACGTACAAATCATGAAAACATATTTATTCTTGCTCGTATTGCATGTGGTTACACTTACGGGATATACGCAGTCTTCCGAAATAAAAAACCTTACACTCGCCCGCGGGCACTATCAGCAATTGCAGCAGTTCAATCCTGCACCTGCACAAAAAGATGCTGAAATGGATAAACAAAAATTTCCATTTGATGCACAGGCGGCAGAAAAGCGCCTGAGTTTAAAGCCATATTATCTTAAGGATGACATTAAGTTTCACATTCCCGACCCTCCGGCAAATAGTTCACCGCAAACACGGGCTGAACTGAATTACCTGTTAAGCCTTCAAAATCAACGAACTCTTGAGCAGGAGCGGGCATCTCTTTATGTAGCCGGTGTGTATTACAACCCGCGCGTTACGCCTGCAGACTCAACCTATTCGATGTATCGTAAAAACTTATTTCACATTGGCCGATCCATTGGTACATGGTTTACGCCTGAGGCATTACCCATAACAGCCGATTTCATGGCGCATGTTTGGCAGGATGCCAGTTACTACATCTGGAAGTATAAGTATCAGTTTTTGCGTGTGCGTCCGTATGTGTTGGAGCCGGAATTGCAGAACCTGGAAGAAACCAACTGGGCGGCCTACCCGAGTGGTCACGCTGCGAATTCATACGTTAATGCGTATGTGTACAGTGAGCTGGCCCCTCACTTTGCCGATGTCTTCTTAAAAGATGCGTACGATATGGCGCACTCGCGTGAAATAATCGGAGTGCATTATCCCAGCGACTCTGAAGCATCACGGGTATTAGCGCGCCAGCTTGTAAATGAACTGTTTAAAAATGAAAAATTCCTTAAGGATTTTGAATCTGTTAAGCAGGAGTGGGCCGCTCACGCAAAGGAAACATTTGAAAAACCTGCACAATCAAAACAGAAACCTGCGGCAAAGAAGGAGGGATGTGCAAAAACGTGTGAGCAGTGAAATAACCATTTGTGAGTATCCGTAAGAGTCCTAAACTAATAAGTTAACGTCATTGCGAGGGAGGTACGACCGAAGCAATCTCATTTTTTAATTTAAAATTGGGATTGCTTCGCTACCCGCTCGCAATGACGGGGTATTTAGGGCTTGAAGCGGATACTCATATAACCATTTTTGATTGAAGGGCATCTCTAAAACGATATGCCCTTTTGTTTATTTCCTGTTGACTAATAACGTATAACCGGCAAGCTTTCCGTTCTTATCGTACGACTCACTTTTTACCATGCCCACTTTTTCGGCAATCCATTCGGTGCCCGAAAAGTTCAAGCTCATGTTAATGCCCATTTGCATTTGTGTGTTCGACTTGCTTGAGATTTTATAACAGTCGAATGTGCCTGCGGGGGTGGTGATGCTTTCTTTGGCTTCCACTTTACGGTCAGTAATGTTCACCGTAATTTTCATGGGCACCGGGCTGCCTACAGCCGATAAGGTAACGGATCCATTTTTAAGGGTTTGTCCTACAGAAAGCTTTGATGGCAATTCCAGGTTTTCGCTTTCGATCTTCATTTCATAAGAAGAAAAGGCTTTTTGCTGTTCTTCCGGAATGAATTTGCGCATGTCCATAATAAATGTGCCGTTGTCGCAAATCAGTTCCAGTTCGCCTTCGGTAACTTTTTTACCTTTCTCGTTCCATAAGGTAGAGGCTACCGTGGCCTTATAACCGGTTGCGGTCTTATCGAATGCGGTTACTTTCTGTTCATTTTTGCCGGAGGGTTTGCCTTTCGGATTATAATTTTCATAAGTCCAGGCCGTTCCTTCATCAATTACGTAAAACGAATTGCACTGGGCAAAAGCAAATGAGGTGCAGAAAAGGGCAAATAACAGAATAGCGGTCTTTTTCATAAGGTTTGGTTTGTTGAATTGATTAAAATTGTATAAGCTAAGCGCTGAATTTTGTAACATTAAAGGTAATCCATGCAAGTAAAGTCTCCAATCGGTTTTGTGTTAAATGTAGTGTCGATAATGATGCTTGTTCTGAGTATGATAGCCTGTTCATCCAACAAGGAATCAACCAATGAAACAAAGAATACTATTCCCTATGTGATTTATAAAATTTTCCCACATGATATAGAGGCTTTTACACAAGGCCTGGTGGTGGCAAACGGAAAATTAATTGAGGGTACCGGTCAACACGGAACATCCTGGATTGCCGAAGTGGATATTGCCTCGGGCCAGCAAAACAAAAAGGTAATTCTGGATAAGGAGTATTTTGGCGAAGGCGTTACCGTGTTGAACAACAAAGTATATCAACTTACCTGGAAAAATAAGGTGGGATTTATCTACGATTTTAAAACGTACGAGAAGCTTGGCGAATTTTCGTACGATAGCGAAGGATGGGGCATCACGCATGACAATATAAACCTGATCATGAGCGATGGCAGCGACAAGTTGTACTACCTGGATACGCTTACATTAAAGCCGGTCAGAACTGTTTCCGTTACCGAAGATGGTAAACCCGTAAAGAACCTGAACGAGTTGGAATACATTGAAGGATACCTGTACGCCAACCTGTGGCAAACCAATTACATTGTGCGCATTGATCCGGCCAACGGTAACGTGTTGGGTCGGCTCGATCTAACCAAAGTGGCAGAAGCGGTGTACCCAGGCAACCCCAATGCGGATGTACTGAACGGCATTGCCTATGAACCAAGAAGCAAAATGGTGCTGATCACCGGAAAACTCTGGCCGGCTATGGTGGCGATAAAGTTTAGTGAGAACTGATGACTTTCTCAACTAAAGAGGTTGCAGGTTGTCGATAAAATACACGGGCTGATCATACCGAAGCTCAAAAACAGTTTTTACCGGAGGCCCCAAGGCTTTAAACAAAGCTTCTTCAATAGCGCTTATCGGTTTGTTTTGCCAGTGAAGTTCAATGTACCCATCAAGCGTGTGGGCATTATCAGCCAGGTAAATCATTCGATTGCCGCCAAACGCGCGTGCAAGTTTTATCCACACTTCACGCCAGCGTTTAAAATGAGCGAGATTTTCTGGTTCCGATAGTACATCAAAGATGTGATACCGATAAGGAGTTCCAAGCTCAAGGGTGTGTTGGCAAAACCGTGCATCAAGAAACCTGTAGTTGGTTACAAAATCAAAACCAATCCAATCGTTGGGCGGATCTTCAAAAGCATATTCATCCACTCGCCAGGCTACCGGATTTTTGGAAATGTGTTCAAAGGGTTCATTGCGATTTTTTACAGATTCAATATGAGTTTTGTAAATCAGATCTGTATCCAACTCAAGCCTGTTTAGAATGTTCAGCAATTGCTGATATTGCTTTTCCGGATTGTGGAAATTCATTTCATGATTGGCAATGACAATCAGATCGGTTCCCATTTTCAACTTTAGTCGATAACCGATTTTTCTACACCAGGAAAGAGTTTGTCGAGGGCAGTTTGAAGGGAGATGGTTTCGTTGAGTGCGGTGGCAATTTTACAGTAATGTCCCGGGTCATCCATAAGCCTGCCTTTTCGGTCTTTCAGATACTTCTCCATTACCTGATACCCGCCAATGTGATAATTCCAGATTTCTGAGGGAATACCCTCAAAATAGTTTTTGCTGTTGATGAACACCACTTTCCGTTCGGCATCGTATTTGGGCTTTTCAACCCTGTCATCGCCTTTGCCTTTGTACTTGGCTATGGGTTTGTTCAGGGCTTTGTGTTTGAGCAAATGCAGTTGCGTAAGCTCTTCGCCTACGGCCGCTACTTTTAAAAAAAGTTTGTAATCGGTGGTGAAGGGTATGCGCGGGAAATCAATGCGCAAAAACTCTGCATATTTCTCCCGGTACGTGTTGCTGTACAAAATGCCGTAGCAGTAGTGAAGAATATGCTCGGGCGTTAACTCGCTGCTTTGAAATTTCTTTTTGTAGGCCTTCTCCAGCTTTTCAATAATGTCTTTGCTGATGTTGGGTGTGCGCCCTTTGCTATCGTAAGCCACTTCGGGCTCGAATAACATCATGGTTTGGGTTTTGCGTCTTCCCTCGTTGATATTGTAGAGATATAGAGGGAAAAGAGAATTGATATCGTAAGCGCTTACAGTTTTATGACCAATAATATTTTCTGTAATAAAAGCCCCCGCCTCCTCTTTAAATTGCCGGGGAAGAATTATACCGATATTTGCTTTAAGCATATGTTGCATTAAATCAGTTATCGGTCTTTCAATAACCCATTTGGAGTAGAAAATAAAACGATTGTCAAATGGCCTGTATGTTATTTCTTGGAACATTTCACTCCAATCCTTTTCTTCGGCAAGGGCCTTCCTAAATTGATTCATTTTGAAAGTTGATGTGTCTTTTAAAGAGTAGGCCTCTCGTATAAAATAGTCATCAAATTTTAAATCTCTAAACTGTCGAATCCTGGCTTCTAGTTGCTTGATATTGAAATCAATAGCGAAGTGATCTCGCGCTGTTACAATTCCAACATTATTAACAGGGAAAAGATCATTTACTTTTGGCCATTCATTATAATGCTCAATAGCCTCTGTATCCCTTTTTATAAAAAAATACCACGGTGATGTTGGTTTTAATGGCTCATAATCTTTCTTCTTAAAGGGTTGGTCCCCCAGCCAATTATACTTTAATTCACGTTCACCAAACATATCGCGGTGAACAATTTTGCATCCTTTGACATTTTTCTTTTTTACCATTAAAGCAATGGCTGTGCCTTGACGTATGTCAAACACATTCTCATCTATACTGCCATCAGGGGCCGTTTCTTTTTTCAGGCTGTTGCCGTGTAGGTCAATGATATAAATTTCATTAAACGTGTTCATCAAACTCTGGCGCATGCCTCGGAAAGTAGGATTATCCAAATAGCTGTGGTTGGTAATCATGCCTACAATACCTTGCCCAGCTTTATGAATCTTCCATTGTGAGAATCTTAAGAATTTTACATAGTCATCGTTTAGCCAAACTTTCTTTTCCCCGAGCGGTTTACCATCTAGAAAGTAATATTCTTGTAAAAGTTCGCCAATAAAAGTTTTTTGAGTAATCTCCACTCGATCTTCATGCTTTTTCGTCTTCTTAACGTTAGCGTAAATGGGAACTATTGAATTGATTCCGTTGTCCCATCTATAATCTTTTACATATGAATCTCCTATTTTGAAAGTTTTCTTTTCTTCTGATTTATTTAATGAAATACCGCTGTAAGGAGGATTTCCTAAAATGACAAGAATCGGTTCTGTTTTTTTAATGATGTTTGCACTATGACTTTCTTCACTCAAACTCTCCAAACCTGGAATTTCCGTTGATGCAAGATCCTCCATGTCGAGCGTGTTAGTAAGGTAAAGCTTGAAGCGGTCTGTCTCCTTCATGCGGTAGCCTAACTCTTCCATTAAAAAGCTCATTTTAATATGCCCAATGGCGTAGGGCGCCATCATCAACTCAAAGGCATGGTAATTTTTAAGTATGTGATTTTGAAAAAACTGGTTGAGGCCGCCATCGCCATACTTACCCGTAAATTCTTTCACGGCTAACTTGATGGCTTCGGCAGGAAAGGTGAGCGTGCCCGCAGCAGGATCGAGCAGCGTTACCTCTTTGCCGGCTAAGCCATCTTGTATATCAAAATGTGTTTTCAGTAAGTCATGGATGGCACGCACAATGTATTTCACTACGGGTTCGGGCGTGTAGTATACACCTCGTTTTTCGCGTGTAGCGGGATCGTAAATGTTCAAAAACGTTTCGTAGAAGTGAACAATCGGATCTTCACCCTTGCCCTTTCGGTAGTACTCGTGCAAAATATTATTTACATCGGCAGCCTGTAGCACTTCGGCAATGTCATCAATAATCACCTCCATTTGCAAGGGCAACTTGCCCAATGAAATAAACTGGAATACATCGCGCAGTATGCCAATGGTTGGCGGTATGAGGTCAAAGGCCAGCCTGCGGCTAAACGCACCGTTGGCGCGTGTACGGGCAGCAAACAACCCATAGGTAATGGTTTGCGCGTAGATGTCGGCAAAGCCTTCTTCTTTTAAATCGGCAATCAGGTATTTTTTAAAGGCCTGGTAAAATCCATAAATGGGACCTTTGCCTTTTTCTTCCTCTTCGAGTTCGCGGGCAATTACTTCATCGCGCAAAAAGCGGGTACGCTTGGCCAGTTCTTCGGCCAGGTTAGAAGCGGTAAAAACTTTTGGTAACGAAAACGCAAAGTATTTTTGAAGCAGCGCATTAAACTTCTCTTCGTTTTCAACGGGTGGAAGTGTTTTTAACTTTTTTGCAATGAAAGGTCGCGCAATAAATGTTTTGTCTATTAGCTGTCCGTTTCGGTATAGTCTGAACTCATAAAAGTTGGTGAGAATGAGGTTCGGGAAAACAGACCGATACCGCTTGAGTTGTTCTGAGTTTTCAATTACATCCAGATTTTCGTCTGGCTTTTTGGCTTCAATGTAGCCTACAATCTGTTGCTTACCATCCCAAATCCTGAAGTCTGGGTTACCGGCTTCTGTTTTCTTAGGCAGTGTGGTAATCTGAACTTTTGTTTTGCCTATGCTTTCGGTAAAGTCTTCCAGAAAGGAAGAAAGGTGTGCGTAGTAGCTCTCTTCACGAGCATCGCCCTGAGCGGTGGTATCCGCAATTTTTTTAAGATAGTCGTTTACCATGCGTTTAAAAAATATCCCGGGACCTCGCCATGGCAGAGAGCCCCGGGGGGCGTTCGTTAGAACATTACAATTATACTCAAAAAAACATGACAAGTTTTGTCACTTTCAGGTCTTTATCTCCTTTGGTCGCCACAGACCAAGAACGTCACCACCTTTTTGATCCGTCAATCTCCATAATCAAATTTTCTCCATATGCCATCGCTGGCGTTTGATAACCTGCTTTGAAATTTCCATGCAGGATTTTTTCTGCAATCAGCACGCTTGTTTTAGCAGTTAGCCAGTAACCACTTATGGTCTCCAATCGTGCTTCAACGTGCTGCCCACTTGCATTTGTTACTTTTCCCCACAGGTAACTTTTTCCCGTAAGCAATTTTTCTTCCGATGGTCCGCCCGGTTTTTTGTCGATTTGCTTTAACATGAATTTTTTTACGAACGTCATCCGTAACAACCAGTTGAGGTAGCGACTTCTGCGTGCGTTGGCAATCATGCTGTCGGTGGCGCCTGTGTATACTTCAATATTGTCAATGCCTGTGCTGCGCCACGCAGTGGATATGTCTCCCCAAGGTATACACAACGTTTTCATTTTGAATTCACCGAAATCAACCGTCATCACCTTGTCACCCAACGGAAGCGGAACGAGTTTTCCGTTTTCACGGATCATGCCGCCATAACCCAGGCCCTCGGTCATGCTTTTCTTGGTGCCTCGCGAAAGCCCGCCTTTCGACATGGTGAAAGCAAGTTGAAGGTGTGTGGCATCAGGCAATTTATTTTTCAGGTGCAGTGCCAGGCAATCAGATGGAACAACATCAAAGCCGGCTCCGGGTATTACGGTAAGTCCGGCTTGTTTGGCTTTGGCATCATAGCCAGCCAGTAATTCAAAAACGCCATATTCACCGGTGATGTCGGTGTAATGTGTGTTGGCTTCAAGGCAGGCATCAATCATTTTTTTTGCCGTGTGCCTGAATGGTCCGCCACAGTGAATCACCACCTTGCCTTCTTTCAACAGGCTAACCAACCCGGCACGATCATCCATATCAACAGTTTTGTATGGGTAGCCGCTCTGTTCACTTTGTTTTTTGAGGGCTTGTTCATTTCGGCCGGATAGAATTACAGAGAGATTTTTTCGCTTACATTCTTCTACCACCAGCTTACCGGTGTAACCATACGAGCCGTACACAATTATTTTTTCCATGCGATGTTTTTAAACGAGTAAAGTGAAACAAGCCCCAGAAGTGGCCCTGGAGCCAATAAAAGTAGTAAGTACTGGGGAGAAATGTGTTGCTGAAGCACATTCAATAGTTGAATACTTACAATGGTGATGGCAAAGCCAATACACGTAGTAATCGTAATGGCCGAACCACGGATATGGGCTGGTGCATGAAAGGCCACCAGCGCAGAAAACTGAGGCGAATCGGCAACCACCATAAATCCCCAGAAGATCATGAAGGCAAGAAACGTGTATTCATTTGAATGAAACATGAATGAGGAAATGAGGCAACACAAGGCCGAGGAGGCAAGTGCAATGCCTGCGATGGGTTTGCTGCCAAGTTTCAACGAGAGTTTTCCGCCAATCACGCAGCCTAAAAATCCGGATGCAATAATCAGAAACGACCAAAGCGGTAACGAAAAATCAGAATGACTTATGTTTTGGTATGAAAGAAGAATCACCGGAATAAATGCCCAAAATGCGTAGAGCTCCCACATGTGCCCAAAGTAACCGAATGCCGGTGCCTTAAAAGCTGCTGAGCGAAACACATCGCGAACATCAGCAAATGAAAAACGTTGTGCGGGTTTTCTGTACGGCCCATCTTTTACCAGCACAAACATGGCTAATCCGCCAATTGAAGCAAGTAGTGAAACTGCGATAATAAGTTGAGCAGGTTCAATAAAACCCGGAATCAGTTTAAGTACATGAGGAAAAGATGTTCCCAGCACCAGTGCGCCAACAAGCGCACCCAGCCAATGACCAAGACCTTCCTGTTTCCAGTCGGACGCGATTTTCATCCCCACCGGATAAGCACCTGCGAGAAAAAAACCGGTTGCGAATCGGGTAAAAAGTGTGAGGTTAAGTGATGCAGCATCCACAAGACTTAATGCATTGAAAGCTGCGGCAACCAGACTGCATAAAAAGAAAACAGAAGACGGAGCAAACCGATCAGAAAATCCGAAAACTGAAAACGTGAGCGTTCCAACAATGAAGCCGAGTTGGACCAGTGAAGTTACATAGCCAATTGATTCGACCGGCCAGTTATGTGCGGCTTGTGCCTGTGGTAAAATGGCGTTTACAGCAAACCAAAGTGAGGTACAACAAAACTGACTGGCAACAATGGTGTAGAAAATACGGGTTGGTGGTTGGCCGGTCATGAAACAGAGACATCACGCGTTACTGTTGCTGAACTTCAACGCGTGTTACAAAATACTTGGTATCGCCTCGCCACGGAAAGCGCATGTAACGTTTTACAAAATGCAGGTTTACGCGCTCACCTTTCAAAGCAACTGCTTCCAGGGCTTTTATGGTTTCTGTCTCACTTTTTTCAACGGAGAAGTCGCGTGTTTCGGCAATAGGACTCGTACCCTTTAATGCACCGAACGACTCCATGGAGAGTTTTCCTTCATGGGTTTTAAATACAATTCCTTTTTGCGAAATGCTCAGCACTTTCCCTGCCCACACGCCACGCTCATACACGCCCCAATAGAAAAATGATAAAATTCCAATGCCGATTACAAGGGCAAACAGGAAGAGTCGTTTCACGAATTTCATAGTGGTTTGTTTTACTTTCTGCCCGAAGGTTGGGTTTTCCATAATGCCAAGGTTGTTCTTTCGAAGGTAAACATTCTGAAAACAAAAAAGTCGGGGTAGGCCCGACTTTTTATTATGTTTTGTAAGGTTTACACCGTCATGATCTCCGCTTCTTTCTTTTTCATCAGCGCGTCAATCTTGCTGATGAACTCATCCGTTAGTTTTTGAACGGTGGCTTCAGCATCTTTAATATCATCTTCTGAGGCACCTTTGATTTTTTTCAGGTGTTCGTTGGTGTCCTTACGGATGTTGCGCACACTCACACGGCCGTGCTCACACTCCTGTCCTACCTGCTTTACCAGTTGCTTGCGTCTTTCTTCGGTAAGCATGGGAATGTTCACAATCACCTGCTGACCATCATTCTGCGGATTCAAACCCAGGTTGGCATCGCGTATCGACTTTTCAATTTCCTGGATCATATTTTTTTCCCACGGCTTGATGAAAATGGTGCGTGCATCGGGCGTGGTAAGAGAAGATACCTGATTGAGCGGAGTCGGGTTTCCGTAGTAGGAAACCTGAATGCCATCCAACATGGATGGATTGGCTTTACCTGCCCTGATTTTGGTTAACTCATGCCCAACATGGTTGAGAGCTTTGGTCATGTGTTCTTTGGCGTCTTCGAGGTATAGTTCAATTTCTTCCATAGTAAACGTAACAGTTCGGTTCAACAATAAATTAACTGATTAGTGTACCGGCTTCTTCGCCTTGCGCAACTTTTAACAGATTGCCCTTTTTATTCATATCGAAAACAATAATCGGAAGTTTGTTTTCCATACACAATGTAAAGGCCGTCATATCCATAATGTTCAGGTTTTTTTCGTAGGCTTCCTGAAACGAAAGGGATGTATACCGAACGGCATCTTTAAATTTTTCAGGATCTTTATCGTACACACCATCTACACGTGTGCCCTTCAGCACCACATCGGCCTGAACTTCAATGGCACGAAGGCTGGCAGTGGAGTCAGTAGTGAAGTAGGGGTTACCAATACCGGCCCCAAAAATAACGATCCGTCCCTTTTCGAGGTGACGGATCGCTCTGCGTCTGATAAACGGTTCACAAACCTGTTCCATTTTCATACCGGACATCAGTCGGGTATACAAGCCGTGACGTTCCAGTGCGCTTTGCAAGGCCATGGCGTTGATTACGGTGGCCAGCATGCCCATATAATCGCCTTGTACCCGGTCGATGCCGAGTGCTTCGGCCTGACCGCCACGGAAGATGTTGCCACCCCCGATCACGATAGCCAGCTCTACACCGGCTGCTTTAAGTTCTTTAATTTCTTCTGAATATTGTTCGAGCACAGCCGGATCAATATTTACATTCTTGTTTGATCCCTGCAGGGCTTCACCGCTGAGTTTGAGCAGAATTCGTTTGTATTTCATGCAACGCCAATAAAAATCCCGTAAATATAAGGGCTATCGCCAAGAAGTTATAATGCCGGAGAAATACTTGTCGGGGCTGACAGCGGTTAATGGAATTTAAAATTCAATCAGCACCTGATTCTTTTCTACGCTATCTCCCTTTTTGATTTTGATGGTTTTCACTTCCCCGTCTCCGGGCGACTTCAATATGTTCTCCATCTTCATGGCCTCGAGGATCAGCAACGGATCGCCTTGTTTTACCACATCACCTGTTTTCACTTTCAGGTCGATGATCAGGCCCGGCATGGGTGCCTTGATGGAATTGACTTTGCTACTGGCTGCCTGGCTCATGCCTAGCTTTTCGAGGAGCAAATCAAATTTATCTTTTACCGAAACGGTGTAGTGCCTACCGTTGATTTTCCACGTAAACGTTTTGGTGGGTGCATCGGCCTTTACCAGTTCAGCTTTATAGCTTTTGTGGTTGTGGATGATGTGAAAATATCCGTCACGAAGTTGTGCAACATCCCAGGCAAGCGCCTCGCCATTTACCGTAATGGTTTCTCCTTCCGGATTGATTTCAAATGTCTTGTTGTTTACAATAGCCTGAAACATGCTCAAAAGTAGACTTTAGAATACAGAATTTAGAATTTAGAATTCAGAATTTTTCGGTTTTGAAATCAGCGCCTCAAATTCTGTAAACTAAACTCTGAATACTAACTGCTTTCTTTTACCTTTACGCCCAGTAAGGGGTGCCTCATAATAACGGGCTGAGATTATACCCATAGAACCTGATGCCGATAATGCGGCCGAAGGGAAGGCAAGTGAAACTTGTAAGCATGGCGCAGTCCCCTCTGCACGTGCGGGTTTTAACAAATTAAAAAAAATGTTTAAAAAATTAATGTGGACAGCATTGTTGCTGTTGCCATTGGCTGCATCGGCACAAAGCCAATTGAAGGGTGTAGTGCGTGATGCGCGAACGAATGAGCCTTTAAGTGGGGCTACGGTTACACTCACTCAGGAAAGAAAAATTACCGTAACGGATGCACAAGGCGCTTTTCAGTTTGCAGATGTGCGAAGCTATGAAGCTGAAATCCGGTTTGTGGGATACAAAACCAAACGGATTACACTTTCATCCGGAGTGAATGAAATTTTGCTGGAGGAAAGCACAACGTTTACCGATGAAATCATTGTATCGGCTACACGTGCGGGTGAGAAAACACCTACCACATACAGCACGATTGATAAGCAAACGTTGCGTAAGCAAAACTTCGGTCAGGATTTACCCATTCAACTAAACTGGACCCCTTCCGTGGTCACCACTTCCGATGCCGGAAATGGAGTGGGCTATACGGGTATCAACATCCGCGGAAGCGATGCCACGCGAATCAATGTTACGCTTAACGGCATTCCGTATAATGACAGCGAATCGCAAGGTGTATTCTGGGTAAACATTCCGGACATCTCTTCTTCCACACAAAGTGTTCAGGTACAGCGTGGCGTGGGTACATCCACCAACGGACCGGGTGCGTTTGGTGCGAGCATCAACATTCAAACCAACGCATTGGCCGATGAACCGTATGCCGAGTATGTGCATTCGTTCGGTTCGTTTAATACCTGGCGAAATACGTTGGGTTTTGGAACAGGTTTGATAGGCGATCGTTGGGCGTTTGATGGTCGCGTTTCAAAAATCAGTTCGGATGGATTTATTGACCGCGCCACATCTGATTTGTCATCCTATTATTTTTCAGGAGGGTATTACTCCGGAAAAACGATGGTGAAAGCCATTGTTTTTGGCGGACATGAAGTTACGTATCAAAGCTGGTACGGTGTTCCCGAGTCACGGTTGAACAATGATACCGAAGCGATGTTGGTTACGGCTTCCAATGAAGGCTGGAACGATGAGCAGACACAGCTTCTGCTTAATTCAAATAGTCGCACGTTTAACATTTACACCTACGATAACCAGGTGGATGATTATGCCCAGGATCATTATCAGCTGCACACCTCACATCGGTTTACCAATAACCTCACGGGAAATGTTGCACTTCATTATACGTATGGCAGAGGTTTCTATGAAGAGTATCGTATTAACGATCGCTTCAGTAATTATGGGTTAAGTCCGGTAACTATTGGCGATTCGGTGATTAATCGTAGCGACATCATCCGCAGACGTTGGCTGGATAATGATTTCTACGGCTTCACGTATTCGCTTCAACTCGAAAAAAATAAATTGAATGCAGTATTGGGTGGTGCGTGGAACCGGTATGATGGACGGCATTTCGGAGAGATCATCTGGTCGCAGGTAACAACTGTTCCGAAAGATTATAACTACTACTCCAATGATGCAACGAAGCTGGATTTTACCGTTTACCTGAAAGGCAACTACCAGTTTACTTCTGCCTTGAATGGTTTTCTGGATGTGCAATACCGAAACATAGGCTATCAAACAGCCGGCAACGATAATCGCCAGAATGTATTTGATGTAGATGTGCAGTATTCATTTTTCAATCCGAAGTTTGGTTTAACCTATGATTTAGGGTCGGGGCAAAGTTTATATGCTTCATACGCTGTTGCGAATCGTGAACCGGTGCGAAAAGATTTTATCGACAATCCACAGAATGAAACGCCCAGACACGAGACGTTGGGCAACCTGGAAGTTGGTTTCAGAAAACTATCTGACCGAACAATGCTGAATGTAAACGTGTACTGGATGAACTACAACGATCAACTGGTGCTTACTGGAGCCTTGAATGATGTGGGCGCTGCGATTCGCACCAATGTAGATAAAAGCTATCGCTTGGGTATTGAGGTTGATGGTTCTGTAAAACTTTCTGAGAAGTTAGCCTGGGATGCAAACCTGACGCTGAGCAGAAATAAGATTGAGGAATTTTCTGAAATACTGTATGATTACGGAGTTGATTTTGATGAATTCAATGTGGTAACCCGAACGTTTCGTAATACAGATATTTCATTTTCACCAAGCATCATTGCGGGTTCAGTATTTCGGTACATGCCAAGTAAGGCAGCCGAAATTTCACTGCTCACCAAATACGTTGGTCGACAATTCATGGATAATACGTCCAACTCATCACGACAGTTGGATGCCTACCTGACCAATGATGTACGGGTATCGTATGCTTTCACTCCGAAGTTTATGAAAGAGCTCCGGTTAAACCTGTTGGTGAACAATGTGTTTGATGTTGCATATGAATCGAACGGCTATACCTGGGGTTACCTGGGCGGAGGAGAGGAGTTTCGGGAGAATTATTACTACCCGCAGGCAGGCAGGCATTTTATGGTGATGTTAAGTGCCAGGTTTTAATCAGAGGTCATCTCAAAATCAGTTTCATATGTTAGCCTGAGCTTGTCGAAGGCTATTTCGAGTTCCAAAAATTGGTTTCGACAAGGCTCAACCTGACATTAAAGGTATTTGAGATGAGCTCTGATTATTTGTACCAAAAGCGCTCAACGGGAAGGGCGGAACTTCAAACGCTTGTTTGTACTTTTGCCCAACCCTTACCATGCGCCTCAGCAAAAAAATTATTACCGCACTATTCAGGTTAACCCGTACGTGGAACCTGCTGATACTGGTATTTGCCCAGTACTTCACGGCCTGGTTTCTGCTCAAAGCTGATGTTTTTACAGATTGGCGATTACTGTTGATGTGTGCTTCCTCGGCTTTGATTGCAGCCGGTGGATACGTGATCAACGATTATTATGATGTTAAGATAGACCTGGTGAACAATCCTAATCGGGTAGTAGTGGGAAGAAGTGTTCCCCGAAGACATGCTATTTTGTTACATGGAATATTGTCGGTTGCCGGTATCGGGTTGGCGGTTTTTGTTTCGTGGTGGATTGTGGCCATCAATATTTTTTCGGTTTCGTTGCTTTGGTTTTATTCCAACTTGCTCAAGCGACTTCCCTTTGTGGGAAATTTTGCAGTTGCTCTGCTAACGGGTCTTTCAATCGGGGTATTGAATATTTTATATGACGTGTTCAATCCACTTGTTATCGTGTATGCCGTGTTTGCTTTTTTCATGACACTGGTTCGCGAAATCATTAAAGATATGGAAGACCTGAAAGGCGATAATACCTACGGGTGTAAAACCATTCCCATTGTATGGGGCATTCGCAAAACAAAAAACTTGTTGTATGTGATCATTGGCTTTTTTGGTATAGCCGTATTATTGATCAATCAGCTTTACGTGAAACTTCCTGTGATTTATTTTTTAATGATGCTTTTTGTTCCATTAGTCTGGCTGGTGGCACAACTGGTAAAGGCTGATACAAAAAGAGATTATTCCTGGCTGAGTAGTTTCTGTAAAGTGATTATGTTGTTAGGTATTTTAAGTATGGCGATTGTGTAAAGTGTTAAACTGGTACGTGTGACTCAACTCAATACATCCTCATATCGATTAGCCATCTTTGCGTCAGGAAGCGGAACCAATGCCGAGGAGATTTTTAAGTTCTTCAAGAATCATCAGCAAATTTCTGTTGCTGGACTTTTATCAAATAATGCGGATGCTTATGCCCTGGTGCGTGCGGCAAACCATGAAGTTCCAACCATGGTTTTTAATCGCAAGCAATTTCGGGAAACTGATGAGGTGGTGAATTGGTTGAAGGAAAAGAAAATAACACATGTTGTTCTGGCTGGTTTTCTTTGGCTGATTCCTGAAAACCTGATCCGCACATATCCGGGAAAAATCATCAATATCCATCCGGCATTATTACCCAAGTTTGGAGGCAAGGGCATGTATGGCGCCAAGGTGCATGAAGCGGTTAAAGCTGCCGGTGAAACCGAAACGGGTATCACCATGCACGAAGTGAATGAACAGTACGATGAAGGCCGCATTTTATTCAAAGCCATTTGTCCGGTGATGCCGGATGATACACCTGAAGCCATTGCACACAAGGTCCATCAATTGGAATATGCCTGGTACCCGAAAGTGATTGAAAATTGGGTGCTGGAATCCAGGTAAATTCAAGCGGGTGTACAACAAACTTGCAGCCCACGCCCCTAACCCCGAAGGGGGACTCCGCGCGCTGGGTTATCCCTTCAATTCTTTTTGGCAAAAATCTTTGCAGTTGAAAGCAACAAGTCACCGCTGATTCTTTTCTTATAATTCGGATTGATGTACTCAAACAAAATCTCACTTTCTTCATTTACCAGAAACACTGCAGGAACCGGCAAATGCAGTTCTGCTCCATCCCCTTGATTAGGTGTGAGCAATTTCTCGTAAGGTTGAGGCGCTTTAAAGGCAATGCCCATCGCTTTTGCGAGCGCACCGTTCTTGTCCGAAACCAACGTGTACGTCAATTTATTTTTATCAACGCTTTTCTTCAGGTTTTCGGGCGCATCCGGACTAATGGCTATAAGGGTATACCCCAAGGCGCGCAACTCTGATTCAATCTGACCCACTTCACTTAGGTGTGCATTGCAATACGGGCACCACCCGCCCCGATAGAAAATGACGATTGTTTTACCTGTCTTGAACAGATCACTTGTTGAAAGGGACTTTCCGTCTATAGTTAAAACCTGTGTTTCCGGTATTTTTTCGCCTATCAGCAACGGACTGACATCCTCGGCCTTTTCGGGTAATTGCGCGTAAACGGCAAGCGTTGAAAAAATAAGGGCAAGTGTTGTAAATAATCTCATGGTTTTTATAATTTCAAATCACAAAAGTAAACGGCTCCGAGTTTTAAAAAGTCGTTTGCCTGACGAAACACGAAAAGAGGGCTTAAATATTTGTGGTATACGGCTTTTGTGCATGAACCATTACCTGTTATGTTCCGTATTCCCTTGCGTTTCCAGAGTGAGTAGCGATATTAATTAAAGTTTATGATTAAAAGTATCCATTTCTTAATTGTCTTAGCTGCTTTCATTTTAAACTCATGTTCATCCGATTCTCATGAGGAGGAGGTAGCCCCCGTTGAACCTACTGATAATTTTTATCTCAATTTTGAATTGAAGGGCTTCTCTTATAAAGTTTCGAGTGATGGGTATTCTTTACATACGAGTTACAAAGGGAGGTGTGCAAAAGATTGGATTGATGGTGCGAATCGGGTGTCTTTACAAATTCCAACGGATGCAGGTTTTATAACTAAAGTTGATTTTTGGATAAGGAAAAAGGTTTTCAAGGACGAACTTGATCCCAGCAACAGTCTAAGCTACTTAGGTAGAGTGATGAATGCCAGTACTAGTAGTATTGGTTTCCCAATCAATCAAAATGGGTATTATGAGGAGTACGACTTGGAGAATAGTGTTTTTCTAGTGAATCGAAATTTAAGTGCAGAAGCGTACTTGTTCATCTCCACGGAGGACGAATTTTATAGATCGGATTCAGTGGTGCCAAACGAACGTGATCCTCGTTCATTTATTAGAATAGAACGAGTTATTGAAAACACCGGAATGGACAGTTACGATTATCCCTACATCATTGAGGGTAAATTTGCCATAAATCTTTTTGAAGGAATGTATGGTACTACTTCCCAACTGGTGAGGGGTAACTTCCGTTGGCCAATTGGCAGAGTTGAGGATTCTGAATTGCTGTCATTATGTAGGTAACTGTAAACGACCACAAGGTATGAAGTCCTTATCCTGGTTGATTTATTTCTGGGTAGGAAAAGGACAAAAAATAGGGGCCTGAGCCCCTTTATTTTTTTACGGTGTATTAATCTCGTTGTACGGCATGTTCGGATCGTTATCCGTCCAGCTCATCGGATAATTCTTATCTAAAAACTCCAGTGCATCAGTAGTCAGGTACAGTGGCTTAAACGTGTCAATCATCACGGCCAACTCATGCGTTTCTTTCGCGCCAATACTTTTTTCAACCGTGCCCGGATGCGGGCCGTGTGGTAGACCTCCCGGATGAAGCGTGAACGATCCACGGTCAATCCCTCTTCTGCTCATGAAATTTCCTTCCGCATAATACAACACTTCATCGCTGTCGATGTTGCTGTGGTTATACGGTGCAGGAATGGCTTGCGGATGATAATCGAACAACCGCGGCACAAATGAACAAATTACAAAGTTGTGTGCCTGGAAGGTTTGGTGTACCGGGGGCGGCTGATGAATGCGACCGGTAATGGGTTCAAAGTCGTGAATGGAAAAAGCATACGGCCACAAGAAACCATCCCATCCCACTAAATCCAGCGGACTGAAATCATAGATGTATTGATGTAGGTAGCCTTGCTTTTTAATCTTCATCAAAAATTCCCCGCGACTGGCATCGGTAATGAGTTCGTGTGGCGGGCGAATGTCGCGCTCGCAGTATGGGGAGTGTTCCAACAGCTGCCCTAATTCATTGCGATAACGTTTTACCGTTTCAACCGGTGAAGCTGATTCAACAATCAACAATCGCAACGGGCCTTCTTCAAATTCAAGCTTATAGATTACGGTGCGAGGTATAACCACGTAGTCGCCTTGGCGGATTTCGAGTTTACCAAAAGGCGAAATGAGCACGCCCTTTCCATCGTGAATGTAAATCACTTCATCGCCCTCTGCGTTTTTATAGAAGTAATCCATCTTACGTTGTTTGGGTGAGCAGATGGAGATGGCGCAATCATTATTTTTCAATAACACTTTACGCGCATCCAGAAAATCATTTCCGGTGGTGGTAACTTTTGAGGTGTTCAGGTGTGTTTGTCGCAGCGCGTAATCATGTACAATCTCTGGCCCATACTTCACTGGATCTTTCAAGGCCTTGATGCGCGTGGGCGGATGGATGTGATACAGGTTGGAATAAATGCCCGAAAAACCTTCTGAGCTTACCAGTTCTTCTTTATACAAGCTTCCATCCGGCTGTCGGAATTGTGTATGCCGTTTGGGTGGAATATTGCCGAGTCGATAGTAGTACATGAGTCAGAAAATTAGCGCAGCTAAGTTAGTAAATTAGCTAATGCACAAACAAAATGCACGAATAACTTCAAACTTACATCGCCTGCCTGTTCAACTCCGGCATGCGTTCAAACAACTTCAGCGATTGCAAAAAGATTTCGTTGGTTTCGTTAATGATCGGAAACAACCCGTCATTGCCCCAAATTCTTCTGGCAATTTGTGCTTTTACGTGTAACTGGAAGATTTTCTTATTTCGCTTCAAATCCTGGTAATCGGGTTTAACCTTGTTCCGTTGGCCAATAGCAATCAGTTCATTTAACATCGCATCAGTAACTACAAAGTTTTTCCTGAACGTTTCAAATCCATTGCTTTCTAATTTTTCCTTGTTGTGATGGGCGTAATTGAAAGCATACTCATAAATGGATAGCGAAGAGTACAACGCATTTAAAAAATGACTGTTCATCGTAGTATCCAGCGGTACAAAGTAATCGGGCATAATGCCGCCACCGCCATAAACAGAACGGCCGTTTGCAGTTTTGTATCGCAGTGAATCGTTAAGCTTTATACTATCCGCAGAGAAGAACTCCCCATTCTTGTAGCGTTCAATCAGATCCAACGAGTATTCCTCTTCATCATCGTACGGCTTTTGAATGGAACGCCCGCTTGGTGTATAGTAGCGCGAAATAGTCAGGCGTAATTCAGAGCCATCACTTAAGTCGAACGGATTTTGTACAAGACCTTTTCCAAAGGTTCTTCTTCCTACAATTAATGCGCGGTCGTTATCCTGTAACGCACCTGCAAGAATTTCAGAAGCAGAGGCACTTCCTTCATTCACCAATATTATCAGGTCGCCATTTTCAAAATTACCACGGTTGGTAGATGCTGCATTGGTGTTCAGTCTCTTATCTTTTCCATCGGTGTATACAATTTTCTTTCCTTCTGAAAGAAATTCATCAGCCAGGTCGATGGCCATGCTCATGTATCCGCCACCGTTACCCTGGAGATCAAGGATAAGCTTTTTCATGCCCTGATCTTTCAACTTGATCAATGCTTTTGAAAATTCTTCATACGTGGTAGCTGAAAACCGATTCAGTTTGATGTAGCCGATCTCGCTATCCACCATGTACGATACATCGATGGAAAACTGTGGAATCTTATCACGAACAATGTTGTAATCGAATGTTTGCTTTCCGCGAAGAATGGTCACTTTCACTTCCGAGCCACGCGGGCCTTTCAGCAACCGCATTACATCTTGTGTGGTAATGCCAATGCTTGCCACATTCTCATCGTCAACCTTAATAATTTTATCTCCTGATCGGATGCCCAATTTTTCTGAAGGTCCACCGCTGAGTGGTGTTACCACCATAATCGTATCCTGAAAAATGTTGAACTCCACGCCAATGCCATCAAAATTTCCACGCAGTTCTTCGTTGGCAGCCACGCGATCGCTGGCCGGGATGTAGTGGGAGTGTGGATCGAGTTTAGAGAGCAGGTGACGAATCGACTCATCTACCAACTTATCGGTAGTAATATCATCCACGTATTTGGTATCGATATAAGTAAGCACTTCCCGTAGTTTTTGAACATCTTTGGTTACATCCCGCGAAGGTTTCTGTGCATTAAAACTGGAGCCAATAAAAACTCCGGCAGCCAGGCCAATGCATAAAACAAGGGGTAACCGAATCTGGTAAGGTGTATTTTTAGGTTGTTCGCTCATCCTGCAAAATTATAGTAGTGTACCGGTTTAACGACTATCACTTTTAATTGGTTGGAAAAATTTGATCAATCGGGGGGTAAAAAACGGCTAAAACTGCACTTTGGCAAATCAACCGGTTTAAAGGGTGCGTTTTTTTACCCTTTACCCTATATTTGATAATTGTATGGAATCAGCCGGACTTAAAACCAAGCGCATTGCCCAGCTCGTTGACGAGAACTACGTCCACGCCTATGTGCTGTTTTATTTCGGCATCCGGTTTGACGAGTATTCCGAACACACCCTTGAACAGGCTTGCCTGGCCAATGGATTGAAGGTTGACCAGGTCATTCGTGAACTGGAGTCGCCTACCCATTTACGTGAGGCCGACATACCGTTGATTTCCTACCCCATTGATTTGATCGTAGAGTACCTTAAGCACTCCCATTTTTTATTCATCAAACATAAGCTGCCCTATATTGCCAAATTGGTGGATGCCTTTAAGGCAAACCATGAAGACTATCAGCAAGTGGAACGCGATCTGAAACTGGTGTTTCCGCTATTTGTGGAAGATTTTATTCACCACATCTACGAAGAGGAGGATACGCTGTTCAGTTATATCAAAGCGCTGGAACGGGCATCTACCGGAACGTATATTCCGACCAGGCTGTATCAGTTGATGGAGCGTTTCTCTGTACAGAAGTTTGCTGTTGAGCATGAAGCACACGATGATGAAATGCAAGGCATTCGTAAGATTACCAAAGATTACGAGATCAAACCCGGTGCTCCGTTGCATGTGAAAGTGATCTTCAACGAACTCCGCGATTTTGAGCAAAACCTGATTACCCACGCCCGCATCGAAAATGAGATTTTATTGCCCAAGGCCATGATGCTGGAAACCAAGGTGAAGCAGGCCTTCTTTGAACGCATCCGCCTTAATTAATTCATGGGCCGGATTCTTGCCATTGATTATGGAACCAGGCGAACCGGGTTGGCAGTAACTGATCCGTTACGCATTATCGCCACAGCTTTAGATACGGTTTCGTCAAACGATTTACTGGCCTATCTGAAAAGCTACACGTCAAAGGAAACCGTGGATGAATTTGTGATAGGTATGCCGCGTACATTGAAGAATGAAGATTCAGCTACGGCACCCTTGGTGCGTGAATTCATTGTAAAATTGAAAGAAGCGTTTCCGGGAAAACCGGTTCATGAAGCAGACGAGCGTTTTACCAGCTCCATCGCACAACGCGCCATGATTGAAGGTGGAATGAAAAAGAAAGACCGTCAGGTAAAAGGCAATGTGGATAAGGTGAGTGCGGTGTTGATTCTGCAGGCGTTTATGGATGCCCGATAGTCCCCGGCATTTATTATCGAATGAATAATCCTTATTTTTGCAGTTCTAAACACGTGAAATACAAATGGTTTACCCGATAGTGATGTATGGCGACCCGGTGCTGAGGCAACGCGCAAAGGATGTTGAACCGGGTACGGATCTTAGCCAGTTGATTGAGGACATGTATGAAACCATGCATGCGGCTCAGGGAATAGGGCTGGCCGCTCCCCAAATTGGCAAGAGCATTCGCCTGTTTGTGGTGGATGGTACCGGACTGGAAAAGGACGATGATGAGGCCGAGGAGGGCATGGAAGATTTTAAGAAGGCCTTTATTAATCCGGTTATGCTGGAAGAATTAGGTACACCGTGGGATTTTGAAGAAGGCTGCTTGAGCATTCCGAACATACGGGAAAAGATTTCACGGAAGGACACCATTCGGATCAGGTATTACAACGAAAATTGGGAGTTGAAGGAAGAAGAATACGATGGCATGCAGGCCCGTATCATCCAACACGAGTACGACCACATTGAAGGAAAATTGTTTATCGATTACCTCACTTCGCTGAAGAAGCGATTACTGAAAGGAAAACTCACCGACATCAGCCGTGGAGATGTAAAAACCGAATACCGCATTTTAGCACCGCTAAGAAAGTAGGCAATGAACAGTAGGCAATATGCAAATGATGATGTTAAATTGCAATTTGCCTACTGCTTACCATGAAAATAGAATCCCGTCTTCCTGATATCAGTACCTCCATCTTTGCCATCATGTCGAAGATGGCTGCCGATCATGGTGCCATCAATCTTTCACAAGGCTTTCCTGATTTTAGTGTTGATCCGGTTATTATTGATCTGATCCATCAGTACATGAAAGCCGGGCACAATCAATATGCGCCTATGCCGGGTGCGCCTGCGCTACGTAACGTTATTGCTGAAGTAATTTCAAAAACCTATAACCATCAGCTTAACCCTGAAACGGAAATCACCATTTCAGCAGGTGCGACAGAAGCATTGTATGCATCCATTGCCGCCTTTGTTCATCCGGGCGATGAAGTGATTGTGTTTGATCCGGCTTATGATTCGTATAATCCGGCTATCCGGTTAAACGGTGGTGTGCCGGTTCATATTAATCTTCGTTACCCGGATTTTTCTATCGATTGGGAAGAAGTGAAATCACGCATTACTTCGCGTACGCGGATGATTATGGTAAACACACCGCAAAATCCGAGTGGGGCTGTGCTTACCGCAGATGACCTGAAACAACTCGAACAGCTGGCAGCGGAACACGACCTGATTGTGTTGAGTGATGAGGTGTATGAACGAATTATTTTTGATAACATCCGGCATGAAAGCGTGCTTTACTATCCAAACCTTGCCAAGCGAAGCATAGCTGTGTTTTCTTTTGGAAAAACCTTTCACGCCACCGGTTGGAAGGTAGGCTACGCCATTGCACCGGAAGCGTTAACCCGTGAAATCCGTAAGACGCATCAGTTCATTACCTTTTCGGTAAACACCCCGGTTCAACTAGCCTTGGCCGAATACATGAAAACACCGACTCACTACGAAAACCTGGGTTCGTTTTATCAGCAAAAGCGCGATTACTTTTTACAAGGCATAAAAGGGTCATCCTTTGAGCCGATGCCGTGCCATGGTTCGTACTTTCAATCGCTGTCGTATAAAAATATTTCTTCTTTGCCCGACAGGCAGATGGCAGAAGAACTGACCATCAAACACAAGGTAGCTTCTGTTCCGGTTTCTGTTTTTTATAACGACAAAACCGACAACAAGCTGTTGCGTTTTTGTTTTGCCAAAAGCGAACAGACGTTAGATCAGGCGATGGAAATTTTGAGGAAAATTTAACAGTCTAAATACAAGTAGGCAATAGGCAATCAGCAGTAGGCAAGTGATAGCCTAATAATTGCCTACTGCCTGCTGCAAACTGCCTACTTATTATTGCCTGCTGCTCACTTCTTTCGTTACTTGCGCCTCGAAACAACCACTATGCAAGACTTAAAAATCACGCTTATTCAGGCCGACCTGTATTGGGAAGAAATTGATGCCAACCTTTCCGCATTTGAGGAAAAAATATGGCAGATCGGGCAGGATACGGACGTGATTGTGTTACCCGAAATGTTCACCACCGGCTTTACCATGAATGCGCCCAAACTGGCCGAGCACATGAACATGCGTACGTTCAAGTGGATGCGCCAGATGGCCGACCAGACCGGTGCACTAATATTGGGCAGTTACATCGCTACGGTACATGAGCGCTACTATAACCGCATGCTGTGGATGGAGCCCGGAGGGCAGTACAAGACGTACGACAAGCGCCATTTGTTCCGAATGGCCGTTGAACACAAAACCTATTCTCCGGGCGAAAGTATGCTTGTGTCTTCCTGGAAAGGCTGGCGTATTTGTCCCCTTATTTGTTACGACCTGCGCTTTCCGGTATGGAGCCGTAACACATACGACATTACCGCCCAGCGCCTCAATTACGATTTGTTGATTTATGTAGCCAACTGGCCTACTGCCCGCATCGATGCATGGGATGCGTTACTAAAAGCCCGCGCGATTGAAAATCTGAGTTACACGGTTGGCGTGAACAGGGTGGGATTGGATGGCAACGGCATTGAATATAACGGGCACTCTTCCATTTATTCACCGAAAGGTGAGTTGATGTTTACGAGCGAAGGATCAGAAACAATCAAAACCATTCAGCTTAACGCACATTCCTTACAGGCTTTCCGCGATAAGTTTCCGGCACACCTCGATGCCGATGATTTTTCAATTGAGCTGGGTGAATTTGAAGAGGATTATTTGACCGGGTTAAGTTGATTTATTTCTAGCATGAACATCTTTGCTATAAATATTCATAACTCAGTAGGGAGATAAGTCAAATTCTATTATTCTATTCTCCTTTCTAATTAAGCTATTGTTAATGGTTGAACGCAAATTCAAATAGTAAAACACAGAGTCATGGTCCATCCACATTCCTTTTGTTTTATGAAATTCTGGAGATAAGCCAAAATATTCAGTTAAATAAATACTGTCATTATAAAGTGGGCTTTTCTGAATTTCATCTATTAACTCTTGGTAGTCAGTGGAATCAATTTTAATTGCAATGCTAATTCGATTTCTTTGCCATGACCCACTTTTTGATAAAACGGTATACTGTTCAGGAAATTTAAGACCTGTTTCCGTTTCAAAAGTTACAATAGCTAGCGCCTCGGTATTTGAAAGGTATAGCAAAAAGATGCCCACTATAGTCATAAAGAGTATCACAACCCCGAATAAAATTACCTTAAGCATTCCTGTGACTTTGCTCATGACATCACCGTTCCAAACTCAACTCAAACACTGCAATTACAGGTAGGTGGTCACTCGGGTAGTGCTTGCCATCGTTATCCTGCGCTACTTTGTAATTTCGCAAAATCCATTCTTTGGTGTGGAAGATGAAATCAATGGGGCGGCACTCCATACTGCCAACAGCAAAATTGCAATACGTACCCGTGTTATCGTTTGCGGGTTTGGTGTCAATGAGCAAATTATCTTTTACCAGTGCGTCATAGGGTTCTTCCGTGCGTTCGCAGTTAAAATCACCGGTAAGCAATACAGGCAGGTTCTGCGAGCGTTGTCGGGTTTCGTCAATCCATTCCATAAGTTGCAAGGCGCTCATTTTTCTGGCTTCTTTTCCAACATGATCAAAATGGGTGTTGAACAACGCAAACTCACGTTTGAGTTGCTTGTCGTAAAACCGGGCAATGGTAACCAAACGTGTTATCGCGGCATCCCAACCTATGCTTCCAGGCATTTCGGGTGTTTCGGAAAGCCATCGGGTTTCTTTTTCAAGTAAGCCGAAGCGGTTATTTTTAAAAAGAATGGCGCTGTATTCACCCCGTTGTTTTCCGTCATCGCGGCCCACGCCTACGTAGGTGTAATCAGGCAATACCCGTATCAAATCCTCAAGCTGATGATGCAGCGCTTCCTGAATGCCAATCAGGTCAGGATCATACTTTTGGATAACGTGCGCCACTTTTTGAATGCGGTTTGGCCACGCATTTTCACCATCACCCGGGTTATCAAACCGGATGTTGTACGACATGACCATAACCGATTGTGCGTCCGCCATCTGGCAAATCCCGATCAATAGAAACAGAATCAATTTACGCATTCCTAAAAATACGTTACCGCTGGTGGATATGCCACGCAGCCGGAAGAAAATAATTGTAATTTAAAGTAGAATTAATCCTCTAAATGCTATGCAAACTAAAAAAGTCTTTTACCCCTTGGTATTGCTGGTTTGGCTGGGTGCGTGTAAAACAACCGAAACAGAAGCTCCACCAAAACCGTACACGATTGAACAATTTATGGATGTGAAAAACATCTATAGTGCCGGATTTTCTCCGGATGAAAAGAAGCTTTTGCTCGGCTCAAATGAAACAGGAATTTACAATGTGTTTGAATTGGATTTGGCTACCGATGAACGGAGGCAGCTAACCAGTTCAACAGAAGAGTCGGTGTTTGCGGCTTCGTATTTTCCAAGCGATGATCGCATTGTATACACCAGCGACAAAGGTGGAAATGAGATCGATCACATATTCGTGCGAAATCCGGATGGTTCAAGCACGGATATTATTTCTGACTCCGCAGCCAAAGCAAATTTTTATGGTTGGAGTCATGATAAGAAGTTAATGTACTATGCTTCGAATAGTCGTGACCCACGCTTTTTTGATTTGCATCGGGTTGATGTAAGTGCAGCACCTACAGAAGGAAACGTGTACCCTTCCATGGTGGTGTATCAAAACAACGAGGGTCTTGATCCTACAGCGATCTCGCGCGACAACCGATACATAGCCCTAATCAAACCCATTACCACCAACAATTCGGATGTATATATTCTGGATACGGAGTCGGGGGAGAGCAAACACATTACACCGCATGAAGGGGATATAGATTACAGTCCGCAATACTTTTCGCCTGATGGCAAGAAGTTGATTTACCTCACCAATGAAGGCAGCGAATTCATGTACATCTCCAGCTATGATTTGGCAACAGGAGAGAAGACGAAAATTGAAGATGCTCCGTGGGATATCATGTACACGTATTTGTCGCGCAACGGCAAGTATCGGGTGGTCGCCATCAACAACGATGCCCGCACAGAGATAAAAGTGTATAATGAGGCCGATGGCGGAAAACTGGTCCAGTTGAAAAATGTTCCGAAAGGCGATATTACCGGGGTAAATATTTCCGACAGCGAAAAGCTGATGACCTTTTATGTGAGTACATCAAAATCGCCCAGCAACTTATACCTGTATAACCTGGAAACGGACGAGATCAAGCAGTTGACCAACACATTAACGCCTGAAATCAATGGAGATGATTTAGTAGAGGCAACCGTTGTTCGGTTTAAATCTTATGATGGCCTTGAAATACCTGCCTTGTTATACAAACCCAAAGGATTGAAGAAAGGCGATAAAGTTCCTGCCTTGGTACAGGTGCATGGTGGACCGGGAGGTCAAACCCGACTGAACTACAACAGCAGCTATCAGTATTTTGTAAACCATGGATATGCCATTTTGTGTGTGAACAATCGGGGCAGTTCCGGTTACGGAAAAACCTTTTATGCAGCGGATGATAAGAAGCATGGCGATGTGGATTTGAAAGACTGCATAGCAGGTAAGCAATATTTACAAACACTCGATTTTGTTGATGCCGATAAAATTGGAATTTACGGAGGAAGCTATGGTGGATACATGGTAATGGCCGCGTTGGCTTTTACTCCTGAAGAATTTGATGTAGGTGTTAATTTGTTTGGCGTAACCAACTGGTTGCGTACGTTAAAGAGTATTCCGCCCTGGTGGACTTCCTTCCGCGATGCATTGTACACCGAAATGGGTGACCCCGTGAAAGACTCTGTGGCCTTGTATAACAAATCGCCCTTGTTTCATGCGGATAAGATTACGAAACCGTTTATTGTTTTACAGGGAAGTAACGATCCGCGCGTATTACAGGTGGAATCGGATGAGATTGTGGAGGCAGCCAAAGCCAATGGCGTTCCGGTGGAATACGTAGTCTTCCCTGATGAAGGACACGGTTGGGTGAAGAAGGAAAATCAGATTAAGTCGGCTGAGTCGATTCTGCAATTTTTAGATAAACACCTGAAAGAACAGGCACAATAAGTTTCTGGATGCAGGTTACGGGCTATAAGGCTCCAGGTTTTGTAACCCTACCTGGCATCTCAAACTTTTTCTAGAATGCTTCTACAGATTTCACCTCACCCGGCATCATGCGGGTGAACAGGTTTTCAATACCGGCCTTCAGCGTTACCATAGAAGAAGGGCATCCGCTGCACGAGCCTTGCAATTTTACCTTCACGATGCCATCTGTAAACGAGTGGTACGTAATGGCGCCACCATCCTGTTCCACTGCCGGGCGGATGTATTCCTCCAGAATGGTTTTTATTTTTTTAACGGTTTCGGTTTCTTCTTCTGCAGGAGCTGACTCGGCCTCACTCATTTCAATGATAAAGCGACCCGATTCAAGGAATTTCTGAATGTGATCTTTGATTACGTTCTGAATTTCCAACCACTCCACATCTTCCCGTTTAGTTACGGTGATGAAGTTGCTCATGTAGAAAACACGGTCAACGAATGGGTAATCGAACAACTCCTGCGCCAGGGGTGCATTGGCTGCACTTTCACGGGTGGGGTAATCAAAACTCATTCCATCCGGAATCAACATTTCATTCACCACAAATTTCAGCGAATTCGGGTTAGGGTTTGATTCCAGATAAATATGGATATGCTTGGGAACTACGTTCATGCCTGAAATTTCGTTTTAGTATGTCAATAAAACAGCCAGCTGCAAATTTAGTTCATTGCAGGCTCTTTTCGAAAACCGTTTTCGGTGGTGGCTACGATGCTGGCCACAACTGTATCTCCGGTAACATTAACGATGGTTCGGCACATATCGAGTGGCCGGTCGATTGCGATGATCAGCGCCAATCCTTCTGGTGAAACGCCAATTGCGCCAAGCACGATGACGAGGGTAATCAATCCCGCACTGGGCACTGCGGCAGCACCAATTGAAGATAAGGTTGCCGTAAGCACGATCATAAGCTGATCAGCAAGTGTCAGGTCGTGACCGAAAGCTTGCGCAATGAATACAGCCGTAACCGCCTGGTGAATGCTGGTGCCATCCATGTTGATGGTTGCACCTAATGGAAGTACAAAGCTGGTGATCTCTTCCTTGATGCCCAGATTTTTTTCTGCGCATTCCATCGTTACGGGTAGTGTAGCAGCGCTTGAACTGGTTGAGAACGCCATAATTTGGGCAGGAATAATACCCTTCAAAAACTGTGTGTACTTAATGTGTGTGAACATCCGCATGAAGAACGGATAGATCACCAGGATCATCAGCGCGAGGCTCAACAGCACCGTAATGGCGTACACCCCTAATGCGCTGAATAGTTCCAGCGCCTGTTTCGGATCATCACCGGCAAAGTCGACAATAAGTGCACCGATCAATGCAAACACACCGATGGGGGCGTAGTGCATCACGATGTCCACAATTTTTAGAATGACCTCATTGACGCCATCAAAAAATCCCTTTACATAAATTCCTTTTTGTTCAGGGATCATGATCAAGGCGATACCGAATAGTATGGCAAAGAAAATCACCTGCAGCATGTTTCGGTTCGAACTCATGGAACCAAAAATGTTATCGGGAACAATGTCAACGATTACTTGCAACGGACCGGATTCTTTTAGCTTTTCCGCATCGCTCACTTTCAGATTGGCATCCTTGGCGTACTTCTCCGATAGTTCAATTTGTTTTTCTTTCGAAAGAAAGTTTCCAGGTTTAATAGTATTTACGGCCACCAATCCAACAATAATGGCAATTACGGTGGTGATCAGGTAAAAGCTTATCGTCTTTCCACCAATGCGCGAGAGTTTTGAAATATCTTTCAGGTTTGATACACCGCTGATGAGCGAAACCAAAATCAGCGGAATGGCAATCAACTTTAATAAGTTGATGAAGATGGTTCCGAAGGGTTTTACCCAATCGGAAATAAAAGGGCCCCAGTGCAAAAAGATGGAAACCAAACCGAGCACAATGCCCAAAAACATCCCAATAAAAATGCGGATGTGTAACGGAATTTTCTTCATAATGTGATAGCCAAATCTTCGCAATTTATGGGAATGCGGCTTAAACAAAATACCGTTCGCAGGATTTTATTTAGGCTTGATCCAGCTCTGCGGGCGGGGTTTCCATCAATTCGCCCTCTGTGCCTGCAATTACGCTGGCTACTGTAGAATCTCCGGTAATGTTTACAACGGTGCGAAGCATATCCAGCGGTCTGTCAACAGCAAGAATAAGGGCTAATCCGGTAGGATCAAGACCAACCGCTTCCAATACTATAATCAGCATGATGATTCCGGCACCCGGCACCGCAGCCGCTCCAATGGAGGAAAGTACGGCTGTCATTAAAATGGTGAGTTGCTGGCCCAATGTTAAATCCAACCCAAAAGCTTGTGCAATAAAAACAGCCGAAACACCTTGGTGAATACTGGTACCGTCCATGTTAATGGTGGCACCTAACGGCAACACAAAGCTTGAAACTTCTTCGGAGATGCCGAGGTTTTTTTCTGCGCAATCGATGGTAACCGGAAGGGTAGCCGCACTGGAACTGGTTGAAAACGCCAATACTTGCGCGGGGAGAATGCCTTTGATAAAACGCATATAAGGCATTTTGGTGAAGGCTTTTAAGATTAGTGGATACGTAATAAAAACCATTACCGCTAAGCCGAGCACTACATTTAAACTGTATACCCCTAATGCCTTTAACAAACCGATGTCAATATTTAAACTGGCCAGAAGCGCAAACACACCAATAGGCGCAAAGCGCATAATCATGTCAACAATTTTCAGGATCACCTCGTTGGCACCATCAAAGAAGGATTTAACCGGTTTGATTTTATCAGGCTTGGCCAGAATCATGGCCACACCAAACAACATGGCGAAGAAAATAATCTGCAGCATGTTTGAGTTGTTCGACATGGCCCCAAACACATTCTCAGGTACTATATCAACCAGAATTTGCAAGGGTCCGTCATCCTGAACATCCTGTGCAGAAGAAATGCGTGAACCGATATCGGATGCATAGGCATTGCTTAGTTCTTCTCGTTTTTCGGCAGTCAGAAATTTTCCCGGCTTAATTACATTAACCAACAACAATCCTACGGTAACAGCAACAACCGTGGTAGCCAGGTAAAGTCCTATGGTTCGTCCCCCAATGCGCGAAAGTTTTGAAACATCCGATAAGTTGGAAATCCCATCAATCAACGAAAAAATGATGAGCGGAATGGCAATGAGTTTTAATCCGTTGATGAAAATCGTTCCCCAGGGTTTGATCCAGTTGTTGGTGAACTCAATCAATCCAAGTCCGTCAGCGCTCAAGCCCCAGATCATGCCCAGTGCCATGCCAATGAGAATTTTACCGTAAAGGGGAATACGTTTCAACTTCATGGCCTAAAAATAAGAGTATTTACAAAAGATGCACCCCTTAATTTGTATTAATGGGCCATTGGCTAGACTTCACCAACTGCTGCTCGCACCACCACCACCCGAGTCACCACCACCCCAACTTCCTCCGCTGTCGCTTGATGATGATGAACTGCTGTCACTATCTGATGAAGAAGACATGACCAACATGGGAATGATGAATTTATCGATGTGGTGATGCCCGCAATGCAAACAGGTACGCTCTTCTTCACCATATCCCTCAGCAGAGTAGGAGGCGCGTTCGATGGTTCGTCTGGCACCAAAGTGGTAAGTCATGAAACTGCACTTCGGGCAGGTAGTGAATTTTGAATTTTTATTTGGGTACCGAAGAATTTCAGTCGATCCGCAGGAGTTACATTTCCACACATCGTAATCAATTGTGCCTATTTTCTCTTCTGCTATTTGTCCTTCTTTCAAAAACTCGTCTTCCTGCGCCTCTGAGAGTTTAGCCATTTTAGCGTTGCATTTTCTGCATGTGCGCGGATGATCCCTGAAACTATTACGTTTGCTACGAAACAGTTGGTACACAAAAATCATGGGTAAAGGAAAAAATATGGCCATCAATAACCAGTATGTCTTCTGCCCGTTCATAAAGTTATAGGCATCCTGTTGCTGGCCCCTGACTACAAAGTTTTTTCCTTTAGATGAAACTCGTGCAAATCGTTCAATAAACCAGATTACAATTAAAGCGTAAAACACTACGGGAAACCAAATAAGCGGCCATTTAAAATTGTAAGCTAAAAAAAACAGCAACAGGGGTAGAGCTAGATAAAGAAGCAACCAACGTGGTAGTGAAATTGTCACTTTCTGAACTTCATATTCATTTGCTTGTTTGAATTTTCCTGACATGGCGATCATCAGTAAGTATACGAGCGCGACCACGCTATACAAAGCGACAAACACGATATACGCGTAGTGATCTTGCGAGGTGTCACGCGCAAATAACTCTTCGATGGCTTCCGGTTTGGAAAGAATGGAAACTGTGGCCTCAATACCGCGAAGCATACCAGTATTGTAATCACCTTCCCTGAAATGGGGCACCATGAACCGCTGTTGAATGCGCTTGCAGGTAGCATCGGGCAAAACGCCCTCAACCCCGTAACCGGTATGAAACCGGATGGTGCGCTGATCCATGATAAACAGAATCAACAGTCCATTGTCGTTACTCGCTTGCCCGATTCCCCAATGGCGGAAAAGGCGTTGCGCAAAATCAACATGATCTTCTTCGCCAATGGAAGGAAGCATGACAACGGCAACCTGTGCCGTAGCGGCTCTTTCCAGATCGCCCAGCAATTGATTGATGCGGCTTACTGTGGTGTCGTGTAGAATTTTTGTTAAGTCACTGACATAACTGTTATTAATCAGCTTGGTGTTGGGTACGGTTTCAACCGTATACACCTGGGCATGCACCGACAGCGAAACGCATATCAGTACCAGGAGTAAAATTTTTTTCATTTATATCCGCGAAACTTTTGCGCGCAGCAGAAAATCGGCCAGCACCAAGGCGGCCATGGCTTCAACAATCGGTACAGCGCGCGGCACCACACACGGGTCATGTCGTCCCTTGCCGCTCACCGATACTTCGTTTCCTTCTTTATCTACACTTTGTTGATCTTGCATAATGGTGGCCACCGGCTTAAAGGCCACGTTAAAATAAATATCTTCACCGTTACTGATGCCGCCCTGTACACCGCCTGAGTGATTTGTTTTGGTTCTGATCTTGCCGCCTTCGTTTACAAATTCATCGTTGTGTTGTGAGCCTGTTAACGTTGTTCCTTCAAAACCACTTCCGTACTCGAAACCTTTCACCGCATTGATGCTCAGCATGGCTTTGCCAAGCTCGGCATGAAGTTTATCGAACACGGGTTCGCCTAATCCAACCGGAGTGTTTTTGATTACGCAGGTTACCACACCACCAATGGTATCGCGGTTCAAACGGGTTTCATCAATCAGCGCAATCATTTTTTCGGCTGTAGCCGGATCAGGACAACGAACGATGTTATCTTCTGTTTTGGAAAGATCAAGTTGTGTGTAGAAAGGTGCCTGGATAGTGCCAACCTTCGAAACGTAAGCCTGAATATCAATGGATTTTTTTCTCAGTAATAATTTGGCGATAGCGCCTGCGGCTACGCGAGCGGCTGTTTCGCGTGCTGAACTTCTTCCGCCACCCCGGTAGTCGCGTAAACCGTATTTTGTCTCGTACGTGTAATCGGCATGTGACGGCCGAAAGGTATTTTCAAGATGGCTGTAATCTTTGCTGCGCTGATCCTGATTTTCGATGACCAGCGCAATTGGCGCTCCGGTAGTTTTTCCCTCAAAAACACCGCTGAGAATTTTGAATGTATCAGCTTCTTTACGTTGCGTGGTTATTTTCGACTGGCCGGGTTTTCTGCGATCCAGTTCTGATTGGATAAACGCTTCATCGATGTCAAGACTGGCCGGGCATCCGTCAATAGTCACGCCAATCGCGGGGCCGTGCGATTCGCCAAATGTAGTGATCCGAAAAAGTTTACCGTAAGTATTCATGCATTCAAAAATCAATATGAATAATCCGCTCCAATCCTAAATGCTTTCGTCATTGTGAGCCAGCCTGCGGTAAGCAGGCGCTAGCGAAGCAATCCCAATTTCAATGTTGAGAATGAGATTGCTTCAGCCTCCCGATCGTTATCGGGATCCCTCGCAATGACGGTTAATCTATTACTTTCGGCCTGATCGGATACTCACAAAAATCAATATTCAAAATTTATTGGAAGGGTTCAAAGTTTTAAGACTTTGAATGTTGAATTTTGAATTATTTCTTGAACACAAGGTAAGCCGATCCGGCCAACATCACCAAAATAAGACTATTCAATAAAATTGTAAGCCAGCGATTATCTCCCGTGGCGCGGAGGGTGTTGTCAGCCATATTGATGCGATCGTAGAAAGAACCTCCATCAACGGATTCAATTACTTCATTTTTCAAGCTTTCACCTTCCACCACCACAGAAGCGGTTGCTTTCAGTGTATCGTATGTTGCCTTTACGGGATTGAAGAAAATCCATTGAAAATCATCGGCCAGTTTAAATTCGCCTGGTTCTTTGGGGATAATAAAGTAACTGAACGATTTGCTTCCCATTACCCGGTTTGCATCGCGCCTGATGTTTTGTCGAACGTTGGGTTCGTAAAAATCAAAGTTGATCGTGTTTTTTACGTTCGGCTTTTCAATGGATGAAATATTTCCTTCTCCGTAAATGATAAAATCGTACGAGAAACTTTTTCCGGTCTGCAAAGCGGTTGAACTTATTTTTTCTTCCAACCGGTAATCGCCAACGGCCACTTGCTTGCTCAACGGATGTGGAGGCAGCTCTTTTACTTTCACCGTTTTTGGTTTCGAGTAAAATGTCTTCAAATCCTCCTGCCGGTTTTGCCCGAAGAAGGAAGGATTTTTTGCCACTTTATATTTTTTCATTTCCAGTGGAACGCTTGGGAACACAACCGGTTCAGTATTGATTGGATAAAAAGTTGCCTGATACATTTTGTATCGCGTGTACAGTTTTCCATTTAAGGTTATCCGTTCTCCTTCAATGTTTTCTATGTTGAAATTTTCTTCCCAACAATTGGCGGGTTTTAAATTTTTTAGAATCTCCGACATCTGTTTGCTGATGTCGTGCCAATACAGTGGTGCTTTGTTGTCTTCAGCAACATAAAATCCCAATACGGCATTCACGCCTTCGCCAATATACACTTCATCTTTATTGGTGGTGAGCGCAAGAAAGGCATCTTCTTTAATGTCGATGTATTCGGTGGGTGGCGCACCATATACATTGTCGCGTTCAAAAAAACTTCTGAACGGATCTACCTGGCGTTGTTGCGTAACGGGTGGGCCAACTTTCACTTTTTTTCCGGGTGAGGAGATCACCTGATCGTTCACTTTCATTTTAAAGGCCGGAACCGTTATCGTGCCTTGCCGTGACGGAAAGTACGACATGATGATACTTTGCGAGGAGGAAATCTGCCCGTTGATGATACTGGTTTGCGAGGAGGTGGATTGCCCGGCTTTTGAGAATCCGTCAATATCCGGAAAGTTGTCAATGCTCTTCAATCGCTCGTTTTGAACCGAAACGGTTATGGTCCAGGCTTGGTTCTGACCGATTTCATCGGGCCCTAAGGTGATCTGAATATCCTGTCCGTAAGTGAACGTTGCGCTCAGCAGGGCTAATAGCAGGGTAAAAAGAACGATTATCGAAAAATCCGGCCTCATACTCAATCTCTGTACCAAAATGATCGTTACAAAACTAAAAATGTTCTTTCAGTTCATTTAACTCCATGTTAAATTTAACTGTTGCAAGCATAACTAATTTTTTAACCGTTCATTACGTATTGCGATGCTAAATTATGTCAAGAAAGTGCTCACCAAAGTGAGTTTTGACGCTCAGCTCTTTGAAAAGGAGCTGCGAAAGGCCATCAACCTGTTGATTGGCGATGACATCCGGGAGCTCAAACATTGGTGTTACGCCAGGTTTGGGAATCAGTACGAGGCGATCCTGAATCGCTGTTTTGTAGTAGCTTAAATTTTGTTTCATCAACCCCCTTGCCAAAACAAGGGGGTTTTAATTTATATTCACGGGTGGTTTCAAAATTTCGTTTGCTATTCCGGTATTTTCCACCCGAAGCTATGTTCTGGACGGTAGCGTTGATCGCCCTGGCTTTTTATCAGCCCGCGGTTCAAAATCATTTTACGTTATGTCCGTTAAGTAACCTCGGTTTTGATTTTTGTCCTGGTTGTGGGTTGGGCAAATCAATTGCGTGGTTGTTTAAAGGAGAAATTGTACAGTCGTGGCACGCACACCCGCTAGGAATATTCGCGGTTATTGTTTTAACTTATCGGATAATTTCACTTACCCTCAAATCAAACAAACCCTATGGCAAAAGTAACTGATGTACTCCCTGAACTAACAGGCGAAGAGATGGTGTATGTTCAAAATCTGTTAAAAGATTGGGATGATGAAAAGGCAAGAAGCTTTGCAAATATTTATCGTACACGGAGAAAGGATCCTCAAGTGATTTTAATTACAGCCTTGCTCGGGCTAATTATTGTTGCCGGTGTACATCGCTTTTTACTTGGACAGATTGGCATGGGTTTACTTTATCTCTTCACGGGTGGACTGTGTTTAATCGGAACAATTATTGATTTGGTTAATCACCAGAAGTTGGCCTTCGAGTTTAATCAGAAGGTGGCAGAAGAAGTGGCTACCATTATGAAGTAGTTATTTTGCTACAAACTCTATATTTCTTTTCAATCCTGTAAAGCCGGTGCGCTTCACAGCAGATTTCTTAAAGACTTTTCGAAAAACTTCTTCGGTGATTTCTTTCCAGTCGTTTTGCGATAGGTGCTCAAGATCGGGGTGAGGCTGAAAGCGCGGTTCATTATGCGGTTGTGAAAAGCGATTCCACGGGCACACATCCTGGCAGATGTCGCACCCAAAAATCCAGTTTTCGAATTTTCCTTTTACTTCGTTGGGTATTTCTTCTTTCAATTCAATGGTGAAGTACGAAATACATTTGCTTCCATCTACCACGTAGGGTTGCGGAATGGCATCGGTAGGGCACGCATCCATACAGGCAGTGCAGGTGCCGCAATAATCTTTAATGGGGCCATCGTATTCCAGTTCCAGGTCAAGAATGATTTCGGCCAAAAAGAAAAAACTGCCCAAAGAGCGATTCAGCAACAAAGAATTTTTTCCGATCCATCCCAACCCGGATTTTTTTGCCCACGCGCGTTCCATCACCGGTGCTGAGTCTACAAATACGCGACCGTTCACCTCACCAATTTCATCCTGAATACGCTGGAAAAAATCTTTGAGTTTATCTTTGATTACGAAGTGATAATCCTCACCATACGCATACTTGGCAATTTTAAGGTTATCGGGTTGCGCTAAATCTTTTTTTGGGTAGTAATTATACACCAGGCTGATCACCGATTTTGCGCCAGGTACCAGTTTGGTTGGATCAAGCCGCTTGTCGAAATGGTTTTCAAGGTACTGCATCTTACCCTGGTAGCCGCGTTTAAGCCAGGCTTCAAGTTTTGGAGCCTCTTCTTCCAGAAATTCAGCTTTGGAAATGCCACAAAATGAAAAGCCCAGTTGTGCTGCGGTAGACTTAATGAATGATGTGTAGTGTTTTACACCCCCCCGGCCCCCCTCGAGGGGGGGATTGGGTATGTGCCCCCCTTTAGGGGGGATAGGGGGGTGTAAAACGTTTTCTTTAATCCACTTTGATATTTCAGCAACAACTTTTTCAGTTTGATTTCTAACGAACAAATCATCAAACCTCAGGAAGGTAACACCGTGCTCTTCAATTCGGGATTGCCTTACCTGATCTCTCTTTTGCGCTTCACTTGTTGAATGGCTTGCACCATCAACTTCAATAACCAGTTGAAGTTCATGACAATAAAAATCAACGATGTAGTCGAGTAATGGAACTTGTCGGTGAAATTGATAGCCTAAAATTTTTCTTCTTCTGATTTCCTGCCACAGAGTAGTTTCAGAGATTGTGCTTTCCTTACGAAGCTTGCGTGCTTTCTCTTTTAAATCTTTTCTGTAAGGGATTAATTTATTTTTCACGAGTCACAAGTGCTAGACGAAAAAGACTAGTCGAATAAACCCGGCCGCTTACTTTGCGGTGGAACGATTTTTAAATGAAGATAAGCCAGTTCAGTGGCCTCTCGTCCGCGTGATGTTCGTTTGATATATCCTTCCTGAATCAGAAATGGTTCGTACACCTCTTCTATCGTTTCGGCCTCTTCGCCAACAGCAGTAGCAATCGTGGAAATCCCCACTGGCCCGCCTTTAAACTTTTCAATGATGGTAAGCAGAATGCGGTTATCCATATCATCCAGCCCGTGTTCATCTACATCAAGTGCATTCAGGGCCAGTTGCGCAATGGCAAGCGTTATCGTTCCGTCACCTTTTATCTGGGCAAAGTCGCGTGTTCTGCGCAACAGGTTGTTGGCAATACGCGGAGTACCACGGCTTCTCCTGGCAATTTCAAAAGCAGCTTCTGTATCAATAGGTGTATTTAAGATTGAAGCAGAGCGATTGATGATTTTCTGGAGCAGCGTTGAATCGTAGTATTCCAATCGTGCGTTAATACCAAAGCGCGCCCGGAGTGGCGAAGTTAATAGTCCGGCACGCGTGGTGGCGCCAATCAGTGTAAAGGGATTCAACCCGATCTGAATTGAGCGAGCATTCGGACCTGTATCCAGCATAATATCGATTTTGAAATCCTCCATGGCAGAATACAAGTATTCCTCCACAATCGGATTCAGCCGGTGAATCTCATCGATAAAAAGCACATCGTTTGTTTCAAGGTTGGTAAGCAAACCCGCCAGATCGCTCGGCTTGTCCAGTACCGGGCCGGAAGTGATTTTGATGTTCGTTTCCAGTTCGTTGGCAATGATGTACGACAAGGTAGTTTTGCCCAACCCCGGAGGTCCGTGCAGTAATACATGATCCAATGATTCGTTCCGTTGACGGGCAGCTTCTACGAATATTTTGATGTTGTCAACAACCTTTTGTTGCCCCGTAAAATCATGGAAAGAGAGCGGCCTGAGCGCCTTTTCGATTTCTTTTTCGGCAGCTGTCTGGTTATCCGAATCTCCCTGCAAATAGTCCTCGCGCATGTCGTGATGTTTCGCGAAGGTACTCAATTCGTGCGGATTTGTTTTAAAGCAACAGTGTTGCATTTAGACAATTTCTATAACTTGCGCTTCAATTTTCAACGAATGAACAACCGCACCAAGAATATCATCTACAGCATTCTATTGATCCTTACGGTGTATTCGGTTTACCTCTACCGGAAAAGCCAGCCGGTTCCCATTATGATTGAAGGGAAAACCATGGGAACATCTTATCACATTACGTATTTTGACGAACAGGGTCGCAATTTCAAGCCTTCTGTAGATTCGTTGCTAGAAGTTGTGAATCAGAGCATCAACACCTATTTGCCTGATTCGGAGATCACACAATTCAATCAAGGAGATGGATTTAGGTTTTCACTCCCGTACTTTTTGCCGGTGCTTAAAAAGTCGCGCGAGGTTTTCAATGCTTCTTCCGGAGCATTTGATCCTACTGTGATGCCACTGGTAAATGCTTGGGGTTTCGGCCCGGCTGAACCACTGAATCCGGATAACCTTCAGGTAGATTCCATTCGTGAGGTGGTGGGTTTTGAAAAGATTCAATTCAATGCGGATAGTGTGTGGAAAACAGATAGCCGTACACAACTTGATTTTGGTGGGATCGGGCAGGGTTATGGTGCTGATGTGATTGCAGATTTTCTGAAAGTCAAGGGTATTGTTAATGCGTTTGTAGAAATTGGCGGAGAGGGCATGGCCTGTGGTATCAACCTGAAAACGAAAAAGCCTTGGGAGATCGGTATTTTAGATCCGGCTTCTACGCGCGAACATCTTTTTTTCAAAGCGTATGCTTCATTGAAAGATAAATCCTTTACCACATCGGGCAACTATTTCAATTATCGTGAAATAGACGGTAAAAAATATTCACACACCATTGATCCGGAAACGGGTTATCCTGCACGTAAAGAAATTCTGAGTGCTTCTGTTTTCGCGGTTGATGCCATTACAGCGGATGCGTGGGCCACAGCTTTTATGGTCATGGGGCATGAGCGTGCCATTGAAGTATTGAAAAGCCGTTCCGATATCGAAGGATTTATCATTTATTCCAATGATCAGGGAGGAACAGACGTATTTTTATCAGAACCATTGAAAACCAGTATTAAACTCAAGTAATACAATGACCCTCAAATTGCTGGTACTTTTCTTTACACCACTCCTTTCGGGGTTGTTGGTTTATTTGCTGCCAAGTGGTAAAACCCGGAGCTATCGGCTACTCCTGGTATTTGCCGGTGCCTATCTTTTCGGAATTACGGTGGTTCACATATTACCGGAGCTTTATCGAGGACATGGCGAAGTTGAGCTGATTGGCCTTTTTGTTTTGTGTGGATTTTTTCTGCAACAGATTCTGGAACATTTTACATCGGGTGTTGAACACGGACACATTCACACCCATGATCATGCGCACGACCACAAACATTCGCATTATCATGAACAAGTTTCGGCAATTGTGTTGTTGATGGCGCTGTGTGTACATGCATTCCTGGAGGGCGCCATGTTGGCACAACCGGCTTCAGGTATTCAATATGATGTGAATGCCGTGTTGTTAGGCATTGCCTTGCATCGGGCTCCGGCAGCTTTTGCGTTAATGACTGTGCTTTCGTTTCAACTTCATTCCAAGAATAAAGCAATTCCATACCTCATTGTATTTTCGGTTGCGGCACCAATCGGGTTGTTAATCTCCACATACCTGGTAGAAGCTGAAATTCTTTCCCAATCGGGATTAGTATTGCTTTATGCACTGGTGAGCGGAAACTTTCTGCATATCTCTACAACCATTGTTTTTGAAAGCAGCCCTGAGCATCACTTTAACGCACGAAAGCTTACGGTAGCCATATTGGGCGCGCTGGTGGCGGTGGCAGTTGAATATTTTCTGTAATTCGGATGAGAGAATTCTTTGGCAGAAAAATGGTGGGCAAAACGGATTATGAACTAAAATCGATAGTTGAGAGGAGAGCGTTGTTTCAGGCTGAGGCTGTGCTGGCAGCCATTGATGAATTGGAGAGAAGAAATTTACCTGTTGAAGATACAACAAAAATAAAGGTACTTGACTCATTAGCGAAGGAAGAAATTAAGCATGAGCATCAAGATGAGGAAGTTATACTGTTCCCAAACACAATTATTGTGCTGGTTTGCTCGCTAATAAGTCCAGCAATTTCAGGAATACCATATGCTATAAACCTTTGGCGAATTGGGAAGAAAAATGAGATATGGATTGCTTCTGCTGTTCTTATTATTTTCAATTTTGGTGAAGTCGTTTTAGCCCGGACGTTTCCATGGGGATGGATACTCTGGTTTCCGCTGAATTTCCTTGCGGCAGTTGCTATGGTACGGATTTTTCATTTCCTCGCGAAGAGTAACAAACAGGTTAAATCAGACTAACCAACCTGTTTTTAAGGAACTCGATTTTTGCATTTTTCCCAAAACAAATAGATTTTAGAACTGGTAAAGTGCTTAGTATGCAGATCATTCAATCACAAGAGGATTACCGGAAGCAATATCAGTACAGCATTGAAAACCCCGAAGCCTTTTGGGCTGAAGTGGCAGACGATTTTCTGTGGCGTAAAAAATGGAATAAGGTGCTGGAATGGGATTTTCATAAACCCGAAGTGAAATGGTTTCTTGGAGGAAAACTGAATATCACCGAGAACTGCCTGGATCGTCACTTGCCTGAGCGCGCCAACCAGACAGCCATCATCTGGGAACCGAATGATCCTTCAGAAGAGCCGCGCAACATTACCTACCAGGAATTATTCCATGAGGTTTGCCGGGTGGCCAACATGCTGAAAGCACAAGGTGTGAGAAAAGGCGACAAGGTTTGCATTTACATGCCGATGATTCCGGAAGTAGCGTTTGCCATGTTGGCCTGTGCGCGTATCGGTGCGGTTCATTCAGTTGTCTTTGCCGGATTTTCTTCGCGATCATTGATTGATCGCATCAATGATGCCGGATGTAAATTGGTACTGACTACCGATGGCTCTTATCGGGGAGATAAAGTTATAAACCTGAAAGCCATTGTGGATGAAGCACTGGAGAGTTGTCCTTCTGTTGAAAGGGTGCTTGTAAAGAAACGCACGGGTTCAAAGGTGGTTATGAAAGCCGATCGCGATGTGTGGTGGAATGAGGCGATAAAAAATATGCCGGATGTGTGTGTCGCAGAAGAAATGGATGCGGAAGACCTGTTGTTTATTTTATACACATCAGGTTCCACCGGAAAACCCAAGGGCATGGTACACACCATTGGTGGGTATATGGTGTATACGAACTTCACATTTCGCACGGTATTTCAGTATCAGGAAGGCCAGGTGTATTGGTGTACAGCCGATGTAGGCTGGATAACCGGACATTCTTACATCGTATATGGTCCGCTGTCTGCAGGTGCCACTACCTTGATGTTTGAAGGTGTTCCTTCCTGGCCCGATATGGGGCGCTTCTGGCATGTAGCTGAAAAACATCGCGTCAATATTTTTTATACCGCACCCACGGCCATCCGTTCGTTGGAAAAAGCACCGTTGAGTTTCGTAAAGCAATATGATCTCCACAACTTAAAAGTACTGGGCACGGTTGGTGAGCCCATCAATGAGGAGGCCTGGCATTGGTACCATGAACACATTGGCAGGGGCAAGTGCCCAATTGTGGATACGTGGTGGCAAACCGAAACAGGTGGGTTTATGATTTCACCAATCGCACACATCACCAAACTCAAACCCGCTTTTGCTTCCTTTCCATTGCCTGGCGTTCAGCCGGTTATTATGGACGAAAAGCGACAAGAAGTAACTACTTCTCCGGGCGAAGGACGACTGACAATCGGTTTTCCATGGCCGGGAATGGCGCGCACCATTTATGGCGATCATCAACGTTTTCGGGAAACGTATTTCTCCACCTTTCCTGGAAAATATTTTACAGGAGACGGATGCAGGCGCGATGCCGAAGGCTACTACCGCATCACCGGACGTGTGGATGATGTGATTATTGTGTCGGGCCATAATTTGGGTACAGCCGAAATTGAAAGTGCGGTTGATGAACATTCAGCAGTATGCGAAACAGCGGTAGTAGGTTATCCACACGATATTAAAGGGCAGGGTATTTATGCATACGTAATCTGTTACGATAAGCCACACGAGGAAGAAAAATTACGCCTGGAAATCCGCGAGCTGGTGGCCAAAATTATTGGCCCCATTGCCAAACCCGACAAGATTCAGTTTGTGAGTGGCTTGCCCAAAACACGCTCCGGAAAAATTATGCGCAGAATTTTGCGAAAAGTTGCCGAAGGAAATACCACGGATTTAGGAGATGTTACTACCTTGCTCGACCCTGCTGTGGTGGATGAAATCAAGGCTGGGGCGCTTTAAAAGAATCATTTCCTCCTAATTTTGGTTACCTTTGATGTATGGAAAGCTTCATTTTGAAATTCCCATCTGATACGCAGTTTAGTGATGATGAATTCTTTGAATTTTGCGCAGCTAACGATCCGTTGCGTATCGAGCGAAACAGCAAAGGGCAAATAATTATTATGTCGCCATCAGGAAGTAAAACTGGTAATATCCATTTCAGAATTTATTCGTCATTAGCCAATTGGTATGATAAAAATGAGCACTCGGGTTATATCTTTGATTCCTCAGCCGGATTCAAACTTCCTGATCAATCTGTTTTAGCGCCTGATGCTGCTTTTGTTGTGAAGCAACGCTGGGAAAGTTTGACTGATGAACAGCAGAAAAAATTTGCACCTCTCACCCCGGATTTCATTATCGAAGTACGATCAGAATCGGATAGTCTTAGCCAGCTTAAATCCAAGATGGATGATTGGATCCGCAATGGTTGCCGTCTGGCATGGCTTATCGATCCAATTGAAAAGAAGGCGTTCATCTATAGGCCAAATGAGTCTGTCACCTCAATCGATAATTTCAATTCAAAGTTGAGCGGTGAAGTTGTTTTGCCTGGCTTTGAACTTGATCTGTCAAAACTTTTGTAATCTCTAATTCTTTTAATTGTTACTATGGAAATAACAGGAACAGTAGTATCGCTTTTGCCCATGCAAAGCGGACAAGGAAAAAACGGAACATGGAAAAAGCAGGAGTTTATCCTCGAAACACCCGGTCAGTATCCAAAAAAAGTATGCTTGTCGTTATGGGGCGAAAAGGTTGACGAAAACCGCCTTAACCCAGGCGACAGAATAACCGCCTCCATCAATATTGAAAGTCGTGAGTACAATGGCCGTTGGTATACCGATGTGCGTGCATGGAAAATTCAGAAGAGCACGCAGGATCAACGCGAAATGGCCCCACCTCCGGATCAATCGTTTATGCCGGATTCAAACTCAAGCGATGATTTGCCGTTTTAGTTTTAGGTAACGTATTCACGAGGAAAAGCAGAAATAAAAAGCCCCGATGAAACTTCATCGGGGCTTTTGTTTTAGTGAGCAAATTCAATTAGCTACCACACGCCTCGCACGCATCCGGATTATCCAGCGAGCAGGCCATGTCCGACATTTTCTTTTCGTAGTCGGCCACTTGCGTGTAGGCCAGTTCCTTTTGTGGTTCTGGCTTGGTTGCTGCAACCGTGGCGCCAACGGCAGCCTCGGCTGTAACGGTTTGCTGCATGGCCGTTTTATCAAGCGTAAACTTAATGGCATCCGCAGCTGCCGTTGAGCGCAGGTAATACATGCCGGTTTTCAATCCTTTCTTCCACGCGTAGAAGTGCATGGAAGTAAGTTTGCCGAAGTTCGGATCCTTCAAGTGGATGTTCAAACTCTGCGACTGGCAGATGTACGCACCCCGATCGGCCGACATATCAATAATGGCCTTTTGAGAAATTTCCCAAACGGTTTTGTAGATGTCTTTGATGTTTTGCGGAATCTCCGGAATCGGTTGTACCGAACCATTAGTAGCAATAAGCTTCTGGCGCATCGTTTCATTCCACAAACCGAGATCAATCAGGTCTTTCATCAAATGCTTGTTGGCAATGATGAATTCACCGGAAAGTGTTCTGCGGGTGTAGATGTTTGATGTGTATGGCTCAAAGCATTCGTTGTTACCAAGAATCTGCGAAGTAGAAGCCGTAGGCATCGGAGCAAGCAACAAGGAGTTGCGCACACCGTGCTTCTTCACTTCTTGCTTTAGTTGTTCCCAGTTCCAGCGTCCGCTCTTTGGATTCACGCCCCACATATCGAACTGGAAGATGCCTTTCGATACCGGAGAACCTTTGAAGGTTTCGTATGGCCCCTGCACTTTCGCCAGCTCCATAGATGCTTCCATGGCACCGAAGTAGATGGTTTCGAAGATGTCTTCATTCAGCCTGCGTGCTTCTTCCGAGTCGAACGGCATGCGCAGCATGATAAAGGCATCGGCCAATCCTTGCACGCCTAACCCAATAGGGCGGTGGCGCATATTGGAGTTGCGTGCTTCTTCAACCGGGTAGTAGTTTACATCAATAACCTTGTTGAGGTTGCGGGTAACTACTTTGGTGATCTCGTATAATTTCTGGTGATCAAACTTGCCATCGTCTGTTACAAACTTCGGCAACGCCAATGAAGCGAGGTTACATACGGCAACTTCATCTTTAGAAGTGTACTCGATAATTTCCGTGCACAAGTTGCTCGACTTGATTGTACCCAGGTTTTTCTGGTTCGATTTTCTGTTGGCAGAATCCTTATATAAAATATATGGTGTTCCGGTTTCGATTTGTGATTCCAGAATTTCAAACCACAGGTCTTGTGCTTTTACTTGCTTGCGGGCCTTGCCTTCTTTTTCGTACTTATCATACAAGCGTTCAAATTCTTCACCCCACACATCGGCCAGGCCGGGTGCTTCATTCGGGCAGAAGAGCGACCACATTTCGTTGTTCTCCACACGCTGCATGAACAGGTCTGGTATCCACATGGCGTAGAACAGATCGCGTGCACGCATTTCTTCTTTACCGTGATTTTTCTTCAGGTCGAGGAAATCGAACACATCAGCATGCCACGGCTCGAGATAGATGGCAAAACTTCCTTTACGTTTTCCACCACCCTGATCTACATAACGTGCGGTCATGTCGAAGTTGCGGAGCATCGGTACAATACCGTTTGATGTTCCGCCTGTTCCTTTAATGTATGATCCTTTTGCACGAACGCTATGGATGCTCAAGCCGATGCCTCCGGCTGATTGAGAAATCTTTGCGCATTGCTTTAGTGTATCGTAAATGCCATCAATGCTGTCATCCTTCATGGTGAGCAGGAAGCATGACGATAATTGTGGCTTAGGTGTACCGGCATTGAACAATGTAGGCGTTGCATGCGTAAACCATTTTTCTGAAAGCAGGTTGTAGGTTTCAATCGCTGCGGGAATATCCTCGCCATGAATACCAACGGCTACACGCATCAACATGTGTTGTGGGCGTTCCACCACCTTACCATCAATCTTCATCAGGTACGAACGCTCCAGTGTTTTAAAGCCGAAATAGTCGTAGCTGAAATCACGATCGTAAATGATGGCTTCATCCAATTCAGCGGCATGGTCGCGCACAATCTTCCAGGTTTCCTTGGAGATGAGAGGTGCGTTTTCACCCGTTTTGGGATCCACGTACGTGTACAAGCGCTTCATGGTGTTGGAAAAAGACTTGCTCGTAACCTTATGTAGGTTGGACGTAGCCAAACGAGCAGCCAACTTGGCGTAGTCGGGGTGCTTCGTGGTTAACGTGGCGGCAGTTTCAGCGGCCAGATTATCCAGTTGCACGGTGCTTACGCCATCATACAAACCATTAATCACCTTCATGGCAACCTCTACCGGGCTGATATACTTCGTATCCAGTCCGTAACAGAGCTTTTCAATGCGTGCGGTGATTTTGTCAAACTTTACGGACTCTCTGCGTCCGTCTCTTTTTATGACAAGCATTTCTTAGGGTTGTTTAAAGAGTTTAAAAAATGGTGAAAAGTGTTTTGAAGATATTAAAAATCTTCATTGAGTGAAAACTTCGGAGACGAATCTTTTTCCGAGCTGTTCAACACTCCGGCTTTCTGGTATTCTGCCACGCGTTTTTCAAAGAAATTTGTTTTTCCGCGCAGTGAAATCATATCCATAAAGTCGAATGGATTGGTGGCACCATAAACCTTCTTGCCAATTAATTCATTCAACAAGCGGTCGGCCACAAACTCAATATATTGACGCATCAGCTCTGCGTTCATTCCAATGAGATTTACCGGCAGCGCATCGGTCACAAATTCTTTTTCAATTTCAACGGCATCCTTAATAATGTTAATCACCGTTTGTTCCGGCAGTTTACCGACTACATGTTGTGTATAGAGGTGGCAAGCAAAATCGCAATGCAGTCCTTCATCTCTGGAAATCAATTCGTTGGAGAAGCTCAAGCCCGGCATAAGGCCGCGCTTCTTCAACCAGAAAATAGAACAGAAAGAGCCCGAGAAGAATATGCCCTCAACAGCGGCAAAAGCGATCAAACGTTCCTGAAAACTTCCGTTCGATATCCAACGCAATGCCCAATCTGCTTTTTTCTTCACGCAGTCGATCGTTTCGATGGCGTGAAATAAAGAGTCCTTTTCTTTGGGATCTTTTACATACGTATCTATTAATAGTGAGTATGTCTCAGAGTGAATGTTTTCAATGGCAATCTGGAAACCATAGAAAAACTTGGCTTCTGTGTATTGAACCTCTGAAACGAAGTGCTCGGCCAGGTTTTCATTTACGATACCATCGCTGGCGGCAAAGAAAGCGAGTACGTGTTTAATGAAATGGCGCTCACCGTCATTCAGGTTTTCCCAGTCGGTAAGGTCCTGGCTCAGGTCAATTTCTTCAGCTGTCCAAAAGCTGGCTTCAGCCTGTTTATAAAATTTCCAGATGTCGTGTTGTTGAATGGGGAAGAGTACAAAACGGTCTTTGTTTTCCTTCAAAATGGGTTCTTCTGGTAAAGAATGGCTCATCTTTCCTTGGGTTTTAGGGTTGTTTAAATATTTATCAGACTTCCGCGGACGGTGTGCTGGGGCATGTACCACCGTGGTTGCCAGGTTAAAAAATCAAAAAAATTTACTTGTATTAACCGGAAACAAGACTCACCTCTTTCCGGCTTGTGTAAGCGTACAAATATTTGAAATGAGCACTACAAATCAAAAGATGCTCAGCAGCCAAAAATTCGGTTTTCATGCTGAATTTGCATATTTCGAAGGTTTATAAATGGTTGTGTTTTAGGTGGTTGGTAGGGCCTTTCAATGCTCTGCTTTCACTTAAAACCGGTCAGAAATTTTTTTTTATTTTTTTCTGATCCCCGAAAGGGTCTTATTTCAGGGGTTAGTGGGCCAATTTCCATATCCGCGGTTCTGAAATCTGAATTCTTTTTCTACCTTTGCAGTCCAATTTTTGAAAAGCTATGTATGCAATTGTAAACATTGCCGGAACACAGTTCAAAGTGGCTAAAGACCAGTATATCTACGCTCCCAAGCTGGAGGGAGAAGCCGGATCAAGTGTAGACTTCGATCAGGTGCTTCTGCTCGACCGTGACGGAAAAGTAGAAATTGGCGCCCCTACTGTTAAAGGCGCGAAGGTATCAGGTAAGATACTGGAGCACGTAAAAGGCGATAAGGTAATTGTCTTTAAAAAGAAACGTAGAAAAGGCTATACCGTGAAAAACGGTCATCGCCAGCAGTTCACGAAGGTTCAGATTGAAAGCATTGGTTAATTCCTAAAGCATTTAAAGATGGCACATAAAAAAGGAGAAGGTAAAGTAAAGAACGGCCGCGAATCGGAAAGCAAACGGTTGGGCGTTAAGGTATTTGGTGGCCAGAAAGTGGTTGCCGGTAATATTATCGTGCGCCAGCGCGGCACCAAACACCATCCAGGCAAAAACGTGGGTTTAGGCAAAGATCACACCCTATTTGCCTTAACAAATGGTGTAGTTGTATTTAAAAAAGGTCGTGAAAATCGCTCATTTGTATCGGTTGAGCCGGTGGCAGAGGCGTAGAAAGTCTAAGATTATTCTTACTATTAAGTATTAGCCCTCGGGAATCTCCTGAGGGCTTTTTATTTATTAGAACTTCACTAAAACCAATGAATATCATTTGGTTGATGGTCAGCTTATTAGTTGTTTATTTTGGATAGGGCAAAAATTGACCAATTTTCTTTTAATCCTCCGGGTTATTGCCCTAAATTGCCTAATCTTTTAAACATAAACCTAAACCAAATTATGAAGAAGATTGTACTTGTGTACTTCTTGTTCGCATTCGTGTCCTATACGTGGGCACAGGAGCGAACAGTATCGGGAAAGGTGACATCCGCAGATGACGGATCCCCATTACCTGGTGTAAACGTTCTCTTAAAAGGTACCACTAACGGTACTAGGGTTTTGTAAATAATTAATTAGCTAGGTTGATGACGGAATATTAAGGTGTATCTTTAATTATTAAAATAAAATCTTAATGTATGAGAAGAATTTTACCAGTATTATTTCTCGTTGGGCTTGGCGTTTCCGCAATAGCACAAGAGCGTGTAGTTACCGGAAGGGTAACTTCACAGGAAGATGGTGCCCCGATACCAGGGGTTAACGTTGTTGTGAAAGGCACTTCGGTGGGTACAGCAACCGATGTGAATGGAAATTACAGCATTCGCGTTTCTTCAGATGAAACAATTTTGACATTTTCATTTATTGGTTATGTAAATGCTGAAGTATCAGTGGGATCTAGGTCAGTTGTAGATGTTCAATTGACCTCTGATATCACACAGCTTTCTGAAGTTGTAGTAACGGGTTACGGTACTCAAATTAAGCAAGACCTTACCGGTAATATTGCTAAGGTTAGTGGTAATGCTATTCAGAACGTACCGGTTACAACGTTTGAGCAAGCACTTCAAGGAAGAGCTGCAGGTGTTTTGGTTACCTCACAAAATGGAAAACTGGGTCAGGGAATGAATATACGGATTCGTGGCTCGTCATCTATTTCCGCGAGCAATGAACCGCTTTATGTTGTGGATGGAATGATTGTAAATGCGGATAACTTTTCCAGTAATGAGTCGGCCACTAATGCTTTAGCCGACATCAATTTTAATGATATTGAGTCAATTGAAATTTTGAAAGATGCATCAGCCTCCGCATTGTATGGGTCTCGAGGTGCTAATGGAGTTGTGCTAATCACCACAAAGCGTGGAAAAGCAGGAAAGACAAATTTTACAGCCAATTTTCAATATGGCAGTAGTAAACCTACAAGGAACAGAGATTTCCTGAACTCAGAACAATATGTTGAGTTGATGCGAGAGTCAGCATATAATAATGACTTAGCTGATGGCTTTGATCCGATCAATAATCCTGCCGACTATCCGGGCTCGTGGTTAGAGTTCTGGGAAGGATATATGGATTATTTGGGAGGAGACACGGATTGGCGAACACTTGAGACTGATACAGATTGGGAAAAGGAGGCATATCAAAAAGCGAATATTACTTCATTTGATCTTACCGCTAGCGGAGGAAATGAGAAAACTACTTTTGCTTTCAGTGGAGGTTACACCAATCAGGATGGTATCTTAATTGGGAATAGCTTTAAAAGGGTAAGTGGTCGCTTGAATCTTGACCATAAAGCAACCGATAAGCTAAGTTTTCAAGCCAATATTGCTATATCAAAATCGATGAACAATCGCTTATCTTCTGATAATGCATTTTCTACTCCGCTTCAGCTTGTAGCACAGGCTCCAATTACTCCAGTACGGGATAAGCAAGGAAATTTGTTTGACGATGCGATAAATCCTTCTATGTCATATTATCCGGCAACAGTCGAGTTGGAGAATTCAAACTTTTTAGTGAGTGTGTTTAGAAATATCGTTTCATTAGGAGCTACTTATAAATTAACGGACGATTTGCGAGTAATTGGTGAATATGGTTTTGATTTACTTACTCAAAATGATGATCGTTACCAAAATGAGTTCACACAAACCGGTCGCGCAGTTGGAGGTTATGGTCAATCAAGGTGGGTGCAAGCCTTCAATTATACAGCCAGAGCAATGGTAGCCTATGACAAAACATTCGATCAACACTCTTTGTCGATAATTGGTGGAACAGAACTTCAGGAGAAGTCAATAGATGTAACAGATGCCCAAGGTCAGGGTTTTCCATTACCCGAGTTAAAGAAGCTAACCTCTGCGGCAGAGCCTGTATTTATTACGTCTACACTAGCGGAAGAGGCTTTTCTTTCTTTCTTTGCTCGCGCCAATTATAAGTTCAAAGATAGATATCTGTTAAGCTTAAGTGGCCGTACGGATGCTTCATCAAAATTTGGACCTGATTATAAATATGGTTTCTTTCCGGCAGCTTCTGCAGGGTGGATATTGAGTCAGGAAAATTTCCTAAGTAACCAGAGTACAGTCAGTTTCCTTAAATTCAGAGCAAGCTATGGGTTTACTGGAAATGCAGGAATACCGAATTACAGATATTTGGCTCAATACTCTGGAGTTGCCTATGGTGGAGAATCCGGACTGACCCCCTCGCAAATACCTAATCCTGAATTACGTTGGGAAAAGACAGCGCAATTTGATATTGGTTTTGATTTTGGTCTTTTCAATGATAGACTTACGGGTGAAATAGATTATTATAACAAACAGACAACAGATTTATTGCTAAATACTCCCGTTCCCTCAACTTCAGGCTTTACAACCCAATTTAGAAACGTTGGTAGTTTGGAGAATAAGGGCTTCGAAATTGTTCTAAATTATTCTGTATTAAAAAATGCAGACTGGTCAATTAGTATCGGAGGTAATTATGCAACGAACCAAAACAAGATATTAAGTTTGAATGGGGATGAAACTCGTATTGGTCCAACAGGTTCACGTTTCTTAAATGCTGTAATTGTTGGCCAGCCCATTGGAGCATTTTACGGACGGGAATATGCTGGAGCAAATCCGGCTAACGGTGATGCACTCTTCTTCCTGAACAGAACGCCCACTCAAACTGAAATTGACAATGGAACCGCGTTTATTGTTCCAAACAGTGTTTATGGTGATCGCTACGTTACACGGGTATTCAATTCGGCAGAATCTATTGTACTTGGAAACCCGACTCCAACGGGGATTTATGGATTTAATGCCAATGTCTCTTACAAGGGAATTGAGCTTTCTGTTTTGTTTCAAGGCGTAACAGGTAATAAGATTTTTGATGGAGCCGGTAGCTTTATGTCAGCCAATGGAAGATATGAGGATAATTCAACCGCTGATCAGATGAGGCGTTGGAGAAATCCGGGCGACATTACAGATGTACCTCAAGCTCGACTTTATGGAAACAATGGAGCTCAGTCGTCAAGTCGTTTTTTGTATGATGGTTCATACATGAGATTAAAGACATTAACCGTTGCGTATAATGTTCCTGTTTCCATAGCTAACAGACTGTCTCTTAGTAGTGCCCGTATTTACGTTACAGGCCAGAATTTGTTAACTTTTACAGATTATAAGGGTTGGGATCCTGAAGTGAATACTGACTTTAATGCCAGTAACGTAAATCTTGGAAACGATTTTTATGCTGCACCTCAGCCTAAGAACTTTACTGTTGGATTAAAAGTTGGTTTTTAAAAATTACAGAACATGAAGACAACAAATTATAGATTACTTATCCTTATCACGTTTTTCTTCATTGGGGTTTCCTGTGAAGACAAACTAGAGCCTGTTGATCCAAACAATACAGGTGATGCAGTAGCTCTGGCAAATGATAAAAATGTTAAGACCACATTGTTGGGTGCATATAACGGACTTTCTGCCGGAGCGTTCTTTGGTGGAAACACATTTAGAAATAGTGAAATTTTGGCGGCAAATGGTGAAATCGTATTTTCCGGAACATTTAATGATGTTGCTGACATTTACCGTAAAGAGATGATTACACTGAATGCTGATGTAGCTGCATTGTGGACAAACGCATATAATACAATTAATGTTACCAATAACGTATTAAGTGCACTTGATGTTGTGAACGAGGAAGATCGCGATCAAGTAGAAGGTGAGGCGTTATTTTTGAGAGGCGTTTCCTATTTCGAGCTTATCAAATTCTTTGCAAAACCTTATTCAGCCGGAAGTGTAAGCACAAATCTTGGTGTACCGTTGATGTTGACAGAGGATAGAAATAGTGTTGCGTTGGTTCCTCGTGCTACCGTACAGGAGGTTTATACGCAAATTGTGGCAGACCTAACGAGCGCTGAAACAAAGCTTGCTGAAGGGCCAAGTCCTGGAAAAGCTACAAAAGAGGCAGCTGCTGCATTTCTGTCCCGGGTGTATTTACAAATGGCAGATTATGCCAATGCCAGAGATGCAGCCAATAGAGTGATTACATCGGGTAATTATTCTTTACTTCCCACCTATGCCAACTGTTTCAATACCGGAACCACTGCTGAGGATATATTTGATATTCCAGTTAGCACGGTTGATGGGGTAAATAATATGGTGACATTTTTTGCCCCCACAGCATCCGGAGGACGAGGTGATATTGAAATTCAAACAGCTCATCTTGACCTTTACGAGGTTGATGATGATCGTTTGGATTTTTTCTTTGCTGATCCAGGTACGGGTGAAACACGTTCTGGAAAGTGGACTAACCAGTTTGGAAATGTAAAAGTAATTCGGTTGGCAGAGATGTATCTGACCCGTGCAGAATGTAATCAACGTCTCGGTACATCTGTGGGGGCAACGCCCGCTGAAGATATTGACGATGTTATCAGAGATCGCGTTGGTCTTCCTCCAATAGGAACAATCACATTAGCTGATATTTTATTGGAAAGAAAGTTGGAGCTTGCTCATGAAGGAGAGCGTCTTCATGACGCGAAACGTCTGCAAGAATCCATTGTTGAGGGAGCTTTGGTTTTTCCTTACGATAGTGACAAGCTGATTTTTCCGATACCGCAGCGCGATATTAATGTGAATCCGAACCTGATTCAAAATTCGGGTTATAATTAATCAGAGATTAGACTATCAACATTATTCTCGAAATGACTGCTTCAGGGCAGTCATTTCTTTTTTTCAATGTGTTTGACTTTGCAGGCTTATCTATCAAACAATCAAAAAATTTTAGAGAATAAGACCTTATCCCTCCAACATCTTCAGCAGCGTAGTCAACTTACTCTTCAAATTCCTCCGATCAACAATAAAATCCAGGAACCCGTGGTCTAATACAAACTCGGCACTTTGAAAGCCTTTAGGCAGGTCTTTGCCGATGGTTTCGCGGATAACGCGAGGGCCTGCAAAGCCGATTAGCGCACCAGGTTCTGCAATGTTAAAATCGCCTAACATGGCGTACGATGCGGTTACACCGCCAGTGGTAGGATCGGTCATTAATGAGATATACGGAATACCCGCTTGGTCAAGCAGCGCAATTTTGGCGGATGTTTTAGCCATCTGCATCAACGATAAGCCAGCTTCCATCATGCGTGCACCACCTGAGCGCGAAATCATCAAAAAGGGTTTCTTGTGTTTCAGGGAATGATCCATAGCGCGGGCAATTTTTTCCCCTACTACTGAACCCATGGATCCTCCAATAAAGCTGAAATCCATACAAGCTACCACAATATCCAAACCGCTCATTTTGCCGTGGGCTGTGCGCACGGCATCTTTGAGTTCGGTTTTTTCCTGCGTTTCTTTAATCCGCTTCGGATAAGCTTTAGTGTCTTTAAACTTTAGTGGGTCTGCCGACTCCATATTTGGATCCAGTTCGGTAAAGGCACCGTCATCAAAAAGAATTTCGAAGTACTCTTTCGAGCCTACGCGCACGTGATAGTCCTCTTCAGGTACCACAAAGGCATTGTTCTTCAGTTCACGTGTGTGAATAATTTTTCCGCCCGGAGATTTGAACCAAAGTCCGTCAGGAACTTCGCGTTTCGATTCCGTTGGGGTGAGAATTCCTTTATCGGTTCTGTTAAACCACGACATAGTTTCTTCCAAAGCTGTGTTGTTTAAATTACGCGAGGTCTATATTCTTATCCAGGTAAACATCCTGTATGGCATTCAAAATTTCTACACCTTCTTTTAAAGGACGTTGAAATGCTTTTCTTCCGGATATTAAGCCCATGCCACCGGCACGTTTGTTAATTACTGCAGTCCGTACGGCATCAGCCAAATCGCTGGCACCTTTTGATTCACCACCAGAGTTGATCAAACCGGCACGCCCCATATAACAATTGGCTACCTGGTAGCGGCACAAGTCGATCGGGTGCTCAGATGTCAGGTGTGTATAAATGCGTTCATCCAGTTTTCCATAGCTGCTGCCACCCGTGTTGAGTGCTTTGTAGCCTCCATTGTTTTCGGCAAGCTTCTGCTTGATGATGTCTGCCTGAATGGTTACACCCAGGTGATTCGCCTGGCCGGTAAGGTCAGCCGAAACGTGATAATCTTTGCTGCCTTGTTTGAAGGCATTGTTTCGGATGTAGCACCAAAGAATTGTACCCATTCCTAATTCATGCGCACGCTCAAAAGCTGCAGCCACTTCCTGTATCTGACGTGTAGAGTTATCCGAACCGAAATAGATGGTAGCACCTACGGCTACTGCGCCCAGATTCCAGGCTTCTTCAACCGAACCAAACATGATCTGGTCATGCTTGTTGGGGTATGTAAGCAATTCGTTATGATTGATCTTTACAATGAAGGGTATCTTGTGCGCATACTTGCGCGACATCATGGCCAATACACCATAGGTTGTCGCTACTGCATTACAACCTCCTTCAATAGCAAGCTTCACTATGTTTTCCGGATCGAAGTAGGCTGGGTTCTTGGCAAAAGATGCACCGGCACTGTGTTCAATTCCTTGATCAATCGGAAGAATGGAAAGAAAACCAGTTCCACCTAAGCGCCCGCGATCAAACATGGTTTGCAGGCTGCGCAGCGTTTGCGGAGTTCGGTTGGATTGTGCAAAAACACGGTCTACAAAGTCAGGCCCGGGGGCATGAATTTGATTGGCTGCGATGGTTTTGCTTTTATGATCGAGAAGGAATTTGGCGTCTTTGCCAAGGATTTTAGAGATGCTTTGTTTCGCCATAGTTATGTTAAAAAGTAGGGAAGCAAAGTTATCAATTATTTAAAAGTAACATCGCCCAATTAAGGGGTTTTAACGGTAACGTTTGCATACTAAAAAAGCCACTTGAAAGGTGGCTTTTTTAGTATATAATTATCTGAGAATCAGATCTTTTCCTTGATTCTGGCTGATTTGCCCTGACGGCCCTTCATGTAGTAAAGTTTCGCTCTGCGAACCTTGCCCTGCTTAATTACCTCAACCTTATCAACGCTGGGTGAAGTAACCGGGAAAATACGCTCCACACCAATACCATTGGAGATTTTACGCACGGTAAAGGTCTCACCATTGGTGCCATAGCCCCTGCGCTGGATAACCACTCCCTGGAACTGCTGAACGCGTTCCTTGTTTCCTTCTTTGATTTTTACGTGAACGTTAACAGTATCACCAGCTTTAAAAGCAGGCATTTTCTCACGTGCGGCAGCATATTCCTGCTCAACAACTTTAATTAAATCGGCCATAATAGCGTGTTTTCAAAAACGGACTGCAAATGTAGGGAAAGAATTGAGATTTTCGAAGCAGGTAAAGAATGTTTTTTGAATTGAAAACGGCTCGTTTGGGCTATTTCAACAGGTTAGGGCGCCTTTTTTGGGTTCTTTCCAGGGCTTTTTCGTGTTTCCATTCCTCGATTTTGGCATGGTCGCCTGAAAGCAAAACATCCGGTACTTCCCAGCCTTTGTATTCCGCTGGACGTGTATAAACGGGTGGTGCCACCAGCCCATCCTGAAAGGAGTCCGTGAGGGCAGAGGTTTCATCGGAAAGAACACCGGGAATCAACCGGATGACCGCATCCGCCACGACAGCGGCTGCCAACTCACCACCGGATAATACATAATCGCCAATGCTGATTTCGCGGGTAACTAAGCGTTCGCGTACGCGTTCATCCACACCTTTGTAGTGGCCGCACAGCAATATGAGATTTTGTTTTATGCTGAGTTCGTTAGCTATGGATTGGGTAAATAACTCACCATCCGGACTCATGTAAATAACTTCATCATAATGTCGTTTCGATTTCAACTCGGAAATGCACCGGTCGATGGGTTCAATCATCATCACCATGCCGGCACCCCCACCAAAGGCATAGTCGTCAACCGACTTGTGTTTTCCGGAAGCATATTGCCGTAAATCAATAATCTCAACCTGCACCAGTCCTTTGGTTTGTGCACGCTTAAGAATGGAGTCATTAAACGGACTTTCAATCAAGCGGGGCAGAACGGTAATGATGGAGATGTGCATGGTCAAATATCTAAAAATCCATCAGGTAGATTTACTGATATTACTTTTTTCGATCGGTTGATGGATTTCAGTAATGGTGGCTGAGCGGGTATCATCACTTCTTTTTCTGCATAGTCAACAAGAATAAACCGGTTCATGCCCGCCCGTTCAATTTCTTTTACCACGCCCAGCAATCCTGCTGTATCATCTTGCACCTGAAAGCCAATAATTTCATCATCGTAAAAATCATCAGCCTGGAGTTTGGGCCTTGAAGCTTTTTCAAGATAGATGGAAAGATTTTTTAAACCGGCTGCTGCCTCCGGAGTAGAAACATCTTCAAACTTTACAAAAGCCTTGTCGCTTTTTACGGAGGCGTATTCAATGAAATAGGGAACCAATGTATTGCGCTGATCAATGAAAACGGTCTTTAAGGTTTCCCAATCCGAAGGAGAATCCGGATCAAGTGATACGGTTACCTCGCCCTTTAATCCATGAGGCCGCATAATAAAACCAGCCTTGAAACAGTCTTCTTTTTTCATCTTACTAAAAATACAACCTTCTGCGGTTACAGCCGACTTCAAACAAAAATGCCAGTACCGAATTTCAGCACTGGCATTTGAATGAAATCTGAATTCAGAATTTTATGCTTCTGCCGTAGGCTCAGCTGAACCCTCACCTTCAGCAGCAGGGGCTTCTGCACTTGCCTCTGCAGGTGTTGCAGCAGCGGCTTCTGCCTTCTTGCGGATGGCCTCAGCGCGCGCCTCTTTGATTTTAGATTCAGCTTCCTTGCGGGCTTTAGCTTTGGCTTCCTTATCACCAGCCAACTTATCCACGCGGCCTTGAATTTTAGCTTCTTTGGCCTGTTTCCATTCGTTCAGCTTACGGTCAGCCTCTTCCTGCGATATGGCACCTTTGATAACACCAATTTGCAGGTGTTTGCGCAACATAATACCACGGTATGAAAGCATTGCCTTCACGGTATCGCTGGGTTGTGCGCCATTCATCAGCCATTGAAAGGCCTTTTCTTCATCCAAATCAATGGATGCAGGAACGGTTAGCGGATTGTACGTGCCGATTTTTTCAATAAAGCGACCATCGCGTGGTGCCCTGGCATCGGCTATGATTACATCGAATCTTGCCAGTTTTTTGCGGCCTCTGCGGGCCAATCTGATCTTAACTGCCATTTTCTTTCAGTTTTTGTGGAACTCGTCCGGTTTATAATTAGGGCTGCAAATATAGGAGATTTTGCCTGCACAACAATCTAACTGAAAAAGAAAGACTTAAGAGATTAAAGATTTAAGTATTTGCTTACGCGATTATTCAATTTTTTTATCCAAACAGGGTTCAATACATTTGATTTCTCATCCCTTTTTAAACCATGGATAAATACTCCTACATCTCCAATGCCGATGTTGGTTATCTCGACCAACTCTATCAAAATTATAAAAATGACCCCTCCAGCGTGGACCACACCTGGCAAAAGTTTTTTGAGGGGTACGAATTCTCCATACAGCGATTTGGAGAAAATGGTGGGGCAGCAGGTACAGCTGATACCCAATCTATTAAAGAAACCCAGGTACGTAACCTGATCTTTGCGTATCGTTCCTTTGGCCACCTGGCCTCCAAGACTAACCCCGTGCGGGAGAGACGAAACCACAACGTTCATTTCGACCTGAAGTTTTTCGGACTTTCCGATGCCGACCTGGATACAGAATTTGATGTGGCCGCTGAGATTGGGATGTCGCGTGCTCCGCTTAAGAAAATTGTAGAGAAACTGAAGGCTGTATACCTCGGCCCGATTGGTTTTGAGTACAACTACATCCGCAACGATGAAGTTCGCCAATGGTTCTTTAACAAATGTGAGACTGAATATTTCAGTTATAACCCAAGCCTGGAAGAACGCAAACGAATTCTTGCCAAGCTGAATGAGGCCGTTGTTTTTGAAAACTTTTTACACACCAAGTTCCTAGGACAAAAGCGATTTTCATTGGAAGGTGGTGAAAACACCATCCCAGCATTGCAGGCTATTATCAACAAAGCAGCTGAACTTGATGTAAAGGAAGTAGTGATCGGTATGGCGCACCGCGGCCGACTCAACGTGCTGTCCAATATTCTGGGAAAAACATACGAGCAAATTTTTACTGAGTTTGAAGGGAACATCAATCCGGATGCCACCATGGGCGATGGTGATGTGAAATATCACCTCGGGTATGCCAGCCGAATCGATACGCCATCCGGAAAAAAGATTTATGTAAAGCTTACGCCTAACCCATCACACCTGGAAGCAGTAAATCCGTTGGTGGTGGGGTATACCCGCGGGCAGATTGATGATGAATTTGGTGGCGATCTGAAAAAGGCAATGGCCATTCTTATTCATGGCGATGCAGCCGTTGCCGGACAGGGCATTGTATATGAAGTAGCACAGATGTCGGGATTGCCGGGGTACACTACTGGAGGAACTGTTCATTTTGTAATCAACAACCAGGTTGGTTTTACAACCGATTATGACGATGCGCGTACTTCAATTTATTGCACCGATGTTTCCAAGATTATTGATGCACCAGTATTGCATGTAAATGGTGACGATGCAGAAGCTGTGACATTTGCCGCTAACCTGGCGGTGGAGTATCGTCAGAAATTTGGTAAGGACATTTTCATTGACTTGCTCTGTTACCGCAGACACGGGCATAACGAAAGTGATGAGCCTAAATTCACACAGCCGAAACTCTACAATATCATCGCCAAGCATCCGAACCCACGGGAGGTATATGTGAAGAAGCTAACCACCACTGGTGTTGATGGTGCAGCCATGGCAGAGGAAATGGACAAGAATTTCCGAAACCAATTGCAAGACAGATTGAATGAAGTGAAACAGAAGCCGCTGCCATATAAGTTTCAGGATAGCGAAGAAGAATGGGCAACGATGCGAAAGGCTGTTGCTGAAGATTTTGATCAGTCGCCTAAAACGGGTGTGCCTGCTGCTGTTGTAGAAAAAGTAGGCAAGGCACTCACTACCATCCCGGATGGATTCAAACCCATCAAGCAAATTGAAAAACTGCTGAAAGATCGCAAAGATGCTTTCTTTGATTCAAAAGCATTGGGTTGGGCCGAAGCTGAATTACTTGCCTTCGGATCATTGCTATCAGAAAAATTTATTGTGCGTATGTCCGGGCAGGATGTGAAACGGGGAACGTTCTCTCATCGCCATGCCTACTTCTGGGATGTAAACACCAACCAATCATATTGCGGACTGAATCACATTGAAGAGGGACAGGCAAAGTTGCACATGTACAATTCCCTGCTTTCTGAATTTGGTGTGATGGGATTTGAATATGGATATTCCATGGCTACACCGCATGCGCTTGTTATTTGGGAAGCACAGTTTGGAGATTTTGTAAACGGAGCCCAGGTAATCATCGATCAGTTTTTAACCAGCGCGGAATCAAAGTGGCAGCGGCAAAACGGATTGGTGTTGTTGCTTCCACATGGCTATGAGGGACAGGGACCGGAGCACTCCAGTGCACGGCCTGAACGCTTTCTGCAGCAAGCTGCTGAATTGAACATGATTGTTGTTAACCTCACCTCAGCCGCCAATTATTTCCACATGTTAAGGCGCCAGGTGAAGTGGGAATTCCGCAAACCTTGTGTGATGTTCTCACCAAAATCGTTGTTGCGTCATCCGGGTGTTGTTTCTCCCATGAAAGAGTTCACGTCAGGTTCGTTCATCGAGGTGCTGGATGATCCCAACGCCAATGCAAAGGATGTTAAGCGCGTGGTGTTCTGTACTGGAAAAGTATTCTTCGACTTACAGGAGTATCAGCAAAAGAAAAAAATCAAGAACACGGCAATTGTTCGGTTGGAGCAACTCTATCCATTCCCGAAACACCAGGTGAGTGAAATACAGAAGAAGTATAAGAATGCAGAACTGATTTGGGCGCAGGAAGAACCCTACAACATGGGTTACTGGGCATACATACAACGCTTTATGCCGGACGAGAAGTGGAAAGTGGTAGCACGCAAGTCAAGTGCGTCTCCGGCAACCGGATATTCCAAAGTTCATAAATCTGAGCAGGAGAAAATTATTGCCCTTGCTTTTGAAATCTAATCAACCCTCAAACCATAAACTGTAAAATCAAACCATGGCTATACAAGTAAAAGTACCCACTGTTGGCGAATCGATTACCGAAGTAACGATTGCCAACTGGCTTAAGAAAGATGGAGAAGCTGTGCAGATGGATGAAGTGATTGCCGAGCTGGAATCCGACAAAGCCACCTTTGAATTGACGGCACCAACAGCCGGTGTGCTGCGCATTAAAAAGCAACAAGGCGATGCCGTTCCCATCGGAGAATTGATTTGTGAGATTGAAGAGTCTGCGGGTGCGGGCGCATCTAAAAGCAAGGAGGAAAGTAAACCAGCTGCCGAATCAAAGAAGGAGGCTCCAAAATCGACCGGTGAGGTAAAAGAGATGAAAGTGCCAGCGGTAGGGGAGTCTATCACTGAGGTTACCATTTCAACCTGGCTGAAAAAGGATGGTGATTTTGTGAAACTTGATGAAGTAATTGCCGAGGTAGAATCCGACAAGGCCACCTTTGAACTTCCGGCAGAAGCAAGTGGTATTTTAAAAATTGTAGCAAAGGAAAAGGAAACCCTTCCGATTGGTGGGTTGATTTGCAAGATTGAAGTAATGGAGGGTGAGCCTGTCAAGTCTGAAGCTTCTTCATCGTCAGCATCTTCATCTGCTCAATCTTCCGCTTCAGATAAATCATACGCTTCCGGCCATCCTTCTCCGGCAGCAGCAAAAATTTTGGATGAAAAGGGAATTTCGGCTTCACAGGTACAAGGTTCTGGTGTGGGCGGAAGAATCACAAAAGAAGATGCCATGAAGGCCCAGCAAGGCGCGAAGCAGGAGCCTGCCAAGCAAGCAGCATCCGGACCTCCGGTAATTGGCGGAGGCGTTTCGCGCAATCAGCGCAAAGAAAAAATGACTTCGTTGCGCAAAACGATCGCACGCAGGTTGGTTTCGGTGAAAAACGAAACAGCCATGCTTACTACGTTCAACGAGGTCGACATGAAACCCATCATGGATTTACGGGCGAAGTACAAGGATAAGTTTAAGGAGAAGTATGGTGTAGGCCTGGGCTTTATGTCATTCTTCACAAAAGCAGTTTGTCAGGCGCTGAAAGAATGGCCTGCTGTTAATGCGCAAATAAATGGTGATGAAATCATTTACCACGATTACTGCGACATTTCCATTGCCGTTTCTACACCGCGCGGTTTGGTGGTTCCGGTTATCCGCAATGCAGAAGCCCTTTCATTCGATCAGATTGAAGCGGAAATCGGTAGGCTGGCTGCACGCGGTCGTGATGGTAAACTCTCCATTGATGAAATGACGGGAGGTACATTCTCCATCACCAACGGAGGTGTATTTGGTTCGATGTTATCAACGCCTATTATCAATCCGCCACAATCGGCAATTTTAGGTATGCACAATATTGTAGAGCGACCTGTAGTGAAAAATGGTCAGGTGGTGATCACCCCGGTAATGTATGTAGCACTTTCATACGATCACCGCATTATTGACGGTCGTGAGTCGGTAAGCTTCCTGTATCGCGTAAAAGAAATGCTGGAAGATCCGGGAAGGTTGATACTGGGTGTATAGCGCTCTGAATTTCATTTTTAAATAAAACCTGCTAAAAATATCTGTTTATGGATTATCAAGTTATCGTTATTGGTTCTGGTCCTGGAGGTTATGTGGCAGCCATTCGCTGTGCACAGCTCGGAATGAAAACGGCCATCGTTGAAAAATACAATACCCTTGGTGGTACATGTTTAAATGTGGGCTGTATTCCATCCAAGGCATTACTTGATTCATCTGAACATTTCCATAACGCGGAGCATACTTTTGCTGAACATGGAATCGATATCGCTAAGCCAAAAGCCAACCTGGCGCAAATGATCAAGCGCAAATCAGGCGTGGTGAAAGCCAATGTCGATGGCATTGCTTTTCTCATGAAGAAAAATAAAATCGATGTGCATACAGGAGTGGGTTCGTTTGTAGATAAGAACACCATCAAAATCACACCGGCTGATGGAAAGGAAAAAACCATAACAGGTGAAAAGATTATTATCGCAACGGGTTCAAAACCAACACCTCTTCCGTTCGCACCTTTTGATAAGAAGCGCATCATCTCCAGCACGGAAGCATTGGAGTTAAAAGAAATTCCCAAGCACCTGATTGTTGTGGGTGGAGGCGTAATTGGAATGGAGTTGGGATCGGTTTATGCCCGCATTGGTTCTAAGGTAACGGTGGTGGAATTTCTGGATAGCATTATTCCAACGATGGATGGCACAATGGGTAAAGAGCTGCAAAAGGCTACCAAAAAACTTGGGATGGAGTTTTTCCTCGGCCACAAAGTCACTTCGATTGAAAACAAAGGCAAGGAGGTTTTACTGAAAGCTGAAGACAAAAGCGGGAAGCAAATTGAATTGAAAGGCGATTATTGTTTGGTAAGCATTGGGCGTAGACCGTATACCGATGGTCTTGGGTTGGATAAGATTGGAATTGAAACCGAGCGCGGACAAATTCCTGTGGACAACCATTTACGCACCAAAGTGGATAACATTTATGCCATTGGCGATGTGGTACGCGGTGCGATGTTGGCGCACAAAGCTGAGGAAGAAGGCGTAATGGTTGCTGAGCAATTGGCCGGACAAAAACCACACATCAATTACAATTTAATTCCTGGTGTGGTGTACACCTGGCCTGAAGTGGCCAGTGTGGGATTCACCGAAGAACAACTAAAGAAAGATGGTCGCGCCTACAAAACCGGAACGTTTCCATACAAGGCGCTGGGCAGGGCACGGGCATCAATGGACCTTGATGGGCTGGTAAAAATTCTGGCTGATAAAAACACGGATGAAATTTTAGGTGTGCATATTATCGGTGCACGTGCTGCCGATATGATTGCCGCAGGGGTTGTGGCGATGGAATATCGCGCTTCAGCGGAAGATGTTTCGCGCATGAGTCATGCGCATCCAACGTACATGGAGGCCGTGAAAGAAGCATGCCTGGCAGCAACAGCCAACAGGCCAATTCATATGTAATAGCTGGCTGATTATTTTTTGTATTGAACAAACGCGCGCAGGCCAAGCATGATCACTAACGGTATCAGCGAATAATGCAACGTCTGCGGTAGCCATGCCCATGAAATGAGCAGAAGCACCTGAATGGCAAATACGATAAGGAAATATTTTTTTACCCATTCACGGGGTTTAAAAATCAGAAATGCTGCAATCAAATTGGTAGGTATTGCCCACAGTACGTTCATATTGTTGGCTGCAGCCTTGTGATCGGTGGCAACCCAAAGTAAAAACAGCAGTAGACCCACCAAACCGGTAACACCAAACACCAGCGCATCAAACCAGTCTGATGTTTTCTTTCGTTTAAAATTGTAAAAGGTAATCGCTACACCGAACAAGGCAAAAAGTGAGAATGCATAAACCGGTTGAAAAATACCGTTGCTGAATTCTTGTGGAACGGGTTGATAGCGAATAAATTTTTCCTTTACCAGAGGTTGTCCGTTAATAGTAGCATGATCAAATCCTTGCTCTACATAATCGGGCAAGAACATGTGTTCATAGGGTGTTGCCATTTTGTCCATAGGCAGGCCTAGGCAGAGGTCGATGCCTAAATCACCCCAAGGTTGATATTTTAGATAAAGGTCGGTTAGCGCGCGTATGGACAGCGGTTGGGTGATGTGTGATCCATCAAAAACCACCGCATCGCCAAAAACTTTCTGAACAATTTCCGGAAGCTTAGTGGCGCAGTTGTCGTAGAAGTAATCGTAAAAATAGAATTGATTTTCGGGTTTGGCATTCCACACCAGGTAATCAAAGAGTTTTTGTTTTTGTTCGTAGGTTAAATTAAGCACTTGCTCGTGCACGTACCGGTTGTAGTACTGGTACACATATTCAAATCGTTCATAGTCTTGTACGGCCAGCCGATAGCGGTTATGCCCGCGGGCAAAGTTGAGGTAAAAGTTAGGTTGTTCGAAGTCGAAAACACCGTAGTTGAATGCTGCATTAATCCCGTTAGCCGGATCATACACCCGAAAGGCACTATGACCAAATGCCGTGAATACGGCCTCTTGTCCCGGGCCACAGGTAATCACTGAAATTTCAGCTTGCTCAGAAAGCTGTCGCGCAATCGCAACCTGCGCAATTAACCACAGTAGAAAAAACAACACCTTTTTCATGCGGTGAAAGATGGCCAATAAATAAGATTAATTCAAACAACTTACTATTTTGCCCTTTTTGATTTTTCTATGAAATGATGTTGCGTTTGAAGGCAATAGGGGATTGGCTGGGCATCAGGCACCCGGAGGACACCGGTATATTTTTTACGACCAGACGGGCCGTGCTATATACACGAATTCTGATGGTTACCGCATTAGCAGTTTTCATTACGCTTATAAAGGATGTTATTGATCAGGGATTTGCCTTTGTGCCGCTGGTTGTATTTTTTCTTTCAATAGTCATCTTTGTTTCCATTGTTCTAAATCGTAATGGAAGAGCAACCAGTTCAAAGGTTATTTTTTTACTATTGATGAACCTGGTAATTGGCCTCCTATGCTCGGTTGTACCACCCGAGCGTCTTGCTTTTGTATATTTCTTCCCACTGTTGATTATGGCATTTGTGATCTTTGAAGATCATCAGAAAGCGCACCAGCGTCTTTTCATCGGAGTATCTGCCACCATGTTGTTGTTGCTGGTTAGCACCGACTTCAAACTTTTTTGGGATTATCAATTGTCTGTTTCAGAATTGGGACAAAAGAATATGGTGATTAATATCATCGTAACCATTGTAATCATTACTCTATGTGTTGATTTTTTGATCCGTACCAATAAGCGTGCTGAAGAAAGCCTGAAAAAGCAAGCCACCTTTATCGCACAGCAAAATCTGGAACTAAAAAAGATAAATGCAGAGCTTGATCGCTTTGTCTACAGTGCTTCGCACGATCTCCGTGCGCCATTGGTTTCCATTCAGGGTCTTTCAAAGTTGGCCATTGCAGAATCGCAGAGTGAGATTGACCGGAAATACTTTAAGTTGATTAACGACCGTGTTATCAGGTTAGATGATTTTATTCGCGACATTATCGAATACTCGCGGAATGCCCGGACAGAGCGGAAACTTGAATCGTTCTCATTAAATCCAATGATCAACGAAGTAATTGAAAACCTGAAATACATGGAGGGCGCTGACCGGATAACATTTTCAGTATGTTCTAATGTGGAAGAAGTACATACTGACAAAAGCCGGTTAAAGGTTGTGTTGTCTAACATTATTTCAAATGCAATCAAATATCACAACCTACGGCAAGATAATCCGAATGTAGAAATTGTATCCAACCAACTTGAATCGACAGTGTGTATTCGTATCAAAGACAACGGAATCGGTATACCGGAGGAGGCTCGTGAGAAAATTTTCGATATGTTTTACAGAGCAAGTGATCGGGCTGGCGGTTCAGGGCTTGGGTTGTATATTGTAAAGGAAATAGTAGAAAAACTGGAAGGTAGCATTACTGTGAGTTCAGTGTTTGGAGAGGGAACAACCTTTGAGGTACGCATTCCGGTTCAACTTCAGGTATAATGGCAAATTTCCACGATATAGTAAATGGAATTTCGAAAACAACCCCACAGCGTGCTTTGAATGCGGCACGTATCTGGTCGAGTTATTATCGATCCAGATTAACGGGGAAACCGACTATCAGTGGCTTACCCATTAGCATTTCCATTGAGCCCACTACCAGTTGCAATTTGCGCTGCCCCGAATGTCCAAGCGGATTGCGATCCTTTACACGCCCTACGGGTATGCTCCAGCAGAAGCTGTTCACCGATGTGATTGACCAACTTGCTCCAAAACTTAGTTACCTGATTTTTTATTTTCAGGGCGAACCCTATCTAAATCCCAACTTTCTGGATATGGTGCAATATGCGAGTGAGCAGGGAATCTATACCGCCACATCAACCAATGCCCATTACCTCACAGCAGAAAATGCAAAGCGTACACTTGCGTCTGGCCTGGATAGACTTATCATTTCCATTGATGGTACAACACAGGATACGTATCAGGCGTATCGGGTAGGCGGCAGTCTGGAGAAAGTAATTGAAGGAACCCGTCAAATTGTTGCCTTGAAGAAAGAATTGAAATCAAAAACACCTCACATTGTATTTCAATTTTTGGTGGTGAAACCCAATGAACATCAGGTTCCTGAAGTGTATAAACTCGCGAAGCAATTGGAAGTGGATGAGGTGGTGCTAAAGACCGCACAAATCTATGATTATGAAAATGGATCTGATTTAATTCCTGTTCAGGATAAATATTCCCGGTATCGAAAAACAGCAACTGGAAAATTTGAGATCAAAAACAGTCTCGATAACCACTGTTGGAAAATGTGGCACAGTTGCGTGATAACCTGGGATGGTAAAGTTGTGCCGTGCTGCTTTGATAAAGATGCTCATTTTGTATTGGGCGACCTGAACAAAAACGCATTTGAAGAAATCTGGTTTGGCGATCAGTACAATCAATTCCGTTCTACCTTACTTAAATCCAGAAAGGAAATCGAAATCTGTAAGAATTGTACAGAAGGAACGAAGGTTTGGGCTTAATTAACCTTTTCGTTGGATTTGCTTCTCGATAGTTGCGAAGTCAATACCGCACTTGCCACAGCCTGATGCGCATGACCTGGCCTGAAAAGAGCGGTAAACCACCCGACCAAGATAAAAGGTGGCACCCACAAAAATCAGCGCAACAACGATCCCTTGAAACATGCTTCAAAAATAGACAAAATCGACTGTTTTAACCGTCCGGTTACGGACGAAAAATGCCGTATCTGGACATCAGGCTTTTTGTTTTGGCCCGATTTGAATGTTTTAAACAGCTTTCGACTCTGGCACTCCATTTGGCAAACCCGGTTCGAATTGATAACCAGTTATGGTAAAGAATTACCTCAAAACTGCTTTCCGGAATCTTTGGCGTGAGAAAGGAAGCGCATTTATTAATATTTCAGGACTTACCCTGGGCATTACCAGTTCATTGGTTTTATTCCTCTTGATAAAACACTCCATCAGTTTTGATACCTTTCATACAAATCGGGATCGGATTTATCGGGTTGTTTCGCAATCACAAGGAAACGATGGGTTGCATTTCACTCCCGGAGTACCTGCGGTGTTACCCGATGCCTTTGCAACGGATTTCCCTGAGGCGAAACAAGTAACTTTTACCTCGTATCGGGCCGGAAGTTTGGTTACCATTCCGCAGCCGGATGGTGAGCCAAAGAAGTATGATGAGAGTAGCGGGGTTGTATATGCGCAACCTAATTTCTTTAGCATTTTCGACCGCAAGATTTTGATTGGCGATGCCGAGAAAGGGTTGGATGAACCAAATGAAGTAATTCTTTCAGAACGGGCTGCCATCAAATATTTTGGAAAAGCAGATGCGATAGGAGAGGTTGTCAGGTTTGAAAACCAGGAATACCGCGTAACAGCCATCATGGAAAATTATCCGGATAACACGGATTTTCCATTTGATGTGATGCTATCATACAGCACAATTAAAAGTAGCAACGAGCGAGGATGGGGAAGCACCTGGAGTGATGAACAATGTTACATCCTGTTGGATGAGGCTGTGAGCATTTCTCAATTGGAGGCCCGCATACCTGCATTTGTGGAAAAACATTTGGGTGACGATAATCCCAACCAACGCACTTTCCTTTTTCAACCACTACGCGAAATTCATTTTGAGGATCGGTTCGGAAATTACAATTATAACACCACACCGCGTCCGGTACTTATTGCATTAAGCCTCATTGCCGTGTTTCTGATCCTAACAGCGTGTATAAATTTCATTAACCTGTCAACAGCAGAAGCAATAAAGCGTTCAAAAGAAGTGGGTATACGTAAATCGTTGGGCGGCACAAGACTTCAGCTGGTTATGCAATTTTTGGGTGAAACAACCTTGCTCACGCTGACTTCCGTTTTATTTTCGCTTGCCTTTACCCAGGTGGCGCTGAGTTTCTTAAATCCATTTATGGAAAAGAACCTGGCCTTAAACCTCAGCACTGATCCTTATGTATGGGTATTCTTAACCACCATTACCGTTGTGGTATCCTTGCTGTCGGGTTTGTATCCTTCCTTTGTTGTTTCGGGGTATAACCCGGCATTGGCGTTGAAAAATCTGATCAGTAATAAAAATTCCTCAGGTTATAATCTTCGCAGAAGCCTGGTAGTTTTTCAATTCTTCATTTCACAGTTCTTTATTATAGGTACGATTGTGCTGATCCGGCAAATGGATTTCATTCAGCAACGCGATTTGGGATTTGCAAAGGAGGCCATTATTTCGGTTCCTATTCCCGAGCGGGAGAATCCTGAGGACAATGATGGCTCCAGCAAGATGCGAACGTTAAGAAATGAATTGGCAGCACTTGCGGGCATAAATCTGGTAAGCCTGAACAATACACCACCGGCTTCTGGTAGTGTTTCTGGTACCGGTTTTACCATAGCGGGCAGTGACGAAAATTATGGGACACAACTCAAGTTGGTGGACGGCAATTACCTCGATTTATTTCAACTTGAATTATTAGCCGGCACCAAACTGGCAGATGGCGATACGGCAACAGGTTTTATCGTTAATGAGAAGTTGGTACAGACGGTTGGCATCAACGACATTCACGAAATTATCGGAAAAGAACTGAGCGTATGGGGCAACACACTTCCGGTAATTGGTGTAGTGAAGGATTTCAATACGGTGTCCTTATCGCAACCTATAGAGCCTGTTGTGATGTTTAACCGGATATCGAACTATGGAAATTTATCTGTTAAGTTGAATGGAGCGGATTTTCAGGAGACCATTGCCACAATTCAAAAAAAGTGGGAAGCAACTTATCCGGATCATATTTTCAGCTATGAATTTTTAGATGAGCAAATCCGATCCTTCTATGATGGTCAACGAAGAATTTCAATACTGCTAACCATCTTTACCTCCATGGCTATTTTTATAGGTTGCCTGGGCTTGTTCGGTTTAGCCACCTTCATGGCCACGCAGAAAACAAAAGAAATTGGTATACGAAAAATATTGGGTGCCTCTGTGAATAGCATTATCCTCAAATTTTCACGCGAATTTGTTTTACTGATTGGTTTGGGGTTTGTATTGGCGGCCCCAGCAGCGTGGCTTTTAATGCGTGAATACCTGAATCAGTTTGCGTACCGAATTGAATTAGGCCCCGTAATTTTTCTTGTGGGTATTGGCATTACCTTGATTATTGCGTTGCTGACAGTTGGGTATAAATCGTTTAAAGCGGCTACGGTTAATCCGGTAGACTCTTTGCGCTATGAATAACATTTCCTTTGGTGGTCTGGAAGCCTCATCTCTCTGCGAGGCTTTCGGATTACCAGGGGTTACTTCTTAAACCACCGCGATTGAATCACTTCCTGCATCTGGGCGTGCACACCTCCTGCAGCAATTAACTCTCCACCATACAAAAAATTATCACCGCCTGAAAAGTCTGTAACTTTTCCACCGGCTTGTTGAACAAGGAATGCACCTGCGGCAACATCCCATGCATTAAGGTTATATTCAAAGAAACCATCCATTTTTCCGCTGGCCACATATGCCAGGTCCATAGCGGCACTGCCCAACCTGCGTATGCCGTGCGTTTCTTCCAGAAATAATTTTATGATATCCAGGTATACATCGCGCTTATCGAAGTGGTAATATGGGAAGCCCGTTGCCAGCAAACTTTCGCGCAAGGTGTTAACAGATGAAACATGAATTTGAAGATCGTTACAAAAGGCCGGTTGATTTTCAATCGCATGGTAACAATCATTATTCGAAACATCATACACTACACCCAATACTACTTTGTTCTTGTAGGCCAAGGCAATGCTAATGGCAAATACCGGTAAACCATGCATAAAGTTGGTTGTTCCGTCTAACGGATCAATGATCCAGATGTATTCCTGATCTTTCGATGCATCAGCCGTTCCTTCTTCCGTAACAAAACCACTGGCTGGAATAAATTTTTTCAAGGCCTCTACCAGGCGGAATTCTGCTTCCTTATCTACATAAGAAACCAGGTTGTTAAAGCCCTCTTTAAATTCAATTTTTGAACGATCAAATTCAGCAGCCTCTTTGCGGATGAAAGCGCCCACCTCGCGACAAAGTTGAATTACATCTTTTTCTAAAGCAGCCAACGGTATCATAGACGTATATAAAATTGGAACACAGTACTACCCAAAATGTTTTAAGGCTTTCCACCTACAACAATTACAATTTCTCCTTTTACTTCTTTGGCCGAAAACCACGCATGAACTTCCTCCAGGCTTCCGTTTTTTGTCTCTTCATAGAGTTTCGTCAATTCCCGCGAAACGGATGCGGGCCGATCGGCCCCGAAATATTCTTTAAATTGATCCAACGTTTTTACCAACCGGTGTGGTGATTCGTAGAACACCATGGTTCGCTCTTCTTCTGCCAATTTTTTTAGCAACGTTTGCCGGCCTTTCTTGTGTGGTAAAAATCCTTCGAACACAAAACGATCGCAGGGCAGTCCAGATTTAACAAGGGCCGGAACAAAAGCTGTCGCCCCTGGCAGGCATTCCACTTTTATATCTGCCTGAAGGGCTGCCCGAACAATCAAAAAGCCCGGATCGGAAATTCCCGGTGTTCCCGCATCACTTACCAGCGCCATTGTTTCACCTTGCTGCAAACGCTTTACCAGTCCTTCAACAACTTTATGTTCGTTAAAATTATGAAAGCTTTGAAGCGGCCGGCTAATGCTGTAATGCTTTAACAACTTTCCGGAGGTGCGTGTATCTTCAGCCAAAATCAAATCAACAGCTTTGAGCACCTCCAACGCGCGAAGGGTAATATCCCCTAAATTGCCAATGGGAGTTGGAATAATATATAGCGATGATGCAAGTGCGGTCATGAAGCCAATGCATCAATGGCTTCAGCCAGTTTTAAATCTTTTTCGGTTACGGTGTTACCGGCATCATGGGTACATAGTTCAAAGCTTACGGTATTCCAGGTGTTCGACCAGGTGGGGTGGTGATTCATTTTTTCAGCTACCAATGCCACTTTCGTCATAAATCCGAAGGCCTCAGTAAAGTCTTTGAATACGAATTTCTTAATCAATTTATTGTTTTCCGTCTTCCACATTTCCTTATCCTATTTTGATTAGAGACGAAATTACAAAATTTGACTGCCAATACAGGCCTAGAGGGCAATCAATCCTTCAATGGTGGCAGCTTTCTGGTAGATTTCGATAACGACATCACTGGAGGGGGCCATAATCTGAACGGTAATACTGGTATAATTACCCTGGCTGGACGCCTTTTCGGTAATATCGTGTGTTGGGAAAATGTTTCTTACTTCGATCTCCTTGCCTTTTGGAACAATGAATTTAAACATATACAACGATGGCCAGCTATAGTGTTGGTCAAGTTTTGTACGGAAAGATTCAACTGAGTGGTCCATAAAATAAAAACGTCCGGAGGTTCACCCCGGACGTTCCCTAAGGTGTTAACTTAAATTAATAAAACTTATAACGTTTATCAACGATCTGTGCGTTTTGCTTTATTGCTTCTGCAATGCTGCTGGTATTTCTATTCACCGCGCTTTGCTGCAATTGGGTTTTGAATAAGGTGTAGTCGCCAACAGCGGGAGCTGATGTCTTGGTTTGCGTCTCAATCAGTAGTACACCACTCTCACCGGCATAAGGTGCTGCGCGCTTACCATCCTCAAGAGAAAATGCCATGCCTACCGCTACCGGATCGAACCCAGCTGAGGTGAGGGTATTGGTGTTCAACTTCAAGCTGCTATTGGTGTATACCGTAGCATCTTTGCCATAAGCTGCAGCCATTTCATCCAGGGTTCCCTGAAGCTTGTTAAGCTTATCGGTAATAATTTTTCCTTTCAACTCATTTTTAACAGCCGGTGTAATTTCCTCTTTAACAACCTCAAGCGGCTTATAACCTTTCTCAATTTCACCAGTCATTACGGCTACAGCATACTGATCCTGAAGGTCAAATACTTCTGAAACCTTGTCAACTTCTGCATCACGGAACAGCCATTGTACCAAGGCACGTGCTTCGCCCAAATTGCTTACCCTGCGATCTGCCGGCTTTACATTCTTAGCTTCAAAAACCACGTAGCCTTCTTGTTGTGCGCGTTCAACAAATTCTTTCTCACTGCCGAGTTCGCTGGCGAACATTTCGGCTTTGCGAATGGCATTGTTGATGGACGCATCACTGGGTATGATGTCGCGATCAATAACCGCAACTTCATAATAGTTGTTGTCCTTGGTTTCCGTTACATCAATGATGTGGTATCCAAAATCGGTTTCAACAACATCATTTAACACACCTTTTTTCGTAGCAGCAAAAACAGCTTCTTCAAAGGGTTTAACCATAGCACCGCTGCTGAACCAACCTAAGTCACCACCGCGGGTAGCTGTACCGTCTGTTCCGAACTCGCGTGCTTTGTCTGCAAAATCGGCACCTGCTTTAATGTCTTTCAGAATTTCACGTGCTTTTTCCTTTGCTGCTTTTTTGGAGGCTTCACTGTCATCATCCCAACGAATAAGGATGTGACTTGCGCGTGCATTGAAAATGGTGTCTTTTCCTATTTCCGATAGCTTGATCAGCTTATATGAACCCCCATCCAAAAGCGGACCTTTCACTTCTCCAACGGTGAATTCAGCTAAGCTGATGCTCTCAGGAAGTGAAGAAGCGGTATAGCGGGTGTAAGCACTTTCCGCATTATCGGCATTGATCAATGCGAAAATGGAATCATTTTCTGCTGTTTTGAAGTCGGCAGCTAGACGAGACAATTCCTCGCGGAAAGAAAGCGAATCTTCAGCAGAGGGTACCACTTCAAAGTTTACCACTTTCATGTCGCGGGTGTGCTCGCTCTTGTATTTTTCTTTGTTCTTGTTGTAATAGGCTTTCAAGTCAGCATCACTAACCGTTACTGCGGTATCGCTTACTGAAAAGTAAGGAACATACAGGTATTTAATTTCAGCTACATCGTTTTGCAGGTGATATTCTTTTTCGGCTTCTGCCGAGGTGATGTATGCACTCTTGATTAACAGGTTTTCATATTTGATACGCTGACGACCAGGTTGTAAATCACGTTGGAAGATTTCCCATTGCATGCGCTCAGGCGAAGCTTCCGGAGCCAGCTTGATGTTGGAGATGTAATTGCTCAATAGACTACGATCAAACTGACCGGTTTCCGGATTGGTAAACGATTGCTTAATGCCTTCGTTAATGTTTTTACCGGTGATCATGTCCACCATTTCATCATCGGTAACGGTTACACCCAATTTTTCGAACTGTGGTTCAATGGCATGGCGGAGAATCAGCATTTCCCAAGCCTGCTCACGCAGGGTTGGCATTTCAGCATCGCCCGGCTGCCGGTTGAAGTACATCATGTAGTTGGCCTCGCGTTCGCGCACTGCCTGCTGGTATTCGTTCAAGGTAACGGTGTGGCCAGCAATTTCGCCAACAGAATCATCATCGAAGAGAAAAGAGTTGTTGCTGAAAAGATCGCCTAAAACGAAGGCTGAGATGGCTACAAATACAAAAACCACCACCCAGGTGCCCATCTTACTTCTCAACGTTCCAATAAATGCCATAAGTCAAATTTTAAAGACCGCAAATTTAACCCGCTTTATGGATTAGAAAAACAGGTTTTTGAAAATAAACGGAGAATTATTGTAGTAGTAATTCGCTGAAAATGAGGCTTTTAAAAGCTAATCCTCGGCTTGGTAAGTCATCAACACCGTATCGATGCGATTGTCGAGGGTAGATTGCACGGTAAACGTAAACGGGGGTATGTAAATGGTTTCTCCGGCATCCGGAAGATTCTCGGTGTAATTGAGAATAAGCCCTCCCAAGGTTTCGTATTCCCCAACTGGAAGGGACCAGCCATAAGCATCATTTAGGTAATCAATTTCGAGGCGCGCACTCAGCAGCCACGTATTTTTATCCAGTTGTTGCTCAGTCAGGTCATCCTCATCGTGTTCGTCTTCAATCTCCCCAAAAATTTCTTCAATCACATCTTCCATGCTCACCAAGCCGGAAGTGCCTCCAAATTCATCTACCACAACCGCCAGGCTTTTTTGCTCGTTGATGAAACGAATCATCAGCTCGTTGGCGAGAATGGTTTCGGGCACGATGATGATGGACGTGAGGATGTCTTCAATTTTTTCTGGTTTTTTGAACAACTCTGAAGAGTGGCAATACCCGATTACATCGTCAATACTTTCTTTGTAAATAAGAATTTTTGAGTGCCCGCTTTCCACAAAAGCCTGACGAAGTTTTTCAATTCCATCCTGTACGTCAACCGCTACGATCTCTGTTCGGGGTATCATGCATTCGCGCACACGCACCGACTTAAATTCCAAGGCGTTGTGAAAAATCTTTTTATCCAGTTCAATGTCTTCATCCTCATGCTTTACACGTTGCATGTTTTTGAGGTAATGATTCAAATCGGTTAAACCAAACACCGGCTTTTCATCGGAATATTCTGTTCTGAAAATTTTAGTGATGACAAATTTGGATAGGGATACGATGAAGATCACCACTGGAAACAGTGCGTAATACATGATGTTGAAAGGAACGGCCAAAGCCGTAAGCATGAAATTCGGATTGATCAGGAATAAACTCTTCGGGAGAAACTCAGCTGTAAAAAGAACAATTACGGTTGCCAGCATGGTTTGTATAATCATGATGGTTGCATCATTCTGCACATCATCCGGAAGCACGAACTGAAGTTGCGGTTCCAGCAATTGGGCCATAAAAATTCCATACAACACAAGGGCGATGGTGTTACCGATCAGCGTTGTGCCGATAAACATCGAAGGCTTCTTAATGAATTTCGAAAAGATTTTGCCCGAAAGAATGCCTTGTTTTCCTTGCAGTTCTAACTGAAGCTTATTGGCCGAAATAAAGGCGATTTCTATTCCTGAAAAGAAGAAGGAAAAAACCAATGAAATGAGGATCAACGTGATCAGCAGCGGATCCATACTACTTCCGTTTACGATAAGTAAGTACAAAAAAGAAAATAATGGAGAGCATAATCGCCCAGTAGGCGTGGCCAAGTCCAAGCGTCATAATCTGATGAATGCCGATGATCAGAAACACAACAGAAAGGGACAGCAACAATATATCCGGTAACTTCATAACCTATGCAAAGATAGTGAATTTGAAGCGCTATTGCCGTTGTATGGTTGCTGGCTCGCCTTCTTCAATGGTAAATTCACCTTGAGGCTTTTTGATGGTGTAAGCCGACATGTCTTGCTTGGCTTCCAGGCCTTCACCATAAATCACCTCCGTTTGCATGCGTATGGTTACAAACTTGTCGGTGTAAATCTCTTCTTTCTCAGGTTTCCAAAAGAGCTCTTCGGTGTTAAGCTGTTCGTTCTTATCCAGGTTTATCACTTCAACTTTACCGGTAGCTTTCCAGAGGTTGTCTTTCTTGGTGTAGTAGGCAAAGTTTGCGCGCAACGTAGAGGTGAGCGTGCCATCTTCGCCAAAGAACTCCAGGTAGATACCTTTCGGGAATTCCCGATCACCACTCTGGTATTCGTATACCCTATCGGCCAGCATTTTTACTTTAACCGCTTGATTTTCGCTATAGAATAATTCTACATTCTCAGCTTCACGATACGGACCGTCATATTCTACGGGCTGCGTCAATTCTCCTTTTCCACAACCGAAAAGGTAAAGCAGTGCAAACGCTATGTAAATTTTTCTAAGCATAAATGAAAAAGGCCATAGCTGAACTATGGCCTTTTGATAATATCGAATGTGGTTAGTCTCTTGTACGAATGGTTACCGATTCACCAATCCAGCAGCCTACGCGTTGGGTATCGCCTGCCGACCAGTTCACCAAAAAGATATCTTCTTTCGAAGGAAATTGGTCTTTAGCCATGGCCATTTTCTTGGCTTCACCCGCACGCTGGTACATATCGTAAGCAGCTAAATACACCAAACGATCTTCTGCCATGCTTTCCTTCTTGGCACAGTCATTAAAGCTTCCGTAGTACAGGTCGCCAATTCTTTCGTACGCTTCCTTCTTGGAAGGATCTGCGGCCAATGCTTGACGAAACAAATCGCGGGCTGCTGATTTTGAGCCGTTTCGGGATTCGATGGTTCCTTGGTATATTAAGATATCAGCTTTTTCAGAGTTACCGGGTGCTACTTCCAGTGCTTGCTTAAACTTCTCAGATGCCTTGGAGAAATTCTCCATTGCCATGTAACGAATACCGACATTTTTCAAGATTCCATAATCCTTTTCTTCTTGAATGATTCTTTCAGCTGCTTCTAACCACAATGGATCATCTGTACACTTGTCCTGCAGCATGAATACGAATATTTTTTTTGCAAGACCAAGGTCAGAAGGATTTTGTTTGAATTTTGGACCCAATTTGGTTCTTGCGAAATCGCAATTAATCTCAATCAAACCAAATAAGATTTTATCAACTTCTTCTTTCCATGTTCTGTAACGGGTAACAAGTTCGTTCTTTCCTTGGCTTGAGGCCAATTTAATTTTCGTATCAAGAATACTTTGAATTACGTCATAACGTTCAAGCACTTCATCATCTGTCAGGTTTTTCAATTTAAGCTTATTGATTCTCACAACCTGCATATATGGAATGAGTGTTCCATCAAGAATGTCGTTGCCGTTAAGCTTGAAGGCCTGATCCATTAGATCAAGAACAAATCTTTCTTTACCACTTTCGTTTGCCCAGAAAATAACTGCAGCTAAAGCTTTTCTGTTAATCACGTTTGCTTCTTCACCGCAATATTTGATACGTAAATCATGAATCAAAAGCAGGGAATCAACCAACACGTTTTGCTTCGCATTGTCTTTTTCGGCACGGGCCAGGTTTTGATAAATCTCAGCGCCATTGATATAGATGCTGGTATTTAAATCAGGTGTGTTCTTCAACAGCCAATCCAGGTGTGGCTTGGCCTTTGCAAATTCTTTGTTCTTACGATAATCATCATACAGTGAAATTTTCTCCTCTGCTTTGGCCTTCATCTCGGGATCTTCCGGGAATTTCCACTCCTTGCATTGTGAAAATGCAGGGGTAAGGCTCACAAACAGAGCTACAAACAGAAAAATGGGCGCTACTAACTTTTTCATCATCTTTTAGTTTCTAATCAAATCTTCTTCTAATAAACCACTGGTCGTTAAACGTGATGCCAAAGTAAACTCGGTAATACGACTCTTCTAAAACGTTTTCTGATCTATCGCCTCGTTTGCCTGTGCTAAAGGCAAAATCAAGACTTGAACGGCCAGCTGGCATGGAAAACCCAAAATTAATGCCAAAATCCCTAAGCTGATTGTTATTTATCAAAAAAGGTGCGTTTTCGTAGTGAATACCCGCTCTATAGGTGATTCTTTTCAGATAATTATCGGACAACGGGTCGGGAGTAAACTCGCCTCCTGTGGAGAATCGCCAATACTCACCCAAATTCTGGGTGTCCTCGTCATTTAAACTGCTGAAATCAGACCAGTTCTGAATCGTATATTCTGCTCCGGCCGACCACTTGGTGCCTTTGCTGATGGCAAAACCTGCTGTGAGTGATGAGGGATACTTAATGGTTCCGCGTGTTTCCACCAGCGTATCAGAGGTAGTAGGTGTGCCGCTTACAAATCTGCGTTGAAACACAGTTCTTTTTCGTGCACGCATGTCGGTGCTCAGGCTGTAGGTTAAACCAGCACTGATCCGGTACTCATCTCGTTTACCGATTGAGTCTTGTGAGAATGACAAGCCACCGGTAAACTGAAAATCTTTAATGTACGTTTGTTCATTCACCGCAACGGTGTATCCAACCGGTTGCGATACATCAGCCAGCGTATTGGTAAAGTCATTGATTACGGATCCGAATAAGTAAGCGGCTTTTATACCTACCGACCAGTTATCGTGTATACGCACACCGTTCGACCAATATAATTGTGAGAGTCCGCCACTTCCCTGCTCGGTTATGGAAACCGTATCCTGATCATTGGAACCCTCAACAGTCTGTAAATATTCCAACCGGTAATTCACATTGGTTAATGGCATTAATCCTACCGAAGTAGACCACTTGCCGGGCTTAACCGGAAATGCAGTAACGAGGTAATTCAAATTACCATTTGTGTTCTGCGAGTTAATGGTGTCACCGGAGATGGTTTTCGATTCCAGCAGTGCACCAGCCTGGAATACTGTATAATAGTTAAAAACAAGCAAGGCTGGATTTTGATTGTTGGCAAACCAGAACTGGGGCTGACTAACACCTGTTCCACCCATAGCCTGATTTTGTATGAGCGCATTTCCGTAAGGCTCACCAATGCCAAATGTTGAGAAGGGTGAGCGCGTGGCCTGACTGAAGACAGAGAAGGATAAAACCGATAAAATCAGAAAAAGGAAAAACGACTTAGTTAACGACATTATGTAATAAAATTCGGTTTAAACCTATCAGCACCAGATTTGGGCACGCAAATATGGCCGCTTTCAGTTGGTTTTCAAAAAAGGGTACATCTCCACCACATAAAATCACCTGTAATTCGGGATATTTTGCCCGATATCGGTCAATTATACCATCAATTTCATCAACCATACCCAAGGTTATGCCACTCTGAATACAGCTTTCGGTGCTATTTCCGATCAACTCCGGATCAGCTTTAGGCACTACTAACGGCAGTTTAGCAGTAAACGTATGCACAGCCTTAAAGCGCATAGCTAATCCGGGCGAGATGCCACCGCCATGGTAGTTATGCTTGCTATCCACAAAATCGTACGTGATACACGTGCCTGCATCTATGACAAGAGTATTTTTTGAGGGAAAAAGTTGTATCGCTCCGCATGCTCCGGCAATTCGGTCGACACCCAATGTGTTGGGCGTTTGGTAAAGGTTATTGACGGGCAATGGCAACGTTGAGGTGAGTTTGATTTTTTTTCTGACGTGTGTCGCCAGGTTTATCAGGTGATCTGCATCCGCATTCACAGAACTCACAATCAGGTTTTCTGCTTTTGTTTGTTGAAGATAATTTTCCAACTCACCAACAGATGACAACACTCTTTTTTCAACAAGATTTTCCTGATCGAAAATGGCTACCTTCGTTGATGTATTGCCGGAATCAATTACCAGGTTCATGGTATGCGTAAATTGGAACGGATAAAAGTATGGATTCGAAACAGAAATATAAAGTATTGGGGCTGATGTCGGGCACATCTTTGGATGGGGTTGATATTGCTTGTTGTACATTTCAACTCAAATCAGCACAATGGCAATTTAAAATTGAGAAGGCTGTTACCATTCCCTACACGTCCTCATGGATAGCAAAACTATCAACTGCACATTTGTTATCGGGTGAGCAGTTACTTGAATTGCATGCTGCTTATGGTACGTACCTGGGTGAGCGCTGCAAAAAATTCATGCAGCTTTATGGCATCAGGCAAGTTGATTTTATCGCGTCTCATGGGCATACCATTTTTCATCAGCCCGATAAACAGTTTACGTTTCAGTTGGGCGATCTTCATGCGCAGCATGTGGCATCGGGTAAACCCGTAGTTTCTGATTTCAGAAGCCTGGATGTTGCTTTAGGCGGGCAGGGTGCTCCGTTAGTACCCATTGGCGATCAGTTGCTTTTTCAAGAGTATGATGTTTGCCTGAATCTTGGCGGTATTGCCAACATCTCGCAACAAGTTAAAGGCAAGCGAATGGCTTTTGATGTTTGTTTTGCCAACATGGGTTTGAATTACCTGGCATCAAAAGCAGGTAAGGAATATGATGCGGGAGGCAAAATGGCTGCTGATGGTGAGTTGGATTCGCGTATGCTTTCTGCGCTAGGGAAAGTGTACAGCAAAATCAATATGGAAAGACCTTCGTTAGGCCGCGAATTTTTTGAACAGAAAATAAAGCCCATACTTGATCGGGAAGAAATTTCTTTGTCCGATCGGCTGCACACGTTCACTGAATCCATCGCGATTGCGGTCGCGTCCTCGCTTCAATATTCAAAAAAGCGTATTACGGTGTTGTGTACCGGTGGAGGTGCATTTAACGCTTACCTGTTGTACAGAATGATTGAGCATTGTGGCGACCGGGCTGATTTGGTTGTGCCCGATGCAGATGTAGTTAAGTTTAAGGAAGCCCTCGTTTTTGCTTTTCTGGGGATCAGGCGTGTGCGAAACGAAATCAATTGCCTGAAATCAGTAACGCGTGCATCGCGTGATAGCAGCAGTGGTGTGTTGGTAGGTTTCTAAGGGTTTTACCATCTTTGCCGCCATAATTCCAAAACCATGCGCGAACTGCTTAAAAAGTTTGAGAATAAACGCCCCGAAATTGTATTTGAATGGAAAGATGCTGAAACCGAAGCGGAAGGCTGGGTGGTGATCAACTCGCTACGCGGTGGAGCAGCTGGTGGAGGAACACGCATGCGTGCAGGATTAGATAAGCGCGAAGTGGAATCACTGGCCAAAACCATGGAGGTGAAATTTACCGTTTCGGGTCCTCCGATTGGTGGCGCAAAATCAGGTATCAATTTCGATCCAAACGATCCGCGCAAAGCAGGTGTATTGCAACGGTGGTACGCGGCTGTTATGCCTTTGCTCAAATATTATTATGGTACCGGTGGTGATTTGAATGTCGATGAAATTCATGAAGTAATTCCCATCACGGAAGATGTGGGCATCTGGCATCCACAGGAAGGTGTATTTACCGGGCACTATAAACCTACCGAAGCACAAAAAGTAAATCGCATTGGTCAGTTAAGGCAAGGCGTTATAAAGGTTATTGAAGATGAACGCTTTACGCCATCACTTTCAAAAAAATATACCATTGCCGATATGTGCACCGGTTATGGTGTGGCTGAAGCCGTGAAACACTTTTATAATTTGTGGGGAGGCGATGTAAAAGGAAAGCGTGCCGTAGTGCAAGGCTGGGGCAATGTGGGCGCGGCAGCTGGTTTTTATCTCGCTAAGATGGGGGTAAAGATTGTGGGTATAATTTCGCGGGAAGGCGGGTTGTTGAATGATCAGGGTTTTTCGGTGGAGGAGATTGCTGAACTGGTGGTAAACCGGGTTCAAAACAAATTACATGCACCGGGATTGCTTTCGTTTGAAGAAGTGAATGAAAAAATCTGGGATCAGTCATTTGAAATTTTTATTCCGGCAGCAGCCTCGCGTCTGGTAACGCGCGAACAGGTTGACCGGATGATGGCATCAGGTCTGGAAGTATTTTCATGTGGTGCCAATGTTCCGTTTGCCGATCCGGAAATCTTTTTTGGTGCTACCGGCTTATATGCCGACCAGAAATTTTCGGTTATCCCGGATTTCATTGCCAACTGCGGCATGGCCCGCGTGTTTGCACACTTTATGGAGCGCGAGGTGTCCATGGATGATCAATCTATTTTTGACGACATCTCACACACCATCCGCAAAGCGTTGGAAAAAACGAAAGCAGTTAACCCCGATAAAACCGGAATAGCCCAGGCATCATTTGAAATTGCCTTGCAACAACTCGTATAATACAAGCTTAGTGTACCGCGAAGAACGGCCAGGTTAACAGGTACACAATGGCGCCTGCAAAGTAACCCATCAACGCGAGCAGCGTAATGCGCTTCAGGTACCAGATGAAATCGATTTTCTCCATACCCATGGCAGCAACACCGGCAGCTGATCCGATAATCAACATGCTGCCTCCGGTACCGGCACAGTAAGCCAGGTATTCCCAAATCATGCTGTCGGGTGGATAGGTTGTTAAATCGTACATACCCATGCTGGCGGCAACCAAGGGCACGTTATCAACAATGGATGACAGGATACCGATTAACGTAATGATCACGCGATCATCACCGAGTGTGTCCGAAAGGTATGCGGCAAAATTGTGCAGTGTGCCCATCGCCTCCAGTGAACCTACGGCCAACAAAATGCCTAAGAAGAAAAGTACGCTGGGCATATCGATGCGTGTAAGGGCATGCGCTGCTGTGTATTTTTTCTTAACCGATTCATCCATATCCGGATTGATCAATTCAGACACCACCCAAAGCACACCCAAGCCAAGCATCATGCCGAGGTAAGGGGGCAGGTGTGTAACGGTTTTGAAAATGGGAACAGAAATTAATGCACTCACACCTACGATGAGCATAATGGTACCTCCACCACTGGTCTCTTCTTCGGATTTTGATTTTGCTTCAGCGATGCCGAGTTCACCCTTCATTTTAAACGTTAAATAGATAAGGGGAATAATGGCACAAACGATACTGGGAAGCAGCAAGGTTTTAATAATGTTGAAAGCCGTTATCTGTCCGCCAATCCAGAGCATGGTGGTGGTAACATCACCAATGGGCGACCACGCGCCACCTGCGTTGGCAGAAACCACAATCATACCGGCAAAAAAGAGTCGCATCTCCTTGTTTGGTATGAGCTTGCGGATAAGCGAAACCATAACAATGGTAGTGGTGAGGTTATCCAGAATAGCGGAGAGGAAAAACGTTACTCCGCAAACAATCCACAATAGTTTTTTCGGACTCTTGGTACGAATACGATCGGTAATGAATTTAAAACCGTGATGGGCATCTACCAACTCAACAATGGTCATAGCGCCCATTAGGAAAAATAAAATCTGGGCAATTTCATCCAGGTGTTCTCCCAATTGTTCACCCACATACTCGCGATGTATGTCCGTTACGGAAAGCGCTGAGAAGTCGGCAACTGTACGTTTAAGCTCATCAATAAAGTGTTGGTAATGTGAACTTTGCAGCAGCGTGTCAGGCGAATCGGCCACCATAAAAAGTGTCCAGCAAATTACACCCGTAAGCAGGGCGGAGGCCGTTTTGTTGATTTTGATGGGATGCTCAAAGGCAATGGCCAGGTACCCGAGAATGAAGATGACAACAATAACCAGTTCCATTAAATCCAATAGGTTTAGTCTCAGTTGGCAATAATATTACGCCATCAGGGCAGTATCACCAAATTAAATTGTGATTAACGGAAGATGGGCAAAAAATTGCCCTTCTGAAAGAAATTTTGAGAATGTTTTAAGCGGTTTATGCTTTTAGCCCAGGTTAAAAATTCCTTTGTTCAACTGAATAAGCGTCTGTTCTTTGTACTGCGTGTCGACCAGAATGGATATGTTGTTATAGCTGCCGCCTACGGATACCATCCGAATAGGAATTTCAGCAAGGGCATGAAAAATTTTATCGAGCACCCCTTTTTGGTTGCCGATCCGATGCCCAACAATACATACAATTGTTTGGTTGCGATCAATTTCAACGTTGCTGAAGGCGTTCAGTTCATTTACAATTTTATCCAGGTTCGCATCCTGATCGATGGTGAGCGATACAGCGACCTCGGAGGTAGAGATCATATCAATGGGTGTTTTGTACTGTTCAAAAATCTCGAACACCTTTCTTAAAAAGCCATAGGCCATCAACATGCGCGATGATTTGATTTTAATGGCCGTGATGCCATCCTTAGCGGCCACCGCTTTGAATATGCTTTCTGTTTCCTTGTTGCTGATAATTGTACCAGGCGCTTTTTCATCCATGGTGTTTTTGAGCCGAACCGGAACACTGTACTTCTGTGCGGGTACAATAGTAGACGGGTGAAGAATTTTTGCCCCGAAGTAGGCAAGCTCCGAAGCTTCATCGAACGTAAGTTCAGAGATTGGATAGGTTTTCTTTACCACGCGCGGGTCATTGTTGTGCATGCCGTCAATATCAGTCCAGATTTGGATCTCATCGGCTTTGATGGCTGCACCCATTAACGAAGCCGTGTAGTCACTGCCTCCGCGCTTCAGGTTGTCGATTTCGTTTTTATGGTTCCGACAGATGTAGCCTTGTGTGATGATGATATCAACGTGCTCCAGTGATTTCAATAGCGGCTTTAAGCGTTGCGCAATTTTTTCCAACTCCGGCTCTTCATTTTCATCAATCGACATGAAGTAGAGCGCAGGGAGCAAGCGCGCATTGATTTTTCGTTCTTGCAGGTGTTGGTAAAATAATTCGGTAGAAATTAATTCGCCTTGCGCCAGTAGTTCACGGTAGCTTTTGTCATCAAACTGACCGGCAGCCAGCAGCCGCATGAAAATGAAAAAGCGGCTTACAATTTCCTGGCCGATGGCCTTAAAGTTTTCGGAGGCATAAAGCTCAGCAATGAATGCCTGGTAATGCTTTTCAAGTGTTGAAATTTCCTTCTCAGCAGCAGCCAGATCATTTTTCAGTAAGTGATCGCCAATGGCTACCAACGCGTTGGTGGTACCCGACAAAGCGGACAGGACAACAATTTTTCGTCCGGGTGTTTCCGTTACCAGGTTTGCAATCTTTTTCATCCGCTCCGGCTTGCCAACCGAAGTGCCGCCAAATTTCAATACCAGCATATGCTTTTGTTAAGGCGGCAAATTTAGGTATGAGATTTTGGCAAAAGGATAGCTGGGTAAAAATAATTTATAACCATTCCAACCTATCTTGTGTTCTTTACGTCTTGCGGGGGCTATCCTTCCATTTTTATGAAACCAGTGAAATTAATCTATACGGCATGTATTTTGGTACTTGGGTGTTGCTTATTGGTTTCCTGTGGCAAAGATGAACTCACGGAGCCGGCAACGGTTGTTTGTACCTTTCAGGTTGAGAGCCAAATTCCAATGGGCGGGGCTTTGGTTTTTGAGCGGATTGATCTTAATCTTTCCAGGCTTGACATTAGCGGAAGGAGATCAGGGGAAAATGACATGTTTTTTTCTCGGAAGTTCGACAAGCTGTCAGGCAATTTTCAATTACTTCAAACCGAAGCCTCCTCAACACGACTGCAAATTCCGCAGGGAACCTATGAATCATTGGTTTTTTATTTGACTCCCAACGAAGAGGATTATGAATTTGAGTACGGCAGTGTAGGAGAAGATGACGAAACCGGGGATTTAGCTGAGTACCTGTTAAATGCAAAACCAGGTGTACTCGTAGTTGCCCGATATACCAATGGTTCGGTAAGTTTTCCAGTTATTATTTCGTTGAATGACGATATCCGCAGATTTGCACTTGAAGTAAGTCAGGCAGGTTCATCGACTGTGGTACTTAGGAAGGAGATGGTTTCTCAGGCTACTGTTTTGATTGATCCAGCTTACTGGTTTACGGCTATCACTACTACAATGCTTGAGAATGCTGTCACCTTTCCATTAAACGGAGAGGATGCAGTGGTGATTAGTGAGGACTATAATGAAAATCTCCATAATCTGATAGCCGGTAGACTAGAGGGATCCGCTTCTGTAACCTTTGAAGCTTTATGATTGCACAGGGTTCCTCTGAAAGTGAAATCTTACAGGCGTGTCGTGATAATAATCGACAAGCTCAGGAAATCTTATACCGGAAATATGCTGCAAAGATGTTTCACATTTGCTTGTCATATACAGCCGATAGAGATTCAGCAAAAGATATACTTCAGGAATCTTTCGTGAAAATATTCAAGGGTATTCATACGTTCAGTGGAGAAAAATCGCTGGAAGGATGGATGAGGCGCATTGTTACCAATACAGCAATTGATTTTTATAGGAAGGAAAAGCGAATCAGGTTTTTTCAGAGCGAGTCAAGCGATTCTATAGAGTCCATTTCTACACCTGCTAATCAATTAACAGCGTTCAGTACTGAAAATATATTGCATCATTTAAAGCGATTGCCAGAAGGTGCTCGACTGGTGTTCCATATGTTCGCTGTTGAAGGATATTCGCACAAAGAAATTGCCGGGAAGCTTAGTATAAGTGAAGGAACATCCAAATCACAGTTTAATCGTGCACGCACTTTACTGCAGGAGTGGCTATCTCTATCGTAAACATGAATGATAGAATTTCCATAGCATATAAAGAATGGCTCAATGGGTTAAATGAGTCAGCTCCTGACGGAGCCTGGGACGCTATTGCGGATCAACTGGACATTGACCAAACCTGGGATGCTATTCAGCAAGAGCTTGATTTGGAAGAGGTTTGGGGTAACGTGCAACAGGAGTTACCTGTGGGACCTGTTATGATTACTGACCATACGCCACTTCGGTTCTCAAAATTCTACTGGCTGGTGGCTATTGTTATTTTGCTTACTTTGACGACTCCTGTTCCGGAAACTGAAAATGCAAAGCCGATTCATACTAAAATTTCGAACCAGGAGCTAGTGACAACTTCTGATCATAGATCTGATCACAAAGAAGATGAAGTATCCACAACCTCAACATTAAAGCATTCACATGCTGTTCCTGTTCCTTTAATTGAAAAGGAGAAGAATAAGAATAAGACTTCTGGGGTGGCAGCAATTCGTGCTAATGAAACTTCCCGTAATGACCAATTAACTCAAGAGCCCAGACACCTTACTCAGTCACCAATTGTTTCACAGACGCTGGATACTATCCCCCAATTGGTAGAGCATAAAGCTGTTAAAAAGGATTCTGCAAATCAGCAATTCTCAGAAACTGTCAACAATTCTGAGAATCAAAAGAAAAATGCTGGATGGAGCATTGGTGCCATAGGCTCTATCAATAATACCTGGCTGGTTAACAATCAAACTAAAAATGGCTTAAAATCATACAGTCTGATTAATACTCAGCTTTCCTATGGTAAAGAATTTGGTGTTTTCGTGCAACGACAACTTGGAGATCACTCATCACTGCAAGGTGAACTTTATTTTTATTCTGAAATAAATCAAGGCTATCAAGAGTACATTAATGTTTTATATCAAAGACGAGATACTGAACTAAAGTACCTTAAACTTCAATTGATTTATCGCACTAAAGCATTTGCTATACGCAATTTGCCCATCTATGGGTTAAGCGGAATTCATTTTTCGAGGCTTAACAGCGCCCATACGAGCATCGGGAGTGATGATGTAAAAATAACGCAGCAATATACACCGTGGGACTATGGACTTGTAATGGGTGTTGATACGGAGATATTACTTCGACCAAACTTGTGGTTAATCCCTGGTATTAGAGGTTCTTATGGTGCGCGAAACATTTATTCGGGATCTGTTGATTCTCCGTCAGAATTCAACAAGACCCACACGGCTTCAGTTGGTCTTTCGCTTGCTATTAAATATCGGTTGAAATAGTTTTAGCTGGTTCCAACCTTCATGTCAAGGGCTTCGTCTTGGTGGAAAATAAACCTTTAGAATCATGAACAAGTTAAAATTAGTTGTAGCATCATGCTTATTCTTTTTTATTACATCATGCGATGATGAAAAAGTTATTGGTGGGAGTGACTTGCCTCAGGCGGCACAAGCATTTATAAGTACTCACTTCCCTGGAGAATCCATTACTCGCGCGGTGAAGGATACGGAAGGCAAAACCGAATATGACGTTCGGCTAAGTAACGGCTTTAAACTTGAATTTAACAGCGCAGGAGAATGGAGAGAAATTGAAGGTTTTGGTATAGAGATACCTTTAACGATTCAAGATGAACTTCCACCCTCTATTCTTGCATATGTGTCTGATAATCATTCAACTCAACTAATAACAAAACTGGAGATTGATCGAGGAAACTACGAAGTGTACTTAATAGGCGGTCTTGAAATCGTGTTTAGCAGTACAGGTGATTTTATTCGGTATGATGATTAGAATTTTTTGATGCCGTTTGTTACTAATAAAAAAGCCCTGACCAATTTCGTCAGGGCTTTTTTTATAAGTCAAGTGAACCTTATTTCTTGTTATCGTTCACCTCTTCATACTCTACATCCGATACATTATCGGCACCAGAACCGTTGTTGCTTGCTCCGGCATTACCACCCGGCTGACCACCGGCATTTTGCTGTGCCTGGTAAATCTCCTGAGAAGCCGCTTGCCATGCGCCATTTAGGGCAGCCATACCGGCCTCAATAGCGGTGAGGTCGCGGTTCTTGTGGGCTTCCTTCAGTTTTTCAAGCGCACTGTTTATGGCCGACTTGTTGCCATCGGAGAGTTTGTCGCCAAATTCCTTCAACTGTTTTTCTGTTTGGAAAATCAGCGAATCAGCCTGGTTGATTTTCTCGGCAGTGTCTTTTGCTTGCTTATCTGCTTCCGCATTCGCCTGTGCTTCCTGCTTCATCTTTTCGATTTCAGCATCGGTTAATCCGCTGGAAGCTTCAATGCGAATCTTCTGTTCCTTGCCGGTTCCTTTATCTTTTGCAGAAACGTGCAGGATACCGTTGGCATCAATATCAAACGTTACTTCAACCTGAGGAATGCCACGCGGTGCCGGTGGAATACCATCGAGGTGGAAGCGACCAATGGTGCGGTTGTCTTTCGCCATCGGGCGCTCGCCTTGCAACACATGTATTTCTACCGAAGGCTGGTTATCAGCCGCTGTTGAAAACACTTCTGATTTTTTAGAAGGAATGGTCGTGTTGCTCTCAATCAACTTGGTGAACACACCACCAAGGGTTTCAATACCCAACGACAGCGGAGTAACATCCAATAACAATACATCCTTCACTTCTCCGGTTAACACACCGCCTTGAATGGCAGCACCAACGGCTACTACCTCATCCGGGTTAACGCCTTTTGAAGGCTTCTTGCCAAAGAACTTCTCTACCTCTTCCTGTATGCGTGGGATACGGGTTGAACCACCCACCAGAATTACTTCATCAATATCATTTATGGAAACGCCCGCATCTTCAACCGCCTTACGACAAGGCTCCAATGTTCTGCGTACGAGGTCATCCACCAATTGTTCAAATTTTGAACGGGTAAGCTTCTTCACTAAGTGCTCAGGCACTCCATCGATAGAAGTAATGTACGGCAGGTTGATTTCTGTTTCCTGTGAGCTTGACAATTCAATCTTAGCTTTTTCAGCAGCTTCCTTCAAACGCTGAAGTGCCATCGGATCTTTACGCAAGTCGATGTTGCGTTCAGATTTGAATTCATCAGCTAGCCAGTTAATGATTTTCATATCGAAGTCATCACCACCCAGGTGTACATCACCGTTGGTTGATTTCACTTCAAATACACCATCACCCAGTTCAAGAATGGAAATATCGAATGTACCACCACCCAGATCGTACACGGCAATTTTCATGTCTTTGTTTTTCTTATCAAGACCATACGCCAACGCAGCAGCAGTAGGTTCGTTGATGATGCGCTTCACGTCCAGCCCGGCAATCTGGCCGGCTTCTTTGGTGGCCTGGCGTTCAGCATCGTTGAAGTAAGCCGGTACAGTAATAACGGCTTCGTTTACGGTAGTGCCCAGGTAGTCTTCGGCTGTGCTCTTCATTTTCTGAAGAATCATAGCAGAAATTTCCTGAGGAGTATAAAGACGATCGCCAATGCGCACGCGCACGGTGTCGTTGTTGCCACTTTCAACCTGGTAGGTTACAATTTTTTTCTCCTCACCAACATCGTTAAACTTTTTGCCCATAAAACGCTTGATGGACATAACGGTGTTTTTGGGGTTGGTAATGGCCTGGCGTTTGGCCGGATCACCCACTTTGCGTTCCCCTTTTCCACCATCTAAAAAAGCCACGATGGATGGCGTTGTTCTGCGACCTTCGCTGTTCGGTATAACAACGGGCTCGTTTCCCTCCATTACGGCTACGCAGGAGTTGGTCGTACCCAGGTCAATTCCAATAATTTTTCCCATGATATGCTGTATTTATAGATTCAGATTTCTAAAACCTAAAAAGGCTTATCAATGGGTATGCCATGGGGATTTAAGACCCTTTTAGGTGACACAATGGCATAAATGTCAGTTTATCTTTCTTTCAGGGATGCCAGAATTAAGTAGTTTTGCGCCCTGTTATGACATTGGACCAAGAAATAGCAAAACGCAGAACCTTTGGTATTATCAGCCACCCGGATGCCGGAAAAACCACGCTTACGGAAAAACTTCTGTTATTCGGGGGCGCTATCCAAAAAGCGGGCGCTGTTAAGTCATCGAAAATAAAAGACCATGCCCGCAGCGACTGGATGGAGATTGAAAAGCAGCGCGGTATTTCCGTGGCCACTTCCGTAATGGGCTTCAATTATAAAGATGTAAAAATCAACCTGCTCGATACGCCCGGTCACCAGGATTTTGCTGAAGACACCTACCGTACACTTACAGCTGTGGATAGTGTCATCATGGTGATCGATTGCGTGAAAGGGGTGGAGATACAAACTGAAAAACTGATGGAGGTTTGCCGCATGCGCAACACCCCGGTAATTTGTTTTATCAACAAGCTTGATCGTGAAGGCCGCGATCCGTTTGATCTGCTGGATGAGATTGAAGAAAAACTAAGCATCAAGGTGCGGCCACTCAGCTGGCCCATCAGCATGGGTAAAACATTTAAAGGGGTGTATAGCTTGTATGAGAAAAGCCTGCACTTGTTTACACCCAGTAAAATTACCGTTGAAGAAGGCATTGAAATCAAAGACATCAACAACGAAGAAGTGGATAGGCTGATTGGTGAAAACAACGCCAAACAACTGCGCCACGATGTGGAGTTGATCGAAGGTGTTTATCCTGATTTTAATGTGAAGGATTACCTAAGCGGAAAAGTTGCTCCGGTTTTCTTTGGTAGTGCGGTAAATAATTTTGGTGTTAAAGAATTGCTCGACACGTTTATTCGCATTGCACCACCGCCCATTCACCGCGAAACTACGTTGCGTATTGTGGAACCGGATGAAAATAAATTCACTGGATTCATTTTCAAGATACACGCGAACATGGATCCGAAGCACCGCAACCGTATAGCGTTTTTACGCGTGTGCTCCGGTAAGTTTGAACGGGGCAGCAACTACTATCATGTGCGGCAGGACAAGAGCATTCGCTTTTCAAATGCCACTGCTTTTATGGCGCAAGATCGTGAGACGGTTGAGGAGGCCTGGCCTGGAGATATTGTAGGTATTTATGATACCGGCAACTTAAAAATTGGCGATACGCTTACAGAAGGAGAAAAGATGATCTATACGGGTATCCCCAGTTTCTCGCCTGAGATTTTTAAAGAGGTTCAGAACCTCGATGCCATGAAGACCAAGCAGTTGGAAAAAGGCTTGGTACAGTTAATGGAGGAAGGCGTAGCGCAGCTTTTTACGTATGAGCTCGGCAATAGAAAAGTAGTTGGCGTGGTAGGTGCACTGCAGTTTGAGGTGATTCAATTTCGATTGAAAAATGAATACAGCGCTACGGTACAGTTCTCACCGCAAAATATTTATAAGGCCTGTTGGATCAGCAGTAAAGACCCAAAGAAGCTGGATGAATTCATCGCTTCGAAGCAACGCCACATTGCACGCGATAAGGATGGCAAGCTGGTGTTTATGGCCGAGTCAAAAGGATGGTTGCAAATGGTTCAGGAAAATTTTCCTGACATTCACTTCCACTTTACTTCTGAGTTCAAAGATTAATCGCGGGTAACGTAATCATAAATCATACGCGATACTGTTGCCATTGATTTAATGCCGACATCAGCGTTTTTCATTTCTTTGGAAAGCAATACAAGCACGTACTTTCTTCCATCCGGCAGAAAGACAATGCCTGAATCATGACGAACACCCGTGATGGATCCGGTCTTGTGCGCAACCTTCACATCTTCGGGTAATTTTGCCGGAATGATTTCCTTGAATTTCTGGTCGAGCAAAATCCGGATCATGTCATCACAAGCCTCCTTGCTCACCAATTCGCCTTTTGTGAGGTGTTCAAAAATAAGCATCAGGTCGAACGCGGTGGTGGTGTTGTTCAATCCCTGTTGGTAGGCTTTGTTGTCTTCCACACCGCGCAACACCTGAATGTCATTTGCGCCTAAATCGCGCATCGTTTGCGTTACTTTTTTTGCGTCTACATATTCAATAACCAGGTTCGTAGCCAGGTTTGAGCTTACAATAATCATGTCGTACGTGAGATCAGCGACAGTCCTTTTTTTACCTACCATTTTGTATAGCTCATGCTCACTATCATCGGTGCTGTCCAGGCTGTATAAACTTCCATCCACAATACTTTTGAATTCATTTTTAACATCAACAGAATCGGCAAGCGACCACACGCCTTCTTGGGCTTGTTTGTACACCTCAATCATGACCGGGGTTTTCATGGTGCTGGCGGCATGAAACGTTTCACGCGCGTTGATAAACAGGGTATCACCGGTTTGCAAATCTTTAAACGCTACGGCAAAAGTACCTTCGTTTTTGGATAGCTCTTTATCAATTTCAAGCTTCAGGGTTTCGAGTGCTGAGGGTTTGGTGCAGCCAACTAAAATTGGAATCAGTAAAAGAAAAATGAATCGCATGGTGTTACCTGGTTTAATGATTTTCCGAAAATAGCCATTCCGGTTAATCATTCCTTTCTTCAATTGAATATCTTTGATTGAAATGCCGGTTGCTGAAATTTTATACGAAGACAATCACCTGCTGATCGTCAATAAACCCGCAGGAATATTGGTACAAGGCGATTCTACGGGCGATAAGCCGTTGGTTGAATGGGGCAAGGACTACATTAAAAATAAGTATCAAAAACCGGGAGCTGTTTTTTTAGGTGTAGTGCACCGACTGGATAGGCCGGTGAGTGGGGTGGTTGTTTTTGCCCGCACCTCAAAGGCACTTGAGCGCATGAATGCCCTCTTCAGAGATCGCGAAACGGAAAAGGTGTATTGGGCAATTGTAAGCTCCAAACCACCCAAGCACGAGAGCACCCTCATTCATTGGCTTCGTAAGGATGAAAAGAAAAACAAAACCACCGCGTTTTCACGCGAAACGGAAAATGCCCTTCGGTCGGAGTTGTCATATAGCATCATTGGCCAGCAGGGCGATTATTATTTACTGGAGGTAAAACCGGTAACGGGTCGTCCGCACCAGATTCGCGTACAGTTGGCCAGCATGGGTTGTCCGATTGTGGGGGATGTGAAATACGGTTACCCGTTGCCCAATGATGATGGCAATATTAATCTTCACGCACGTTCCCTCACGTTTGTTCATCCGGTAAAAAAAGAGTCGCTGAAAATTGTGGCAGCCCTTCCGGATACAGGCTTATGGGCTAACTTTGCGGCTTCTGAATAGTAACTATGGCACAGTGGATTGAAAAGCTGAAAAATCGGTGGAATTTGAAAAGCACTACACAGGTGATTATTGTGTTGATTGTTTTTGCCTGTACGGGAACCACCGTGTTGCTGATCAAACGGCCGTTGTTTGCCTATTGGTTTCCGGATGGTGAAAAGCCGTTGTGGGCCTCCATTACCTATTTCATTTTGATCCTTCCTGTGTACAATGTGTTTCTGTTGTTTTACGGATTTGTGTTCGGGCAATTCAAATTTTTCTGGGAATTTGAGAAGAAGTTTTTCAAACGGATTTTCGGAGGACGAAAGGATTGAAAACAAAAAAGGTTGCTCAATATGAACAACCTTTTTCTTTGCTGTTAACGGGAAAGTTTATTCCACAATCCCATCAGCGAGTAAAATCACTTTATTACCGAGTACTTCCACAACACCACCTGTGATACGAATATTTTGGGCAGTGCCTTTGTCTTTGTACTCCACGGTGCCTTCCTTCAGTAAACTGATCAACGGGGCGTGGTTGTCCATAATCTGAAAAGAACCATCAGCACCCGGAAAGGTGGCAATGTTTACATCTCCTTCAAAAATTTTCTTTTCAGGTGTTAATATTTCTAAATGCATAGGGCTGATTCGTTATTTTATTGATTCGTTAATGGGCTGATGAATAACGAATTAAACCATCAGCACATTAACAAATTAATTATCCTTTTGCTTCCGCCATCATCTTCTCACCCTTCTCAATGGCTTGTTCAATGGTACCTACCAGGTTAAAGGCCATTTCAGGCAGGTGATCCAATTCACCATCCATAATCATGTTAAAGCCTTTGATGGTATCCTTGATGTCTACCAACTGGCCTTTCAAACCGGTAAAGGCTTCGGCCACGTGGAATGGTTGCGACAAGAAGCGCTGTACGCGTCTTGCGCGGTGTACCACCTGCTTGTCTTCGTCAGAAAGTTCATCCATACCCAAAATGGCGATGATATCCTGAAGTTCCTTGTAGCGCTGTAAAATGTTTTTCACACGCTGCGCACAGTTGTAATGCTCATCACCCACGATGTCGGCACGGAGAATACGTGAAGTTGAATCCAACGGATCCACAGCCGGGTAAATTCCAAGCTCGGCAATCTTACGGCTCAATACGGTAGTAGCGTCTAAGTGAGCAAATGTGGTAGCCGGAGCAGGGTCAGTCAAGTCATCGGCAGGTACGTAAACCGCCTGTACCGAAGTGATTGAACCGTTCTTCGTTGAGGTAATGCGTTCCTGCATGGCACCCATTTCAGTTGCCAAGGTAGGCTGGTAACCTACGGCAGAAGGCATACGGCCCAAAAGGGCTGATACTTCTGAACCTGCCTGTGTAAAACGGAAAATGTTATCGATAAAGAACAGAATGTCGCGGCCTTTGCCGGTGCCATCACCATCGCGGAAATATTCTGCAACGGTAAGACCAGACAACGCCACACGGGCACGTGCTCCGGGAGGTTCATTCATCTGACCAAACACGAAGGTTGCCTTTGATTCTTTCAGCTCTTCTTCTTTTACTTTTGAAAGATCCCAACCACCAGCATGAAGTGATTTCAGAAATTCTTCACCGTAGTTTACGATTCCGGCTTCAATCATTTCGCGCAGCAAGTCGTTTCCTTCACGAGTACGTTCACCCACACCAGCAAACACAGAAAGGCCCGAGTATGCTTTCGCGATGTTGTTAATCAATTCCTGGATCAATACGGTTTTACCCACACCGGCACCACCGAACAACCCGATCTTACCACCTTTTGCGTATGGCTCAATCAGGTCAATTACTTTAATACCAGTATAAAGTACCTCCGTTGAGGTTGACAAATCTTCGTAAGCGGGGGCAGGGCGGTGAATGGGAAGTGATTTATTGCCTTTAGGTTGTTTGATACCGTCAATGGCTTCGCCAACCACGTTGAACAAACGGCCTTTGATGTCTTCGCCAATGGGCATTTGAATGGGCGAGCCGGTATCAATTACCTTCATGCCGCGAACCAGCCCTTCAGTACCATCCATGGCAATGGTTCTCACCCGGTCTTCGCCAAGGTGTTGCTGACATTCCAAAACGATTTTGGTGCCGTCAGCTTTGGTTACTTCCAATGAATCAAGGATGTTAGGAACTTTTGAACCCGGTTCATCGAATGCAACGTCTACCACGGGGCCGATTACCTGGGTTACCTTACCAATATTTGCCATGTTGTATGATTGATTTAATTGAGTATTTGATGCTTAAAAATTCGACCGCAAAAGTAGAATTTTAGGGAGGAAGTACAAAACTCCTATCCTGAATTATTCCACCCGATTAAGAATAAAGGTGAATCGAAAAAAAGCCCATTTTTATTGCGCAAAAGGCCTTTTTAAGCATCAATTCGCTTGCAGTTTTTCGGCTGAAATGGCGTTAAGCATGATGCGAAACGTGGTACCCTGATTTTCCTCGGAGGCCTTCACAAAAATTCGTCCACTATGGTAAGCTTCAATGATGCGTTTGGCCAGAGCCAGGCCCAGACCCCAGCCCCGCTTTTTGGTGGTAAACCCGGGTCTGAAAACCATGTTGACTTTCGATCGGGGTATGCCCTTTCCGGTATCCGAAACATCAATGTACACCTTGCTGTCACTGCCCCGTAGAATTTTGATGGCAATGGTGCCGGAAGTCCCGATGGCATCCACGGCATTCTTGCACAGGTTTTCCAGTACCCACTCAAACAAGGGTGCATGAATCATGGCCTGAATGTTATCGGATAGGGTGAAGACTTCAATTTTGATTTTGGAAGATATTCTTGGACGCAAGTAGTGAACCACATTGTTCACCAGTGTAACTACATTTTCAGGTTTTAATGAAGGCACCGAACCAATGCTGGAGAAGCGTTCGGTAACCGTGGTCAGTTTGGTGATGTCTTTCTCCAGTTCGGAGACAATCTCTTTGTTTTTGATGTTCGGGTCATCGCGCAATACTTCTACCCAGGCCATCAGCGATGATAAAGGCGTACCCAATTGGTGTGCCGTTTCTTTTGCCAGACCAACCCACACCCGATTTTGTTCAGCAACTTTCGAATAGTTGAAGGCCAGGTAGGCGATAAAGGCAAAAATGGCAATTACAGAAAGCTGAATGTAGGGATAGGTGGTAAGCTGGGTGAGCAAAAAGGAGTTTCGGTAGTAGACGTAGTTTAAGCCAAAATTCTCACCTGTTTCCGGATCACGCAGCGGCACTTCAATTGGATCGTACGTATTGCGCATGCGTGTTAATTCTTTTTGTAGAAACTCATCTTTGCGCGATTGTTTCCAGGTTTTATTGACCTGAATATTTCTATGGTTTATGATGGCGCCTGTAGAGTCAAGCAGGATAATAGGGATGGTAGTGTTTTGGTATAAAATTTCCTGGGCGATGAAATTTATATCGCTTGAAGATTCGGATGTTGAATTGGGTATATACTCCAGCGCACGAGCAAACAACTCCACTTGCTGGCGTTCGCGCTCCTTCAGCTGATCAACCAGTACGTTGGTATAATAGATGGAGCCCACACTGATTAATACCGATGCAATCAGCACCACCCACTTTACGTTGGTGTTGCTTTCATAAAATTCTGTTGAAGGTGCCGGTGTGCGGTTGCTCATTCGGTATGAAATTAAACAAAAATAGCGGATGACTGCATCCGCTATTTGCTAACTGTTCTTGATTGAAGTTTATCCTTTCATCATAAACCACTTGGCCAGCACCTTGTAGTTTACTTTGGTGCCGTGCATTAAAATACCCACGCGGTAAATTCTTCCGGCAATCCAGGTGGTAAAAATGAAACCGCCAATCAGGAGTACTTGAGAAAGTATCAATTGCCACAGTGGCGGATCGTAACCCAAACGGCCTACCATAGCAACCGGTGAGGTAAAGGGTATTATGGAAAACCAGAAACTAGCCGTACTGTGCGGATCATTCAGGATAAACATGAACAACCCAAAGTAGGCGATAATCAATGGCAACGTAATGGGGAACGTAAATTGTTGAGCCTCTTGTTGTGAATCAACCGCTGAACCAACGGCCGCGAACAATGCACCGTATAGTAAATAACCGCCTAAGAAATAAAATGCAAAGTTGAACACAATGTAGGTGTACGGTATTTCACTAACCGACTTCATAACGTTCATTATCTTTTCATTGGATTGCATGGCTTCCGCCACTTCCGGGTCATCGACCTGATTCATTACTTGTTCCATGGCTTGTTGTTGCGGCATGTTTAAGCCGAACAAACTCATCGCTGCGGTAGAAAGTACGCTGATGAGTAGCGCCCAAATGAAAAACTGAAGCAATCCCACAGAGGCAATACCGAGTATTTTACCCATCATTAATTGAAAAGGCTTAACGGAAGAAACGATCACTTCAACAATTTTGCTTGTCTTTTCTTCGATCACACCTAGCATAATCTGCATGCCATAAATCAATACAAACATGTAAATGAGCACACCCAGTATAAAACCGAGAATGTATAGCATACCCGTATTGCTGTCTTTCTCCTCTCCTGATTCACTCAAGCTTATCGACTTCAGGCTAACGGAAGTTTTCAACCCTTTAAGTGTCTCCTTATCGATGTTAAATTGTTCGAGTTTCAAATCATGGATTTTTCCTTCCAATATATTTTCGAGGTCACCGATTTTTCGAACGCTGGGGTTTTCTTTGGTGTACAGTACCATTCCCTCTGGCTTGGTAAGATCAAAAGCGGGGATATATAGCAAGGCGAAGTGCGAAGATTCGTTGTATGTAACTTTGGCGCTTTCGAGTGTACCGGAAATCGGAACAAATTCAAACTTCGATGAATTTTCAAAGCTCATTTTTCCACTTTCATCCAACACCTCAATTACGGATACGCCTGCACTTTTTTCCTGCTTCATTAAAATAAAAGCCATGATGGCTATAACAGCCGGAAAAATCAGCGGTACTAAAATGGTGGCAACGAGAAACGATTTTTTCTGAACCCGATTCAGAAATTCACGCTGCATGATAAGCCATATCTTGTTCATAGGTATTTAGTATTGAAAGGTTTACAGGGATGGATCTTCTTTTACCAGACTGATAAAAATTTCGCTCATGGTTGGAATTTTTTCTACAAAGCTGTGCACTTCGGTCCGATCTACCAGGTCGCGAATTAATTGGTTGGGGCTGCCTGCACCCCGTACGCGAATGGTGGAATGATGATAATTATCTTCTACCTGATGTTGCTCGAGTAAATCGTATTGATCAGCCGGCAGGCTAAAATTATTTCCGATATGTTCAACTAAAAACGTGTTGGTTTTGTAGGCATCTTTGATCTGCTTCTTGGGTCCTTCCAGAATTTTCTTCGACTTATTGATCAACGCAATGTGATCACACAAAGCCTCAACCGTTTCCATGCGGTGCGTGGAAAAAATGATGGTAGAACCCTTATCGCGCAACTCGAGAATTTCGTTCGTGATTAATTGGGCATTTATCGGATCGAATCCTGAGAAAGGCTCATCCAAAATGATAAGCTTTGGTTCATGCAGCACCGTGCTTACAAACTGAACTTTTTGTGCCATACCCTTACTCAGGTCTTCCACTTTTTTGTTCCACCAATCTTTGATTTCAAACTTGGTGAGCCACACTTTCAGTTTGTCTAACGCTTCGGCTTTCGTCATGCCTTTAAGCTGTGCCAGGTACAACAACTGTTCACCTACCTTCAGCTTTTTATATAAGCCGCGTTCTTCCGGCAGGTAGCCAATGGTACCTATGTGCTTCGGGCTAAGTTTTTCGTTGAAGATGGAAATGTCACCGCTGTCGGAATCAATAATCTGGTTGATTATCCGGATCAGGGTTGTTTTTCCTGCACCATTGGGTCCTAAAAGGCCGTAAATACTTTTTTCAGGGATGGTGATGGATACATCATCGAGCGCAGTGTGTTGCGTGTAGCGTTTGGTAACGCTTTTGGCGGTTAAGGCTTCCACAGAGTTTTATCTTTTTTGACACTAATTAGTGCCAAAAGATAGGGAGGAATTACAAAAAGCCGCAGGGATTACTGACTGATTTGCTTGAAAACGATGTTGCCCATGGAAACATCTAAGTCAAAATTGAGGGCATTTTTCGAATCTTTCTGGTAGGCATCGTTGGCATATGAGCCGTCACTCATCTTGGTGAATGCTTTAGGCATTTTCACACTGCACAACCACGACTCTTTAATCTTAACTGAAACGGGAGCCTGGTTATTTGTTGGCAGAATGATCACTAAATTGCCTGCTCCAACACTTCCTTTGATTGTATTTCCTGCAACCGGTGTTGTACTAAAGTCGAGCATGATGTTGCCGAAACCCACATCGGCCAGGATGTATTTGCTTTTCGCGAGGCTAATGTTCTTGGCGTTCACAGAACCTAAATCAACTTTCAGGGCAAGGGTGTCCATCTGAATCAGGTTTTCAATCTGGTTGTAGTAGCCAATGGTTACATCAGCACTTGCCGTATTGATTTTTAAATTCTTTACGGAAAGCCCTGACAGGTCGATGTTGGCCATACCCAAACCATAAAACAGTTCAAGGTCGTAGGGCTTATTATCAGTCAGGTACATTTTCCACAGCTTGTCGTACGTGGGTTTTTCTGAGCTGAATACTTTGTATGAAATGGATTGGCTGAAACCCTGGTTGGCAGCATCTTCCAACGCCAAAAAGACTTCACAAACTTTACCTTTAACTTCTTTGCGGAATTGGTGAGAGTAAGCACCCGGCTGCTGATTGCTGAACACGTTCAGTACCTCGGGATTATGGCTTGGCTTGATAAAGCAGTTTCCGCTATTGGCTTTGATCTGAAGCTTAATGCTTTCGCATGCGGTATTATCTTCTACCGTAAATTGATTCTTGATCTGGCCAATGGCCAAGCCGGAAAATAGTAAACAAACCCCTGTAAGGCCTAAAACTCTCTGCATGCCGAATAAAACGAGCCACAGCCCACAGGGTTGCGGCTTGTAAGATTATTTAGAAAATAGTTAAAAAAACTCCCTTTAACCTTGTTTATACGGTGCAATTTGGGGCAGGGTTCCGAAAATCAATGGAAAAATTCCTTCATTTTCTCAAAAAATCCCTTGTCGGAGGCATCCGGATGAGGGGTGAAATTGGGAGAATTTCGAAGGTTTTCGAGAATGGTCTTTTCTTCGGGACTTAACCGTTTTGGGGTCCACACATTTACATAAATGAGCTGATCCCCGGTTTCATAGCCGTTGATGTCTTTAATCCCCTTTCCGCGCAAGCGTAAAATTTTGCCGCTTTGTGTTCCCGGATCAATCTTGATTTTAACCTTTCCACTAATGGAAGGCACTTCAACCGAAGTTCCCAATGCAGCATCAATAAAACTGATGTGCAGATCGTAAATCAGGTTGTTGCCATCGCGCTTTAGTACTTTGTCTTCCTGCTCTTCAATCAAGATCAAAAGATCGCCTGCTATGCCACCACCGGGCGCTTCATTTCCTTTGCCTGACATGGAGAGTTGCATGCCATCGCTTACGCCAGCAGGAATTTTTACGGAGATGATTTCTTCTTTGGATGTTAACCCCGAACTGTCAACACCTGCAGGCCGCTTATCAATGGTTTGGCCATTACCATTACACTGCGGACAAGTTGTTGTGGAGACCATCTGGCCGAGCATGGTGTTTACCACTTTGCGCATTTGGCCGGTGCCTTGGCAGGTAGTACAGGTTTTAAAGGTTACCCCTTCGGCCTGAACAAGCCGGTTTACTTTTATTTTTTTCTCTGCACCGTTGGCAATTTCATCCAACGAAAGTTTGAGCTTGATGCGCAGATTCGATCCTTTGCGCTGGCGCCTGCGGCCACCACCTCCCCCAAAGAAACTGTCGAACGGACTTCCGCCACCGAAGATATCGCCAAACTGGCTGAAGATATCTTCCATGTCCATGGTGTGGCCACCGCCAAAGCCACCGTTGCCACGTGCGTGACCAAAGCGATCGTACTGCGCACGCTTATCGGCATCGCTTAATACTTCATACGCTTCAGCAGCTTCCTTGAATTTTTCTTCGGCTTCCTTGTTGCCCGGATTTTTATCGGGGTGAAATTGAATGGCCACCTTGCGGTAGGCTTTTTTGATTTCTTCAGGAGTTGCGCCTTTGCTTACGCCCAGTATTTCGTAATAATCTCTTTTTGCCATAACCTTATTGACCAACCACTACTTTGGCGTAGCGAATAACTTTATCGTTCAATACATAGCCGCGTTCAACCACGTCAACAATTTTTCCCTTTAGTTTTTCTTCCGGGGCGGGTACCTGTGTGATGGCCTCGTGCACATCAGCATCAAAATCGGCACCGGGTTTTATATCCATCGGCTTAACACCGCTTTGCTCCAACGTTTTTTTGAACTTGTTATAGATAAGCATGAAACCTTCCAGTTCTTTACTTTCGGTTCCCTGGAATGCTTTTTCCGCGCGCTCAAAATCATCCATAACCGGCAATAACGAAACCACCAGTTGCTCGTTGGCTACCTGAATCATCTCCAGTTTTTCCTTTGAGGTTCTGCGCCTGAAGTTTTCAAACTCAGAATACAAGCGTAAATATTTATCCTTCGCCTCTGCCAATTCGTCCTGTAGTTTTTTGATTTCTGACTGAAATTTAGACTCATCCCCACCATTCAGCGTTTCAAACGACTCGGGTGAATCCTCAGGGGTTACACCTTCAGGCCCCTCGGGCATAGTCTCTTTCTGCAAATCCTGTTCAGTTTGCGGGTTGTTTTCCATGATCAACAGTGCTTAACGTTACGTTTAGCCTGCAATTTGTCAATAATTCTGCCAATTGCCGCATTGGTGCCAGAGTGGCACAATTGGTCAATAGTCGATAGTTTAAAAATGAACAATGATCCGACTATGGATTATCGACTGACCTTCCATTGACTATAACTTTTAGTGGAGATTTCTCCAGATCAGGTCTTTCAGTTCGGTCAGGCCTTTGTTTGTAACCGATGAAATGAACACGGTGGGCAGATCAGTGGGAAGTTCTTTTTTGATGGCTTCCATCAACTCTTCATCCAGCATATCGGATTTGGAAATGGCGAGCAGACGCTTTTTATCAAGCAGCTCGGGATTGTACTTCTTTAATTCATTCAACAGCACTTCATATTCCTGTCGGATGTCTTTTGAATCGGCTGGCACCAGAAACAACAATAACGAATTGCGTTCGATGTGGCGGAGAAAACGAATTCCTAGCCCGCGACCTTCTGCAGCGCCTTCAATGATGCCGGGAATGTCGGCCATCACAAACGATTTTTCATCGCGATAAGAAACCACACCCAGATTTGGTGTGAGTGTAGTGAACGGATAATCGGCAATTTTTGGTTTGGCTGCCGATACAACGGAGAGCAGTGTTGACTTACCCGCATTCGGGAAACCTACCAGTCCGACATCGGCTAATAATTTCAGTTCGAGAACAATCCACTCTTCTTTGCCGGGCTCTCCGGGTTGTGCAAAATTGGGTGCCTGCCGCGTGGAGGTTGCAAAAAATAAATTTCCTCTTCCCCCACGACCACCAGGGGTAAGAATGTATTCCTGTCCGTCTTCTGTAATTTCTACACGCACTTCACCGGTTTCGGCATCGCGTGCTACGGTGCCGAGGGGCACGTCAATAATTTCATCTTTTCCTTCTGCGCCAGTACAGTTTTGTGATTCGCCCGGTTTACCCGATTCAGCAATAATGTGTTTGCGGTATTTTAAGTGGAGCAACGTCCACATTTGTTTGTTGCCCCTTAAAATGATATGACCACCGCGGCCTCCATCGCCACCATCCGGCCCGCCTTTTGGTACAAACTTTTCGCGATGAAAGTGCAAACAGCCAGCACCGCCAGCTCCTGACCGGGAGCAGAATTTTACGTGATCAATAAAGTTTGGAGATGACACGTGATGTTATGACAAAAGGTGATTATCAATTTCGCGACACAGGTTTGTAAAAATCTGTTCAATATCACCCACACCTACCACAGCCGAATACTTACCAAGTTTTTTATAGTGCTCCGCTACCGGAACTGTCTCTGCTTTGTACACGGCAATCCGGTTTTCAATTACTTCCGGTTTGGCATCATCGGGCCGGTTTTCTTTGTGTGCCCGTTCAGCCAGGCGTTTCTTCAACTCATCTTCGTTCACCATCAACTCAACCAGTGTGGTGATGCCTGTATTTTTCTTCTTCAGTAAAGCATCCAGTGCTTCGGCTTGTTTTACCGTGCGTGGAAACCCATCGAAAATGATACCGCTGATGTTACCACTGTTTTTGATTTTATCATCCACCATATCAATCACTACCTGATCGGGTACCAGGTTTCCTTTGCTCATATATTCCTGCGCAAGCTTACCAAGAGGTGTTCCTTCTTTGAGGTGTTTGCGGAATAAATCACCTGTAGAGATGTGAATGAGCTGATACTTTTCGATGAGTTTAGCGCTTTGCGTGCCTTTGCCGGCACCTGGAGGGCCAAAGAGTACAAGGTTAATCATGAGGTTATCGTAATTGTAAAGCGTGCAAGATAGTGATGAATTGGCAATTAAACCGGATAATCAGTGCCGGTGAGTCTGACCCCGCTATACGGATTGTTTATAAATATCGCGCAAGTTGCGGCCAAGCCCTTCATAATCGAGGCCGTAGCCGAGCACAAACTCATCGTCAATATCAAAGCCAACATATTTGGGCTGAATCGCGTGTTCACGAGCAGGTGCCTTTCGGATAAGCGTTGCAATTTCAACGGAGCGCGTACCTAAACTTCGGAGTTCTTCCACTACTTTACTTAACGTAAGGCCTGTATCCATGATGTCTTCAACAATGATGATATCCTGGTTGAAGATGCTTTCATTCAAGCCGATTAATGTTTTCAACTGACCGGTGCTGGCGGTACCCTGGTAGGAAGAATGTTTTACAAACGAAACCCGACAGGGCAAGTCAACATGCCGGATTAAATCGGCAGCGAAAATGAATGAACCGTTGAGAATGGGTAAAAACAAAGGTGTTTTGTCGTGGTAGTCTTCACGAAGTTGTTGCGCCACTTCCTTTACTTTCGCATCAATTTTTTCAGCGGAAATAAACTTTTTAAAGGTCAGATCCTTGATCTTCATAGGGGCGCAAAAATAGAAGAAATTTGCGGATTCTGTTTTTTCAATTTTTATCAGTAAGCGTCATCGATTGCAAACGTATTTTTTCGAAACATCCATTGACCTTTGGTGAAATCGGGGAAGGCTACAGTTTCGCCACCCATTCGTATGGAGGTTTCTGATAAAGGTGTAATGGCGCTCCACGTTACGGCATCATATACATCCATCGGTGGTGGTGTTTTGCGTTTGATGGACTCAATAAATGCATTCAACACAAACCAGTCCATGCCGCCATGGCCGGCACCGGCTGCATCGTTCGCATATTTTTTCCACAGCGGATGATCATATTGATCGAGCCACGGTTGCGCTTCTTCCCACCGGTGTGGCTGTTTGCTCTTGCCTTCAATGTAAATGGATTTATTCAAATCCATCCACAGGCCATTCGTGCCCTGAACACGAAAGCCTAATGAATAAGGTCGTGGCAAATTGGTATCGTGCTGCAACAAAATGGTTTCATCGTTCGCACACTTGATCATGGTGGTGACTACATCGCCCAACTTGAAATTCACTTTTGCATTCGGATGATCTTCGCCAGCGGTTTTTACGATGTAATCATGTAGTCCGCGTGCCTTTGATGAATACGAAACCAATTCGGTAAACCGGTTGCCGCGATTGATGTTGAGCATCATGGCAATGGGACCGATGCCGTGCGTAGGATACAAGTCACCATCGCGGTGAATAGAATGTTCCGTTCGCCATTGTGCTTCCGAAAATCCTTTCTCACCAAACTCCACGCCACCACCATAGGGTTTTACGCCATCGTTGAATTTCACTTCGCGCAAATCATGTTGATAGCCGCCTTGCAGGTGAATCAACTCGCCAAAAATATTTTGTCGCACCATGTTCATCACCGCCATCACATCGCGCCTGTAGCAAACGTTTTCCAGCATCATCAAAGGCATACCGGTTCGTTCGGATGTTTGCACCAGTTCCCAACATTCTTCGACTGTACTGCCAGTAATTACTTCACATCCTACAATTTTTTTAGCGTTCATGGCATCGAGGCATTGTATGGTGTGCCATTCCCACGGTGTGGAGATAATGACCGCATCAATGTTTTTGTTCTCCAACAATTTTCTGTACCCGTATGGTCCTTCCAGAATTACCTGTGGTTTCGGCTTTCCTGCTTTTTGCACCAGGCTCAGGCTCATGTCCATCATGCGTTGTTGTATGTCGCATAGGGCCACTACGTCCACATCGTTTCTGCGTAATGCGAGATCAAGGTGATTTTGTCCGCGTAAGCCAACACCAATAAATCCAAGCCTTACTTTTTGTGTTTTATCTTGGGCAAACAATGAAGAGGAAGGAAGGATGGAAAATGCTGCACCAGCCAGGGCTGTGGTTTGAAGGAATTTTCTGCGATTGGTTTTCATGGCTATAAGTCTTTCATCAACTTCTCATACAAGGCAATCATACTTTTAATGTCATGTTTATGCACGCGCTCATGCGGAGTGTGCGGATTTTGTTGAGGCGCACCTACAAAACACCAGTCGAATGGATAGGGTGACGTTTGTAATTCGCGTCCATCGCTGGAGCCCATGCCTTCCACTTCCAGTTGGTGCTCAAGTTTATGTTTCTGGGCGATGTCAATAATCCGATTCACAAATTTTTTTCGCGGAATGTTCCGGTCGCGCATGGAAATAGCCACACCTTTACCAGGCTCTACACCATCCGAAACCCAGGTGATGTCGGCAATGAGTGCCTGGCGTACACCCCATTGCTCGTGCATGTATTTGGCGAGATACGGAACGGAGCCTCCGCCATGTTCTTCCCAACAACTAAAGGCGATAACACCATCTTTTAATGTCTCTGCAATTTTTAGTGCTACATAAATGCCAAGTCTATTATCTAAATAGGCAGTTTGAATGTATTGCTTTGTTTCGCGGAAATCGATTTTATAGGTGAGCGAAGTGCCGCGATCGATGGAACGCCCGAAACGATAAAAGGCATGATTTTCTTTATCGTATTCAAGCTCACACTCAATCGGTCCTTTGCTGTCGTGGCCAACCAGTTTGGTGCCCATGTCGGCTTCGGGGCTTCCAATGGGTAAGAGTTGATTGAAATACCGCACCGTAAACCCAATGCTGTCCATGTGGGCGAAAATGGCTGTGCGGGGTTTACCAAATTTCAATAACAAACAATCCTGAAATTCATCTTCACCGTGAATAATTACCGGTTGCGTTTTCCATGATTTTTTTGCTTTGCTGATGTACTTCAATAAAAAGTCTTTTAATGCGAACTCTTCACCCGATGGGGCGTGCACTTCGCACAGTTGCTTGAGCAGCCGGTATTCGCTTCCGGCAGTAGTTTCTGTTTTTTTATTCCGCGGCATAGTATTCGGTATGCAACTTACGATTTTGAGTGACAAAATATTTGCTCCAGGGCCGCATGGCCCCGTGTGCTTGGTCAACGCTGATTTCTATCCGCGCATCCCACTGCCAGGCCAAAGATAGAAATAGGCGTAGCCCAAGCACACTGAAAATATTTGAAGTAGAAAATTAAGTTTGATGTTTACTGCTTAGATTTCCTATTCTGTTAAAGTAGAAGTAAATTTTGATATAAAAGCACAGCGCCATGACATTCATTTTAAATCAGGTTAATTCCGTTGCCAATGGCATGTTAAAAGAATTGCGAGATAAAAGCCTTCAACAGGATCGCGCCCGATTCAGGCAAAACGTAGAGAAGCTGGGTTCCATACTGGCCTATGAAATTTCAAAGCAATTGCCTTATGTTGCTGAGCGCATTGAAACGCCTTTGGGTATTTCAACTATTCCGGTTTTGTCGGAGCAACCGGTGTTGGTTACGGTGTTGCGTGCAGGCCTGCCGTTCTTTCAGGGTTTTCAATATTTTTTTGATAAAGCCGATAGCGGATTTATCGGGGCGTACCGGAAAGAAAACGGAGAAGACATTGCCATTAACCTGGAGTACCTGGCAGCGCCCGATCTCACCGGTAAGCACTTAATTATGATTGATCCCATGTTGGCTACGGGAAAATCGTTTGTGAAATCAATCGAAGCCTTGTTATCGCATGGCAAGCCCGCGCATGTGCATATTGCCGCGTTAGTAGCTGCACCGGAAGGGATTGCTTTTTTAAAGGAGAAACTTCAGTTGCCTTATTCTGTATATACTTGCGCCCTCGATGAAAAGTTGAATGCCCAATCGTACATTGTGCCCGGGTTGGGCGATGCAGGAGATTTGTGTTTTGGTGAAAAATTATAATTCCATGTCAACGGGGGTAAACGTTTTATGATTGAAGAACTGCTGAAGGCGTTGCCGATTTATTTTTCATGCTTGTTGAAATTTGCCGTTGGCCCGATTGCAGGGTACGGGGTAGGGCTGCACATCATGACCACCATTTTTACTACCGTGCTGGGTATGATGACCAGCGTGGTGGCGTTTACCTATTTTGGCGATTGGCTGCGCACTAAACTATTGAGTCGCTGGATGCGCAACCGAAAAAAATTTACGCCCGGAAACCGCAGGGCCATTCGCATTTGGCAACGGTTTGGTTTGGCTGGCGTTGCGGTGCTTACACCTTTGTTGTTTACACCCATTGGCGGCACCATCATTGCCGTGAGTTTCGGGGCACCGAAAGAAAAAATACTGTTTTACATGTTTATCAGCGCCTCGTTTTTTGCCGTGTTGTTTTCGGTGGCCGTGTACAGTTTTGGTGAAGCCGTTATACCTGATTTTGTCCGTCCGGAATAAAAAAGAATGCCGACTGTTTAGGCCGGCATCCGCAAACTTTCTATTTAATTACTCTTTCGGTTGTATCAGGTAAGGCGTTTTGCCATCAGTAATGATAATTTTTGTGTTGGGCGAATTGGCCAACTCCCGAAACGCTTCAATGCTGCGTAACTCAATAATCTCCTTGCTTAAGCCTTGCGAAAGAATTTGTTGTGCATCGCGTGTTCCTTCAGCTTCAATTTTTCTACGCTCAGCTTCCCTGCGTTCACGGTCCAGCACAAACTCCATGCGCTGCGATTCCTGTTCGGCTTCCAGTTTGCGTTCTATCGCGCGCGAAAGTTCCGTGGGCAGCTCAATGCTCTTCATCAACACCTGTTCAATTATAAAGCCACGACCCGCCAATACTTCTTCCATTCGTTTTTTAATCTGCGTTTCAATTACCGAGCGCTGACCAGAGTGCATATCCTTGGCCATGAAATTGGCTGATACATCCGCAGCGGCAGAACGAAACACCGGAAGGATGGCGGTGTTTTCATAATCCAATCCGATCTCTGTAAAAATTTGCGGCACTTTATCTTTCTGTACACTATACAGAATGGAAATTTCTGAATTGATGGTGAGGCCCTCTTTGCTGGGCAAACGCAATCGCACTTCCAGGTTTTCTGTTTGCACGCTGGTTTTCAGCATGCGTGCAAAAAACGGATTAACCGAGTACATGCCCGGCCCCAGACTTTGGGTTTCGAGTTTGCCGAACTTTCGTTTAACACCCACTTCACCTTGCCTGATGACGGCACATGAACCTAGCATGACCATCAAGGTTACATACAGTATAAGTCGCATACGAATAGATTTAAAATAGATCTATGTTGTATACGCAAGCCTGTTGTGCGTGTTGGAATAATCAGATTAGAATATGATTAGAATTTATTAAGATGAATTTACTCATGCCGTATCGCCTCCACCGGATTTAACCGCGAAGCGCGTATGGCCGGGTAGGTGCCAAAGACGATGCCCACTAAAATGGAAAGCACCGTAATTACCAAAAACGTATTCCAGGTGTATGCGGCCTGAAAGGGTACTTCGGTAATCGCTTTAATGATGGGAATGATGACCATGGTGCCGAGCACGCCCAACACCAACCCTAAAAAACTGCCAAATGCCGAAACGGTAATCGACTCAGAAAGAAATAACAACATGATGTCGCGCCTGTTTGCGCCTGTGGCTTTGCGAATGCCAATTTCGGCTGTGCGTTCGGTTACGGAAATGAGCAGCACATTCATTACGCCAATACCGCCCACCAAAACGGAAATTCCCACAATTAATCCCATGATTACCCGGAAAAGCAAAAAGCCTTTGGTGGCTTGTTCAATGCGAAACTCGTTGGTGATGATGCGGAAGTTTTCTTTGGCATCCTTGTCGTGTTTTTCCAGCCAGGTGTTGATGTCGGTTTTCAGTGCAGGAATTTCTTCCGTCTTTTCAGCTTCCAGAATAATTTCCGGTGGTGCGCCTTGCAGTTCGGTTTGGCTCAGCGTGGTTATTGGAAAATAAATTTTGGGTGTGTTTACCACATCTTCCTGAAGTATGCCTGTTATAATGTGCGGTTTGTTGTTAACGGTGATGATAGTTTCTAATGCAGTGGTTTCATTCAACTCAGCAGCTTTTAAAAAAGCATGATTCACCACGGCATAATTTCTTTTTTCATTTAAATCTTCTTCTGTAAAGGTTGAACCTGTTGAGACCACACAGGTGGGTTCAAGCGTTGCGCTGGTGGCCAGTAAGAGCGCCCCGATTTTTTTACCCGATATAAGTTCAGCTTCACCGGAAGATGTGGAACGTATATGAGGTTTAGCCGGCTTGCTCAGGTTTTCAGTAAGTTGCTTGAAACGTGCATAGTCAATTACGCTGATGCTGTCTTTGCGGATGCGCACTTCGTTTACCCGCTTGTAGGCTTCCGTTTGAATGATGATGGCGTTAAGCGAGGTAGTTTGCGAAATCTGGTCGCGGGCAAATTCCTCCATGCCGTCAATAAGCGAAAGGATGGAAACCAACGCGGCTACGCCAATGACTATACCCAAAACGGAGAGAAAGGTATGCAGTACGTTCGACCGGATATTGGCAAAGGCCAGGGCGAAGGAGTTGAACAGCTTGCGAAACATGGATGCTTATTTTAACCCAAGACTTTTAAGTCTTTAGTTTGTTACACGAAAGTAAGCAATTGAATTTTGTTGCGTAGGAGTACTTCACCAATAAGGTTTGTTATGAAAATGCTTTGTTGTGAAAATAGAAATCAAAGGCTTAAATTCTGCAGCACACTCTGTTGTATACTCAGAAGGAGTTGAACGTTTTCTTTCCATTCGTTACATTTGAAGTATAATTCGGGAAATATGAACACGCTGGTTATTGACAAGAAAAAATATGTACTGGTAGCACAACGCGAGTACGAAAAACTTTTAGAAAAAGCCGCATCAAAAAAGCAGACAGCCCGAAAATTGAGCCTTGCTGAAGGCAAAAAGCTGGCTTACAAGCTTATTGACAAATGGCACACAGAAAAGTAAGCATCCTTGACAAAGCCGCTGAGGAGGTTGCCTATGTTGCTTATTTTATAGAATCGAAAGGGCTTCCTGCAACCGCTAAAAAATTTGTAAATGAAGCTTTCTCATTTTTCCAAAAGCTTGGAAACAGCAGGATGAAGCATAGACCTTGTAGCTTCACGGCATGGCGCGAGGAGGGTTACCGATGTGCGAATTTCAGAAAAAAGTATGTGGTGGCGTATTTGGATACAGAGAAGGAGATAATCATCTGTGACTTTGCTCTTCAAAAACTTCTTACCTAATTACCTCGCCTTAGTGGAGCCAGCTTGCAGCGGACAGAATCTTCTCCAACAAGATGTAGTGTTGTAGATGCTTTGTTGGTGAAGAACACCAACAAAGGCTGAAAGTGCAGGAATTTCTTCCGTCTTTTCAGCTTCCAGGATAATTTCCGGTGGTGCGCCTTGCAGTTCGGTTTGGCTCAGCGTGGTTATTGGAAAATAAATTTTGGGTGTGTTTACCACATCTTCCTGGAGTATGCCTGTTATAATGTGCGGTTTGTTGTTAACGGTGATGATAGTTTCTAATGCAGTGGTTTCATTCAACTCAGCAGCTTTTAAAAAAGCATGATTCACCACGGCATAATTTCTTTTTTCATTTAAGTCTTCTTCTGTAAAGGTCGAACCTGTTGAGACCACACAGGTGGGTTCAAGCGTTGTACTGGTGGCCAGCATCAACGCCCCGATTTTTTTACCTGATGCGAGCTCTGCTTCACCGGAAGTCGTAGAGCGAATAAAGGGTTTAGCCGCCTTACTTAAATTTTCGGTGAGTTGTTTGAAACGTTCGTAGTCAATCACACGGATGCTGTCTTTGCGAATGCGCACTTCATTTACCCGCTTGTAGGCTTCCGTTTGGATGATGATGGCGTTGAGGGAAGTGGTTTGTGAAATCTGGTCGCGGGCAAATTCTTCCATGCCGTCAATCAGTGAAAGGATGGAAACCAGCGCAGCCACGCCAATGACAATACCCAATACGGAGAGAAAGGTATGCAGTACGTTCGACCGGATGTTGGCAAAGGCGAGTGAGAAGGAGTTGAACAGTTTCCGAAACATGGAGTAAACTTTTAACCCAAGACTTTTAAGTCTTTGGTTTGTTACACGAAAGTGACAAAATGATTACTCTCGGTCGCCCTCTGTGATTGTTTGAAAGAATTACGTTTAGTGCAGAGTCCCTGTCACCTTGCAATCTTAATCTCACGGGAGTCCTGCGGAGAATGAGTGATTTTAATCAACCCTCCTCGTATACACCAAGTCAAATCTTTGGAGATACAAATTCTGAGCATCCATTTCGACATCATTCATGAAATTTGTGGGAAAATCCTGGATTAAAATCTCTAAATCAGGAATCCCAAGCCTGATTAATTTGTCCTCATGTGTCTCTTTGATAAAGCGATTGCTCAAAGATGTATAGTATATACGGCCGTAGCCCGGTATTCTTAGTTGATTGTTATCAAGTAACCCTTTCAAAAAGGGATGGTCAGTATCTGAATCATTTAAATAGAAATACAGCGTATCATTTTTTTGTAAAATCCTACCCTTTCTTATATCGCCATCTTTGTAAAATAAGGTCATCGTCTTATTCCAGTAAATCTCAGCTTTTTCATACGGAAGTTTAAAGTCATCGGAAAAAATGAACTGATTCTGCGAATACCTGTAGGACAAAGAATCAAATCTGTTGCCAAGGGTATCGTAACATTCAATATTCCCGGAGAAAGAATAGTCCTGAAAATAAAAGCTCTCTTTTAGATATTCATCTTCATTTTCGCAAGATGCAATGAAAAGAATTGAGAGTATTGCCAGCAGATACCTGCCTGTAAAGATATTGTTGAAGAGATTGTAAGTTTTGATTTTCATTACCATTGAAATTAGTAGCCGGTTGCTGAATTGTTTATCATGATTTTTTCTTTACAGAGTCTCCGTTTCGGGACTCTTCGATTGTTATAAAATTGCGTTGAGGAGATGGAAATTCATTTTACGTTGTTAACTCTCCTTGTCTTATAAAGTACAATCGCGACAATCGAAGTTAAAAACGCCAATGCCATTAGCACCCCAAAAATTAAATATTGCCTATTAGAATATTTTTCACTGGAAAGAAGATCCGTGGTTGACATTATCCTTAAAAACAGCAATACCGTTAGTCCACAAACGAAAAGAACTTGCTTTTTTGTAGGTATAATCCAGGAATTCATGCGAGTTGGGTTTAACTATTTCACCTCCTCATCCGGCAACATCTCAATATCGTGAATCAATACTTTTTTTGCAATGGCTTGTCCGGTTTTGGTGGCGGCCAAGCCACCTAACGCTGTTTCTTTGTAGCGTGTTTCCATGCTGGCACCAATCTCGCCCATGGCTTCAATTACTTCATCAACGGGTATCACGCTGCTTACGTTGGCTAACCCTATTTGTGCAGAGCTAAAAGCAATGGCTGCCGCACTGGCGTTGCGCACAATGCAGGGTACTTCAACCAGTCCGGCTACGGGGTCACACACCAACCCAAGCATGCACTGAACGGTAATGGCCACCGCGTTAAAAATCTGGTCGGTGTTGCCACCCAAACAAAACACAATGGCGGCAGCGCCCATGGCGGCAGCCGTACCGGTTTCGGCCTGGCAACCGCCTACAGCACCTGCAATGCTGGCTTTCTGTTCCATGATCAGCGCCACACCGGCAGCAAGCAACATGGCTTCGAGAATTTTTTTATCGTCAACGTGGTGAATTTCCTGTAGCGTGTATAGTACGCCAGGCATAATGCCGCTGGCGCCCGCTGTTGGTGCAGCCACCACGCGCCCCATGCACGAGTTTACTTCTTTCGCGGCCAACGCGCGCGAAATCAGATTTTGAAATTCTCTGGATAGAACCGTTTGTGGATGGTTGTATACTTTCTTCGCTCCATTGTTCACCATGCCCGAGCGCGAGGTCATGTCTTCAGTAAGTCCGGTAACTACGGCTTCCTTCATCACCGTCCATGCTTTTTCCAGGCCATCCCAAATTTGTTGTTCGGTGCGATTCTTTTGAGACTGCTCATACTCCAATACTACCTGTACCAGCGACAGGTTGTTATCGGTTGCGTATTTTTTCCAGTTGGCGAATGAATCGAAAAAGAAGGCCATAGTATCGGGTTTAAGCCGTTAACCATTTCAAATGTACGAAAGAAAAAATCAGTCGCAGGTGCTTTCGGTAATCTCCATTCCTGTGGAGGTCCAGCAGTCGTTAAACACGGAACAATAGCATATTTCGTATTCGAAATTTCTTTTCATAAGCTCCGCCCGAATACGGTCGGCAATAGCTTTATCCCCAATTTCAAATACCCTCATCTGTTCACCTGCAGCAATTACCCGACCTTGAATGGTGCTGTAACCATACTCTCGGAAAGTAGAGTCGGTCAGCATGTTGAACATTTCGGAAAGACTCTGTAATTCTTGACCATCCAACCTGATCGTTACCTTCTTCACCAACGCGGGCCCTATTCCCTTGTTCGATACTTCTATGTAAAGGCCGTGATCTCCCCAGGAAGGCAGCCATTCTACATACGGCCACACCGCTACTTGTTGTTGCGTTTGCATAATGCGCGCCTGGTAGATGTATACAAACAAGGTGGCGGTGCTCACAAAGATGGCTGCAAAGGCAACGGCCACTTCAGTTTTTATCGTAGGGAATCGGAATTTCATAGGTTGGGAAGTGCATTAGACTTCTTACAAACATATTTGAAAAGGTAGAATTTTCAATTCTCCAACCACACCAGTTCGGCAATTTTTTGAATGGCCACCAGGCTGATGATGACCAGGAATAAAATGGTTACGGCACGTGAAGAAATTTTATGACTGGAAAGTACGCCTAATGGTGAGCCAATGAGTACACCTATGGAAAGGGGAAGGATCATGGGCAATACAATCAAGCCTTTGCTATGCGGAATGGTGTTGACCGGTTCCAGAAATAAATTGTTGATGGATAGCCACAAGGCAATAGCGAAAATGGTTCCGAAGGAAATGGACTTGGCTTTTAGGATATCTACTCGTTGCCAGAGATTTAATAGTGGAATGATCAATGTGCCGCCACCCAAGCCGGTAAGGGCTGCAGCAGCACCGGCAGTGCCCCCGGTAACCAATAATTTTACGGTAGTAACGTGTTCATCTTTCGGGTTTGATAGCCTGAGTTTTTTAAACGTTTGAAAGATGATGATGAACATAAAGAGCACCACTACGGCATTGAAAAAATCTTTAGAGTAGAGTTCACTCTTGGCCACCAGTTCAAAAACAATGAATGAGATAATCACCGCACTGAGGGAAGTCCAGAGCAATTCTTTCGGATAAAATGCGCGTTGCCGGATGGTGGTGGCCATGTTGGCGAAAGATGACACCATGGTGGCAAAGATGGAGTTGGCGATGGTTACGCTTACGGCATAACTTTCGGGTACCCCGTAGTGTGTGAGCACCAACGGAATAATGCTGAGCATGATAAAGCCTGTACCAATTCCGGTTAGTCCCGCAATGAAGCCGCCAATCAATCCGGCTATGCCCAGAAGTAAATTTTCTATCATCGAACGAGAGAAAGCGAGTATATTTCCAAAGTTAAAACCATCAGATGTATAAACTTACTTTTCTTTTCCTTTTCTGCACATCACTTGTTTTTGCCCAGGAACCCGATGTGTGGCAGGTACTTGCAGAAGTGGGGTATGAAAGCAAACCTAGTCGGGAGACGGGCTTTGAAATTGAATCACCAAAATTCAGCAAGCGGTTGTGGAGTTATAACGGCAAGGTAGTTCGCGTAAAGGGTTATTTGATACCCATGGCTGAACTTGGTGGACGAAATGAATACATGCTGTCATCGCTTCCGTTCAACCAGTGTTATTTCTGCGGAGGTGCCGGGCCTGAAACCGTGGTTGAAGTGCAAACCAAACAGAATATAAAATTTGTTACACGGCAGATTGTGATGGAGGGGATTTTGTTTTTGAATGAATCCGATCCGGATCATCATATGTATATAATTAAAGATGCGAAATTGATCGAATGATGTGTTGATTCGGTTATTCGTTGATGAGTTAATTTGAAGATTTGAAAATGGGTTAATTTGAAAATGGATTGATTTGAAATTTTGAAGATTTTATGAGATACTTTTTGCTTGGTGTTTTAATGTTCGCTTTTCTGGTGTCAGGAGCTCAGTCGACTGATGAGCAATTCATTCGCAAAATTTATGATGAGGCGCTGGCAAAGGGGCAGTCGTATGAAATGCTGGAGCACCTGTGCACGAAGATTGGTCCACGCCTGAGTGGTTCACCGGGTGCAGCGGCTGCGGTTGAGTGGAGCAGGCAGGTGATGCAGGCGTATGGCTTTGATTCGGTGTGGTTGCAACCGGTTATGGTGCCGCATTGGGTGCGCGGCAAAAAGGAAATCGGTCGCATTGTTAATTCAAAGAAGTTAGGATCGGAAGCGGTGAACATTTGCGCGTTGGGTGGTTCGGTAGGAACCGGTGCAAGTGGTGTACTGGCCAACGTGGTTGAAGTGAAAACGTGGGACGAACTGAAGCTATTGGGAGAAAAAGGTGTGAAAGGAAAGATCGTTTTTTTTAATCGCCCCATGGATCCGAAACTGATACCGATGTTCAGTTCGTATGGCGGGGCGGTTGATCAGCGTGCCAACGGAGCTTCAGAAGCAGCCAAACTTGGTGCAATTGGTGTAATCGTTCGTTCGATGGGCGTGAACCTGGAAGATTACCCACACACCGGTTCATTACGTTATGCGTTAAATGTTCCGAAAATTCCGGCAGTAGCCATTGCTACTCGTCATGCCGTGGTGCTGAGTGAATTATTAAAAGATGATAAAGACCTGAAGTTTTATTTTGAGACGCATTGCGAAACTTTACCCGATGCGCCTTCTTTTAATGTGATCGGTGAGCTGAAGGGAACAGAACGACCGGAGGAGATTGTTGTAGTTGGTGGACACCTGGATAGTTGGGATCTCGGACAAGGCGCGCATGATGATGGCGCGGGTTGTGTGCAGTCGATTGAAGTGCTACGCATTTTCAAAGCCATAGGCTACAAACCCAAACGCACCATTCGTGCAGTTATGTTTATGAATGAAGAAAACGGATTGCGTGGTGGAGTGGAGTATGCCAATCAGGCCAAACTTAAAAATGAAAAACACATCGCAGCCATCGAATCCGATCGGGGAGGTTTTACGCCTCGCGGATTTACCGTGCCCACACAACCAAAGGCAAAAGCAAAAGTGCAAAGTTGGAAACCACTGTTAGAACCTTACGGTCTTTCTGATTTCAGTCAGGAAGGTGGTGGTGCCGATATCAGTCCGTTGGCGTCACAAGGTGTTCCGCTTATGGGTTACTTACCGGATTCGCAACGGTATTTTAATTTCCATCACACCGCTGAAGATACCTTTGACAAGGTAGATAAACGTGAACTGGAGTTAGGCGCTGCGGCCATGGCGGCAATAATTTATCTCATTGACCGTTATGGACTTGATTGAGTAGTTGTTTGCGTGTACCTTGAAAAAGGTTACCAGAAACAGCCTACAATTATTCATGTATCAGTATGAGTGAAGAAACCGGAGCGAAACGAAAATTAGTACAGGAGCGGATCAAACGCATTGTGCGCTCATCTGAACGGGCAGATTCGTTGGTAGTTAAGGTGATTATCGGAACATTGCTGGCCTTGATTGTATTCCTGGCCAGCTATTACTTATTTCTCTGAAGTGGCTGCTTTGTGTCAGGTGAATTAGTAATCAATCTCACCAAGAAATTCAGCTTGTTCCAGGATATACATCATCTGATCTGGATTTTTATCGTTCAATAAAAGTACTCCCTTTACTTCAATTGGTTTTTCTGTATAGGTGATTGGCTTTTTCAGAAACACCTGCACGACTGATTCCGGTCCGCCTACACCACAAAAGAAACAGGCATTTAACGGAAGGGAAGTGAGCATAAACATCGTGCCCTTGGTTCCACTATCAAAGGGAACCATATAGCCGGGCAACACCACCGATTTTCCCGCTAAGGATTTTACTGCCGCGCTAAAGATGGGTTTTTCGTATTCGCCATTGTCATCGTGTGCTTTTTCATATTGGATGTCGTACAGCTTTGGCCACACGAGAGATGGAAAGCCCTGGTATTTATTTTTACCTTGAGCTTGAACAAATCCGCTCACTTGTAAGCACACCAAAATGAACAAAAGTTTTTTCATGTCGACTTGATAATTTCTTTAAAGCTGATATTTCAAACCACAAAGAGCACAAAGTTTTTCACAAAGAACACAAAGATCTGATTGAGCTTTTTCTTTGTGTACTTTGTGCCTTCTTTGTGTCCCTTTGTGGTTAAACTTGTAGACAAATAAACGAATTTCTTAAGCTACCGTTGCTTCAGCCTTCTCATAAAGCTCAAGCGGCAAACAACTGCACACTAAGTTGCGATCGCCATAGGCGTTGTCAACACGACTAACACTTGGCCAGAATTTCGCATCGCGTACATAAGGAAGTGGATAAGCGGCCTTCTGCCTGCTGTACGGACGCTCCCAAACATCAGCAGTGATTACCGAAGCGGTATGCGGTGCGTGCTTCAACACGTTGTCTTCTTTGTCAGCTTTTCCTTCCTCCACTTCACGAATTTCATTTCTGATTTCAATTAGCGCATCGCAGAAACGATCAAGCTCTTCCTTGGTTTCACTTTCGGTAGGCTCAATCATCAGTGTTCCGGCAACAGGGAATGAAACCGTTGGTGCATGGAATCCATAATCCATCAAGCGCTTGGCAATGTCCTCCACTTCAATACCCGCCTTTTTGAAATCACGACAATCAACAATCATTTCGTGTGCGCAGCGACCGTTGGTTCCGGTGTACAATATTTTATAATGGCCTTCCAGTCGCTCTTTAATATAGTTGGCATTGAGAATTGCCAGCTTTGTGGCATTCATTAATCCTTCACCACCCATCATGGCAATGTATGCATAGGAGATGGCCAGTATACTGGCACTTCCCCATGGGGCAGCCGACACTGCGTTAATCGCATGTTCGCCCCCGGTTTTTACCACGGCATGTCCGGGTAAGAAAGGTTTTAGTTTATCATTCACGCAAATCGGGCCCATGCCGGGGCCGCCACCGCCATGCGGAATGCAAAATGTTTTATGAAGGTTCAGGTGACACACATCGGCACCAATGTTGGCGGGTGAAGTTAAACCAACCTGTGCATTCATGTTGGCACCATCCATGTACACCAATCCGCCATTGGCGTGAATGGTTTCACAGATTTCTGTAATGGCTTCTTCAAACACTCCATGTGTGGATGGATAGGTCACCATCAAGCACGAAAGTTTTTCTTTATGCTGTTCCGCTTTTGCTTTCAGATCGGCTACATCAATTTTTCCTTCGGCATCTGATTTTACAATCACCACTTCCATGCCAGCCATTACTGCACTGGCCGGGTTGGTGCCATGTGCCGATGCCGGGATCAATGAAATGTTTCGGTGATGATCACCGCGATGCTGATGGTATGCACGAATCACCATAAGTCCGGCATATTCGCCTTGCGCACCACTGTTTGGTTGTAAAGAAACTCCAGTGAACCCTGTAATTTCTGCCAGCCATGCTTCCAGGTTTTGGGTCATGCCTGCATAACCTGTTGCCTGATCAGCCGGAGCGAACGGATGAATGCCGCCCAACTCAGGCCACGTTACCGGAATCATTTCGGTAGTGGCATTCAGTTTCATCGTGCATGATCCCAATGAAATCATCGAGTGCACCATCGACAAATCTTTATTCTCTAATTTCTTGATATACCGCAGCATTTCGTGCTCAGCATGGTAACTGTTGAACACGGGGTGCGTCATAAAGGATGACATACGCTGCAACGAAGAAGGAATGGCAGCCACAACTTTTGGTTGTCCCGCTTTAGCTCCAAAAACTTCGAGCAATGTGTTTACATCTTCCGGTGTGGTGGTTTCATCCAATGAAATGCCCACATGGTTACTTTCAAAGTAGCGCAAGTTGAGCTCACGCTTTTCGGCTTCGCGTTTAATGGAAACTTTATCGCTTACTTCAACTTTAAGCGTATCAAAGAAATGTTCGTTTACTTGTTTCAGACCTTTGGCTTTCAGTCCGTCATTTAACATAACGGCAAGGCCATGCACACGACCAGCAATTTTTTTCAATCCTTCCGGACCGTGATACACTCCGTACATGCCAGCCATTACCGCCAACAATACTTGTGCGGTACAAATGTTGGAGGTTGCCTTTTCTCTACGGATGTGTTGCTCGCGTGTTTGCAAAGCCATACGATACGCAGGCTTTCCCTGCGCATCAATCGATGCACCGATAATACGGCCTGGCATCTGGCGTTTGAATTCTTCTTTCGTAGCAAAGTAGGCAGCATGCGGTCCACCGAAACCCATCGGCACACCTAAACGCTGACTTGAACCGACCACAACATCGGCACCCATTTCACCAGGCGACTTTAATAACGTAAGCGCAAGCAAATCGGCAGCCATCGCGACAAATACATTGTTCTCATGCGCAGCTTGAATAAATGCTGCGTGATCGGCAATGGCACCGTTGCTATCCGGGTATTGAATGAATACCGCGAATAAATCCGGATCGGTAACATCCAGCTTGGCCAGGTCATCCACCACCAACGTAATGCCCAACGGGGCTGAGCGCGTTTTCAGCACATCAATGGTTTGTGGAAATGTATTTTTATCAACAAAAAATTTCGAAGCGTTTTTCTTGGCTGGCTTTAACGATGCGTGAAGCAAGTGCATGGCTTCTGCAGCAGCCGTTCCTTCATCCAGCAACGAAGCGTTGGCGATTTCCATTCCGGTTAAATCAATCACCATGGTCTGGTAATTAATCAGTGCTTCCAACCGGCCTTGTGCAATTTCAGCCTGGTAAGGCGTATAGGCCGTGTACCATCCCGGGTTTTCCAGAATGTTACGCAGGATTACTCCCGGAGTATAATTATTGTAATACCCCATGCCAATGAAGGATTTGTACACCTTGTTTTTTGATGCCAGGGCTTTAAAGGTTTTTAGAAACGCCTGCTCGGTTTGGGCTGGCGGCAGGTTCAATGGCTTTTTCAGGCGGATATTGGCGGGAACAGTCTGGTCAATCAGTTCATCTACTGATGAGGCCTTTACCGTTTTAAGCATTTCGGCAATTTGCGCTGCATCAGGTCCGTTATGTCGGTTTTCAAATTTTTCGGAATACAGTGGATTAATCGTCATAGTCAGTAAGTATCTAAATCGCTTTTAGGAAGGAATTTTCGGCCACAAAGGTAAATCAGGAAGCACACAATTCTACACCGCCTGCCATGATTTCTGTCACCTTGTTTAACCGCTTACGTTACCGTTTGTTTCCATCAGATTTTAAGGCTTTTGTATTGTTTTACGATCCTTATATTTGACTGAATCTTAACTCTTAAATACCCATGAAAAACAGATTATTGGTGCTGGCACTGATGGTGCTTGCCACAGGTGTTTTTGCCCAGGATGCCAGCGTTAAAAAGTATGGCGATGAGGTGAAAACATCTGATTTGAAAGAATACCTCACCATTTTAGCTTCTGATGCCCTTGAGGGACGTGAAACCGGAACCCGCGGCCAGCGCATGGCAGCCGCATTTATCGCTTCGCATTTTGAAGAATTGGGTTTACAGCCTCCGGTAAACGGAAGTTACTACCAGCCCGTAACCCTATACGCATCCAGCACGCCTGAGGTGAGCCTGAATGCCGGTGGTGTTGCTCTTACAAATGAGGAGTACATCTATTTTGGTTCAGGAGAAACGTCCGGACTGATGGAACTGCCTTTGGTTTTTGGCGGAACCGGCTCTGATGCCGACCTCGCTCAGGTTGATGTAAAAGGAAAAGCCGTTGTCATTATGATGGATGCGGTTGCTTCTCTGCGCAACAACCCTGCTATGGGCAAACTTCGCGAGAAGGAAGCCAAGCTGGTGATTTTAGCCATGAACAGCGAAGATGATTTCAAAACCACAGCGGGTCAAATCCGCATGTTTGGCGGAGGAAGAATGAGCCTGAAGAAAGGAGGAGCCTCCAACAACCTGGGTATATTCCTGATTACGCCCGCTGCTGCCGGAAAGATTTTCAAATCTACACCGGAAAAATTGAAGCAGGCCGCTGAAGGTAAAAAACTTGCCAAGGTTAAGCCCACTACAGTTGGTTTTACCATCACGCCAAAACACACTGAGGTAAAAACATCCAACGTGTTGGGCTTTTTGGAAGGAACGGATAAGAAGGATGAAGTGATTGTAATCACTGCGCATTACGACCACATCGGTAAGCGTGATAGTGGCGAAGGCGATTTGATCAACAACGGTGCGGATGATGATGGCTCCGGAACCGTAGCGGTGATGGCTCTTGCCAACGCTTTTGTAAAAGCGAAGAATGAAGGCAAAGGCCCACGCAGAAGCATTTTGTTTATGTTGGTTACCGGTGAAGAAAAGGGATTGTTGGGTTCACAGTATTATGCTGACATCAGTCCGGTTTATCCATTGGATAAAACGGTGGTTAACCTGAACATCGACATGGTGGGCAGACGCGATCCCCAGCATAAAGACAGCGCCCCTTATGTATATGTGATTGGTTCTGATAAACTTTCTACAGAGTTGCACAACCTGAGCGAGGAAGTGAACAAGAACACAACTAAGTTGATTTTTGATTATACCTACAACGATCAGAATCACCCCGATCGTTTGTACTATCGTTCTGATCACTGGAACTTCGCCAAGAATGATATTCCGATTATTTTCTATTTTGATGGAATTCATGAAGACTATCACCAGCCAAGTGATGAAGTAGATAAAATTGAATTTGATTTACTGACCCAGCGTGCACAGTGCGTATTTTATACGGCTTGGGAAATCGCCAACCGCGACAAGCGCATTGCGCCAGATGCTAAATAAGCGCTATGCGTTTAAGCAGTAACAAACATTATCTGATAATCCTGATTGTTGCCCTGCTCCCGATTGTGGGCATGGCACAATCGTTTTATGACATCATCATCCGCAATGGAAAGATTGTGGATGGTTCGGGCAACCCGTGGTTTATAGCCGATGTAGCCATTAAAGATGGTAAAATTGTCAGAGTCGGAAATCTTGGTGAGGCCACTGCAGAAAAAGTAATCGATGCAAAAGGATTGGTTGTGGCTCCTGGATTTGTGGATGTGCACACGCACATTGAAGGAAGTGAAATACGCATCCCAACAGCCGGTAATTTCATATTGGATGGGGTTACGTCTGTAATAACAGGCAACTGCGGAGGTTCTTCATTGGATATTGCTGAGTACTTCCGAAAAATAGACAGTGTAAAAACATCCATTAATGTAGCAACGCTCATCGGGCATAACACCGTGCGAAGAGCAGTGTTGGGTGAATACCAACGCGACCCCACACCTGAAGAACAACTTCAAATGGAACAGTTGGTGGAGAAAGCCATGCAGGATGGTGCTGTAGGGTTATCTACCGGATTGATTTATGTGCCCGGAACCTATTCCAAAACAGAAGAAGTTGTTGGGCTGGCCAAAGCGGCATCAAAATTTGGAGGGGTATATGCCTCACACATCCGCAGTGAAGGCGACAACGTAACCGAAGCCATTGACGAAGCCATCTCCATTGGTGAAGTGGCAAACATGCCCGTGGAAATTTCACACTTTAAAGTAACCTACAAACCTAATTGGGGTCGGTCGGTACACACGCTGGCGCAAGTTGAAGGGGCAAGGCTTCGGGGAGTTGATGTTACAATAGATCAATATCCGTATGTGGCGAGCAGTACAACATTAAGCACCACCGTACCAAGCTGGGTGTTTTCTGGAGGCAGAGATTCCCTGCAGTGGCGATTGAATGATAAGTCCACCCGGCAGCAGATCAAGAAAGAAATGGTGGAAACGCTAAAAAGTAAAAAACTTAAAAACTATAACTACGCACTGGTTGCGCGTTATGCGCCCGACAGTACATACAATGGAAAAACCATTACTGAAGTCAATAAGCTGAAAGGAAGAAAAACCAAACCCATGCTGGAAGCAGAAACCATTCTGGAGCTGATCGCTTCTACCGAGCGTGTACAGATGGTATACTTCAGCATGGAAGAATCAGATCTTCGCAGAATTTTACAATACCCCTTTAACATGTTTGCTTCCGATGCCGGCATCAGTCGCTATGGAACAGGTATGCCGCACCCACGCGCTTATGGAACCAATGCGCGTGTGCTTGGTCAGTACGTGCGCGATTTGAAAATTATCCGATTGGAAGAAGCCATTCGCAGAATGACATCATTACCTGCTTCGCGGTTTAATATTCGCGATCGTGGATTGTTGCGTGAGGGCATGGCAGCGGATGTGGTGATTTTTGATGAAACCAAAGTAGGCGATCGTGCCACGTTTGATAAACCCCATGCCTATTCGGAAGGATTTGAATACATTATTGTTAACGGACAAATTACAGCGGAACAGGGCAAACATACGGGTGTTCGAAATGGGGTGGTGTTGAAGCCTGCTCGTTGAGTTATAAATCTGAAACCTTTGTAGCGCTTATTGCGTCTAACCCCCAAACCCACAAACATTATGATCCGTAAAATCCTGTCACTTGTTTTCGTTCTTTATTCATGTGCTGCTCTTGCACAAAGCACGGTTGATAACCTGGATAAAATCCTGAATGAACGTTTTTCTGCCACCGATCCCGGTGCAGCGGTTTTAGTTGTGCAAAACGATAAGGTATTGTTGCGCAAAGGATACGGCATTGCCGAGATCAACCGTAAAGTTCCGGTATCACCTGATATGGTTTTTCGGATTGGATCCATCACCAAGCAATTTACTTCAACGGCTATTTTAAAATTGATTGAAGAGGGAAAGCTTTCTTTACAAGATAATGTGAACAAATACCTTCCGGATTTTAAAACGCAAAACCCCATCACCATTGAACAGTTGCTAAACCATACATCCGGTATAAAAAGTTATACCAGTGTACCGGAACGCATGACTACCGAAGCAAAGAAAACTAAAGTAAGTGTAGCCGAGATGATGGGTTATATTCAAGGCTATCCCATTGATTTCAAACCCGGTGAGCAGTGGCTGTACAATAACTCAGCTTATTTTCTCCTAGGTGCAGTAATTGAAAAAGTTACAGGCAAAACCTATGGCGATTACATCAACCAGACTTTTTTCAAGCCATTAAAGATGACAGCTTCCTATCCGGATGACAGTAAGCCCATTGCGAAGCAGGCAGCAGGTTACACCAAAGGCTCAGGTGATGCATTTGTAATGGCCGATTACGTTCATCCTTCTATTCCATATTCGGCTGGTTCAATTTTTTCAACCGTGGATGATTTATGGAAATGGAACCAGGCTGTGTTCAGCTATAAGTTGGTAAAGAAGGAGCTTCTTGAAAAAGCATGGGAGCCAACCAAAACCACCGATGGTTCTGTTGAAAGCTATGGATATGGCTGGCAATTGGGAAAAGTTGGTGATGCCAAGGCCATTGGTCATGGTGGCGGTATTGATGGGTTCCTGTCGTTTGAGTTGTATGTTCCTGAAAAGAAAATATATGTAGCACTGTTGGCGAACACAACATCCATAAACCCGGAAGATATTGCCTATACCTTGGCGGAAGAAGTGGCTGGTATTCGGGGGGATAAGCCAGAAGCAATTACCTTAGCAGCAGAGGCAGGTGACCAATATGTGGGTGTTTACAAAATCAATGATCGTGAAGATCGGGTGATTACGCGAAATGGGAATCAATATTTTTCCCAACGCGCAGGTGGAACCAAGTTTGAGATTTATCCATATGCCGCTGATCAATTTGCCTTTACGGAATCAAACACAAAAATAAAGTTCACGCGCGATGCATCAGGTAACGTATCCGAAATGGAAATGCAGGATCGTTCGTTTGTACCTTCACGTGCGGTGAAAACAAATAAGCCGATTCCGGCTGAGCGTACAGTTTTCAATTTAAACCCAACTGACTTCGATGTGTTTGTGGGTGAATATGAACTGGCTCCTGGTTTTCTGATCAAGGTATGGCGCGAGGAAAGCAATTACAAGGCACAGGCTACCGGTCAACCTTCATTTGATATGTTTCCGGAGAGTGCAACCAAATTCTTCTTGAAAGTGGTGGACGCTCAGATTGAATTCAGTCGCAATGAGCAAGGTGAAGTTACACACATGACCTTGTTCCAGGGCGGCAGGGCTATGCCCGGCAAAAAAGTGAAGTAGGCGCTAGTCAAGCGCCTGCTCTACCATTTTTATGGCGATGGATTTCTTGTCGGCAAAATCTGTTTTGCGCATATCGATATACAATTGTACATCGTTGTAAAATATGCTCAGACGGGAGTTGCCTTCGCCCCAAAAGGCAGCAACCTCACCAACATGTAAGGTCACCGGTTCAAGTGAATCACTAGCCTTGAACATGGCCAGCGACTCGGCTACTTTTTCCGCGTTGCCAACGGTGCTGAATACGTACGCGAATTTTATCTCCTTTCCGAAGTCGTTCCAGTTGTATGAGCAATAATGCCCGGTTGTACCATCATACCCGGAAACACTTTCCATTTCTTCCGCAATACCTGCGATTCCTTTTACTTCATCGGTAGTGAGAAAATCACAAATCTGAGATTTCAGATTTGCTTTCAGGGTTTCTGTATCCACTTCTTTTGAAGCAGTGGTTGTTTCGCCAGTCGATTCCTGCTTACCACCACAGGAAATCAAAACCAGCGTAATCAGTACCAGAAAAGAACGAATAAAACGGTTCATACGAGAAGGTTTAATTTGATAAATGGATTTTTACTGCGACTAAGATATTCGCTATGGACAAACGATACAAGGGCCGTTTTCTCACCTGTGCAATCACTGGTCGTGAAATAAATTATTGAATACAAAATCACAGCAGTGAACTATGCATTATGTTAGGTGAAGTTAATCTTTTTCTATTTTTTTGGCTGCTTGATAATTTTTAATGCTAATTATTTACTTTTTAGCTTTTCAGCCACCCTATCATAATATTCTTGTGTTAGTACCTCTGTCCAAATAGTGGGCTGTTCACCACCGTAGAAAGCCAGGTAGGTTACATCTTTATCCTTAGTAGAGGAATGCCAATGCTCGATATCTTTCGCACATTTAATTATGTCACCTTCTTTTAGAATTACTGGCTCTTTTCCTTTCTCCTGATAATAGGCTTCGCCATCTACAATTATTAAAACCTGCACAGAACTATGTTTATGCCAATCCAAGGTGGAGTTGGCTTTAAAGGTTGCTTTTGTAATGTTATAACCCAAATCAGCATCATTACGGATTATGGCATTTAACCATGCCTCCCCGATGTAATGGGTATTTGGTGCCTTTGTGCCCTGAGTAAGATAGGAGTAAACGTTATAATCGGAACCTTGGGCAAATAGGTATAGCGGAGCTAAAATTAATAGAGTGAAGATCGAATTTTTCATTTTATGCTTTTTTAAATGGATTGTTTTCCGTGGTTGTTTTCGCAATCATGCTTGAGTTCAACTCCTGATACTTACATCAAGTAACTTACGCTACTGAAATATTAGAATCAAATATTAATAGCTAATCGCTATTGGTGCAAAGTTAAAAAATCAATCCATTGGCACATTCACATGCCGTTCGGCATGATAGGAGGAGCGCACCAGTGGACCAGACTCCACGTATTTCAGTCCGCGCTTCAATCCTTCTTCACGATACATGTCGAAGGTTTCGGGATGGATGAATTCGGCCACTTCAATGTGCATTTTGGTTGGCTGTAAATATTGACCGAGCGTAAGAATCATTAATCCGTTTTCGGCCAGATCGTCCATGGCCTTAAACACTTCTTCTTTGGTTTCGCCCAACCCAAGCATAATGCCCGACTTGGTGCGTTTACCGGCTTCGCGTGTGCGCTTGATCTGCTCCAGGCTGCGTTCGTATTTAGCTTGCGGGCGCACAATGCGATACAAACGGCCAACCGTTTCCATGTTGTGACTCACTACTTCCTGTCCGCCTTCTATCATGCGGTGTAAGGCATCCCAGTTTCCTTTTGTATCCGGAATGAGTGTTTCAATTGTAGTTTCAGGGCTTACCTGTTTGGTTTGAACCACGGTTTGATACCAGATTTCTGCACCGCGGTCTTTCAGTTCATCGCGATTTACAGAAGTGATGACAGCATGTTTCACGCCCATCAGTTTGATGGCTTCGGCTACACGCCTTGGTTCGTCTGTATCGTATTCCGGTGGCCGGCCTGTTGCTACGGCACAGAACGTACAACTACGTGTACATACATTTCCAAGAATCATGAATGTGGCCGTACCGGCACCCCAGCATTCGCCCATGTTGGGGCAATTGCCGCTTTCGCAGATGGTGTGCAGCTTGTGTTCATCCACCAGCCTGCGCACTTTGGCATATTCCGGGCCAACCGGCAATTTTACACGCAGCCAATTGGGTTTGCGTGGTTTAGTTTGCTCGGGCGATATGGTAGGCAGTTCAATCACGTATTATAAACAAATCACTTACCGATAAGTTCCTTGTATTGGTCGGCTGTTAACAAGCCATCAACCTCACCGGCATTTTTTACTTCCACCTTTACCATCCAGCCTTCACCGTACGGATCGGCATTTACTTTTTCAGGGCTGCCATCCAGGGCTGAGTTAAACTCTACTACTTTTCCGCTTACAGGCATATACAGATCAGATACGGTCTTAACCGCCTCAACGGTACCAAACACATCGTGTTGGTTTACCTCCTGTCCAACCGTGTTTATATCCACATAAACAATGTCGCCCAATTCGCTTTGCGCGAAATCGGTAATGCCTATGGTGGCGGTATTTCCATCAATTTTTACCCATTCGTGGTCTTTGGTGTACTTGAGGTCGGCAGGAATATTCATAGCTGGTGTTTGATTTTTAGTGCCCAAAAATAAGGAGTTAATTCAAGAATCGAAGGAAAAGTTTGCCCTTAAATACCGAGGTAAAAGGGCTGTGCCTCAGTACCTATTGCGCCAAACTAAACCGCACCTGGAATCCGAAGCGGGTAGTGGCCCTGCGGAAGGAGTTGGAAACCTGTGGATCGTTAATGGTGCGCTCAAAGTACGCCTGCACGTTCAACTTTTGGTTAACCACGTAGCTAATGTTAGGCCTCAACTGGAAGTTGATGTTTCCATTGGTGAGTACGTTCAATTCTTCAATTTTTCGCTGGATGGTGGACTGGTTGCTGATGGTCATGTTCATGCGGAACGTGACATCATTTTTCAACACAATGGTTCGTCCCTGCGACTTGATTGGCAGTTTCATGTTGTTTTTGGTATATCCGATTTCAACGGTAACATCTTTGCTGCTTACTTCGGTTACCTGTGCATTGGCAATGTTCAATGCCAGTTCGCGTTTGGTTTTGTATTCGGCTCGTGCGGTTAAGCGGTTTTTGGTGCGGAGGTTTACACCGATTAAAGGCGAGAATTGTTCGGCAATCAATACCTGGCTGATCACGTAAATAGGTATTGGCCTGCCGTTATCGTTGGTCAGGTTAGAGAATATGCCGTTGTTATATTTTTCAATGGGCACGTTAAACCCTACATCTCCCGGATTTTCATATTGTAAAGAGTTTGAGAAATTCAACACCGAATACGTGGACGAGTATCCGTGTGTAATGGTAATCGACTGAAAAATATCCTTGAAGGCTTCAATTTTATTCAAGCCATTGTAATCCACACGCCAGGATGGAAACGGTGTGCGCGGGAACGGACTCAGGCTTATCTGTTCGGCACTTTTTCCGGTGTAAGCTGAAATGAAGGCTGGTATGACTACATCCTGACTGATTGAATCGTACTCGAAACCAGGGTTTACCGCTGCAAATCTTTGTTGCACCGTTAACAGGTTCTCTTCAAATTGTTGGAACACAGATGAAACCAGTTCGTCATTATCAGAACGAAAGGCAGTATTGATTGATAGAGTAGATATTTTATAACTGCCGTAACGGCTTGGGTTTAATGATATGTAATCATTCTGCATATCATCGAATCTGAAAATTTCCTGATAGCCATCAGTCACATCCTTTTTGATATCAAGTTGAACTTTCAAATCCGGAGATGGCTCAATGTTGGCGCGGCCGGTCAGTGATTTCGTTGAGGTTTGGGTAAATGGTATTGTCAGCGAAGTAGAACGAACCAGCCAATTATTTTCTGCAGCCTTTGTACGAATACCCGGACTTTGCCCTCCCAACACAAAATCCCATCCCGGAGCATCAAATCCCTTCGTTAACCCAAACAGATGAGGCGTTGGTTCAAAGCCGGGAAGCATGGTGCCTTCCGTAACGGTATAGGTTCCGTTTATGGATCGAACAGACATCAACAGCCGTAATAATCCTTTTACAAGAGGAGGTGTGGTGGGCGTTTTCACCGTATCTGCTTTTTGGTTGGGCTGCGGACGTGTGGTGGCAGGCCGGGGCGGACTGTTAATATTTTTCAGGAAGCCAATCTTGTTATACAGTTTCACCAGATCCAACCGACCGGATAAGGTTTGATCACGACTGTTTTGTATGGTGTTTCTGAAATTCAAGCTATCGGGTATGCCCCTTACTTCACCGGGTAAATCCAGTTGATCAATTGGGCCGGCCTTCCAATTGTAGTTCACCTGGTAGCGATATTCGGCACCCACCCAATCGGTGAGTGGAAATTTATCCAGCGGTACAACGTAGTTAGCCGTAATGGTCTGATCGAAATTTTTCATCCGGCCAAAGCGTTTCAGGTTGTTCATCACACTATCACGTTTCTCTTGTGTATCAATATCACCTTCAGGTTCGTCAATGATGGCGTTGGCGCGCGAGCTGTAATTTAAAGTCAAACTCTTGGTCAGGTTCCACTGAACATTGTAGGTACGATTGAAAGTAAAGTACTTCAGGTAGTTTGATTCAGAATTGGAAAGCGAGTTGCGATAAATGATTTTTGAGAAGGAGCGATCCAGATCGCCCCGCACCATTATGCTAGATGGGAGTAAACTAAAGTTGAAGTCTTTGATGAATTTGAACCAGGGCGATTTGAATCCGTCACTGTTTTTAAATGGTTCAAAACCTGCACCTTTGGGTGAAAAATTATACGCTACAGAACCGCCAATGTCTTTTCGTAAGGATTCAGCAATGGTAAAACTTCTGCGCACGTTATCGCTGTAGCGGTAGCTGAAAGATAGGTTTTCAATATCCCATAAGTGTGAGTTGGCTTCAGGGTTGACTTTGATTTTTCGAACGTTAGTAAAATTTAAACTTCTGCGTACTTCCCGGTCGCGGATAAGTTTTACGTAGTCATCTTTTTCCTGTTGGGTGTTGAACGAAGCCAGGGCGGCATCCAGTTTCTGGTCGGGGTTAGCCGGGTCGTAATTCGGATTGATGGTAGTGTTTTGGTAACTCACCAGCATCGGAATTTTTATACCGTGATTTCCCGGTAAGAGTTTATCGATGTTTACATTGGCTGTTACGTCATAGGCAAATGTTTCTTCACGTGTACGTTCGCTGATTTTGGAACTCACGCTTCCAAAGCCGTAAGTCATGTACCGCATCGAACCCGATACCGTGGCGAAGTCGGCAAGCTTGGCGTTGAAGCTTGTATTAAAGGCATAACCAGCCGTGCGATCAAAATCAGTAAGGCGCAATTCATTGGCCCAAACACAGACAGAATAGGAGCGTACATCATTGGTTCTTGGATTACGCACACCAATCATGATTAATTGCACTTGACTCAGATCGGGCCGTCCCACCACACGTAAACCGTGCCTGCCCACCATGCTGGGGCCTTCTGCGGGGAAAGGGATATCCAACGAAGCCCCCTCGCGATCGCGCCTGGCTTTCAGCCCGTACAAATCCTTCAAGGCAAAATCAAACTCGTTGGCTGACGGCCAGATGTCGCTTGCTGCTGAGGCAGAACCTGGTGTAATCTTCAAAGGTAATTCTACTTCGTAAAAATTTTCATTGAAATCCGTACCGAGACGCATGAATACGGTTAAGTCATCATCTTGTGCGTTGATGCTGTTGGCGTGTACAAACATTTTAATGCGGCCATAGTTGAAAAAATCCATGGTCACGTTTTTATAGATGGCACGCGCATCACCATCTTTTAAATTTTCAATGCACACCTGAACGGATTGCTCATTCAGTTCGCGGTAAACCGAAGACGTATTATCGCGGTCGCGGATGAACCCGGGAGGTAACACGTAGGGAGGTTTACCACTGGCCGGATCGGGTGCGGAGTTTTCTTCAATGTTTACCACCGATAAAGTGAAGTTGTCAAAGTCTGGTTCCGGATCAGGTACCAGTCCGCCTGCTTCCAGGTTTTCCAGGTAGCGTCTCCATCGGCTACCGATCAGGCGGAAGTTGGCCATGCGCAGCACCACGGGTTGCTGAAATTCAGTGAGGATCATGCGCACATAGCGAATGGACTTGAATCCTTCAATGTTGCCTACACGTTCTTCAAAATTTCGTACCGGTATGCGGAACAGATACCAGGTCGCGCCATCCGGGTTATTGTTTGTTTCGGATAGTCGTGCTGGTGTAATTTTATCTACGATATAATGTTTACCAATATCCAGATCGCCCGGCTCCAGCTCAATGCTATACTGGTAATATTCTTCCAGTTCATTTAAGGTATTATCCGCGTTCAGGTCTTCGTTATCCGGAAGAAAACCGTTTGAGCGTGGAATATCACTACCGGTGTTGATGGGTGTATTGTTCTCAAGGCCGTTATAATTTTTATAGCGTTCCAGAATTTGTGCATCACGGGCATCAAGCTCATTACCAAAATAAAATTGAAAATCATCTGCGGATGGATCTAGCGCAAACTCTGGATCAAGATTGACAAAGCTACTGTACTTTGTACGTTCATTTTCATTTCCGATACCATCCCAACCCACATCCTGGTTTGCTCTGGCTGTAGCAGAATTATCAAATGCGTTAGTAATGTATTGGCGATTGGTTACATATCCCCATGGGGTTTGTGTAGCTTCAGCCAGGTTACCGTCTGGGGGTAAACCATTTTCGAACCCATGTTTACCATCGCGTATAACATCTTCCGAAATACTTCCCAAGTGAAAAATCAGTTTTCCTCCAGTAGTATTGAAGTTGTTAAACTTTCCATCGATAATTCTTCCTCTATCGGAATTGTTGATAAAGGGATCCAACATCCAAAACTCTACATATTCAATGTTTGCTTTATCGAAATCTACTTCGGTTCGAATTGCAGTTGTCAATCCCGCCCAATTATCTGGAGCTTCTAGTGGGGTGTATTCGGTTTTTCCACTACCCAATCTAAGTGTGTCGTAATTATAGGGTCCTCGTTCGGTAGGATAGTATGCAATATCCAAAACCGGCTCCCAAAAATTTCCTTGTGGTGGAATGCGGTTGGGAAAAATTTCAGTGGGTTGAACGGCACGCACATAATGATTTTCTAAATCGCTGCTTGAAATATTCGCGGGCTTAAACTGGCCACCATCGCGGTAAAACTGGTTATCTACTATGTACCAGGCGAGTTTGGCACGTCTGAATCCAGCACGTAAATCGTTTTGGATTCCATCACTAAGATCGAAATCTGGATCTTTTGGTGTGGCCGCCAGTTTCCACGCTTGAGGACTCATCAATGAATAAGGTGTTGCCGTGTTCTCAAAATCATCGATATATCCGGTCCCCTCATCGTCTACAATATTTGAAGTACCCGGTAGCAATTGTGCAAACTCGCCACTCCAATTGATGGAGGATAATTCTTTCGTTTGAACACCCGGTATCGCATCAATCAGTTTGGTAATTAACCTGCTGTCTTTGCGGTAGTTGAAGTCGAGCCCATATTGAAGATTTCGTGCAGGCTCAGTACCAATAGCGTTACGGGTGATCAGTGGCCGCTCATTATAATAGAGTACGGTTGAGCCCAGGCTCAGGTTCTCGTTCACCTGGTAGTCGAACCGTGTACCCAACAACGATCGGGTTTGAAAGGCGAACGGATCGGACTGTTCGTATTGTATGCTGATGTTTTTACCGGAACTTAGAATGGCATCACTTAAAATGGTTACACGCCCAAAGGTGTAGTCGACTGTGTAATCAGTTCCTTCCATTAGCGGAGTGCCACCCGCATATACCCGCACCGATCCTTGAGAAACACCAAAACCCGGAATCAGAATTTCTTTTGATGATCCGGCCGAGTATGTGCCCACCAGCCAGAATTTATTTTTGGTAGCGATGAGCTCGGCATCGGCCCGTGTGGTACGATACAATGTATCGAACGCATACTTCTGAATTAAAAAACTTTCCTGTGGATCATTTTCAAATGCATCGCGCAAGGCTTTGCTGAATGGTTCGAGAAATGGAAAAATAATTATTCCGGCTTGGGTGTTGATGGTAACGCCTTCCACAAAATCGAAATTGCCATCCCGTTGCGGATCGTTAACCGGATTGAGTTTATCCAGGCCAAACACTTCAATGAGTTGGCGGTTGCGCACATCCTGTCCCTCCTGAAGTTGTGGGTTATCAATACCCGACCGGTCATCGCGGTAGATGATGCGCAGCTGAAAATTTTCGGGTGTTAATTGGGAAACATTTAATGAATAAATATTCTTCATCATCAAATCCCAGGTGGGTATGATTCTGAGTTGCTGATCGCGGATACTTACTTTACGCGGACGCAAGAGTTTTAAGAATAGCACTTCGTTGTCTGGTCGGCTGGCGTAATCTTCGGAGAGTTCGCCAACTTTATAGCTTCTTCCATTGTATGTAAATTCATAGGCCACCGCAAGCGCTTCATCATTTTGCAATTTTCGCGTAAGTGTGATGTAGCCCAGTTGTTTGTGAAAAGTATATTCGGTTGGATTAAGAATACGCGCTCCTGTAATTTTTTCGTAGTCGGTGCCGTTGTTGCCTTCTCCATCAAAGTAATTATCGAGTAATGCGTTTATGCCATCTGCATCACGACCGTTTGGACCACTAGTAAAGTTGCGCACATCATTAAAAAGCTCATTAGCCTCATTGGCATTTGGTGAGGACGCATTTAAACCGGTAACGGAGCTGTTGTAAACCCTGCGTGGTTCACCTAAATCCATCAGGCCTACTACATTACGAAGGGTACGTGTATCGTTATTGCGGTTCAGGATATAGACCTCAACGCGTGTGATGTTAATGCCGGAATAAATTTGTGGTGGGTTTCCCAACCATCGCTCAAAATTATCGCGGAAGAAATGCCCCAAAAAGAAATGGCGGTTTTCATCATACCCGGAAGCTACCAACTCAAACGGCCTGCCTTGTCCGCTGTTACCACCCGGCAATTCAATGGAAGCAACTTTACCACGTTGTGTGGAGGCTACGGTGGTCACAAATAATTTTCCGAATTGAAGTTGAGCCTTTACACCAAACAGGTTTTGCGAGCCTTGTATCAACGTGTTGTTCAACGGCAAGCTCACGTTACCGATTTCCAACTTCTTTAAAATATCTTCCTTGAAACCGGTGTACTCCACCTTCATGTTGTTTTGAAAATCGAAGGAGTTGTTGTTATCGAAGTTGGCACTTACGGCAAGTTTCTCACCTACTTTACCGATTACGCTCATGTTGATCTGCTGATCAAATTCAAAACCTCCGTTGCGTTGCTGGCGAATGGGAATGTTCGGGTTATCTATGCGCTGAAAAGCCACACCGAAATCAAGGGTAACGAAACCACGTGGTACCAACTCCACGTAACTTCCACCAAAAATGCGGTCAAGTATCGGGCTCACATACAATTTTGGAATCAGGCTTCTTCCGCTTACCGCACTTTCGCCATCCAGGCTTCTGGATTTTCCCTGCCAATAGCTTTTCAGCATTTGCCTGTCCTGGTACGCTTTAAATTCCTCAAACGACATGGATGTTACCGGGCGGTAGTTCAGGTCGCCTACTTTTTCATAAATGGTATAATTCAGACTGCTGTCGAGCTGGATTTCATAGCCGACTTTGGTTGGGTCTTTTAAGAAGAGTGGTGATTTGGAAGTGGTGTTCGAAAATGGATCACCGTATCGGTCGCGCAATTGAAACGTTGGCCTGAAGCTTGGGCGGTAGGGTTGTTGCCGTGCGGTATCAGCCCGGTTGGTACGCACCGTATCCTGCTGCTGAAAAAGTATGTCAGCATGAACCTCAGCAATGGGCTGCCCGGTTAAAAGCAGGGTAATGGCTGTAACGGTAAGAAACGATAAAGTCTTCAGCGTCACGCAGGCTTAGGCGTTTTTCAAAGCTTGTTTAACTAAATCCTCCAAAGTAACGGTATTTCCCGACTTTTTCAGGACGGCATCCACACTTTTCTCCGCAGCACTTTTGGTTATGCCAAGGGTGATTAGAGCAGATAACGCCTCGCTCCGGAGGGTATTGTGTTTGAGGCCCGGAATTGTTGAAACGCTGTCTTCGGCAAGGTCTTTCCGAAGCTTGTCTTTGAGTTCAATGATTACCCGTAAAGCCGTTTTACCACCAATGCCTTTTATGCGTTGCAGGGTAGTGGCATCTTCCTGAACAATGGCCGCCTTTAATTCTTCAGAAGAAAGATAGGAAAGCATAACGATGGCCGTACCGGGCCCAACGCCATTCACAGAAATCAGTTGTTGAAAAAGTTTTTTCTCAGCTTCCGTGCTGAAGCCGTACAACACGTGCGCATCTTCACGAATGGCCAGGTGGGTATAGATCAGGGTATTCTCCTGATCTTTAATACCGCTGAAGGTTTGCAGGGAAATGTTCACATGATAACCTACACCATTCACATCAATCACCACATGCGTGGGATCTTTTTGGACCAGCCTTCCTTTGAGAAATGAAATCATGATGATTTTGGATTTGTGATTTTAGATTTCGGATTTTGATTACTCGGGTGAACGCTGATAAATCAAATATCTAAAATCCGAAATCGTAAATGCTACAAGTGGTCATTCTGCTCATGCAACTGTGCATCCACCACGGCAATGGCAGCCATGTTCACAATTTCACGAACGGAGCTTCCCAATTGAAGCACATGCACCGGTTTTTTCATACCCAACAAAATCGGTCCGATGGCTTCCGCTCCGCCTATTTCCATCAGCAACTTGTAGGCAATATTTCCAGATGCCAGGTTAGGGAAGATGAGCGTATTTGCACCGCCATCTGCCAATGCGCTAAACGGATAGGTTTCTTTTTGTATCTCGGTATTCAAGGCTACGTTGGCTTGAATTTCTCCATCAATAATCAGATCAGGATGTTTCAGTTTTGCTAATCGAACGGCTTCACGGGTTTTCTCCGGAACTTCTCCACGCGATGAACCAAAGTTGGAGTAGGAGAGCACAGCAATTCGTGGCTCCATATCGAAGAAGCGAACGCCACGTGCGGTCAGCGAAATAATATCCACCAACTCATTAGCATTCGGATTCAGGTTAACGGTTGTATCGGCAAAAAAGTAAATGCCTTTCTTATTCATAATGATGTACATACCGGCCACCCGTTCAACACCTTCGGCCATTCCGATGATTTGCAGCGAGGGTAAAATGGTTTTCGGATAATCTTTTGTCAATCCCGAAACCACAGCATCCGCATCACCCACTTCCACCATCATGGCGGCATAGTAATTCCGGTCGCGCATCAATTGCTGGCAATCGCGGTAGGTAAGTCCTTTACGTTGGCGTTTTTTGTACAAGATTTCTGCGTATTCATTTACACGCTGGTGTTCCCTGCGTGGATAGATGATCGGGCAATCCAGCTCAAGTTTGTGTTCCTGAATCAAACGTTCAATTTCATCTTTATCGCCCAGCAAAATGGGTTGTGCAATGTGTTGATCGATGAGTTGTTGAGCAGCCTTCAGAATTTTGATATGATGCGCTTCGGCAAACACCACTCGTTTCGGGTTTTGCTTGGCGCGATCGATGATACGCGTCATTAGTTTTTGATCGATGCCAATGCGGTTCAACAATTCCTGGTGGTAAGCCGACCAGTCCTCAATGGGCCGCGTAGCCATGCCCGATTCCATAGCAGCTTTGGCCACAGCAGGAGAGATCGTGGTGATCAAACGCGGATCAAGCGGTTTCGGAATCAGGTATTCTCTTCCAAACGTAATCTTATCGGAGCCGTAAGCCTTCACCACCATTTCCGGTACGGGTTCTTTTGCCAGTTCAGCCAAAGCCCGCACAGCCGCCAGCTTCATGGGTTCATCAATTTCTTTTGCGCGAACGTCAAGTGCGCCACGGAAAATGTATGGAAAGCCCAACACGTTATTCACCTGGTTGGGATGATCAGAACGACCAGTGGCCATCACTAGGTCGGGCCGCGTTTTCTTTGCCAGGTCGTAAGCAATTTCCGGATTGGGGTTAGCCAACGCGAACACAATCGGATCTTTGGCCATCGATAAAATATCCTCTGGTGTTAAAATATCAGCTACCGATAACCCGATAAAGAAGTCGGCACCTTTCAACGCTTCACTTAGCGTAGTAAGATCACGATCGGTAGCAAATTCTTTTTTAATGTCATCCAGTCCTTTCCGGTCTTTGCGAATAACACCTTTGCTGTCGCACATCACAATGTTTTCTTTCTTCACGCCCAGGTGCAGGTAAAGTCGCGTGCAACTTACGGCTGCAGCACCCGCACCGTTCACCACTACCTTTATATCTCCAATTTTTTTTCCGACCAACTCCAAGGCGTTCAGCAATGCAGCACCTGAAATGATGGCGGTTCCATGCTGATCATCGTGCATCAGCGGAATGTTCATCTTTTCGCGCAAGGCTGTTTCAATTTTGAAACACTCCGGTGCCTTTATGTCTTCCAGGTTTATTCCACCAAACGTAGGCTCCAGGGATTTTACGATCTCAATAAATTTATCCGGGTCTTCTTCTGCAATTTCAATATCGAACACATCAATGCCCGCAAACTTTTTAAAGAGTACGCCCTTTCCTTCCATCACGGGTTTGGATGCCTCCGGGCCGATGTTGCCTAAACCGAGTACGGCTGTTCCGTTTGAGATTACGGCCACCAGGTTTCCTTTCGAAGTGTACTTGTACACATCTTCTTTGTTGGCGGCAATTTCCTTGCAGGGTTCGGCTACACCGGGTGAGTACGCCAGCGCCAGGTCAAGTTGTGAGCTGAGTACTTTGGTGGGTACAACTTCAATTTTACCGGGTTGTCCCTGGGTGTGATAATTCAGGGCATCTTGTTTGCGAATCTTCAATGACATAGGAAAAACTTAAGCCACCAAAGATAGTATACTATCAGGTAAATGACCTACCGGGCATAAAAATATGCACACGTCTGCTGATGAAGATTCGTACTTATTTTGCGGGGGAGGTTACACCCGATTTAAACGTCCACAAAATGGCTTCCAATTCGCGAATGGTTTCGCGTTGATCTTTACCCGGACTGTAGCAAAAGCCTTCAATGTAGTACAGGCGTTGTTGTTCTTCGTCAACTAATCCGTAGCTGATGAAGGGCCCACCCATGGTATTGTTATTCGTCTTCCACAACCACCGCAGTTCCATGGCAAACTTTCCGTTGAAATTTACCTGTGTTGCTTTTAATGGTTTAAACGGAATAGACGTTTCGGTTACGACATAACTTTCCGGATTAATCGGATCATCAAACAGGTATTTGCGGGCGATGTCATTTCGAAAGGCGATTAAGCTATCGGGCAGAAGCTGGTATTCGCTTTCATACGGTTTCCAACTGATGAAGATATTTTTATCCACGCGGGCATCCATTAACCGCAACCAGATAAAGTCTTTTTGCTTATCAGCAAGTTTAAAGCCAAATGGAATTTTTATTTCAACTCCATTTTCCTTGCGCAAGGCATCCGTCAATTCTTTTGTGGTGGTGACTTTATTCAGGTTTTCAAACAAGCGCTTCTTTTCAACTTCGTTAAAGAAGTTTACAATCGCCCGACTGTTGCTCTTAATTTTTTTTAACAGGTTTTCCTGTGTATCACTGAACAGGTACATCACTTCCTGCCCGCGTGAGTATTCATTTTTGGTAGTTACCAGGAAAAAGGAAGAATCGGTACGGATGCGCTCCAGGGTTTCTTCAGAGAAACTTTCTTTTAAAATTTTTGAACCTGCGGTTTGCTGATCCAGCGTAAAAACAAAAACGAGGTTACGAATTTGCGTTAGCAAGGTATAGCCCTTTCGTGGGTGAACATAAATCAGGTTGAATAGCGGCTCTTCGCGCGGAAGCCCCGGTACTTCTGCACGAAACATATCGCGCAGTTGTTCGCCCACTTCACCGTTCCATTGCACGGAGTCCATAATTAAAATCATGTCACCCGACTTACCCGACATGGAAGGAAGATTCTCCACACGGGTTTTCTCCGATGTATTGCATGCAACAACCAGTATAATGATGATAAGGATTAAAAGCAGATTCCTCATAGCGCAAGTTTAAATCTATAATCCAAGAACCTCTACTTTCGTCACGGATTTTTTATCCGAACGAAATTATAACGCAATGACCAGCGTTTGACCGGGCTTGATGTTATTACCCGTCAGGTTGTTAAGTGATTTTATCTTTTCGATGGTGAGTCCCTCAAATTTTCGTGAAATGTCCCACAGGGTATCGCCTGGTTGCACCACATAGGTTTTGGATGCCGGAATTTGAATGGGCGATACTGGCTTTGGCTTGGCAGCAGCCGTGGTAACTTCATGGTTTGCTGGCTCCTTTATCCAGATGGTAAGTTGCTGACCGATCCGTATGGTATTTCCCGAAAGATTGTTCCAGCGTTTAATGTCATCTACCCGAACTTTATACCGCATGGCAATGGAACCAAGTACATCACCACTCTTTACGCGGTACACAATGCGGTCGCGGCCATAGGTGCTGCCTTCCGTATTTTTAGCCAACAACTCCATTTCTTTTTTTCCAACTTTTGAAGCGGAGTCAAGAATGGCTAATCTGTTTTGACTGAGAACTTCTTTTGCGATGACAGGGATTCGGATCGCGTAATATTTTGTAGCATCCGGAACGGCATTGCGTAACATGCCCGGATTGAGAAGTTGCAGGTCATCCAAACAAATGCCGGTAAGGTTTGCCAGCGTATTGAAGTGAACGTACTTGTTCACCATTACCGTATCGTACGGCATCAGCATTTCCTGCTCATGTTCAATAAAATTATGTTCTGGCAGGTAGTTCATGGTGTAGATCATGGCCACAAATTGCGGCACGTACGAACGGGTTTCGCGGGGCAGGTAATTGTAAATTTCCCAAAATGTTTTTTTATAGCCTGATCTGCGGATTGCCTTTTTTACATTACCTGGCCCGGCATTGTAGGCAGCAAGTGCCAGTTCCCAATCATTGAACATGCCGTATAAATCGCGTAAGTAACGGCAAGCGGCATCGGTAGATTTTTCAAAATCCATACGATCATCGGTGTACCAATCGATGTGCAGTTTATAATGCCTGCCGGTTGCGTACATAAACTGCCATAACCCAACGGCACGTGCACGTGAAATCGCTTTTGGGTTTAAACCCGATTCAATAATGGATAAATATTTGAGTTCATCGGGCAATCCGTATTGCTTCAGGTATTTTTCGAAAATGGGGAAGTAGAGATGTTTTCTGCGAATGACCATGCGTGTGTATTCACGGTCGCGTACAGTAAAGTAATTAATAAAGGAGTGAATACGAGGATTATAGTGTAACGGAATTTCTTTCTCTAAACAACTCAATCGATCCTGAATAATGTCCGGACGATCATCACCCGGAATAAATTCAACATCGGAGAGCAGGGAGTAAAAAGCAAAGCTGGTGGAATCTTCTTTGAATAACATCTCCTCTTCAGCCATTGCCACTTCAACTGAATCCGGAACAGATTCTTCCTCTTGAGCCCAGGTGTTGAGCGCGCAAACGATTAACAGCAGTACAAGAAGTTTTTTCATATCAATCCAGTTTCAACAGCAGGTCGGAAAACTTTAATAAGGCCGATTCCTGAAAATCTTCGGCCAAAACCTGCAAACCAATGGGTAAACCCATATTATCCTTACCGCAAGGTACGGAAATACCCGGAATGCCCGAAACATTAGCCACCACGGAGTAGAGGTCGGCCAGGTACATTTGCAGCGGGTCGGTGGTTTTTGCTCCCAATGCAAAGGCGGTTGTTGGGGCAGTGGGCAACAAAATGAAATCGTGTTGCTTGAAAATTTCAAGCATGCGCTGCCGGATCAATTGCCGTACTTTTTGTGCACGCGTGTAATAGGCATCGTAATAGCTGGCGCTTAACACAAAGGTTCCGAGTAAAATTCTTCGCTGTACTTCTTTGCCAAGCGCTTCGGTACGTGATTTCTTGTACAGTGAATCCAGGTTGGTGGTGTTGGCGCTTCGGTGGCCATACCGAACCCCATCGTAACGCGAAAGGTTTGAACTTGCTTCGGCAGTGGCCAGAATGTAGTAGGTGGGCAAACTGTATTCTAATAAAGGAAAGTCGATTGCTTCAAGGGTATGTCCTTCCTGTTTTAGTCGCTTGAGTTTATGCTGCAGCGCTTCTTTTATTTCCGGCTGCAACCCATCCGATTCTATTGTTTCGCGGATGTACGCAATGCGGTATTTTTTTTCTGAAGCTGATTGTAGGTCATCTGAAAATTTTGGAACGGGTAGAGTTGAAACAGTGCTGTCGTATGCATCAGCACCAGCAATCACTTCCAACACGCGTGCCACATCTTCGGTAGATGTACCCAGTATTCCAATGCAATCAAATGATGAGGCGTAGGCGATTAATCCGTATCGCGAAATGCGCGAGTAGGTTGGTTTAAGTCCGATAACGCCACAAAATGCTGCCGGCTGCCGAACCGATCCGCCTGTATCTGATCCAAGCGAGATGCGGCACATGCCCATCTGAACAGCAACAGCCGAACCGCCTGAAGATCCACCGGGCACACGATCCGGGTTGGTGCCATTTTTCACGGTACCAAAGGCCGAGTTTTCATTGGACGACCCCATGCCAAATTCATCGCAATTTTGCCGCCCGATGATGATGGCATCTTCATCCAACAAGCGTTGAACGGCCGTGGCATTATATACCGAATGAAAACCATCCAGCATTTTACTGCTGGCCTGAAGGGGATGATCCTTGTAGGCAAGTACATCTTTTAGCCCAACAACAAGGCCGGCCAGTTTCCCAGCTGTTCCTTTGGAAATTTTCTGATCAATGGCTGAAGCAGATGCGAGCGCATCGGTTTCATACACACTCAAAAAAGCATTGAGGTGTTCGTGGTGTTTAATAACGGAGAGGTGGTGCCTGACTAAATCTTCGCAAGTGATGGTGCCGCGGAAGAGATCATGTTGTATTTCGCGGAGTGTTGCGTAAGCATTCAATATCAGTCTTCTATTTTTTTCGGAACTTCCTTTCCGGCCTCATCCACTTCCTTTTTCACATCCTTCACAGCGTCTTTGAATTCCCGTATGCCACGGCCAACACCGCGTGCGAATTCAGGAATTTTTTTCGCTCCAAAGAAAATCAAAACGGCAAGTGCAATGAGTACCCATTCCATCCCACCCGGCATTCCAAGCAAAAAAATTGAATTCATGTTTTTAATGTAATTGTCCGGTAAAGATAGAACTTAGTATCTGAATCAAAAAAATAAAGGGGATAAGCGGTTAACAGCCTCAGAATCAATTCCTCAACCAGGCCTGCGGATCGAGTGCCGTGGTGTTTTTGCGCAATTGAAAGCGTAATTCCGAGATCCCATCGGCATTGGAAAGCACCTGCCCGATTTCCTGGTTGGTGCTCACTTTTTGGCCCTTTTTCACGTACACCTCCTTCAAGCCGGAATACACGGTAAAGTACTCACCATGGCCGATGATAATAGCGTATCCCAGAATCTGAAAAAAGGAAACGGATCGCACTTCGCCTTCAAAAATGCTCTTCACTTTTTCGTTTTCTTTGGTTTGGATGTTGATGCCGTCATTCTGAATAATGACACTTTTGATAACCGGGTGATTTTGTTTACCAAACCGCTGGGAAACGAACCCAGATGCCGGCCACGGAAATTTTGATTTGTTACCCTCAAATGAACTGGACAGAGCAACCGCGGCAGTGCTGGTACTGGTTTTAGCCTTTGCTTCACGCGCGGCCCGCTCCATTTCTTCTTTTATGATTTCGTTGATTTTTTTATCGAGTGTAGCCAGTGCTTTTTTCGTGTCTTCCAAATCCTTTCGAAGAGATTTTTCCTGTTTTGCTAATGTTCTCACCAGGTCGTTTTGTTTTTTCTTCAGGTTCACCAAACTGTTGTTTTCAGCAACTTCCTGATCTAACAAGGTATTTTTCTCCGAACGTTTCACTTCAATTTCTTTTACCTGGTGCCCAAGCTCTGCCTGAACACTGGTAATGGCCGCAACTTGTAATTTTCTTCGTTCGGCATACTGCTGCATGTAGCGAAGGCGCATAGCCAGTTGATCGAATGATTGAGCAGAAAACAGAAAGGTGAGTCGGGTGGCACCATTGTTGGCTTTTTGTGCGGCAAATAACATGGCCGCATATTCTTTTTTCAATTTCTCCAAATCATCTTCGAGGGCTTTAATAATCCCGTTGTTTTCACTGATGTCCTTATCCAGGAGTGAAATTTCGGATTTGATGGATTGAATCAGGTTTTCCTGAACGCGAATGCGTTGATTCACGGCAGCCAGCTCACCCAGTGAATTCTTTTTGCGTGCGGTGGTTTCCCCCAGAATTTTTTCAACTTCTTTGATCTTCTCAAGATTCTGTTGCTTTTCTTTTTGAAGTTGAGCCTTTGTTTTCTGCGCAGAGGCAGAAAGAGAGGCGAGTGCAAGTATAACGAGTAGAAGTATTGTCTTACCTGCGGTCATATTTTTTAGGGATATTGAACGGGAATTTCAATTCCTTATCGCCTACTTCGGCTTTATTGTATTCAAATATAATGGAGGTATTCAATAATCCGGCTGCTGTTTTGTACAACAAGGAGATGGTGGCATTGTACGGAAAATTCTTTCCGCCAACGGGCTGAAAATTGCCATAGTTAATAGTCAGAGAGTTGTGTGTATCACTTTCCTTCAACTCCACTTTCTGAATCTTCATCGTATTGGCGCTGATGTAGTTCATAACGTCAACCGTGCCGGAAGATTGCTTTAACAGAAAGGTAAGACTCTTTTCCTCCACCTCATCAGATTCTTTTCTGGGCATCAATGTATTTCCTAAGAATGCAGATTGGATTACGTTGTAGTTAATTTCAAAGTTGAAGCGCTGCGAAAGTTCTTTGTAGTCGAACACGTAATACTCTTTATCTACATTGCTGATGATGGTAATGGAATCTTTATTAATCAGTGCGCGACCACCTTGCACCCCAATTACCGTGAAGTTCATCCATATAACACTGTCTTTGCGTACGCGAATAACCGCCTTCACATCGCGTTCTTTGGTGCCATCTTTCAACAACATCCGGGCTCTGCCCTGGAAGTATTCAAAGTCGATTTCTTCAATGGCCAATGATGATTTGGGAGTAGTTCGTTCGGTGGTAGGCGTTGTCTTCTTGCTGCACGCAGCCAGCACGAAGCAAACAATACCGAGCAAAAGCCAAAGGTGCTTATTCATAGATTTTCCGGTTCGCAATTTTCTTGTTCAGGTTTTCATTACTGGCATTCAGCATGCCCTTGGCTTTCTCCCATTGCTCCACAGCAAGATCAACCTCATTCAATTTAAAAAGGATATCACCATAATGTTCAATGTGCGTGGCATTGGCATTTCCGGTAGCAATGGCACGCTCCATAATTTTTCTGGCCTCCCGATATTTTTCCCTTGTGTAGAGTACCCACGCGTAGGTGTCCAGAAACGTGGCGTTATCAGGATTATTTTTGATTAACAATGTTGCCATTTTTTCTGCCTTATCGAGCGATGCTTTACGCAACGCCAGATAATAACTGTAGTTGTTCAGAACAATCGCATTGTTTGGATTAAATGAGAGTGCCTCATCAAAGGCTTTGTCCGATTTTTCATATTCGCGTGTGCCGTTGTACGCTTCGCCCAGCATGGCGTTTAACTCGCTGGTCATGCCCGGGTTTGAAGCGGCCAGCTTCTTGCCCTGCTCAAGCGAAGCGCTCGCAGCTTTGTAGCGCTTTTGCCGAAGATGTGCTGTGCCATTGAAGTAGTACAACATACTTTGGTTGGGATAATATTCAAGTGCTTTTTCAGAGTTGTCAATTACCGCATCAAAGGCTTCGCGTTGTATCTGCAGGTAAAGCAGGTTTTGCCAAACCTCAAAATTCACTTCACCCAATTCAATGGCTTTTAGGTAGTGACGTTCAGCCTCCGTGTTTTTGGATAAGGATAAATACAGATCGCCACCCAGGATGTGGGTGTTAACTTCGTTGGGAAATTGTGACACAAGCCTGGTGAACAATTCGATAGCAAAGTTTTCTTTATTGGTGTCTGATGTTTGCTTTGCTTTGGCCTGATTGAGTTCCGCATTGTATGTGCTCAACACAATAAGTTTACTGTTAAACTCCACTTCGGGGTTATCGAAAATGCTCAGTAAAAGTTGTCGAGCTTTTTCTTCCTGGTTCAGGTCGCGATAAACACCAGCCAATAACATGGAAGCATTAGGCGCGGATGCGTTTTCGCGAATAAATTTTTCCAGAACGGCTACCGCCTTTTCCATCTCTTTATTCTGCGAAAGAAATTCGGCAAAGCCAACGGCATATCGCTCTTCGTCCGGAAAGGTGTTCACCAGTTTTTCACCCTCTTCAATGGCCTCCTCCATTTTATTCATCTCCCAGAAAATGCGTTGCTTTTGGGTAGATGAGGTTTCATTCACACCAAAAAACTTTTCTGCCCGATTGTACACGTTGATCGCCTCAGCCGGTTTACCGGCATATTGATACATGGCGGCAAGCTCATACAGGTATTCTTCCGTGCCGGGCACTTCGGCCAGCATGGTTTCGTATAACTGTGCAGCACGATCGTATCGCGAGAGGTTGGAGTAGATGGAAGCACCCAACAAATAAAAAAATTTGTTTTTGCGCTCGTACTTCAAGGCCTGTTCAATGCTCAGGGATGCGCGGATCATGTCATCCTCCTTGCTCCCCATGGAAAGTACTTCGGCAACTTTGTAATGCAGGGTTCCATTTTCCGGAAGGATGTCCAATGCTTTTTGATAATACACCAGGGCTTTGGCAAAATCTTCCAGGATGAAATATTTCTCGCCTTCCGTGAAATAAAATTCAGCTTCCCGTGCCTTTAAACTTCCGGGTGTTCCCGGGTCTGCCTTCTTTTTCTTTTGCGCAACAGCGGCAAATGTTGTCACTAAAAACAGAAGGGTAAGCGCGATATGAAGTTTTCGGAAGATCACGTATAAATTGGATAAAAATCAGCCTGTAAAATTAATCATTTTTCGGCAGCGACCGCGTATTCGTGATGACTGCCCGCATCGTTATTTAACAGGACAAAAATCAGGCCTTTCCGGGCAAAAACTGCTTTCGTTCAAGCAGGTAAATGCTTCCGCAGAATACTACGATCAGTACAAAACGCAGGAGCATGTTTAACCAAAAACTGCCGGTAGAGATCAAGGTCGAAACGTAAATAAGCAAAATGGTTACGGCAATGTAGGTGAGGTCTTTCAGCACTGGGTATGGAATCGGATAATGCCGTTGCCCCAAAGCATAACAAACAGCGGCCATTAAAAAATAAACGATGAGCGTAACCCAACTGCTGCCTTCGTAGCCCGCTATGGGTATGAGTATGTAGTTTAACACAATAGTGAGCAACGCTCCACCTCCGGCAATCCACGTACTGAAGTGTGTTTTATCGGTAAGCTTATACCATATGGATACGTTGTAATAGATGCCGAGAAAAAGATTAGCCAATAATAGTATGGGCACAACATGCATACCGGTTCGGTATTCCGGTCGCCTGAGGATGTGTTCCAGCACATCTAGGTTGATGCTTACGGCTAACAAAATGATACAACCAAACAGAATGAAACCATGCGAAACTCTGCTGAACAATTCGGGTGAGTTTTTATCAGCTGCACGCGAAAAGAAAAAGGGCTCGGCAGCATACCGAAAAGCTTGAACGGCCAGCGTCATGAATACGGAGAATTTATAAACAGCTCCAAAAATCCCGACCACTTCTTCACTCGTATAACCTGGATAAAAATCAGTGGGTAACCAATGGCGTAGAGTTGTACGCGAAAGCATTTCATTGGTAACCCACGCCAAACCAGCAAACAGAATAGGGTAGGCGTACACCAGCAAAGGTTTGAGTTTATCCCATTGAAATGTGATTTTCAGTTTCCGCAATACGCTCCACAAAAAGAAGATCAGCGCGGCATTGGCCAACAGGTTGGAGAGAAACACGTAATCCACGCCAAGTGACGCATCATAGAATGTATGGATGTACGGTTTAAGGAAAGCAAATACATCGCCCCGTGAAATGGCCGGACAAAGGCTTAGAAAGAAAAGATTGAACCCGATGTTCAACCCAATGTTGGCGAATTTGGCAATAGCAAACTGTTTGGATTTTCCTTCCAGCCGAAGTTTGGCAAACGGAATGGCCAGTATAGCATCAATGGCCAGAATAAAAGCAAACCAGATTATGAAATTTTCCTTGCCTGGATATTGCAGGTAGGTAACAATAGGCGTGGCTAACAGCATAAGCGCACCCGACAAAAGCAAGCTGGAGAAGAGAATGCAACTGGTGGTGAGGTTAAAAATGTGGGGCTCTTCTTCCTTGTTCAGGGTAGCAAAACGGAAATAGGCGGTTTCCAGTCCGTAGGTGTATAAAACATTGAAAAACGCGGCATACGCATAGATTTCGGTTACTACACCGTATTCGCCAGTGGCAAAAACATAGGTGTAATAGGGTACCAACAGGTAGTTGAGTAACCGGCCAAGAATACTGCTTGCTCCGTAAATTATGGTATCGCCTGCGAGCTTTTTAAGGTTACTCATTACATCCCAAATTGGTAATTAATTGTCCAAATTTGGCAATTTTACACACCATTCCACCACAATAAAAAGTCAAACAGGCCTTATTGTACATGAATCGTACACGAGAAAGATTGGAGCCATTATTGTCACATAAATAGGAGAAAGTCCTATTTTTGAGGCATTTGAGCTTATGAAATTACCTAAGAGATTGAATACAATTGATCAGCAAAATGCTGCAAAAAGAAGTTTTATAATTATCAGACGATTTTTACTTATTGTTTTTTGCACTTCTTTTCCTTTTTTCCTTTTAGCTCAGGAAACCTCCAAAAACAATTACACAGGTTCATGGACTGTCAATAACTCTTGGGTAGATAACTCAGCCCCGGCATTTACCAATATTGGAAGTACAAATGTTAATTTTAATATTCAAGGTTATATTACTTTGGGCAGCCCTGCTCCGGCCGCACCCACTAATGTTACATTTGCCAATAACAAAGATGCGTATTCTTTTACTGTAACAGATACCCTTGTTATTTTCGGGGATTTCACAATGGCTAACAAGTCGATGAATCTTGTAATAGCCAGTGGTGGATTACTAATTGTTTTTGGTGATCTTACTCTGGGTAATCAAATGGAAGTCAGTTCTGGTGGTAATATTGTCGTTACTGGAACCTTTGAAAAGACAGGAGCAAATAATCAAGGAAGCTATACAGGAGGGGGGAATATTTATGCCGGCAGTTTTGATTTGCCAAATGGAGATAACTGGGTACCACCAGCAGATCAGAAGAATACAGGCTCTGATCTTTTAAATGATCTACCTGATGTTTATGAATTCATTAACAACGGAGGCCAAGTTCTCTTACCAATTGAATTGTTATACTTTATTTCGAAAATTTCTCTTAACGCTGTTCAATTAGTCTGGGCAACCTCAAAAGAAGAGGGATTTGATTACTTCCTGATTCAGCATTCAAATGACGGAAACAATTTTTCTGACCTGGCCATGTTGCCTGGGGCTGGTTACGATACCGACACGTATAAGGAATATTTGTATGAACACAACAACCCGGTTGTGGGTACCAACTACTACCGTTTAAAGGCAGTTGATCTGGATGGCTCCTATGAATACTTCGGACCGATCGCCCAGGTTTTCTCTGGTGCACGTAGGGTGAAGGTTTACCCGAATCCCACAACTGATGATTTTATTAATGTCGACCTGAACTTCAATCCTTCTGAAGGATCACGACTGGCCATTTTGAATAGTCAGGGTGTTGAGGTGATGAACATGACGGGTATAGGTCCGAGCAATCACATTGCATTGAACGCACTTAGACCCGGTATGTATATGCTCAAATTCACGTCCCGAGAGCTAACCGAGATTCGAAAATTCATTGTGAATTAGACACTCACCATATCCCAATATTGGAATTATTCTCAGAATATTGGGAAAGCTTTGTTGATACGTATTAATTAATTCGAATTATTATTCTGCAATAATCAATATTGATAGAATAATATTCTAAATAACCCTCAAACCACACTAGTTCATTTCAGCCTGTTTCCGTGGCATTGTTTTCGGACTTCCCATTCCAAACAATCCCACAGAAATGAAAAATATGTTGAATAAAATTAGTGCTAAAAATATCGGCTGGACGGTCCTGCTTCTGTTAGCTGTACAGGTTTCATATAGCCAAAACTATACGTCTGTTGCCAGCGGTGCATGGACTACCGCTGCAAATTGGAACAATACATCAGGCGGGGGTGGAGCCACACCTTCTTTGTCGTACACTTCAGGTACTATCAATGTTAACCATAACATGACCATTGCCAGTGCAGCCTCTTTTGGTGGATCTGGTTTTAATGTTGCCTCGGGCGCTACTATTACCGCAAATGCCAACTTTACTATTTCAAATGGTACAGCCAATATAAATGGCAATTTGAACGTAACCGGAAACTTTACGGCCTCTAACGGAACAACCAATATTAACGGAACCGTAACGGCTACCGGCAACCTGGTCATAAGCGGTGGTGCCACTGTAAATGTGTATGGTACGCTTATCATTTCTGGTAATGCTCAACTCAATGCAAACCTGCGTGTACATCCGGGAGGAAAGGTAGTTGTGGAAGGAAGCGTAACCGTAGTAAGTTCAACTTATTTAACGATTGGAACCGCTGTAGCTCCACCTCCATATGCGGACATGATAATATATCAAAACCTCATTCAACAAGGCAGTGGTGATGTGACCATTAATCGAAACGGAAGGCTTGCCGTATTTGGTGATGTAACCGATAGTGGAGGAGGAGGAACTTTTATACGAGTTAACAACGGTGGGCAAGCATATGTACATGGCGATATTACATATTCTGGTGGCGGTAGTAACATTCAGAATAATAACACAACAAACCCATACGGTTTATATGTGAATGGAACAGCAACCTCAACCGGTGGTGGAGGATCAGTAACTGCAAACATGGGCGATCAACAAACCATGGAGGATACTAACCCGGATTTCTTTACATGGGTTGCGTCTCAACCTAACAGCCCCATGCCGGTAACGTTGGTTTATTTTCAACTTGAGGTTAAGGATAACAACAAGGTTGAACTGATTTGGGCAACATCAATGGAGCAGGATTTCGATTATTTTGAAATTGAGCGCTCAACCAACGGAAGCGACTTTGCAGCAATCGGAACCCAAGCAGGTGCAGGTTATAATACCGAGAGTCTGCAACAATATAGCTTTACTGATGTAAACCCGATCAGCGGTTCAAACTATTACCGCCTTAAGGCAGTTGATTTAGATGGATCGTTTGAATACTTCAATATTGTTTTTGCTCAAATAAAAGCGGATAAGCAACTGAACATTTATCCGAATCCTTCTGATGGAAGAAGAATAACAACCCAGTTGAACTTTGAACCATTGAATCACGCAAAAATTCAGGTGAGTGACTTAACCGGAACGGTAGTGGCCGAAACGATTGTATCCGGTATTGAGGTTGAGGTTGAGTTTTCAACACAATTGAAGCCCGGTATATACCTGGTAACCTATTATGCACAAGGCTTTAAGCATACTGAGCGCTTGCTGGTACGTAATTAATTAATCGTAAAAGATAGTTGGTTTTATTAAGCTTCCTGGGCCAACAGCTCAGGAAGTTTTGTTAAAATCTCTTCCGTCATTTCAGCCAATCCAAACTGATGTTGCCAACCCCAATCTTTACGTGCTGCTGAATCATCAATGGATTGAGGCCAGCTGTCGGCAATAGCCTGGCGAAAATCAGGGTTGTAGCTAATCGTAAATTCAGGAATGTGTTTTTTTATTTCGGCTGCAATCTCTTTTGGCGAGAAGCTCATAGAAGAAATGTTGTAGCTGGATCGGATTTTAACTTTTTCGGCTGGAGCTTCCATCAAATCAAGCGTGGCTTTAACCGCATCATCCATGTACATCATGGGCAGGTAGGTATCTTCTTTTAAGAAGCACTCAAACGTTTTATCTGTCAAAGCCTTGAAATAAATATCAACCGCATAATCCGTTGTTCCACCACCGGGTTTTGTTTTGTAGCCAATCAGTCCGGGGTAACGCAAACTGCGAACATCTACGCCTTTGTTTCTGAAGTACCAATCGCACCAACGTTCACCGGCAAATTTACTGATGCCGTAAATCGTAGTAGGATCCATGATCGTGTCCTGTGGTGTATTCTTTTTGGGTGTTGTAGGGCCAAAGGCTGCAATGGAGCTGGGCCAATACACGCGGTCGAGTTTATATTCTACAGCCGCATCCAACACGTGAACCAATCCATCCATATTTAAATGCCAGGCAAATTTCGGGTTCTTTTCACCTGTAGCTGAAAGCACAGCAGCGAGGTGATATACCTGCGTGATTTCATTTTTCTTAATGAAATCAAACAGTGGTTTTTGCTTCAACACATCCAGGATTTCAAAATTTCCCTGGGTGAGAATACCCTGAGGGTCTTTTATATCCGTGGCAATTACATTTTCTTTTCCGTACAGGTTCCAAAGTCCTTGTGTAAGTTCAGAGCCTAATTGTCCGCCTGCGCCTATAATTAAAATCTTGTGCTTCTTCATGGTAGTGATTGGGGCCGAAAGTTACAGAATTTTACTTTTTTCCTATCGGTTGTTAGGCCCAGTTTTCGGGGAAGCGATTAACTTTGCGACCTCACAACTAATGTCAGGTTGAGCCTGTCGAAACCTGGCATGTTAGCTAACGTCAGCCTTCGACAGGCTCAGGCTGACAATTAATTCAGTTATGTACAAGAAATTAAAACCCGTACTAGAAAAGGAATTGGCTTCTATTAAAGAAGCTGGATTGTTTAAGAAAGAGCGCATCATCATCTCTCCGCAAGGGGCAGATATAAAAATTGAGGGTGGCAAAGAAGTCATTAACTTCTGTGCCAACAATTACCTCGGACTTTCTTCGCATCCGCGGGTAATAGAAGCAGCCAAACGTGCTATCGATACGCATGGTTTTGGCATGTCTTCCGTGCGATTTATTTGCGGCACGCAGGATATTCACAAAGAACTGGAGCGTAAGATTTCGGAATTCCTGCACATGGAAGATACCATTTTATACGCTGCGGCTTTTGATGCAAACGGTGGTGTGTTTGAACCGTTGCTGGGCGCTGAAGATGCGATCATTTCTGATGAACTGAACCATGCTTCCATTATTGATGGTGTTCGCTTGTGTAAAGCCATGCGCTATCGCTACAAGCACAACGACATGGCCGATCTGGAAAAGCAACTTCAGGATGCAAAGGCTGCGGGCGCAAAACAAATACTCATTGTAACCGATGGTGCCTTTTCAATGGATGGCACGATTGCTCAACTGGATAAAATTTGTGATCTGGCCGATAAGTATGAAGCATTGGTGATGACCGATGAATGTCATTCGACTGGTTTTTTGGGCAAAACTGGCCGAGGTGTTCCCGAATATTGTGGGGTGATGGATCGGGTGGATATCATTACCGGAACGTTGGGCAAAGCCTTAGGTGGAGCTTCCGGTGGCTTTACTTCAGGTAAGAAGGAAATTATAGAAATGCTGCGTCAGCGTTCGCGTCCGTATTTATTTTCCAATACGCTGGCTCCTTCTATTGTAGGTGCTTCCATTGAAGTGTTTAACATGCTTTCGGAAACAACGGCATTGCGTGATAGGCTTGAGCAAAACACAACATATTTCCGCAGTGAAATGACAAAAGCCGGTTTCGATATAAAACCAGGTGAACACCCAATCGTTCCAATCATGTTGTATGAAGCGCCACTGGCGCAAAAGTTTGCTGAAAAATTATTGGAGAAGGGCATCTATGTAATCGGTTTCTTCTTTCCGGTAGTACCAAAAGGAAAGGCCCGTATTCGCGTACAGCTTTCTGCAGCTCACGAAAAGCACCACCTTGACAAAGCCATTGCAGCGTTTACCGAAGTAGGTAAGGAGTTGGGTGTTTTGAAATAGTGTTAATTTAAGTTCATGATGCGCAACCGGTAGGTGAGATTCAGGCCGTGTCGTAAAGTTTTTAAAATAATTTATTCCACTTATCAAAGTTCATGGTTTAGGTTATTGAAAGTGCTTATCTTGAATGGCACAAAACCTAAATCATGAGAAAGTTTGCAACATTATTCTTAGTGCTTATTGTTTTCTGTTTTTCAACAGAAGCGCAGCGCACAAAATCACAGCCTGCTCCGGTAGCACCTTCAACAGACTTTAACGAATACTTCAAAGCCATGAAATGGCGAAGCATCGGTCCATTTCGTGGAGGCCGTTCCAATGCGGTTAGCGGTGTTGTGGGTGATCCGGCAACCTATTACATGGGTACTACCGGTGGAGGCGTTTGGAAAACGGATGATGCCGGAACTACCTGGAAAAATATTTCAGATGGATACATGAAAACCGGCTCGGTGGGAGCGATAGCCGTTTCTGAAAGTGATCCGAACATCGTGTACGTAGGTATGGGCGAGCACGCCATTCGGGGTGTGATGACGCATCATGGCGATGGCATGTATAAATCGCATGATGCAGGTAAAACCTGGATCAAACTTGGGTTGGAAGCTACACAGCACATTGCGCGTGTGGTCATCCATCCAAAAAATCCCGACATCGTGTGGGTAGCAGCGCAAGGGGCGTTGTACAGTTCTTCCACAGAACGCGGAATTTATAAGACTACCGATGGTGGTAAATCATGGAAAAAAGTTTTGTATGTAGATGATAAAACCGGTTCTGCTGAACTTTCCATCGATTTTAATAATCCGCAGGTATTGTATGCGGCCATGTGGGAACATGGTCGGAAGCCATGGAAAGTAATCAGCGGAGGTCCTGGAAGTGGTTTGTATAAATCCGTTGATGGTGGTGAAACTTGGTCAAAAATTCATGAAGGTCTTCCGAAAGAATTGGGGAAGATGTCCATTGCAGTAAGTCGGTCGAATTCAGAAAAAGTGTATGCATTAATAGAAAGCGATTCTGATCGTGAACTAGGCGGTTTGTTCGTATCCGATAATGCCGGAAAAAACTGGAGAAGGGTAACGAATGATCACCGATTAATACAACGCGCGTGGTATTATATTGAGTTATACATTGATCCTAAAGATGAACTTACTGTTTATGTGCTTAGTGCTCCTTCACTTCGCTCATTGGATGGTGGCATAACGTGGGAGGATCTGCCAGGTGTTCATGGTGATTATCACGATTTATGGATTAATCCCAACAATCCAAAAAATATGGTGATGGCAGATGATGGTGGAGCCACGGTTAGTTTCAATTATGCTAAAACATGGTCGTTTCAAAGTACCATGCCAACGGCACAGTTGTATCGCATCAATGTGGATAACGCATTTCCTTATCGCATTTATGCTGGCCAACAAGACAACTCTTCGGTAGCCATAGCCAGCCGTGAGTTGGGCAGCAGTGGTATTTCCCGCGAAAGCTGGACAGCCTCGGCTGGAGGAGAAAGCGCCTTCCTGGCATTCAATCCGGATGATCCGCGCTATGTGTTGGGAGGTAGTTACTTAGGTACTATTGAAGTGTTGGATACGAAGGCCAAAGCCGGTACCAACATCATGGCTGCACCCATTCAATATTTAGGTCGCGATTCAAAAGATATGAAGTATCGCTACAACTGGAATGCACCCATCATCTGGTCAAAGCATGAACCGAACACGTATTACCACGGAGCACAAGTATTGTTGAAGACAACCGACATGGGTAAAACCTGGTCGGAAGTTTCACCTGATTTAACCCGTAACGAAAAAGAGAAGCAAGGAAAAATGGGTGGACCTTATACAAACGAAGCGGTTGGTGCTGAAAATTATGGTACATTAAGTTATGTGATCGAGTCACCTCATGAGAAGGGTGTGATCTGGACAGGCAGCGATGATGGTTTAGTTCACCTGACGCGCGATGGAGGTGCTAGCTGGAAAAATGTTACGCCAATCGGATTAAAAGAATGTTTGATCAACGCCATTGATGTTTCTCCCCATGATCCGGCAACGGCTTACATCGCCACTACGCGCTACAAGTTTAACGACCATACACCTGGTCTTTATAAAACAACAGATTATGGAAAAACCTGGACGAACATTTCGAAGGGAATTCCCAACAATGCATTCACACGCGTAGTACGTGAAGATGATGTGCGTAAAGGATTACTTTTTGCCGGTACGGAATTAGGTGTGTTTATTTCATGGAATGGTGGCGCAGATTGGCATCCCTTCCAACTTAATTTACCGATTACACCCATTACCGATTTGAAAGTTCATCAGGGTAATTTGATTGCGGCAACATCAGGAAGATCATTTTGGATTCTTGACGATTTAAGTCTGTTACGGCAGTTCAAGAACGAAACAAACGCATTTGCCTTGTTTAAACCTGCTGATGCTGTTTTGGTGAATGGCTCAAGTCAGTTGGATCGAAACGATCCGGAATTTGACGGAACACATCCGTATTATGGTGTTAATCCTTCAACCGGTGTGGTGTTGTATTATAATCTTCCTGAGATGAAAGCGGGTGAGCATATCTCGTTGGAAATAAAGGATGCGCAAGGCAATCTGGTTCGTTCGTATACTTCTGTTAAAGATTCAACGTTTAAAAGTTATGATGGTGGTCCCTCGCCAGAGCCGGTCATGACAAAGGCGAAAGGACTTAACCGCTTTGTTTGGAATATGCGTTATCCTACTATGCCGGGTGCGCATGGTGTTTACATTGAAAGCAGCTTCCGTGGCCACAAAGCCATTCCTGGAAAATATTCAGCTACACTAAATGCAGGAGGTCAAACATCTACGGTCGACTTTCAGATTCTTCCGAATCCATTATATCCAACAGATGCCGCCACCTATCAGGAATACCATGTTTTAATGAGCAAAATGGAAAAAGAAGTTTTCACCATGCACAATCTGGTAAATACCCTTTTTGAAAAACAAAATCAACTAAATCAATTGGTATCATCCCTTCCTGCTGATGAGAAATTCAATGCACTAAAAAGTGAAGGGAGAGCATTGATAGAAAAATTGAAGGCGTGGGATGACGATATGGTGCAACGCAAATCAAAGGCGTACGATGATGTGGAGAACTTTCCCAACAAGTTTACAGCCAACTACTTGTTTATGATTAACCAAACAGAGAGCGATATTCCGCGTGTTAACAAACCTTCATTAGACAGATTGGATGAGCTTACCAAAGAATGGAATGCATTGCACACTCGGGCAAAGGAGTTGCTGGAGAAAGACATCCCGACTATGAATCAGAAGTTTTGGGCAGCTGGTGTTGGAGCGATCTGGAAGGAATAAAAGTCAGCCTTCGACAAGCTCAGGCTGACATGGAGAATTTTTGAAATTCCGTTTTAGGTTACTTCTCCTCTAAAATAATTGGAAAGTCCTGCCCGCGCGAAAACGTGTAGGGGTATTGGGGCTTTCCTTTTAATTTTTTAGTCATTTCCGGAACCTGATCATCGATGTACGATTTCAATTCGTAAATGGTCACTTTCCCATCGCGAGGAGCACCATCGGCTTCACCACTCAACGCCTGAATCAATACATACGTAAACAATCCGTGCCCGAGCTCAGCAAACTCCGTAGCAAATTGTTCGCTGCCAGCCGAGGCCATTACATGGATGCCCGCACTTCGTGAAAGTTGTGCAATGGCTTTTTCTTCAGCCGCACCGCGGTTAGCCAACAATTCAACCGAGCCACCGGATTGACATGCGTCCATCACAATCAATTGTTTCAATGCCTTAATGGATTTGAATTTTTCCTGAAGCACAGATGCTTCCAATGCTTCTTTTTGCAAGGCAGCTAAATCGTATAAACGTAAACTTTCAGTTGGTATAAGAAAGAACCGATCCTCAACCATGCTACCGTGACCCGCGTAATAGAAAATGAAAACATCTTCCGGATGAATTTTTTTCGACAAATCCTCCAGGCTTTTCAATATGTTAGCACGTGAGGCTTCATCATCATATAGGGTGTGAAGTTCAATGTGGTTGAACAGATTTTTAGAACGCTCATCCATAACCTCAATGAACGATTGTGCATCCGGCTTGGCGTAGTTCAGGTTAAGTCGTGGATTTTTGTATTGATTGATGCCCACAGCCAGAATGTAGCACACGCTGTTTCGTGTTACGATATCGGAAATAAGCTCTGCCGTGGCCGGTTCAGAATCAACACGACTACGGTTAGCGGCAATGGCCGTAAATGTATTTGATCCTCCCACCAGGTTAATTACTTGTTTATACGTGGTGGATGCATCTTTACCGGAGGGTAACTTCAGTTCTGTGCGGTTGATTGCAATGTTTTTTCCATTGTGGAATAATCGAAAATTTTCAACGCCACCGCCATTGTCAGTTAGTTTTACGTACACTTCTATTTGAGAAGGGTCAGAAGCAGGCAGTGTGGCCAGCCGTACTGTTGGTAATGGTGATTTGTTGAGTTTTCCTTGAATGCCCTGAAGGTTTCCTGATCCACGTGTTTGAAATAATCGCGGCAATAAATCAGGCCGATAGAATTCCTCAAAAAACTGATCAACCGAATAGGTAGTCATGCCGCTAACAAAATGGATGTACTTACGCGCATCCTGTGTGCCGCTAAAATATCCTTCCGGTGTTTTTGCCATCCAGTCGCGTTCACCCAGGTGAATGTGCTCGAAAAATTCCTTACCGGTAGTTAAGTCCCAGAATTTCGTAACGCCATCTACGCTGTGGCTGATCAGCATTTTCTGATCAGGGCTGATCAGAAGTGAGGTGATCTCGGCATTGTGCCCTTCAAACTTCCGTACAATTTTCGTGGTATTAATGTCCCACATTCGGATGGTTCGATCGGCACCGGCCGAATAAATAAATTTTCCATCAGTACTAAAGATGGCCACATGAACTGCGGCACGATGATCTCTGAATTTTTTTGTCATGAGCCCTGTGGCAATGTCCCAAAGGCGAACGGTACCATCCCAACTGGCACTAAGCAGTTGTTGCTGATCTGGGCTTACCTGTATTGAGGCAATTACATCGGTATGCCCAACAAAGGAGCGTACGGAGGTGCGGGTGTCCAACTCCGTCATCTGAAGACTGTTATCCAACTGCGCGGTGAATAGGTACAAGTCGTTTGGATGAAACGCCAGGTTATACACCGAGTTGTTTTGATAATCCCAGTACTGAATCGTTTTGTCAAGGTTCAAATCATAAACGCGCATGGTGGCATCCCAACTCGAGCAGGCAAACATGGTTTCATCATGGCTGAACTGAATATCAAAAATCGGTTCCCGATGAGGTTTGAATACTTTTATTGAATCACCACGGGCAATATCCCATAAAATCACTTTCCCATCACCGCCACCGGTGAGCATAAATCTTCCGTCTTTCGACAGGTCGTAACATAGCACGGCTTTAGCATGGCCGCTGTACTCCATAGCGGTTTGTCCACTGGCGATGTCCCATCGTTTTACTTTTGTTCCGAATTTCCCTTTGATGAGCTGTTTGCCATCGTTGGTGATCATCAGGTGATTTTTAAAGCGTACATATTTGGCTATGGCCGACTGCCAGACAAAATTCGCATCGTAGTTCAAACCACCTTTATCACGTTGATTGAGCAGGCCAGTAAATTCCTGAACCGTTTTTTTTGCAACGAAATCCCAAACAAAGGCCGTGTTGTTGTCGCTGGTGATGATCAGCGAATTGCTGTTAAGTGAAAAAGCAATGTGATGAAAATCCGCCTGACGTTCGGCTGTTAGTTGGGCCAATTCTGCACCTGATTCTGTATCCCATATGCGAATGTCTTTTTCTGTAGCACGGGCAATTTTTTTTCCATCACCACTTACCGCCAATGAGGTTAATTCGTTATCCGGATCTTCTTCGTATTGCTTGACAACTGTTTCATCCGATAAGCGAATTTTTTTTACGGCACCGCGATGAGCCGCTGTATAGAGAAATGCATTATCTGGACTGAACGCTACTTTCGTGGCGCATCCACCACAAAATCCTTCCTTGATCTCGAAGGTATGCGCCTTTGTCCAATCGGAAGTTTTATAAACATTAGCCACGCGATTGTCTTCACCCATCGCTATCAGGTTTCCATCGGGGCTAATGGCAATATCAATCCCGCGCCCTAATCCTTTATCCGGATTGATGCGGAGTTTGGCAATCACTCGTCTTGTTTTGAAATCATAAACACGGGCCGTATCGCCATAACCCGAGGTGCTATTGGCGGCAATTACAAAGAATCGTTGTAACGGATCGAAAGCCACATCGGTAACAATGCCATTGTCAACATTTGGAATAACAGCAATTTCTTTTCCGGTGGCGATTTCCCAAAGCCGGGTAGTTTTATCATAGCTACCGGTTATCAAATACTTTCCATCGTGCGAAAGATCAAGGGCGGTAACGGTGTGCTCATGCCCCAGGAAACTTCTTACTTCGCGGCCATTACGTACATCCCAAAGTTTTGCTGATTTATCTTTGCTTCCGGTAACAATAAAGTTACTGTCGGCACTGATGGCAACGGAAACCACGGCCAGTTCGTGTCCTTTTTGAATGATTGTTTCCAGTTGCTGACTATGCACCAGTGTACTCACACACAGCAAGGTGCATGCGGTAAAAATACTTTTCATAATAAAACTTATTTTAAGGAGATAATGAATCTACGCTTTCACACCATTCTTTGTAGCAGGTGCTTCTTCCTCAACAATAGTCTGATCCCAGTTTGAAGGCTCGCTATTATTGAGGTATTCCATTATTTTCTGCTCAACCTGTTTTAGCCTGAGCGCTTTTAAATATTTTCCATTTCGGGCAAGAATTAATCTTCCTGTTTCTTCTGAAATGGCCATCACCAATGTGTCGGTGCTTTCCGACATGCCCACTGCTGCACGGTGGCGCATTCCAAAATGCGATGGCAGGTGATCGTTTTCACTAACTGGTAGCACACATCGTGCTGCTTTTATTCTGCCTTTGTAGATGATAACAGCACCATCATGCAGCGGGCTGGTTTTATTAAAGATGGAAAGAAGAAGCGATTTGGTGATTTCAGCGTCCAACGGATCTCCGGTTTCTGCATAGAACTTCAGTGCGGTATCGCGTGTAAACACAATCAATGCTCCGGTTTTGGTGCCTTTCAATGTTTTAGCGGCTTCTATAATCTGGTGCACATCCGTTTCATCGTTGGATTCACCCCGCCAGTTCGCCAATGTCTTTAAAAAATTTTCCCTGAATTCTGTTCCTCTTCCGATCACCAACAGAAATTTTCGTATTTCCGGTTGAAAGAGAATGATCATGGCCAGCACACCTACACCCATAAACTGACCGAGAATGGTGGCCAGCAGTTCCATTTGCGCGGCACGCACAATCAGGTAAATGAGGTAAAGCGCTAGTATGCCTAAGAAGATGTTTACGGCAATACTTCCGCGAATCAGCTTGTACACCTGGTACAACAAAATGCTCACCAGGCCAATATCCACCAGGTCAACCCATGTAACATCCAGAAAGCCGATTTTGAACAGAAAGATCATTGAGGTAAAGGTACTAAACTCTGCCTACAGCTTGGGTGAGGTGTGTAAAAAGTTTCACGGTTTCAACGGCTTCTTTCACATCATGCACGCGCAGAATGGATGCACCCTTCATCAACGCCACCATATTCAGTGCAGTGGTTCCGTTCAGTGCTTCTTCGGGCGAAGTTTGCAGGGTTTTCCAGATCATGGATTTACGGGAGATGCCAATCAACAAAGGTTTACCTAGCAGGCTTAACAGGTTCAGGTTATTCATCAATTGAAAATTCTGCTCAATGGTTTTGGCAAAGCCAAATCCGGGATCGATGATGATATCTTTCACGCCAGCTTTTTGCAGGGTAGCAATTTTCTGATGAAAGTACGCGATGATTTCATGCTCCAGGTTTGAATAGTTTGCCAGACTGTTCATGGTTTCGGGTGTGCCTTTCATGTGCATGCAGATATACGGCACCTGAAGTTGGGCAACCGTGTGGTGCATTTCGTGGTCAAGTTCACCACCCGAAATGTCGTTGATCATATCCGCCCCGGCATCCACAGCTTTTCGGGCAATGGCCGATCGGAAGGTGTCAACGGTAATGATTATTTCCGGAAATCTTTTTCGAATTGCAGCTATAGGGTGTAACGTGCGCTGTGCTTCATCTTGTTCTGAAATGTGTTCGGCTCCGGGTCGCGAAGAGTACCCACCTATATCGATTATGGAAGCGCCATCCGTCAACATTTTTTCAACGTTATGTAGGATTTCCTTTTCATCCATTTGTCGGCTACCGGCATAAAAACTATCGGGAGTGGTGTTAATAACACCCATAACCAGCGGAGTATTCAGGGAGTGTAATCGCCCGCCTATGTTCAGTGTTTTGTTTGTTGAAAATGCCGTATTTTGCCCCGCTGAAATCATGATACACGAAAAAACTGCCACCGAATATAAGCAGGTGATCGCCACCTGCAAAGCGTTGTTTCTTAAGAAGACAAAAGATTATGGAACGGCCTGGCGCATTTTGCGGCTGCCTGCCATTACCGATCAGATTTTTATCAAAGCCAAACGTATCCGTAGCATTCAGGAAAAGGGCGCGCAGCGCGTGGGCGACCCCGTTGCCGATGAGTTTATTGGCATCATCAATTACTGCGTGATTGCCTTGCTCCAATTGCAACTTCAGGAGTCAACTAAAACTGAATTAACGGTTGAGGAGGTAGAACCACTTTACGATGCAGCCATAAATGAAACCTTTGCCCTTCAACAAGATAAGAACCATGATTATGGAGAGGCATGGCGCGATATGCGCGTAGAATCCATGACCGACATTATTCTTATGAAATTGTTAAGGGTGAAACAAATTGAAGATAACGAAGGTAAAACACTGGTAAGTGAGGGGGTAAAAGCCAATTACCAGGATATGATCAACTATGCGGTATTTTGTTTAATCAAGCTGAAAGAAAATTGAGCGTATGAGAAAATACATTGACATCTTTTCACGGATTTTTGTTGGTGGGTTATTCATTTTTTCCGGATTGATTAAGCTGAATGATCCGGTTGGAACTGAAATTAAGCTTGAAGAATATTTTGAGGTATTCTCAGCAGACTTTGGCTCTTTTTTTCAGGTGTTTATTCCGTATGCCCTGCATATCGGGTTGGTGCTGGTTGTGCTTGAAGTTGTGTTGGGTGTAGCCGTACTCATTAATTACCGCATGCGACTAACCACAACGGTGCTGTTGTTGCTCATTATTTTCTTCACGTTTTTAACAGGCTACTCGGCCATCCTTAACAAAGTAACCGATTGCGGATGCTTTGGCGATGCTATTAAATTGACTCCGTGGCAATCATTTTATAAAGATCTCATACTGATTGTGTTCATCCTGCATTTGTTTTGGTATCGCAAATCGTATGATCCGGTATTGCGTACCCGTGAGGGGCATGCCGTGATTCTTGGCGTTACCTTGATCAGTTTTTTCCTGGGCATCTATGCGATTCGCCATTTGCCTTTTATTGATTTCCGTGCCTACAAAATCGGGAATAACATTCCGGAGCAAATGAAATTGCCACCCGATGCCAAGCGCGACAGTGTGGTGATGACTTTTATTTATGAACAGGCAGGTGTGCGCAAGGAGTTTACCATGGATCAACTCAGTCAGGTTGACTCCACTTATACATTCATTGATCGGGTGGATAAGGTGATTCGTGAAGGCGATCGTCCTAAAATTATCGATTACCGGATTGAAAGTCCGGAAGGGGAGGATTACACGCAACAAACCTTTCAAGGTGCCAAACTTTTAATTGTGATGGACAACGCGCAGCATGCTTCCAAAAAAAATGCTGATCGTATTTCCAAATTGATTAAGGACATGGAGGGCGCTGCCGAATCAATTATTCTTACCTCGTCTTCTTCGTCCGAAGTAGAGGCCTTCCGGCATGAACATCAATGGGCAGCTCCGTATTACTTTGCTGATGCCACGGTGTTAAAGACTATCATTCGGTCAAACCCCGGCCTTACCCTTTGGGTTGATGGCACGGTAAAAGGCATGTGGCATTACAATGACGTGCCTGAAGCGGATGAGCTTAAGAAATTAATTTCAGGTTCGTGAGAATATTTTTAATTGGTTTACCCGGTTCCGGAAAAACTACACTCGGAAAGAAGGTAGCCACATATCTGCAACTTCCATTTTTTGATTTAGATGAAGTGATAGAACGCTCGGCCGGCAAGCGCGTTCCTGAAATTTTTGCTGATGAAGGCGAAGCTGCTTTTCGTAAAATAGAATCCGTCACACTGCAGAAAATCATCACTGATCACAACGATTTTGTAATGGCAACAGGTGGCGGTGCACCCTGCTTTCATAACGGGATCGGTATAATGAATCAGGCAGGGGTAACTGTTTTTCTGGACGTTCCGGTTTATGAACTTGAGAAACGCCTGCAAACAGAGCAAAAACAAAGTCGACCTTTACTGGCAGGATCAAAATCAATTACGGAAACATTAAACGCCTTGCGCGAAGCGCGGATATCATTTTATGAGCAGGCACGCATTGTTATTCACGAAGACAATCCCGATGTGATGACGATCATAACCAGGCTTGTGCGTTAAAACGTAAAGCCTACGGTAACCATGCCGGTTGTAAGGGCATTGTTCAGATCAACCCGCGGACCAGTATTATTTTGAAATACATAGGGACTGTATTCACTTGTTCCGGCTGAACGCATCAGCGCAAAGTCGATAAAGAATTTAGTTAAACGCAGTCCCAATCCTCCACTAAGGGTTTGGATACTCCGATCCGTATCAATGGTGGAAGTGTTGTACGGATTGCTTTGAACCTGATAACCTGCACGGAATCTCAAAGCCTCATAGCGGAACTCCGCACCAATACGGTAGTTGATGGTGTTTTGATAGGATGCCAGAATAGCATCGTTGTCACCATCGAACGAAATACCACTGATATCGGATTCGTATTTGGCTTTTCTGTAATTCACAAATTCAACATCACCGGAAATAAAACCGTAGTTCGTAATAAAGAATGCGGTGCCTAAACTAAGTTTCATGGGGGTGGTAAAGTTGTACTCAGCAATCACGGGTTCAAATGATTCAAAACTTTCGGAGTTAAGGATTGTTCCGGTTCCCAGGTAATCATAATTATTCCACAACGTGCTAAACCTTGCGAAATAGCTATCAGTAATTTGATAATATGTTGGCGTTGCAAAAGAAGCACCCACCTGAAGGAAGTCTACAGGCCTGAAAATTACACCCAGTGTGAGGTTTACACCCGTTCCTTCAATGTCGATCGTTTCTTCCAGCAAAAGATTGTCTAATGGGTTGAAATCCGGATCAAGTTCAAAGAAGAAGTTTGATTCGGAATACGTAGAGGAAAACGTATACCTCAATGTGGAGATTCCAACATTGGCGCCAAAAAAGAATTTGTCTTTATAGTTTCCACCATAGGCAAGTGACCATTGGTATTGAGCACCTTTATTTTTAATAGACCCTTGTCTTCTCAGGTGGCGAATGTCTTCAGGATCAGGATACAGACCAAGCACAGAGAAGTAGTATCCCTGTGGTCCATCGTAGAAAGTTGAATCTTCGAAAAGAAAATTGCTGTAAGCGAGTCCTGTTGGGAAGTCACTACTTAATAAATCATTTTCGCTCAATCCTTGTGCATCCTGAATAAACCAATCAACAATAGATGAAACATTATCGTCACCACTGTACCGCATGAATGAGTTAAAATCATTGGTACGTGTCATGCTTATCCCAAACGATCCGCCCCAAAAACCATCTTTGTTGTTTGGCGAATTAAAAACGTAACTCAAGCCTGGAATCGTAAACTTACTGGTGGCTTCTTTTTGAGATGTTCCGAGGTGATCAGCTTCGGTATTATAAAAATTTAATCCAGGAGAAATAGTGAACTCGGATCGGTTATACATACCCAATCCTGCCGGGTTGGAAAGCGCTGAACTAAAATCGCCACCCAACGCAATTTGGGCTCCGCCTATTGCCTGCATGCGGGCGCTTCCATTAGGTCGCGTGCGACTGAACAGTAAGGCATTTTCCACAAAGCTTTGGGCAGCCAGTTCAGTTGAAAGAGACAACACGATGCCTGTGAGTTGTATAAAAACCCTGAATTTCATACCCAAATGTTATGGTTAATTAATTCCCGCCTCTAGATGGTCTGGATGAAGATCCACTACTTCCGCTAGAGCCAGAGCTTCGACTTGGTGACCCACTGCTGCTTCCGGAACTGCGGGAAGGTGAATAACTGTTGCTGTTTCCGGAGCTACGGCTCGGAGAATAGCCACTGTTATTGTTGCCCGAACTTCTTGAAGGCGAATATCCCGAATTGTCAAAGGTGGATGAACGACTCTGACGTATAGTGGAGTTCGAATTATTCCAGTTCGATGAAGAATTGGAGTTGCTGTATCCGGATGTATTCGTTGTTGTTCTGCGGCTCGGACGAACATAGTAATCATTCGAAGTTTTATTTCGACCACCGGCATCACCGTTACCCGAATCCACATTGCTGTTTGAACGGCTCGGGCGAACATAAGCATTGGTTACTTCAGTAACACCGGCAGAGCTGCGGGTAGGACGTTTGCCGTAATTCGGGCGGTTGTCATCACCCACTACAACAACCGTTGTAGGGCGGTACCAGCCATTGTTCCAATTTGACCAGGACGATCCCCAACTGTTGTAAGGATTCCAGAACGGATCATTCCATCCCCAACCCCAGTTATTGCCCCAATTATTTCCCCAGGAATTACCCCAGAAGTAACTGGCCGAAAGTGACCATCCGCTTCCCCAACGATTGCCCCAGTACGCGTTCATCCAACGATTACCACCCCAACCCGCATTCATCCAGGGATCATTCCAACCATACGGTGAGCCCCATGTGTTGTAATATTGAGGTCCGTACCAGCTGTTCCAGCCAGCGTTATTATTGAAACCGTTATAGTAGTAGCCTGAATTATAATTGAAATTATTTGTGGCGGGTGCGTAGCCTTCCACAAAATAGTTTGCTTCATCTTCGCTTACCTGATCAGAATACGAACGCGAAATGTATTCCGGGTTTACGTTACGAGCCGAATAGCTGTCGGTTGGATTGGTGTACTCATCCAACTCGGTTGGCTCGTTAAAATGTTTCTTCTTGAAGGTATCGTAATTGGAAACGTAAGTCTGCTCGGTTGCCCGCTTAGCCTCAAGCTTCTCACGATCTTTCGAACGAAAGTACAGATCATCATTCTCCTGAGCGATAGCCGCCACACCCGTTAGCATGGTCAACCCTAAAATCAGTTTCGTTTTCATAATCGTGGTGTTTAGATCCGTTTATTTAACTAACGTTTAAAAGCGGCAAAAGTATTCACTAAAAGTACGAATTTCCGGGCATTAATTCCGTTAAAAATGCGTTGGCGGCATCTTCAGGGTCTTATCTGCCGTATATTTGCTCCTTAAATTAGAACAAGAATTATACCAACATGGGAAAGGAAATTCCATCGCGCAGTGAAGATTACTCGCTGTGGTACAATGAGTTAGTAAAAAAGGCCGATCTGGCAGAGCATTCCGATGTTCGCGGGTGTATGGTGATTAAGCCGTATGGCTACAGCATTTGGGAAAAAATGCAACAAGCACTCGACAAGATGTTTAAAGACACCGGGCACGTAAATGCGTATTTTCCGTTGTTCGTACCGAAGAGCATGTTCGAAGCGGAAGAGCAAAATGCGGAAGGTTTTGCCAAGGAATGTGCCATTGTAACGCACTATCGGTTAAAGAATGATCCGAATACAAAAGGAAAGCTGATTGTTGATCCGGAGGCAAAACTGGAGGAGGAACTGGTGGTGCGTCCAACCAGTGAAGCCATCATCTGGAATACATATAAAAAATGGATTCAATCGTATCGCGACTTACCCATATTGATCAATCAATGGGCTAACGTGGTGCGTTGGGAAATGCGCACGCGTTTGTTTTTACGCACGGCAGAATTTCTTTGGCAGGAGGGCCACACCGCTCATGCCACAGCCGATGAAGCTGTGAAAGAAACTATTCAGATGTTAGGTGTTTATGCCGCTTTCGCGGAAGAGTTTATGGCGATGCCTGTAATTAAAGGTAAAAAGTCAGAAGGCGAGAAATTTCCGGGTGCCGTTGATACGTATTGCATTGAGGCGATGATGCAGGATGGAAAAGCGCTGCAGGCTGGAACATCACACTTCCTCGGACAAAATTTTGCCAATGCCTTCAATGTTCAGTTTACTGGTAAAGATGGCAAGCTTGATTACGTGTGGGGAACATCGTGGGGTGTGAGCACGCGTTTGATGGGCGCGCTGATTATGGCGCATTCGGATGACGATGGATTGGTACTTCCGCCTAAACTGGCACCTATACATGTGGTGATCGTTCCGATTTTCAGAAGCGAAGAAGAACTAGCAAAAATTACTTCGAAAGTAGATGAGCTGTCTGCGGCACTACGCAAGCAAGGTCTTTCTGTGAAGTTCGATAACCGCGATACGCACAAACCCGGGTTTAAGTTTGCCGAGTGGGAATTGAAAGGTGTGCCAGTTCGCCTGGCGATTGGGCCGCGTGATTTGGAAAACGGAACCGTTGAAGTGGCCAGACGCGATACGAAGGAAAAGCAAGTGATGAAGCTGGAGGAAGTAGAGACGAAAATCCCTGCCTTGTTGGAGGATATTCAAAATAATATTTTTCAAAAAGCTAAGTCGTTCCGCGACAGCTTAATTACTAAGGCGGATTCTTTTGAAGATTTTAAGCGTGTGCTGGATGAAAAAGGAGGGTTTGTGCAAGCGCATTGGGATGGCACAAAAGAAACAGAAGCGGCTATCAAGGAGCAAACCAAGGCTACCATCCGTTGCATTCCATTGGATGCAACCGAAGAACAGGGTGCTTGTGTTTACAGCGGCAAGCCTTCTTCCCGCAGGGTGTTGTTTGCCCGCGCTTATTAAAGAAATTAGTCAATAAATTAATCGGGTGATTTCCGCACGGAGGTCACCCTTTCTTTTGTACTTTTGATTCCTTTCGAATTTACTGAATGATCATGTGGTTAGCCATTGCTGCCTTAATTCTGGCAGGTGTTGTACTGATAATTGTTGAAGTGGTGTTTATACCGGGTACCACCGTGGTTGGGTTATTGGGATTGGCGTTTACCGTTATTGGCGTGGTGGTGAGTTATGGTGAATTTGGCCGTGAAGGTGGATCGTATGTGCTGTTGGGTACCGGCTTGTTTCTCGCGGCAGCCTTATACTATAGTTTTCGAAAAGGAGCCTGGAAAAAATTTTCACTTAAAACCAGCATTGACAGTAGGGTAAATGAAGGCGCTAATGCCGATTTGAAAGTGGGAATGGAGGGCGTAGCCGTATCGGCTTTGCGGCCCATGGGCACAGCCGAATTCGAGGGTAAAATGGTTGAAGTTAAAACCTCGGGCGATTATCTTGCGGCAGGTACAGCCGTGAAAGTTGTTCACGTTCAACCCAACGATATTTTAGTAGAACCCGTTACTTAAACATAAATCAATATGGCAGAACTGAGTGGTACCATGCTCCTTATAGTTGTTTTTGCATCTATAATTCTATTTTTTGTTTTCCTTTACTTCGTACCAATCAACCTCTGGATTACCGCACTCTTCAGCGGTGTTCGCGTGGGTTTGTTCGAACTGGTATTCATGCGCATTCGTAAAGTTCCGCCACGCGTTATTGTTGAGTCGTTAATTACGGCAACAAAGGCAGGTTTAAAGCTGACTTCCACCGAACTGGAAACGCACTACTTGGCCGGTGGTAATGTACCCAATGTAATTCGTGCACTTATCTCCGCAGAAAAAGCAAACATTCACCTTGATTTTAAACAAGCTACTGCGATTGACCTCGCTGGTCGCGATGTGTTTCAGGCCGTACAAATTTCGGTAAATCCAAAAGTGATTACTACACCTAAGGTGGCTGCGGTTGCCGCTGATGGTATTCAGCTTATCGCCATTGCGCGGGTAACGGTGCGGGCAGCTATACAGCAGTTGGTTGGTGGTGCCGGTGAAGATACCATTCTTGCCCGTGTGGGAGAAGGTATTGTTACCGCCATTGGTTCAGCAAAATCGCACAAAGAAGTATTGGAGAACCCGGATAAAATTTCAAAAGTTGTGTTGTCACGCGGTTTGGATGCCGGTACAGCGTTTCAGATTCTTTCCATTGATATTGCCGATGTAGATGTTGGCGCAAACATTGGTGCCAAACTGCAAATCGATCAGGCATCAGCCGATTTAAAAGTGGCGGAAGCAAAAGCGGAAGAGCGCAGAGCGATGGCGGTAGCAGAAGAACAGGAAATGAAAGCAAAGGCACAGGAGGCACGGGCCAAAGTAATTTTAGCTGAAGCGGAAATTCCTAAAGCCATTGCGGAATCCTTTGTAAAAGGAAACCTGGGCGTAATGGATTATTACCGCATGCAAAACATTCAGGCTGATACAGGCATGCGCCAATCGATTTCTGATTCCGGAAAAGGATCAGGTCCGAGCAATGCTCCGAAGAAAGATTGATTTGAATAAATCTGTATATAAAAAATGCCGGGCAATGTCCGGCATTTTTATTTGAATCCTTATTTCAAAATTTCAATTCCTGAAATTCATTTTTCTTAAGCGCCAGGTAGAGCTGCCGATTTTTTTCAAACAACAACTTATCATATTGAATAGGAATGGTACTGATGCCCTGCAAAGTTACCAATCCAAATTTTTCATGTTGCTTTACGATTGCATAACCGTTGTTCAGGTCTTCAACGGATTCATATTTCGGTTGCAGTAAGATATTGCCACCATCATCAGCCAAACCGATCTGATCTCCGATGAAAATTTTTATACGACCATTCTCCTGAAGTTCTATTTTATTATAGCGTACATCCAGTGCAATTTTTCCATTACTGTAGATGAGTCCGTATTTGCCATTTTGCTTAACCACCGCGTAACCTTTATTAAAGGGGTAGACTTCTTCATAAACGGGCTGTACCACAATTTTATCTTCTTTGTTCAGGTATCCCCACTTTCCCCTGATTTTTACTGCAGCCAGTCCTTCGCTGAAAGGTTGAATGCCCTCATACCGGTTGGCAATGCGTAAACGCCCCTGGTCATCAATAAATCCATAACGTCCGTTTTTCTTAAGCCCGCGATACCCTTCGCTTGACGGATAAATTTCCTCTGAGCGCTCACTATGAGGTTGTTCCCGATGAATAATTTGTCCATCAAAGTTGATCGTCCATTTTCCGCCTGATGAAATGGTTTCGAATAGCTTATCATCCTGAATGGTAAGTGGGTTGGTGGTGAAATAGATAATTTCTCCGGTGATTGATTTTAGGAAGGTAATGTTGCCCGACTTTTCAAAATATCGCTCAGCATTTAACAATGAGATTGGATTGGGCTGTGGGGTAACAACCCATCGTTCATCGGTATCCATAATTCCATACTGACCTCTGAACTTTACGGCTACCAGGTTTTGATTCGTTCCTGAAATACTATCAAACACACATGCGATTATTTCTTGACCGTATAAATTCACGCCACCATAGAAACCATTCTTCCGAACGGGAAAAAATGTTCCGTTAAATTTATCTATCTGTTCGTAGGCTTTGGTTGTCAGTGCCTTTCCGTTTTTATCAAACAGAATCCACCATTGTTTTCCCGGAAGGTGTTTCGAAGCGAGAAAGTGATCATCATCCATAATAATTTGATCGTATTCGGCAGGAAGTATTATAGTTCCATCACGATTGAGTACGCCCCATCTTTCTCCTACACTGAAAAGCGTTTGATCATTTTGAAATTGATTTAGACGCGTGAAATAAGTTTGTGCTATCGGGGCAAACTGTGTGTTCCACAACTGGCTACCAAAAGCATTGGTCATTTTCAACCTGTCATTTCCGAGGGGCAACAATGAGTCGGCTTCAATTTCACGAATGAGTTTATTTTGTGCATCAAGAATTTTCCATGTATCGGGTAAGCGTGCTTTTACCGTTTTGTTTTCAATTGTTATTTCACGAAACACGGGTTCTTTCAGGATGTTTCCATCGCGGTTAATCAAACCTTGCTTTCCATCCTGATAGATAATGGCGATATTATTATTGAGTTGCGACAGGCTGTCGATGGAAAAAGGTGTTACCTGTCTTCCGTTTTCCGTGAACAAGGCGGTTTTGTTTTCACGATTTTGTACGGCATATCGCAAACTGCCGAGCGGATAAATGTTTTTATAGACTTGCGGAATGAGCAATTTGTTTTCAAGGTCAATCAAGCCATAGCGAAATTGATTTTCGTGTAGGGTATAAACGATGGCACGAAGTCCAGCGATTCTTAAACCTGCATACTCCAATGGTATGATTACCTTGCCTTTTGTATCCAGGCAGCCTGTGGTAATTCTGAACGACAATGGTGAGCGCCTGGTAACAATCAATAAGTTGTTTTTGGCAGGCAGTAAAGAAAAGTATTCCGGATCTGTTATTCGCTTATTTGTTATGCTGATGATGCCCCATTGGTCGCCAAGTTTGTAGCCTGTTACCTGGTTGATAACGGTGAACGTTTCATTGCTCCACCCAACGGCATCGTAAATTGCTGGAATAAGAATCTCTTCTTTTTCATTTTTTACGCCAAACTTTCCGCCCTCTTCAAATTTTTTGTAAGACTCCGCATATGCCGAAGCGGATGTTGCGAGCACCAAAATCACCAAAAGAAAATTCTTCATCGGTCCCAAATATAGTATTTGGTATCAAACACTTAATGGAGGTATAGTGCCGCTTATCAGAAAGTGAAAAACCATTTATGTTCCGGCAGTGTTAAAAGGTATCTTTGCAGTTCAAATGAAGAAAAACCTGTTTATATTAACCTTTGTGACGGCCTTAGGCTTTGTTACCAGTGCATGGAGTCAAAGCATCAGCATCAAGGGTCGCATTTTAGATAAAGAAACATCAGAGCCTATTCCCTTTGCCACGTTTTCGTTGTACTCGGCTGACTCATCGCTGATTACCGGAGGAATAGCCGATATGAATGGTGCATTTGAAGTTAGCACGAAGCCGGGGTCTTACTATGGTTTAGTTCAGGTGGTATCCTATCGAAACCAGTTTGTTCCTTTGCGGCAGTATTCACAAGCGGTAACTGACCTGGGTAAAATAGAACTGGTTGCTAATGTTCAAACCTTAAACGAAGTAGTGGTGAGCGCGGAACGATCACTCATGCAGATGGATCTGGATAAGCGCATTTTCAATGTTTCTGAAGATTTGAGTAATGTTGGGCGAAATGCAGTTGAAATTCTGGATAACCTTCCTTCTATTGTTGTCGATCAGGATGGAGGGGTTTCGCTGCGCGGTAGTCAGAATGTGCGGATACTTATTGACGGCAAGCCTTCCGGGTTAGCGGGCATCTCCAGTACCGATGCGTTACAGGCTCTCCAAGGAAGCATGATTGAACGCATTGAAGTCGTGACCAATCCGTCAGTGCGGTATGAAGCTGAGGGAAATGCCGGCATCATCAACATCATCTTAAAGAAAGAACGTCAGGATGGACTGAATGCGGTGATTGAAGGAACCATTGCACACCCGCTTAATACAGGAATCAGCACCACCATGAATTTCAGAAAGAAGAAAATGAATTACTTTCTGAACTACAGTTCCAATTACCGTGAGCGCCCCGGACGTGCAAGCCTTTATCAGGAATTCACACCAAACGATACAACGTATTTCACGCGCTCAACCCGTGATTTTCTTCGAACAGGGTGGTCGCATAATTTTCGGGCAGGAACCGACATCATGATCAACGACAAGAATACATTCACAGCTGCTTTTCTGGTGAATGTTGGCGATAACATGAACCTTACCGATATCACCTACCGCGATTATGATTTATTCGATGAACTAGGCCGGGAATTTGTTCGAAATGATCGCGAAGCTGAGGATGAAAAAAACATGGAATATACCCTCAGCTATGAGAAGTTGTTTGATCAGGAAGGAAGGAAGCTTACGTTCTACGGTCAATACCGGAATAATGCGGAAACCGAAAAATCATCCATTAGGCAACGCGTTATTTTAAATCTCTATCCAGATGGAGAATTAGAGAACCCTCAGCGCTCTTATAACAAAGAGTCGGAACAAAATACACTGTTGCAATTGGATTACATTCATCCGTTTAATGGCGGAAAAGGAAAGTTTGAAACAGGATATCGCGGAACGATTAGGGAAATCAATACGGATTATTTGATAGAGGAATTCATCAATGATAGTGAGTGGGTAAACTTTGGGAACTTCTCAAATACCTTTCAATATGATGAGAATATTCAGGCGCTGTATGTATTGATGGGGAATCATGTTGGTAAAATTTCTTACGAGTTAGGATTGCGCATGGAATATACCGACATACGGACTGAGTTATCGAACTTCTCAGAATTGATTGGTGGGAATGAACCTGTTAATAACAAGTCGTACGCAAATTTCTTTCCCAGCATTCACGCCAATTATCACATCAACAATAACAATTCAGTTCAGGTAAGTTATAGCCGCAGGGTGAGTCGTCCGGGCTTTTGGTCACTGAATCCGTTCTCTTCATTCTCCGATGCACGAAATATCCGAATCGGTAATCCGGATCTTGATCCTGAATTCACCGATTCGTATGAAACCGGATATCTAGCGAATGGTGATACGTATTCTTTTTACGGTGGAATTTATTACCGCTATACAACAGATGTCACTGAGCGTATTACAGTTACTCGTCCACCGATTCGTGATACAACATTTATTATACCCACTAACCTGGGCGTGGAACAATTTTATGGATTTGAATTTAATGTTAGTAAGGATTTCACAAAATGGTGGACCATTAATGGCAATGCAAATTTTTTCAGGGCTATTACTGAGGGTGAGTACGAGGGAGAATCATTTGATCGGGACACATATACCTGGAATTCACGGGTGAGTAACCGGTTTACCTTGGGTAAGCGAACCAATTTGCAGGCAACTGTTTTTTACCGTGCGCCACAGCAAACTACTCAGGGGCGCAGAGAAGCATTCTACACCCTTGATCTCGGGTTCACTAAGGACATCTGGAAGAATAAGGCGACCTTCTCGCTTAATGTTCGTGATGTGTTTAATACCCGCATCTTCCGATCCGTTAATGAAGGTGACGACTTTTATTTCCGTAACCGGTTCCAACGTGCTTTCACCACCATTACCGCTAGTCTGGTGTTTAGAATAAATCAGAGGCAGTTTGGTGAAAAGGAAGAGGAAGGTGATGGCGAACGCAATGGCTTTGATCAGGATTTTGATAACTAACGCGTAAGCCTGGCGTAGTCTGAAGGTGTATCGATATCTATTTCACCTGACGGAAACTTAATTTCAACAATGCTTCCGGCATGTTTTTCCAATATCTTTTTAGCGCCTTGGTCATCTTTTAGTTCGAGCAATTCCGCAAACATACTTTTGTCAAATAGAGCGGGTACTCCGGTTGTAGAAGCATAAGCGGATGCAACGATTGTCGCCTTGGAAGTTCTGTGCGTTGTAATGAGCAAATTCAAATGCTCGGCTGTTAAATAAGGCTGATCACAAACCAGAATGACTATGGCTTGTGTATCGCCACGTGTTTTTAAAATGTGTGATACACCTGCTTTGATGGAACTGCCCATTCCGTTTTGCCAGTCAACATGATGCAGCACATCAATGTTCAAGTCCTGAATGACTTCCTGGTGTTGTTCGAAATTATGCCCAAGTACAACCGTAACGTGTTGCGAATCAGTTTCAAGTGCGGTTAAAACTGTTTTTCGTAACAAGGGTACACCATTTACCTTGATAAGTTGTTTGGATTGCCCTAAGCGGGAGGAGGAGCCTGCCGCCAGGATAAGCATGATGATTTTATCCGCATGCTTTTGCTGAAGTTCATTCCCTGAACTCATTCCAGCGGTTTGGCTGCCTGAAACATTTCTTCCGTAATGGTTCCACCCAGATTAGAGTCCGAGTCGACCAGAATTTTCCAAATACCATTTTCTTTTCGAAGAGTAACGTGAAACTGGCCATAGCCAATTCGTTTTTCTCCAGTTGCGCTAACTGATTCATTTTTGAAGTACCCTACTTCGTATGCCAGGTTTCCATTGCTGATTCTTTCTGTGAAGCGAAGCTCAAAAGTATAATCTATTTTATTCTTAGCTAACGACTCTTTCCATCCCGGCCAACCCGCTTCCATATTTTTTTGATACTCGGTGAGGTCGAGAATTTTTCCTGAATTTCGCTCCGCTCTTACCAGATCGGTTGAGTGCAGGGAGGCAAATGTGGCCACATCCTGATTCATGATGGCTTTGGTAAACGGTTTCCAAACCTGTTCGTTGATTTCCTGTTGTGGTGTTTGGGCAAACACAGTTGTTGTAAGCCCCACCAGGCACAGGTATATTAGTTTCTTCATGCGTGTAAATTTTTATCCGTTAACGGATTTATTCTCGGTTTCGTTGTGAAGGTATACCTGTTTGAAAACCTGATCACCTTTTCGTTCATGAATGGGTCCGCTTCTGTATTTCAGGAACCCGCCCGAACGATTGGCAAACTTGCTTTGGATTTCTGCAAGGATGGATAACGCAATTTCGTCTGGTGTTTCTGCACCTATGTCCAGGCCAATGGGGGAGTGAATTCGTTGGAGGTCTTCAGGAGTTAAGACAATATTTTGTGTCTCAAACTCTGCTACCATCTTATCAAATCGCTTACGCGGCCCGAGTATGCCAATATACGGTGTAGTTGTTTGGATAAGTTTCTTCAATACATCCCGGTCGTACTCATAATTGTGTGACATAAGCACGCAAGCGGTGTGAGGGGTAATCACAAAATCCCGATCGATAAATTCGCGTTGGCAAAGTGATAGTTTATCAGCTGATGGGAAAAAGACTGGAGCAATGTGCGACACACATTCATCGGTTACCTGAACATCCCAACCCAGCGATTTAGCCAGTGTACTGACTGGTCGTGCGTCAAAACCTCCACCAAAAATGATAAGGGAAACAACGGGTTGAATCAACTCAATAAAAATTTCTTCACCAAGAATGGTTTTGGTTTCACTGCGGTGATGCGTGAAAACCGCAGTCAATGCCTGAAGCACCGATGAGTTTAATTGGCTATCAGAAAATTCGGATTGAGGTTGAAGATGATGATCTAATAAAAATTTTTCTCCCGCAAATTCTCCACGAACTCGTGTGGCCAATGCCACCGGCTCGTTTTGGGTTACGATTTTTTGAATCAATGAAATTGTATCTGATCCTTCGTAAACCGGTTCAATCAGCACATCAATCACCCCGTTACACCCCAACCCGATTCCGAGGTTTTGGTTGCTTTCTTCCCGCGTATCGTAGGTGATGGTCATGGCTTTATTGTCCGTCATCACCTGGCGTGCTTTTCGAAGGGCATCCCCTTCCAAGCATCCACCACTGATGGAGCCCACCCATTTTCCATCATCGGTAATGAGCATGCGCGCCCCGGGACTTCGGTACGAGGAGCCCCTGACATTTACCACGGTAGCCAAGGCCGCCTTGCGTTGCGAAAAATCAACGTTGTTGAATGTAGCCAGTATGGTTTTGAGTTCCTTCATAATACCGATCGGTGAATGTACTAATGAATCAAAAAATATCCTATGCCGATTCCACCATCGGGGAATGATGCCAAAGTGTTACTTTGCATAGGGTGAATTTCAGGGTGAATATTTTTCAGTAGCATGTGGCGGGTTAAGATCCTTTTCTGTTTTATGCTGGTCGTGGTGATGCGGGCTTTTGGTCAGAACGTGCCCGCTATGGATACCTTACCGGCCAAGGTTGGCCCGTTGAAACTGGAGAAAAGTAATGGGTTTAGTGTAACCGTATACACTGATAATCAGGAGTTGTTTACACAATGGTTGGCAACACATTCAATGCATTATAAGAAAGTTTCCGACCACTATTTCCTGGTTTCCAACCTCAATAATCAAAAGCTCGACCTATTAAAGAAAGTACCGGGTGTGAAGTTTATTGACCGCGGAATCCGAAAAGCAAAGGAGGAAGTTGTGTTGGGTGATTTCGATCTTTCTGTAAATGGAATAACAGCAGTACATGCCTTATTTCCCGATGCTGCCGGTAGTGGGTCGCTGGTTTCCATTAAAGAAAAACCATTCGATCAACAGGATATCGATTTAAAAGGACGTATTGTGCTGAATGATCAGTTTGACGAAGCCTCTACTTTTCATGCTACGTTTATGGCTACTATAGCAGTCGGGGCGGGCAACACCTCTCCGTTTGCCAAAGGGGTAGCGTGGCAAGCAAGCGTAACCACTTCCGATTTTGATCAGTTGCTGCCGGATGATGGAGACGAACTTACACAGGCTGGCGTCTCTGTTCAAAATCATTCTTATGGTGTAGGGCTTGAAAATTATTATGGAATAGAATCGAGTGCCTATGATCAGGCTGGCATTACCCATCCGGAAATTCTCCACGTTTTTTCTTCGGGAAACAGGGGAACTGATACTCCGGTGGAGGGGGCATATAACGGTGTAAGTGGATTTGCCAATCTTACCGGGCAGTTCAAGGTTGCCAAAAATGTACTTACGGTGGGTTCGGCCGATCGTTTTGGAAATTATGTTTCGTTAAGTTCAAAAGGTCCGGCCCATGATGGACGGGTAAAACCCGAGCTGATTGCTTTTGGTGATGCCGGTTCGTCTGAAGCTGCTGCTGTAGTTTCCGGTGCGGCTTTGGTGATTCAGGATGCGTATAAACAAAAATTCGGAGTACTTCCGGATGCTTCTCTGGTAAAGGCAGTATTGATTAATAGCGCCCGCGATGTGGGCAGGCCGCAGGTGGATTTTGAAACAGGCTTTGGAAATGTAGATGCTTTGAATGCGATTCGTACAATTGAAACTGAAAATTTTTTTCTGGATGAAGTTGGGGATGAGGATTCTAAGCTTTTTTCGATAGTTGTTCCGGCACAAGCCGAAGAACTGAAAGTAACCGTGGCGTGGAATGATCTCCCCGCTGATCCATTTTCTGAAAAAGCCTTGGTTAACGATTTGGACCTAACAATCAGAAATATTACGGCAAATGAAATTTGGGAGCCATGGGTATTAAACAGTGCTCCAACTGTCACGAACTTGCAAAGTCTGGCGCAACGAGGAAAAGATCGACTGAATAATGTGGAGCAGATTACCGTGTCATTTCCTTCAGAAGGGGAGTATGAAATTAGGATACATGGTTATGAAGTGCAGAATACACAACCGTTCAGCATCGCGTATGAAATCAATTCCGGATTTGAGTGGCGTTATCCATTTACCACTGACCCGCTTCAAACCGATGTTGCTAATTTTATCCGTTGGCGTTGGTATGGTTCTGCTGAAACAGGCCTGTTGCAATACCAATCCGTTAATGACGTTTCCTGGCAAACCATAGGTAATGTTGACTTAACCGATCAGGCTTTTGAATGGAATACTCCGCCTGTTATTGGTTTGTATCGCCTTCGGATGGTTGTTGGAGCGAATTATTTTGATTCTGAAATTTTTTCGATTTCAAAACCCGACCGGCTTTCAGTCGGGTTTAATTGTGAGGAGGCAGTAATGTTCACCTGGAATCGTGAAGAAGCAGCCGATGAATATCGGCTTTATGAGGTTGGTGAAAAGTACCTGGAGCCGATTCTTACTACAACGGATACATTTGCAATTTTTCAGAAATCGGAATTAGAAACGGCTTACTTTACCGTAGCGCCTGTGTTTGGTGCGGTGGAAGGAAGTCGCGAGTTTACGATTGATTATAATACCCAGGGAACCGGTTGTTATTTCCGGTCGTTTGTTGCCCGCAATTACGTGGTGAATGAAAAGGCTGAATTTGACGTGTCACTTGGAACAACCTTTAATCTGCAATCGGTCGTGTTGGAGCGATTGAACGGATCAACGTTTGAACCGGTGCAATCCCTAACGGTACTTGAATCCAACAATTTTTTACTGACAGATGCTTCGCCTCGGGCTGGCATTAACATTTATCGTGCAAGACTGGTCACGACTGCTCAAGAAAATATTCTCAGCGAAGAGGAAGAAATCTTATTTGTTCGTCCTGCCGATTTATATGTGTTTCCAAACCTATTAAACAAGCAGGATGTACTGAGTGTGATCAGTAACGATCAGGGAACTGTGCAAGCCGAATTGATTGATCCTTTGGGAAAAGTGGTTCTGCGGCAGGAGATTTCAGGGGATGTGAAGGTGTTGGATATTTCCGAAGTGCGTTCGATTCAGACCGGCATTTATATTTTAAAAATCAAACTTGATACTGGTACTTTCTTAACCTCACGGGTAGTGATCACCGAATAAAAAAAATGCCGGAGTGAGCCCCGGCATTTATTTGCGTGAGATATTAAAATCTTAATACAAGTAATCTAAGGCAACTCTATCGTTGTTGTTAAACGGACGGTCGGTTGTGCTGCTCAAGCAAGCCAACATCCATGAACCTGAATCAGGACCTGTAGGAGTGCCTGGAATATGAATGGCACCCACGCCTGAAGTTGCCTGGCCTTCGTTACCACCTGATCCACAGCTATAGGCGCGGTTCATGTAATCGGTATGACGGAAACCAATGCAATGCCCGATTTCGTGGGCGATAACAGTCGTTACAAATCCAAGTGAGTAGTTGGTATAGTTGCGAGCATAACTAACTGTGTTATAAGGATTGCCATTGCTTGGAAAACCTGCAGAAGCAATGTATTGGTTGGTGTTTACAACCCTGATATTAATATTTCCGCCACCGGATGAACCTCCGCGCACAAAGGTAATTCCAAGGTTTTGGGCATTGTACCGGGCAATGGCAGCATTTATACCATCAGAGAGTCGCTGAGTAATGTTACGTCCGCTGGTGGTAACAACAATTGTTCTGGGTAAGCCAGTAACCAGATTAAAAGTGCGATACTGTTCAACTTCCGCGATGCGCAAGTCTTTATGATCATGGTTGCCTGTCAAATCATGATCGTGGAGAATAATGTCACCTTCTACCAGGTAGCCGCCATCGGTACGTTGTACATTTTCTGTACTGAAGCCCATGGCGCTGATTTTGGATAACGTGGCTTCGCTAACCAGTTCTTGTTGAGGTGCCTCATTCAGTTCACATGAAACGAGGATCACGGCCCCAAATATGGTGGCCAATGCTAAGAGTTTTTTCTTCATAGGTTTTAATGGTTTTAGGTGCAGTGAAGATAAACTTTTTACCGAATGAAAAAATACACTCAGGTTAATAGACAATAAAAAATTTTGAGTCTATCGCAAAAGGCAAAACAAAATGAAGGTTTTGTAAAACCGATTGAGGTATTTCCAGGAAATAAATTCCTTTTATAGGTATTTATTTCCTGGGAGTTAATCCTATTACATAGGTGTGATGGCCAGTTCTGATTTGGCGAAAGGTTGTGTAGTTAAGCGCTTACCGGTTGCCGCATATAATGCATTGGCTAGTGCAGCGCCTGCCGGGGGTAAGCCCGGTTCGCCTAACCCGGTTGGGTCTATGCCATTATCTACAAAGAAGCATTCAACTTCAAGCGGAGCTTCACTGTTCCGGATCAATCGATAGTTATGGAAGTTGGTTTGGTCGGGCTTTCCATCTTTGAAAGTCATTTCGCTGTATAAGGTGTGTCCAATACCATCTACAATGCCGCCCTCCAATTGGTTTTTAGCTCCTTCCGGATTAACCACAATGCCGCAATCAACAGCACACCACACTTTCTGAACAACGGGCTTGGAATTTTTCACCACCACATCCATCACCTGAGCCACATAGCTGTTATGGCAGAAGTAGGCCGATACACCCCGATGCACACCCTCTTTCTTTTCGCCCCAGCCTGATTTTTCTTTTACCAGTTTTAACACACCAGCATAGCGTGCAGCATCGTAATCGTTACGTTCACCAACCGGATTGGTAGCAGCACGGTCAAGTAATTCCAATCGGAAATCGATCGGGTCTTTACCCACAACTTCCGCAACTTCATCTAAAAAACTTTGTTCGGCAATCGCCATGAAGTTTGAGCGTGGTGCGCGCCACGCACCTGTACTGATGTTTGAATCGAGCGAATGATTTTCAACCAGGTAATGATCAACCGCACCAGCCGGAAAGCGATGTGCAAACACCGGACTTTCATGTATACCCGCTCCGCGAATTTTTATGCCCAATAAATTATTGTCTTTATCAATCGCTGCCTGGTACTTCACTTTGTAGGCAGGTCGGTACGTGCCCTGTGTCATGTCATCCTCGCGGGTGTACACCAGTTTAACCGGTGCGTTTACATGTTTGGAAATCACCGCAGCCTCAACACCAAAATGTCCGTACAGCCTGCGACCGAAACCACCTCCCTGACGAGTCATGCCAACGGTGACTTTATCTTCAGGTAAACCCAGTACAGCTGCAGTAGTTGTTCGTAATTGTTCAGGGGTTTGAATAGGCCCCAGAAGTTCAGCACCATCGGCTGTAACGTGCGCGAAGAAGTTCATCGGCTCCATCGTGTTGTGTGCGAGGAACGGAGCAGAATAGGTGCGCTCAACAATCTTGGCTGCCTTTTTAAATATTTCATCTGGATTTCCATCTTTTCGGGCAGGCTCATCAGCTTTCTTTTCCAACAAATCCGAGAGGGCCTTGTCGTAACCTTCCGTGCTCATTAATTCCGAAGTGGCCTCCCATTCAATCTTTAAGGCTTTCTTGGCCTGTATAACATTCCATGTGTTGTCGCCCACCACAACAACAAGTTCTTTAAACGCATTTACATCCGACCACTGTGGCTCTATACCATCGGGCAAAGTGGTAATAGTGAACACATCTTTAATGCCGGGCATACTGCGTGCCGCTGAATCATCCACAGATTTCGGTCGCATGCCAAATGCTGGTGCATGTGCAATCATCGCGATCAACATGCCTTCACGTTTAATATCAAGACCGAATAAGGGCTCACCTTTAATAACTTTTTTACCGTCAACATTTTTTGTGGGCTTGCCGATGATCTTGAAATCTTTTGGATCCTTCAGTTGAACTTCTTCTGGAACTTCAACGGAAACAGCCAGTGTAGCCACATCACCAAAGCCCAGTGTTTTGCCTGATGCATTTTTAATAATTCCTTTATCAACTGTTAATTCTGAAACAGGCACTTCCCATTTTTGGGCAGCGGCTTCCATCAACATGCGTCTTGCAGTTGCTCCGGCTATGCGTAAGGTTTTCCATTCCTGCCGGATGGATTGGCTTCCACCAGCTAATTGTCGCTTATACTTTATTGTATTCAGTGGTGCTTGCTCCACTAACACATTTGCCCAATCCACATCCAATTCTTCCGCTACAATCATCGGCATGGCTGTTTTCACATTTTGTCCGATTTCCGGGTTGGGTGAATAAATAGTAACTACACCGTTATTGCCAATTTTCAGGTACGCGTTAATGTCGAACCATTCATCGGGCATGGCCAACGTTCCTTTTTCATCCGAAGGCGCACACGACATCAGCCAGTTGAAGCCGATCATCAGGCCACCACCGGCCGCTGCAGATACTTTTAAAAATGATCTTCTGTTATAATGTGTTTTAATGATTTCCATGTTGGTTGTTCTTTATGAATTAATCGGGAACAAATCACTTTAATGTTGCAGCCTTTTTTACGGCTTCGCGAATGCGCACATAGGTACCGCACCGGCAGATGTTGCCGTTCATGGCCGAGGAGATTTCTTCATCACTCGGATTCGGATTTTTCTCCAATAAGGCTGCTGCCGACATGATCTGTCCGGCCTGGCAGTAACCGCATTGCATCACATCAACTTCTTCCCAGGCTTTTTGCACGGGATGATCTCCATTCTCGGACAGGCCTTCAATGGTTACCACCTCACCATCGCCTACGGCCGAAATGGGAAGTGAACAAGACCTAACCGCATCGCCATTCAGGTGAACGGTGCAGGCACCACATTGGGCAATGCCACAGCCAAACTTGGTACCGGTTAAGCCGATGACATCGCGCAACGCCCACAGCAAGGGCATGTTCGGGTCCGCTTCAACCGTGTATTTTTTCTTGTTGATTTTTAAATTGAATGACGCCATAAGCAAAAAGTTTATGAAGTAAGGTACGAATTATCCAAGGCACCTTCCATGAATATTTTGTTAAAAGTTTTGACGGGTGAAATGTGCCCGAAATTGTATGTGAGCGGTCGTTCGGGCGTGCGGGAGGAGGGGATCAATTGGTTTCTTTCAACTGGCGCAACAGATTTTTGCACCGGTCTTTTCGCTGTTCGTCATCGGGTTCGGCCAGTGGAAGTTTAAGCGCTTTTTCCAGTGCAGCAATGGCTTTTTCTTTTTCGTCCAGATCGGCATAAACAGAAGCTTGGCCGAACAGGAACAAGATGCTGTTAGGATTTAGTGCAAGACCTTTATTAAAGTATTCGAGCGCCTTCTGTTTCGAAATTTCTTCCGGTAATCCACCAAAGAGGAGTTTACACGCCAACAACTCAATCCAGCTTAACCGCGATAATTCCAATTGCCATTTTCCAAGTACGAACCAGGCCTCTTCATAAAGTGAGTCCAATTCAATAATTTTTTTTGCTTCCGCATGAATGAGTTTGGCATCCAGTACTTTTTCGCGTGGGTTGCGCGAGATTTCTGAAAGCAATCCTAATGCTATAATATGAGCCAACCGTGCATCAGGATCATCGGGATTTAATTCAATGGCTTTTATCGCATAGCTGCGCGCCTTTTCCAAATACTTTCGTTTTTCTTCCTGTTTGTCCATAGCCAACCGCCCACCAACATTGGATAACATGCGACTGGCATGGGTATAGGCTTTCGGGTGTTTTGGATTTTCTTTGATGGCCGCTTCAAATTTTTGCAGGGCGGATTCCGTTTTAAATGCTTTCCCCAGTGCAAGACCTTCTTCAAATGCATCACCGTATTGTGCATGCACATCGATAAGTGGTGATAAAATCACCACAAAAACAATCAACAGCTTTATTCTACCGCACATGTGTTCAAAATTCTTTCAGCTTCCTTCACATCAACCAACCCGCGTTCATTATCCCAGGCATTGTAAATGTATGTGGCAATTTCCGCGATCTCTAAATCGGTTAGCGTGGGAACGCCTGGCATGGCCTGATTATACTGCACACCATTAACTGTTAATTCTCCTTGAATGCCATTGCGCATGAGACAAAGCACCTGCTCAAAGTTGTCGTTCATGTAATCAGATTGCTTGAGTGGTGGATAAAGTCTTCCCAATCCGCTTCCATCAGCCTGATGACAATTGCTGCAATGTTTGGTGTAAAGCAGTTCGCCTTGACGAAAGTAATTCGTGAATTTATTGGAGTCTCTGGTTTTAGGTTGATTGCAACTCAGCATGAAAACTAAAAGCAGGAAGCAGGAGACAATACAAAATCTAAATTCCCAAATTCGAAATCGTAAATCATTGATCATACTCCCGTCTTAATCGCTCAATGTCTTTTATCAACCGGTCAACATCTTCCTCCAGGGTGCCATCATATTTTCCACGAATTCTTCGCTCTTTATCAATCAGCAAAAAAGCACCGCTATGAATAAAACCATCGGGTTCGGTTTTGTCGACCATAGCGGTGGCGAAGTAACTCGTTTGGGCGATGTCGTAAATGTTATCTTGCTCTCCGGTAACGAAATGCCACTTGCTGCTGGAAACGCCTAAGCGATCCGCAAAATCATGAAGCAGGGCAACCGTGTCATGTTCCGGATCGATGGTGTGTGAAAGAATGGCCACATCGGGCATATCCTGGGTGGCTTCGTATACGCGAAGCATCTGTGTTTTCATAACCGGGCAAATGGTACGGCATGAAGTAAAGAAGAAATCGGCCACGTAAATTTTTCCGGCAAAGGTTTCGTTGGTCACCAGGGCGCTGTCCTGATTTACAAATTGAAAATCAGCAATGGAATGATAAACTGTATCGATCACTTTTTTGCCCTCCACTTCTTTGGCCACCACTTCGCGGTAACCGAGAATTGGGAGTTTTTCATTTTGCTTTTTAGGCGTACAATTCAGAAGCAATAAAGCAAGTGCAGATAGAATTAGAATTTTCTTCATAGCGCGATACATCTTGGCAAACACATAACAGGTTGCGCAAAGATATGGTTGAGGGGAATACCGAAAAATTTAAATGTTTTAAATGGGATAAACTGAGATAGGATCATTCACCCGAACCGTTCCGGTAGATCGGGCTACAGCATTTTGTCCAAAGAGAATCTTATTTCCCTGGTTTCGATATTGACTCAGCGTGGCGAGGGGTTCTTTGCCTTTTGTTCCGGTTTCCGGATCAACTGTAGTAAGCACGCAGCGGGCGCAGTTTTTAACACCGGTAAAGTTCATTTCACCAATCGAAAAATCCCTCCATTGATCTTCTTCGTACGGCTTGCCTCCGGTAAATACAAAGTTGGGCCGGAATCGTTTCATTGGAACGGGAGATGACAATCGCGTATTCAGGTCATCTAAAGAAGCCTGGCCGATAACCAGAAAAGGATAGGCGTCTGCCAAACTCACATGCTCATGGTTTGTAGCATAGCGTTCATCAACTGGCCGTGAGTTAGGTTCAGGAAAATAAACCAGCCGGCAATTCATGTTCAATTGATCGGAGAACCATGTGCTTACTTCAGGGCTTGGTTCGAGGGTTGTCACTTCATCGTCCCAGATGGTTGCTTTGTATTCTGTTCCGGTTGTGGCGAAAGCCGGGAATTCAATATCAGCACTATTCTTTCGATGTAGAATATGCAGTTGTTGATTGTTAAGACTTACCTGGAACAAAGCCATCTGCGGATATTCGCGTTGTGTTAAAAATCGATTGTGTTCATCCACCAGCATCCAACGCCTGTCAAACGTTAAGCCCTTATTCAACACAGTGGCTTCGTTCACACGTATCCCACTTAAGGATTTGATTGGGTAGATCCAGATTTCACTTAACCGCAATGTGCTCATGAACTTTTGCGCTGAATTTTTTGCTAACTTATCAAAAATACCAACGCGGTATGAGTAACACGGCTTCTTTATGGTATTTCGAAAGTGTTAATCTGTTTGATGTGTTGTGTCCGCACAAAACAAAAGTGATGGACCAGAAACATGAATTCAGAAGCTTTAAGAAAGATCAGTTCATTTATATTCCCAATGAGGAGGCTAGTCACCTCTACATGATTGCACAAGGTCGTGTTAAAATAGGGCATTACCTGGATGATGGACAGGAGGTGGTGAGCGCCATTTTAACTACCGGAGAAATTTTTGGTGAACTCGCTTTAGCGGGTGAGGAGAAGCGAAGAGACTTCGCGCAGGTGATGGATAACGATACGCAGATTTGTCCGTTGAGTATTGATGAATTAAAATCCTTAATGAAAGAAGACAAAGAGTTGAGTTTTCGGTTGCTGAAGTTGGTAGGCTTGCGCCTGATGCGCCTTGAACGGAAACTTGAGTTACTGGTATTTAAAGACGCGCGAACACGAATCATTGAGTTCTTAAAAGACGCTGCCTCGTGGAAAGGAAAAAAGGTGGGTTTTGAAACGATGATTCCCACAAAGCTTACCCATAAAGACATTGCCGCCCTTACGGGAACATCCCGGCAAACGGTGACAACCATTTTAAATGAGTTAAAAGAACAAAACCTGATTTATTTCGACAGGAAGAAAATTCTGATCCGCGATTTGTCTAATCTAAAATAGTAAAGCCCCTTGTTGTCATATGCACGACATCAGGGAAACTTTTAGACACGTAAATTGTTTTACCTTAGCAGACGTTATTATGAGCATGAAAAAGATTCTTTTCTTCATTAGTAGCTTAATTTTTTCCTCCTGTATGTTCGGACAAGACATGAAATCAAAGATTATTGAAAAAGAAAAGCCCGTGGTGGCTGAGCAAAAGGTTTTTAAAACGGAAGAGGAGTGGAAGAAAATCCTCACGCCTGAGCAATATCACATTTTGCGTGAAAAGGGAACTGAACGCCCCTTTACCGGAAAGTATTACAAAACCAGTGATAAGGGGGTTTACTCCTGTGCGGCCTGCAATGCCGAGTTGTTTACATCTGACATGAAATTTGATTCGGATTGCGGTTGGCCAAGTTTTGATCAGGCTATGGCTGGTGGTAAAATTAAATATGAAGTAGATACATCACATGGCTGGACACGTACTGAAATTATGTGCGCCAATTGCGGAGGACATTTAGGCCATGTGTTCGATGATGGTCCCACGATTACCGGTAAGCGCTATTGCGTGAATTCGGTGTCACTTACTTTTTACAAAGAGAAGAAGTAAAATGAAACGCGAAATTCATTAAGGCTTTGCGTTTTTCTTTGCGCTCTTTGCGACTTAGCGTGAAAAAATTAAAGAATATGCGTGATCCAGGCAATATGAGTTTCACAACGAAGCTCATCCCCATTTCAAGAGATTAAGAGCTAGCTATACATCTTCTCGTAGTACTCATCCGCCATTCGGGCTGAGTCGAAAAAGGGCACAACATCCTTCATTCCTGCTTTCATAATCTTGACCCACTTTGTCGGATTTTTATAATACATCGGGATGATTTCGTTTTCCAATAGATCGTAAAGCCGGTTGGCTTCAATTTTATCACGCTCATCCTGCGAAAGGTTATCTGCTGTGGGCTCAATGATAAAACTGTTTTTGCCGTGTTTGGCAAACTCCGGAATCCATCCATCCGGAATGGAAAAATTAATAGAGCCATTCATGGCAGCCGTCATGCCTGAAGTGCCTGATGCTTCATGATACAAGCGGGGATTATTTAACCAAACATCTGATCCACGCTTTAAGTGACCGGATAACCACAATTCATAGCCGGTAAGAATGGTACAATTTTTAAAGCCGCGAATTTTCCAATGGATTTCATTAAAGTTGTTGATGCTGTCGAAATCTTCCGGATACGGCTTGCCTGCCCAGATAATCTGAATCGGAAATTCCTTATTGGAAACTAATCGGGTAAACCGGTCGAAATCACGCAACAATAAATTGGCGCGTTTGTATTGAGCAAATCTTCTGGCCCACACCAGCGTCAGCACGTTTTCATCAAACAGTTTTCCGGTTTGGTTGGCCACCACCCGGAATAATTTTTTCTTGAGCATTTTCTTTCGCAACACCAACTTCTCGTCATCATCTTTGGCAAGCGCTTTCTCCAGCATGTAGTCACGCCAATATGTTTTGTTTTGTGCATTGGTAATGGCATCAATAGCACAAATACCGGAATAAGATCCCCACATCTTGCGCGCCACCTCACCATGTAGTTGTGAAACCCCATTGGCTTTCTTCGCCATGCGTAACGCAGAGAGTGAATAATTCAACACACCATTTTCAGGATGGATGTAGCTGTTGACTTGCTGAACGGAAAGTCCGTTGAAGAAACTCATGCGATCCAGCAACGGAATGCTGTGTTCTTCATTACCGGCTTTCTCCGGTGTGTGCGTGGTAAACACCACACGCTTTTTTACTTCATCCAGGTTTTTGTATTTATCGAGTAAATAGAAACACAACGGAAGGGAGTGCCCTTCATTCATGTGATAGATTTCCGTTTCGCGACCAAGCACTTCCAGCAGTTTAGCGCCTCCAATTCCTAGTAAAATAGATTGCGCAATACGCGTTGTTTGATTGGGATCATATAAGCGATGGGAGATGGTTTGCGCCAGGTGATCGTTCTCTGCAATATCGGTTGTGAGTAAAAACACGGGCACCGTTTTAAAAACCTCGGGTTTCAGCAGCAGGGCTTTCACATACACACGCGCGCCATGAATGGTAATGGGAAATAAAATTCCGGTATCGGTAAGAAAAGAATATTCCTTATTTCGAAAAGCCGCCCGCATGCTCTGGTCTTCGTTGCGCTCCTGATCGTAGTATCCCTTCTTCCACAATATGCCAATGCCGATCATATTTTGTTTTAACTCGTATGCACTACGCATGTGCGAGCCGGCTAAAAATCCCAATCCGCCCGAATAGATTTTTAAAGGTTGGTCGATGGCAAACTCCATAGAGAAATACGCCACGGGTTTTGAATACTTCTTATTGATTTTGTAAGGAAACAGACTGTTCAGGTCAAACATAGGTTGAATAGTAAAGGTGCGAAGCTACTAAATCAACCGCGAAATGATTGAGAAGTTTTTGAAGGGATTATTGCAATCGTTTGAACCTAAAAAGAAATCAGGTTAGCTGCGAGAGCGAGTCCAATAAATCATAAAGCGTTGCATATGATTTGTCTTGAAAGCGCCAGTTTACGTGCTGGGCGTCAGAAATAATTTCAATTTGATAATCTGCATGATCATGAACAATGAATCCATTCCGTTCCAACGCATTTTTTGTCCAGAGCAGTTCGTAGCCACTTCCCTCTACTTTAATGGAGACACCTCGCCAGGGTTTGTGAAACACTTTTCCGGTTTTCAAATCAAATCCTTTAAACCGAAAAATCTCATCGAATGATCCGTCAAGCACCAAATCTTCCGGAATTCCCGTCAGCAGGTTTTGTTCTTTTCCGGTTAGCCAAATGCGGTCGGCTGTTTGAAGCGCGAGGTCAAGCTCATGCGTGGCAATTAAAATTCCTTTGCCGGTGGTATGTGCCAGTTCCCGAAGTAAATTCATAATCTCCACCCGATTATTCAAGTCAAGGTGGGCAGTGGGTTCATCCAATAATAATAGAGGCGTTTGCTGCGCCAGTGCACGTGCAATCATCACCATTTGCATCTGCCCGTCACTAAGCTGGCCGATTTGTTTGTTCACCAACTGATGAGTGCGCGTCAAGGCAATCGCCTGATCCATCGCCTCTTCATCTTGTTTGGTAAGTTTGGCCGACCAGTTCATGTACGGATATCGGCCATAGGCTACCAGTTCTTTCACGGTCATGTTGGTAGCCGTAATGCGATCCGTAAGTACAACCGACAGTTTTTTTTCAATTTCCACGGAAGCGGATCCAATGGTAATGGTTCCCTGCAGTGGTTGCTGAAGTCTCGCCAGCGTTTTTATTAAGGTTGATTTTCCAATGCCATTCGGGCCCATGAAGCAAACCAATTCGCCCGCCAACAAAGAGAGATTCAATTCACTAAACAAGGGTTGTGCAGCAGAATACCCGATACTGAGATTCCGGGTGGTCAGTAATATTTTTTCAGGTTCGTACACGATTGCAGGTATTCTGGCTGTTTTGGTTTGCAAATTACTTTGAAAGATGGTGTCTTTGCTTTTGGAACTTAACTTTTTACTATGGCCCGAGCAACTGCCGCTGTTTTTTTTCTTCTCTTTTCGTTTTCATCCTTTGCACAGTCGGATGCTGTAAAGGACATCGTACGTGAGGGCATTGCCCTTCATGATGCACATAACTACGAGGAAGCTATTGCCAAATATCAGGAAGCGCTTAAGCTGGATTCAGCGTCATCATTAGTTCATTATGAAATGGCGCTAACTTATTACCACATGAAAGAATACGAAAAAGTAATTTTTCATGCGAAGACTGCAATCGATCAAAACGATAATATCACGCTGTCGGCTATTATTGTAATGGGTTCTGCACTTGATGATTCGGGTAGAACCCGGGAATCCGTTGAGTTATATAAAGAGGCATTGGAGAAATACCCCAACGAATATTTGCTTCTGTTTAATTATGCCATCAGTAGCCTCAGACTAAACCAGCGTGATGAAGCTGAACAAGCATTGATTCGCGGTATCAGTGTTAACTTGGGCCATGCCAGTAGTCATTTGCGTTTGGGTTATATTCAGAAGGAGAAGGGAGATCGCATTAAGGCTCTACTAAGTTTGTATTTTTTCATGATGCTGGAAAACAACACGGAGCGTGCCGCTGAAGCATACAGCCAATTGGTCAATCTTTTCTATAAAGGTGTTAAACGTGATGCGGAAAATCCTAATAACATTACTATTAATCTGAGTGCAAATGACAAAGGAGGTTTTGATTCGGGTGAGCTTATGCTCTCGGTAATTGCAGCTGCTTCGTTGGACAAGCATAAGGACAAAAACGAATTTGAGCGATTTGCGGCTGATACCCACAGCTTCTTTCAAATACTGGGCGAGCTAAAAGAGAAGGAATCCAAAAAGAAAAAGAACAAGAAGAAAGATAAAGAACAAGCCCAATCAGCTGATCTTTGGAATTATTATGTTGATTTTTTTTATGAATTGGGTAAGGCCGGGTTCACAGAGGTATTATGTTACCAGGCTGCCGTTGCCTCCAAAAATGAAATCCCAATAAAGTGGGTGGAAGCAAACCAGGAGAAGATCGAACTATTTCAAGTCTGGGTTCAGAATCAATAATTTATACCACAACTTTCTTAGCCCGCACAATTACCCAAATAACCACCGGTGCCCCAATCAACGCAGTGATGGCATTAATCGGTAATACATAAGCGTTTCCGGGAAGTTGGGCAACGGTATCGCAAAACAACATCACGCTTGCGCCCATTACCAGTACACCGGGTATCAATATTCTGTGGTTAGTTGTGTTAATAAGGAGCCGGGTAAGGTGGGGGACGGCAAGACCGATAAAGGCAATCGGGCCACAAAAGGCTGTAACCGATCCGGCCAGCAGACTGGTGGCCAGGATGATCAAAAAACGTAAAGAGGCGAGGTTAACACCGAGGCTGCGGGCGTAATTGTCGCCCAAGAGCCAGGCATTTAGCGGTTTGGATACATAAAATGCCAGTACGATGCCTGTTAAAAGAACACCACCCAGCACCATCAATTCGCTCCAATTCAGCCCCCCCATACTGCCGAAAGTCCAGATAAGGAAGTAGTGTTGATCTTCCGTTCGACTAACAAACTGCAAGACACTCACTAATGAAGCCGTGGTAGCCCCAACCATCAGTCCGATTAATAAAAGTGAAGTGTTGTCCTTTATTCTATTGGCTACCGCCAGAATCAGAAGCAGAATGGATGCAGAACCTACGGTTGCGCCCAAAGAAATTACAAATGATCCACCCAGGTTATGGATGAAGGGATTGCCGACCATTACCAAAAGAGCCACCGCCAGGCTTGCGCCAGAACTCAGTCCCAATACATCGGGACCTGCCAACGGATTTCTGAAAAGGGTCTGCATCATTAACCCGCCTAAAGCGAGGGCACCCCCGGCCAGGATGCAAGTCAGGGTTTTGGTTAGCCTGAAATCAACAATTATATCACGAATAACCGGATTTGAATTTGGCGCCAAACCTGCCAACCCCAGCCAATCTGAAACCGAAATCTGCACGCTTCCCTGCGACAGGTTCAGGACGATAAGCCCGGCCAAAAGTGCCGAAAGAATGAGCCAGGGATGTTTTTTAAGGGTTTTTTTCATGGTTCAGCGCCCCGGCAATGATAAGCACTTCAGCAACATTAAGGAAAGGGCCGACTGGTTTGGCAAGCCAGTTTTTTCCTAAAGCCCTGTAAGGCCCTAAAAATTTTAAAAGGCGGGTTTGCTAACTATCCTTTATGTCATATCTTTGCAGTCCTTTTTGCGTCAAGAAGGCGCAAAATCCTGAAAAACAGCATAAAAAGGTTTCAACCATGCCTGGAATTATAGGACGAAAAGTAGGAATGACGAGCGTTTATGGCCCTGAAGGTGAGAACATCGCCTGCACGGTGATCGAAGCTGGTCCCTGCGTAGTCACTCAAGTAAAAAACGCTGACACTGACGGTTACCGTGCAGTTCAGTTATCATTTGGCGAGGCCAAAGAGAAAAACACACCGAAAGCTCTTATCGGGCATTTCAAAAAAGCAAGCACCACCCCTAAGCGCAACACCGTTGAGTTTCGCGATTTCCGTGCAGAGTTCGATGGCATCATTGAATTAGGTAAGGAGGTTCGTGTGCAAGACGTATTTAAGGAAGGCGATTGGTTGGATGCCGTAGGCACCTCCAAAGGTCGCGGTTTCCAGGGTGTTGTTAAGCGCCACGGCTTTAGCGGTGTGGGTGAAGCCACCCACGGTCAGCATAACCGTTTGCGTGCACCCGGTTCTATGGGTAACGCTTCATTTGCTTCCCGTGTACCAAAGGGCAAACGCCTGGCGGGCCGTATGGGTAACGATCGTGTGAAAGTAACCAACCTGCGTGTGGTGAAAATCATGGCGGATCAAAACCTGATCATTGTAAGTGGCTCTGTTCCGGGAGCTAAAAACTCAACTGTAATTCTGCAGAAGTAATGGAAGTAAGTGTAGTAAAATATAGCGGAGAGCAAACCGGTAAGAAAGTGAGTCTTTCCGATGCCGTATTTGCCATCGAGCCAAACGACCACGCCATTTACCTGGACGTGAAAAGTTACCTGGCCAATCAGCGTCAGGGTACGCACAAGTCGAAGCAGCGTAACGAAATTTCGGGCTCCAGCAAGAAAATCAAGAAGCAGAAAGGTACCGGAGGAGCACGTGCGGGTAACATCAAGAACCCTCAGTTCAAAGGTGGTGGACGTGTATTTGGTCCTCAACCCCGCGATTATTCTTTCAAATTGAACAAGAAAGTAAAGGATCTGGCGCGTAAGTCGGCTCTTACTTATAAGGCAAAGGATAACGCCATTGCCGTTATTGAAGATTTCAATTTCGAAGCACCCAAAACCAAGCAGTACCTCAACATGTTGTCGGCATTATCATTAGCTGATAAGAAGACTTTGTTGGTATTGCCGGAAAGCAATAAGGGTGTGGTGCTTTCAGGAAGAAACCTGAAGCAGGCAAAAATTACCACTGCCGATCAGATCAACACATATGATGTGATGAATGCCGATAACGTCATTTTTGTTGAGAGCTCAGTAAGCAAAGTGGAGAACATTTTAAATAAAGAGTCATGAGCGTACTGAAGAAGCCCCTGGTAACAGAAAAAGTATCTGCCCTGAATGAAAAGGGTAAGTACGGCTTCATTGTAGATATTGAAGCAAACAAAGTAGAGATCAAGCAGGCTGTTGAAAAGCAGTATGGCGTAACGGTTGAGAAGGTGAACACCATGCGTGTAATGGGTAAGCAAAAATCCCGCTACACCAAAGCAGGTGTGCTAACCGGCCGCAAGCCCAACTACAAGAAGGCCATTGTAACATTGGCCGCAGGTGAAGTAATAGACTTTTATAGCAACGTATAATTATTGAACAATGGCGTTGAAGAAATTAAAACCGGTAACACCAGGCACACGACACAGGTTGGCCCCGTCTTTTGAAGACATTTCGGCCTCAGCTCCTGAGAAGTCGCTGGTTACTACGCGTAAGAAAACCGGGGGAAGAAACAATAACGGTAAGATGACCATGCGCTACATTGGTGGTGGTCATAAGCAGAAGATAAGAATCATTGACTTCAAGCGTGAAAAAGCTGGTGTTCCGGCTACGGTGAAGTCGATTGAGTATGATCCTACACGCTCTGCGCGTATTGCTTTGTTGCACTATGCAGATGGTGCAAAGGCATACATACTTGCTCCGAACGGATTAAAATCCGGCCAGCAGGTTGTTTCAGGTGCTGAAGTTGCTCCTGAAGTAGGAAATGCACTGCCGCTTGCAAAAATTCCGTTAGGTACTATTGTTCACAACGTTGAACTGAAGCCTGGCAAAGGTGGTGCAATTGCACGCAGTGCCGGTTCTTTTGTTCAATTGTTGGCTCGTGAAAACGGTTTGGCAACATTGAAGATGCCTTCCGGAGAAATGCGTAACGTACTGGAAGTATGTATGGCTACTGTAGGTGCGGTTTCCAATGCTGATCACATGAACGAAAGTGTGGGTAAGGCTGGTCGCACCCGTTGGAAAGGAAGAAGACCTCGTAACCGTGGTGTTTCTATGAACCCTGTTGATCACCCGATGGGTGGTGGTGAAGGACGTGCTTCAGGTGGTCACCCGCGCTCGCGCAAGGGCTTGATTGCCAAGGGTAAGAAAACCCGTCATCCTAAAAAGTATTCTGATCGATTAATCATATCCAGGAGGAAAAAATAATGGGACGCTCGATTAAAAAAGGACCGTATTGCGATTTCCGTCTGCTTAAGAAAGTAGAGGCAACCGAGAAGTCAGGTAAAAAATCGGTGATCAAAACATGGTCACGCAGATCAACAATTACCCCTGAGATGATCGGCCACACGTTTGCGGTTCACAATGGAAATAAATTCATTCCGGTTTACGTAACCGAAAACATGGTGGGACATAAGTTAGGTGAATTTGCACCCACCCGCACGTTCAAAGGTCACTCCGGTAACAGAAAAGAAGCTTAGTAAGTCATGGAAGCTGTAGAGAAAAAGACTAAAAGGTCTGTCGTAAAAAGAGAGAAGCGTGATGCACGCAAAGAAGCAGCTAAAACCGGAGAGGTTGTAGCCAAGTTGAAGAATGTCCCCACATCGCCACGTAAAATGAGGCTGGTTGCCGATTTGATCCGTGGTGAGCGCGTGAACAAAGCCCTCAATATACTTAAGTATGAACCTAAAGTGGGTTCATTCAAATTGGAGAAACTTCTTCTTTCTGCTATTGCAAACTGGGAGAACAAGAACCAGGAAGCCAAGCTTGAAGAAGCAGACTTATATGTAAAGGATGTTTGGGTTGATGGTGGTCGTATTTTAAAGAGACTCCGTCCGGCTCCCCAGGGAAGAGCACACCGCGTCCGTAAGCGTTCCAACCACGTAACGCTGGTGTTGGATAGCCTGAAGAAAAATGAAAGCGTAGCAACTGAACAAGAAACTAAGGAATAGATGGGACAAAAAATTAACCCTATAGGACTTCGTCTGGGTATCGTTCGCGGTTGGGATTCCAACTGGTATGGCGGAAATACATTCTCCGACAAGTTGGTTGAAGATCAGAAGATCAGAAAGTACATCGATGCCCGTATCCCAAAAGGTGGTATCGCCAAAGTTGTTATTGAACGCACGTTAAAGCGCATCACCCTTACCATTCACACGGCTCGTCCGGGTGTGGTTATCGGTAAAGGCGGAACAGAAGTAGATAAGATTAAAGAGGAGTTGAAAAAGATCACCGGTAAGGATGTTCAGATCAACATCTTCGAAATCAAACGTCCTGAATTGGATGCTAAACTTGTCGGCGAATCAATAGCACAACAAATTGAAGCGCGTATTTCATACAAGCGTGCCATGAAGCAGGCGATTGCCTCTGCTATCCGTGTAGGCGCAGAAGGAATCAAGATTAAAGTTTCTGGTCGTTTGGCCGGTGCCGATATGGCCCGCACAGAACAATATAAAGAAGGACGTATTCCTTTGCACACCCTGCGCGCTGACATTGATTATGCCATTTCAGAGGCACAGACTGTTTACGGTAAGATCGGTATCAAAGTATGGATCTTCAAAGGTGAAGTATATGGCAAGCGCGATCTGTCACCTAATGTGGGTGTGGTAAGCAACGCAGGTGCAGGCCAGGGTGCTGGTGCTGAGCGCGGTGGTGATCGTGGCGGAAGAAGAAGACAGGAGGGCCGTGGAGGTCGCACCGGTCGTGGTGGTGAAAATCGCAGAGAAAAACGTTAAGATAAAGAGACTTATTAAAGTTAGGTAGCAATGTTACAACCGAAACGTACCAAGTTCAGAAAAATGCAGAAAGGCCGTGTGAAAGGTATTGCCACACGCGGACATACTATTGCATTCGGTTCATTTGGTCTGAAAAGCCTGGAAGGTGGCTGGATAACCTCCCGCCAATTAGAAGCTGCTCGTATTGCCGTAACGCGTGCGATGAAGCGTGAAGGTCAGGTTTGGATTCGCATTTTCCCAGATAAGCCCATCACACAGAAGCCTGCAGAGGTTCGTATGGGTAAGGGTAAGGGTGCGCCTGAATATTGGGTAGCAGTAATTAAGCCGGGTACCATTTTGTTTGAAGCAGGTGGTGTGAACATGGCTACAGCAAAAGAAGCTTTGCGCCTTGCCGAAGGTAAGCTGCCTATTAAAACCAAGTTTACAGTAAGACGCGACTACGTAGAATAATCGAGCCATGAAGAGCAACGAAATAAAAGAATTAAATGTGACCGAGCTGCGTGAGAAAATCACCAGTGAGAAGGAAACACTTCGCAAAATGAAATTTGCGCATCAGGTTTCAGCTGTTGAAAACCCGATGAAGATCAGAGAAACAAGAAAGCTCATTGCCCGCCTGAACACGGAGTTGAGCGCTAAAGAACGTCAAAAATAATTCCTATGGAAAGGAACCTTAGAAAAGAGAGAATTGGTAAAGTGGTGAGCAACAAAATGACGAAGAGCATAACCGTAGCGGTCGACCGTAAGGTTAAGCACCCGATCTATGGTAAGTTCGTTCACAAAACCACCAAATTCATGGCTCACGATGAGAAGAACGAAGCGGGCATTGGTGATACCGTGCTGATTTCAGAAACACGTCCGTTGAGCAAAAGCAAGCGTTGGAGATTAGTTGAGATTATCGAAAAAGCGAAGTAATCATGATACAAACCGAATCAAGACTTTCTGTTGCAGATAACAGCGGTGCCAAAGAAGTGCTTTGTGTTCACGTTTTAGGTGGAAGCAGCAAGCGCTATGCAACAGTAGGCGATAAAATTGTGGTGACGGTTAAGTCGGCTATGCCGAGCAGCCAGGTAAAGAAAGGTACCGTGTCACGCGCTGTTGTGGTAAGAACCACCAAGGAAGTAAGAAGAAAAGACGGCTCTTACATTCGCTTTGAAGATAACGCTGCCGTTCTTTTGAACGCTCAAGATGAACCTCGCGGAACCCGTATTTTTGGTCCAGTTGCTCGTGAGTTAAGAGAGAAGCAGTTTATGAAAATAGTGTCATTGGCACCTGAAGTGATTTAATACCATGAACAGAAAGTTTAACAAGCAACCCAAGCTGCACATTCGCAAAGGCGATATGGTGAAGGTTATTGCCGGAGACGATAAAGGCAAAACCGGTAAGGTATTGGAAGTTGTAACCGCAAAGAATCGTGCCATCGTTGAGGGTATCAACATTGTTACGAAGCATGAGAAACCTTCAGCAGGTAAACCTGAAGGAGGAATTAAGAAGACTGAAGCAGGTGTTCACATCAGCAACCTGATGCTCCTTGATCCTGCCAGTGGTAATCCTACCCGCGTTGGCCGAAAGCTAAACGAAAAGGGTAAGCTGCAACGATATTCGAAGAAAACCGGAGAATTGATAAAATAATGGCTACTCCAAGATTAAAAGAAAAGTACGTTAAGGAAATCGTTCCGGCACTGAAAGATAAGTTTCAGTACAGCTCGGTAATGCAGGTTCCTAAAATTGAAAAGATCAGCATCAACAAGGGTATGGGTATTGCCGTAACCGATAAGAAGTTGATTGATGTAGCGCTTGAAGAAATTACCGCCATTACCGGTCAGAAGGCCGTGGCTACCAAGTCAAAGAAGGCGATTTCTAACTTCAAGTTACGTGAAGACATGCCGATTGGTGTGAAAGTTACCCTTCGCGGCAGCAAAATGTATGAGTTCCTCGACAGACTCATGAACATTGCGCTTCCCCGTGTACGTGACTTCCGCGGTGTGAATCCTAAAGGATTTGATGGCCGTGGTAACTACACGCTTGGTGTAAAAGAACAGATCATTTTCCCTGAGATTTCCATCGACAAGGTGAATAAGATCAGCGGTATGGATATCACATTTGTGACGACTGCTAAAACTGATGAAGAAAGTTACGAGCTCCTGAAAGCTTTCGGGATGCCGTTCGCTAATGCTAATAAGAATTAAAAATTTGCTATGGCTAAATTATCTGTAATTGCAAGGCAAACCAAAAGAGAGAAGTTGGTAGCGGTTCACGCAGCCAAGCGCAAGGCTTTGAAAGAAGCCGGTGACTACCTGGCGCTGGATAAGCTTCCACGTAACGCCTCTCCGGTGCGCCTGAAAAACAGGTGTAAACTTACGGGTCGTCCGAAGGGGTATATGGGAAAGTTTGGCGTTTGCCGTAACGTTTTCCGTGAAATGGCCTCTGCGGGTAAAATCCCGGGTTTAACCAAGGCTAGCTGGTAAAACAGCTCGAAAAAGACATATTAGGTTGCTGAGTATCAAGGTCTCCCAATAGTTTTGGGACGAAACCAGGTAACAGTTTGCATAACAAAAATTGTTAGGTATCTTTGCAGCCCGTTTAAAAGAACGGGTTTGCTTTTTTAATGAGCGTAAAGAAATAGAAAATGACTGATCCTATTTCAGACTATTTGACCAGGTTGCGTAACGCAATCAAATCCAACCACAAAGTGGTAGAGATTCCTGCGTCCAACCTGAAGAAAGAAATAACCAAGGTGTTATTTGACAAAGGTTATATCCTTAACTACAAGTTTGAGGAAGGCCCCACGCCACAGGGTACAATCAAGATTGCCTTGAAGTACAATCCTGAAACGCGTGAGTCGGCCATAACCCGATTGCAGCGTGTAAGTACACCCGGCTTGAGAAAGTATGTCAATACAGGTACCCTTCCTCGCGTGATGAACGGACTTGGTGTGGCGATTATCTCAACCTCACGTGGTGTAGTTACCGATAAGGAAGCCCGCAAATTGAATGTGGGTGGTGAAGTATTGTGTTACGTGTATTAACCGACTGAAGCCATGTCACGAATAGGAAAATTACCAATTGAATTACCTCAGGGAGTTACGGTTAACTTCAATAAGGATAGTCACACGGTTTCAGTGAAAGGCCCGAAAGGTGAGCTTACACAGGTTATTGATGCTGACTTTACAGTGAAGCAGGAAAACGATGAACTGATTGTTGAGCGCCCAACTGAGCAAAAGCGTCATAAGGCTATGCACGGACTTTACCGCGCATTGATTGCCAACATGATTGAAGGCGTGAATAAAGGATATAAGCACCAGCTTGAATTGGTAGGTGTTGGTTACAAGGCGAGTGCCCAGGCAAACGTACTTGAACTGAGCTTAGGCTATTCACACAACATCTTTTTGGCGGTGCCGAAAGAGTTGAAGGTGCAGGCTGTTCAGGAGAAAGGTTCTAACCCAACCATCATCCTGGAAGGTATTGATAAGCAATTGATTGGCCAGGTGGCCGCTAAGATAAAGTCGCTGCGTAAAGTTGAACCTTACAAAGGAAAAGGTATCCGCTTCACCGGTGAACATGTACGCAGAAAAGCTGGTAAGGCTGCTGCTAAATAATTAAGCATCATAGAAAACAACTACCTCTATGGCAGGCAAGAACACAGAAAGAAGAGAAAGAATTAAGAAAGGCGTTCGGAAGAAGATTTCAGGAACGACTGACAGACCAAGGTTATCCGTATTCCGGAGCAACCGCGGTATATATGCACAGATCATCGATGATCAGAAAGGTGTAACCCTGGTTTCAGCTTCTTCAGTTGAAATCGCAAAGGATGCATCCCTGAACATGGAGAACTCTAAGAACGTGGGTAAGAAAATTGCTGAAAAGGCAGTTGCATCCGGCATCAATTCAATTGTATTTGATCGTAACGGGTACCTGTACCACGGAAATATTAAAGCCCTGGCCGAAGGTGCACGGGAAGGTGGATTGAAATTCTAAGAAAAGAAATATGTCAGTTAGCAACATCAGTACAGTTAAGGCCAGCGAAATCGATTTGAAAGAAAAGGTCGTTGCCATTGAACGTGTAGCCAAGGTGGTAAAAGGTGGACGTAGATTCAGCTTTGCTGCTATTGTGGTGGTGGGAGATGGCAATGGTGTGGTTGGATATGGATTGGGTAAGGCCAACGAAGTAACCGATGCCATTACCAAAGGCGTTGACGATGCCAAGAAGCACCTGGTAAAGGTGCCGATTTCAAAAGGTACTGTTCCGCACGAAGCCATCGGAAAATTTGGTGGTGGTTTAGTGTTGCTTAAGCCTGCTGCGCCTGGTACAGGTGTAATTGCCGGTGGTGCGATGCGTGCCGTTTTGGAAAGTGCCGGTATCCACAATGTATTGGCTAAGTCAAAAGGTTCTTCAAACCCGCACAACGTGGTGAAAGCAACTTTCAATGCTTTAACTAACATGCGTGATGCGGCAACGGTTGCTAAGAACAGAGGTGTATCATTATCTAAAGTGTTTAATGGTTAATGCCATGGGTAAAGTAAAGATTACACAGTCGAGAAGCGATATTAAAAGACCAGAAACACAGCAGCGTACGTTGCGTGCGTTGGGTCTTGGTAAAGTGAACAAATCGGTAGAGGTGGAGTTGACTCCCCAGATTGCCGGTATGATCAACAAAGTGAATCATTTGATTACGGTACAAGAACTTTAATACGATGAAGTTACATACATTAAAACCTGCCGAAGGTTCCGTTAAAACCAACAAGCGTCTTGGCCGTGGTCAGGGCTCAGGTGGAACAACTGCAGGTCGCGGTCATAAGGGTGCAAAATCCCGCTCTGGTTACTCCAAGAAATTCGGTTTCGAAGGAGGTCAGATGCCGTTGCAGCGCAGGGTTCCTAAGTTTGGTTTTAAGAACAACGACAAAGTTTACTTCAAAGCGGTAAACCTTGATGTTCTTGAGAACCTGGCAGCTAAGCTTAACTCAGCCGACATCAGTGTGCAGGTGCTCATCGATAACGGTATCGTGGGTAAAAAAGATAAGATTAAAGTTCTCGGAAGAGGAGAGATAAAATCAAAAGTGAACGTTCAGGCTCATGCTTTTTCTGATACAGCTGTAAAGGCTATTGAAAAAGTTGGCGGATCAGCAACCCCTGTGAAATAATAATGAAGCGTTTCTTTACCACCATACGGAATATTTTTTCAATTGAAGACCTACGGGTTCGGATTCTGAACACCATCGGATTCCTGATCATCTTCAGACTAGGTTCTTTTATTGTATTGCCTGGCGTTGATCCGGTAATCCTGGAGCAAAACGCAGTATCAGGTGGTATTTTTGATTTGTTGAACACATTTCTGGGTGGATCGTTCAGCAGAGCTTCCATTTTTGCATTGGGTATCATGCCTTACATTTCTGCCTCTATTATTGTGCAGTTGTTGGGATTTGCCGTTCCGTATTTCCAGAAAATGCAGAAAGAAGGCGAGTCTGGCCGTAAGCGTTTGAATCAGATTACGCGTGTATTGACCATTTTCATCACGGGCTTTCAATCATACGGATATATCCGCGGTACAATACCTACAGAGGCAATCACCAATCCGGGATTATTCTTCTATGCATCTTCAATCATTATCCTGATTGCCGGAACAATGTTCTGTATGTGGTTGGGTGAGCGCATTACCGACAAAGGTATTGGTAACGGTATCTCCATGTTGATCATGATTGGTATCGTATCTCGTTTCCCGGGTGCTATCATTGATGAGGCCGTGAACCAGCGTGGGTTGGATGGCGCGTTGTTATTTATTATTGAATTACTCGCCTTGTTTGCTGTAGTGATGGGTGTGATCTTGTTAACACAAGCCACGCGCAGAATTCCGATACAGTACGCTAAACAGGTGATTGGAAATAAATTGTATGGTGGTAAGCGTGATTTCATTCCGCTTAAGCTAAACTCAGCCGGTGTAATGCCAATCATTTTTGCGCAAGCGCTGATGTTCATCCCGGCCTTGTTGGCGGGTATCTGGAGAGACAGTGACATTGGAGCCTACATTGGTTCAACGTTTTCTGATTTCACCACGTGGCAGTACAACCTGCTTTTTGGTTCTTTGATTTTGATCTTTACGTTCTTTTATACTGCAATTACCATTAACTCGAATGATATCGCAGATAACCTGAAACGTAACGGTGGGTTTGTTCCGGGTATTAAGCCTGGTAAGCAAACAGCTGAATTTATTGATACAGTTTTATCACGAATTACACTTCCGGGTGCGTTGTTCCTGGTGATCGTAGCCATCCTTCCTGCGTTTGCAGTGCGGGCCGGTGTCGGTCAGAATTTTGCGCAATTCTATGGTGGTACTTCCTTGCTGATTATGGTTGGGGTTATCCTCGACACATTACAGCAAATTGAAAGCTACCTGTTGATGCGCCACTATGAGGGAATGATGAAGTCCGGTCGTGTGAAAGGTCGTTCTCAATTTGCTGCGGCTTAAGTGCTAGATGGTTCACTTAAAGACTGACGAGGAAATAGAAATCATCAAAGAGGGCGCCCAGATTTTGGGCAAAGCTCATGGTGAAGTGGCCCGGCTCGTAAAACCGGGAGTTAAAACGTCCTCGTTGGACAAAGTGGCTGAAGAGTTTATCCGTGATCATGGAGGAGTTCCTTCCTTCAAGAATTACAACGGAAGCTTTCCGGCATCGCTTTGTATTTCAGTGAACGAAGTTGTGGTTCATGGATTTCCAGGTAACTATGAGCTACGCGAAGCGGACATCATTGCTGTTGACTGCGGAGTGTATTACAAAGGTTACCACAGCGACTCGGCTTATACCTATCCGTTGGAGGGGGCAAAAGCAGAGACTTTGTTGTTGTTGGAAAGAACCTACGAATCGCTCTACCGGGGTATTGAACAGGCAAAAGCCGGTAACCGGATGGGCGATGTGAGCCACGCCATTCAAAGCTACGTGGAGAGCTTTGGTTATGGAGTTGTTCGCGAGTTGGTTGGTCATGGTGTTGGTAAAAACCTGCACGAAGATCCGGAAGTGCCGAACTACGGAAAGCGGGGTAAGGGCGTGAAGTTGGTTCCCGGTATGGTGTTCGCGATTGAACCCATGATTAACCAGGGCACACGGAATGTGGTTCAGGAGCGGGATGGATGGACAATTCGCACAGCCGACAGACGGCCATCCGCTCATTTTGAGCACATGGTGGCCATAAAGAAGGAAAAAACTGAAGTGTTAACAACACATAAGTATATAGAAGAAAATTATTCATTTAAGTGGCGAAGCAAAAGTCGATAGAACAGGATGGAACGATAACGGAAGCGTTATCAAATGCCATGTTTCGTGTTCAGTTGGAAAACGGCCACGAAGTGTTGGCACACATCTCCGGTAAAATGCGGATGCACTACATCCGAATCTTACCGGGTGATAAAGTAAGGTTGGAGATGTCGCCTTACGATTTGACAAAAGGAAGAATTGTATTTAGATATAAATAGAGAGACGGAGATAAGAAGTCTCACAAACGATTAGGGAAATGAAAGTAAAAGCATCCATAAAAAAGCGTAGCGCGGATTGTAAGATCATCAGGCGTAAAGGCAAATTGTATGTGATTAACAAGAAGAACCCTCGTTACAAGCAAAGACAGGGTTAATCTTTAATTGAGATTTTGAACAGAAACTGATAATAAAACAACATGGCAAGGATACAAGGTGTTGATATTCCAGATAACAAGCGAGGCGAAATCAGCCTTACGTACATCTATGGTATTGGCAGAAGAACCGCACAGAAAATCTTAACCAATGCCGGTGTAGACTGGAGTAAGAAGGCGAAAGACTGGACGGACGAAGAGTCAAACGCAATTCGTTCCATCATCTCCGAAGGCATTCGCGTAGAAGGTGCATTGCGTTCTGAAGTTCAGCTGAGCATCAAGCGTCTTATGGACATTGGCTGTTACCGCGGCCTTCGCCACCGTAAGGGACTGCCTGTTCGTGGTCAAACAACCAAGAACAACGCCCGTACCCGTAAAGGAAAGCGTAAGACTGTAGCGAACAAGAAGAAGGCTACGAAAGGATAATCATTGACAGGATATAAATAACTAAGAGTAATGTCCTCTGAAAAAAGAAAAGATAAAGCCAAGAAGCGCGTAGTACAGGTTGAAGCTATGGGTCAGGCCCATATTCACGCTACGTTTAACAACATCGTAATCTCTATGACCAACTCAACCGGTCAGGTTATTACATGGTCTTCAGCCGGTAAAATGGGCTTTAAAGGTTCCAAGAAGAACACCCCGTATGCTGCTCAGGTAGCTGCCCAGGATTGTGCTTCGCGTGCCTTTGAACTTGGCTTGCGCAAGGTTGAAGTTTTTGTGAAAGGTCCAGGTGCCGGACGCGAGTCGGCTATCCGTACCATTCAGATTGCTGGAATTGAGATTACTTCCATCAAGGATATGACGCCACTTCCGCACAACGGATGCCGTCCGCCCAAGAAGAGAAGAGTATAAACTATTGAGAATAAAGTAACATGGCAAGATACACAGGCCCAAAAGCCAGAATTTCAAGACGATTTGGAGAGCCTATCTTAGGTGAGAATAAGGCCGTCCAAAAGAAGAACTATGCGCCCGGTATGCACGGTCGTGGCAAAAAGAGAAAGCAATCTGAATATGCTACGCAGTTAGCTGAAAAGCAGAAGGCGAAGTATATCTACGGCTTGCTGGAACGTCAGTTTGCAAAGTTGTTCGATAAGGCATCCCGTAAGAAGGGTATTACCGGTGAGGTTCTCCTTCAATTGCTGGAGGCTCGTTTGGACAACACTGTATATCGTTTGGGCATTGCCCCTACAAGACGTGCCGCACGTCAATTGGTTTCGCATAAGCACATTCTGGTGAATGGCGAGGTGGTGAACATTCCGTCATTTACGTTACGTGCTGGCGATAAAGTTGCCGTTCGTGAGAAATCAAAGTCTTTGGAATCCATTACAAATAGCTTGTCTATCCAGGGTGTTAAAAAATACCCTTGGCTGGAGTGGGATGGTTCGGAGCTGGAAGGAAAACTTATTCACATTCCGGTTCGTCAGGATATCCCCGAGAACATCAATGAGCAATTGATCGTTGAATTGTACTCGAAGTAATTCTAACCATTAATCAGAACGCATTATGTCAATATTAGCATTTCAGATCCCGGATAAAGTTGTAATGGAAAAGGCCGATGATTTTCACGGCACCTTCACCTTTAAGCCGTTGGAAAAGGGCTACGGTGTTACCATTGGTAATGCTCTGCGCAGAATCCTGTTGTCTTCGTTGGAAGGCTATGCGATCACCGGTATTAAAATCCCTGGTGTATTGCACGAGTTCTCTACCATCGAAGGTGTAGTAGAAGATGTGGCAGAAATCATCCTGAACCTGAAAATGGTTCGCTTTAAGAAAATAACTGATGGTTTCGATACGAAAGTTACGATCAACATCAAGAAGCAGAAGCAATTTAAGGCTGGTGACATCACCAAGTTCACTTCAGCATTTGAAGTGTTGAACCCTGAGCACGTTATCTGTAACCTGGATGAGTCAGCGAACTTTGAAATTGAATTGACAATTGAAAAGGGAAGAGGCTACCTTCCTGCAGAAGAAAATAAGCCAGCAGAGCAAGTATTTGGTTTTATTCCAATTGACGCCATCTTCACCCCGATCAAGAATGTGAAGTTTAGCGTGGAGAATACCCGTGTGGAGCAGAAGACTGACTACGAAAAGTTGGTTCTTGAAATCCAAACAGACGGTTCAATTCACCCTGAGAAGGCATTGGAAGGTGCAGCTTATATCCTGATCAAGCATTTCGCCTTATTCTCGGATAAGTCGATGGAGCTTGAAACCGGAAAAGATGCTGAGGTTGAGCAGGTAGATGAAGAATTGCTGCACATGCGCAAGCTTCTGAAAACTCCGCTTCACGATCTTGATTTGTCTGTACGCGCGTACAACTGCCTCAAGGCTGCTGATGTGAAAACACTGGGTGACCTGGTAGAACTTGAAATCTCTGATATGATGAAGTTCAGAAACTTCGGTAAGAAGTCGCTGGCTGAATTGGAGCAACTGGTTGCCGAAAAAGGACTTACCTTCGGTATGGACCTGGTTAAGTATAAACTGGAAGAAGATTAATAGAAATGAGACACGGTAAGAAAGTAAATCATTTAGGAAGAACCGCCAGTCACCGCAGCGCATTGCTGTCGAACATGGCCTCTTCGCTCATTCTTAGCAAACGCATTACCACCACAGTGGCAAAGGCAAAGGCTTTGCGTAAATATGTTGAGCCCTTGATTACCAAGGCCAAGAATGACACCATGCATTCTCGCAGAACAGTATTCTCTTACCTCCAGAATAAGGAGTCGGTGAAAGAACTGTTCAGTACCGTGGCGTCAAGAACAGCTGAGCGTCCGGGTGGATATACCCGTATCATTAAAATGGGAGATGTTCGCTTGGGTGATAATGCAGAAATGTGCTTGATTGAACTGGTAGATTTCAACGACATCTATAAGAAAGAAGGCGCAGTTAAAAAGGCGAAGACCCGCAGAAGCCGTACAGCCGCCAAAGGTAAAAAAGCTGAAGGTGCTGAGGTTGTAGCAGAGGCAGCAGTGGAAGAGAAGGCTGAAAAGCCGGCTAAGAAGCGTTCGAAAAAGGCTGAAGCTGATAGCGAGGCAGAAGGATAGTGATGTATTTAAAACTATATCGAAAGGGATTGAAGCTAATTCAATCCCTTTTTTATTGTGTAAAAAGTTGATCTGGAGCATTTAAAACGTTTGATGCGAAAAAGTTAAGCGTTTAGCCCTCGGATTTACGCTTTGAAGTTATTTTTGTAAAACCACTAAATCACGTGAGCAAAAAAGCCTACTTATTATTGGAAGACGGCCTTCTGCTGGAGGGCATCTTGATCGGTAAACCGGGCACTACCGGTGGCGAAATCTGTTTTAACACGGGTATGACTGGGTACCAGGAGATCTATACCGATCCATCGTATTTCGGCCAGATTATCGTTAACACTACCGCGCACATCGGAAACTATGGAACCGTGGACACGGAGCAGGAATCCGAAACCCCGAAAATAAGCGGATTGGTGGTAAACGAGTTTTCATCTGAATTCAGCCGTAAAACATCTAACCAAAGTCTGCAAGACTATTTGGAGAAGCACGGTATCACAGGCATCGCGCAGGTTGATACCCGCATGCTGGTGCGGTACATCCGTAGTAAAGGTGCCATGAATGCGCTCATTTCATCCGAGCTTACTCCGGATGAAATGAAGAAGGAGATTAAGAATGTTCCGTCTATGAACGGCCTTGAACTTTCTTCGGTAGTCACTACCAAAAAGGAATATACAGTTGGAAATGAAGATGCGCCCTTCCGTGTTGCGGCATTGGATTTTGGAATAAAGAAAAGCATTCTCACCAACCTGGCTGACCGCGGTTGTTTCATTAAGGTATTTCCAGCCAAAACTTCGTTTGATGTGTTGGAAGCATGGGAACCGAACGGTTACTTCCTCTCGAATGGCCCTGGTGATCCGGCTGTGATGGAATACGCTGTTAAAACGGTGAAGCAAATTTTAGAGACGGGTAAACCCACCTTTGGTATTTGCCTCGGGCATCAATTGCTCGCTCTGGCAAATGGCATCTCTACATACAAAATGCACCACGGTCATCGTGGGTTAAATCATCCTGTGAAGAACCTGATTACCGGCTTGGGTGAAATGACTTCGCAAAACCACGGCTTTGCTGTAGGTGAGAAAGACATTGAAGGGAATGCCAATGTGGAGGTGACTCACGTGCATTTGAATGATAATACCATTATGGGCATACGGGTAAAAGATAAAAAGGCATTTTCCGTGCAATATCACCCTGAGGCTTCACCTGGCCCTCACGACTCGCGCTACCTGTTTGATGAGTTTGTTGCGATGATCCGTGAAGAGCAATTGAGTACAGTTAGTAAGTAATCAGAACCTAATCATAAATCCATTTACCTATGTCATTGATTGAAAGTATTCACGCCCGCCAGATTTTGGATAGCCGTGGTAACCCTACTGTTGAAGTTGATGTGGTGACCAGCAGTGGCGCGTATGGCCGTGCTGCAGTTCCATCCGGAGCCTCAACCGGAACCCATGAAGCTGTTGAACTGCGTGATGGCGACAAAAAGAAATACCTCGGCAAGGGCGTATTGAAAGCAGTTGATAACGTCAATAACAAAATTGCAGCTGAAGTAGTTGGCTTTTCCGTATTCGAGCAAAACCTGTTGGATAAAATTATGCTCGAACTGGATGGTACAGCCAACAAAGGCAAAATGGGAGCGAACGCAATTTTAGGCGTGTCACTCGCTATTGCCAAAGCAGCTGCCATGGAAGCAGGTCTTCCTTTGTATCGTTACATCGGTGGGGTAAATGCCAATACGTTGCCTGTTCCGATGATGAATATTTTAAATGGAGGTAGTCACGCTGATAATGCCATCGATTTTCAGGAATTTATGGTGATGCCCGTTGGTGCTGATACATTTTCTGAAGCGTTACAGATGGGTGCGGAAGTATTTCATACCCTGAAGAAGGTATTGCACGATAAAGGACTCTCTACAAACGTTGGTGATGAAGGTGGATTTGCTCCTAACATTAAATCAAACGAAGAGGCGATTGAAGTGGTATTAAAGGCGATTGAAAAAGCAGGCTACAAACCGGGTTCTGACATTTTCATCGCCCTTGATCCGGCAGCTTCTGAATTTTACGATAGCAAGGCAAAAGTTTATCACTTCAAAAAATCATCTGGTAAAAAACTGAAGCCTTTGGAAATGGCCGAGTATTGGACCAACTGGGCTAAGAAATATCCAATCATTTCCCTGGAGGATGGTATGGCTGAGGATGACTGGGCAGGTTGGAAAGCATTGACCGAGAAAATCGGAGACAAGGTTCAGCTTGTTGGTGATGATTTGTTTGTAACCAATGTGAAGCGTTTGCAAAAAGGGATAGATGAAGGAGTAGGAAACGCCATCCTGATTAAAGTAAATCAGATTGGTTCGCTTACTGAAACGATTGATGCGGTTAACCTGGCTAAACGCAATGCGTATAAGAGTGTGATGTCGCACCGTTCAGGTGAAACAGAAGATAGCACCATTGCAGATTTGGCGGTTGCTTTGAATACGGGTCAGATTAAGACTGGCTCGGCCTCGCGTTCTGACCGCATGGCAAAATACAATCAGTTGATTCGCATTGAAGAGGAATTGGGCGAAGTAGCTTACTTCCCTGGCAAGAAGATGTGATCAGGAACACAGTATATAAAATAAAACCCCGTCTTAATGGCGGGGTTTTTTATTTCAATTCGTGCTCAGCTTATTAAGCAACTGACTTTGTTTTATCGCGCATGGTGCCATAGATGTAATCCCATAACGGAGACGAAACACCAAAAATAATTTCACCATCTTTATAATGATGGATGCCGTGGTTTACCCAAAGTGCTTTCAGGAAATTTTTAGGAGGCTGGTAAGCATGCACCATGTAGTGTACACCAAGGTAACACGCGTACCCCACCAGGAAACCGGGCAAGAAAGCAAAAACGAAATCGCCCATTACTAACCTGAGCAGGAGCAATAGAATGGTGGATACGGTTACGCTTAAAAGCGGAGGCATCGCCAGCCGGTCTTTGTCTTTCGGAAATTCATGATGTACACCGTGCATGGTGTATTGAAACTTTTCACGAGCCTTGGTGTAAGTAGCCATGTGAAACAAATAGCGGTGCACATTATACTCAACCCATGTAAAAACCAACCATCCGGCAAAGAAAAGTGTAACTGTTAACAGCGGACTTAGTGACGTGTTGATAACGCTCCAATAAAGTAGCGCGCCAGCGTATACGAAAAAGATGGTAATCGGAACGGCAATGTGCGTCCGGGTCAATCTTTCCAAGATCGGGTTTTTGAATAACTGTTTTGTACCCTTGTTTTTAGGAATTACCTCTGCCATAACTTAAAGAAGGATTTTTTACCAAAACAAAAATAATAATTGCTTACCACTCTATGCACTATCCCAGCGCTTTAACTCTCGTTTTTTCGATTACTTTGGTATAATAGGATTCGTACTGGGGTAAAATGCGACTAATGTCGAATTCTTTAGCCCGATTAAGGGCGTTAGCCTTGAATTTGGGCAGGTTGTTTTTGTCAAGAACGAACAGCGCGTTGCGGGTCATATCTTCCACATCGCCCACGTTGCTCATAAATCCGGTTACTCCCTGGATATTGAGTTCAGGAATACCTCCTGTATTGGACGAAATTACTGGAACTTCGCAGGCCATGGCTTCCAGGGCCGCCAATCCAAAGCTTTCTTTTTCGGAAGGCATCAGAAACAGATCGGCTACAGAAAGGACTTCTTCAACAGCCTCCAGTTTTCCCAAAAAGCGTGTGTTATGACAGATGTTCAGATCACGGCATTGCTGTTCGGCATGAACACGCTCGGGCCCATCGCCAATGAGTAATAATTTGGCAGGAATTTCCTTTTGAATATTATAGAACACCTGAATCACATCCTGAATGCGCTTTACTTTTCGGAAGTTTGATGTGTGTACAATTAACATTTCACCTTCCGGGCAAATGGCTTTTTTGAAGTGATCTTTCTTTTGCTTTTTAAATTTCTCCAGGTCAATAAAGTTGGGGATTACCTGAATCTCGTTGGTAATCTTAAAGTACTCATAGGTTTCACGCTTCAAGTCTTCCGAAACGGCTGTAACCCCATCGGACTGATTGATGCTGAATGTTACAACGGGCTCATACGAAGCGTCTTTTCCCACCAGCGTAATATCTGTACCATGTAGGGTAGTGACTACCGGAATAACGATGCCTTGCGTTTTTAAAATTTGTTTGGCCATGTAAGCCGCAGAAGCATGTGGTATGGCATAATGCACGTGGAGTAGGTCCAAACGTTCATTCATGGCCACGCTCACCATTTTGCTGGCAAGTGCCAATTCATAGGGTGGATATTCAAACAGGGGGTATGACCTGAACTCCACCTCATGGTAGAAAATATTTTCGTTTAAGAAGTCTAACCGGCTCGGTTGTGAATACGTGATAAAATGAACCTGGTGGCCTTCCTGAGCAAGGGCTTTTCCTAACTCAGTAGCTACTACACCGCTACCACCAAAAGTGGGGTAACATACGATGCCTATTTTGATCTGCTCCACAAAAATTCGGTTTGGTATTGGCAATAATCGAATATCGATTGATAAATAATGTCTTGTATGCGAGAACGGATATTGGTGGAAATAAGTTTACCGTTCCGCACGGGATGTACCCGGTTTGATAAAAATACATAAACCAGGTCAAATTCCGGGTCTATCCAGATGCAGGTGCCGGTAAAGCCGGTGTGGCCAAAGGTTTTGGGTGATGAAAATAAGGAGGTGGGTGTAGCCCAATCGCTTTGTACGGGTTTATCCCAACCTAGTCCCCTGCGGCTATTGTCGAACTGTTTGGTGGTAAATAGCTCAATGGTTTCAGGTTTCAGGTACTGATAGCCTCCGTAAGCGCCTTTTTGTAAAAGCATTTGCCCCAGTTTTCCGATATCAAGCGCCTTACTAAAAAGTCCGGCATGGCCTGCAACACCGCCCAGCATGGCGGCCCGTTCATCATGTACGGTTCCCACCAACAATGATTTTCTGAAAAGGGTATCGATTTCTGTGGGTGCAATTTGTGACGCGCCAAATCTTTTCAAGGGCAGGTAGCCGGTTGTTGAAGCGCCCAGTGGTTCATATAAGTTTTGGTTCAGAAAATCTTCCATCGGCTGATTCAACATGTGTTCAGCAAGACGATGCAAAATCCAAAACCCGATATCGCTGTACCGCAAGGTATGCGGTGTTCGGGCCGGTTTCTCCAATAGCTTTGAATCGAATGTCCATTTCCATAAGGAATCTTTGAGTGCCTGTGAGCCATATAATCCCGGAGAGACCAGGAATGGAAAATTTTCAGACTCTGTATCGTTATAGAATTGTGGAGAAAACTTTTTATCAACTAAGGTTTGCTCCCATAAGGGGATGAAAGGCACCAATCCGGATTGATGTGTAAGGATATCCTTAAGTGTAATGTCGCGTTTATTGGTTGCAGCCAACTCCGGCAGATAAACCGAAGCTTTTTTGTGAATGTCAATGAGTCCCCGATCATACAGAAACATAATCGTCTGTAATGTGGCCATCACTTTGGTTAGCGAGGCTAGGTCGTAAATGGTTTCTGAAGTAACCGGAACCTGATTCTCGTAAGTATGCCAACCAAATGCGCGATCGTATACAACCTTTCCGTTTTTGATTACCAACACCTGGCATCCTGGAGTTGATTGTCCATCAATCGCTTCGCGCGCAATAGCCGAAATTTTTTCGAGCGATTGACTGTTCAAGCCCGCTGCTTCTGGTAAGGCATATGACAATCGGCCTAATGAAGGCGCATGTATGCCTGTGGCTTCGGGTAATGCCTCTGTTACTTTCAGTGGTAATTTCCCGACTGTCGGTAACCCGCCAAAAATTATTTGGGGTACAACCTGTCGCATTAAGGGGTCATCCACATATGCCTGGATCAAATGAGGAGCCTTATCAACTAAGCTGAGTTTGTTGGGTGGTCCAAAATTAGTTACCACTACCTGGGTATACGATGCCAGTGAATCAAGTAGAGCAGGATAGGTTTCCTCCAGTCCTCCCGCTGTAAGAAAAACTCCCGCAAGAATCACATCGTAATTTTTTAGTTGATTGATTAGTTCGCCTGCATTTTTCCCCGGGTAGGGAAGTGCATAGTGATCAACAGTTGTATACTTTGAAAGAAACTCACTGAATTCATTTTCTGTAGGTTGCCCGATGGATAATGACGCGAAGGTTTTGTTTTCCAATGTTTTTATGGGAAGTAGTGATTGGTCATTCTTGACAATCGTTACCGCATTTTCATACAAGGTGTGTTTGAGTACCCGGGCTTCAATGGGATGAAGCTGATCCGAATGATCTGCAGGGGTAGTGTTGGCATGATAGAGTCCTGCATCATATTTTAAGCCCAAAACTTTTTTTACGCTTACCGTAAACTGTGCCTGTAACGATGAATTGCGTTTGAGTTGTTTGCGCAGTTTACGCACCGTAGCAGGTACATTTTCGGGAAACAGCAACACATCATTACCCGCCATAAAGGCGTACATCTCCGAATCACCGGGTTGATTTTTACGAAGAAGTGATTTTATATCAGGGACATAACTGAAAACTAATCCCTTGAATTTTAAGCTCTGCTTTAAATAATCAGCTGTGTACAGTGTTGGCAGCGCTTCGGAAATTATCTTAGTTTTCTTTTTCAGGATACTGCGCTTATCCGGAAAAATGGGATCGTGCTGGTATGACGATAGAATAGCAGGGCAGTCTTGTTTTATAATTTCATTCAGCGGAAGCAAGGCTTGATCGTCATCTGAGGCAACCATCATCACCGGTTTTCCTTTTGCGTATCCGTTCACCCGCAGGTCATAATGCGGGTAATGCTTGGCCACCGGAATTATTCCGGCATGCTGAAATCCTTTCATATAAAGCGTGGCCAGTGCAGCCACACGCTGTGGGTTATCACCAAAAGTGTGGTTTGTTAAATTTTCAGATTGAAAGGCAGTGCTCAAATCCACCGTAGGTGCGAAAGTGATGTGTATGCCTAATGATTTTAACTGCTTACCAATTTCATATCCCATGTGATACACCAGGCTATCCTGCTGAATGGCACCCATCATCAATGAGTTTGGAAATGTCATGGTACTGTCCAGTGTAGAGCCCAGACCTTCTTCTGCATTAAGTCCTACCAAAACGGGTAATAGGGCTGTGTGCTTTAGCTGGCTAACCAAAGAACTAATCCGCTTCGGTCCGCCTCCTGTAAATACAATTCCTCCGATGTTGTATTCGTGAATAAGGTCTCGGGCGCGCTCAACAGAACTTTCAGAGGCACCATCCACAGGCAGTATAATCAGTTGACCAATCCTTGCCTCAGGGGTGAGCTGGTTATAAACACTGTCGATCCATTTTTCTCTGTCATTTTGCCCAAAAAGTTCAAAATAGGCGGTAAACAGAAGAAATATGACTGCGCAAACTTTTTTACCTGTGAGACCGTTTGCTTTTTTGTAATTCCAGTTGAATAGAGGCATTTTTGTGAGCCTTTTATACATTATTTCAGTGCCTAAGGTAACAATGGTGACGCAGCATAAAAAGTTGCATTATAAGGAAGGCAACCAAATTTATCTACCATGAAGTTTCCTACCCTGTTTACAAAAACACCGAGACATAAGCGGTTTAATTTTACTCCCCGGCATTACGATCCGCAGGAAGAAGAACGAAGAGCTCGTGAAGAGCGTATTCAAAAGGAGGTAAATGGAGCTGATGAGGATGAGGAAAAATTAAGGGCATACCGTGCACGGATATCCGGGTCATTCCGCACAGCGAGAGGTAAGCAGACTAAAAACTTTGATCCGTCAGCGAATATTCTGCGCCTGGTGATTATCATGATATTGGTGTTGTTTGTTATTGCTTACCTGCATTACGGTAACGTTTCCATTTATTTTCTGGCGCTGATCATTCCGGTTTATCTTTGGATACGATTTGTACGCAAATAAATTCCAAAGATGCCCGATATCATTCAACTCTTGCCCGATTCTATAGCCAATCAGATTGCTGCCGGTGAAGTGGTGCAGCGTCCTGCTTCGGCCGTGAAAGAGTTGATGGAAAACTCAATTGATTCGGGCGCTACGAATATTCGACTGATTGTAAAAGATGCAGGCAAAAGTTTAATCCAGGTAATTGATAACGGCATGGGCATGTCGGAAACCGATGCCCGCATGAGTTTGGAGAGACATGCCACATCGAAAATTCGCTCAGCGGAAGATTTGTTTAAACTCCGTACCATGGGTTTTCGTGGTGAAGCCCTGGCCTCCATTGCCGCTGTTTCACAACTGGAAATGAAAACGCGGTTGGCCGACAGAGAGTTGGGAACGTTGCTGGTAGTGGAGGGATCGGAAGTGAAAAGGCAAGAGCCTGTTGCATGTGACAAGGGCACGAGCATCAGCGTGAAGAATCTTTTTTATAATATTCCGGCCCGCAGAAATTTTTTAAAATCAAATCCAGTTGAGCTTAAGCATATCATTGATGAGTTTCAGCGTCTGGCATTAGCACATGCAGCTATTTCATTTTCTTTTATTCAAGGTGATGAGGTAGTATTTGATTTGCCACCGGGTAAGCTCAGTCACCGCATTGTTAATCTTTTTGGAAAATCATACCAGGAACAATTGGCGTCCTGCACGGAAGAAACGGATTACGTTAAAGTGAGCGGATACATTGGCCGGCCTGAATTTGCCCGGAAAACACGTGGTGAACAATTTCTGTTTGTGAACAACCGGTTTATTCGTAGCAATTACCTGAACCACGCGGTGATGAATGCATTTGAAGGGTTGATGCCTGAAAATTCATTTCCGTTTTATGTGTTGTTCATTGAAATCGATCCGAAGCACATTGATGTAAACGTTCATCCCACAAAAACAGAAATTAAGTTTGATGATGAACGCGCAGTTTATGCAGTGGTGCGTTCAGCCGTACGGCAGGCATTGGGCTCGCACAACCTGGCACCCGCATTGGATTTTGCAGAAGATGTAAACATCATTACCAAACTATCGGGTACATCTAAAGAAGCTGCACGTGAAGTGTATTTTGAAGAGCGCTTCCAAACATCATTCAAGCGATCAAGTCAGCAGGAGTGGGAAAAATTGTTTGATGGTGAGGTAGGCGGAGGTAAAGAGGTAAGTCAGCAGCTTTCAGCGAAGGAATTGGAATTTTTGGAATCAAAAGAGCAGCACGAACTTACTTCATCAGCAAGTGAACAATTATTTCAGTTGCACAACCAATACATTGTACGCCAGGTAAAAGCCGGCTTGATGATTATTCACCAGCAAGCTGCGCATGAACGTGTGTTGTTTGAAAAATTCATGGATCGATTAAATCGGAATGCAGGCGAGAGCCAACAGAGCCTGTTTCCACAAACCATATCCTTTACTGCCGGGGATTTTGCCATGTTAATGGAGATGGAAAGGGAAATTACAGCACTGGGTTTTCGGTTTGAACCTTTCGGAAAAAATACCGTTGTGGTTCAGGGTATACCCGCTGGTATTGATGACAATCAAACGAAGAAATTATTTGAGGGGTTAATGGACCAGTTTAAGCTAAATCAGGCCGAATTGGCGTTGCCGGTAAAGGAAAACCTGGCCCGGTCGTTAGCAAAGCGGGCATCCATTAAAGCAGGTGAAAAGCTTACACCTGAAGCCATGCAGGCCCTTGTTACTAACCTGATGGCCTGCAAAGCGCCCGGGTATTCGCCAGATGGAGAAACCACGTATTTTATTTTTGATTTGGCTAAAATTGGAATGTACTTTAGACAAAAGTAACCGTTGATAATTCATGTTTAATCTTACCCCTGTTGTTCGAAATTTGCTGATGATTAATGCGATTGTCTTTCTCGGACAAGTATTAACAAAAGACGTATTAACATCTTATTTATTACTACATACTGTAAACAGTGAATACTTTAAGCCATATCAGCTCTTTACTTATATGTTTATTCATGGGGGCTTCATGCATATCTTTTTTAATATGCTAATGTTGGCATTTACCGGCCCAATACTCGAAACCTTTTGGGGGTCAAAGCGGTTTTTACTTTTCTATATTGTTACTGGGGTAGGGGCTGCAATTTTTAGTGTGTTGATTGATCTCTACACAGGAGGAGGTAGTGGGATGCTGGGTGCTTCTGGTGCGATTTATGGAGTTTTGATGGGCTTTGGTATGCTGTTTCCGAATATGGAAGTTCAATTGCTGATCCCCCCGATTCCGATAAAGGCCAAGTACCTTGTATTCTTTTTGTTTGGGTTGACGTTTATCATGGACAGAAGCGGAAGTGTGGCGCATTTTGCACACTTAGGTGGAATAGTGGTAGCATTTCTTTTTATCAAATTCTGGGGCGGACGAGGGGGCTCATACTATTAAGTAAGCAAGTATGTTTGACGATTTCAAAAGCGCTTTTAACCGGTACAACAACGCTCACGTTCAGTTGATCATTGTGAACGTGGTGATCTACCTGTTCCTGGTGGTGCTGTTTTTAATTAGTGGAATTCCCGGTACTGAGTTTGTTTTTGAATTTATCTATAAACAGTTCACCATCCCTTCCGGTCTTTCTGAATTTATTACTCGGCCATGGACGCTCATTACCTACATGTTTGCACACAGCATGTGGGATATTTTTCACATTCTGTTTAACATGTTGGTGTTGTATTGGTTCGGGCGTGTGTTTGTTGAATACCTGGGAAGTGATAAACTGATTGCGTTGTATATACTAGGCGGGCTTACTGGTGGCATTGCGTATTTGCTGATTTATAATCTAAATCCTGAATTTTTTGGTAATGCCGGGATGGTTGGTGCATCAGGTGCGATTTATGCTATTGTAGTCGGCACGGCAGTTTTACTTCCGAACTACACGTTCTTTCTCTTGTTCTTTGGTCCGGTTAAGATCAAATATATCGCCATGTTCTATGTGGTACTTTCATTGCTCTATGTTCGTCAGGGTGTAAACCTAGGTGGTAACATTGCCCACTTGGGCGGAGCATTGATGGGTTTCATTTACATCAAGCAACTACAGGCCGGTGTAAACTGGGGTGGTTGGATAACCGTAACGTTGGATTGGTTTAAAGATCTCTTTAAGGAGAAACCAAAAGTAAAAGTTACCTACCGAAGCGAAGAACCAAAAAAAAGCAGCGCTAAAAAGGCTGCTAAAACTTCTCAGGAAGAAATTGATGCCATTCTGGATAAGATTTCAGATCACGGTTACGAGAGCCTGACCAAGGAGGAGAAAGAGAAGCTTTTTAATGCGAGTAAGAAGCAATAGCTATTAGGATTTATTCGCTAACTGCCCACACGCGGCATCAATATCTTTACCTCTGCTTTTTCGAATGCGTGCGATGATACCATTTCTTTCCAACGTTGTCTGGTATAGCTGGATGGCTTCGGGTGAGGCCTGCTGAAACTCACCGTCATCAATCGGGTTGTATTCGATCAGGTTTACTTTACAGGGAATGTGCTTACAGAATTTTACCAAGGCCTGAACATGCTCAATGGTATCATTGATCCCTCTCCACACTACGTACTCGTAGGTAACTTTTCGTTTTGTTTTTTTATACCAATACTTCAAAGCCTCTGCCAATTCTTCCAGCGGGTTGGTTTCGTTAATGGGCATAATAGCCGAGCGTGTTTCATTTATGGCATCATGAAGCGAAACGGCCAGGTTAAACTTCACACCATCATCAGCCATTTTTTTGATCATCTTGGCAATGCCTACCGTTGAGAGGGTAATGCGTTTAGAAGCCATGTTCAGTCCTTCAGGTGACGTGATTTTATTGATGGCTTCGATCACGTTCGCGTAATTCAGTAACGGCTCACCCATGCCCATAAACACAATATTGGTGAGCGGGCGATTGAAAAATAATTCGGCTTGTTGTTTAATGGCCACCACCTGATCATAAATTTCATCAGGTGAAAGATTACGCATGCGTTTCAGTCTGGCAGTGGCACAAAATTTACAATCGAGGCTGCACCCCACTTGTGATGACACACATGCGGTTATCCGGTCTTTGGTGGGAATTAAAACCGACTCAACCACCAAACCATCATACAGCTTTACTGCATTTTTTATGGTGCCGTCTTCGCTGCGTTGCATGTTATCCACCCGGATGTGGTTGATGGTGAAATGCTCATTGAGCATGTCGCGGGTTTGCACCGATAGGTTGGTCATCTGGTTAAAATCCTTGGCAGATTTTTTCCATAGCCATTCGTACACCTGCTGCGCCCGAAAGGCTTTTTCTCCTTTCTCAATAAAGAAGGTTTTCAGCTCGTCAAGTGTAAGCTTGCGGATATCTCTTTTTTCGGTGCTGACGGTCATGTTATTGAATTCGCACAAACTCCACGCGCTCACACGTGCGATCTTTGTTGATAATGACCAATGAAGAAGCGGTTATTTCTTCAATGATATAGGTTCCCGTAATCAACCGCGATTTTTTGTCGAGCAGGTACAGCATACCCTCTGAATAACGATAGAGGAATTTTTCTTTAGCGGAAGGTTTTCGCTTGCCGTATGTGCGCCAGTTCTCCGTTCCGGTACCATCGCTATTGAAGGTGAAGGTTTTTGGGGTATTGCCTGAGCGTGAAGCCATCTCTCCAAGAAGCTCTTCCTCGGTTTCAGAGACTTCGCCCAGTTCGCCACTCATGCAGTTAGCCTGTTGGCTTACCTGCCATGTTCCGGTAATTTGTTGGGTGTATCCGCAAAGCGAAACAAGCAACACCAACACCGTAATTAGTCCTTTCATAAGGCCTCCTTTCCTTTCTGCAAAATTAGTGAAAATAGCCCGCGCTGCCCTTTGAAAACTCTTATTTATCCCTGATTTTCGCCTTTTTCCAAACCCTATGAAAACCAACGCAATTGTTATTACAGGCGGCTATCTGGATAGCAGCAACGCAAAAACCGCACACGGCCTTATTCGTGGAACGGAGCGTTTCAATCTTCTTGGCTTTATCGATCATAAATTGACTGGAAAGGATGCCGGTGAGGTGCTGGATGGCAAAAACCGGAACATGCCTATTTATGAGTCGATTTCTGAATTTGTAAAAAAATCTCCTGAGAAGGCACAATACTGTGTTATTGGTGTGGCTACAAAAGGAGGGGTAATACCGGAGTCGCTCATGGCGATGCTGAAAGAAGCCCTTGAAAACAACCTGAGTATAGTCAACGGTCTGCATGATTATGTGTCTGATCATGAAGAGCTGGCTGCATTGGCGAAAGCAAAGGGCCTTGAAATTATAGATGTTCGTAAGCCGAAAAAATTCAAAGATCTCCATTTCTGGAACGGGAAGATCAAGGAAGTGAAATCACTCAAGGTGGCAGTACTCGGCACCGACTGTGCTTTAGGCAAGCGAACCACTTCGCGTATTCTTACCGAAGCGATGACCAAAGCGGGTTATAAAGCGGAAATGATTTACACCGGTCAAACCGGATGGATGCAAGGTGCGAAGTATGGTTTCATTTTCGATTCAACGCTGAATGATTTTATCTCAGGCGAGATGGAGCATGCCATCTGGCAATGCTATCAGGATGTAAAACCCGATATTATGTTTATTGAAGGTCAGTCTTCTTTGCGCAACCCAAGCGGACCAGCTGGTGCCGAATGGATTGTATCGGCTGATGCAGATGTGGTTATTCTGCAACACAATCCAGCACGTAAGCAATACAAAGACATGGAATACTATCCGGCATACATTCCTGCTGTGAAAGATGAAATTGATCTGATAAAAATTTACGGAGCCAACACGGTTGGTATTACCGTAAACACCATGAAAATGAAAACCGAAGAAGCACGCGAGTGGGCGAAACAAACGGAAGCAGAACTGAACATTCCGGTGGTACTTCCGCTTGAAGATGGTGTTGACAAGCTGGTAACGGTTTTCGCAAATCTGTTGAAGCAGCGTAAAGGTTAATCCGAACTACAAACTCAAATCGCAATCATGAAAATCAAGGATATAAAAATCTGGAGTGCAGACCTGGGCAACACAAAGCCATATACCATTGCTTTTAAAACTGTGGATGAAGTGCGCAATGCCTTTGTGGAAATTACATTGGCAGATGGCACTACCGGTATTGGCTCGGGCAATCCAAGCGAATATGTAGTGGGAGAGAACCTGACTCAAACCTTGGATGCGCTTCAGGAAAGAAATCTTGAGTTTTTGGTTGGTCGTGATATTCGGGAAATGAAGCAACTCGCGTTTGAGGTTTGGCAGAAGTTTCCAAAAAACCCGGCTGCACGAGCCGCATTGGATATTGCCTTACACGATGCGTTTACCAAATTTCTGGGCATTCCGTTGGTAAAATACCTTGGGCAGAAAATTCAGTCAATGCCAACATCAAACACAATCGGCATTAAGAACGTAATGGAAACACTTAAAGAGACTGATGATTATTTGAAACAAGGATTTAAGGCCATTAAAGTAAAGTTGGGTAAAGACCTGGAAGAAGATATTGAACGCATGGTTAAAATGCGTGAGCAATTCGGGTATGATTATGCCATTCGCATTGATGCCAACCAGGGGTATGATTCAGCGCAAACCATTGCCTTTTATCAACAGACTAAGCATTTAAAAATTGAGTTGATTGAACAGCCACTCCCAGCTAAAGCGATTTCGGAAATGAAAGCGCTGCCCGATGAAGTTCGTGAAGTAATTGCTGCCGATGAATCGTTGATTTCACCTGTGCATGCTCTTGAGTTGGTTAAGCCTCCACGGGCCTGCGGTATATTTAATATTAAGTTGATGAAATGTGGCGGTGTTTCGCAAGGCTTAAAAATTGCCGACATCGCTCTTCATGAGGGCATTGATTTATTCTGGGGTTGTAACGATGAAAGCATTGTAAGCATTACAGCTGCTTTACACGCAGCATTTGCCTGCTCCAATACAAAATACATCGACCTGGATGGAAGTCTTGACCTAGGCAACGATGTTGTGAAAGGCGGCTTTATCCTGAAGGACGGAATCATGTATTGCTCCGATAAACCCGGGTTGGGCGTAGAAAAAATCGGTTAACAGTTTCAGATACCCGCTTCAATCTGCAAGCGAAGCTGCCAGCGGTTTAAATCAGTATTCGTATCCTGAAGCCAATGGTTTTGTTCATAGGTAACATCGGCCTGCAATTTTAACCGGTGCCCACGAATATATTTGGTAGCACCTAAGGTGTATTGCTTCACTTCTTCCTCAAATAATTGAATGGGTACATCCGGACGAACCCGCGAAAACCTTCCGGTTAATTCATAGTTTTTCTTGAACAGATAACTGGCCTGGTAATTCTCGCCATGACCCGCATAAACGTAACGGATGTCACCATCCGTGTTTTGCGTTAGCGGATTTGGAGAAGTGCGTTTCAAAAATTCAGTGGACAACGACCAACCGTTATGTTTGTAAAGAAAATCGATCATGCGTGTTTCGATGTCGCGTGGTTCGTACAAAAATGTTCCGAGTTGGCCGCCTGTACGAATGGCATCCTGGTTGGATGTGAGTGTTAGCCCCACCGAAATTTTTGGCTTGGGTTCACGTACCAGGTCGCCTTCAAAATAATCGCCACCATTGGTAAAGCGACCTAGCGGCAGCAATTCCAATCGGCCTGTATAGGCAAGGCCGCGATCAGATGCGGTAATGTTTCGTCCATCACCCGAAGAGATAGCGCCACGGACTACATAGTGAAAACCCTGAATGTTGTTGTTATAGTAAACCTGTGCGCCAAAATCACGATCGATGTTAAACGTTGAATTCACTATGGACCGATCGGGTAATTGAAGATCGCCCGATGAGTTTACCCGCTGACGATTTCCAGGAAGTTTGGTCTGGCCAAGGCCAATGGCAAAGTGTTCGTTGAATCGATAGATCACCATAGCATCACGAATTACATTCGGGAACCCGGTATCATCGTAATCCATATCTGCCCGGGAAAAGGCAAGCTGAATCAGGTAGTATAATTTGGGTGTATAAATAAACCCCTCAAAACGAAGTCTCAATCGCCTTACACGCGCCTCAACCTGGTCAATGGAAAAGTCATTTTCGTCAACCGTGGTAAAGGCCGCCCGGTTTTGCATCCGGAAGCGGATATTCAGCATAAACAGGCTGTCGGGAGAAATCATACCCAGTCCGCTGCCGTAGGTAAAATAAGGTGAAGGAGAAATTTCGGCCTGTCCAAAGGCGGTAAGGGTGTTTATGAAAAAAAACGACCCGATGAAAAAGACTTTTATGTAGGAGCGCATGGTTTAAATATCTCTCAAAGATGCCAAAACTTTGATCAGCTATAAAAAGAAACCCCGCTCAGTTTCCCAAGCGGGGTATTCAACCAAACCCCTCTAACCAAACCCTCAATCCTTGCTTTCGCAGAATTTCTCCGCGAGGGGAATGCCGGACAGGCCGGCTACGGAGAATGTCAATCCTTAACTCAATTCATTAACAATGGTGGCCGCCTCAAGGTTCTCGAAAACGAATTCATTTTCGTTTTTGATATCGATGAAAATAACCGAGTCCTTGTGAACTTTTCCGGCCAATATCTGTTTCGAGAGCTCATTCAGCACCTCGCGCTGCATAACGCGTTTCAACGGCCGGGCGCCAAACTGCGGGTCGTACCCGATTTTCGCCAGCCGGTCACGCGCTGCATCCGAAATTTCTATTTTAATTCCGGCTTCCTCCAGCCGCTTGCGTACCAGGTCAACCTGGATATCTACAATCTTGCGGATGTCTTTTCGGCTCAACGGACGGAACATGATGATCTCATCAATGCGGTTCACAAATTCCGGCCGAACGGATTTCCTTAATAACGTCAGCACTTCTTCTTTCGTACCCTCGATTACTTCGAAATAGTTTTCGTCCGTTATTTTTTCGAAGTTTTCCTGGATGATGTGCGAACCAATGTTGGTGGTCATGATGATGATGGTATTCTTAAAGTTGGCTACACGACCTTTATTATCCGTTAACCTTCCATCATCCAATACTTGCAACAAAATGTTGAACACATCCGGATGCGCTTTTTCAATTTCATCCAACAGAATTACTGAATATGGTTTTCTGCGAATGGCCTCGGTAAGCTGCCCGCCTTCATCGTAACCCACATAGCCCGGAGGCGCACCAATTAATCGGCTCACGCTGTGGCGCTCCTGATACTCACTCATGTCGATGCGCACCATCGCATGCTCATCGTTGAACAGGTATTCAGCCAACGCTTTCGATAACTCTGTTTTTCCTACACCGGTTGTTCCCATAAAGATGAACGAACCAATCGGGCGTTTGGGGTCTTGCAAACCCGCACGACTTCTCCGTACAGCATCGCTTAGTGCCTGAATGGCTTCTTCCTGTCCGGCAACGCGCTTGCTTAACTCCTTTTCCAGACTCAATAATTTCTCGCGCTCACTCTGCAACATTTTCGAAACCGGTATGCCGGTCCAGCGGGCCACTACTTCAGCAATGTCTTCACTATCCACTTCTTCCTTCAACAGGGATTTTTCGCCCTGCATTTCTTTCATCTGTTGCTGATATTCATTAAGACGTTTTTCTGCTTCCGTTATTTTACCGTAGCGGATTTCAGCAACTTTTCCATAATCGCCAGCTTTTTCAGCTTGTTCGGCCTCAAACTTTAGTTTATCAATCGCCTCCTTGGTTTTTTGGATTCCCTGCACCACTTCCTTCTCGCTTTCCCATTTTGCTTTCAGGGTATTGCGTTCTTCCGACAGGTCAGCAATTTCCTTGCTGAGTGTGGTTTCCTTCTCTTTGTCTTTTTCCCTACGGATGGCCTCGCGCTCAATTTCCAATTGCATAATTCTTCGGTTGAGCTCATCCAGTTCTTCCGGCAACGAGTCCATCGACAACCGAAGTTTGGAGGCAGCTTCATCCATCAGGTCGATGGCCTTATCTGGTAAGAAACGGTCACTGATATAGCGACTCGAAAGTTCTACTGCAGAAATTACCGCATCGTCTTTAATACGCACACCGTGATGCAGTTCGTACTTGTCTTTTATTCCGCGAAGGATGGAAATCGAATCCTCCACCGAAGGCTCATCAACCATTACCGACTGGAACCTGCGTTCCAGCGCTTTATCTTTCTCAATATACTTTTGATATTCTTTTAACGTAGTGGCACCGATGGCATGCAATTCGCCCCGCGCCAATGCTGGCTTCAGTAAGTTGGCCGCATCCATCGCCCCTTCACCACCACCTCCGGCACCAATAAGCGTGTGAATTTCATCAATAAACAAAATGATCTGTCCGTTCGAATCGGTAACTTCTTTGATAACGGCTTTCAATCGTTCTTCAAACTCGCCCTTGTATTTGGCACCTGCTACCAGCAAGCCCATATCCAGCGAAACAATAATTTTAGTTTTTAGATTTTCAGGCACATCACCATCTACGATACGTTGCGCCATGCCCTCAACAATAGCGGTTTTACCTACACCTGGTTCACCTAAAAGGATTGGGTTGTTTTTGGTTCTGCGTGAGAGGATTTGTAATACCCGTCTGATCTCTTCATCGCGACCAATTACCGGATCGATTTTACCCTTCTTAGCCAACTCGTTCAGGTTTTTGGAGTAACGCTCCAGCGATTTGTATTTCGCTTCGGCATTTTGATCCGTTACCGATGATCCACCACGCAATTCTTTAATGGCTTTTAACAATGTTGATCGTTCAAAACCCACATCACGCATTACCTGCGCGGCCTTGTCTTTTCCTGCAAGCAGTGCCAACAGCAAATGTTCAACGGCAATGTATTGATCTTTGAATTCGCGAAGTTCTTTTTCTGCTTGTTGTAAAAGCGTGTTGGTTGCAGATGATAAATACGGTTGTTGGCCGGATACTTTCGGATAGGAATTCAACAACTCTTCCAGTCGGGTTTGAAAAACCCCAGTGTTGATGGCTAACTTTTTAATCAGGTAGGCAGTAACGTTTTCATCCGTTTCAAAAATGGCTTTCAATACGTGCCCGGGTTCAATGGCTTGTTGCTGCAAACCCATGGCAATCTCTGCCGACTTCTGTAACGCTTCCTGCGATTTAATGGTGAATTTCTCGAAGTTCATAAATGTGTTCTCTCACGCTCTTTCCACAAAACACAATCCATTGAAAGTTTGATCAACTTTCAGGAATTTTTGTCATTAAATTTTTAGATTTAGAAACCTGTTACGGTCATTTTGACTTAATACAACAGCCTTTTATGCCAAAAAGAAAGCAAGCCGAAACAAGCGATTTTCCGAAAGCCACGGTGCTGGAAGTAGCCTGGGAAGTGTGCAACCAGGTGGGAGGGATTTACACGGTAATCCGATCGAAGGTGCCAGCCATGATGGAGCACAAAAACGGGCCGTATTGTTTGATTGGCCCGTACCTATCGAAAAACATATTGGCGGAAATTGAACCATTGGAAAATTTAAGTGATGCTTTTGGATTGGCCGTTCAACATTTACGCGAGCAAGGTATTGAAGCATATTATGCCGAATGGTTGGTTACGGGAAGACCAAAAGTAATCTTATTAAATCCGGATAGCCTTACGACTGATCAGGTTCGGGAGATTCGTTACACCTGGTGGAAAGATTTCGGCATTGGCATGCCTGAAAATAACGAGCTGATTAACCGTGTGGTGGCTTTTAGTTATTTAACTTCGTTGTTCATCGAAACCTTCATTCAGTTTGCTGATAAGGAAGAACCGATCATTGCACATTTTCATGAGTGGATGGCTGGGCTTCCTATTTTGGACATCAAGAAGAAGAAATTACCGGTACGCACCATATTCACTACCCATGCTACACAACTGGGCAGGCATCTGGCCATTAACTCACCACAGTTCTATGCGCATCTCCCGTTTTTTAAGTGGGAAACAGAAGCAAAAAAATTCGGCATTGAAACGGAAGCCCGAATTGAATTTAACTGCGCCAACCATGCCGATGTTTTAACTACGGTAAGTGATGTTACCGCACGGGAATGCAAGCACCTGCTAAAACGTATTCCTGAAGTTATTCTACCCAACGGACTGAACATTGAGCGGTTTGTTGCGCTGCACGAATTCCAAAACCTGCATGCGCAATACAAGGAAGAAATTCACCAGTTTGTGATGGGACATTTCTTTCAATCCTATTCGTTTGACCTGGACAAGACCATTTACTTTTTTACCTCGGGCCGTTACGAGTATAAGAACAAAGGATTTGATTTAACCCTTCAGGCACTGCGCTTACTCAACGAACGCTTGAAGAAAGACCAGGTTGATGTAACAGTGGTGATGTTTTTTGTAACCAAGCGGGATTACTACAGCATTAAACCAGAAGTACTGCAATCGCGTGGGGTGATGGAAGAAGTGCGGCAAACGTGTGATGCGATTCAAAAACAAGTGGGCAGGCGACTGTTTTACGCCAGCACCACCAGTCAGGATAACCGGTTGCCCAACTTAAATGATTTTGTGGACGAATACTGGAAGCTGCGCTACCGCAGAACGATACAATCGTGGAAGAGCAATAAACCACCGCTGGTGTACACGCACAAACTGGTAGATGAACAAGGCGATGAGATTTTACAATATGTACATCAGCACAATTTGTTAAACCATCAGTCGGACAAAGTTAAGATTGTGTACCACCCCGATTTTATCAACACTTCTAATCCGTTGTTCGGTATTGAATACAGCCAGTTTGTTCGCGGTTGTCATTTAGGGATTTTCCCGAGTTATTATGAGCCGTGGGGGTATACCCCGTTGGAGTGTATGGCCAGTGGTGTGCCGGCTGTTACCAGCGATTTATCCGGCTTTGGCGATTATATTCTGCGCCACTCCACCGATCCAGCACAATACGGGTTGTACGTAATTGAACGCGGCAAGCGAACCTTTGAGTGGTCGGCCAACCAATTGGCAGATGCGTTGTATGCTTTTTTAAAACAGACCAGGCGCGAGCGCATCATGCAGCGTAACAATGTGGAGAACCACTCAGCCGAGTTCGACTGGCAGAATCTGATTAAGCATTACCGGGATGCGTATGTGAAGGTGATAGATGAGACGGGGTGATTACTTGTTATGGATGATTCGCCAGAGATAAACAAACCGTGTTGGGCAACGCGGTTTTGCTAAATCTTTAATTTCCTGGGGTCTTGTCTTGGATCGAACAACGTCACTATTCTAATCGTGTCTGTGGATGTCTCGTAGTAAATTACTGTATGTTTTGTCAGTACAGATCGCCTTACATTCCTTCTCTTTTTAGTCTTAGGAAAAAGTCTTGGGTTGATGGAAATTAATTCGAGTCGCTTATCTAGTTTTCGTACAAAATTCTTGACTTCCTTTTCTGTCCATTTGTATAGAAGATAGTCTATGATGTTTTGCAGGTCGAATATCGCCCTTTCCGTCCATTGAATCCTATAGCCACTTCTCATAGAGTTTTCTAACTTCTTTATGCGGTTTTAGTCTGCCAGCTTTAATATCTGCTAACCCTTTTTCAATCGCATTTTTTTCTTCGTCTGAAATCTGATCCCACCAGTCTGTTTTGGAACGGCTGTCCTTTAACATTTTGAGTCTTTCTATTGAGGTCTCGTCCTTTAAAGTTGTCACCCACTTGATAATTTCAAGCTTGTCTTTTTCGATATTCATTTCATGCACTTTAGCTTTCATAGTCCCTAATTTAAAGACTTTTTGCCTGCCATACCATATTTCAGAGTAGTTCCATCTCCAAAATAGGGTAGGGCTTCCCTAAGCTATCAACCTCCAGGCGTTTGATTACGGTATATCCAAGTTTCTCATAGAAGCCAACGGCTTGCTCATTTTGCTCGTTAACATCCACTTTGCGAATATGCAATTCCTGAATGGCATGGTCCATCAATAATTTTCCGATTCCTTTTCCACGATATACTGGATCAATAAACAACATCTCCACTTTGTCGTTGGATGTACCCATAAATCCCATAATTTTTTTCTGCTTATCCCGGACGGTGAGTAGCGAAACGGCATCAAAATATTTATCAAGAATTAGTGGCCTGAGGTATTGAATATATTCTTCCGGCAGGAAGTGATGCGTAGCCCGAACGGATTTTTCCCATACATCAATGAGTTCAGGATAGTCGTGTTTTGTTGGTGTATCAATGCTGTACTTCATAGGGTCTTGGTTGACTTTACTAAGCGGAGCAAAATTCACCAGGTTTCAAAAACCCGATGCTTTGGCCATCTCCCAACCGATGATGCTTTTCTTGCGTGTGGCTTCCCAACGGTACTCACCCAGGATGCCATCTTTGCGTATTACCCGGTGACAAGGGATAAGGTAGGCAATGTGATTCGATCCTACTGCAGAGCCTACCGCTTGCATCGCTTTCGGGTTTGAAATTTTTTCAGCAATCTGTTGGTACGTAGTTACATCGCCCATCGGTATTCTCAGCAACGCCTCCCAAACCTTGATCTGAAAATTTGTTCCTTTTACAAATAAGTGGAGTTTTCTTTGCGCCCCTGCTTTGCCGGCAGGCAGGCCTGCGTTATTACGATTAAAAATCGATTCAACAAAATTTTTCGTTAAGCCCTGATCCTGATGAAAAACAGAATTATGCCAATGTGCTTTCATGCTTTCCAACTCATGCCGTCCATCATCATCCACATTAAAAAATGAAAGCCAGCAAACCCCGCGTTCCGTAACACCAATCAGGCAGTTGCCAAAAGGTGTTTGATGAAATCCAAATTCAATCTGAATGCCCGATCCGCGTAACTTATACTTTTGCGGGGTAACAGCTTCAAGGGTGGTAAACAAATCGTACACCCGCGACTGGCCTGATAAGCCGGCAGTTTGCGCCAACTCTTCCAGGTTTTTGGTTTCCTGTAATTTGCCTTTCAGAAAATCGGTGGTTAAAAATTGCAAAAACCGCTTCGGACTTATCCCTGCCCATTCGGTAAACATGCGCTGAAAATGAAAAGGCGAGAGGTGGACCTGTTCCGCCACTTCATCCAGTTCGGGCTGGCGATGAACATTTTTTTCCAGGTATTCGATGGCCTGCGCAATGCGCTGGTAATTAATATGGTTTTCCTGACTGATCAACAGCATAAAGGTAGTTGTTTGATTATGCTGTAAAAATCGTGGGTTCGTATGGGGTGTAAAACCTGAAACTTGCTGAGTTTAAGCCTCTGAAGTAGCTGCTTTTGGATCGGTGAACATGAAGCCGCGACCCTCATCGCCTTCATAAAAATCAATTTCTTTGCCCACCACGTACATGGTATGGCGCTTGTCTACCAAAACGGGTATACCCTCAATCGTATAGCTTTGATCGTTTTCTTTCTTTTTGTCGAACCCAATGAGCAGGGAAACGCCACAACCCCCACCACGAACCCCAACCCGCAAGCCGTAATCGGCAGGAATGTTTTTTGTCTGCATGATTTTGCGTACTTCTTCAGCAGCTTTTGGGGTAAGTGTTACGGGTTGAAAATCAATCATCTGCAAGTATTCGCGGTTATGTCGGCCAAAATTATCTAAATTTCAAACACAATTAGATTGAAATTGATTTCGTATGGATGCTCTTATTGATTTTGGCAAGATTTTGATCCCCGCTTCGTTAGTGTTGTATGCGGCATACTTGTTGGTACGGTCGTTTCTGGCCAAAGAAATTGAACTGAAAAAGCTTGAAATTCGCAGTCGCAGCATTGAAACGGTGTTGCCGTTGCGTTTACAGGCCTATGAAAGAATGTGCCTGTTTCTGGAACGAATCAGTCCGCAAAATTTGTTAGTACGCCTGAATCCGGGTGCTATACCAGCTCGCGAGTTTCACCAGGTGTTGCTCAGCGAAATACGCAATGAGTATAACCATAACGTTTCGCAGCAGATTTTTATGAGCGAAAACAGCTGGGAACTTGTTCGTAATGCGAAGGAAGATTTGGTGGTAACGATTAACGAGGCGGCATCGGAAGTGGGGCAGGAGGCTACCAGTCTGGATTTGTCGAAAAAGATTTTTGAAAAGATCATTAACAAACACGACTCCATTGCGCATGCGCTGGTGGAAATAAAGCGGGAGATACAACAGACCTTTTAACATGACCAATATTTTTTATCAATCGGCCTTACACAAAGCTTCCGGCTTCTTCGGTCGCCATGGGCGCATTGCCATGCTGCTTTCGCAGTTGGCCATTAAGGTAGGTCGCATGAATAAAAATGATTTGAGTTTTCGGAAAGTAAAGTCCAAACTCGATGTATTGGTAAGGCTTGTGAAATCATATACGAAGGGCAGTTACCGGAACATTCCGTGGAAAACCATCGCCATGATTTTAGCGGCCATCATTTATTTCGTAAACCCGTTCGATCTTATTCCTGATCTTGCTCCTGTGGTTGGGTTAACCGATGATTTTTCAATTTTAGTATGGGTGTACAGCTCTGTTCAAACTGAAATTGATAAGTTTCTGATCTGGGAGGAATCCAATCTTAAACTTTCATGAGAACAGCCTTGTTGGCCGGTTCTACCGGATTGATTGGAAAGCAACTGCTTGAATTGTTGCTGGATGATCCGCATTATACGGTTGTTAAGGCCATCAGTCGAAAACCACTGGCCATTCAACACGCCAAACTTCAGAACATTGTAGCCGACCTCGACACACTTACCAAACATCATGATCAGTTGAAGGCAGATGATGTGTTTTGTTGTCTGGGAACAACCATCAAGCAAGCTGGCAGTCAGGCCGCATTTCGAAAAGTGGATTTTGAGTATCCGCTTGAGTTGGGCAAGTTAACAAAGAACCAGGGAGCAACACAATACCTGCTCATTACTGCGTTGGGCTCCGATCCGAAATCCGGAATTTTTTACAATCAAGTAAAAGGTGAAATTGAGCAAGCCATTGATGCGGTTGGATTTGATTCGTATCACATTTTCAGACCCTCGTTGTTGTTGGGTGAGCGCACGGAGAAACGCGCAGGAGAAGGTGCGGCAACCGTGGTGTATAAAGCATTAGGATTCTTGATTCCGCTCAAGTATAAGGCGATTGATTCAATAAAAGTAGCCAAAGCGATGCTCCATTTCGCAAAACAAAATTCGAAAGGTAAGTTTATCCACGAGTCGAAGGAACTTCAGCAGTTTTAGGTTGCGTATGATGTAGCGGCTCATAAGGCAGTTCCTTTTTATTCAATAAGGGAATCTTCTCCATAGAGCTCACTTCAATCGTAGCGATTCCAAAATCTTCCACCACTTTTCCTTTAATGAAATAAAAACCTCTTCCCCGGAAGGGAAACTTTTTAGCAACATCCGGAAAATGCACCGTATCGAATACTTCACCTTGCTGGTCGTAGAACGTACCGAAATGCATGAGTTCCCCCTTTATAGTACCTGTATTTTTCGTGGTTACTACGTATCCCAGTATGGTTACTATCTTTCCGAGTTTAGTCAGTAGTTCCAGGGCTTTGGTATCACCGAAGTTAGAAGTAGCTACCAGTTTAAATGGATCGCACAGCGGGAAGCCCAGCAGCTCGATTTCATCAAAGGCATCTTCCAATTCGTTTCGTTGAAGAACAGGCAGTGGATATTCGCTGGGTTCGGTATCAAATAATTCCGATGTATTCCTGTTTTTGGTTTTTGTATTACTGCAATACAGCATGGCCTCCCATAATAATTTTTGTTTCGATTTTCCGGTAAACCGGAAGGCGCCTATGCGAATGAGCAGGCGTATTTGTTCCAATCCAATGGGTATTCTGCGCATGAAATCATTCAGGCTGCGGTAAGCACCGTGTTTTCGTTCTATAGCAATTTGCTGGGCCACTTTTGTCTCCAGACTTTTCAAATGAATAAACCCGATGTAGATTTCTTTTCCATAGATAGTCGTCAGGTATTCACTTTTATTGACACAAGGTGCTTTAATGATGGCGCCATTCATGCGGGCCTCGTGAAAGTAAAATTCCGTTTTATAGAAGCCGCCAAAGTTGTTGATCACACCTACCATGAACTCTAACGGATAGTGTGCTTTCAGGTACAGGCTTTGGTAGCTTTCAACCGCGTAACTGGCCGAGTGACCTTTGGCAAACGAATATCCGGAGAAGCTTTCGATCTCATACCACACCCGTTCAATGATGTGTTCGGGGTAGTTGCGTGCACGACAGTTCTCAAAAAATTTATCCTGCACGCGTTTAAATTCTTCGCGTGATCGGTACTTACCCGACATGCCCCTGCGCAGTACATCAGCTTCGGTTAAGGTTAACCCGGCAAAGTGATGTGCCACCTTAATCACATCTTCCTGATATACCATTACGCCATACGTTTCCTTCATGAGTTTATCCATTAAGGGATGAATGGCTTCATACATTCCACCATTTCGCACGGCATGAAAACGTTCAATGTAAGCGCGCATCATTCCGGATCGGGCTACACCGGGGCGGATGATGGAACTGGCAGCCACTAAGGTGAGGTAATCATCGCAACGCAGCTTCCCCAACAGCATGCGCATGGCGGGTGACTCCACATAAAAGCAACCCATGGCCTTGCTGTGACGCATCAGGTCTTTGATTTTTTCATCTTTTTTAAAATCATTGAAGCGATGAATATCTATATCAATGTCTTGATTTCGTTTTACATGTTTTACGGTTTCCTTTAAGTGTCCCAATCCCCGCTGACTAAGAATATCAAATTTGTAAATGCCCATGTCTTCAGCATTGTGCATTTCAAAATGTGAAACCGGGTAGCCTTTGGGTGGGAGTTCAAGAGCCGTGTAGGCGTAAATGGGTTTTTCCGTGATCAACACTCCGCCTGCATGGATCGAGATGTTGGCGGGTAGGTCTTTCATTTTATCTGCGTATCGAAAAATCAATTCGGTGATGTGATCACGGTTTTTGAATTTATGCGGCTCTTCAACGATCGCATCAATTTCTGCTTTCGGTAAACCAAATACCTTTCCAAGCTCGCGCAGTACCGATCGTTTTTGATAGGTAACGTGTGTGCCCAGCAGGCAAACATGATCTTGGCTGTACGTTCGAAAAAGGTAATTGTACACCTCATCGCGGTTGTCCCATGAAAAATCCAGGTCGAAATCCGGGGGAGAAGAGCGCTCCACATTTAAAAACCGCTCGAAATAAAGATCAAGTTCAATGGGATCAACGTTGGTGATGCCCAGGCAATGCGCCACTACGCTATTGGCTCCACTGCCACGGCCTACGTATTCGAAACCACGTTCTTTGGCAAACCGAATGAGATCATAGGCGATGAGGTAGTAGGCGCCAAAACCCTTACGCTTGATGATGTTCAGTTCCCGTTCAAAGCGTTCGCGCAAATCAGGATTGCCCACATCATAGCGACTTTGAAAACCTTCCCACGCATGTGTAACCAGAAAATCCCAATCGGCCCGCGTTGAGCCCAGTACTGTTTTTTTGTTTTTATCTTCTTTCAGATTAAAGTGGATGGAGCACTGATCCATGATTTTCCTGGTGTTCCGGATCAGCTCCGGGTAAGCACGAAAATGGTATTCCAGTTCTTCTTCCTTCATCATCACTTCTTCGGGGTGAGCCTGTTCGTGTGCAGGAAGTTTACTTAACAATGTATTGTTATCGATGGCGCGCAACAACCGGTGTGTGTTGAAATCGGTTTTGGAAGCAAACGTTACCGGATGAAGAATGACGAATTTTTCAGGAAATTCTTTTCGGGAAGTGTATAGCGCAAATTGATTGAGTTGGTGTTTGCGAATGCCAATAAATTCATTTGAACGTAACCGTTCGGGTTCTGCTTTTCCAAATGAATAGATGACAAGCGTATCTTCAATTTCGGGAGCACGCTCCGGTAATTTTTTATTTTCACGATTGTGATGGGAGAGAAACCGGTTGATTTTTTCGAAGCCGTTGTTATTCTGTGCAATGATGATATAGAGTAAGTCGTGTCCTTGCCGGAACTCGATGCCTACTGCAATCTCCAGATCGTAAGGGTTATTTCCGGCCAATGGTGAGCCGGGTTTTCGCTCTTCACACAGCCTCAGCATTTCAATGTAGGAAGCGGTGTTGTTGATTTCGGTGAGGATGAGTTTATGCACACCACACCTGCGTGCTTCCTCAAAAAGTTTTTCTACCGGCAGGGTGCCGTATTTGAAACTGTAGGCGGTATGGCAGTTGAGGAACATAATAAACAGGTTGCCGGTTGCCAGTGACCGGGTTGATTGTAGTTATTCGCTTACCTCCCAAAACAGATATCCTTATAATGCATCCACTTCTTACCATTGCGCGTCAGCACGGTAATGCGGTCGCATAGAAAATGTTGGTTGCTGTAGTTCAGTTCTTTCAGGTATGGCCAGCACTTTAAGAAATCTTCAGAAGAAAGATTTTTGGCAATGGTAATGTGTGGTGTGAAATCACGGTCTTCTTTCACCAGGTTTTCGAACAATTCACGGATTGGGTACTTATTTACAATATCCATATAAATGGTACGCTTTGAACCGTTATGGAATACATTGAAATCTTTCAGAAACACATTAAAGGCTTCAAACGAAGATGCTTTTTCTTCTACAAATTGAATCATGTCCTCTGTGTGTTCGCCTGTATATTTAAATAATGAGATGTGTGCTTTCGAAAACCGGTCTTCAAAGTCGTGCCCGATCAGGTAATGCACATCATCTTTCAATACGGCCACATCGCTGGCAATGTGCCGGGGCGGAGCAATCATAAAGAATAATTCCTGTACAGGGCTCTGGGTTTTAATCGCTGCTGTTCTCATGGTTCGTGTTGTTTTCATACTACGAACATAATCCCGGTTTTTGACAATTTGTGTCATTCTTGGTTTCATCGTAAATTCCCTTTAAACATGTTCATCTCCATTCTAACCCTGCGGCTTACGCCAATGGTAGTGGCCCGTACCAGTTTTTCCGATCCGTGCTTGTGTTTGATCTTATCAATGGCTTCATATAACCGGATGCCTTCGGCTGTATCATCAAACAGACTGATTTGGTGATTGCCGTGCACCAGGCCGCTTAAGCGCACCCCCACCAGGCGTATCAGCATTCTGCGGTTGTAAAGTTTATCAAAGAGTTGTGTTACGGTGTGCAGCAGCACATGGTCGGACGAAGTGTAAGGAATTTGGATTTGTTTGGTTTCTGTATCAAAGTTGGCGTAGCGGATTTTTACCGTAATGCACGAAGTGAGTTTTTTCTGCTCGCGCAACTGAAACGCCACCTTCTCCACCATGGCAATCAAAATCGATTTGAGTTTTTTTACATCAATCGTATCGTTCTCAAAGGTGCATTCTGTTGAAATGGATTTCTGTTCGCTGTACGGCACCACAGGCGAGTCGTCAATGCCGTGTGCTTTATTCCATAACGAAATGCCATTCTTACCAAATGCACTTACTAAAAATTTCAATGGCATTTCGCGCAGCGTGGCTACCGTGCGCACACCCATATCATATAAGAAGGCAGAAGTCTGTTTCCCGATCATCGGAATTTTTTCTACCGCCAGTGGAGCCAGAAATTCTTTTTCTTCACCGGCCGGAATTTGTTTCTCAGCATCCGGCTTAAACTCATTGGTCGTAACCTTCGATACCAGTTTATTCACCGACATACCCAGCGAAATCGGAAGCCCACTGTTGTCTATAATCTTCTTGCGCAGCTCTTTCGCCCATTTAAATGCGCCAAAAAATTTATCCATGCCGCTGGCATCAATGTAAAACTCATCAATAGATGATTTTTCAAACATCGGCACCGAGTCGGCAATGATTTCGGTAACCAGGTGTGAGTTTTTACTGTACGCCTCCATGTCGCCCGAAATCACTAATGCATCGGGGCACAGTTGCATGGCTAGGTACATGGGCATGGCCGAATGCACCCCAAACCTGCGGGCCTCGTAGCTGCACGCAGCCACAACACCCCTGCGGCTTTGGCCGCCAATAATTAAAGGTTTTCCTTTTAACGCCTTATGCTTTTTGCACTCTACAGCCACAAAAAAGGCATCCAAATCAAGGTGTATAATGTTTCTGTCCACAGTGCGATATTAACTAAAAATTTTAGTAATAAGTTTTACTATTAAACTAAATATTTTAGTTTTGTGATGTGCTTGCCATAGCGCGCTGGAATTGTGGGTAATCCCGGTTACACGGGACTACCTTCACATTCCTTTGTAGTTATGGGTGCGTTGTGAGTGATTTAAGTTGGGCGTGCCCCCTGATCGCCAGCGCGGAGGGGTATGGAGCATTTACGTGCTCAGTACGCAGTCGTGATCGGATTATTAACTACATTAAAAACCAAAAGGAACATCATAAAAAGAAATCGTTTATTGATGAGTATAAGAATTTGTTGACTGAACACGAAATAGAATTTGATGAGCGATATTTATTGTAGGGTGGTACATTCAACCCCTTCGGGGTTGGGCAGACTTTTCTTTTTTAACCACGAGTTACACTCGTGGTTGGGAACATTGAAGCCCTTCGGGCTTCTGCTTATCCTTGTGAATCAATGAGTCCGAAGGACTTCACTGTGTATAATTGCCCGAGTTTCGGGTAGTTGTAACTCTAAATCATTATAACGTATGACTATCGTAAATAGAAATCTTAAGTATCTCCGCCTCAAACATGAACTCACCCAAAAGCAGTTCGCTGAAAAACTGGGGTTGAAACAATCCGTTATCGGTGCCTACGAAGAAGAGCGTGCCACACCGCCACTGGCTGTTCTGCTGGATGTGTCTAATCTGTATAAAGTGAGTATGGATGTGCTGACGCGAAAAGACTTAAGTAAACTTTCTGAAAAGGAATGGAAGGGCTCATCGCCTTCAAAAGAAGTGTTGGCCATTACCGTTGATGCTTCCGGAAGTGAAAACGTGGAGCTTGTTTCGCAAAAGGCATCAGCCGGTTACCTGGCCGGCTACCAGGATCCGGAATTCATAGCCGAACTTCCAAAAATTAATTTGCCAGTTCTGCCTAAAAACAAAACGTATCGTGCTTTTGAAATTCAGGGCGATTCCATGCTGCCCATACAACCCGGCTCCGTTTTGTTTGGTGAATATGTGGAAAGTCTGGACGCAGTAAAAAATGGGAAGTCCTATGTGCTGGTCACGCAACAGGAGGGTATTGTATTTAAACGCGTGTTCCGGTTTGATGATGATGACAGTAAACTGCTGCTTGTTTCGGATAACCGACAGTATGAGCCCTATGCCATTGCAGCTGCTGATGTGCTCGAAATGTGGAGTGTGCGTGGCTACTACTCTGCTAAACTTCCTGAAGGAGATAGCACAGCCACACCTTTAACCGAACAACTGGCCTTACAGGTACTTCGACTTCAACAACAATTGGGCAATAAAAAAGCGCGATAACTCCTTTGTATACTTTGTGCTGACTTTCGTGTTCTTTGTGGTAAAAGTACACTAACTACGAAGGTCACTAACGTATTTCATAGAGGCACAGAGAAATTTCTGTATTTTAAGGTTTTCATTTTAAGCTAATGATTGCCGTTATCCAACGCGTTTCTTCCTGTTCAGTTGAAATTGAGAAGTCTGTTAAATCCTCCATTCAAAAAGGTTTGCTGGTACTGTTAGGCATTGAAGATGCTGATACGGATGAAGACATCGACTGGCTGGCTACTAAAATTGTAAACCTGCGCATTTTTAACGATGCTGATGGCGTGATGAATGTAAGCGTAAAGGACGATGGTGGCGATATTCTGGTGGTAAGCCAGTTTACGTTGCATGCCAGTACAAAAAAAGGCAACCGACCTTCTTACATTAAAGCATCCAAACCCGACTTTGCCATTCCGATGTATGAGAAGTTTGTTCGTGTAATCGGTGAGGTACTTGAAAAACCTGTACACACCGGGTCGTTCGGGGCGGACATGAAAGTTGCTTTGGTTAATGACGGACCGGTTACAATAGTTATCGACACAAAAAATAGAGTATGAAATACATTCTGTTCTTTTTGATTTTTTTTCCTGCGCTACTACAAGCCCAGTATAAATACGGACTCACTCCGGTTACGCTGCAGCAATATCAGCAACAAGTAAAGGGTGATTCTGAAAAGGAATTGGTAAACCTGGCAACAGCCATTCCCGGAATAGTTTTAGATATCCGATACGCCACTACAAATAATTTTACCGGAGAAGTAATCTATAATCTCCCAAGAGCTTATGCCCGTAAACCTGTTGCCGAAACGCTGAAAAAGGCACAGGAGGAATTTTCAAAACATGGTGTTGGTATAAAAGTCTACGATGCCTATCGGCCGTATTCGGCTACCGTTAAATTTTATGAAGTGTATCGCGATACGACCTATGTGGCATCACCCTACAAAGGGTCACGACATAATCGTGGCTGTGCTATCGACATGACATTAATCGATTTAAAAACCGGTGAAGAGTTAAAGATGCCAACTGAGTATGATTCGTTTAAGAATGAAGCCTGGCCAACCACACCGGTGAAAGATCCACTGATTAGAAAAAATCGTGACCTGATTATTTCTGTTATGCACAAGCATGGGTTTAAAGTAAATCCTTCCGAATGGTGGCATTTCGATTTTAACGGATGGCAGAAATTTGAGGTAATGGATATTGATTTTGAAGAACTTGAATAGTGCCTATTCAGCGGTTTTTCGATCAGTTTTCTTGAATAAAAATGTTTAATTTTGATTATGGACTATAGGGAATACATTGAGATTAACCCGGCCATTCGATTTGGCAGACCTTGTGTTAAGGGTACTCGAATATCTGTATACGATGTATTAGGATGGCTGGCTTCAGGCATGACATACGAAGAAATTCTTGCCGATTTTCCTCAGCTTAAACAGGAACATATTCTGGCTTGTTTAGCTTATGCTGCTGATAAGGAGAGAAAAGTAAAGGTGGTTACTTCTTGATTCATGAAACTTTTGTTTGATGAAAATATATCCTACCGCATTGTTAAAAAGTCTCTTGAAGCATTTCCAAACAGTTTACATGTAACCAGTGTTAGGCCAAAGCTAAAAGATGATTTGGCAATATTTTATTACGCTCGGAAGCAGAATTATCTTATTGTTACGTTTGACGAAGATTTTCGTGAACTACAATCCATAAATGGATTTCCACCAAAAATTATTTGGCTACGAACCGGAAATACTTCCACGGAGGTTGTTTTATCTAAATTAATAGACAATCATCAATCAATTCATGAACTGGTGGAGAACAGAGAAATAGGAATCCTGGAAATTTACTGAATTACATGACCATCGAACAAGCTCAACAACAAGTCGATCAATGGATTAGAACCGTAGGGGTGCGATACTTCAATGAACTCACCAACATGGCCATGCTCACGGAAGAAGTGGGTGAGTTGGCGCGCATCATCGCGCGCAGGTATGGCGAACAATCTGAAAAAGAAAGTGATAAGAATAAAGACCTTGGGGATGAAATGGCTGATGTGCTGTGGGTGTTGATCTGTTTGGCCAATCAAACCGGTGTTAACCTTACGGAAGCGTTTCAAAAAAATCTTGAAAAGAAGAATACACGCGATAAAGACCGGCATCGTCAAAATCCAAAGCTTAAAAATTAAATTTTTATTGGCTCACCTTTTCATGTTTTGTACCTTCAACTCATGAAGCAAAACATACTTCTTGCCCTGCTTTGCGTATCATTCGTTTCAGTTGCTCAAACTGAACTCAGTGAAAATGTACAGTACGAAGGCAATAGGCAGCTAAAAATTTCATCACTCGGTATTTCTTTTACCATTCCCTCTGGCTGGATGGGTGGCGTGCCTCAAGGTTCATCTGTCATGGTGCTGGCAGAAGCGTCCAATGAAATCACCCTGATTGTGACTGCAAGTGAAATGGATGAGCAAAGTGTTTTTGGCGAATTACAAAAGCAAATTCCGATTGATGGTGGTATCTCCATTTCACCAATTGGATTGGTAAAGAAGGAAGGAAAACGCTGGTGGGGAAATTACCGTGTGGATGGTGTTGCACAGGAAATGAAGGGCTATGTAGAGGCGCGTCTGGGTGATCACGGGGTTGGTGTGGGGTGCATTGTAGTTGCTTTACCGGGTGCGTTAGAGCGTGGCAAGCAAGGAGCAAGTCAGTTATTGCAGAGCTTGACTTTTGCAAAACCGATTGTACCCACTACGAATACACAAGCAGCTGGAATTACACAACCGTGGAATGAGTATTTGAAGCACAAGTCGTTAAAATACTATTATACGCAAGGTGATTTCAGCGATTCTGATTTTATAACGCTTTGCTCAGATGGTTCATACGCCCGAAAGAAGCGGACATATTCTGGTGGCGTTACCGGAACGGGCTCATTAAATTCTACCGATTATGGACGATGGAAGGCACAAGGTCAGGGTGATGTAGGAACGTTAACGCTTACTAGTCAGGATGGATCGCAAGCAGAATTTAGAATCGAATATGGCCAGGGAAACAAAGGAACCGGAATTTACCTGAACGGAAACCGGTATTATGCTGAAGCCACCAACGAGTGCTATTGAGTAAGGATCAGTTCATCGTTAACAAGTCGCGGAACAACGGGATACTGATCAGGTGTAACACAAAACGCAATGTCTTTGTGAACATGAAGCCGGTTCAAACGCTTCACATGACTGGAGTCTTTTAAAAAATCAACCATGTCTTTCTTAGCAAGATTGTATAGACGCTGTGCAGCCAAAGGTGCATCACAATCTGGTTCAATGTGATCTTTCAGGTTCTCGACCAAGGCACCAGCAAAAAGCGTGTCTTCTAAATTTACTTTTCCTTTCCATGCTGCACAGACAACCAGTACACTATCGTTACCTCTTTTTAAATATTCAGTTACTGCAGTGAGATTAAGAAAAGAACCGATGATAATTTCTTTTGCGCCTTGCGATTTGGCAATCGCTTGCGTACCGTTGGTAGTCGTGAATGCTATTTTCTGACCCTTCAGTTTTTCGATCATGTACTCAAAAGGTGAGTTACCAAAATCGAATCCTTCTACTTTTTCGCCATTACGTTCGCCTGCCGTAAAGTATCCGTGAGCCTTCATCGCGCGACAAGCTTCCAAATCGGCAAATGGCCGTATGCTTTGTACGCCATGTGCCAGTGCCGTAACCATACAAGATGTAGCACGAAGAATATCTACTACTACCACAACCCGATCATGTACAGGGTACAGATGCATCAAATCCGGACTAAGGCAAACGTCAATGGTCTTCATACTGTCAGAACTTTGATTTGATTGATATTTGTGATATTCATGATGGATTAAATTTCTTATTCTGAAGGCGATGAAATTCAAGTTTTGTGTTACCGAAATTGATAAGTAAACCTACTTCCAGATTATACGCCTCCATTCGGGTTTAATCATGAAAGATAAAAGGTATCACACCAATCATGGTTCAGACGAAGGGTGGTTTACTTACTTCAGCTTTTAATGCACGACCTCTTACATCAATAAATATCTCACTTCCAGGTGATGATAATTCAGTTGCAACGTATCCCAACCCAATACCAATTCCCAGCATGGGCGACATGGTTCCTGATGTTACTTTTCCGATGGTGTTTCCTGCGGCATCTTTAATCAAATAATCGTGGCGGGGAATGCCTTTATCAATCATTTTAAAACCAATCAATTTTTTCTTAACGCCTTCTTCCTTTTGCTTTTTGATATTGGAAGAATTGGTGAAGTCTTTGGTGAACTTGGTAATCCATCCCAGGCCTGCTTCTAATGGAGAAGTTGTATCATCAATGTCGTTGCCGTACAGGCAGAAACCCATCTCCAGGCGCAAGGTATCGCGGGCACCCAAACCTATGGGCTTGATGTCAAACTCTTTTCCGGCTTCAAAAATGGCATGCCATACTTTTTCAGCGTGGTTCTTGTGTACATAGATTTCAAAACCTCCTGCACCGGTATATCCCGTGTTCGACATAATCACATCCGGCACTCCGGCAAACTCACCTTGGGTAAAATGATAGTATTTGATGGCGCTTAGATCAGTTGAGGTTAATTTTTGTAATGTGCTTACAGCCTTGGGTCCCTGTACAGCGAACAAACAGATGTCTTCTGAAATATTTTTGAGATCAGCGCCCTGTGTGTTGTGCTGGCTGATCCAGTTCCAGTCCTTATCAATGTTACCGGCATTTACCACCAGCAGGTAATCTTCATCCTTGATTTTATATACGATCAGGTCATCCACAACACCGCCCTTGTCGTTTGGCAGGCAGGAGTATTGTGCCTGGCCATCTATTAGTTTGGATGCATCATTGCTCGTAACGCGCTGAATTAAATCAAGTGCCTTTGGACCTTTTACAGTAAATTCACCCATGTGCGATACATCGAAAACGCCCACTCCGTTTCGAACGGTCATGTGCTCTTCAATATCAGAGGAGTAACGCACCGGCATGTTGAATCCTGCAAAGGGAACCATTTTGGCACCTAATTTTACGTGTAAATCGTTTAGCGGAATTTGTTTGATGTCCATAGTAGTTTTAAAGAAAGGTCAAATGTATCGAAATCTGATAAGAAATGAGGTTTTGAATTGCCGCCCTGTGGAAAAATTATATAAGACTGATTAATTTTGCCTCCTTAATTGATCGGGGCGTAGCGCAGCCCGGTAGCGCGCTTCGTTCGGGACGAAGAGGTCGCTGGTTCGAATCCAGTCGCCCCGACAAAAATTAAAAAGCCTGACCATTTTGGTAGGGCTTTTTTTCTTTCATGAGAAGGCCAAGCGAACTTTTTGCTGAATAGTTATCATCAAAATCACTATCATTGATGAATTTTTTATAGATAGTTTAAGCTTCATGCTGAGGAAGTTCTTATTGATTCATTTTCTTTTTGCTGGGGCAACATCCACGGTTTTTGCCCAGAACAATTCTGCTGACACTTTATTTATTCGCTCTGCTATTAACTATGCTAGGAAGCTCAATGATGAAGTCACCTACCGAGAATGGGGCTTGTATACAGGCAGTCATTATTTGGCGAGGGCTACTTCTGATGAAACCTTTCCCTACTTTTTAACAAGTAGTTTAAGCAAAGGAGAAATTATATATCAAGGCGAACGGTATGATGTGTCCCTTTTGTATGATGTCCACCGAGATAAGCTAATCATTCAACACTATGAAGGTTTTCTAATTGAACTAGTAAGTCAAAGTGTAAGCGCATTCAGTTTTAACGGACATAAGTTTAAGCGTTTTTCAAATTTAGCAGAAAGAAAAAATCAAGTTGGGTTTTACGAAATCCTATATGATGGAGAAACAAAATTTTTAGCAAAACGTGTGAAGGTATCCAAAGAAATAGTTGAACGAGGGGGTGTCAAAGTTAATTATAGTCAAAGGGATATTTTCTTTATTGTAAAGGGTGATTCTTTTTACAAGGTTCAATCAAAGAAATCAGTTTTATCTGCTTTGCTTGATCAAGAACAAAATTTAAAGAAGTATATCCGAGCATCCGATATACATTTTAATCATCATAGAGAAGAAGCGATACGTAATATCCTGCAGTTTTATGATTCACAGAAACAGTAAATCATGTTCATGAAGCGATCGATAAAAATCTATATCGTTTGTTTAATAATAACATTGCCCTATTTAAGCTTTGCTCAGGATGGTAAACTTATTACCGGTACATTTTCTGGTTCTTTTGAAGAGGTCATCATTCAACTTGAGTCTGCTTCTGGTTATCAATTTTATTATAATCTTGAATGGGTTGACACCACATCCATTGTATTTTCAGTCGAGCGCAAACTACTTTATGACGTACTCGATAAACTCGTCACAGGTACAAAACTTCGGTATTTCATTATTGAAAAGCAATTAGCTGTTTATCTGACTTCTGGCAGGGAAATACTAACAGAGTTGCCTCCAGGATTAGGTAAGAAAGAAGAGCAAGTTACAGGAAACTCTAATTTCTTTGACTACAGTGATTATGAAAGCCGAGATCGAAAACAAAAATCTGCAGAGGAAAAAATATTCTACATCGGGTCTGACACGGGTGATCGAACTGGCTATTCGATCCTTTCCGGAAAAATTAGTGAAGTTGATTCTGGTGAGCCGGTCATTGGAGCAATGGTGATGACGAAAAACTCTTCTACCGGAGCATTTACTAATGAGTTTGGGGTCTTCTCCCTCGCGTTGGTGAAAGGGCGGCATGAGATCCAGATCAAAAGCCTTGGCATGAAATCAACTAAACGTCAAATCATGCTTTACAGCGATGGGAAATTAAATGTTGAACTTGAGCAAGAGGTTACACCACTAAAAGAAGTGACCATTCAATCGGGGAGGGATTTGAATGTTGACGGCCTTCAGATTGGTTTAGACCGTCTTGATATTAAAACCATGAGGCAGATTCCGCTTGCGCTTGGAGAAACTGACATTATCAAAGCAATACTTACACTTCCCGGAGTACAAACTGTTGGAGAAGGTACCGTTGGACTTAATGTCCGGGGTGGTGCCACCGATCAAAACCTAATCTTATATAACGATGCGGTTGTTTACAACCCCTCTCATTTATTTGGGTTCTTCTCAACTTTTAATCCTGATGTTATCAAAAGCGTTGAACTCTACAAAAGTGGCATCACGGCTGATTTTGGAGGGAGATTATCCTCCATCCTAGATGTTCACATGCGAGAAGGGAATGCAAAGAAATTTTCCGGTTCTGCGGGAATTAGCCCCATTACAATGAGGCTTGTGGTGGAGGGACCTATAAAGAAAGATATCACTTCCTTTCTGGTTGGTTTTCGTTCAACGTATTCCGATTGGCTACTAAACAAAGTAAAATATAAAGATTTACAAAACAGTACGGCTTCCTTTTACGATGTCAATCTTGGGGTGACACACAAAATAGATGATAAAAATAATCTTTATTTCTCAGGGTATTTAAGTAAGGATAAATTTGGATTTAGTAAGGATACCACTTATGCTTACTCAGACCGCAATATGTCTGTTAAATGGAAACATGATATAAACAATAAATTGTATAGCGTATTAAAAGGAACGTTCAGCGAATACGTGAATGAATTTACTAATTCTAAAACTCCTACTGAGGCTTTTGTTATGAGTTTTGGGATAAGGCAGTTGGGTCTTTATGAGGACATTAATTTTTTTTTGAATAACAAACACACGATTACAGCCGGTTTAGGATTCACTCGATATTCGTTAGCGCCAGGAAAAATTAGCCCAGCCCATGAAGAATCCTTAGTTGTGAATAGAACGATTAATAAAGAACAAGGGCTTGAAAGTGCTATCTATGTAGGTGACAGTTTTGATGCAACACCCAAGTTATCAATTTATGGAGGGTTTCGGTATTCACTCTATTTTTTACTTGGCTCCAATGAATTTTACAAGTATGCACCTGACCAACCACTGCGGGTAAGTTCTATTATTGATACTGTGCTGCATAAAGGGGGAGTCATTAAAAATTACCACGGAATAGAACCCAGGTTTTCAATCCGGTATTTACTTGCTAAATCCACTTCTATAAAAGCAAGTTATAACCGGATGAGACAATATATTCAAATGTTAACGAATAATACAGCAATAGCACCAACTGATACTTGGAAGTTGAGTGATGTTTATTTCAAACCTCAAGTTGGTGATCAATATGCAGTCGGGTTCTACAAAAATTTAAAGAAGATTGAAACCTCAATTGAAGCATATTACAGAATTACACAGGAAACGATTGATTATAAGGATGGAGCTGAGCTTCTATTAAATGATCACCTTGAAACTGAAATTCTTGATGCGCAGGGAAAGGCTTACGGTATTGAATTTCTTATAAAGAAGAACTCAGGAAAGCTTAATGGCTGGGTGAGCTACACTTACTCGAGATCGTGGATAAAAACTTCTAGCCCCTATAAAAGTGAGAATGTTAATGATGGGGAATTTTATCCTACCAATTATGATAAGCCGCATGCTGTTAATTTTATAGGGAATTATAAGATTAGCAGAAGATTTAATTTTTCTATCAATGTTGTGTATAGCACTGGCCGTCCTATTACGGTACCCCTTCTTAAATATGATATTGGGGGTGTTCAGCGAGTTTATTATTCAGATCGGAATGAGGGTAGAATTCCTGATTATTTTAGAACGGATGTTTCTATCAATATTGAAGGAAATCACAGAATAGAAAAACTAGCTCATGGATCGTGGACGTTGGCGGTTTACAATCTTTTTGGAAGAAATAATCCTTATTCAGTTTACTTTAATTCAGTCACTGGAGTTATCAAGGGCTATCAACTTTCCATTTTTGCGTATCCAGTTCCAACACTTACGTATAATTTAAAATTTTAACAATGATGAAAAACTTGGGGTTGATGCTCGTTTTTGCTCAGATGGTTTTTCAGCTTGTTGGGTGTGTTGAGCCATATACACCTAGCGTTACACTTGATGCTCCTGATATACTTGTCATTGATGGAGAAGTTGATGCTACTACTGAATCAGCTCGCATAAAGATTACACATGCTGTTTCACTTACGTCTGTTGAACCCCCGGCACCAGAAACAGGCGCCTTGGTTTTCATTGAGGATGAATTCGGTAACTCCCAGTTTTTAACGGAGTCAATGTCTGGGAATTATGAAGCCGATAATTTGGATATTGATTTCAGTTCGCAATACAGACTCATAGTCCAAATTATGAATGGTAAAATTTATCAATCTGATTTTGTTCGGCCTAAACAAAGTCCAGCTATTGACAGCGTCACCTGGCGTGCCGGTCAAGATGGTGTGACCATTTTTGTAAATACACATGACGAGAGTGGTGAAAGTAGATTTTATCAATGGAGCTTTGAAGAAACATGGCATTATCGTTCCAATTATAGATCCGTTTTCATTGCAGACAAACTTGCCAATATTGTTCGCGAAAGGGAGCCTTCTGAAATGATTGATGCATGTTGGCGCACCACTTCATCTAAAAGTGTTCTTTTGAATACAACTTCGCACTTAAGTACAGATGTTGTTCAAGATTTTGAATTAATAAAGATTGAGCCTGGTTCGATCAAAATGACATCCAGATATAGCATCCTCGTTAAACAGAAAGTATTAACTGAGGAAGCTTTTACCTATTGGACACAAATTCAAAAGACTACAGAAGATCTCGGAGGCTTATTTGATCCCTTGCCAGGGCAGGTAAGGGGTAACATAACTTGTATAACAGAACCTCAATATCCTGTTCTTGGGTATTTCAATATCGTTTCAGTTAGGGAGCACAGAATTTATATTGATCAAAGCGAATTACAAGAGGATTATCCAAAGTATCAGGGCATGGCAAGTTGTAAATTGGATTCAGTACCTCTTAGTGAAGGACTCTATGCTCCGGGATATTTGATTGATACGTATGCAAGCGAAACCTCTCCTGATCCTATTGGCTACTTTGTTTCATCGAGGCAATGTGTGGATTGCACAGCGCTTGGCGGAGTGACTAGTAAACCTCTATTTTGGCAAGAATAAGATATAACCTGTATTACCGTGAGAATTATATTCAGTTTATTGTTCGTGATTATTAGCGGTTCTTTAGTTGTTGGACAACAAGCGGGTCTAGATAGACTATATGAAAAATTTAATGATTATCGATTTCAATCTCTACAAGAAAAAATTTATGTACATCACGATAGAACCCTTTACCTAACGGGTGAAACAATTTGGTTCAAAATTTATTATTCAGATGCTTATCACCACCAACCGCTTGACTTGAGCAGTGTTTGCTATGTTGAGATTCTAGATAGTAAGAACAATCCCGTCATTCAAACAAAGATCGACCTTCGAAATAATGATCGAAGTGGATCATTGTTTATTCCTGCTACCATTAATTCAGGAAGCTTTACCTTAAGGGCGTACACACGCTGGATGAAAAACTTTAGTCCAGATTTCTTTTTTTATTCCACGATTACCATTATCAATCCATTCACCTCACCCGAAACTCCAGCGGTATCTGAGAATAGCAAGATTCCTATGATTCAATTCTTTCCAGAAGGAGGTAATTTGATAGAAGGTATTTTAACGAAGGTAGCCTTTCAAATAACCGACAATTTGGGGAAAGGAGTTACGTTAACCGGTGAAATTCTTGATCAAAACGATCAAAAGGTCTCATCATTCAGTACCCTAAAATTTGGTATTGGGAGTTTTCAATTTACTCCCCAACCAGGAAGTACGTACCGCGCGCAGCTCAAGGATGAATCTGGAGCAATTTATACTTTTAATTTACCAATCGCACAATCCGCTGGCTATGCTCTATCGGTATTGGGGAATAAACCAATTCAAATAAAAATAGAGACGACATTAAATGACGCATCCTATGTTTATGTTTTTATCCATACTCGACAAATCATAAAAAAAATTCAGGTTCAATTCTTACAAAACAGAGTGGCTTCCCTCCTTTTGGATGACTCTGCTTTCGCAGATGGCATTTCTCATATTACTGTACTTGATCAAAATCTTCATCCTGTAGCTGAGCGTTTGTATTTTAAGAGACCTCAACAGGATTTGGATTTGAAAGTCCAGGTAGACCATCTTACTTATGGTACCCGCAGAAAAGTTGACCTTGAACTGATTTGTAAGGGGCTTTCTACAGATATTCTTGATGCCTCAATTGCTGTACATCGAATAGATTCTTTGGCAGAACCGATTCGGATCAGCCTTAAAGACTTTCTATGGCTAAGTTCTGATCTGAAGGGCGAAATTGAATCACCGGAATATTATCTTACTGCAAGTGACTCCATATCTAAAATAGCAACCGATAATTTAATGCTGACACATGGTTGGAGAAGATTTTTGTGGTCAGATGTACTTGGGCGCCAAGAACAAAAGAAGTTTATCCCTGAGACCAGAGGCCATATCATTCAGGCATCCGTATCAGATCATACTGGGAATAACATTGGTGGAGTTCAAACATATTTATCTGCTCTGGGTAAATTAATAAAGTTTAAAGCCGCCACCAGTTCAGCTGATGGAACTACGGTTTACGAAATGAATGATTTTTATGGACCTCAGAAAGTAATTATTCAAAATTCTCAAGAAAGCAGTGGTTTGAATGAGATACATATACAAAATCCATTTTCTAAAGACTATGTGTCACGTTTACTTCCACCAACCGATTTTTTGTCTTTGAATCAAAATACATTAATCCAAAAAAGTATTAGCATGCAGGTGCAGGATATTTATTATCCAAGCGATTCAAATAAGAATAGGTATTCAGGAATCGACAGTAGTGCATTCTATGGAATAGCAGACGAAACTTATTCACTTGATAGCTATACTAGGTTTCCGGTTATGGAAGAGGTGATGCGAGAATATGTAAAGGGTGTATTCATTCGAAAACGGAAAGATAATTTTCAGTTTATTCTCCCGGATCGAGTACGAAATAGTGTGTTGCCAGATCATCCTCTTGTCCTCCTAGACGGTCTATTAGTATTTGATGTGAATAAGGTCATGATTTTAGATCCGTTGAAAATTAAAAAACTCGAAATACTGAATAGGCAATTTCACATTGGTTCTATGGTAACCCAGGGCATTGTTAGCTTTACTTCCTATACTGGAGATCTTGCAGGATTTACCCTTGATCCTGCTTTACATGTTACAAATTATGAAGGTCTGCAATTCAGCCGTCAGTTTTATTCACCGATCTACAGTGATGAAAAATCTCGGAAAAACCATTTACCCGATCAACGTAACCTTCTTTTCTGGTCTCCAAATGTAACCCTGCATGGCGAAGCTCCGGAAAAACTATCATTCTATACTTCAGATTTACCTGGCCTTTACAGGATATTACTTGAAGGATTGTCATCACAAGGATTGCCAGCAAGTGCCACATTTACATTTGAAGTAAAATGAAATTTAAGAATCCTTACTGTGGATATAATCTAACTTCATATACCCTCTGGCGTTTGGGGCACGACCTAATTTTTCCAGATGCCTCTCATCAACAAGTTGATTGATGGCAATGTGAACCATTTGCTTGGAGACCTGAAGTCGGGCAGTTATCTCCTTATGGTGAGTTCCCTGTTGTGCTTAAAGAGCTCAATTAGCGCAAATTTTATAGTCATTTGATATTTGACTATTTACTGTCAATAGTCAAATATAAATAAAAAGACCAAAATTGGCTTAATTCAACATTGTAACCTTTCAACTATTATCCAGTAACTAACACGAAACTTGACAAAAAGCATTGATTTGATGAGTGACGAAACCCTCATGGAGGCTGTAAAAAACGGCAACCTGCAGCAAGCATCTGTGCTTTTTGACCGCTATAACAAGCGGATTTTCAACTTCCTGGCCCGCATGACTATGGACCGTGAGCTGGCAGAAGACCTTACGCAGAATGTGTTTCTGCGCATCATCAAATACCGCGGGAGTTACCGCGATGGTATGCGGTTTCAATCGTGGATTTACCAGGTGGCCCGCAATGTATTTTCGGATCATTACCAGGCAGCGAAAAACAAAACTTCGGGTTTTGTAGATGTAGAAAAAATAGGTGAAACAATAATGGATTCGTACGAAAGCCATGAACAGGATGAACGTGAAAAGTTATTACATAAATCATTGGCGATGCTTAACGATGAACAACGTGAACTTTTGGTGCTTACCCGGTTTCAGCAAATGAAGTACGAAGAGGTGGCTGTGATTATGGATACTACCGTGGCCAACATAAAAGTGAAAGTGCATAGAGCCATTCAAAAATTAAGGGAGCATTACTTTCAACTGGAAAGGATATGAATATGGATCAGGAAACATTATTGGGCATGATCATCGATTACATCGATGGGAAGCTAAACGAGGTGGATAAACAGGTGATCGAGCAGGAGCTTGTGAAAAATGCTGATGCTTACAAGCTGTATGAGCAGTTGAAGGAAGTGATGCAGGTAATGGATAAATCAGAAAAACTTGAGCCTTCTGAAAAACTCATGCAGAAATTTGAAGCGGCCTTGCAAGTTGAAATTAATGAGGAACAAAAATCAAAAACTGTATTCTTTACACCGGCCTGGTATCGCGCAGCTGCTGCTGCAGCGTTGCTCATTGTTGGGGGTGGGGTAGGGTATTGGATCAGCCAGCAAAATCAGCAGCGGAGCGAGTTAGCGGCATTACAATTGGAAATGCAAGAAACACGCAGACTTGTTCTTGCACAAATGAATAATAATCAGTCGGCCAGCCAACGCATGTTGGGAGTTATGGCGGCATATGAATCAGTACAAGCCAATAAGCCGGACGATGAAATTGTGGAGGCACTTGTAACCACTATGAATAATGACGGTAACAGCAATGTGCGGCTGGCAGCGATTGAAGCGTTGAGCAAGTTTACGGGCGAAGAGAATGTTCGAAAAGCATTGGTTCAATCCTTGTCGGTACAAAAGGACCCTGTAGTTCAGATTGCGTTGATTCAATTGTTGGTGCAGATGAAAGAGAAAGGAGCTGTAAAATCTTTTGAACAGATTATTGATGATGAACAGGTGTTACCCGCGGTAAAAGATGAAGCGCACGCAGGAATTTTTAAACTATCCTAGAAACATTCGCGATGTATATATAAATGTTTGATTACTATTTAACTCTTTAAAAAAATGAAAAAGCAAATTTTAGCAATAGCATTACTACTTGTAGCCACCGGGGTTTTTGCCCAGGAGTACAAGTTGGCCAAAACATCAGGCAAACTGATGATCAGTGAAGTGAACAACGTAACCATTGAAGGGTATGACGGAAAGGAAATCGTGTTTTCGTCTATGGACGGAGTAAAGGAAAAAGACAAGCGTGCTGAAGGCCTGCGTGCCATCAGCGCCATGGGCCTGGAAGATAACACCGGTATAGGTTTGTCAGTGAAGGATAATGGAAACACCGTTGAGGTGTATCAAATGAAAAAAATGGATGGCCCTAAAGTAAAAATACTTGTTCCTAAAGGCGTATCCATTTTGTATTCGCATTCATCGCCTTACGGAAACAGTGTAAAGTTCAAGAATGTAGCTAACGAAATTGAAATCTCTACGTTGCACAACAGTGTTCACCTGGATAACGTGACCGGTCCGTTGATGGTGAAAACCGTACACGGAAGCATTGATGTGATCTTTGGGGTTACCATCAACAACCCCATTTCAATTGTGTCGGTTCACGGTGCAGTAGACGTAACGCTGCCTGCTACTACCAAGGCCAACCTGGCTATGAGTACAAGCTGGGGAGAGATGTTTGTTGACCCGGCCATAAAAATTGAATTTGATGGTCAGGGTGAATGGAAGAAATACGGCTCCAACAAAGTGAATGGCAAACTGAATGGTGGAGGCCTGGAAATGCAACTGTCATCTACTCACAACAACATCTACTTACGTAAGAAGTAACCAGTCGTCCAGATCATCCTGATAAAATTTACTGGATGATCTGGACTACATAATCCCTAACGGTATGAAAACAAAACTAATACTGGGACTGATCGTCCTGGGCGTGACGGTTTTTGCTCAAACTAAGATTGAAAAAGTTGTTCCTGTACAAGCAGGACAAAAACTTGCGTTTGATTTTGATTATCCTGAATTAATTAAAATTCAAACCTGGGATAGAAAGGAAGTATTGATCAAGGGCACGGTGAGTATAAACAAAGGTGAGAATGATGAGGCTTTTGAACTGGTTACACAAACCAATGGCAATTCGGTTAATGTGTCGTCTACTATAAAAGACATGGATAATCTTCCTAAACGGATTGTGATTAAGAAGGGTGATACCGAATACGTTTTTAAGGGCAAGGACTATAAAGACCCTGAAGTGAAAAAATTCCTGGAAGAGCATGGTGGAAACTATACGTATATGTCTTCGGGAGTCATCAAAGAGATTCAATTGGAAATTTTCGTGCCGGTTGGCATGGAAACCTCCATACTGGCCAAGTATGGATTGGTTGAAGTATTGGGGTTCAATGCTCCGCTTACGGTTGAAGCAAAATATGGAGGTGTGGATGCCACCATTAACGCACGAGCTACGGGCGAGTTGGTTGCACGGACACATTATGGTGAAATACTAACCAACCTTGATCTGCCATTTGACTCATCGAAAGATGGAGATTCCAACTACAACAAATGGACACAAATATCTGTAAAGCCCGGAAGCGGTCCGCGTTACATGCTGGAGTCTAAATACGGAAAGGTGTATTTACGGAAACCTTAACCAGTTAAATATAAATACTTGACAAAAATTACTCAATGACTATCTTTCGCAGCTTATTAATGATTCACTTAATAAGAGCTCATGCGAAAGATAGTTTTAGGTTTTTGTTTCCATATTTTATTTCTCAGTGTACAGGCGCAGGTGAAGACGGTAAGTGCCGTTGAACAAGCCTGGTTGGGGTATTTTAACCAAACCCGCCTCACTGACCGCTCCGGAATCTGGCTTGATCCACAACTTCGCCTTACGGATAATTTTGTTGATCGTGCCGGTATTTCCATTCTTCGTGCCGGCTATATTTATTTTTTGAATGACAATGTGCGACTAACTGCCGGATATGGGTACATCACCGCCTATTCCGGTTCGGATGAGGTACCCAACATACCTGAGCACCGCCCATGGCAACAGATACAGTGGTTCGACAAGCGCAAGCATTTTAGTATGATGCAGTATGTACGTCTGGAGGAGCGTTTCAGGCGTAAATCAAATGGAACTGAGTTGTTGGATGATTACTTGTTCACCTATCGTTTCCGTTACAACATCGCATTCACCATCCCGCTTAAAGCGGGAGGAGTGCAACCCAAAACGCCTTTTGCCTTTGTCAACAATGAAATTCTCATCAATGCCGGAAAGGAAGTTTTGAATAATTATTTTGATCAAAACCGATTCTTTGCGGGTGTAGGGTACCAGTTTACCAAATCACTAAACGCACAAATAGGCTACCTGAATGTATTTGTGGCGCAACCGGTTCCTTATACATTCACAAATGCACACGCAGTACGTGTTTTTGTATTTCATAATCTTGATTTGAGAAAAGAAAAGTGAGATACATACACAATAAATTTTCTGCCAGTTAAAATTCCTCTATCTTCACGCCCGATTTTTTAAACGAAATGGCACTACTCGAAAAACACCTGTACATAAAGAAGTCTACACTACCCAATGCCGGTAAAGGATTATTCACTAAAGTAGCAATTCCCAAGGGAACACGCATTGTGGAGTACAAGGGCAAAATTACCACCTGGAAAGAGGTGAAAGATGATGACGGCAAAAACGGATATATCTTTTATGTAAAGCGCTACCATGTTATTGATGCCTGGAAAACCCCGCAACACCTGGCGCGTTATGCCAATGATGCCAAGGGCCTTTCCAAGGTAAAGGGTTTGCGCAACAACTGCGATTATATAACCGATGGCCTCAAAGCCTATATTGAATCCAAGCGCGATATACCAAAGGGGGCAGAGATTTTTGTGGATTATGGTCCGGATTATTGGAAGACCATCCGTGAGAATATCAATCTGGCAAAGAAAGAAAAGCGCGTTGAAAAGAAGAGCAAAGGCAAAACCAAAAAGCACTACAAGCGAAAAACTGCCAAGCGTGTGGACACACACGTGCACTAAGCTTGTTTACCTTCTTCGCTTTAAGGATTCAGCCTCTTCAAAGGCAACTACTGCATAATTATCAAAGCCGACCCGCGTAGCTTCTTCAGCGTATGCCATCCAAAGTTTGTACGAAGTCGTGTTTATCTGAACGGCTTCTGCAAGAATATTATAGGCAGTGAACGCATCAGGGTTTTGTTTGCGAAAGAAATTTGCTGCAGCTATTACACCATCTTCAAAAAATGGATTATAATGAGCCAATCTACTAAAACCGGCTTTGGCCTGTGTGGTGTCGCCCTTATGTTGATTTATTAGCGATTCATAGAGTAGTTTTTCCAATACCTGATAAGCAGAAAAACTTGTTTTCTGAATTTCCTGTTCAAGTTGATCAACCCGATTAAGGGTAGCGAAGAGTTTTAGTTTAAGATGATTTATTTTTTCATCGAGTACGTTATCGGTTAGCTCCAAAGTTGCGACCTCGTTCAGGTATCGAACAGCCGTTGAAATTCTATTGAAATCGAGCTGACGTTCGGCCATCTCAATAAGTGCAGTAGCCTTATAGTCAGTATTTTCAAATAAGGGCAGTAAACGCGAAAACAGGATGGTATCGGCAACCCCTATGCGATAGCGAAAGAATTGATACTTCTCCAGGTCATTAAACGAATCAATATTAACGGAAGGACTCAATACTTTTTTTAGCTGTCTTCCAATCTCCTGTATGTTTTCATCGTCCTGGCGGGTTAGTGAATCTGCTTCGGCAAGGGCTTCGGCAAATTGCCTTGCTTCGGCAAGGGCCAGTGTGTTGTACTGGCGTGCCTCTTTATAATTGTGTTGAACAGCAAAGTTGAAGCTCGTAATGGCCAACTCAGGACTTCCCTGCTCCAGCGCCCACAACCCCGCAATGTAATTGAACTTGCCTTGCATAATTTCACTCAGGTAGCCCAACTCTCCCATGATAGAAAAAGCTTTACGGACATTGTGTTGATGATAATACGCTTGTGCCAGCGTTGCCTTCAGTGCTTCCTGGTAATCCAGGTTTATCGAATCCATTATTATTGTTTCGATTTTTTGTAAGGTTACCGTGTCAATTTTTTTCAGGTTGTGTACCAGGTAATTGTTAAGCAAGGTGGCCGATGCTATATCCAGTTGCTTGTGCATCAACGGATCAACCGGATACTTGAATGCTTGTCGTTGTAAAGAGGCTACAGCCAGGGCATTGGCAACGGTTAATGGGGAGGAGGTATTAAACTGTTGTAACATCGAATCGGATTGTACAGGCAGGTACTCTTTACCAATCAATGCGATTACATTCGCCTCTGCAGCTTCTATTGATTTTTTATTTTTTCGTGCAGCATCGAAATAATATAGCGAAGAGTCAAGCTTATGAATTTTTGAATAAGCAAATCCCAGGTTGTTTTCTAACGGTCCTGAGTTGGGGAATTTGTTTAATGCTTTTGAAAAAGAAGCAATTGACTCAAATGTTCTACGCTCGGCCAAAAATAAATTTCCTTCGTTAGCCAGTGAATATTCCGTTGGCCGGATGCCGTTGGCAAGGTCATAGTGATTATAAGCATTTTTGAGGTTGTTTTTGCCAACCTCCAGTTGTGCCAAAACGTAATTCGACCGGTTGTTTTGAAAGCCATACGCACGACCTTGCTGATAATACGCTTCTGCAAGTGTTTCACGATCCAACAACACATATAGATCACCCAGCTGATTGTAAAATCCTGACATGCCGTTATAGGCGTATTCTTTCCAGCCTGAGTAGAATACAAACCCAAGGGTGGCAATCAATCCAGCAAAGCGGAAGGTGAAGTAAGGCATACGACTCGGCTTATAGAGCACTTTCCAGGCGTTGAGGTTCTCAGCCATCATCAGCATAAAATTCGAGACGATGTAGATGAGGAAAATACCTCCATAACCGATATGACTGAAAATGATTATGTCGCGGATAATGGTAACGGCAGGATCGTTGTGATTACCAAGTAACATGCCACCCGTCAGAAAGGTGATGCTTCCCAGAATAACAATCAGGTAGGCGCCAAAAGGGCTGAATGGAAGAATATTTTCATACAGATTTTCACGGTGGCGAAATCCCCATACACCCAAAATGGCTGAAAGCGTTAGCAGCAAGAAGAAATTAATGTAGATAAAATCCCATTCAATAAGTTTTTTCTCGTGCATATAAGCGAGCACCAGATTGACCATATACACTACACTGATGATCGAAAAGTGCCTCAGGCTTTTTGAAGTGGCAGTTCCTGCGCTGGTGATGTAAACAAACGATGCCGGAATTTCATGGGCGATCATTAAAATAAAAATGACCGACAAGATTAAGCCAGGCAGATACCCGGTAACGGCCATGTGTAAAAGCGGATACTCAACTCCGGCAAAGAAATGAATGCCAACTGCTAACAGTGCCGTCAGTATCAGAAAAGTAATGAACCTGAATATAAAAGACGTGGATGAACGAATGCTGTTAAAGAAAAAACTAGTCAGCACATAAACTGAAATGATAATAATTGGTATTGTCCTGCCACTTATTTCAAATAGCCTTAGTACCTCCAGGCGCATGCTTACCATAAACAGTATGAACAATCCCGTACCTACGAAGTACCAGAATTTTTCAAGTGTGGTAATGAGCGTTAGCAGCAACACCACGCCAAACACTAAACCAATAAGAAAGAAGTACGAGGCATTCAGGTTGGGATGTATAACAGATCCGTTGAAGTAAGAAAAGGTAAGATACGATTCAATCGGGATGGAGATTTCAAAATTCCCTAAATCAAATGTATGACTTATGGATTCGCGTGTTTCTTGTTGGTGAAAAACCATCCAGTCGATAACTGCATCAGCTCCTTGAAAATACCCAATCCAAAGAAACAACACAGCGGCTAAAAATAATGTTACTACTCCATACCAGATAACCCGATAATCGATCGGCCAATTTTTCCAGAACCAACGTGTTTGCATAGCTGAATAAAACTTGATGGCAAGCTACTAATTTTTGTTTGTTACGGATAGCGTATATGGGGAGGCTAGTAGGTTTTCGGTTACTTGCTATTCGATCACCTTGGGTACACGGAAATATTGGGCATCATGTGCAGGTGCATTTTTAAGCGCCTCTTCTCTGCTTAGTTCTTGTTTTATAACATCTTCGCGAAAGGCATTCACTTCATGACTCATAGAGGTAAGCGGTTCTACATCCTCCGTGTTCACTTCTTCAAGTTTATTAATCCACGCAATAATGGCATTCATATCCGTCATGAGCTTTTCAGCTTCAGCATCCCGGATTTCAAGTCGGGCCAGGTGGGCGATTTTATCCAGTAATTCGCGCGTGATGTTCATGCCAATTGTTTTTTCAATTCCTGATCGATGATGGAAAAAACCCTTTCTTTTAACGTGTTAACATCTTCTGCGGTCATGCCCTTGGTTTCAATCGGTTCGTGGAAGATGAGTTTTACAGGTTTCCACCGGATCAGGAATTCTTCTGGAGGTAAAATTATCCAATTGTAGGGAATGGTTACCGGTACAATGGCAATTTGTTTTTCAATGGCAATGCGAAAAGCGCCATCTTTAAATTTGCCCATCACCGGGTCAGCTGTAGTTACGATACCGCCTTCCGGATAAATAACCAGGCTCTTTCCTTCATCAATGGCTTTCAATGAGCGTTTAAATGTATTCACCCGACTGTTCAGGTTGGCCCGGTCAACAGTAATGTGAAGTTTTCGATACATGAATCCAAATAACGGAATGTGTTCCATATCGTTCTTGCCAACAAAAATGGCATTGTGCGGATTCAGGCCCATGATGGGAATATCCGCATAGGAAAAATGATTGGGGCAGAAAATGTATTGTTGTCTCGGATCAAGCTTTCCGCGCACCTCGCGTTTCCAGGGCAAAGCAATCAGTAGAAAAAATGTATACGCCCACCAGCGGTTGAAAACACCTACCAGTTTAAATTGCTTTGGAAAGCAGATGGGTATAAGCAACAAAAGAAAGAAAATGAAAAAAAGGATTACGAAAACAAATATGGTGTAGCCCGTGTATAACCATCGAATTACTTTCATTATTTGTTGTGCTCAACGAGTTGAAGTGAAGAGATGTGTCCAGACAGATCAGACTGCCCTCCATAGATCAAATTTTTTTCGGTTCTTTTTGAAGAGAGAAAATTGCTGAGGTGACATGACAGGGCCTTTAAGAAGTAATTCTTTCAACGGTTTCTTTTTTTGAAAAGAAAGTTTTTTCTTCTTGTCCTTCAGTTTCATGGTTTAAAGATAGATAATTCCTGTTTAATATCAGTCCCTGTTTATACTTGTTAATCGAGGAATCACCAACAACTCGCGCTGCCTTCCATCGATGTAGCGAAATCCGCTCTCATCAAAGTAGCCATCTTCTTCCAACTGAATACGAATTTCTTTCTTCCATTCCTGGATATAAACGGAGGCATTGAGTTCGATGGAGTAAGCAGTATTGTAATGCAACGGGTAGTCACCTGTGTACGGAACGCCACCCTGCATATCCCACATGCCAATGGTAGTACCGGCAGCATGCCCGTGAAAACCGATCGGGTGTGTATAAATGGAGGGTGTGATTCCCTGCTCAATAGCTTGCTGTCGCGATTCTGCCAGTACCTGATTTCCGGTTTTGCCCGCCTTGAAGTTACCGGTAAGGATATCCTGCAATTTGTTTCCGCGGGAAAACGCCATTTTCAGGTAGTCGGGGGCATCTGTTTCACCGGGTTTTAGAATGTATGCATGCTGTTGCGTGTCGGTGTTCAGGCGCAGATACGTGATGCCAAAATCAACGTGCAATAAATCGCCTGGAAGAATGACATACGGCTGCGGGCGTTTACTCATAATGGCTTCCGATTCGTTACGTTGAATGGAAACACTGGGTTGAAACCAGGTATCCAGTTTAAGTTCTTTTATTTTTTCGCGATACCACCATACCACATCATCGGTTGTGGTGATGCCGGGATGAATCACGTGTTCTGAAAATCCTTCAGCAATAATATCATGCGCTATGCGACAGATTTGTTGGTAGATGATCATTTCGCGCTCGGTGCGGGTTTCCAGCCAGCCTACCGCCAGTTTTTCGGCAGAAACAACTTTGGCCTGATGTTTTTTAGCTAAGGCATTAACCATTTTTTTATGATGTGAAAACGTGAGCCCATCGGCATGGCCGTAATGATCGGAAAAGTTGACTCCGATTTTTTTTGGATTACGTTCATCAATCAGTTTGGCCAATTGTGCCCATTGATCGGGTTGGGCATCCGGATCCCAGGCGCGTTTGAAAATTTTCCCGACATCATAACGCGATACAGCCAAGCATTCAATTTCTTTATCTGCACCGCGATCAAACATCACCAGCATGGTGGTTCTGCGTGCAGCAAACCACGTGGCCGGAAGAAACGTGCGGATAACCGGATCTTCATTGTATTCGCTACTGATGACTACCCACATATCGAAACCTTCCCTACGCATAAGGCTTGGCAGTACTGTGCGTACACGATCTTCAAGCAGTTCATCAATGACTTTGGCTTGTTCGCGCTGGGTTAAAATTATGGGGTATTGTGCAAATGTGATGGTTACAACAGAAATAAACAGAAAGCTGAATAGTATTCTCATAAGTAGTTATTGTGTCGGTAGTTTAAATCCAAAATCTGCAATCTAAAACTGCAGGATGCATCGTTCATTCTTCAGTATTTCTTCTGCGCGTTCTACCGCAATGTGCGATTTGGCATCGTCCATTTGTTCGCGTACCGCATTTTTAATTTCCTTCATGCGCATGGCTTCAATGAATCGCTTAACATCTTCCCGGTTTTCAAGAATCAGTTTGGGCACAGGGGTGGGTTTGTCGTTGTCATCCTTGGCAACCATGGTAAAGAAAGAGGAGTTGGTGTGTTTGGTTACATGCGTTTTTACGTTCAACGCTTCCACACGAATACCCACCACCATAGATGAGCGTCCTACATAATTCACGGACGCATGTAATGAAACCAGTTCACCCACTTCAACGGGTTGAAGAAATTCAACTTTATCTACTGTAACGGTTACACAATAGTTGCTGGAGTGCTTGCTTGCACAGGCATACGCAACCTTGTCCATCAGCGAAAGCAAAATGCCGCCATGAATTTTTCCACCAAAGTTTGCATAGGCGGGAATCATCAACTCGGTAATGGTGGTTTGGGAATAGCGAACGGGTAAGGCTTCATCCTGCATAACAAAAAATTTTATGGCATTGAAGATAGGGGAATCCTGAAAATACTCCTATTCGGTAGTGACAGAAGTGTGCAACAGTTTTTTGCTGAGCATGGCAAAGCGAATAAACATGGCTGTTGCGGTTATGGTAAGCCCAATTAATAGCCCCATCCATATTCCGTTTGCTCCATAATTCAGTTTAAAACCAAGCCAATAGCCAAGCGGTAAGCTGATTACCCAATAAGCCACGAAAATCATCAGCGAGGGAATTTTAACATCCTGCAATCCACGCAACGCGCCAGCGCAAACTACCTGCATGCCATCGGAAAGTTGAAACAGCCCTGCTATGATTAACAAAGGGGCGGCCATGGCAATTACCGATTGATCATCAATGTACAGTAGCGGCAATTCGTGCCGCCACACCACAAAGGCAATTCCCCAAACAGTCATGATGAGTAACGCCATGCCCATCAGCGTAAAGCCAGCCATGCGCAGCGTGGGGATGTCGCGTTTGCCAAGGTAGCTTCCCACCCGAATGGTTGCGGCTGCACCAAGACCTGATGTAGTCATGTAGCTAATGGTGGCCAGGTTGATTGCAATTTGATGAGCAGCCAAAGCCGTTGTGCCAAGCCAGCCCATCATGATGGCTGAGAATCCAAACGCACTCACTTCAAAAATAAACTGAATGCCGGCTGGTATACCAATGTTCAGCATGCGGCTGATTAGCTTGCGCGAATAATTGCCAAAAGCAAACCCGGCCCGGTAGTCGGCAAATTTTTTTCCGTAATAGATGTAGAGAAGCATGAGTGCCCCCATAAGTACGCGCGAAATCAGGGTGGCCCATCCGGCACCATTCAAACCAAGTTCAGGGAAACCATACTTTCCATAAATGAAAAGATAATTCAATAAGATGTTCAGCAGGTTACAGACAATAACAATAATCATCGCCATACGTGTGCTGTGCAACCCTTCGCCAAACTGGCGATAGGTTTGAAAAATCATGAACGGAACGATCGACAACGAAATGATATACAGGTAGGGTATGGCCAATACCACAACGTCTTCAGGTTGGTTGATGTAGTGAAGCAGCGGACCGACACTTAAAATGATGATCAACAAAACAAAACCTGTAATGAGGTTGATGATAAACCCATGCCGTAATAAGTCGGTAATGGATTTTTTGTCTTGTCGGCCATCGGCTTCGGCTACAAAAGGTGTAATCGCATAAGAAACTCCAATGCCGAAGGTGAGCAACAGCATGAACACCACATTGGCCAATGATGAGGCGGCCAATGGCGTTGCGCCTGTTCGCCCGATCATTATACTGTCGGCCACACCCGTCATTACCTGCCCCAACATGCTGATCATCACCGGGTAGGCCAGCAGAAAGTTTGTTTTAAAATGTTGTCTCAGTGTCATTATAAATTTTTCAAGCGGGCAACCTTCAGCAAACCGGCCACGCTGATGCTATCGGTTATTTTTCCGTCCATCACCATACTTACGGCCTCTTGCAGGGAAAGTTTTTTCACCACCAGGTCGGCCTCGGTCTCTTCGCGATCATCTTCGCCTTGTGTTAAATCTTCTGCCAGAAAAACAAATCCCTCTTCATCGGTAACCGAGTTTGAGGTGTGTATGCGCATCAACAAGGTCCACTTGTTGGCTGTAAGTCCGGTTTCTTCTTTGAGTTCGCGTTTGGCAGCCTCCAGCGGTTCTGTGTTCATGGCCCCACCACCTTCGGGAATTTCCCAAGAGTACGCATTTAAGGTATACCGATATTGACCTACCAACCAGGTGTTACCGTCTTTATCCACGGGTATTATGCCGATCGCTTTATTTTTGAAATGCACTTTACCGTAAATACCCTTTCCGCCTGCCGGGTTAAGTACATCATGCTCCGTTACATGAATCCATTTATTGCTGTAAACCTCACGGGTGGTCAGGGTAGTCCAGGGATTGTTCATGTTCTTTTCAAAATTTACGGCCCAAGATTCAAAATAATACTGAGAAATGATGGAGAACCTTGAATTTTGAATGGTGAATTGTGATTTTTGAGGAAGCCTATGCCCAGACTCCGTTCGTCCTTTACTAAAGATTTAATTGAAGCCGGTTGCGATGAAGCCGGTCGCGGGTGTTTAGCAGGGCCTGTTGTAGCGGCAGCGGTTATACTTCCCAAAAAATACCGGCACAAAAAACTTACCGATTCGAAGCAACTATCAGCTGATGAGCGATTGGCGTTGCGCGAAGATATCATTCGGGATGCCGAAGCCTGGGCCGTAGCAGAAGTTTCGCATGCAGAAATTGATGTAATCAATATTTTGAATGCTTCATACAAGGCCATGCATTTGGCGGTTGATCAACTTACCATTCGACCTGAATTGTTGCTTATTGATGGTAACCGTTTCAAGCCGCATAATGATGTTCCGTTTGAATGTATCGTAAAGGGCGATGCAAAATTTCTATCCATAGCCGCAGCCAGTGTATTAGCAAAGACCTATCGGGATGAGCTCATGCATAAACTGGCCACACAATATCCCGGGTACGGATGGGAAACGAATGTCGGGTATCCAACACCAGCCCATCGCGATGGTATTAAGTTGCTCGGCATCACACCGTATCACCGGAAGTCCTTTCAACTCATTCCTTCCCAACTGGAATTAATGTTCGAATCCTGATTTTGATGAAGTTCTTTTCACGAAAACGCCCGGATTTATTTGACTATGAGGTAACACGCGAATGCCTTAATTGTGGCAACTCGTTCCGGGGGAAATTTTGCAATCGGTGTGGTGAGAAAGTTATATCTCAACAAGAACGCTCTATTCGTAATTTTTTTACCGAGATACTAAGCGCGTTTACATTTTTAGATGGAAAGTTTCCACGTTCGTTAAAAATAATTCTGGTTAATCCCGGAAAGCTTTCGTTTGATGTTGTGCGGGGTATTCGCATTCCATATATGCGACCAGTGTCTCTGTTTTTCCTGGCGAACTTTCTGTATTTTTTATTGCCGCTTACAGAAGCTTTCAACACATCGCTTCATTCGCAATTAACCGGGCAATGGCACAGTGAAATTGCCAAGGGTATGATGGAGGCAAAAATTGCAACGCAGAGTATTACGTATACTGAGTTTGAAACGATGTATAATAATGTGTCGTCAAGCAGGGCCAAGCTTTTACTGATTGTTCTTGTTTTTCTTTTTTCGCTTGTGCTGAGTATAGTAAATTTTTCAAAAAGACGATACTATGCCGATCACCTGACAGTTTCGTTTGAATTTATGTCTTTTACACTTCTGTATGTGTCAATCATAATCATGGTTATGCTTATCGTTGTTATGGCTGCAATAGAGAAATTTAAACCAGACTTAATGTGGTTGTTTCAACGTGAGCATTTCGTAATTCTTCCGCTTACGCTTGCATCTTTATTTTATTTTCTGTGGCGTATGCAAATCCGATTTTATAAAAACAGGTGGTGGGTTGGCTTTTTAAAAGCCGCTTTCGTGTTGGTTGGGTTTATGTTCATGATTGTACTTTACCGGTTTATGCTGTTTTTTGTTACGTTTTGGTCGGTTTAACATTGAACTTCCTTTAAAATTTTTCGGTTAAGAATTTCACACGAATTAGTTTATGTGCTTAATTTTTTTTGGCCTGAATCAACACCCCGAATACAAGCTGATTATTGCGGCCAACCGCGATGAATTCTATAAACGAAAAACAGCTCCGGCTCATTTTTGGGAAGATCACCCGCATATTTTGGGCGGGCGCGACCTGGAAGCAGGCGGAACCTGGATGGGCATGTCGAAGCAGGGTAAAATCAGCATGGTTACCAATTACCGCGACCTGCGAAATTTAAAAGAAGTTGCCCCTTCGCGCGGACACCTGGTTTCAGATTTTCTTTTGAATGGAGATCAACCACAACAGTATGGACAGCACGTGTTGGCCAAAGGCGAAGCATACAACGGTTTCAATTTGGTGTTTGGCTGGCCTGACGAACTTTTATATTATTCCAATTATTCGAACAGCATTCAGCTATTGCCAAACGGAATTTATGGACTAAGTAATCATTTGCTAAACACCCCATGGCCAAAAGTTGAACGAGGTAAGTCTAAATTCGCAGCGTTACTCGAATCGAAGAAACCCGATGCACATTCGCTTTTCGAATTGCTCTACGATGAGAATCGCGCTGCTGACAATCAACTTCCTGATACGGGTTTAAGTTTGGAACGCGAGCGGGCACTTTCATCCATGTTTATCAAAAGTCCGGATTACGGAACCCGCTGCTCAACCGTATTGCTGATTGATCGTAGCAATCATGTACGTTTTGCCGAACGTGTTTACGACCTGAATACGTTTGATTACACTCAAAATGAATTCGATTTTGCAATCGAGTAATTATTGAATTACCAGTTTAAAAATTTCTCCCTGATGGGTACGAACAATGTACATGCCGGGGGCCAGGTTTGAAGTATCAAATCCATCAGCTTCTGCATATGTGCCAATAATTTGATTCAGGTTGTTGATTACCACTGCGTTTACTTTCCGGTTAAACATTACCCATTGTTTGCCTGCCGGGTTCGGATACACGATAAAGGGATCTTCCCCGCGTCTGACAGAAACTAATCCAGAGTACATCACCGTGCCATCAAAATCAATTTGCTTGAGGCGGTAATAGGAGAGCCCGGCCAACGGTTGTTCATCCAGTAAGGAGTAGTCACTTGATTGCGTTGTTGTGCCGGCACCGTCAATTCTGGCAATGCGTGCAAAATCGAAACCGTCTTTAGAGCGCTCAACTTCAAAGGCCTCGTTGTTTAATTCAGATGTGGTTCGCCACTCCAGTAAGACCGAAGTTTCGGGTGTAACGCTTGCGCGGAACCATTCCAGTTCAACCGGTAACGGATTTTGTGCATCGGTAGAAGCCAGTGTAAATGGACTAAAGCTGGTGACTGCTGCTGATGTGATGATGGTACCATTAGTAGGTGTTCCTGTTGTGCCTCCATTGCCTTGGTCAACCCAGTTGGTGCCTGTCCAGCGTGTTACACGCAGCGTAGCCGGATTGGTAATGTAGCCCAGATTGCAGGCAGCCTCATTCCAGCTAAGGGTAACAAATACATTGGATGCGCCAACATTTCTGTCGAGCGTCCAATATTCACAACCACTTACTGTCCAGAAGGAGGGATCCCAAACAGCCGGGCTTCCCAGCAAATGATTTTGATTAAAGTATTGAGCCGTAAAGGCATGCGTTGCTGTGGTGGGTGCCGAAATAGAAATCGGTCGGTAGAATCCATTATCTCCTACAGGAAAATCGAATGCATCATTTCCGGTTTTACGCACCGGGCCATCAACGTAACTAAGATCATTGGCACCAGTGGCTGTGGCGTTATCAGCAAAGTTCAAAAAATTAACTGCATCGGTGTTGATTATGCCGGTTCCAAAGGCAGCACTCACGCTTACTGTAACATCTGTAGCCAATGTTATTTGTTGAGTGGATTTATTGGTTGAGATTCTTCTGAAAATGGGCGAGGGTGTTCCGCCAGTTTTGGTGATGGTTTGTGAGTTTGCGCCCACGAAATTTACGATGCCTGTTCCTCCAGCCAATGTAATGACTGAGTTGGCGTTGATGGTTATGTTTGATGCGAAAGCACTGATCAGGTTAAATGCTGGAAAAAGTACTCCGGTAGATGTTTTGGAAAAGGTTACAGGACCATTGAAAGTATCACCTGCTCCATTTGCCAGGAGCATTTGTGCTGTACTCGCATTTGTGATGACTGTTGTCCCGTTAAATGTATTCCCTCCATTGCTGTTGTTGGTTGTAGCACCTGTTTTGGTGATAGAGGCATCACCATTGAAAGTACCTCCTTCCAAATATACTTGCGGAGATTGGAATGTAACATTACCGTAGAAAACGGTTGATGTACCAATGGTCAAGATGGCTGTTCCGGTCAGGGTTAAATTTTGAGGCGTTGCTCCAACCTGAGTGATTCGCCTGAATCTTAGTTCACCCGTGGTGAACGATCCAATATTCAATGTCTGGCCTGCAGCTAATGTAGAAGATCCGCCAGCAGAGTTTGAAATTATAATCCCGCTTCCGGAGGTACCGGTAAAAGTAATAGAGCCATTAAATTCATTACCAGCTGATGCTTCAGCAAAACGAAGCCAACTTGTTCCAGTGTTGGATGCTGACAAGGAAGCGTTAAAAATATCAGGATTTGTGTTGGCCAGAATAAATTGGCCGCTACCCGAATTGGTAATGGTTGTTGTCGCGTTGAAGGTATTGCCTCCGGTACTTGTATTATCCGTTGCACCGGTTTTAGCAATAGAGGTTATTCCGTTGTAGGTTCCTCCTTGAAGAAAGACCTGAGGGCCGCTGAAATTTACATTTCCATTAAACAGAACACCTGGCCCCAGGATGAGTCTGCTTGTTCCGGTCACTGCCAGATTTTGTGCAGTCGCGCCTGATTGTGTGAATCTTCTGATGGCCAGATCTCCCGTAGTAAACCCTGATCCGCCTACGGAAATTGTTCTGCCAGATGCTAAAGTTGCTGTGCCTCCTCCACTTTGACTAAAGAAGATTCCGCCTCCCGCAGTAGAATTCACGATAATGTTGCCATTGAATGTAGTACCGGGTACGTTGTCGGCAAGGCGAATAGATCCGGATCCTGAATTATTTAAAGTGAGTTCACTGTTAAATTGATCTATTGCAGTTAACGCAAAACGGAACCATCCGCTGCCCGAGTTAGCTATAGTAGTTGTTCCATTGAAAATATTACCACCATTGCTATCATTATTTGTTGCGCCTGTTTTTTCCAGGTATGTAGTTCCGTTAAAAGTTGTTCCGTCAAGTTCAAATTGTGCTGATCGGAAATCTACAACACCATTGAATGTGGTGGCAGGACCAAGTTCCAGCACAGCAGTGCCTGTTAGCAACAGTGTTTGTGGTTCGGCACCCAATTGTGTAAATCTTCTGAGGCTTAAATAACCACTGCTGTAACCTAGGCCTCCAACGAGAAGTGAACCACCCGTGGCCAGCGTTGACGATGCACTTGCCTGACTTGATATGTAAATACCACCACTTCCCAGAGTCGAATTAAACGTGATGTCACCATTAAATTCATTTCCAGCAACACTACGGGCTAATGAAATCACATTAGAACCAGTGTTGGTGATAGTCAGGTCACTATTGAATATATCCGGAGCGATATCGGCTGAATAGAAGTATCCACTTCCTGAGTTTACAAGTGTAGTAATACCATTAAATACGTTGCCGCCATTGCTGGCATTATTGCCTGCACCATTTTTTTCCAGATAAGCTGTTCCGTCAAAGGTGGTTCCGTTTAACAAAAGCTGTGGCGAACGAAAATCCACATCTCCACCAAAAGAAGAAGCAGGGCCGAGGGTAAGAATAGCAATTCCCGTGAGGTTAAGGGTTTGTGCGGTAGATCCTACTTGTGTAAATCGAATCAACCGTACATCACCGCTAATTACACCTAGTCCGCCAACACCAATCGTTCGTGTAGCAGCAAGAGTAGCCGAAGCATTTGCGCCATTTCCAAACCAAATGCCTCCACCAAAAGTTGAGTTTAACTCAATATTTCCATTGAATTGATTGCCCACAGAGTTGTTGGCAAGTCGGATTGTGGATGCGCCAAGATTGATAACAATCAGGTTTCCGTTGAAAATGTCGGGGTTGTTATTACCGGTTAAGAAGTAGGCGTCACCTGAGTTTACAAGGGTTGTTGTTCCGTTAAATGTATTTCCGCCAGTACCATCGTCTCCGGTTACGCTGGTTTTTTCAATGTAGGCATCACCACTATATGTCGTTCCATTCAATAGTACACGTGGGGAAGCGAATGTAACATTTCCGCCAAATGCTGAGGATGGACCGAGTGTTAGTAAAGCTGTGCCGGTTAGGGAAAGGGATTGTGCAGTGGCACCAACTTGCGTGAATCGTAGAAGGCGCAGGTCCCCAGCATTAAAACCTAATCCGCCAATGGTAATTGTTCTCGTGTCGGCAAGTGTTGCAGTTCCTCCTGCATTTTCGCAAAACAGAATCCCGGTGCCGGTAAGATTTTCGACAATAATATCTCCGTTAAAAGTATTTACACCGTTGTAGGCTACGCGTATTGATGAACTGCCTGTATTCCGGAAGGTAACCGTATTGTTATACGTGCTTCCTGAATTCAACTCAAACAACATGTCTTGCGAACCGGAGTTGATAAAGGTGGTGACGCCATTAAAGGTATTATTTCCGTTTGTCCGGAATACGGCCGGGCTACTGTTTACCAGGGTAGTTACTCCGTTAAAGGTGTTATTACCATTGCCCGTATCACCGTTGGCTCCATTTTTTTCGATGTAGGTGGAGCCGTTAAAAATTGTCCCGTTTAATAAAACTCTTGGACTTATAAAATTCACATCGCCATCAAATTGGCTATCGGGTCCAAGATTCAAGATAGCTGTTCCTGTTAATGTTAAGGTTTGTGCAGTTGATCCTACTTGTGTAAAGCGATTCAGATTTAATGTACCCACGGAAAATCCTGATCCTCCAACGGACATGGTATACGTGTCGGCCAGTGTTGCTGTGGCGCCCGCTGATTCACAAAAAACAATTCCTGTTCCGGAAGGGTTATTGAAGATAAGATTGCCATTGAACGTGGTAGCTCCAGCGTAAGCCACACGAATGTTGCTTGTGCTCGTGTTGGTGAAGGTGACTGCGCCATTATAGGTACTGCCAGAAGACAGTTCCAGCAGCATATAAGCGGTACCGCTGTTAGTTAAATTCGTTGTGGAGTTGAACGTGTTATTGCCCTGCGTTCTCAGGTTGCCATTGGCAGTATTAACGATTGTGGTCGTTCCGTTAAATGTATTGTTTCCGGCACCGGTATCTTCTGTTGCACCATTTTTTTCTATATAAGCAGTTCCAGCAACAGTAACGCCACTTAAAAGCATACGGGGCGCACGCAGGTCAACATCTCCGCCAAAAGTTGCAGCAGGGCCAACTTGTAAAAGGGTTGATGTTCCGGTAAGCGTTAAGTTAACCGCGTTGGTTCCGGTTTGCGTAAAATTTCTGAATCTGAGTTGGCCAATATCAAATCCACCGGCACCAATGCTGATGGTACCATTTCCAAAAGTTACACTTCCATTACCAGTGCTAAACTGCAGGTTGTTATTCGTAACCGTGTTGCTGATTTCCAGATTGCCATTCATCACTACATCACCATCATTGCCCCAATAAAAATCACACGGTGAGCTGGTTGCGTTATTGATGATTACATTACCGTTGAATGTTGTTAGTGTGCCTGTTTCAAAGCTTATTTGAATATCACTGGCCTCACCAAAATTGTTTACGGTAGTGGTTCCATGAATGGTAGTTGAGGCGCCATTGAACCGACTAATTTGAATACGGTTTTGCACATCAACAACAGATGTGTTATTCAAAGTCAGGTTGCCATTAAAAACATTACCTGCAGTGTTACTGCCAATACGTATGCGTCCGCCACCGGTATTATTGAACACAACATCACCATTAAAAATATCACCTGCATCTGCCCCATTATTACCTAAATGAATGTCGCCAGGCCCTGCATTATTGAATGTAGCAGATTGAAAAGTATTACCACCCCTTGATCCGATCGAATTAGAACCGGTTTGTGTGAAAACGCTGGTACCATTAAAGGCACTGCTGTTAAACACAATTTCTGACGATGTAAATGTCAGTGCTCCATTAAAGGTACTGTTTGGTCCGAGTGTAAGTGTTGCGTTTGGATTTCCCGAAAGGGTGAGTGTTTGTGGTGTTGCTCCATCCTGGGTGAAGTTTGCAAGAGAAAGATTTCTACAACCTGACGCTCCGCATGAAGCAGAAATTGTTCTTCCGCTTGCCAACGTAGCTGTTCCTCCATTAGAACCAAACAAGGCACTGCCTGTGGCGTTGTAATTAATGATTATGTTGCCATTAAATTGATTACCGGCACCATTGCGAGCCATGAGTATTGAACCGGTGCCATTGATATTCAGTACTACATCAGAAGAATAAATATCGGGGTTGACTAAACTCAGACGAAGTTCTCCTCCTCCTAAGGTGGTTATGGTTAATGTGCTGTTAAAGGTGTTTCCACCCTGACCATTATAGGTGTTGTTATCCGTTTTCGTGATGTTCACTGGATTGTTAAAAACAGAACCACTGAAGTTTAGTCCGGCTGTATTGCCATCAACCGGTACGTTGAATTGTGTTCCGCTAAAGGTAGTTGTTCCGGATGCGCTTAAGGTTAATGAGGCACCTGTTCCTGAAGTTACCGTCCCGCCTGCAAACGTATTTGTGCCTGTAGTTGTAAGGATACGATTTCCCGGAAGATCAATGCTACCGGTAAATGTGGTGTTAATTGTCAGGGCGCTAAGGTCAGGTGAAATGTCCAAAATACAGGTACCTAACCCCAGGTTGTTAAAAATGGCTGTGTTGCCAGCTATGGGTACTGAGGCCCCGCCTGCCCCGCCAGAGGTAGTCGACCAATTTGCAGGATCGTTCCAATTTCCGGGTGTAGATGCCACCCAAAACCGGTTTTGAGCCAATCCGGCAATTGTTAAAAGCACTAAAATTGAAAGCGTAAAGCCTTTTTTCATAGACAGACAATTCGAACCATAAATATTGACAATTGCTTGAATTAATTGATGCAACTGGTTCAGGTTTTTATTCAAAATCTTTGAACTAAGTAACTGAATAACAGGTGTTAGTTTTTGAAGTTGAGCCTCAATCATGGCGCAAAGGGCATAAATCCAAAGGGTAGTCCGTACCTTTCGGTTTGGTATGTTGATGCTATGCGAAAGAAAAAGGACAAAACACCTCCCTTATTGAAATTCATCCGATGGGCATATCCGAAAGTGGAGGTTGTAGCTCCACCGTTGGCCTATCGGTTTTTTGCTAAATTATTTTTCACACCGCTTAAGTATAGGGCTACTGAAAAAGAGCGCAAGGCCGAAACGTTTGCAAATAAATTTGAGGTGTATGCTGCCGGTAAACGTATTCAGTGTTACCGTTGGGGTCAGTCGGATAGGACCGTTATTGTTGTTCATGGTTGGGCTGGCCGGGCTACACAGTTTCGAAGATTTGTTAAGCCGTTGATAAAGGCGGGTTACCAGGTGGTGGGTTTTGACGGACCAGCGCACGGGCAATCGGAAGGAAAAGAGACAACCATTGTAGAGTTTGAGCTAACCTTGCGTGAGGTGTATAAGGTAGTGGGTACGCCCGAAGCCATCATTGCGCATTCGTTTGGTGGAGGAGCCGTGTTGTTTGCTGCAAAGAACGGATTGCCTGTTAAGAAGCTCATAAACATTGCCAGTCCTACTATTGGTGATGAAATTATCAACACCTATTTGAAAGCCATTGGCGGATCGGAGAAAACAAAAATTTTCTTCAAGGCCTTCATTCAGAAAAAATACGGGCAACCTTTTGATACATTTACTGCACTGGAGATCATCAAGCACATTGAGCAACCGTTAGCGTTGTTGCTGGTGCATGATGAAAAGGATTACGAAGTTTCCATGGAGCATCCGCTGGCGTTATGCAAAGCCTATCCTTCAGCGCGTTTACTGAAAACAAATGGTTTGGGGCATACCCGCATTTTGAAAGATGATGCTGTTATTCAGGAAATCGTAACATTTATACGGGGTAATGCGTCATGATAAAGCAAGCAAAAAGGCTGAATCGGGTGTAATTTAATCAGGCAGGTAAACACTAATGGGCAAAGCCGTTTATCGGGGTGTGTAACCGTTAGGAAAGTATCCAGTAAATCATCCGAAAAAGGGCTTATTTTTGATTGAAATCGGAATTTATAGAACTATCACCCCTAATCGTTCATCGTTATACCAGGTATGAAAATCATTGAAACACACCATATTTCCAAGATTTATAAAATGGGTTCCACTGAAGTGCGTGCGCTTCAGGATGTTTCCATTAGCATCGACAAGGGCGAATACGTTGCCTTTATGGGGCCGTCTGGTTCGGGTAAATCAACCTTGATGAACATCGTTGGCTGCCTGGATACACCTACAGGAGGAACCTATATGCTCAATAACCACCTGGTAAGCGACATGACGGAAAATGAACTGGCTGAAGTGCGCAATAAAGAAATTGGCTTTGTGTTTCAAACATTTAACCTGTTGCCTCGCGCCACTGCGTTGGAGAATGTTGCGCTTCCCTTGATTTATGCAGGTTATGGAAAATCAGAACGTGATGAGATGGCGCATGCCGCATTGGACAATGTGGGTTTAGGTGATCGTTGGCATCATAGACCGAATGAGCTTTCTGGTGGTCAGCGTCAACGTGTAGCTATTGCGCGTGCACTGGTGAATAATCCTTCCATTATTCTGGCCGATGAGCCAACCGGTAACCTGGATTCCAAAACTTCTTACGACATCATGAACCTGTTTCAGGAACTTCATGATAAGGGCAACACCATCATTATGGTAACACACGAAGATGATATTGCGCATTATGCGCACCGCATCATTCGTTTGCGTGATGGCTTGGTGGAGTGGGATAAGAAGAACGATCACATCACGCGAGGAAAGCCGGTAGAAGCTGCACACTAACATTTTTCGGTATTGGGCCGTATCTTGGTCCAAAATTCCGATCCATGAAAATTTATACCAAAACAGGCGATACGGGGAGCACTTCTCTGTTTGGCGGTAAGCGTGTATCCAAAGCCGATCTGCGCATTGAAGCATACGGGACCATTGATGAGCTGAATGCACATGTTGGTTTGCTGCGCGATCAGGACGTGAACAAGAAACGCGAAAAAATTTTGGTAGAAGTTCAGGATCGGTTGTTTACCATAGGTTCCATACTGGCTGTTGAACCGAGCAATACCAAAGTAAAAGTGCCTGCTTTGCTGGTTGATGATATTTCCGTTTTGGAAAAGGAAATTGATGCGATGGATGCGCAACTTCCACCCATGCGCTCATTTGTGTTACCGGGAGGGCATCCGTCTGTTTCCATTTGCCACATTACACGAACCGTGTGCCGCAGAGCCGAACGTTTGGTTATTGCACTGGATGCTGTTGAAAAAACAGATGCCCTGGTGATTCAATACCTCAACCGACTCTCTGATTTTCTGTTTATGCTTTCGCGCAAAATTGCGCAGGAAACTGGTGCAACGGAAACTCCGTGGACAGCCAGGATGTAATCCTACGCTTTCTTTGGAAGAAAAGAGGTGTCCATATAATATCGTGTTAGATCATTCGGATCAATGTAAATATCAATTCCTTCTTTTGCTTTCAGAATTGAAGTAGGATCGTACCAAATGTGCTCACTTTTAAATTCATACAGTTTGTTTGAAACAGCATCGTGATACTGGCACATGATTACAAACGGACTCCGGCCATTTACTTTAAACGAGGTGTCGTAAATTATTTCGGTTACCGGCAATGAAGTTTTTCGTCCCTTCCCATACGTAAACAATTCGCGTTTAGCTTTAATACGTTTAAGTTGTTTGGATAACCCATACGACCCAATGCCGCCAAACGTGAGCACAAACACAGAGAGAAACAACGGAACAAACCATTGCGTGAAGAAGTCTTTGATCTCCGCTTCATCCGGTTTGTCGGGCGGGTAGTGAACCGTAATGGCATCGCCAACCTGCATATCGGAGCTGCTGTATGAAGAATGGAATTGTATGGGTTGTCCGTAATACTCAAAATCAATTACGGTGCTACCTGATAGATCTGAAATGGTGGCCGGTGCTTCTTCCCAGGTTAACGCCTTCAACGTAGCCCGATATCCAGTGTATAAACAAATGAGCAGGCATACTCCGCCTACAAAGGCGAATATTCCATAAAAGATAGTGAGCGATCTCATATGTATTCTTTAGGTTTAGTGCATCTTAAAATTCGGTTTTTAAACCGTTAAAATGAAGCCGAATTTATCCTAACATCTGTTAGCCTCGTTTGGAATTATCTTTTATCTTGCGGCCAAAATAAATCCCTTCAGAAAATGGTGGAAACGATGAAAATCGCAACAGAGCGGGTAAAGAAGTCGCGGATTAGTGAGGTTGATTTCTCCAACATTCCGTTTGGCAAGATTTATACCGACCACATGTTTATGGCCGACTATAAAAACGGGGAGTGGAAGAATTTCCGCATCATGCCGTATGGCTATATGCCCATCAGTCCGGCAACACCGGCACTACATTATGGCCAGGCAATTTTTGAAGGGATGAAGGCATACAAAAATCCGGAGGGTGATGCTTTGGTATTTCGGCCATTAGATAACTGGAAGCGCTTGAATATTTCAGGCGAGCGTTTGTGCATGCCGCCAATTCCCGAAGAAATTTTTATGGAAAGCCTTTCGGCATTGATTGATCTGGATCGTGCCTGGATACCCGACACACCCGGAGCTTCCCTATACATTCGTCCGTTTATTTTTTCTGCTGATGAGTATATCGGCATTAAGCCTTCAGATGATTTTTCTTTCATGATCATTCTTTGCCCGGTGGGATCGTATTACTCCACTCCGGTTAAAGTGCGCATTGAAACCCATTACACACGTGCTGCTCAAGGCGGAACGGGATATGCGAAGGCAGGCGGTAATTATGCGGCAGCCATCTATCCGGCAAAGCTGGCACAGGCAAAAGGATACCACCAGCTTTTATGGACGGACGGAAAGAATCATGAATATATTGAGGAGTCGGGTACGATGAACGTAATGTTTGTAATTGACGGCACGTTGGTAACACCCGCACTAAGCGATTCTATTTTAGCGGGCATTACCCGCGACAGCGTTTTACAACTGGCCCGCAAATGGGGCATGAAGGTGGAGGAGCGAAAAATTTCTGTAAAGGAATTGATTGAAGGCATTGAAAGCGGAAAAGTAACGGAGGTTTTCGGTGCCGGTACGGCCGCTACTATTGCCCACATAGAATTAATCGGTTATAACGATAAGGATTACTATCTTCCGCCTGTAGAGCAGCGCACATTCTCCAATAAGGTGTATGCCGAGTTGGAGGGCATCAAGCGCGGCCAGAAGCCAGATCCGTTTGGATGGATAGTAAAAATGTAATTCTCATTTACTTTTTCCTGGCATCGGTTTTCACCGGTGCGGCACAACCCCGTTTGGTTATTCTAAAAGGAGATAAAGTTATTACGTATTTTCAGGAAGGCGATTACATCCGCTTTAAGCGAAAAGACCGCGAACATTTTACCGTTGGATTTATTGCCGGGCTTACTAAAGATTATTTCCGCATCGGACAAGACACCACGTTTATTTACCGGTTGGAAAAAATTGATTTAAGTGAGCGCAATGCTGGTTTCCCAATCCGCGCGATTGGTGCCACGTTTATCGTAGCGGGCGGTGTGCTGTTTTTGGGTGATCTGTTCAACGAAACCGTAATTAATGATGAGAAATACACCACCAATGCAGGTGTAGTGGGAGTATCAGCCGTGTTGGTTGGTTCGGGTTTACTGATGCAATTGGTAAACAACGATTACTTTGTGTTGGGCAGAAGAAAGAAAGTGGTTGTGTTGGATCGGTAATTAGTGCTTAAGTGAGTATCTCACGCCAAAGGCAACCGTAGTTAGTCTGGCCTTTCCACCCGGTCGGTTATCTTCATCATAGATTCCGGAGAATGAATGAAGCAGACTGGTGGTAATACCAACCTGTTTTGTTAGGCTATAAGTAAATTCAGTTGAAGCACTTATAAGCAGGTTATTGAATCCTTCTCCAGATGTTTCTTTGTAGGTGTAGAGGGTAGGTAGCTGATTATATTGATATTGAGAATAACCCGATTTATATTCTGTTGCACGAAGTAATGCCGACATAACCAATCCAGCTCTTACCTGAAAACGTTCATTCCAGAAATGGCGACCAATGATTACCGGAATCTGTAAATATAAGGTTGAGCTTTCTCCGATTTTTTCATCCGGCTCAAGCAGAGTTCCAGGTTGTCCCCCTATAATAACTCGGTTTAGTGAATCTCTGCCTATCGGTGATCCAATAATAACGCCATAATTTCCACCAATCGTACCCCCTGGAACTAGTACAGTTTGCGATCCAGACAGAGCCGCAACCTCTATACTTCTTTTGAATCGAGAATAATTTATACCGATCCCTGTCTCGATAAAGAAATTATTGAACTGATAAACTTGTCCACGAACATTGAAATCAAAGCCAGGTCTTCCTGAATAGGACTCCCGAAGTGATCCAACGTTTACGGTTGTAACAGTAAAACCTGTAGCAGGATCTGATTGCGTGAATTGTAGTTTATTTGATTTGGTTTTGGTCCCATTCAAGGAATAATTGCCAGAGAAACTTAGGGATAAGTTCTTGATTTGCGCATTTGCCAATGCACTGATGGCAAGCATTAAAAATATGCTTAGGGACAGCCTCATAAAATTGATCAGAAATTTGCCTGTGAATTTACATAAACGAAAACGAGATTTAAAAGCGAATACCTAATTTTGGGTCGAAATGCCCGATTTTTCCAGAACCTCCCGCATCGTTATTACCTGCAACAAACGCCTGGCGCCCTACCTGCAACAGGAGGTGGAGGAGTTGTCCTTTTTTCCGGAGCGTACCTTTCAAACGGGTGTTGAACTTCAGGGCACCATAAATGATTGCATCAAGCTCAATTTGAATCTGCGCTGTGCCAGTCAGGTGTTGTATTCGTTAAAGGAATTCAAGGCCAAGGATGCCGATCAACTCTACAGCCACCTGGTCAACTATCCTTGGGAAAATCTGTTGGATGCAGAGGGGTATTTTTCCGTGACCAGTAATGTGGATAACCCAACGATTAACAATGAATTGTTTGTTAATGTAAAAGTAAAAGATGCCATTGTTGATCGCATGCGCAAGCAAACCGGCAAGCGCCCGAACTCGGGACCGGAGTTAGACAAAACGGTTATCCATTTATATTGGAAAGATAATCAAGCTGAAATTTTTCTGGATACCTCCGGTCAAACATTAGCCAAACATGGCTATCGGAAAATTCCGGGAAAAGCGCCTATGCTGGAGGCGTTAGCCTGTGCCACGGTAATGGCTACGCAATGGGATAGGAATTCGCCTTTTGTTAATCCCATGTGTGGATCAGGCACGGTGGCCATTGAAGCCGCCTTGTTGGCAACTAACCGAAAGCCAGGATTGTTTCGCACGAATTATTCGTTCATGCATGTGTTGGGGTATGATGAAAGCGTGTATCAAAACGAGCTTCAGAAAATTCAACGCAAAGTCAAGGATATACCTGGGTTGATGATCGTAGCCACGGATATACAAAAAGATGCTATTAACATTTCAAGAATAAACGCGAAAGTAGCGGGTGTTGAAAAACTTATTAGCTTTTTGGTATGTGATTTTGAACGTACACAAATACCGGAGGGAAATGGCGTTATTTATTTCAATCCGGAATACGGTGAACGCATGGGCGAGCTGGCCGATCTGGAAAAAACCTACAAACGGTTAGGCGACTTTCTGAAACAAAAATGCCAGGGATACATGGGATATATTTTCACGGGCAATCTTGATCTTGCCAAGAAAATCGGGTTGAAGGCAAAACGCAGAATTGAATTTTATAACGCCAAATTAGATTGCCGGCTGTTGGAGTATGAACTGTATGCAGGAAGCAAGGAGAAGTAGATAATGCTTTGCGAGCCCTTTGCGACTTGGCGACTTTGCGTGAGGTTTTTTATCAAAGTTTTTACTTATGGCAAGAATACACATCGACTTACCAGAAAAATTTATTTTTTCAATTGACTTACCCGTTCGGGTTTCTGATTTGAATTACGGAAACCATGTGGGCAACGACTCCATTCTTACCTTAATGCAAGAGGCACGTGCCTTATTTTACAGGAGTCTGGGCTTTAAGAACGAAATTGAGTTGGATGGCCCTGTTGGACAGGTGGTAGCTGATGCAGCCATTGTCTATAAATCCGAATCTTTTTTTGGTGATGAATTACGCATTGAAATTGGCCTTGGGGAATTTCATAAGTACGGGTTTGACCTATTTTATAAAATCACCAACAATACCACCGGTAAAGAAACGGCACGCGGCAAAACCGGTATCATCTGCTTTGATTATGAAAAAAGAAAGATGGCAATGGTTCCTGAAGTACTGCAAAAAAAGTTAGACGCTCTCTAACGCGCCAATACCGGAATATTAACAGCCAACACTTCCAGATCCTGATCATTAACCTGCTTCTTTTCATCAGCCATGATCAGAAAATTTTCATATACGATATCCAGATCTTGTCCTTCAATTTTATGGCCCAACACTTCCAGTCGGTGCTTCAGTGCGGCTCTTCCGCTTCGTGCCGTGAGAACAATCGAGGAGGAGTTCACGCCAACATCAGCCGGGTTGATGATTTCGTAGTTTTCAGCATGTTTTAAAAAGCCGTCCTGATGAATGCCCGATGAGTGCGCGAATGCGTTCGATCCTACAATGGCTTTGTTCGGTTGTACGGGCATGCGCATCATTTTGCTTACCAGTTTACTGATGCCGTATATTTTTTCGGATTTGATGTCGGTGTGAAACCCTAAATCCTGATGGGTTTTCAAAATCATGGCCACTTCTTCCAATGATGTGTTTCCTGCACGTTCACCAATGCCGTTAATGGTTACTTCGGCTTGTCTTGCTCCATGCAACAACCCCTCAATGGTATTGGCCGTAGCCATACCCAGATCATTGTGGCAATGAACGGAAACAATGGCCTTATCGATGTTGCTCACGTTATCAAATAAATATTGAATCCGCTTTCCATAGAGATGAGGTAAACAGTATCCGGTCGTATCCGGAATGTTGACTACATCCGCGCCAGCTTTGATAACAGCTTCAATCATCTGCGCTAAAAATGCCAGGTCAGCGCGGCCCGCATCTTCTGCGTAAAATTCTACTTCGTATCCTTTCGATTTGGCATACTGTACGGCCCATACGCCTTGCTCCAACACCTGTTCACGGTTGCTTTTGAATTTGTGTTTGATGTGCACATCGCTTGAGCCGATGCCGGTGTGAATACGCCCGCGTTTGGCGTATCGTAACGCCTCTGCTGCAACGTCAATGTCTTCTTGTTTCGCTCGTGTTAGTCCGCAGACGACAGGCTCTTTCACCGCTCGCGAAATCCCAATCACCGAAAGAAAATCCCCCGGACTTGAAATCGGAAATCCGGCTTCAATCACATCAACGCCAAGTGCTTCGAGTTCACGGGCTATGGTTATTTTTTCTTCTGTTGCGAGTTGACATCCCGGTACCTGTTCGCCATCGCGAAGGGTTGTGTCGAAGATTTGTATTTTGTTGCTCATATAAAATCAGGATTTAGAATTCAGGATATAGGGTTTAGAATTTTTTTACTGGCCACTTTTTCAATTTGCTCCAGCACTTTGCTTCCCATCTGGGGTGTGTTCAGGGTATTTTCTTTGCTTGTTTTATTGTCGGCAATGTCTTTGGTTCTGAATCCGTTTTTCAATGTGGCTTCTACTGCATGGATTACCGTTTCGGATTCTTCTTTTAAGCCAAAAGAAATATCCAACAACAAGGCTGCAGATAAAATGGAGGCCAATGGATTGGCAATTCCTTTTCCGGTGATGTCGTGCGCACTACCGTGTATGGGTTCGTACAACCCGATGGAATCGCCAACGGAAGCGGAGGCTAACATGCCCATTGAGCCGGCAATTTGCGAGGCTTCATCGGTAAGGATGTCGCCAAATAAATTTCCGGTGAGCACAACATCAAAGCTGCGCGGATTTTGAATCAGTTTCATGGCGGCCGCATCAATGAACTGATGCTCCAGCGTTACATCCGGGTACGCTTTTCCCACCTGCTGCACTACTTCGCGCCACAGTCGCGAACTTTCCAACACATTGGCTTTATCCACTGAAGTAACTTTTTTCTTGCGTGTTTGTGCTGCTTGAAAGGCTTTGTGTGCAATGCGTTCAATTTCGTAGCGCTGATAGATCATCAAATCATAGGCGGTATTGCCCTCGTCTTTACGTCCTTTATCACCGAAATACACATCACCTGTCAGTTCACGGAAGAAAAGAATATCCGAACCTTTGAGAATTTCGGGTTTAATACTGGAGGCATGCAGTAATTCGTCAAAAAGTTTAATGGGGCGAAGGTTGGCATACAAGCCCAGTTCCTTGCGCATTTTCAGCAACCCTTGCTCGGGTCTTACTTTCAGGGTTGGATCGTTATCGTATTTCGGGTGGCCCACTGCGCCAAATAAAATCGCATCTGATTTTTTCAGTAGTGCCAAGGTTTCATCAGGTAAGGCAACTCCTGTTTTTTCGATTGCCTCATGACCGATCAGTCCTTCTGTAAATTCAAACTCATGACCGAATAACTCGGCAATAGTTTGCAACGCACGTTTTCCTTCGGCTGTCACTTCTTTGCCGATGCCGTCTCCGGGGAGTATGGTTATTCTTTTCTTCATCTTCAATAGTTTCGAGTTGTGAGCTACGAGCCTTTAGCTAGTAACTCATAGCTCAAGGCTCGCAGCTTTTATGTCAAATTCTTTTATTTCATCTCTTAAACTCAATAAGTAGTCAATATCATCATACCCATTAATCAGACACGCCTTCTTGTATGGGTTGATCTCAAATGTTTCTGAGTTTCCATCCGGAAGTGTTATGGTTTGCGTCTCAAGATTCACTTCAACTTGTGCTTGCGGATTTTTTTCAATGAGTTGAAATGTATTTTTCAAAAATGCATCACTCACCTGAACAGGCAACAAGGCATTGTTTAGTGAATTGTTTTTAAAGATGTCGGCAAAGAAGGAGGAGATTACAACACGGAATCCGTAATCATACAAGGCCCACGCAGCATGCTCGCGACTGCTTCCACACCCAAAATTTTTTCCGGCTACGAGAATTTTACCCTGAAATGTTGGATCATTGAGAATGAAATCCGATTTTGGATTCCCATCCCCATCATAACGCCAATCGCGAAACAGATTTTCGCCAAAGCCTTCACGCGTAGTAGCTTTTAGGAAACGAGCAGGAATAATCTGATCGGTATCAATGTTTTCGACCGGTAGGGGTACTGTCGTGGATATTAATGTTGTAAAATTTTCTTTCATTGTTTTATAATTGAGTTGACAGTTGACAATGTTGTCAACTGTCAATTGTTTATTTGTCAACTAATTCTCGTACATCGGTAATCCTTCCGGTAATCGCAGCCGCAGCTGCACTCAACGGACTCGCCAAAAATGTTCTCGACTTCGGGCCCTGTCTTCCTTCAAAGTTTCGGTTTGAGGTGCTGATGCAGTACTTGCCTGCAGGAATTTTATCTTCGTTCATGCCCAGGCATGCTGAACAGCCCGGGCTGCGCAATTCAAATCCGGCTGCTTCAAAAATTTTATCAAGCCCTTCTTTGCGCGCCTGTTCTTCCACTTGCTTTGATCCGGGCACTACCCAAACTTCTACATTAGGCGATTTTTGTTTTCCATTTACAATGGAGGCCACAAGGCGCAAATCCTCAATGCGCGCATTCGTACAACTGCCGATAAAAACATAGTCGACTGGTTTGCCAAGCAAGGTTGAGCCGGGCTCAAGCCCCATGTATTCCAGTGACTTTGTGAAAGATGTTTTTTCATTAATCTCCTTCAATTCTTCAGTCGTGGGAATTCTATCCGTAACCCGAATGCCCATGCCCGGATTGGTTCCATAAGTGATCATCGGAGCTATGTCTGCCGCATCGTAAGTCAATACGTTATCGTATGCTGCGTCTTTATCGGTCTTTAATAGCTTCCATGATTCAACTAGTTTTTCAAAAGCTTCCCCTTGTGGGGCAAACCTTCTTCCGCGGATGTAGTTGAACGTAGTGTCATCGGGTGCAATCAATCCGCCACGGGCACCCATCTCAATGCTCATGTTACAGATGGTCATGCGCGCTTCCATCGATAGACTTTCAATGGTACTGCCTGCGTACTCAACAAAATATCCCGTGGCACCACTCGCAGATATTTTTGAAATGATATACAGGATGATATCCTTAGCCACTACACCTTTGCCAAGTTTTCCATTTACTTCAATGCGCATGGTTTTAGGCTTGTGTTGCAGAATGCATTGTGTGGCAAGTACTTGTTCTACTTCGCTGGTGCCAATACCGAATGCAATGTTTCCAAACGCGCCATGTGTGGAGGTATGACTATCACCACACACAATGGTCATGCCGGGCAAGGTTAATCCCAACTCAGGGCCGATGATGTGCACGATGCCTTGAAACGGATGCCCGAGATCATAAAGCTCAATACCAAACTCCGCGCAATTTTTTCTTAACGTCTCTACTTGATGTCGCGATAACGCTTCCCGAATGGGAAGGTGCTGATCTTTGGTTGGTACATTATGATCGGCTGTGGCGGTTGTACGCGAGGTATTGAATACAGGTATACCGCGTTTGCGCAACCCGTCAAACGCCTGCGGACTGGTTACTTCGTGAATGAAATGCCTGTCGATAAAGAGTGCATCGGGGTAGCCCTCCTTTTGTTTTACAACGTGCGCATCCCAGATCTTATCAAACAATGTTTTAGGCTTATTCATGAACAACTGTTAGTTAGTCGATGCTTATTTAAAACGAAACCGCCCCGGTTTTAGCGAGGCGGTTTCTATGAATGACTAAATATTATTTTAATTTCTATTACTGATCATCTGATCTGCTAACATAAGCGTTACACGGAATTAATGTAAACGAAATCGTAAAAAATTTTGGCTGACGAGTGTTTGGTAGTTTGTTATTTCAGTACTCCATCAGCAGTTTTTTAAAATCTGAGAAATCTGAAGTACACGATACGGATTGAATTTGTTTGTTGGCAAGTTCGGCTAAAGCCGGGTGAAGCGTTATAGATTGCTGAATAGCGAATTCTACCACGTCCGGAAATTTTGAAGGATGCGCTGTTTCAAGAAATATGCCTTTTGCTTCAGGATTATCAGCTAAATATTTTTTTAGCCCCAGGTAACTCACCGCCCCATGTGGATCAAGAATATAATTTTTTTTCGCAAAGACATCTGCTATAGCTTTTCGAGTTTCGGTATCTGTAAATGCGTAGCCGTAGATTTCCTTTGTTATGGAATCCCAATCATTATCATACAGGGCAAGCAACCGCGGAAAGTTGCTGGGATTGCCTACGTCCATGGCATTGCTGATGGTTTGCGTTGATGCACGCGGTGTGAATACATTGGTGTGAAGATATTCAGGAACCACATCGTTTGCATTGGTTGCCGCAACAAAGGCATGGATGGGCAATCCCATTTTCTTAGCCAACACACCTGCTGTAAGATTGCCAAAATTTCCGCTCGGAACAGAAAAGACTACGTTAGATGTGCTAAGTTGTGACCAGGCAAAAAAATAGTAAAATGATTGAGGTATTAATCGCGCAATGTTTATGGAATTGGCCGATGTTAAAAATTTTGTCTTGCAGAGTTCTTCATCCTGAAAGGCTTGTTTGACCAACCGCTGACAATCGTCAAACGTGCCCGCTACTTTAACAGCTTGTATGTTTCTTCCCAGTGTAGCGAATTGCTTTTCCTGCAGTGCACTCACCATACCCGCTGGGTATAGGATGACCACACGTATGCCTTCCACATTATAAAAGCCATGCGCTACTGCGCTGCCGGTATCACCTGAGGTGGCCACCAGTACAGTAATTTCCTGGTGGGTGGTTTGTGCGATATGCTGGAGTGCGCGCGCAAGAAACCGTGCACCTACATCTTTAAATGCAAGTGTTGGCCCATGAAATAACTCCAAGGCAAAAACATTTTCTTCCAATGTAACCAGCGGAAAATCAAAGGCGATAGTTTCATCAATAATTTCACGGAGTGTTTCATCCGGAATTCGTTCATCAACGAAAGACCGTGCAACAGTAAAACCTATGTCTGTTTTAGAAAGTGAAGGTAACTGACGGATAAAGTCCGTTGATAATTCAGGTATGAATTCCGGCATGTATAAACCACCATCGGGAGCAAGTCCTTGCAGTACGGCTTGTTGAAAGGAAACTTTGCGTGATGGCGTAGTTAAGCTGTAATACTTCATGTTACAGATTTTTATTTAGATGATAATACCCGTGCACCATCTGAATTAATACTTGAAATATAACTGTCGGCCTTAAGGTGTATTTCTTGAAAAGCTGCCTGCATGGCACTTGCAACAGCCTGCGCATTTGCCTCACCTCTGCAGTATGCAAAAACCGATGGCCCCGAACCGGATATACCACAACCCAATGCACCAGCCTGCAGTGCAACTTGTTTAACGTGATAGTAGCCCGGTATAAAAATAGCGCGAACCGGTTCAGCTACTACATCTTCCAACGACCGACCGATCAGCTCATAATCTTCTTTCATCAGGCCGGCAATGAGCCCGGCTGTGTTGCCCCATTGTTTTACAGCATCGCCAAGGGTAAGTGTTTTGCGCAATGCTTGTCGTGCATCACTCGTTTTAATTTCAATGTGTGGATGAATAACCACGGACATTAATTCAGGAGGAGCTGGTATGTTGATGATGTCTAATGTTTCTTTATCGCGGATCAATACAAAACCACCCAACAGAGCAGGCGCAACATTATCGGCATGGGCCGAACCACAAGCGATTCGTTCGGCCTCCATAGCAAAGGGTAGCAATTCTTTTTTAGAGAGCTTATTTCCAGTAGCGTGATTTATAGCCACCAGTGCTGCTACTGCGCTGGCCGCACTGGAACCCATGCCGCTGCCAAGTGGTAATTTTTTGTGAAGATTAATTTCTGCACCATATGGAAGGTTTGCAGCTTGAAGAAACTGCTGCACGGCAACACCACACGTATTCAGGTGTGCTTCGCGCGGAAGCAAATTATTGTCGCCTGTAATCTTGGTTATCGTAACATTATCGGAATCATTTAACCGAACGTGCACTTCATCTCCAGGATGATGCAAGGCAAAGCCGAACACATCAAACCCGCACGACACGTTGGCTACGGTTGCGGGAGCAAAGGCTTTTATCCAATTCGTATCCTTCATTACCGTATATTATTTCCAATTCTAATGATATCAGCAAACACACCGGCTGCTGTAACCTCTGCACCAGCACCAGGCCCGCGGATGACCATGGGTCGTTCACTGTAGCGAGTGGTGATGAACTGAATGATGTTATCACTTCCCGACAAGGAGTAGAATGCATGATCGTTCCCAACGGCAGCAAGGCCGACCTTGATCTTGCCATCGTTCAACGATGCCTGGTAGCGGAGTTTTTTCTGTTGGCGCTCCGCTTCCGATCGAAGTTGGTCAAAATAGTCATCTGATGCTTTTAATCGCTCGAGAAATTCATCCGATGAAAGTTCACCGGTACAATTTTCCGGAACAAGGCTCTCCACTGTTACATCCGATAACTCCAGTTTCAACCCGGTTTCTCGCGCCAGGATAAGGATTTTACGCGCCACATCCATTCCGCTCAGGTCATCGCGCGGATCGGGCTCGGTATAGCCCAAAGCTTTTGCTTCGGCCACTACATCACTAAATCGCTTGCCTGCTGTGAACGATGAAAAGATGTAATTCAATGTGCCGCTCAGCACGGCTTCAATTCGTTGCACGGAATCGCCACTTAACAGTAAATCGTTTAAGGTGTTGATTACCGGTAGCCCTGCGCATACATTGGTTTCATACAAAAACTGAATGCCATGATCGCGAACGGTTTTGCGAATGGAAGCGTACGAATCGTAAGCTGCTGAGTTTGCTTTTTTATTGGGTGTTACAATCGCCACATTCTCAGCCAACAATGATTCATAAACAGAGGCCACGGCTTCGCTGGCGGTACAGTCGATGCATATACTGTTGGGAAGGTTGTAATGAATAATGGTCTCTTTGAACGCTTTCAGGCTAGCTTCATTTCCATGATCGTTAAGTTGTTGTAAAGCGCCATCTACTGCAATACCATCTTGATTCAATAGCATTTTGCGACTGTTGGTAAGTCCTACAAGCTTAATTTCAAGATTGTTGAATGTGAGCAGTTTATTGAGTTGCTGATGGATTTGTTGTATTAATGTTTTTCCGATTAGCCCGGTGCCAATTAAAAATAAGTGGATGGTTTTTGTGTTCGATAGAAAGAAGGCATCGTGCAGGGCGGATAGAGCTTTTGCTGTATCATTTTTGGAAATAACAGCGGAGATATTTCGCTCCGATGAGCCTTGTGCAATGGCCACCACATTAATCCCATTTTTCCCCAGGGCAGAAAACATTCTTCCGCTGGTACCGGAATGATGCTTCATACCATCGCCTACCAAGGCAATGATACTCAGATTGTCGTTCAGCTCAATGCCATCAATTCGTTTGCTGCTGATCTCATATTCAAATTCCTTCTCAATTGCTTTTTTAGCTTTTCCTGCCTGATGCTTTTCTACAGCAAGACAGATGGAATGTTCCGATGACGCCTGACTGATCAGGATAACATTTATTTTCTCCTGTGCCAATGCACCGAACAGCCTCATCGAAACACCTACTACACCAACCATGCCACTGCCCTGTATGTTCAGCAAACAAATGGTATCAATAGATGAAATGCCTTTTATCAATTTTCCATTTGTGCTTTGTGCGCTGATACGCGTTCCGCGACCATTGGGGTTGAATGTATTTTTTATCCAGATGGGGATGTGATGTGCCATGGCCGGTCGCATAGTAGAAGGGAAAATTACTTTGGCTCCAAAATGGGAGAGCTCCATGGCTTCTTCGTAACTCAACTCGGGTACCGTGAACGCTTTCTTAACTTGCTTTGGATTGGCTGTAAGTATGCCATCTACATCGGTCCAAATTTCAAGTGATTCTGCTTTCAACGCACCGGCTACTAGTGCTGCCGTATAATCAGAACCACTTCGACCTAACGTAGTGGTTTCACCTGATTCAGAAGAAGCAATAAAACCGGTAACGACTTGGATTTTTTTATGTTGCTTGAAATGATCAACAATGCACTTGTTGGTAATTTCAAAATCAACTTGTGCTGAGCCAAACTGATCGTCTGTACGAATGATTTGTCGTGCATCCAGAAATTCAGCATCGATACCTTGTTCGCGCATAGCTTCGCTGATGACGTAAGCACTAATGCGTTCGCCAAAGCTCATGATATAATCCAGCGTACGGGGTGTGCGTTCTTTCACCAGGTAAACACCGTGCAGTACATCTTCCAGGGCATTGAATTGAATGGTAACCTGCGCAAGAATTCCACTTTGTCTGGAGATGCAAATCAGATCGCGTACAGCATTGAGGTGCTGATCGACCAGCTTGGCAAGTTCTGCTTTGTACTCAAGATTGCCGTTCAGCGCCAACTGACTGCAATGAATGAGTTGATCGGTAACACCGCCAAAGGCTGAGAACACTACGGCCATTTCACCCGGTAGTTTATTTTTTATGATGGCGATCACCTGTTTAATCCGCTCCGGGGTTCCTACGGATGAACCTCCGAATTTTAAGATGTTCATAGTACTTTATTTTAAATGCCTTGAGAAATAATCATAAGAGCAGCGCGACTCCTGGAGAAGCCCTGACGAATAGGGAATATGGTAGTGATGACGGGTTACCCCGTAATAGTAGTATATGTGCAAGCTGTGGCCGTGATGGCTGCCGTGTTGGTGATAATAGTTGCTTGCGTTAACATGGTTGTGAAATACTCTGATTTTAGGTTGATAACCAAAAGTTTCTTAAATAATGTACTCAAAAAGATTTTCATGCTGATTAATAGCCGTGAAATTCAGTTGATGTTCGTGCATGCGGGCACGAAGCAGTTCAAAATCCTCCCGCGACTTCACTTCAATGCCCACCAGCGCAGGCCCTGTTTCCTTATTGTGCTTCTGGATGAATTCAAAACGCACAATATCATCGGTTGGCCCTAGTATGTGGTTTACAAACTCTTTCAGGGCACCTGGGCGTTGTGCAAACCGGATGATGAAATAATGCTTTAAGCCTTCATACAGGAGTGATCGTTCTTTAATTTCCTGCATGCGGTCGATGTCGTTGTTCCCGCCACTTACTATGCACACCACTTTTTTCCCTTCAATTTTATCCTGATACTGTTCCAGTGCGGCAATGCTCAACGCTCCTGCCGGCTCCGCAACAATCGCATCTTCATTGTAGAGCTGCAGGATAACCGAACTAACCTTGCCTTCGGGGATCAACAGCATTCCGTGGATAAAGTCCTTGATATATGAAAAGGTAATGTTGCCCACTTTCTTAACCGAAGCGCCATCGACAAAACGCTGTATGGATTCAAGGACAACTGGTTTCCCCATTTTCAAGGCTTCCGTCATGGATGGAGCGCCCTGAGGCTCAACACCAATGATTTTTGTATTGGGAGAAAATGTTTTAAAATAGCTGCCCACGCCTGCACAGAGACCACCGCCACCAATGGGAATAAAAATGTAATCAATACCCGACAACTCTTCTCCGATTTCAATCCCCATACTGCCCTGGCCTTCAATTATTTTATGATGATCGAACGGGGGTACGAAAACTTTGTTGAATTCTACTGCGTGCTGAAGCGCATGCTCCTGACATTCGTCAAACGTATCGCCAACCAGCACAATATCAATCTGATTACCACCAAACATTTTAACCTGGTTGATCTTTTGTTTGGGTGTGATGCTGGGCATGTAGATGGTGCCTTGTATGTTCAGCAGTTTGCACGAAAAGGCTACACCTTGTGCATGATTGCCGGCACTGGCACACACAATACCACGGCTTCTTTCTTCTTTCGTTAAACCCTGGATAAGGTTATACGCACCGCGTATTTTGTAAGAGCGCACCACCTGAAGATCTTCACGCTTCAAATAAATCTCAGCCTTAAACCGCTCTGAAAGTTTGCGATGAAACTGCAAAGGAGTTTTGAGCACAACGTGTTTGAGTGTTTCGTGTGCCTTAGTAATATCTAAGTATGACGCAGTTTTTTCTTTCATTTTTATTGGACTTTAGACGCAAATAGTAAGACACAAGAATCTATCTTACTACTTATGCCTACTAATTAATCATACTCTCCTCCACACCGGCCTTCTCCGGTCTCAACTTACGTACAGCCGCACCTGCCTGCCACAGTTCACTTTCGCGAAGTGCTGCCAACTCCTCTCCAAGTTTTTCACGGTAGTCGGGTTTGCTGCACGTATCGATGGTGCGTTTTGCTTCCTTTCCACTGGCCACACTTTCATAGAGTTCTTTGAATACAGGAAGCGTGGCTTCCTTGAATCGTTTCTTCCAGTCAAGTGCACCGCGCTGCGCTGTGGTGGAGCAGTTGGCATACATCCAATCCATGCCGTTTTCTGCAACCAGCGGCATTAAACTCTGTGTTAACTCTTCTACCGTTTCGTTGAAAGCTTCGGAAGGCGAGTGTCCTTTCGAACGCAGTACTTCATACTGCGCTTCAAAGATTCCGGCAATGGCGCCCATGAGGGTGCCGCGCTCACCGGTAAGGTCGGAGTACACTTCTTTTTTAAAATCCGTTTCGAATAGATAACCTGAGCCGACACCAATGCCAAGCGCAATTGCTTTTTCACGTGCCTTGCCTGATGCATCCTGATAGATGGCGTAACTGGAGTTGATGCCTTTACCTTGAAGGAATAATCTCCGTACGGATGTGCCTGATCCTTTTGGGGCAACCAGAATCACATCCACATCTGAAGGTGGAATAATTCCGGTTTGATCATTAAAAGTGATGCCAAAACCGTGAGAGAAGTATAAGGTTTTTTCTTTGATGAGATGTGGCTTAATCGTTGGCCATGAAGCGATCTGTCCTGCATCGGAAAGTAAAAATTGCAGAATGGTTCCTTGCTTTGCGGCTTCTTCAATATCGAAAAGTGTTTCGCCCGGCACCCAGCCGTGTTCCACAGCTTTGTTCCAGGATTTGCTGCCCTTGCGTTGCCCCACAATTACGTTGAATCCATTGTCGCGTAAATTCAATGCTTGTGCAGGTCCTTGTACCCCGTATCCGAGAATGGCAATGGTTTCGTTGCCCAGAACCTCCAATGCCTTATCCATCGGGAATTCTTCGCGGGTTACTACTTCTTCAATTGTTCCTCCAAAATTTATCTTAGCCATGTTTAATGTATTTATGTTCGTCTGTGTTCATGTGCTTATGTTTCCTCAAGCTACTTGTTTGCCATTCTTTAAGCTGATTTCGGTGTAAACGGAACTGCCTTCATAGCAAACCGCACTCTCCACTTCAATGAGTTTTTCCAATTGATGTTTTACCTTTTCAATCATCTCAGGCGTGGTGTGTAGCAGCATGGTTGCACCACCTCTGCGGAAATCATTTTCATCTTCGTGCGCCACCAATCGTTTAATCCGCACGCGCCTTCTGTTCAAAACATTGATGATCCGGTTCAGGATCGAGAAGTTATTATCTGCAGCAACTTCTATGGTGAAATCCTGTTTCATGATTTTGTTGGTTTAGGTGCTTCCAATAATATTTCGCCAACTCCCGCACCGGTGGGTACCATTGGGAAAACATTTTCTTCTTTTTCTACTTGAACATCTAACAGGTATGGTCCAGAACATTCAAGCATTTCCTTTAGGGCGTTTCGCAATTCAGGTCGGGCTGAAACTTTTTTAGCAGGAATGCTGTATGCATCTGCTAAGACGGAGAAGTTTGGATTGTTCAGTTCCGTAAATGAATAACGTTTCTCAAAAAACAATTGCTGCCACTGACGTACCATGCCCAGGAAGTTGTTGTTCAAAATCAGCAACTTCACCGGAATGTTGTATTGCATGATGGTGCCCAACTCCTGTACCGTCATTTGAAATCCACCATCGCCAATAACGGCAACCACTTGCTTTTCGGGTTGAGCTACTTTGGCCCCTACAGCTGCAGGCAATGCAAAGCCCATAGTACCTGCGCCACCTGAAGTCACGTTGGTTCGTGTGTCCTTAAAGGGGTAGTAACGTGAAGCTACCATCTGGTGTTGGCCGACATCGGTTACAATGATGGCCTCGCCTTTGTTTAATTCCGAAAGTTCACGAATTACTTCACCCATCTTCAGCGAATCCGATAGCGGATAAAAATCAAACTGAATAACTTTCTCGTGTTCTTTTCGAGCGGCCTCGTGAAATTTTTGAAACCATGCACTGTGTTTTTTCTCTTTGATGAGCGGAAGCAATGCTTGTAACGCTTCTTTGGCATCCGCATGAACACCCACATCAGCGTTTACAATTTTATTAATCTCTGCCTTATCAATTTCAATATGAATGACTTTTGCCTGCTTCGCATATTTCGAAACATTGCCCGTCACCCGATCATCGAACCGCATACCGATGGCAATCAGTACATCGCATTCGTTGGTCAGTATGTTTGCTCCATAGTTGCCGTGCATGCCCAAGTACCCGACATAATTCGGGTGATGAACAGGTATGGCGGAAAGTCCGAGTAAAGTAGCCGCCACCGGAATGTTTGCTTTTTCGGAAAGTGCAATTAATTCCTGCGAAGCGTTGCTTAGTAGCACACCTTGTCCGCAAAGGATGTACGGCCGTTCAGCGTTGTTAATCAGATCAGCAGCCTTTTCAAGTTGTGCATGATCGAGCAACGGCTTTGGTGAATAGGTACGGATGTGATGACACGGTTCATATTCGAACTCCTCCATCATTTCAAACTGTGCATTCTTGGTAATGTCGATTACCACCGGACCGGGTCTTCCGCTTCGCGCGATGTAAAATGCTTTTGCGACTTGAGATGGAATGTCAGATGCTTTGCTGATTTGCACATTCCATTTGGTAACCGGAAGGGTGGTGTTGATCACATCCATTTCTTGAAAGGCATCAGTGCCGAGCAAGTGCTCAGCTACCTGACCTGTGATGCACACCACCGGAGTTGAATCGATCAACGCATCAGCCAAACCAGTAATGAGGTTTGCTGCTCCGGGGCCTGAAGTGGCAATAGCCACACCTGTCTTTCCGGATACACGCGCGTAACCTTGTGCGGCATGAATGGCACCTTGCTCATGGCGGACTAAGTAATGTTTAAGTTGATCGTGGTAAAAGTGCAGCGCATCATATACCGGCATGATGGCACCACCCGGGTAACCGAACAGGGTATCCACACCTTCAGCCACCAGGCAGCGCAGCAACGCTTCCGATCCCGAAATTTTTTTCTTCGGTTCAGTTGCTAATTTTTCTTTATGCTTCGTCAGTAACGCATCCATCGGCTGCAGTTTTTACTTGTTTTGCATACTTTAACAGCACTCCGCTTTTCACGCGCAGTGTTGGTTGTTTCCAGGCCGCTTTGCGTTTGGCAAGCGTAGCATCATCTACCAATACATTGATTTCATGTTTAATGGCATCGATTTCAATGGCATCACCATCTTCAACCAATGCCAAGGTGCCACCATCAAAAGCCTCAGGTGTGATGTGGCCCACTACAAATCCATGCGTGCCACCAGAAAATCTTCCATCGGTTATCAGCGCCACGCTTTTGCCCAGGCCTGTTCCCATAATGGCTGAAGTTGGTTTTAGCATCTCCGGCATACCGGGCGCACCTTTCGGACCCACGTAACGGATCACCACGACATCGCCTTCTTTTACTTTTCCGTTTTGTATGCCATCAATCAGTTCAAACTCGCCATTGAACACGCGTGCTTTTCCTTTGAATGAGTTTCCTTCTTTTCCACTGATCTTAGCCACCGATCCTTTCTCTGCCAGGTTGCCGTACAAAATCTGAATGTGGCCCGTTGATTTGATCGGTTGTTCTACAGGTCGTATGACATCCTGTTCATTGAAATTGAGTTTGTGTGCGTGTGCTATATTCTCTTCTACCGTTTTACCGGTAACTGTTATGCAATCGCCATGAAGAAATCCTTTTTCAAGCAGGTAGTGCATAACGGAGGGTACACCGCCAATGCGGTGTACATCCCCCATCAGGTACTTGCCGCTGGGTTTCAAATTGCCCAGCACCGGAGTTTTATCAGAGAGGGTTTGAAAGTCTTCTTGTGTGATGGAAATACCAACTGCCTTGGCCATCGCAATGAGGTGCAACACGGCATTCGTGCTTCCGCCAAGCGCCATCACTATGGTAATGGCATTTTCAAAAGCCTTACGTGTCATGATGTCGCGGGGCTTAAGGTCGAGTTTCAACAGGTTATGAATAGCCTTACCTGCTTCATGGCACTCTTTCGATTTTTCCTGACTTAAAGCAGGATTGGATGACGAGTAGGGTAGGGCCATGCCCAACGCTTCAATGGCAGAAGCCATGGTATTGGCCGTGTACATACCACCGCATGCGCCTGCACCCGGGCACGCGTGTTGAATAATGCCTTTATAATCTTCGTCCGATAATTTGTTTGCGAGTTTTTCACCCAACGCTTCGAATGCAGAAACGATATTTAGTTCTTTTCCTTTCCAGTTTCCACCGGCAATCGTGCCGCCATACACCATAATGGAGGGCCGGTTTAACCTGCCCATGGCGATGAGTGAACCCGGCATATTTTTATCGCAGCCAACCACTGCTATAAGTCCATCGTAATAATGCGCATGACAAACAGCCTCAATGGAGTCGGCAATGATTTCGCGACTCACCAGCGAATAGCGCATGCCTTCTGTTCCATTACTGATGCCATCGCTAACACCAATCGTGTTGAATACCAATCCTACCAATTCATTATCCCACACGGCCGTTTTCACTTCCTGTGCCAGTTTGTTCAAATGCATGTTGCAGGTGTTGCCATCAAAGCCGGTGCTTACAATCCCCACTTGTGCTTTGGTGAGGTCGTGCTCCGTCAATCCAATGCCATACAGCATTGCCTGCGATGCGGGCAGCGTTGGGTCTTGTGTGATGGTGCTACTGTATTTGTTTAACGACATTATATCTTGCTACTTACGTCTAAATAATCATGTGACTAAAAGTTTTGTCGAGTACCTGTGATTTGTATGCTTCCTGGATGATGTTTCCAAGACTGTCTTTCCAATCTTTCGCGAATGGTTTCGCATCGATGGATTCAATGCCCACTACTTCAGCTGCTGTACCGCAGAGAAAGGCGCTGTCGGCACCGGTAAGTTCTTCGGGCTTGAATTGCTTTTCGTGAACCGGAATGTCTAATTCTTTACAGATGTTGATGACGGTTTGTCTTGTGATACCTGGAAGAATATGTCCGAGTGGTGGTGTGTACAGCGCGCCATCTTTTTCAAAAAAGAAATTGGCACCGGGGGCTTCTGCTACATGGCCATGCATGTCAAGCATAAGCGCCTCATCATAGCCACGCACTTTTGCTTCGCTGGTGGCGAGAATGGAATTCACATAATGACCGGTAATTTTTGCTTCTACCTTTACCGAGTTCGGGTTTGGTCGTTGATAGGAAGAAATACAAAGCTTGAGCAGGTTATCGCCCAGGTATTTGCCCCACTCCCAAACGGCAATCATGATATACACTTCTTTTGGTGCTGTTAGTGCCATATTCGGACTGCAATACACCAGTGGCCGGATGTAGGCATCTTTTAAATTGTTTTTGCTAAGGAGTTTGTATGTTACCTGAATGAGTTCTTCCGTATCGTAATCGAATGGAATGCCAACGGAGATGCAGCTGTTACGCAAGCGTTCATAGTGTTCGTAGGCTTTAAAGATTTTTGTTCCCTGCGTAGTGTTGTAGGCGCGAATGCCTTCAAAGGCTCCGTATCCGTAGTGTAGTGTCTGGCTGTATAAATCGGTTGAGGCGTCTGCGGCTTTGATGAATTTTCCGTTGAGGTAAAGAACTGTGTTTTTTGTGTAGTACATATAACAATTGTTAGTTTGGATCGACCTGTTTAAAACAAAACCGCCCCGATGGTTTTCATCGAGGCGGTTTGTGTTAGTTACTTTATATAGTCAATCACCATCGCCCCGATGTTCGGTTAATAATGACGATAATGACTAGCACGATGCTACCCAGTGTTAACCCGTTAAGGTTACCAAAGTGTGTTACATTGTGCGTTGTGTTTTTCATTTTGTTCTGATTTAATACAAGTGTCAGTAATAAAAATTTACCATTCAAGAAAAAAGCAAAATATTTTATCGAAACGAATGTTAGGTAGTGAATGGGTCTGTGCTACTTCTTGCGTTTGCGGCTAAACATCCAGTTGAGGTAATCAGGCTCGGCAAAGGCATTGTCCCAACTGTTATGATTAACACCCGGATACTCTATGTACTCCACTGATACATTCAAGGCTTTTAATTTTTCTACAATTTTCTTCGATTGATCTACGCTTACTACAGCATCATCAGCTCCATGAAACACCCGGAATGGAACCTTAGCCACACGTTCATCATACGCGTTCACATCGGCACCGCCACAAATGGGCATCGCAGCAGCAAATAATTCAGGGTAACGATACACAGCCTCAAATGTACCCATGCCACCCATGGAGAGACCAGAAATGTAAACCCGCGATTGATCAACAGAGCCTTGGGCGATTAAGTGTTGAAGCAATTCAATAGCTGCCTGTAAGGGAAGTGTTATTGGTTTTGTGTAATCAAAACTAAGTGTAAAAGGCGTTTGGGTACGATCAACTTCTACACTTGACCAATACGATTCTCTCATGCACTGAGGAAAAACAACAATAGCCGGAAACTTTTTACGATTTGCAGGATCGGCAAAGAGTTTTGAACCGTGTATAAGTTGACTCATATTGTCGTTTCCGCGCTCACCAGCACCATGCAGAAACAGAACAATCGGATATTTTTTTCCTTTTTTAAAACCATCAGGATACAGAATGCGATACGGCAATACATGATCGGCCGATGACGTAAAGGTTTCAGCTTTAAAAGCGGTGGTGTCCTGAGCTGTTGCCAGAAAAGCAAAACAGCAAACAGCAACACTGAGTATGATGCGTTTCAACATAATAATAAGTTTTACAAGATTCATGTAGTAAGATAAGGAGATTCCTCCGGAGATCACTCCCGCTTTATGTCCAGCCTTACCACATTTTCAACATGCATGGTGTGCGGAAACATATCAACCGGCTGCACTTCGCTGATGTTATATTTTTCCGATAAGATTTTCAGATCGCGGGCTTGTGTGGCCGGATTACAGCTCACATAAACGATTCGATTGGGTGCGGCTTGCAGTAACATCTTGCAAACATCTTCATGCATGCCTGCCCGTGGCGGATCTGAAATAACTACATCAGGCCTGCCGTGTTGACTAAGAAAATTTTCATCTAACAGATTTTTGATATCGCCCGCATAAAAGTCGGTGTTGGTTATGTGGTTAACCTGCGAATTTATTTTAGCATCTTCAATGGCATCCGCGACATACTCGAGTCCGATTACTTTTTTAGCCTGACTCGCCACAAAGTTGGCAATGGTTCCGGTGCCGGTATACAAATCGTACACCAGTTCATTTCCGGTTAACGCGGCAAGTTTCCACGCCACTTTGTACAGTTCATACGCCTGCTCCGAATTTGTCTGGTAAAATGATTTCGGCCCAATACGAAATTCAAGATTTCCTGATCCATCGGGTTTCGGCATCGACTCTATAATATATGGCCTGCCTTTCCAGGTTAAAATCTCCTGATCCTGAAATGTGTCGTTGCGTTTGGTGTTGATAATGTACAATAGCGAGGTGATCTGCGGAAATTGCTTTTCAAGCGCAGCCATAATCAGCGAAAGCCATTCCTCCTGATTCTGTGCTACCTGAACGATGACCATGATTTCACCGATGCTGGTAGAGCGAATGGTAACCGTGCGCAGGTATCCGGTTTGTTTACGCAGATCGAAAAATGGAATGTTGTGTTGAAGCGCTGTTTCTTTTATCAGTTTGCGAATGGCGTTGCTGGGTTCAGGTTGCAGGTGACAGGTATCCACATCAAACACCCGATCAAAACTTTTTGGTACATGAAATCCCAGAGCGGGTTCTCCGAACGGAACACCAGACTTTAATTCTTCACGGGTAAGCCATCGTTGTGCCGAGGCACTGAAATCCAGTCGGTTTCTGTACTGATAGGTTTTAGCTGAGCCCAGTATAGGGTTGACTTCCAGAAAATCCAGTCCGCCAATATGTTTGAAGTTATCCGTTACCTGTTGCTGCTTGTATTGAAGTTGCGTTTCGTAGTTCAGGTGTTGCCACTTGCAACCACCACAAAAGCCAAAATGCGAGCAGGTTGGTTTCACCCGATATTCAGAGGCTTTTTTAAGGAGTACTGAACGCCCTTCCAGGAAATTGCTTTTAATTTTAGTCAGCTCCACATCCACGGTATCGCCCGGCACAGCGCCCTCCACAAAAAGCACCTTGCCATCGAGGCGTGCCACACATTTGCCTTCCGCGGCCATGCTTTCCAAATAAATGCTTTCCAATATTTCCCCCTTCTTCATGGCGGCAAATTAACCAATAAAGGGTGTTTTGTGCTTGATCGGGTTTTCTTATCTTTCCATTCGTGTTGTTGTTATGAGAGCTGTTTTTCTAGTCGGTTTGTTTCTTTTGGCCTGCCTTTCAGCAAGGGCCTCGCACATTGTGGGTGGGGAATTTGAGCTCATTTACATTTCCGGTAATACCTACCGACTTAACATGATCCTTTATTTTGATGAACTGAACGGTAACCCCGGTGCACGCGATCAGTTTGTAGATGCGCGAATTTTTCGCAAGCGCGATAATTTCATCATGATCAACGCGATCCGGTTGTTCCTGACTAGCATTGAAAATGTTCCCTATACACAGCCAGAATGTTCGAGCGGAGAAATTGTTACCACAAAGCTTATTTATGGCATTAATATTAATTTGTCTCCAGCCGAATTCAACGATCCAGAGGGCTACTATATCTCTTGGGAGCGCTGTTGCCGTAATTACAGCATCACCAATATTTATAGCGAAGATCCAATGCTGGGTTCACGCTATGCCGGCCAAACATTTTACCTGGAGTTTCCTCCGGTGGTAAAGAATGGTGAACCATTTGTTAACTCATCGCCCAGGTTGTTTCCGCCACTTAACGACTATGCCTGCCCTGGAAAAAATTATTATGTTGATTTTGCCGGAACGGATGATGATGGCGACTCGTTGGTTTATTCTATAGTAACGCCTCTAAATACAAAATCACCTGACGCCATACCGCCCGGTGGGTTGCCGCGACCCGGCCCGTACCCTGAAATAAACTGGCGCCCGGGTTTTGGATTGAACAACATTGTAAACGGGCAACCCGACTTGAAGATCAGCGATGATGGATTTTTGACGGTGACTCCGCCTGCATTTGGATTAGGTTTATACGTGTTTGCGGTGAAGTGTGAAGAATTCAGGGATGGCGAGAAGATCGGAGAGGTGCGAAGAGATTTTCAAATGTTTGTGGTGGACAGGTGCCCCGTGGCTGAACCTCCGCAGATTGTGGGAAGGAAAAAAGGCACAGCAACGTTTAGTCAACCCAACCAAACGCTTTCGGTATCATTTCCGGGTTCGCTTAGTGATGATGATCGTTGTGTGGAAGTGCAGGTATCTGATCCCGACTCACAAAAGGCAGATGATAACTTTCAGGAGAAAGTGAATGTGCGCGTATTTCCCTTAAACTTCCGCCATACCTCGCGATACTTAACCGAGTTATTGCCAACTGTAAACAAGGCAACATTGATCAATGGTAGTGTTGCCGACTTCACCATTTGTTTCCCGGAGTGTTCGTATGTGCCCGGTGGAAATTACCAGGTAGGCATTATTGCGTATGATGATGCCTGTAGTTTGCCGTTGTCGGATACGTTGGTGATCAATGTGTTTGTTCAGCCACCGGTAAACAATAAGCCACAATTTGTAACCCCCAATCAAACCATTCATATTGATGAAGGCGACCCGCTCATCAGCGTACCGATTCAGGCAAGTGATGCGGATGTGGATCAGTTGGATGTGTTTGTATTGGTAGATGGATTTGACATCGGCAATGTAGGCATGACCTTAGATCTTGACCCGACACAACCTGGTCAGCTTACCGGATTGTTTACCTGGGATTCACGGTGTGATGTGTATGACTTCACCGAAAAAACACAATTCGATATTAAAGTGATTGTGGATGATCGCGATAAGTGTGCCATTGCAAGTGGCGATACATTACAGTTTGAGTTAAGCATTAAACTTCCTGGAAATGCTGATCCCGTAATCAGCTCGGATATTCAAGAAGCCGATGAGAAACGTGTAGAGATCACCCGAAAAATTTACCAGCCGCTTGGGTTCAATGTATTTGGCACCGATGCCGATCAGGATTTTCTACAACTTACGTTAAACGGCAAGGCGTTTAAGCGGGAGGCTGTGGGAATTGTTTTTCCGGGGGATGAGGATTTTGGTGAAGTAGCATCACCGGTGGATTGGTACTTAGACTGCGACAAAGTAAACCTCAATACCAAGTCAACCTATGAGTTGGAGTTTATTGTAGTGGACAATGCCAACAAATGCCGCTTTTACAAAGCCGATACACTAACCGTTGTGGTGAATGTGGAACCACCGGATAACCTTGATCCGCAAATTTTCATTGAAAGCCTGAATCCAGATCAGGTGTTGGAAGGTGGAGCACTCACCGCTATTCGCGGACAGGAAATCAGGTTGAAAATCAGAAGCACAGACGCAGATGTTTCTCCACAGGATATGATGCGGTTAAGTCTATCCCGCGCCAGTGGTGCTATTCCTCCAGCTGATTATTCTTTTTCTGCAGTCGAAGGTGTGGGAGAAATAGAAACCGTATTTACCTGGAACCCCGACTGCTCTATTTTCCGCGATGGCATTTTCTCGAATGAATATGAATTTGAATTTATGGTAGATGATGGGCGGTGTTTCAGCGGAAAGGAGACTGTGGCGGCCATAAACCTTACGGTTAAAGATGAGGACGGCAGTTACGAAGATTTTCTACCACCCAATATCGTGACACCCGATGGAGATGATGTCAACGACTTTTTTGCCATGATCAAACTCGTTCCGCCTGATCAGTACGTAAGCATTTTACCGAAAGACAATTGCATTGGCCGCTACGTAAACATTCGCATTTACGATCGGTGGGGCAAGCAGGTATTTGAAAGTTCCGATCGGGATTTTAAATGGTATCCGAAAGGGTTGGCTACAGGTGTTTACTTTTACCACCTCACGTACACACATCGGGAGTATAAGGGAACGGTTTCGGTTAAGTATTAAGCGTTATTATGACACTGTCCAAAATCAGATGGATAATACTCGGAACACTAGTTGCTGTTATTTCTGTTATTTCAATTGTTGTCTTTCTACAAAATAGAGCTCAGTTCATTGATTTGGATGTACATGGTGTAATTACGGATGTCCGGATTTCTTCTAATAGAGGCTATCCTTATTTCAAAATTGATAATGAATGGAGGGATGTAGGAATGATTGGATACAGTTTAACGAGTATATATAAAATTGAAGTTGGCGACTCGATTTCTAAATCTAGGCATAAAAAGTATATGAAGATTTATCGTCAAAATGCGATCGGGAAGTACGAACTGTATTATACGGTTAAAGATAAATAATACACATTCAATAATTTATTCAGTCAAGTAAACTAAGAAGCATTGTGAAATCATTTCTGTGTCTTTTCTTCTATTAGTATTAGTCCTAGTTGTTTCTTGTAAAGTCGCGAACAGTGAGGAAGAATTTAGAAACAGTAAATTAGCCGGTAAAATTATTAAGCTTGATTACCAAGGGAGAGCTGTATATTCTATTTCGATACATGATTCATATTCAAAAGACACGTTAACGTTTTCTCTTTACATAAGTAAGTTCATTGATGATAACCAGATTTCAATTGGTGATTCATTAAGAAAGGATATAGGTCACGATGTCTGGTTTTATAAGAGAAAAGCCGAATCATTTGAAATTTTAAACTTATACTATTACTAATCTATCCGAAAAATGGACCACCCGGCTGTTCCAAAAGGCGTTTGGTTTCTAATAATAGCAATGTCAGTATGTTTAACTGTAATTTTTTTCTATTTCTTTAACAAATGGGATAATAGGTATGGAGATTTTAATAGGGTAGATACTAGTACTGGTATTCAATCTAAGATCACTGTTCTTGAGGAATATAAGGGATACACCTACGTTAGATTAGCGAAAGGTGATCAGTATGTTATTAGTAATATTTACAATAAGTTATACAACCCTAAGGAATTTTATAAGCATGTATTTAGCGGTGATTCCATTTCAAAGCAGACAGGATCTGACACTTTGTATCTTCACAAGGAACATAGTTTTGGGCCAAAACTGATGTATTTTTTAATCAATCGCTAGAGCGAAAGGCGTGCGGTAAGGATGAAAGCGAAAAGAGTACCGAAGGAGGCTCTTCCAAAGGAATGCCCTTGGCAGAACCCTCACGTCTTGCAACACACCTGCCCACTTGCAGGCTCTGGTACCGAAGGAGGGACTCGAACCCTCATGTCTTGCGACACACGCCCCTGAAACGTGCGTGTCTACCAATTCCACCACTTCGGCAATTTTTCCAGGCTTAACGTTGAACGTTAGACCAAGAACATTTTAAAACTTAAGTGCCCAGGACTGGATTCGAACCAGCACACCCTTTCGGGCGCTACCACCTCAAAGTAGTGCGTCTACCAATTTCGCCACCTGGGCTTACAGTACCGAAGGAGGGACTCTTCCGAAGGAATGCCTTTGGCAGATCCCTCACGTTTGCTTACCCTCCTTCTGCAAGGGGTGGCAAAGGTAAAAACCTTTATACATTAAAACAATTTGCGTTTGGAAAAGCCTAAGCCTTCAGCGGCTCTCTTTTGGGGATGGATTTGGGGATGGACTTTTTGCCCTTGTCAGGGCGTGCTGTTCAACGAGAGGTGATGCGAACGCTAGAATCGTCACCGGATTTACGAAGCTTTATAGAGCTGTAAAACAGAATTCCGTAGAAAATGGAAATGGTAGTCGCGGCCAGGTAAATCATCGTCTTCTCGAATTAACCCTACAAAATTGCAGGAACTTTTAGGTTCAGGACTGTGCTTCTTGAAACAGGCAGCACGGAAGTAAGTTTTGGCATGGTTTTGTGTCTTCACCGCCTGAACAATTTTTACGGAAATTTTCATCAGAACTTCTACCTTGCACACATTAAACCTTGTAAATCAAATCACTATGATCAATAAATTTTGGATGGGGCTTGTGTTGGTATCGGGCCTTTCGGTTGGTAATGTTATTGCATTTCAGGATGCCGCAGCGGCTCAGGATAGCACAAAAGTTCCAAAAGACTGGTTTTTGCGCGATCCGGAAACCGATAAACTTCAGGGCGTAAGTGCCGATCGGGTGTACAATACCCTGTTAAAAGATAAGCCTTCAAGAACGGTTATTGTGGCCGTTATCGATTCAGGTGTTGATGTATTCCACGAAGACCTGAAGGATGTGGTTTGGATCAATGCAGATGAAATTCCGGATAACGGAATAGACGATGACAAAAACGGATATGTGGATGACGTGTACGGTTGGAATTTTATTGGTGGAAAGGACGGTAACGTGAATGAAGACACCTATGAGCTTACCCGTGAGTACGCTCGCCTGAAGGCTAAGTACGAAAATGTAGACGAGAAGAAAGTGCCCAAGAAAAGCCAGGCTGAATACGCCCAATACAAAGACATTAAGTCGAAGTTTGAAACCCGCGCAGAGGAAGCTACCCAGCAATACAACATGTACAATACTATCTATACGAATATCACGTATGGCAATGATACCTTGAAGCAAATTCTGAAAGTAGACAAGATTACTTCGGGCATGTTGGATACACTTAAATCATCCAGCCCGGTGGTAGCGTTTTCCAAAAATGCCATCTCCATTATCTTTCAAAACTTTGGCCTGGATGTAGACGTGGATGAAGTATTAGAAGATTTGAAAGGTGCTGTTGACTACTACCGCGTGCAGGCACTATTTGGGTATAACCTGGAATTTGATTCACGTGCTATCGTAGGCGATAACTACAACGACATGAACGAGAAGTATTACGGCAATAACGATGTGAAAGGCCCCGATGCCGAACACGGAACACACGTGGCCGGCATTATTGCTGCAAACCGTAAGAACGATGTGGGCATGCGCGGCATTGCTGATAACGTAAAAATTATGGCCGTACGTGCTGTGCCTAATGGCGATGAGCGCGATAAGGATGTGGCTAACGCCATCCGCTATGCGGTGGATAACGGAGCACACATCATTAACATGAGTTTTGGTAAGTCATACTCCCCACAAAAGGAAGTGGTGGACAAGGCGGTGAAATATGCTGAATCAAAAGGTGTGTTGCTGGTACATGCAGCCGGTAACGATGGCGATGACATCGATCAGAAAAATAATTTCCCTACCCGCGTATACAACGATGGTAAGGAGGCAAAGACCTGGATTGAAGTGGGCGCTTCCTCGTACGGTGCAGATGAAAGCTTTGTAGCATCTTTCTCCAACTATGGCAAGAAGTCGGTGGATTTGTTTTCGCCCGGTGTAGAAATTTACTCTACCATTCCGGATAACAAGTACAAAGACAATCAGGGTACCAGTATGGCGAGCCCGGCAGCTGCTGGTGTAGCCGCTATCATCATGTCGTACTTTCCTGATCTTACCGCAGCACAAGTGCGAGAAATCTTATCGCAATCAACCCGCAAGTTCGATGGACTGGAAGTAACACGCCCCGGCAGCAAAGATGAAAAAGTGGAGTTTAGCAAACTGAGTCGCAGTGGTGGTTTAGTAAATGCGTATGAAGCCGTAAAGCTGGCCATGACGATGAGTAAAGCTGTTGAGAAGTAATTATTGTTAGACTTTATAGCAAATAGAAGCCATCTCAAAAATCAGTTTCAAATGTCAGCCTGAGCTTGTCGAAGGCTATTTCGAGTTACCAAACCGGTTTCGACAAGCTCAACCTGACATAAGAGGTATTTTTGAGATGACTTCTAAAAAAAGCCCTGACGAATTTCGCCAGGGCTTTTTGTTTCACTTTAAACCTGTCTGAAAATATTAGTCGGTTACTACGGGGTTACCTTTGTTAATCCACTCGCTCATTCCGCCACCGTAATTTTTAATGTTCTTGTATCCGTTACGGGCAAGAATCGAATACCCGATGGAAGAACGATCACCAGCCTGGCAGAATACCACCACCTGTTCATCTTTCTTTACCTTATTCAAATTCTTTTCCAGGGTTCCTACAAAAACGTGATCTGCTCCTTTGATGTGGCCTGATTTGAATTCAGCCTCACCACGCAAGTCAACATACTGGGTATGGTTCGACTGCATGATTTGCTTCAGCTCAGGTTCTGAAACCTGGTTTACCTTTTCCAGTTTGTTTCCAAGCGATGTCCAAACATCTGTACTTTCAACATATCCATAGATGTTATCCAATCCGATACGCATCAGTTTGCGGGTTAGGTCATCCAGTTTACTTTCTTCAGCAATGAGAATGAACGGCTCATCATATGAAAGAATCCATCCGCACCAGGTAGCAAATGAGTTGTTACCCTGAATGTTGTATGTACCTGGAATGAAGCCTTCACTAAATTCAGTTTTCAGGCGGGTATCAATAACCTTTACGCCTTTATCGAAAGCAGTTTTAAATTCAGCACTTGAAAGTTTTTTAATTTTGGGAACTTCCGTCAATAGCGGACGATCAACCTTGTTCAGTTTTTTCATCATCGCAAAATATTTCGGAGGCTCAGGTTGATCCTCTAATAAATATTTCACAAAACCATTTTCGTCTTTTTCATATTGAAAAGCCCAGTTCCTAATTTTTTCATAACCAACGGTTGAGCTGGGTACAGCACCCAATGCTTTTCCACAAGCAGAACCGGCACCATGACCAGGCCATACCTGAATGTGATCAGGAAGTGCGTTGAAGCGCTTGATGGATTTATACATTTCTTTCGCGCCTGCTTCTTTGGTTCCAACAACACCTGCTGCTTTTTCCAAGAGATCAGGACGGCCCACATCACCCACAAACACGAAATCACCTGTGAACAACATTACAGGCTCAGGACTGGCTGGAGTATCGGTTAATAAAAAGCTAATGCTTTCCGGTGTGTGACCAGGAGTGTGCAACACATCAAACTTTAAATTTCCAACCATGAAGGAATCGCCATCTTTCAATCCTTCGTGCGGAAACTCATACAGCCATCCTTCGCCACCTTCATCCGATAAGTACATCTTCGCACCGGTAAGGGCAGCAAGTTCACGCGATCCCGAAAGGAAGTCGGCATGGATGTGCGTTTCAGCAATGTGTGTGATTTTCATTTTATTCTGCGCGGCAATTTCCAGGTAGGTGTCTACATCGCGCTTGGGGTCAATCACAATGGCCACACCCGCTTTCTGGCAGCCGATAAAATAACTGGCTTGGGCCAGGCTTTTGTCATAAACGTGTTGAAAATACATATCGGTTCGTAGTTTAAATTTACAAGGTTAAGGGCTGGTTGAAACGACTGCACAAAGGTAGCGGTTCGACCTGATAATTGCCCGGTTAAAATTTAATGATGCACGGGCGCTCCGGAATAGTGATTAATAACTTGCTCCAGTTGATGGGCATTTAATACACCCGATTGCCGCCATAATACTTGTCCGTTTTTGAAAAGCATTAACGTAGGCACACCCTGGATTTGATACGTGCCGGCAACCGCGGGATTTTTATCCACATCAATTTTTATGATGGATGCACGATCGCCAATCTTGCGCGAAAGTTCCTGCAGTATGGGTTGCATCATTTTGCATGGCCCGCACCAGGTGGCAAAAAAATCTACCAACACAGGTTTTTCGCTGCGAATCAATTCACTGAAGGTTTTCCGTTGCTCCATAGCATCTTAAATACGGATACAAAACTACAGTCGGAACAAAAGAGTTTCCGTGATTTTTGTCACTTAAATGCCATGAATTTAGAACAGGTATTTGACGAATGCGAGAATCCCCAACGACAACAAAACAAGTCCCGGAATCATACGGATAATGCGGTTGTCTTTGAACGAAGAGGCCACACGTTTCGCCAGCAAAGCGAGCAAGGTGAGCAGGGCCATGGCGCCAAGGGAAGTGCCCAGAATGTAGCTGTGCAAGCGCCAGCCTGTGCTGATGTCGATCCAGCCTTGAAATTTTAAATACGCGGTTAAGGCAATCCAGAATGGAATGGCTTGGGGGTTGAGAATACTCAGGATTATGCCCCTGCGAAATCCGCTGTCCTGAAGTTTAACGGAAATGGTTGAAGGTTTGCGTACGGTCCATAAACTTACCACGCCAATGGTGGTCATGATGATGGCGCCCCACAACTCAAAGTTCTTCATGATGGCAGGCGAGGAGGTGATTACCTGCTCAAACTCAACAGCGATCCATGCGTACGGATATTCAACAATGGAAACAGCCAGTGCAAAGCGAAGCGCTGTTTTAATCTTGTGCTCCAAACCCAGTTGCAGCACCATCAGGTTAAGCGTGCCCGGAGGAATGGAACCTAAAAAACTAAATACAAAACCAACAATAAAAACCTGAAGGATCACCTGTTAAAAACTTTTAGTTGTTGACATTGAAGAATCTGCAACACCTCTTTTTGCTCCAGGGCCGCGTGGCCCCGTGTACTCATCCAGCGCTGCGCCCAATCCGCACATGCTCTTGCCAGGCCGAAGATTGGCCGATGCGCAGTCTGAGTACACTGAAAATGAATTGAATTCATTAATGAGGAATGAGCTAAATTATCAAGCAGCAAAGTAACGTGATTTACCGGAATTCATACCCAACACCCATCAGTTGGGTGAGTAGTGTGTTTGGGGCGTCTGTGGCCGTAGCGCGACCTTCAAGTTTGGGCGCAATGGGCGAATGTTTGGCCAGGTATTCTTTTATTACGGCATGCAACGATGCGCCAAGTTTCTTAGGTTCGCCAACATGTTCCACCCGGCAGATGGTTGTATCCGGATCGCCTTCGCGTTCACACGCAACAAACGTATAGGTTTTTGATAGGTTAATGGGTTTGCCTTTAATCCTGATCCAGTTTACGCGTTTGCCCGGTTCATTGTTAACGGTGAAGTTCACTTCCATGCCTTTGAAGCGCACCACCCATCCACCAAAGCGTTTGGCCGGATCTTTCGCGAACGCATTGTGTAATTCCTTCTCCATCCAATCCCATAATTGCTTGCCGGTGATGGTTCCGGTTTTCGCTTCACTGTCTACCGGCAACATGCTCCATAAATAATCTTCCGTGATTTCGGCAACTCCGGTTTTCGGATCGGGTACCAGTGGCGGACAGAAACGAAAACCGTTGCTCAGGGCAATATCCGGTTTAAACTTCCACATAATGGCATCGGTAATGAAGTTGTCCATCGGTGTTTCAATCACATAGTAGCGCACCAATGGTGTTTTTGTTTTACCGATTACCGTATCAAGTTTTGCCTTGAATGGCTCGCGTGCTTCCTTAACCAGCGCTTTCATCTCCTCGTCTTCACCGTATTTTTCCGGATCAACATCCAGCAGCTGATAGCTGTGATCTTTGATCGCTCCATTTTCAATTACAAAATCAAGTTTGGCAATGAATGAACCGAATGCTCCCGGCTCCGTTACTTTGGCGAAAGTTCCACTCAATGGCTCGCGCACACGTTCATGTGTATCGGCTCCTAAAATGTAATCTACTCCACGGACAAATTCCATATTGGCCAAACCAATTTGTTGAGCCAGGCCCATGTGCGTTAATAAAACTACCAGTTGACAACCTTCGTATTCTCTTAAGATGCGTATGTACTTGGCCACATTTTCCTGCGGATGGGTAAACTGTATACCGTGACTGTATGCCGGTGATTGCCGTTTCGGTGTCAGCGGATCGTTGTACCCGATAAACCCGATTTTTATTCCGCCAATATGTTTTACATAGTAAGGCGGAAAGATCAGATCACCATTAAAAGCATCGTTGGTTTGGTGAAACATGTTGGCGCAAACTTTTGGGCAGGTATAGGCAAACATATCTTTCATCATCATTTCCTTCCCGTACACTACTTCCCAATTTCCGGGCAGCATCAAATCGTATCCGATGTTGTTCATCAACGGAACGATGGCTCGTCCTTCAGTAAGGGCAGCGACACCGCCCCCTTGAAAACAATCACCGCCATCGATTAAAAATGTGTTGGCAGGATTTTCTTTTCGAAGCGCGTTGATCATCGCCTTTAAGGTGGCGTAACCTCCACGTTTTTTGTAAACGGGTTTTCCGTCTTCAATAAAGAATTCATCGTGTGCCAATAGTTGCGCGTGGATGTCGGCTGTTTGTAAAAGTGTAACTACAGAAGCCTTTCCGTTTTTTACAGCGCGATTTTCTGATATTTCCTTGTATTTCAAATCGCTATCTACTGAACTCAGTGCTGAAGCCGAAAGCGGAGTTACCAATCCACCGCCAATACCTAATGCCAACCCAAAACCCGAAGCTTTTTTTAGAAACTCCCTTCGCGAATTTTCTGAGAGCTCAACATGCAGTTGTTTTTCTTTTTCAGAAACAGCTTCAGCTTGACATGAATAGCAGGTGCAGGATTTGGAATGACTCATGATTGCTCTGGTAAGATGGGGTGGGTTATTAATTACTTCACAACGGGTTTTCCTGATCGGGCCCATGCATTTAAACCACCCTTTAAATCATAGACCTCCGTAAAGCCCTGTTGCTTTAAAATTTTAGCAGCCGAATTACTGCGAACACCGCTGGCACAGTACACAAACACCGGCTTGGTTTTGTCGAGCTTGGCTACTTCCGTTTTAAAATCGCGTTGATAGTAGTCGATTTGGGTGGCATTTTTCATTTTGCCTTGTGCGTATTCTTCATCTGTACGCACATCCAGAATAATTTTTTCAGGCGTGGCATTCAGTTTTTGCTCAAAAGCATCAACACTCAATACCTGCACGCCTGTTTGTCCTTGGCAACTCACCACGGTAGCCAATGTCAGTATACCAAATAGATTGAAAATAAATCGCTTATTCATATTTTAATTTTTCAGTTGTTATTCTTTTTCAGAAGCCGAGTTTTACATATATCCATCCATCCTGTTGCTTCTTCACGATATCCACCATGGCATACGGAACGGTTTGTGTAAAAGGTACTAGATCTTCCGGTTTGATGTTCTTTTGTTTCATGGTGAACTGGCAACCAATGAAGGTTACATCTTTCAACTTTAACTTTTCGATTTTACTTACATATTCCGCGTTGGTTTTTAAAAGAAAATTCATGCCGGGCCCATGGCACACAACAGCTACCTGTGCATCCGGAATTTCTTTTTTCATGTTTGTGATCTGATTAACCAATGATTTATAAACGAGGGTGTCAGCCGTTTGCAGGTGCATGACAATTTTTGGTGTTTCCTGCGCTTTCACCTCTGAAAGGGCAAAAGTCATTAATAAAATGATGTAAACAACAGCTTTCATTTTGATGATATTAGATCAGGTAAATATGAAGAGCAATGCTCCGTTTCTATGTGACTTAAGTTACACTTTTTCCGGGATAATCAGATCAAAAGTAGTAGTCCAACACCAGTGATAGGTGGTGCATATTCACTTTGTTATGGATGAAAGAAGGAATTTCTTCTAAATCTTTTGTCATGTTTCCTTTATACACATACAATAAATCGGCTTTTAAGCCATGCAAAAATCCGGTAAATGTATAACCGAGGCGAGCATTTACCTGGTAGAAAGAAGGTAAAGCATATTTATTGAGCCGTGCATCTGTTACCGAAGGAAGCATGTACATGCCTGCTGAAGTCTGCAAACTCAGATGCTTGTGTTTGTCTAACGTGCGGTTGTTTTGAATCATGACCGCATGAACATCGCCCATACCTTCCATGCGTTCACGTGGAAGGAAGGTGTAGAAGGATTCAATGCCCCACTCTCGTGGAAATAAGAAGCGTCCATGACTGGTAATCCGCGTATAGTTGATGCTCCATTCTTCTGCGGAACGATTGTGTTTTAAGCTCAGTCTTGCACTCAAGCTATGCGATTGTTCATTCTTTGTAATGTATTGCCGCTCGAGTGCAAGTGTATCGTTGTAAAGCGATTTTTGCCAGAGGTACTGAATGCCTGCCAGAAATGTATTGTGTTCCGTTTTCTTTTTCCACTCCAGCTTTTGCAGCGATACATTGAAAAGCTTATCGGCATGATAGTTCCAGGGTTGATACGATAAATTTTTTGTGAGGGGAATCGTTACGTGTGCAATGAATACGTTTTTTGTGGAAATATTTCCCGCATAATCTGCTTTGTTTCCGTTGGTGGCGCGCCCCAGGGGGTAAACGCCAATGGAATTACCCATCGAATACCAGTGAATGGTGCCGCGCGGAGAGGTTCGCCACAATACGCCACCTTTGATTTTTATCTTATTAAATTCATTGAACTCCAACCACGCACCTTCCTGTAGGTTGGGTCGCATACGGCCGTCCTGTAAATTGATGAGGGGTGTTTTTAAATGAAACTTTCCAACCTGGGCAAACGATTTACTTTGCTGCGAGAAATAGTAGCGAAGGTACAAATCCTCCAACCGATCGAGGTCTTCATGGTTGTCAGGATTTTCGGCATCGAATAATCCGATTTCATATCGATTGGAGTAGGGTGCATTATTCCCTAAGTGCGATGAGCCAACATTGTAAATGATAAACCCCGACATGCCCACCTGAAAATTTTTGATGATGGGTGAATAATAACCCAAGCCCCCACCAAGGCCAATGGCATAGTAGTCTGGAAATTCTTCTTGATTGACAGTGCTCATAAAGAAACTGCGCAGATGACCTTCAAACGTGCCTAACTTATGCAATACGTTGCACAGGCTGTCACTCTCCACGCATTGCTCGTTAATGATGGCGCGTCTGGCCGACCACGAAGGATCCTGATGTTGACTAAAAACAGAAACACTACTGCCGATCAGCAGCATTAACCATATTCTTCTCATCATCACTTCTTTTCGGCTAACGTTTTGTTGATGTGCCTCTGTTTTTCAACAATAGGCTTGTATGGGCCATACTTGTGTTGGTCTTCCGGAAACTCATCTGTAAAGGGACCAAACGGATGATCGACAGGCTTTTTGGAGATGTCTGGCCAATCTTGTGAAATGTCTTTTTTGGGATGATACATGGTGTTTACGTAAGCGGCAATGTCCCAGGCTTCTTCATCGGTAAGTTGAGGTGCAGTATAGGTTGCGCCTAGTGGCATATTGGCTTTGATGTAACCGGCAAATCGTGAAAGACGAAATAATCCTGCTCCATTGTTGTAGCTCTGCTCACCCCAAAGCGGTGGATATGTCCATGCGGTTCCTTCGGCATTCATGATGCCGTTGCCTTCTGTGCCGTGGCAGGTCACGCATTTTTGCTCATAGATAAGCTGTCCATTTTGCGGATCAGCTGCACGATCAAGAAACGCCAATTCAACTATGCCGGATCCTTCCGGGGCAACTCCTTTCGGAACATCTTTACCCAGCCAATTCATGTATGCGACAATTGCTTTCATTTCGCGACTGTCTTCTGCCAGGGGTTTTCCATTCAAGCTGCGTTCGAAGCAATCATTTACCCGTTTCTCAATGGTTTCTTCTGTGCCTGAGCGCGCTCTGAATTTTGGATACGTAGAAGCTACTGCACCATAATTGTTTCCAAACGGTCGGGTGCCCGCATCAAGGTGGCAGTTCTGGCAATTCATGCCATTGCTGATGGGCATTACTTTTCCTTTAGGACCGAGGTATTCGGAGGTATGCGCGATCAATTCACGTCCGTACCGGATTTCTTCACCGGCTTCACCTTCCGGGAGGGTTGATTCATCCGGAGCGTGCCACTCATTAACAAGCTTTGAAATTTTTTCAATGCGAACCGGTTGCACTTCTTCTTTTGAAAACCACGCAGTGAGTTGGGGTGCAAAAATCAAGGAGCCTGTCATCAATACCACGAGGGCAACCATTACAATCACCAAGGCTACCAACAACGTGGTAAGCTTTATTAAGTGATTCGATTCCGGTTGCTCGTTTGGTTTCATGATCGCAGCAAGTCAATCGATTAGTGAGGTAATCTGTCGCGAAGCAATCCGTATGTCCAGGTTCCGGCTATCGCGCTTAGCAGGGTTACGATCACTACTAAAAATCCGCTACCAATTTGTGCGAACAAAGGTCCGGGGCAAGCGCCTGTAATGGCCCAGCCTAATCCAAACATGGTGGCACCAATAATATTGCCCCAGTGAAAATCTTTTTTATGAAACACCACTTCCTCACCTTGCATGGTCCTGATTTTGAATTTTTTGATCAGCCATACGGATATCATGCCTACTACTACGGCTGTACCAATTACGCCATACATGTGGAAGGAGTGAAGCCGAAACATTTCCTGAATGCGATACCAGGAGATGATCTCTGCCTTTACAAACACAATCCCGAACAACAAACCTACAATCAGGTATTTGATGTTTGAGGTGATGGTGGTTTCGCGCGTAAGCTGATCGTTGGGTGCTTCACATTCAATGGGATGCTCCGCCACCAACGGGTTGGTTACAAATTCTTCTGTGGTTGATGTATGTTGTGTGCTCATGGAATTCAGTGATTAAAATAATTTCATAATGAACGGAAAGAACAAATGCACCATAGCGAAGCCTCCAGCCATAAAGCAACAGGTTGCTACCAGTGAAGGCCACTGCAGGGTGGATAACCCCATGATGGCATGACCGGATGTGCAGCCACCGGCATACCGTGTGCCGAAGCCAACTAAAAATCCGCCAATCACAAAGAAGATCAATCCTTTCAGGCTGAACAGGTTTTCAAAACTGAATATGGATGAAGGCATCAGGTTGCTGTCTACCACAACATTATGCGATTCCAATGCAGCAATGGTAGCAGGTGCAACCTGAATTGGATCAGGGTTGCTTAGTAACTGTGTGGCTACCAAGCCACCGAGTAATACGCCAGCTACAAAGAACAGATTCCACATCTCTCTCCTCCAATTGTATTTGAAGAATGGAATATTGGCCGGCAAGCAGGCAGCACAGATGTGGCGCAATGATGATGAGATACCAAAGTGTTTGTTACCGAGTAACAACAAGGCCGGTACCGTAAGGCCGATCAGGGCACCGGCAACATACCAGGGCCAGGGTTGACGAATAAACTCTAACATATAGTGGCTAGTTAGATTTTTACTAATTGAAATTTAACTACAAAACTACAGCTTGTACACAAGGGTGCTCCGTAACTTTTGTCACGGAACATGCTGAATGTTATAAAAACAACTCTTTTCCAAGAATATACACGCCCATCACCAACACAAACCAACCGAAAGCCGGTTTCAGTTTTTCATTGGAGATGAACCGGGTGAGGTAGCTGCCTACCAAAATGCCTACCATGGCGAAGGCCGAAAAGATGAGCATAAAGGAATAGTCTATCGGCAGTTCTCCGCCCAAATCGCCAGTAAATCCCAATAAAGATTTCAGCGCAATGATGAGCAGCGATGTGCCAACTGCTTCTTTCATCGGCAAGCCGGCCAGCAACACCAGCGCAGGGATAATCAAAAATCCACCGCCAGCGCCTACTAATCCGGTTATACCTCCAACCAAAAGTCCTTCAACAAAAATGAGCGGGAAATTGTATTTCTTTTCAGTTGATGTTGCAGCCTGCTTTTTTGGTTTGCGGATCATGGAGATGGAGGCCAACAACATAAGAATGGCAAATAATACCATGACAAACACACCTTTTTCTACCGGAAAAGTGCCGATTGAAAAAACCGGATCAGGAATGGCAGGCACAACAAATTTGCGCACGGCATACACTCCCAAAATAGAAGGCACGCCAAACACCAACGCAGTTTTCACATCCACATTTCCCTTTTTAAAATGACTTACAGATCCTACGGCACTGGTGAGGCCCACCACAAATAAAGAATAGGCGGTGGCTAAAATCGGGTCGACTCCAAAGAGGTAGACCAAAATAGGTACGGTTAAGATGGAGCCACCTCCACCGATTAAACCAAGGGTTAATCCCATAACAATTGAAGCAGCGTAACCGATTAATTCCATGTGTAAAAGCTAATAAAAATTTCTGCAAAACTACGGTCGTGCCCATTGCATCAACGTGACTAAAATCACTTACTACAAAAAATGATTTTTAATGTGTTTAGGATGTTATGAGGCTGGTAATGAGAAATAGAATGTAGAGCCTTTTCCTTCCTCGCTTTCAACCCAAAGCCGGCCGCCATTTTTTTCTACGAAATCTTTACACAGAATAAGTCCGAGTCCGGTTCCTTTTTCATTGGCTGTGCCCAGCGTGGAGTGTTTGGCATCCAACCTGAAAAGTTTATCCATTACCGTTTTGCTCATACCCACACCGGTATCGGCAATGGAAACAATTACTTCTTTTGAATTTTTTGATGCATTCAGTTTAATAGCGCCACCGGGTGGTGTGAATTTTATTGCATTGGAAATAAGGTTGCGCACAACGGTTGTTACGGAAGGCATGTGTGCAGATGCTGTAACTACTTCGGCAGGCTCATATAAAATGGTAATATCTTTTGCGGCTGCCTGCTGGCTCAATAATTCTTTATTTTGCTCAAGTACTTCGGAAAGATTAATCGCTGAAGCGGTGAAATCAATATTTCCGGTTTGTGAACGGGCCCACTCCAGCAAATTATTCAGTAGCGCAAAAAGATTTTTCAACGACTTATCAAGATCTTTGGCAATGTTCTGAATTTCTTCTTTGCTAAGGGCATCGAAATGATTGATCAGTAAATTTGAAAATGAAGTAAGTGAATTCAGCGGCCCCTTCAAATCATGACCGATGATGGAGAAAAATTTATCCTTGGTGGTATTGAGGGTCTGAAGTTGAATGTTCTGCGCTTCAATCTGTGCGTTGATGGCCTGAAGCTGTCGGTTTGATCGTTGCTTTAACAAATACAAATACAGAATCAAGCCCGCAATTACAACACCTAAACCGAGCAGCGCATACAAGTACAGTTGTATGCGTTTTTGCTCAGCCAATTCACGCTCTCGATCTTGCTTGGCGCGTTCAAGTCGTTCAATCTCTGATTCTTTTTGTTGTAGGGCATAAGTGCTTTGTGTTTCCAGCAACTTCTGATCACTTTCTTCCTTCACGATAAACTCGTTAATGGCCAGTTGCAATTCTTTGTGGCGCAATGCTTCTTTAAAATCACCTAACGCTTTCCACGTAAGACTTAAATATTCATAGCTTTTGCGCAGCGCACTTTTGGTTTGTGCCGATTGTCCGGCAGCCAATGCCAGTTCAAGGTTGGCCAATGCTTGTTTATAGTTTTGCTGATTGTAATAGTACTCACCAATCTGGTTATAGGCCTCCGCAATACCTTTTTTGAAATCGATACTTTGATATACCTCCAGGGCGGCCTTGTAGTTGGCGTAGGCCCGTTCGCGGTTATTCAGGTTGTTATATGTGTCCCCGATTTCACTCAACAGTATTCCTTCCTCCAACCTGAGGCGTTGTTTTCTTCGAATGGTTAATGACTGCTTATAGTATTCCAGTGCTTGGTTGAAATCACGTTTATTGACAGATAGGTTAGCCAGGTTGTAAAGTGTTTCCGCCTCCAGTCCGTTGTCGGGTAGTTCTTGTTTGTATCGCAGCGCGTGGTCGTAATGTTCCTGTGCTTCATCCAGCCTTCCGGCTGATGCACTTGCTTTGCCCAACTCGTTTAGGGTTAGCGCCAGTAATTCGGGCTGCTTCAGGGCAAAGGCAATGGCGAAGGCGCGTTCCAGAAACTGCAGACTTTTTTCAGGATTACCCACCTGTTCAAAGATATGCGCCAGGGCCAGGTAGGAAAACACTTCGCCAGAAGGCAGGCTTGCTGAATCGGCAGCGCCAAGTGATTGCAGAAAGCAGTCCATGGCGGCCTCGAAGTTGTAGGCATAGTTCAGTTGAATTAATCCTTTTTGAAGCAGCACAAAAACACGGGCCGAGTCATCCTGAATTTCATGTGCCTCCAGCAATTCCTTTTCTTTTTGTGCCAGTAGTTCTTCAACGGGTGCGTGATCGCGCGAAGTGAAGTATTGGCGATACCAGGCAGTGGCGGAGGTCTCATCTTGCGCGTGTACCGTCTGCAAAAAAATCAGGCAAAGCATGCCTGGCAGAACATAGCGGGTTAACATCATGTGCACGAATTTGCTCAAAGCTGGTCAAAAATCAGATAGTATTCAGGTCGATCGCAGTGGTAACCTTACATCCGGTAAAATTAGCCGGTAAACTACTGCCGAAAATAATATCTTTGCGCCCTTTATTCCAACGCCATGATTTCAGTAGATGCAGTAAGTGTTGAGTTTAGCGGTACGGTGCTGTTCAGCAACATTACGTTTAATATTAACGAGAACGACCGGATAGCCCTGATGGGTAAAAACGGAGCGGGCAAATCGACCTTGTTGAAGATTTTGGCCGGGGTGAACAAACCCACCCGGGGAAAAATATCAGCCCCGAAAGATGCTATAATTGCCTACCTGCCCCAGCACCTGTTAACAGAAGACAATGCCACTGTTTTTGAAGAAGCTTCCAAAGCTTTTTCAAAAATCCACAACATGAAGCAGCGTATGGACGAGCTGAATCACCAGCTTGAAACCCGCACTGATTATGAATCGGATGCGTATGCGAAAATCATTGAAGAAGTTTCGGAACTGAGTGAGAAGTATTACTCCATTGAAGACATCAACTACGATGCGGAAGTGGAAAAGACATTATTGGGCCTTGGATTTTTACGATCTGATTTCACCCGTTCCACCAGCGAATTCAGTGGAGGCTGGCGCATGCGCATTGAGCTGGCAAAAATTCTATTACAAAAACCTGATTTGATTTTATTGGATGAGCCTACCAACCACCTCGACATTGAATCGGTTCAATGGTTGGAAGAGTTTTTAAAGAACAATGCAAAGGCTGTGATCGTAATCAGCCACGATAAAACCTTCGTGGATAACCTGACCAATCGCACCATAGAAATTACCATGGGCCGCATTTACGATTACAAGACCAACTACAGCCATTATTTGCAGTTGCGGAAGGAGCGGAGAGAGCAGCAGCAAAAGCAGTTTGATGATCAGGCCAAACAGATTGCGGAGATCAGGGAATTTATTGAGCGCTTTAAGGGAACATACTCCAAAACACTTCAAGTGCAATCACGGGTGAAGATGTTGGAGAAGATGGAGATTGTGGAGGTGGATGAAGTGGATTCATCGGCACTTAACCTGAAGTTTCCACCCGCACCACGTTCCGGAAATTACCCGGTAATTGTGGATGGATTAACTAAACGCTATGGCGATCACCTGGTGTTTCAGGATGTGTCACTGACCATTGCACGAGGCGATAAGGTTGCTTTTGTGGGCAAGAACGGAGAGGGTAAATCTACCTTGGTCAAAGCCATCATGAGTGAGATTGATTTTGAAGGCCGTTGCCAGTTGGGGCACGGTGCTTTAATCGGGTACTTCGCCCAGAATCAAGCTTCGTTGCTGGATGGCGATTTAACCGTATTCGAAACTATCGACCAGATTGCAGAAGGTGATATTCGCACCAAGATCAAGGATATACTTGGAGCGTTTATGTTCAGTGGCGATGCCATCGATAAAAAAGTAAAGATGCTTTCCGGGGGCGAACGCACCCGTTTGGCCATGATCAAGCTGTTACTTCAGCCGGTTAACTTGCTCATTCTTGATGAACCTACCAACCACCTCGACATCAAGACCAAAGACATTCTGAAAGATGCCCTCCGCGCTTTTGACGGAACGTTGATCCTCGTCTCCCACGACCGTGACTTCCTGGACGGCCTCGCTTCCAAGGTTTTTGAGTTCGGCAACAAGCGTGTTAAGGAGCATTTCGAAGACATTAATGGCTTCCTCCGCAATAAGAAACTGGAGAACCTGAAGGAGATTGAACGGAGTGGGAAGTAGTAGAGTAGTTGCCATCGGTGGCGAAGTTGCCTTCGAGTGCCTCAGGCAACTGGGAAGGTTTTGAGTTGTTGCTTTCGAGTGCCTCAGGCAACTGGGAAGGTCTTGAGTTGTTGCCTTCGAGTACCTCAGGCAACTGGGAAGGTTTTGAGTTGTTGCCTTTGAGTACCTCAGACAATCGGATAAGTTTTATGATGACTTTTTGTTCTCGGTGGCTGAGACGGCTGAGGGTCTCGAAGCCCTCGAAGCCACCTTCTCCAATGTCTTCTTATCTCTATAAGCCATCGCTAGTTCTGGTAGCAATTCGGGCTTTCCATTTATCAGGGCTTCTTTCTTCTTCCGGCTCCACCCCTGGACCTGTTTTTCCCGATAAAAGGCGAGGTCAATTCTGGAGTATTCTTCATAATAAACAAGCTCGACAGGCAAGTGCTTTCTGGTGTGGTTGGCACCTTCTCCAGCCTGATGTTGGGCTACGCGCGCATCAAGGTTTACCGTACTTCCGGTATAGTAGCTGCCATCTGAGCAAAGCAATATGTACATATACCCTTTCATGTCATTTCCCCTATGAACATGAATTTAATCATATACCTGATAATTCATGGCTAACATAGTATTGAAGTGCACAACCAATACTTATATTTGCGCGCTATTCCATAGGGAAAAGCACTAATATAAAATTCAACTCACCCTTGACTAAACATGGCTAAGAAGAAAAAAGCAGTGGCCAAGAAGGCCCCTAAAAAAGCAAAGAAGGCAGCGGCTAAAAAGGCTCCTAAGAAAGTGGTAAAGAAAGCAGCTAAGAAAGCGGCACCCAAAAAAGCAGCTCCTAAGAAAGCAGCCAAGCCTGCACCTGCAAAGAAGGCTGCTAAGCCTAAGGCAAAGCGCAAACCTAACGCAGCGTTCATGGCAGCCCTTAAGCCCAGCCCGGCTCTTGCAGCTGTGGTAGGAGGCAACGCAGCACCTCGCACCCAATTCATCAAGAAAATCTGGGATTACATTCGCAAGAATGGATTGCAGGATGCTACCAACAAGCGCATGATCAACGCGGATGACAAATTGAAAGTGTTGTTCGGTAAAGATCAGGTGTCCATGTTCGAGCTGGCCAAGATCATTGGTGCGCACGTGAGCAAGTAATCATTTGCAACTCCAACAAAAAAAGGTGAATAGAAATGTTCACCTTTTTTTATGTCCAATTGTTACGGTTGCGAACCATATTTAAGCGTAAGCGCCAACTGCCCGGCATGGTAAGCCGTGTGTGAAATAATCCGGCCAATGGCTTCTGCTTTTGTTTTAGAGCCAAACTCTTTGGTGGTTATGGTTTGTTCCCAGTCTGAGTCAGTTTGCATTGAAAGTATTGCTTTAAGTTGTTGATGGGCTTCCGCCTGGTAAGTCAGCAGTTCCTTCAGGTTTGTCCACTCTCCGGTGTCGCGTTGTGCGATAACCGTTTTAGCTTGCACACTTAGGTTAGGAGCGTTAAAAACATTTTTGGCAAACAATAACTCCACATCGGCCACATGGCGAATCAGAAAACCTGCTGAGTTTTTGGTGTTGATAAGCTTCAATGTCAGGTTCTCTTCTTTGATGTCTTTTAACAGGTTGGTGAAGCGTGTGCGAGCTTCTTCCCATGTTTGCAGGTAAAATCCGGTGGTATTCATACAATTGATAATCAAATGATTGATTAACAAGGTTACATCGAAATTCCAGCTTTCGCTGTGAGGAAAATCAGCTTACAAAATGAGTAATGCACGCCTGACAAATAGGCTATAAAAAGCAAAGGCCGGAAGAATTTCCGGCCTTTTGTGATCCCGCTGGGACTCGAACCCAGGACCCATACATTAAAAGTGTATTGCTCTACCAACTGAGCTACGGAATCTGATCTTCGGTTTCTTTTGAGACCGCTCAACCAATCAGATTTGCCTGTTTTCGAGGCTTTTCCGTTATTGAGGGCACAAAGGTAACAGAAGGAGAAAAATATGCAAAACGCACTTTTAAAAATAATCCCGTCCTTACTGTTTGTTGCCTGCACGCAACTCTCAACCCTTGTTTCCGCTCAAGGTTTACAATACCACCTCGCCAAAGCAGATTCTCTCTTCGCACAGAAGCGGTATACACAATCACTTGATCTGTATAAGTCTGTTTTCAATCAGGGGCAGTATACACCCGCCATGTTTTTAAAGATGGCCTATATCGAAGAAGGACTCGATCATGTGCCTCAAGCGATGCATTACCTCAACCTGTATTACCTCGTTACGCAAGATGAACGGGTGGTGGCTAAGATCAAGGAAGTGGCATCAACCAAGAAATGGGATGGTTACGAGTTCAACGATTTCGAGCGATTCATGAGCTTCTACCACCGTTACCACCTGCTTATTGGGCTTTCGCTGATGGCGATTTGTACTGTCTTTTTGTTCTTGCTTGTATGGCAACGTGTTCGTCAGCAGAAAGCAAGCCTGGGGTTATGGATTGTGTTGCTGATCTTTTCAGTACTATTGGTTGCGCACATCAACTTTCCGGCTCAATACCGAACGGGAATTATCGCCAACTCCAATACGTACCTCATGACTGGTCCTTCTGCCGGTGCTTCGGTAGCCCAGATTATCAATGAAGGACATCGGGTACGCATTATCGGGAAACGGGATGTGTGGCTGAAGGTACAGTGGCACGATAAGGAAGCCTACATCCGGCAGGATCAGCTACTTCCCGTAGTATTGTAACGCCTGCTTTGCGAGCATGAGGCCGAGAAAAGCCAACAGAATACCTGCAACATTATTCAGCAGTACCGAGTACAGCGCAAGTTTGTAATCCCCATCGCGCAACAAGTTGAGTGTTTCAAGCGAATAGGAAGAAAAGGTTGTGAAACCACCGAGTAGACCCACAAACAAAAACGCCAACAGGTTGGGATGAATACTGAGTCCGTTCGCAATGCCCCATAACAACCCGATGATAAATGAGCCTGTTAAGTTTACAGTGAGCGTACCGATGGGAAAAAGACCGGAGTATTTTTCATAGGCTACATGGCTAACACCATAACGTGCCAGTGTTCCCAGCGCACCACCCAAAGCGATCAGGATAAGTTTCATCATGTGGCAAAGATAGTAACTCCTGCGGTGGCTTTGAGAACCGGAGCCGAGAATGAGATTTGAACTCACGACCTGCTGATTACGAATCAGCTGCTCTACCCCTGAGCTACCTCGGCTTGAATTTTTTGTGATACGAAATTGAAAAGAAAAACTATAACTTGTGCTGCCATGCTATCGAAAAAATGTAAGTATGCCATACACGCGTTGGTGCATATGGCCAAAGAGCCGGATGAGAAATTCCTGATTAAGGATATTGCTGTGGCATGCCGTATCCCCAAAAAATTCTTAGAGGGAATTTTACTGGAACTGAAGCGGGCCGGTGTGTTGGGTAGCAAGCAGGGAAAAAACGGTGGCTACTTTTTAAGACGAAAGCCTAAAGATGTGAACCTCGCAGAAGTGGTTCGCTTATTTGATGGGGCCATTGCGGCAATTCCGTGCGCAACATACAAATACTATGAGCCGTGCGATGAATGTGAGGATGAAGAAACCTGTGCCATTCGTTTTGCTTTTCTGGAGGTGCGAAACGCTACGGTTGAAATGCTCAAAAAAGACACCCTCGAAAAACTCGTAAAGCGAGAAGCCAGGCTTACCGCTGAGAAAATGAGATAAATCATGAACTTAACGGTTTAAGCTTACGTATCTTGGGGTGTCAATATACCCGTCATGCGATTTTTAGTTCTGCTTACCGCACTTATTTTAACCATTTCCTGCTCACGCGAAAGCGACTTTTCCAACCCGGTTACCAAACCGTTGCTGGAGGCGGTGTACGCTTCGGGAACAGTGGTTTCTGAAAATGAGTATCAGGCTTTTTCGCAAGTGGATGGCTACATCGCTGAAAAGCTGGTGAAGGATGGTGATGTAGTAAAGAAAGGTGATCCCCTTTATATCATCGAAGCAGATCAGCAAGGTGCACGCTACCGCATTGCGCGCGAAAACTATGCACTCGCCAGGCAAAATTTCAATGATGATTCACCGGTGTTGAATGAGTTGAAGGCAGCCGTTCAAACGGCCAAAACAAAAAAGCAACACGATTCAGTAAACTTTGTTCGGTATTCAAACTTATTGAACAAACAAGCTACCTCGCAGGCTGAATATGATCGCGCCCGACTGCTGGCTGAACAATCCAGGAATGAATATGTGCTGGCAGAAAGTCGTTACCGTAAAACCTACAATCAACTGCAGACAGAATTAATCAATGCGGAAAATCAGTACCGCATAGCTCGCGATGAATCCAATCGTTACACCATTCGCAGTCAGGTGGAGGGCATTGTGTTTAAAACCATGAAGGAGCCGGGTGAGCTGATCAGGCGCACTGAAGCGGTGGCTGTGCTCGGCAGCAATCAGTCTTTTTATTTACAACTGAATGTAGATGAGCTCGACATCCACCGCGTTAAAGCCGGTCAGCAGGTGCTGGTAAAGATTGACGCATATCCTGAAAAAATTTTTAAAGCAGAAGTAACACGCATTTACCCGTTGGTGGATAGTCGGCAGCAATCGTTGCGCGTAGATGCAAAATTGCTGGAAGCATTACCGGATGCATTTTCCGGTTTGGCGTTGGAAGCCAACATTGTGATTCGTCAGGTTGAGCAGGCACTGGTCATCCCAAAGTCAGCTTTGTTACCGGGCGATTCGGTGATGGTGCGTGTAGATGGCGGTGAACAGAAAATAAAAATCAAACGGGGCGCTACCACGCTTGATGAGGTGGAGGTGCTGGAAGGTCTTGCTGCAACCAGCGAAGTGAAGATTAAACCGTAAGCATGAAGCTTGTTGTTGAAATCGCGAAAACGCATTTGGTATCGAAGCCAAAACAAACGCTCATTGCTATGCTGGGTGTTACGTTTGGTATCGGTATGTTCATTGCGCTGGTGAGTTTGATGACGGGCCTCAACGATTTCACGGAAGAGCTGACCATGACATCTTCTCCTGATATTCACATCTACAACGACATTACCGAAAGTCGCGCGAGCATAGCCGAAGAAGTGAATATCAACGGCATCAACATTGTACACCATCAAAAACCAAAAAAGGAAACGGCCAAGGTGCGCAACGCCTTGCAGATCACTGAAATGATCAGGCGCGATCCGCGCGTATTGGGTGTGGCGCCTACCTTGGCGTCACAGGTGTTTTATAACTACGGACCGGTGGAGTTGCCGGGCAATATTTCCGGTGTGGATATCCTGGAAGAAGATAAACTGTTCGACCTGCGTTCAAAAATGAAAGCGGGCCAGATTGAAGACCTGCTGGCCAACAACGATGGCATCATCATCGGTACGGGCATTGCGCGTAAAATGAATGTGAAGGTGGGCGATCGAATTGTGATCACTACGCCTCAAGGGCACACCATGCCTTTGAAAATTGTGGGGTTGTTTCAAATGGGTATCGGTACCATCGACAATGTGCGCAGCTACGCGAATATCTCCACCGTGCAAACCATCTTGCAGCAGGATCATTCATACATCACCGACATCAACATTAAGTTAATTGATTTGTTGGAAGCAAAAACAGTTGCTTCCGAATATCAGGCGATGTTCGGGTACAAAGCTGAAGATTGGGAAACTGCTAATTCCACTTTTTTGACGGGAATCGTTATCCGAAACATCATTACATATTCGGTTTCGTTTACACTGCTGATCGTAGCCGGTTTCGGCATCTACAATATTTTGAACATGACCATCATGAACAAGATGAAGGACATAGCTATTTTAAAAGCGATGGGTTTTTCCGGAAAAGATGTGCGGTTGATCTTCATGATCCAGTCGCTGGTGATTGGATTTATGGGCAGTGTTGCCGGGTTGTGCATCGGGTATGTGTTGAGCTACCTGATTGCGCAGGCCCCGTTTGATGGAGGCGATATGGTAAGCCTCGATCATTTTCCGGTGAACTTCGATGCGAAGTATTACATCACCGGCATTTTGTTTGGGGTGCTCACCACTGCGTTGGCAGGTTATATGCCTTCACGCAAGGCGGCTTATATCGATCCGATTGAAATTATACGGGGGCAGTAGCGATGGAGTACGTTTTACGAACAACCGGTATTGGAAAATACTTTTACGAGCCCGAAAAGTTTAAGGTGCTGGATGGCATAAGCCTGGAAGTGAAACGCGGAGAGTTCCTCTCGCTGATCGGCAAATCCGGTTGTGGGAAATCTACACTCATGTACGTGCTCTCTACCATGGACACCGACTATGAAGGCGAACTGGAAATTGCGGGTGAACGCCTTACGGGAAAAGATCAGAACTTTCTCGCTACCTTTCGTAACAAACACATCGGGTTTATTTTTCAGTTTCATTATTTGTTGCCGGAGTTTACTGCCTTGCAAAATGTGATGATCCCTGCACTGAAGCTGGGGAAATATTCCCGTGCGGAAGTGGAGGAACGTGCGTATGAGAAGCTGAACATACTGGGCGTAAAGGATCAGGCCCTGAAAGCCTCCAGCAAACTCTCGGGCGGGCAGCAACAGCGTGTAGCCATTGCGCGGGCACTCATCAATGACCCCGACATTATTATGGGTGATGAACCCACTGGCAACCTTGATTCATTCAACACGCAGGTAGTGTTTGACATACTCGAAGAGCTGACGCACGTATACAAGCAAACCATTATAGCTGTAACCCACGATGAAGAATTCGCGCGCAAATCCGACAGGATTGTGGAGATGAGTGATGGGAAGATTGTGAAGGGGTGATTGTTATGTAGGCAATTTTCACGCGAAGTACGCTAAGAAAGCGCAAAGCATTCGCAAAGACGAATCGAATCAGTATCAAAGATTTTTTTCTTAACATTCTCTGCGGACCTCTGCGTGTACTCCGCGCCCTCAGCGGTTACAAATTTTTAAACCGCAGGGCGCACAGAGGAATTCGCAGAGGTTTGCAGCGTTTAAGCGTAATAAATTGAAATGATCACTTCTTCCCCATATACTTCACTCCAGCCCGAATGGCTACCGCCAATTGGTTTTCTTCCGGTATCAGCGGGCAGGAGTACCGCGGGTTGTAGGCGCAGTACGGTGAATAGGCTTTGTTGAAATCAATAACAAGTACATCGCCTTCCTCAGGCGCCTGCAAATTTAAATAGCGCCCACCACCATAGGTTTCTATTCCATTGGTGAGGTCACCAAAGGGCAGGAACAAATAACGCGGATACTTGGGATTGTTGAGCAGGTTTTTGGATTGATACACCGGCAACGAATACGTTTCTCCATCCAGGGTAAATTCAGCGATGCCATATACGCGGTAATCCTGCACGAGCGACTGCGTGGCCTTCATCGGTGCAAACGAAGTTTCGGGAGTAAGCATGAGCTTGGCTTCCACGCGGTATTTCAGATCAACGGGAAAGAACTCATGTTTCTTAAACTTCTTCAGGTCTGCCGGCAACAAAGGCGACTTCTTCTTGTCTTTATACTCATTATTGAGTTCTTCCTGGAAGGTTTTGATCTCGGCAAGGGCAGTTTTCTGATCGGTTTGGGCATAGCTGCAAACGCAGCATAACAGGACAAGGGCGAAAGTTTTCATAAACTATTTTGGAGAAAGATAAGATCAAGGATGTTGCATTCAAAATTATGAATAGTTTATAAAAGCTAACTAAGAGTTGAGAAGGTGGAAGAAATTTGGATTTCTATTATTTTAGTTTTTCTCTTTTCTTGATCCAAAGTTTATGTATTTCTGGCGTTGTGAGTATGGCTTTATATCCCTTCTTTTTTAATCCAGCTTGAAGCGTGTTGTCACCAGACCACAATTTCCCTTTCACGTATTTTGTGAGTGCAACAAAAACTGTATCGTCAACATCAATGCCTGTTGTAAGCTTTTCGGCATCTTCCCATACTTTTTGAGGAATCAGTTCTTCGTTGATAAAAGTAATCTTACTCAAGAGTGCTTCATAAGATTCCTGTAGCTGTTTATCAGTGAGTTTTGAGATACGTTTGAGTCTATCCCAATGTTTTCTTATTTCTGTGCGTAGGTAATGGGGACAATAAAATTCAAAAATACCAGTCGAATTAAAAATGATTTGACCAAATGTTGTTTGGGTTTTTAGCAGAGCACTAAAAACAATATTTGTATCAATAATGATTTTCACTTAATGAAGCGCTTCCTGTTTTTATTCCACCAACCTTTCTTGATGTCTTTGGCCAATTTATCAACATCTTCCTGTCGGGCCTTGGATTTTTCGGTAGCCTCACGGTAAGTCAGGTAGTTAATGAGGTTTTGAAGTTCTTCAGTATCAATAACTGAGGAAAGCCTTATGATAATTTCGTTCTTTGTTCTTTCAATAACCATTTTACTAAAGTCGCGCTTTCTTTTGTGAATTGCAATGTAATTTGACTTACCTCAAGTATTCCGGTAATTCCACTCCTACTTTTAACACCGGGTCAGCAACAGGGGCAAGTCGCGTGGTTTGCAACGGCACCACACCCGCCCAGATGTCCAGCGCGTAATCTTCCTCATCATCTTTCGGGCCGCCTGTGCGGATTTTGGCGGAGGCTTCTTCAATGGGAAAGGCGAGTACCATGGTTTTCCTCCATTCGCTTTCGTTGGGCTGGCGGATGTCGTTCCAGCGGCCGGGCTGCATTTTGTTGGTGAATACTTCCAGCGCCTGGTAAATTTCTTTTTCATCGGTTACTACTTCGGCTTTGCTGAACATGACCACCGAACGGTAATTCACAGAGTGATGAAACGCAGAACGTGCAAGCACGATTCCGTCCATAAGCGTTACGCTGATGCATACCGGTAATTTTTTCTCCGCAAGTTCGCGTAAGTAAAAGCTGCCCACTGAGCCGTGTATGTAAAGCTTATCGCCCATACGGCAATGGCCGGTAGGAATTTGAAACGGTTCACCGTTGTGTACGTAGGCGAGGGTGCAGTACAACGCTTCATCTAAAATAGGGTAGATGGTTGCTTTGTCGTAGCTGCCGCGCTTGGGTAAGCGGGTAATGGTGGTGCGATCGGTTTTGGGGAATTCGGTGCTCATGGTTTATTCTTTTGAACCACATAGACACATAGCGCACATAGTTTAAGTGTGAGATTTCTATGTGGCCTATGTGCCTATGTGTTTAATGATTTGTTTATGATATTTTCAACACAATCTTTCCAAACTGCTGTTCCTGTTTCATGTGCTCAATGGCTTGCTGAATATTTTCAAGCGTAAACTCGCTATCAATAATCGGTTTGATGTTGCGGCCTTCAATAAAATCCAACATTGATAAAAACTCATCGCGTGTGCCCATTGTGGTACCAAAGAACGAGAGCTGCTTTGAATAAAAATTACGCAGGTTAATCTCGCCTACATTTCCGGCCGTTCTTCCAAAGTTTACAATACGTCCGCCTGGCATCGCCAACTCGAATAGCTTTGAAAAATCCGGACCGCCTGCGGTGTCGATGATAATATCAAAACCACCGGCAGCTTTTTTTGCGGTTTCAGTCCAGTTTGAGTCTTTGTAATTAAACCCTTCTGTTGCGCCCAGTTGTTTGGCGCGATTCAGCTTCTCTTGTTTACCCGAAGTAACAAACACATTGGCTTTGTAATAAACAGCAAACTGCATCGTCCACAATGCAGCGCTACCGCCAATACCGGTGATCAACACTTTTTCACCGGGGCGTAAACGCGCTTTGCTGAACAACGCACGGTATGCAGTAAGGGCGGAGAGGGGCACTGCGGCAGCTTCCGAGAAGGAGAGATGTTCGGGCTTTTCAAAAATGTATTTTTTGGAGATGAGCAGGTAATCACTGAAAGTTCCGTTGTCGGGGTAGCCTAAAATTTTGAACGTGTCGCCATGCACTACGGGGTTGTTGCCCCAGTTTAAACTTGGGTTGATGATCACCTCCATACCGTAAAGCATCGGATCCACATCTTCACCACCACTTTCAATGATGCCTGTGCCATCCGAGCCGAGAATGATGCCATCACCGGCATTGGTTTGTTCGCTTATAATCCATAGGTCGCGGTGGTTGAGTGCTGCGTATTTCATTTTTACCAGCACCTGGTCTTTCACCGGTTTTGGCTTTTTGATGTCACGGATTTCGAGTGGATGATTGTTGCCTTTGAAGAATACTGCGCGCATGAATTGAATAGCTTAAGACGTCATTGCGAACTGAGGCGTAGGTATGTGCGTTAGCGTGAAGCAATCCCAAACGTTACGTTTAGTTCTCACTATGTGGTGGGGGATTGCTTCGCTCCACCGCACACCCAACCCTTCCGCCTGCCTACCGCAGGCAGGCTCGCAGTGACGAAGTTTATTTTGTAGTAATAACATAATTCCACTGATGTGTATCCGGTTCGTTACCATGACGGATGCTGTACAGCTTTTGCTTCACCCGCTGCTGAAAACTTTCCGGCCCGGCTTTAGGTAGTTGATAATCGGTACCGTGAATGTTAATCACTTCAATGTTCGATACCACGGCAGCAGTACCTGCACCGAAAGCCTCGGTGAGTGTACCGTTTTTAAAACCATCGATCAGATCATCCAGGCTCACCTTACGCTCTTCCGCTTCCATGTTTAGCTCTTTCGCCAGCGTTAAAATTGAATCGCGGGTAATGCCATCCAGTATTGCCGTAGTGAGTTTAGGTGTTACCAGTTTGTTATTGAGCACAAACATCACATTCATGGTGCCGGCTTCATCAATGTATTGATGATCGCGGGCATCCGTCCACAGTACCTGGTCGTAACCTTGTTCACGCGCCATTTTGGTGGGGTAAAACGAGGCGCCATAGTTGCCGGCACATTTGGCAAAGCCAACGCCACCTTCAGCAGCGCGTACGTAGGTTTCTTCCACCTTCACGCGTAGCGGCTTGCTGTAGTATGGCCCTACCGGGCTCGTCATGATGACCAGTTTATATTGATCGGAAATTTTTACACCCAGTCGCGATTCAGAAGCAAACACCAACGGCCTGATGTAAAGGGATGAACCTTCATCGTTCGGTATCCATGCCTGATCCGTGTCAAGCAAAGTATGCAATCCGTTAATAAAAATTTCTTCCGGCACTGCGGGCATACACATGCGGTCGAGCGAGCGGTTTAAACGCTGATGGTGCTTATAAGCGCGGAAAACAGAAATATTTCCATCGGTCATGCGGTAGGCTTTCATGCCTTCAAACACGGCTTGTCCGTAATGCAAGGCCAGAATTCCCGGATCCATTTTTAATTCTCCGAAAGGTACCACACGCGGAGTTTGCCACTGACCGTTTTTATATTCAGCCAGCAACATGTGATCGGAAATGTATTTGCCGAATTCAAGATTTTTAAAATCGACTTTAGATAAGTTGGATTGTGCGATGCGTTCAACCGGAACGGACGCGGTTAGTGAACTCATGAGTATTTTATTTTCTTCAAGTTAGAAATAATTTCATTGCGCCCCTACCTGCGGCAGGCAGGTTCGTGTGAGAATTTAATTCCCGATTTCCAATTTCATCATCAAATCCGTTTGCGCATCGCTGCCCAGCATAAACGTGTGTGCGCTGAATTGCTCAAAGCCCCACTTTTTATAAAATGCCAGTGCACGTTCATTCTTCTCCCACACGCCCAGCCACAGAATATCAAAGCCATTTGCTTTGGCATAGCTGATAGCTTTTTCCATAAAAAGTGACCCTACTTTGTTGCGGATGAAATCGCGCGTGATGTAAAGGCGGTGGAGTTCCAGGCATCGCTTTCCCGGAAAGGAAACTTCATCGGAAAGGCGAAGTTTCATGTAGCCTGCTATAGCATCACCTTCCAGCGCCAGCATGAACACCGTTTCGGGTTCTTCAAGTTCTTTTTTGATCTGTTCAAGATCAAAAGCCTGTTCCGCATATTCGCGCACATCGTCCGGATTATTTCCTTCTGTGAACCATTCATAAAAGGTTTCCTTACCCAATTCACTGAGCAGTTGAGCATGAGAAATATCGGCTGTAATGATGTTGATCATGTGAGCGGCAATTCCATTTTAATATCGCTCCGTTCGTAAACACTGTCGACCGGAACTTCTTGAAAACCCAATTTACGATATAGCGCAATGGCATTTGCCAGAATAGTGTTGGAGTACAGGATTATTTTATGTGCGCCTAATGCTTTTCCTTTTTCAATGGCGGCCAACGCCAGGGCTTTCCCGATTTTCAGTCCGCGATATTTTTCATCCACAGCCATTTTGGTAAACTCGTACACACCGGGCTCCACAAACTTGAGTGCTACCGTGCCCACAATTTCACCATTGGCAGTTGCCATAAGAATGCTTCCGCCTTTGTTGATGATGTGCTCATCGGGGTAGCGCAACACCTGCTCATCGATTGGCTCCATCCAAAAGTAGTGCTCAATCCACGTGCGGTTGAATTTCTCAAACCACGGTTGATGATGTGGCTGGTATTCCGTTATGTCAAGCACAAGGTTTTCCATACAATCCGTTATCGACTAAACTGCGCCTTCCACAAACTGCGCAGCTGGTATCCACGATTAACAATGTAGATTCCTGCCACGGTAATGAGAATGGCAAACCAGATTTTCAAATTCAGTTTTTCATCTAAAATCAACCAGCCCAGTACGACAGCTACCAATGGGTTAACGTACGCATAGAGTGAAACAATCGTCATGGGTAGTTTTTTCAACGCATACATATAGGAAGCATAGGCGATGATGGATCCAAACGCAATCAGGTAGAGCAACGAATAAAATGCTTCCCCCGACCACTTCACTTGTGTGAGATCATCAAACACCAAACTCACCGGGAAGAGAAACAATCCGCCAAAGAAAAGCTGCAACCCGGCATTAATGAATGGGTTGATATCGTTTGGATATTTTTTGATCCAGATGCTACCGCCTGCCCAGCTTAACACCGCCAATACTGTCATGACAATACCCAGCAGGTATTCTGATTTTGAAAATTCGGACACATGCTCTCCAAAAATCATGACAATGCCAATCAAGCCAATGAGCACACCAAGAAAAATTGGAATGGTCGGTCGTTCATCGCGGTTGATGGAAAGGTTAATAAGAATCACCATGACCGGCATGATGGAACAAATGATGGCGGCAATGCCACTGGGAATGTGCATCTCGGCCCAGGCCACGAGTCCGTTGCCGAGTGAGATCATAAAAAATCCGCCAATCGCCTGACGAATAATGTGATCACGCGAAGGCCATAGCGGTTTGGCAATGGCCATGACCATACCGATCAATAACAGCCCGGCAATGGTTTGACGAAGGGCGGTAAACAGAAAGGGCGGAAAGTGCAAAACAGCGATGCGTAACGCGAGGTAGGTAGTGCCCCAAATGATACACACGGCTGCCAGGGCCAAATAGGGGAGGTAGTTGGTACGGTTAATCATTAATGTTTCTGATCTGATAAAAACTGCAACAAATTTTCTCCTAATTACGATAAAAGAACAGTTTCAGTTTTGTTAATTTTGACCATATCAGTTTATAAAGCCAGGATAGCATGGAAACCCTTACACGTCCCGATCATTTGTATCTGGAAGTTGCAGATCGCATAGAGCGATTAATTGAGCAAAAGTCGTTAAAGGTAGGCGATAAATTGTTGTCGGTGCGGGCATTGAGTAAGGAACAGGGCATCAGCTTGAGTACTGCCTTTCAGGCGTATTATCATTTGGAGAGCAAGGGCCTGATTGAAGCGCGGCCGCAATCAGGATACTACGTGAAATTTACGCCCCTGAATTTTCCAGAGTTGCCGAATTGCTGCGAGCCACCCGAAGATGCCGTGCCTGTAAGTGTGGATGAGATGATCAACAGTGTATACCACGACCTCAGCTCCGATAAACTCATTCATTTTTCCATGGGCGTGCCTTCCATTGAATTGTTGCCCACAGCCAAGATGAATAAATCGGTGGCACAGGCACTGCGCGATTCAAAAACAAGTTGCATCAACTACGAGCACATTCAGGGTAACCCTGCTTTGCGCAGACAAATTGCACGGCAGGCATTTAACTGGGGTGGTACACCAAGTGAAGATGATATTGTGGTAACAGCAGGTTGTGTGGAAGCACTGTCGCTATGCATGAAAGCGGTAACCAAACCGGGCGATACGGTGGCAATTGAAAGCCCTACGTACTACGCCATTTTTCAGGCGATGGAAAGTCATGGGTTGAAAGTGGTGGAGATACCCACCGATCCGGTTGACGGAATTAATTTGCAGGAATTGGAAGACGCCATTGCGCGATTCGACATCAAGGCGTGTTTGTTCGTGAGTAACTTCAATAACCCATTGGGCAGTTGCATGCCTGATGACAAGAAGAAAAAACTGGTGGAAATGTTGGCAAAGAAAGAAATTCCGTTGATTGAAGACGACATCTATGGTGAAATGTATTTTGGTAAGACCCGACCAAAAACCTGTAAGTCGTTTGATAAAAAAGGATTGGTATTGTATTGCTCGTCATTTTCTAAATCATTGGCACCAGGCTATCGCGTAGGGTGGACCATTCCCGGAAAATTTAAAGAGCAGGTAATCCGCTTAAAGCGCATGCATACGGTATCGACCAACACGTTGGCACAAGCAGCTATTGCGCATTTTCTCGCGAACGGAAGGTATGAACTGCACCTTCGGCATTTACGCAAAGCGTTGCACACCCAATCGTTGCGTTACATGCAGGCGGTATCCGAATATTTTCCGGAAGATACCCGTGTTACCAGGCCACAAGGTGGATTCACGTTATGGATTGAACTCAATCCGAAAGTGAATGCGTATAAGTTGCACAAGCGTGCACTGAAGCACAACATCGGCATTGCCCCTGGGCAAATTTTTTCTTCTCGCGCCCGCTTTGAAAATTGTTTCCGGTTGAGTTTTGGCGAACCGTGGAGCAACCGTATTGAAGATGGAATTAAAACGCTGGGAAAGTTGATTCGGGAGCAGTATTGAAGTTTGATCTTAATATAAAGTTTTGGGATTGCCTGCCTGTTCGGCAGACAGGCTTGGCTCCATCACACAATTTGTATCGGTCGTACTCCCCTTGTAATAATGACTAATAACTTTTGAAATCACCGTTTCACCCACCCTTGCTCCTTATAAAACACAAACCCATCATCAATAAGCTTATGCAATTCTGACAATGGAATTTCTTCAAGGGTTTTGAAATGAAAGCAACTTTCTCCCGTAAGGAAAGGCTTAAGCTCATCACTCAGGTTTTCTTTCAAGGACTTGCTTACATAAAGCGGATAAAAATATAGACTCACAAATTTTTTAAACACAACCACTGCGGCAAACATCAGCCCCTTTTTGTATTTGGCATTGAGTCCATTACTCCTGAATACATGATTGGTCCATAATTCAAAATGAACATCCGTATTGGCTTTCACCTCAAAATGCTCCTGGTAAGGCTCAAGCAGGCCAACCAAGTGTGTATAGGTCTGCTCCAGCGCATACGGTATTGCCTTGGTATTGCGCTTCAGGTTTACAAAATGGGCCGTGGTTGAGGTTTTTGAAATCTTCATCCGTTAAGTTTCCAGCATGATCAGGTTATAGACGGCATACGCAAAAGCAAAAAAACTAAGCCAGCCCACAATACCGAACACGATGTTTATAAATTCTTTGGTTTGAAACAACATACAGTGTTTCACAAACTGACGCAGGGACTCCATAGCAGTACAAATTGCTCCCGGAGGGAGAGGGTTTTAGGTAAATCTTTAAACGAAGCTATCCTATTTTTTTAATTCTAAAAATTGCCCCACTAAATCTTATTCGCAAAAAAAACTAAAAGCCCTGAACTGCCCGTCCGCAGCCAGCTTTTGAGTATATTTGCCCGATTTTTAAACCCATAGCCATGACTTCAGAACAACTGAAAGACTTGAAAGCGCGCACCTCGGCTTTAAGGAGGTATCTTTGACTACGATCGTAAGATCATCGAAGTAAAAGACGAAGAACTCATTACCCAGCAAGCCGATTTCTGGAATAATCCGAAACAGGCTGAAGTTACCTTGAAAAATTTACGGGCCAAGAAAGTCTGGACCGACTCCTATGAGCGCGTGCAGAAACTTATTGACGACCTGGAAGTGCTTAATGAATTTCATGAAGCCGGTGATGTAGGCGAAGAAGAACTCGACCTGGAATACAAAAAGGCCGAGCGCGCGGTAGAAGAACTGGAATTCAAAAAGATGCTGAGCCGCGAAGAAGATCAGCTCAGTGCCATTGTTGAAATAAACCCCGGTGCCGGGGGAACGGAAAGCAACGACTGGGCCGACATGCTCAACCGCATGTATATTATGTGGGGTGAGAAGAGCGGTTACACCGTTTCACAGATTGATTATCAACCCGGTGAAGTAGCGGGTATCAAATCGGCTTCATTGGAAATAGATGGACCGTTTGCTTACGGAAAGTTAAAATCTGAAATCGGGGTGCATCGGTTGGTGCGTATTTCCCCTTTTGATTCCAATCAGCGTAGACACACCTCGTTTGCTTCTGTGTTTGTATACCCGAAAGTGGATGATAGCATCAACATTGAAGTGAACCCGGCTGATGTTGAAATTCAAACTTCGCGTTCGGGTGGTGCCGGTGGGCAGAACGTGAACAAGGTGGAAACCAAAGTGCAGCTAACGCACAAGCCAACAGGCATTGTTATTGTGTGCCAGGTGGAACGTTCGCAACACGCCAACCGCGAACGGGCCATGCAAATGTTGAAATCAAAACTGTATCAGCTTGAGATGGAGAAGCGCCATGCTGAGCGCGACAAGATTGAGGCAGGTAAAATGAAAATTGATTTTGGTTCGCAGATACGAAACTATGTGCTGCATCCGTATAAGCTGGTGAAGGATGCCCGCACCGGTGTTGAACGAACCGATGCGCAAAACGTGCTGGATGGTGACCTGGAAGATTTTATAAAAGGCTTTTTGTTAAGCATGCAGGAAGATTCAGTAACCAAATAAACAACTAAATGCGCCAATGTCTTTCCCTCTTGCTTTGGATGTTCTCGTTAAGTGCGCTGGCGCAGTCGGCAAGCACTATTATTATTGAAGGCCGTGTTACAGATGCGGTAACAAAGGAAGCGGTACAATATGCTTCTGTTGGTATTTTAGGTTCAACTATCGGAACCAGTACCAATGCCGATGGGTACTTTACGCTGCGCGTACCGGCAACGTTTCGTTCGAAGGAGTATGCATTAAAAATTTCATGTGTTGGGTACGACAATGAAGTGATTAAAAATCCGGAAGCACGCCTTGACGTTTCCATGAATCAATCAAAAACCATGTTGAAAAATGTGGTGGTTTTTGATCGCGATTTATCTCCGGAAGGAATTGTACGCAGGGCCTTTCGTAATGTAAAACGAAATTATTACACCAAGCCATTCGTTTATCAAACGTTTTACCGCCATTACTGTAAAGATGATTCCGTGTACGGCCGGTTGATTGAGGCCGCAGCCGAAGTGTACAAACGTAAGGGCTATAAAGTGCAACAACCCTTTCCGGGATGGAAGGAAGAAGTTCGGGTAAACCAGCTACGCAGAAGTTATGACAATACAAAAGTGGCCAGTGGTCATGTGCCCATTGCGCTGTATTCTATTATGGCTGCCGACCCGGTAGCGTACCAAACAAAGAGTTCGGCCTCTATGTTAACGATGCTTAGTCCGCAGAACGTGAGCAACCTCCGTACAAATCTGAAGGGATATGCTTTTACATTGGACGGAATAACCGAATATGATGGTGAGCAGGTGTATGTAATCCAGTATCAATGGAAACGCGACAGCACCTTGTTGAGCACAGGAATTCCATGGAGGAATAGTCAGGAGGGGACGTTGTATATCGGCACAAAAGATTATGCCATTGTAAAGACAGAACATTCACGCATATCACAAATTGATACGTTGCAATCGTTCGCTATTTATAAAAAAGTAAATGGTAAGTATTTTTTGTATCACTCCATGAAGGAGGGTAAAACTCTTCAGATGCGTGGAAATTTTATGCACAATCATCACCTTGAACTAATCACCACCGATATTATAACAAAAGGGTTTAAACCATTCAAAGGTCGGGAACCTGGCCGTGAAGAATTGTTTTCCATTGAATACGATTCTACCTTTTGGGATACGTACAATGTACTGAAAGCAACACCTCTTGAGGAATCTATTGTGGCCGACTTGGAAAAATCCATGCCCTTATCTCTTCAGTTTAAAGATTATATGGTGGCTGAAAAGGAAAAGTATTTCAGCGGAAAGGAAGACGAGGAAAAGTTTAACCGCTTTTTAGAAGCCAATCGCGGCATGCGCCCGATATATATTGACTTTTGGGCCAGTTGGTGCGGACCGTGCTTGCGTGAAATGCCGAGTTCAATGGAGTTAGTTGATAAATATAAAGGAAGAATAGCTTTTGTTTACCTCTCTCTTGATGATGACATTGATGCATGGAAAAAGGCAATAAAGAAGTATAACATTGACCGGACCTTTATGACGCATCACTTTCGGATCGGATCAAACTCGGATGCGGCAAAATTATTCTCGGTAGATAAAATTCCACGTTACATTCTGATCGACAAGCAAGGTAATTACGTAAACCTGGATGCAAGACGGCCCAGTAGTTCGCTTATTCACCAAGACTTAGATCGTTTACTCGCTCCCGAAAGTGAAAAGTAATTCCGTTTACAACCGCCAGTTCTGGATGCTTTGTGTAAGCTCGCTGCTATTCTTTGCGAGTTTCAATATGCTCATTCCGGAACTACCGGCATACCTAACCAGTCTGGGTGGGCCAGAGTACAAAGGACTAATCATTTCATTATTCACCGTTACCGCCATGGTTTCGCGCCCATTCAGCGGTAAAATGGCCGATAAGGTTGGCCGCAAGTCGGTGATGATTGTGGGTTCGTTGGTGTGTTGCTTTGCCAGCTTAATGTATCCTGCGGTCTCTACGGTATTCGGATTTTTGTTGTTACGCCTCGTTCATGGATTTTCAACCGGCTTTACACCAACCGGACTTACAGCCTACTTGTCGGATATTATTCCTGCCAACAAACGGGGTGAAGCCATGGGCTTGCTTGGTACGGCTGGTACAGTAGGTATGGCTGCAGGCCCGGTGGTGGGTGGTGCGGTAGCCAATAATTTCGGATTGGATTTCATGTTTTACACATCATCCATGTTTTCCATTGCGTCTATTTTGGTGGTGATGGGTGTGAAAGAAACTTTAACCGAACGTAAGGGCTTTACTACCGAAGTGTTCAAAATTCACAAACGCGATTTGCTGGAGCCGCGGGTGTTGGTAACGTGCATCGTGATGTTGCTTACGGCTTATTCGTATGGTGCGGTGTTTACGGTAATCCCTGATTTCGGTGAATCGGTAGGGATTAAAAACAAAGGATTGCTGTTTGGTTTTTTAACTGTGGCGTCCTTATCGGTTCGCCTGATTGCAGGGCGCGCGTCTGATCGGTATGGAAGAAGACGAATCCTGATGATCTCATCGATGCTATGCACGGTAGCGATGGCGTTGCTGGCGGTTGGTGAAACACAACGCGACTTGATGATTGCCATTACCCTATACGGTGCAGCGCACGGCATGACATCACCCACGTTGCTGGCGTGGGCAACGGATTTGAGTGATGAAAAACACAAGGGAAGGGGAATTTCCAGTCTGTATATATTTATGGAGATGGGCATTGGTATTGGAGCCTTTTCAAGCGGATTAATTATCGCTAATAATCCTACCAACTTTTTCACGACCTTCGTTACCTGCTCCCTGCTGTGTTTTGTTGCTTTTTGTTACCTCATCATTCATTGGCAACGCCACATCCGGAAAGCAAAAGAACAAACGCCACAACCATGAGGACTCTTTTTTTGACTTTGTTTGGCATTGCTTCACTGGCGGAACTATCGGCACATGTATTCAATTGGCCGGATGTACGGTTGATAAGTAAACCCTTGTTGCTGATTTTATTGACGGTATGGTATATCGCATCATCGCGTAATAAAAATCAACCGCTCTCAATCATGTTGCTCGCAGCTTTGATTTTTTCATGGGGTGGCGATGTGTTATTAATGGGCACCGGTGATTTGTATTTCATGTTGGGCCTCGGTTCATTTCTGCTGGCACATGTGTTTTACATTTTTACGTTTCGTCAGTTTCGCAATGAAGATGAGACCAATGCGTTACAAGGCCTTCAACGCATCCGGTTTGCTTTTCCGATTATTTTATTTGGAACGGGGTTGGTTATAATTCTTTATCCGAATTTAGGTGGACTCACGGTTCCGGTTTTGATCTATGCCGGTGTATTAACCGTAATGGTGCTGAACGCCTTGTTTCGGTTTGGTCGAACAAACGCATCGAGTTTTGCTTATGTGTTTGGTGGCGCTATCTTGTTCATGGTTTCAGATTCGATTTTAGCGATCAACAAATTTCTTGAGCCAATTGAGGGCGCAGGTATCTGGATCATGCTCACCTACATCGCAGCACAATTTTTTATTGTGAAAGGATTGCTGAAGCACGATTAAGCTTATGCTTGCCAATCGTAAAGTTCTGATTTATGAACAAGGATTATTGATTTTTGATTTCAGAAGTGTACATCTAAAATCCAAAATCGTTAATCGGCAATCGTAAATTTTTTAAGGAAAGATTACTTAAAAAAAAGCGGGGACCGAAGCCCCCGCTAAAATCTTAAATCTAAATTCTACGGCTTAAATCAAGAGATCTTCCGCACCTTACCACTTCCACTCGAATTGGCGTTCACATGATTTGGATTGCCTTTGTAGCTAACACTTCCACTACCGCTGATATTGGCATTCAGTTCAGTCTTCACGTTTATTTCCACACTGCCTGATCCGGCAATTTTCACATCACAGGTATTGGCCTCTAAATCGGCAGCGCGCACACGACCTGAGCCGCTGATGGTGGTCTTCACTAAAGTGGCACTTCCGCTGGCCACCAACTTGCCAGAACCTGAGATGCTCACATCCAGTTTGTTGGCAACTTTAATGGTAGCCTCTACATCGCCCGAGCCACTGATGTTACTTTCCATATTGTTGCAGGCGCCACGAAGTACAATTGCCCCGGAGCCTGAAACACTCGCGTCAACATTGTTTGCTTCAATTTCTGCGCGGAGTGAGCCGCTTCCGCTTACTTTCAAATCAAGATCACCGGTTGTAATTTTTGTTCGTGCTTCCAGGTCGCCCGATCCGCTTACGCTTAGTGCATTAATATCCTTAACTGTAATGTATACGGTAATGCGTTCATCACGTCCCCAGTTCCAGTCGCCCCAGCGATCTTTGGAGCGGATCACCAGTTTGCCGCCTTCTACATACACATCAGCACGCTCAAGCACATCCTTGCTGCCTTCCAATTCAACCTTTTGTGGTGAGCCTTGTGTAACAATGGCCTTTCCGGGCAAGCCGAAGGCAATCTTATTGAAGGTATCGACATTACGGGTTTCACGACTTTGAGCAAAGGCGAGGGTGGTGCCAAACACCAACAGGGCGAGTAATACTTTTTTCATGGTTCTTTATTTTCAGATTACAGTCTAACAGACTACCGGTTAACCAAAAGGTTGCATCGGCTTTATGAGTTACCTTTCTTTGACGCAAAATGAGGGCATAACGTTGCACAATCAGCCGTTTTCATTCAAAACAATTCAGGAGCCATCTACCGGCTCCTACAAGGAAAAGGGGAGCAAATTCCTTGCATTTGCCTATCCGGTGCGCTCAGAAGCTGAAATCCGTGAAAAGCTGGAAGGCCTAAGAAAGAAATATTTTGATGCCCGTCATCATTGTTTTGCCTGGATGTTAGGTCCCGAAAAGCAGAAATTTCGCACATTTGATGATGGTGAACCTAATCACTCTGCCGGTGATCCGATTTTGGGTCAGATCCGGTCGTATGACCTAACCAACATTTTAATTGTAGTGGTGCGGTATTTCGGTGGGGTGAAGTTGGGCGTTGGTGGGTTGATTGGTGCGTATCGGGCGGCAGCCGCGGATGCATTGGCCAATGCAATTATCATCGAAGAGGAGGTTAGTGAGGTTCTTGAAATCCGGTATAGTTATGCAGCCATGCCGGAAATCATGCGGCTTGTAAAAGCAAACGGATTACGTATTTCTGGCCAGAAATTTTCGCAAGAAAATGTAATGAAAGTAATATGTCCCTTACGAATAAGAGATGAACTATTAAACAAACTTGAGCGGATGCGGGTTGATCATCCGACACTACTGTTTCGCATCGCAAACGAGGAGGCATCAGCTTAACGGATTTTCTCCCAACTGATTTTTAATTTCCTGCAGGTGACGAATAATATCATCGATCTTTTGTCTGTTTTTTTTGATTTGTTTTGGTCGAAAGTAAAACCAAGTGAAGGCAATCCAGCCTGCGGTTATTGCATAGCTAATAAGCATGCCCGTCAATCCCATGCGTGAAGCATATTCATAGAGGTACAACATCAATCCTGCCGAAAGCATGAGGAAGTATAAGTTTGTTATGGTGGTTTGTATAAACTGTTCACGTTGCCTGATCTGCAACAAATCATCCAGGTAGGTGCTGTTTAGCTGGGCTGTGTTCAAAGCTTTATACAAAGGAATGAGCTTGTTACTTACAATCAGAAACATAGCAATGGCAGTTACAACCAACACAATGCCGACTTTCGTAGATGTGTACTCGGGTTGATAATAAACCCATACCCAAACTACAAATAGAGCCGTAGGAATAAGGCATACGTTTGCCCAAATCAAGCTTCTGCGCTTTTCTGCACGCAGCTTACTCAACTTAACTAACAGCGCTTCTTTATCGGCACCTGGAACGGGCTGTCGTGTCCATAATGCTTTTAAATCGATATTATTCTCCATGTTCCTTAAATCTTTTATTCAAGCGTTCTTTTATGCGATGGATTTTTACCCGAATGTTACTTTCCGAAAGCCCTACGATTTGTGCTATTTCGGCTTGCTTAACATCTTCAAGCTCAAGCGAAATAATAATGCGGTCAATTTCAGGAAGCTCGGCTATGAACTGATAGAGTAATTGAATCTGTGGCTCAAGGTCTTGTTGTTTCTCTTCTGGCAGGTGGTGCGACAATTCCTGGTGCGTTGATCGTTTTTGTTTTTCCAGCTGCCTCAGGCAGTTATTGGTGGCGATGCGATATATCCATGTGCCGATGTTCGATTCATTTCTGAATGATGACAGTTGCTGCCACACAATAACAAATGTGTCCTGTGCAATGTCTTGTGCCAAATCGCGATCGCCAACATAGCCCATGCACACCCTGAAGATTTTACCCCAGTACAAACGGTATAAGGTTTCAAAATCCATTACCTGATCCAGTTCTTTAGAAGCTCTAAAAATACTTCCTGTTGGTCAATAAAAACTCCGTGCGAACAGTTTTCAAGCCAGGCAAATCTATTTTCACAACCGATAATATCCTGAATGCTGCGTATGTGTGTTGTATCGAACAGGCCATCATCTTTTCCATAAATACCATAAACAGCTACACCTTTTTCTTTCAGCGATTTAATTTTTTCTGAAATGTCGATTAATGTGTACGACTCATTCTTCCAAAAGCCCATGGTTGGATTTAACACCGTTTTATAGTTGTTAGCAGTAATGAATGAAGTGTAATCCTTAAGCAGTTCATTGTTTTGCAAGTCGGTGAATAGTTTCGTGGCAGATGCACTTGGATTTTTTGCGGTGTACAATCCGTTTTGCATAGCCAGCATGAAGCACCCTGAGCTATAATAGATTGATGCTGTATCAAAGCTCTTCACCCGGTTAACCTGCTGCAATAGCGTTGAGTCTCCCTTACTTGTAGCAATAGTTGATACCGATTGCAAAATGGTTTTCAGACTTTGCTGTAACGAAACTGGAGTGCCAGCCAAAATAAGACGTTCGGTTTTTTCAGGAAAACGTTCTGCATAGAGTGCGCCCACTATACCTCCAAAGCTGTGCCCCAGTAAAGTGGCCGTTTTGAGATTGTACTGACTGTACAAATCATTCAGGTCGTTCACGGTTTGCTCATAGGTAAATAGTGCCTGGTCATCTTCTGATCGGCCTTCGCCTCTGCGGTCGTAGGCAATCACAAAAAATCCTTGTGCGGCTAACTTTTCCGCAGTGGTTATTTCAAAGTCAAGTATGCTTCCACCGGGACCGCCATGCAGATAAATTACAGGCCGGTCCGTTGGGTTGCCAAAGGTTTTCACATAAAGCGATTGTGCGTTTACACACACTGCACCCAACAAGAAAATCAGTAAGATTAGGAATTGTCCCATAGCTGTTCAGTTTTAATTTGGTCTTTAGATACGCGACCATTTAAAATGTTACAGGGGATATTCAACTATATAGAGGCCATCTCAAAAATCAGTTTCAAATGTCAGCCTGAGCTTGTCGAAGGCTATTTCGAATTACCAAACCGGTTTCGACAAGCTCAACCTGACATAAGAGGTATTTTTGAGATGACTTCTATTTAGAGCACAAATAGAATGTGGAAACTTGAAGAAAAACTTAATTCCAAACTAAATCCGGATAAACCTGGCTGTAGTCTTGGCTCCCCTGGTCGTTGCCCGAACAAACTAAGATCTCAGCTTTCTATAAATCTCCAAACACACCCATGCATCCGTAGCGGCATACTCTAATTGTTTTTTGGTTAGCGTGGCAGCTTCCCAGTTGGATGTTTGTGCCGCTTTTGAAATACGAAAACCCAGTAAGAGTGCGGCAAGTTTTTTTACGCTTTCAACCTGTAAACCTGCCTGACGTGCAAGTGTTGATAATTCAGTAAACCCACCTGGCTGAAAACGGGCTAATCGGTTGAGGGCTTTTACATCATCGCGAATGCCGATGCCTGCTTTTTGAACCACATCATTTTCCAGAAAGTCAACAATGGGCCTGGCCATACCGGTTTGGTTTAGCCGAACCAGAAATACCTTTTCGGGGATAGCTATTTGTAAAAGCGATACTTTGTGAATAACACCCTTTTTAAAACTCGGACGGGTCTCCGTATCGAAACCAATGGCTTCGTGCTCTTTAATTTCATCAAACGCTTTGGCCAGCTTCGCTTCTTCCTGAAGGAGAATGATCTTGCCCTTGAATGCTTTCAGTGGCAAGGAGCTTATCTCTTCATGCGAGATCGTTACCGTACCATTATGCTGCGGGTTTTTCGGGCTCGTCATCCAATCTCCTGATCTTAATATTCAAGTACGCAAATAAAATCGTCATCAGCGGACTGATGATACAAAAAAATGTATACGGGGCGTATACGGCCGTGGCAATACCCAGCACACCCGATTGCGTTGCCCCACACGTATTCCACGGAACCAGTACTGAGGTAACCGTTCCGGAGTCCTCCAATGTCCGGCTTAGCACTTCGGGCTTCAGGCCACGCTTGCGATAGGTATCAGCATACATGCGACCGGGTACAGCAATGGCCATGTATTGATCGGATGCAGTAACATTAAAAAACAAGCACGTAGCAGCTGTAGAGGTAACTAACGATCCGGTTGATTTGGCGAACCGGATAATCTCATCGGCAATGCGTTTCAGCAAGCCGCACGATTCCATTACCCCGCCAAAAATCATCGCACAGATAATCAGCCATACCGTGTTAAGCATACCGTACATGCCTTTTCCGGTAAGTAAATCATTAATTTCTGCATTATCTGTTTGCACATGAATGGTAGTCGATAATGCATTCATCACGGCAACAAAAGATGATTTCACGTAATCGCCTTCAATGCCCGAAACCTGGTTAACCACGTTCGGTTGAAAAATTACTGCGAACAGTCCGCCCAACAGTGCACCTATCAATAATGCAGGGGCGGCCGGCACACGTTTGATGATCATAAAGATTACGAGGGCAGGTACTACAAATAACCACGGTGTGAGGTTAAAAGCCGACTCCAGGGCAACCAGTACTTCGTTGGAATCGGTTTGTGTTGCTGCCGTATCGAAGGTAAAACCCCACACCAAAAAAATGATTAATGTAATGATAAGTGAGGGAACCGTGGTGTACGCCATGTAGCGGATGTGCGTAAACAAGTCGGTGCCGGCCATGGCCGGTGCCAGGTTTGTTGTGTCTGATAAAGGCGACATCTTATCACCAAAGTATGCACCCGATATAATGGCGCCTGCTACTACACCTTCGGGTAAATCAAGCGCCTGACCGATACCCAAAAGTGCAATGCCTACTGTGGCAATGGTTGACCACGAACTGCCAGTGGCTACAGAAACAATAGCACATACGGTGGCAGCCGCAAAAAGAAATATGGTTGGGTTTAAAATTTTTAGTCCGTAGTAAATCATGGCCGGCACAATGCCGCTGAGCAGCCAGGTGCCCGAAAGTGAACCGATGGTGAGTAAGATGATGATGGCCGCCATGGCCGAGCTGATGCTCCGCACAATGCTGTCGTTGATTTCTTCATACGTATAGCCCAACTGCCACGCAACTAATCCGGCCACTCCGGCCGCCAGCAACAACACAATTTGATTGGCGCCACCAATCGCATCCGAGCCGAACACTATCACATTTAGGAAAAGAAGGGCAATGAGTGCCAGAATGGGGATAAGCGCCTGAAGCAGTGTAGCCTGTTTTTTTTCTGTCATGCCGTTCGGGTTCAAGAGGGCAAGATAGAAATTTCAGCTTTCCCTGAAAATGAAGGATTTGGGTTTATTCCGTTACCGAGTAGTGAACATTTCTCTCTTTCAGGTACTTCAATACAAATTGAAAATGCGCCTCTTCCTCGCCCAGGTATTCAGGCGGGCAAATGCCCTTGCGGTTGAACGCTTCATGGGCAACCAGGTGAACGGCCGCTGTACACGTATACCCGGTAGTGCGCGCCATGGAAAGCGTACCCGTTGATTTTTCAGTGCGGTCGAGGAGGTTGTATTGATAGGTTTTTTGTTTGTCTTTTTCTTCTCCGGCAATGCGAATGCGCATCACGGTAAATTCTTCTTCTCCGGGTTTTAGCTTCCATTTCGGAAAGAGCAGTTTCGCGGTAAGGTCAATTGGGCGGATTTTTACTCCTTTTACGTCTATTTCCTCATACGAGAAGAAGCCGGTTTCGCGAAGCACACGCAAATATTCAATACACCCCGGATAGCGTAATGTCTTCTCAATCATGTTCGGAATATTCGGCATGGTTTTAATTAAGGAACGCAACCCATCTGAATTCCAGGACTCCAACGTGCCCACACCATCGAAATGAATCAGCTCCGGATCGGAAAGGGCTTCTCTGACAACTACGTCTCCGTTTTGTACGTAACGTGCTGGTCGTACATATTCTTCAATCACATCAATCGGTGAAAACACCGCTTTATATTCATACGGCCATTCACGCACAACGGGTAATCCGCCCACCAGGCACTCGTAGTGCGAAATTTTCATGCGGCTGTTATGATATCCTAAAATGATGTTGCCCATGCCGGGTGCCACACCACAATCCGTAACAATGGTTACGTTACTCTTTTTTGCCAGTTCATCCAGTAAAAACGGATCTTCCGGAAAAAATGAAATATCTACCATGTTTTTGCCGGCTTCAATAACAGTTTTTACGGTTTGATAGCCCATGAAACCCGGTACTGCACCTACAACGAGGTCAAAGGGTTTTATCAACTCCGCAAGCAACGCCTGATCGGACAAATCTGCTTTTTGTGTTTTTACACCTTGCGCCTGCAAGGCCTGCAGCGACTCATCATTAATGTCTACGGAAGTAACTTCGAAAGCGGGAGCAAGATCCAGGGCGATGGCTTTTCCAACGAGTCCTGCGCCCAGTACAATAATTTTTTTCATCATCCTGCAAAATACAGCCTTATCCTATAATCCCATAGAGCAAGGCAGCAATTGCGGGAATCATGATCAATACATCAACAAATGAAAATCGCTTTTTCATGATGGAGAATTGAAATATTAAATGAGTTAAGAAAAGGTGGTTGAGGTGGGCTGAAGCGGTATTAAATTCTGCTAACGGAATACACGGGTTTCGGTTTCAAAAGCTTTATCTTTAATTCAACTAAAGAATTGTACCCATGTTCAGCCCCGAAGAAATTCTCCAAAAAGCAAAAACATCTGCGTTTTATTTAAGCCTGCTTAACTGGTCGCTTGCACGGATGATCCCGTTCAATAAACCACATGGATTCAAGGTACTGTCTGTTGAAGATTATCGGTTAAAAACCTTGATGCCCTATAAAAGAAGCAACTTCAATCACATTCGTGGATTGCATGCCTGTGGGTTGGCTACCATTTCAGAGTTTACTACCGGCTTTCTTTTGCTCAGCAGCCTGGATATGAAGAAGTACCGGATTATTATGCAGCGCCTGGAAATGGATTATCACTACCAGGGTAAAATGGATGCAACGGCTGAGTTCACCATTTCAAAAGAATGGCTGGACGACCAGGTTATTAAACCACTTCAAACTCAGGAATCCGTGATTATTCCCTGTGAGGTAAAAATTCACGATATAAAAGGCAACCACCTGACTACCGGAAAAGTGTTTTGGCAGATTAAAGACTGGGCACGGGTAAAAACCAAGCTTAGCTAAATTTGAGGATTGTAAACAGATGATTAACTTCAACCACTAATTCCAAAATGCCATGAGAAGAATTGATGCCCTGCTTTCAGAATATGGTGAAAGTCACCAGAATGAAACCAACAAAGCGATTCATTGGATTTGTGTGCCTTTGATTTTTTTTAGCGTGGTGGGATTAGTGGCCTCCATTCCATCGGGTGTGGTGCAGAATTTTTTAGGTGCGAATCCGTATGCCAACTGGGCAACAGTAGTGTTGGTGTTGGCTATTGTATATTACGTAACACTCTCTATACCGTTAAGCCTGGGCATGATGCTGTTCTCCGCGCTTTGTTTATTTGGCGTTAACTATATCGTACAACTAAATATTGCCCCACTTTGGGCGGTGTGTCTTGGCATTTTTGTGTTGGCTTGGATCGGTCAGTTTTACGGACATAAGGTTGAGGGAAAAAAGCCTTCCTTTTTTAAAGACCTCCAGTTTTTGTTGATTGGTCCGGCCTGGCTGATGCATTTTGTCTACAAGAAAATTGGCATTCCGTATTGAATGATTTTCTGTTTACGGATAAGCCTCCCGCTGCCGATTATCGCGCAGACGTTAAAACCTATATCTTTCACGATGAGCGACATTTGAAATTGCAAGCCGAATCCGGATGGCGATCTTTTTATGTCCTCAATCAAAAACATAAAACCATTGTTGGAATCGTTCATGTTCATATCAATGGCCAGGTTGCTGTAAGCCCGCTTAAGGCATCCTTTGGTTCTTTTGTTTGGAGTACCTCACTGCCTCCTGAAATGTTATTTCGGTTTATTGGTTTTGTTGAGGATTCGTTAACGTCATCGGGAGTTACATCGGTTACGTACACCAATCCAGCTACGGATTATCAACCGGATCAGCTGCAATTGTTACACGTACTACTGAGCAATGCGGGCTACCGCATTCAGGCAGCTGAAGCCGGTGCAGTAATATCTGTTACGCATGAATCACTCGAAACAAAAATGGACGATTGGGAGGTTCGGAAATTGAAACAAGCCCGTGAGGCTGAATTTGTATTTGCATCTGCCACAGTAAATCCCGTTGATGAGATTTTTCAATTTATTCTGAATGCACGCAAAGAAAAGGGTTACTCGCTATCCATGACACAGGTAATGATGGAACGTACAGTCGAAGTTTTTCCTGATCAGTTTATTTTTTTTGAAGTGATGAAAGGATACGAACGCGCAGCCGCGAGCATTGCCATTCGTGTTGCCGATGATATTTTGTATAACTTTTATTCAGCCCATCATTCACGGTACGATGCCTGGAGCCCGGTGGTGATGTTGATCGATGGTATGTATGGTTGGTGCCAACAACACGGAATCCGGCTGTTGGATTTGGGAACTTCCGCGGTGGAGAATCAACCCAACTTTTCGCTGCTCGACTTTAAGCTGCGCCTGGGCGCACAACCCACTGCTAAGCTTACCTTTACCAAAGACCTGACGTAAACATGGCTGCGCCTTTGGTTACCGTTATTTGCCTGTGCTATAATCAGAAGCGTTTCTTGCAAGAGGCGATAAAGTCAGTAATCAACCAGTCGTATTCACCGATTCAACTAATTGTTGTGGATGATGCGAGTACCGATGGTAGTCCTGAAACGATTAACCAACTCAAGACTCAGTATCCTCAACTCGAAGTGCTGTTGCTGAAAGAAAATGTAGGGAATTGCAGGGCGTTTAATCGGGGATTGGCGCTGGCTAAAGGCGAATACCTGATTGATCTTGCTGCTGATGATGTGTTGTTGCCCGATCGGATACAAAAAGGAGTTGAGGTGCTGCAACAGGCAGGCGATAGGTATGGTGTGCATTTTTGTGATGCGGAATTGATTGATGAACATGGTTCTTTTATCAGCTTTCATTCCGACAAGTACCCACACCACACCATTCCGCAAGGCGATATTTATGTTGATGTAATTCAGCGTTACTTCATTTGTCCCCCAACAATTATGTTTCGAAAATCTGTTATGGATAAACTAGGTGGATATGACGAAACGCTGGCCTATGAGGATTTTGATTTTTGGATTCGTTCTTCACGTCAATTCAAATACACGTATTCTCCGGAACCTTTGGTAAAGAAGCGCGTGGTTAAAAATAGCATGGGGAGTAAGCAGGAAAAGTTCTTCAGCCGACATGCGCTGTCAACGTATCAGATTTGTAAAAAAATTCTGGATTTAAATGCAAAAAAAAAGGAGCAGCAGGCCTTATCGAAAAGAATTTGGTACGAGATAAGAACGAGTTTACGCTTGCTCAACATTTGGCTGGCAATTAAATATTTTTCACTTTTGATCACGAACAAGCAAAAGCGATATACCCCGTAATGGAGAATGCCGGTCGCTGCCTGAATTGCAACACCCTGTTACAGGGTAATTTCTGCCACACATGCGGACAAAAAGTTATTGAGCAAAAAGAACGAACGCTGAGGTATTTTGTTATTCAGTTTTTTGGTGCGGCCTTTTTCCTGGAAAACAGTTTTATCAAAAACCTGTGGCGTTTGCTCAGCACGCCAGGACTTATGGCGCACGATTTTGTGGAAGGAAGGCGTAAACGATGGATGGCACCATTTTCGTTGTTCCTGCTAATCAACCTGATTTATTTCATCGTGAACCCGCTCACAGACTTTAATCTCCCTCTTCATGATCACCTCAGGTGGCACGATACCACGTATGGGCCTTTAGCCGCCAGGATGGTTGAAAGCAGATTAGAACAACGCGGCATAACGCTTAAGGAATATGAACAGGTATTCAACCTTAAAACGGTTAACCTGTCGAAATCATTGATGGTGCTGAATGTGCCGGTAATGGCGGTTTTACTTTCGTTGATTTTTTTTCGGAAACGAAATCTTTTTGCTGATCACTTTATTTTTGCATTGTATTTATTTTCCTTTTTGTTGTTGATTACGTGCATCTGGATTGGCCTGCTGAATATGTATGTGTGGACTGGCCTTCCAGCGCATCGACTCATGCTGCCTGTTGGTATTGTTTTACTGATAGTATATTATAGTGTGGTTTCTGTAAAGCGATTTTATAGCATGAAGGGATTTTTCTGGATTGCACTCAGTACACTCACTGTTTTTTTGTCGACTTTGCTAACCATTTATTTTTACCGGTTTATCATGTTCATGGTTACGTTTGCCACGACCTGATCATTTCCGGTTATCCTCACCGGAAAGCATGCTCAGGTAATTGACATACCGGCTCACTGCCACTTTACCTTTTTCAACAGCTTCTTTCACTGCACACCTTGGTTCGTTGGCATGCAGGCAACGATACCCGAATTTACATTCCGATCGCAGGGCTCGCATTTCCGGAAAGTGATCGGAGAGTTCTTCAGGTGAGATGTTCACAAGTCCCCATTCTTTGATGCCCGGTGTATCAATAACAAACGTGTGATTGTCGAGCCTGAACATTTCAGCAAACGTAGTGGTGTGTGTACCCTTATCAGAAAACCCTGAGAGTTCCCCGGTCGATTGTTGAATATTGGGTGAGAGTTTATTCAGTAATGTTGATTTGCCAACCCCGGAATGCCCCGCGATCAGTGATGTTTTGTTTGCTAAAAGTTTATGGACTTCATTGACATCATCACTCAATGCTGAAATTTTCAGGCACGTTACACCAATTTTTTCATACACGGCCATTAATTGATCTTGCAAGGCTGCACTTTCAACATCCAGTAAATCCTGTTTGTTAAAAATGATGGCTTGTGGAATGTCGTACGCTTCTGCAGTAATCAGAAACCGGTCGATGAAACCTGATGACGTTCGCGGAAGGATCATCGTTACCACCAAAACCGCCTGATCGATGTTTGCAGCCAATACGTGGGAGTGCCCTGTTTTTTTTACGGACTGTCTGGGGATGTGATTCTTTCGTTCATGGATGGATGTAATGATTCCCTCGTGCTGCAAGTCATCCAGTTCAACGTAATCGCCTACAGCAATCGGGTTGGATTCTTTATAACCCTCCAGTCGAAGTTTACCCCGCGTCCGGCAGGGGATAACCCGGCCATCCTCCAGGTACACATCGTACCACGAACCGGTGGATCGCATAACCAGGCCTTTCATGCGCGAGAAAGTATGGGTCGGCAGTACTGCATAATTTTTTCTGTAGCACCTAAATTCTCTTCAACATATTGACGCGTTACCTCGCAGGCGAGTAAGAAATTTTGCGGAACATTGATCATTTCGTACTTGGCCTTCATATCGCGGTAGTCGGCTATTTCAAAAGCCCCACCGCGGTTGATAAGGTCAACGGCTTCCTGAAATTGCTGAAAATTTTTATTTCCAAAAAACACCGGTATTCCATAACAGGCTGCTTCCAAAATGTTATGCAATCCTTTTCCAAACGCTCCGCCTACATAGGCAAATTCGCCATAACGATAAAGTCTGCCAAGCATGCCTACACGATCTACAATCAATACGTGATAATCTTCAAGGTTGCCAATGGCTTGTGAGTATCGGACAGCATGGGCATTCATGGCGCCTTCCATTTCAATAATAAAATCATCATTGATTTCATGCGGGGCAATGATAAATTTAAGGTGGAAATAATTTTCGTTAATAAACGGAATAAGAACTTCCAGGTCTTCAGGCCAGCAACTGCCAATCACCATTACTTTTTGTGTTCCTTTAAAATTTTCGGCAATAGCTATCGGTTCCGTTTGCTTTAACAATTGATTTACGCGGTCAAAGCGTGTATCGCCTGCACGCGTTACCTGTTCAATTCCAATTGATTTCAGGAGCTTCACCGACTCATCATTCTGTACAAAAAACCAGGAAAAGTTTTTCAACACGGAACGATAAAAACCTCCATAAGATTTAAAAAAAAGTTGGTCCGATCTGAATTTAGCTGAAACCGAAAGTGTGGGTATTCCCCGCTTCTTCAGTTCCCGGGTATAGTGTATCCAGAATTCGTATTTAACAAAAATGGCAAGCACAGGTTTACAAGTTTCAATAAACCGGTAGGCGTGTTGGGGTGTATCCCAAGGCAGGTAAAAAACATGGTCGGCCAGGGGATAGTTTTTTTGTGCTTCATAACCGGAGGGTGAAAAAAAAGTAAGCAGTACTTTGTTGTTGGGAAACTCTGATTTTACTTTCTCCAGCACAGGCCTGCCTTGTTCAAATTCGCTGAGAGAGGCACAATGTATCCAGATCAGTGGTGCGGATTCGGTGGCGAAAGCATCCTTGAAACGCTTAAAAAAATATTTGCGCCCTTGTACAAAAGCATGGGCCTTAGCATCAAAAAAACTGGCTATAAAATATGTAAAACGGACAATGGCGATACCAATCCTATACAAAAATCTCATGAGGCCTCAAAAATAGAAACATTAAAGCGCTGTTTCCCTTGCACTTTGCAAATAATTTTGAAAGTTTTACATGATTTGGCTTACCAAAAAAGTACTTTTTGGATGAATCCAAACTATTATAAATCTGAAACTCCACATGCTATGAATACGCTTTTTAAAATGTTGCTCGTCCTGATCATTATTTCGGGTGTATCTTTTTCATCATCTGCACAAAATGAAGATGATCTTGTTCGCTTTTTACAGGCTGGTAAGGAAGATGGAAGTAAACTAGTAACGGCATACATTAATCCATTTGTGGAGGGTATGTCATATGCATTGAATGGGGGCTGGTTCCATACGGCCAAGGTTCATAAGTTAGGTGGATTTAATTTCAATTTTTCAGTGACGCCTGTTTTTGTGCCAAAATCAAAAGATTACTTTGATCCTGAAAGTTTAAACTTTAGTAATGACGTAACTTTCACAAATACAACTACTCCTGGAAAAGGACCAACCATTTTCGGTCCAAAAGAAGAGACAACTTATGCAATTGATATTGATGGGGATAACCAGACAGATGTGACTTTTAACGGGCCTGAGGGTTTGGGAATACGTGATGCAATCAAAGTAGCGCCAGTTGGTGCGCCAATGGCTCAGGTTGGTATAGGATTAATCAAGGGAACTGATTTGACATTTAGAATAATCCCGAAATCTAAGTTAGGTAGCACAGAACTCAACCTGATTGGTTTTGGACTCCGCCACGATATCAAACAGCACATACCTGGTATTAAAATGCTACCTTTTGACCTTTCAGTAATGGCTGGGTTCACCACCTTTAAGGGAGTTACCGATTTGTCGGGTAGTGGCTTTGACGGTTCGGATCAGGAGGCGGTTTATAAGTTTAATGCGTTCCTGCTTCAGGCATTGGTATCAAAGAAGCTTGCGTTTGTTACTTTCTTTGGTGGTGTTGGTTATAATGGTATAAAAACTACTGCTGATATTAATGGTACTTATGAATTTCCTATTGGACAGGGAGTTGAAGCTTCAATGACAAATCCGTACTCAGCCACTTTTAAGAACAACAGCATGCGTATGGATGTAGGTATGCGCATTAACATTTTGGCGTTCTACCTGTATGGTGCATACAGCTTGCAGGAGTACAGCGCAGTAACGGCTGGTTTAGGCTTTACTTTCCGGTAAGCAATATTACTTTTTCGTATCCATATTCAAGTCGCCTGTTTCTGAAAGCCATACGGCAATAAATCGTGTGCTTTCAAATCGGGAGAAGGAGATGAGCATGACCGAAGTTATCGGTACGGAAAGGAACATGCCCAACACGCCCCAGATTATCCCCCAAAAAGTTAAGGCGAGCATTACGCCCAATGGACTGAGGTTTAATGTTCGGCCCATTATTTTTGGCTCCAGTACATTGCCAACCAAAAATTGTACAGCCTGAATCACCACAAATACCCAGAAGAGCATTAGAAAGGATTGAAATTGAAACATGGCAAACGCTGCCGGTAAAAACGTAGCCACAAATGATCCGATGTAAGGAATGTAATTCAGGAGAAAAATAAGGAACGCCCAAAGAACAGGAAAGTCAACTTTAAATATGAGCAGGATAACATAACTAACCAGACCTGTCAGCAAGCTCATTTGCGTCTTCACGGAAATGTATTTCCGTATGGCATCCGTTATTTCAGCTAATACTGTATCTATTTTTTGTTGCTTTTCAGCATCCGAACTAAAAGCATGAAGTTTTTTGTAGAAAAATTTCTCTTCAACTAATAAAAAGGAAACATAAATAATGATGACGATCGTATTTCCGGCTATGCTTGTGAGGCTGTTGAGCAAGCCGGTTAACAAGGGTTGCGCATTGAACTCTTGTATGCGACTTATTATGCGTTCCTGAATTTCACTAAAACCTTCCAGGGTTTGAAGCCCGGCAATCCACAATTTGAAATTATCAGCATACTCTGGGGATTTTTTAATGATCAACTCCAGGTTTAAGGTGATGAGTTCATAAATTCCAACAAAGATCAGCAGGATAATAATGAAAGCGAAAATTGTGAGTAACCAAACCGGAAGTGATTTTCCTTTTATTTTAATTTTACTAAGAAACCGTTTCAGCTCATAAACGCTATACCAAATCATGACGGCAATCAGCAGCGGCTGCAAAAAGTTGCTGAAATAATTCAGGCAAAAAATGGTAATGGCCAGTATAATGAACCAGGCAGCAACGCGCTCTACCTTAAAAGCTGGATTCGAGAGGGGATTCATAAAGTTTGGTTCTTACCGACCTTTAAACTCAGGCTTTCGTTTTTCCACAAATGCTTTCATGCCCTCTTTCTGATCTTCCGAGGCAAAGGTCATGTAGAAGTTTTTTCGTTCAAAGGCCAATCCTTCATCCAGTTGTGTTTCGAATGAACGGTTGATGGCTTCTTTGGCCAACTGCACAGCAACAGGTGACATGCGCGCAATTTCTTTCGCCAGTTCAACGGCTTCATGCAAATACATTTCAACAGGAACTACTTTGTTCACCAAGCCGTAAAAATGGGCTTCTTCGGCAGATAAGAATCTTCCGGTTAGGATTAATTCCATCGCTTTGGCTTTGCCAACTGCCTTGGTTAATCGTTGTGTTCCGCCAGCGCCCGGTATAGTTCCGATTTTAATTTCCGGTTGCCCAAACTTAGCCGTTTCAGAGGCAATGATCATATCGCAAGTCATGGCAAATTCACATCCGCCACCTAATGCAAATCCGGATACAGCCGCAATAATCGGCTTTTTGGTTTTGCGAATCTGATCCCACGTGCTGAACTGATCAATCAACAGCATATCAATAGCCGATTTGTCGGCCATTTGCTTAATGTCGGCTCCTGCAGCAAAGGCTTGCTCATTTCCGGTTATAATAATTACCCGAACCTGCTCATTCTTATCGAAGGCCTGTAACGCATCACGCACTTCTTCCATCAGTTGCTTGTTAAGCGCGTTCAGTTCTTTCGGACGATTTAGTTGAATGAGCGCAATGCCCGGTTGGTATTGTTCTGTGACTTTAATGAATTCCATACAATATGAGTTTTTACAAAACTAAAAAATATAGCTGCATGAGGAAGTAAAGGGAATGGCGCGCCTCAAAATAAGAAAAGCCCCCTCCGAGCAAGAGGAGGCGGGCTTTTCAAACCAAAAGGCGGTAAAAGTGTGCTATGCGGTTTTGAATACGACAGCCCTTGATTTTGTAACCCCAGATTCCCTGTTTTATTGGTAATAAGTTGCATTTTTAGCCCCTGAAATGGAGAGTTAGTGATTTTTTATGGCGCGCATCAAGGTACTTTTCGTCTGTTTGGGGAACATCTGCCGATCACCATTGGCGGAGGCAATCTTTAAACATAAAATCCAGAATAATGGATTACATCAGCATATTGAGGCGGACTCGTGCGGTACGTCAAACTATCACATTGGCGATACACCTGATGAACGTACCATTGCCAATGCGCTGGAAAATGGAGTGACGATTAATCATCGGGGTCGTCAGTTAACCACCACTGATCTGGAAGAATTTGATTTTATTTTGGCGATGGACACCAGTAATTATCGCAACATTTTGAGCCTTCCGGGCGCGGAAGTACATCAACATAAAATTTTCATGACGCGAAGCTTCGATTCAAGCGATGATCACCTGGAAGTACCTGATCCTTATTATGGCGGCCCTCGCGGCTTTCAGGAAGTTTTTGAAATTCTCGACCGATCAACCGATGGATTTATTGCGCACCTGAAGCAACAACTCACCCATCGGTTATAAATCCTTTACCAAGACTTGTAAGGTTGAACGGGAGGATTGCTCCAGCATGACACCTGCGCGTTTACGATAGGTATTGAAACTCTGTTCATCGTAGTTTTTTATTGTGATCAGCGTCAGGTTGGTATTGTAGTACACCTCAAAATGCTCCTGCAATTTTTCGATGAGGGCCATTACTTTGTTTTCACGAAAGTCGATACAGAATGAAAACGAAATAGCTGAATTCTGCATCACGTTAAGCTTAATATTCAATGCAGTGATGGCATGAAAGATGGTGCTCATTTGTTCTTCGTTTACAAAGGTAAAGTCGGTAACCTTGCACGAAACCAGGCATTGATTTTCCTTAAACACAATTACGGGAGGGAGCCCTTCCACCTTGCAATCGTGAATAACTGTGCCCGTAAGGGAAGGGTCGGTAAAACTTTTCACCCATAATGGAATATTTTTTAGCGCCAATGGCTTAATGGTTTTGGGATGGATTACAGATGCGCCATAATAGGTCATCTCAGCCGCTTCTTTGTACGGCAGTTCAGGAAATACAATGGCAGCCGGTAGTTTTTTCGGATCAGCATTCATCACACCCGGAACATCTTTCCAGATTGTAACGGATTTGGCATGAAGGCATGAACCAATAATAGCTGCGGTAAAATCCGATCCTTCGCGCCCAAGTGTTACACTGCGTTGCTGTTCATCAGCTCCTATAAATCCTTGCGTAATGCAAATTTTCTCATCCAACTTTTTCTGCGCATCTTTCAGTAACTGTGTTGTCTTAGACCAATTAATTTGTCCTTCCCGAAATGAGCTATCGGTGCAAATCAGTTTACGGGCATCAAACCACGCAACCGGAAGCCCTTCAGATAAAAGAAATTGATGGATAATTTGAGAAGATATAACCTCACCTAAAGAAACCACCTGATCGTAAAGCTCATCTTCGTCTTTTCCCTTAATCAGGTTTTTACGAACAACTTCAAGAGTTTCTTCCAGTTGCATCAATACGGGTTCCGGATTTTCGAACAGATCGCGGATTAAGTGCTGGTGGTAAGTATAGATGTCCTGAATTTCGGATTCAAATGGTTCGTTTTTCAGAAACGCAAACACCACACGCTCAAGCGCATTGGTGGTTTTGCCCATAGCCGATACCACCACCCACAGGGAATCTTTGTCGTGCTGCTTCAGAATGGAGGTGACATTGCGCACGGCTTCGGCATGCTTTACCGAAGCGCCACCAAACTTAAAAACCTTCATAATTCGTTGTACTAAATCGTTTGCGGGTTAATTTTACGGCCTGTAAAGATCAGCTAAAAAGCATTAATCCCCGCCATGGAACAATCCCGAATTGCCCAGCCCATTGGAAGCGCCCTCGACCGGTTTATAAAGAGTAATCAGGATCATTTTGCCTTTGCCAGCGGAGAACTGTCGCAACTTCTTCGCGACATTGCATTGGCTTCAAAAGTAGTAAACCGCGAGGTAAACAAGGCAGGGTTAATAGACATCATGGGCGGAATGGGCTCAACCAATACAGGTGGTGATGAGCAACAAAAACTGGATGTGCTGGCCAACATACGTTTTACCCGCGCGCTTCAAAAGGGTGGCGAGGCATGCGCATTGATTTCGGAGGAGAGTGAAACGTTTATGGATTTAAACAACGATGGCAAGTATGTTATTGCCATTGATCCGCTGGATGGTTCATCCAATATTGATGTGAACGTGTCCATCGGAACCATCTTTTCTATTTACAGGCGAAAGAGTAAACCGGGCATGCCCATTCAGCAGGAAGATATTTTGCAAAAGGGTTCGGAGCAGGTAGCAGCCGGGTATATTTTATATGGCTCTTCTACCATGTTGGTTTACACTACCGGGCATGGCGTAAATGGATTTACCTATGAACCTACATTGGGTGAGTATTTCCTTTCACATCCGGATATGCAAATGCCTGCAGAGGGTAAGATTTTTTCAGTGAACGAGGGTTCGTATAATTCCTTTTCGGAAGGCGTAAAGCAATACGTGCAATATTGTAAAGAGAGCAATTACACAGGCCGGTATATCGGTTCGCTGGTTGCTGATTTTCATCGCAACTTATTGAAGGGCGGAATTTATATTTATCCGGCTACAGCAAAAGACAAACACGGAAAACTAAGGCTGATGTATGAATGCAATGCCTTGGCATTTGTTGCCGAACAGGCCGGAGGAAAAGCATCAGATGGCGTTCAGCGCATTCTGGATATTGAACCTAAGTCATTGCATCAACGCACACCTTTTTTTGTAGGTTCAAAAAATATGGTGGATAAAGCAGAAAGCTTTTCCTAAGCGTTGTCCTCTTCCTTCGGATTTTCCTGCGCGAATACTTCAGGTGCTTCTGTACGCAGAATACCATACCAGCGTACCAGCTTTTTAATATCGCTTACGTAAACTCGATTCTCATCGTAATCCGGCAACACAGCTTTCATGAATGATTTCAGTTCAGCATTGTCTGCATTGGCATCCAGGCCGAGATCATCGCCAAATTCCTGATGAATTTTTTTCAGTACGTCCTCAAGGGCAACCGTGCCTTCTTTGGTGGTGGTGTAAATAGAAATTTCATTCAGCACCGAAAGTTTATGATGTGCAGTAGCTACCAGTTTGGTTTTCGTCTCATCCAGCGATTCAAGAATTACCCCCGACTTTGAGGGCTTTAAAATTTTGAATAGTCCACCTTTTCCTGAAATGGTTGCGATATCGGCCAATGTCATACGTTCTGATTTTTAATTAGCCCGCAAAACTAATCATTTTGAGAAATGCTCTTAAGGGTTGCAGCAATAAAGTCGAGCAGTTCATCCCGTCCTTTTTTCTTGACGGATGAAGTCACGAATCCTTCCGGAAGTTCTTGCCAATAGTTCAGCAATGCACTTTCAATTTTTTTTCTGCCGGTCAGCACCGCGCCTGCGGAAAGTTTGTCGGCCTTGGTGTATACAAATGCCAGTGGTATGCCATGCTTGCCCGCCCAGTTGATAAAATCAAGGTCAATGGCCTGAAGGGGTAAACGCAGATCAAGCAATACGAACAGGCAGCATAGCTCGGGGCTCTTGCGAACATAATCTTCAATAATGCGCCCAAATCCAGCTCGTTTTTCTTTGCTTACGCCCGCATAGCCATACCCTGGCAAGTCGACCAAATACCAGCTTTTGTTAATCAGGTAGTGGTTGATGGTTTGTGTTTTGCCGGGCTTGGTGGAGATCTTGGCGATCTGCTTTCGGCCTGCTAACATGTTGATTAAGGAGGACTTACCAACGTTTGAGCGCCCTATAAAGGCAAACTCGGGAAGCGGGTTTTTAGGCAAATCTTTGAGGTTTGTGATGCTGGATATGAATTCCGCTTCTTTGATTTCCATGCAAATTGGCTTGAAGTAAAGCTTTCACCCCAAATTACTAATAATGTAATATTTGAGCACTTTATGGCTAAAATTTATGCTGTTGTAAAGATGCTTTTTCCTATATTGGCATACTATTTTTTAATTTTAAGAGATTAACGTTAATCGTAAACCCATTTTTGCATGTTCAGCATCCGGTGTGTACTGGTTTTTTTAGCTGTTGCGGGTATTTTTCTAACAACCAGCGGTCAGGACAACAAGCAACAAGCGCTTGAATACTTGAATATTGCGGAAGAAATGCGTGCGGCCTCACAGGCTGATAACGATATCCGTGAAGTTTTAATTATCGGTGCGAATCTCGACCCTGAAAACTTAACCCTTAACTATGAAGCAGGTCTTTACCACCTGATGACCATCCAGAAAGACTTGGCCGTTCAATACTTCATGCGGGTTTATGAAATTGATCCAAATTACCGTTTCAATTTGGAATACCTGATCGGGCAGAGTTACCAGTTTGGTATGGAGTTCGGAAAGGCCATCGACTATTACAACCGGTACAAAGACAGACTTTCCAAGCGACCAAACTACCAGGGACGTGATAAAGTGGATGCGGCCATCGTTGATCGCAACATTCAGGAATGCGAAGTGGGTTTAGAATTCATTGGTGCACCTCGTAATTATTCTATTGTAAACATCAGCCGCGAAATAAACTCCGAGTGGGACGATTATGCACCGGTGCTAAATGCCAACGAAGATGAGATTGTATTTACTTCTCGCAGGCGTGATGGCAACTTGAACGAAAACGTGGATACCGATAACAAACCCTTTGAAGATATTTTTATCTCAAGAAAAGTTAACGGTGCATGGCAACCTGCAGAAAATATCGGTGCGCCCGTGAACTCCGAGTATCACGATTCAAACCTGGCCTTGTCGGCTGATGGTCAAACCCTGTTTATCTATAAAACGGATAATGGCGGAGACATCTATTTCAGTAACCGAAACGTAAATGGATCGTGGTCGGCACCTGTTCCATTACCGGGTATTATTAACTCATCTTTCGAGGAAAAATCTATCAGTATTTCACCTGATGAGAAAACACTTTATTTCTCCAGTAACCGTCCCGGAGGTTTTGGTGGGCTTGACATTTACAGTGCTGTTTTAAATGAAAAGGGCGAATGGTCGAATGTGAAAAACCTTGGTCCAAAAATCAATACAATTGAAGATGATGATGGTCCATTTATCGATTACGATGGCAAGACTTTGTACTTCAGTTCAAAAGGCAGAAGAGGAATGGGAGGCTTTGACATCTACAGAACGATATTTGACGCAGCTACCCTGGAATGGTCAGAACCCGAAAACATGGGATACCCGATCAATACGCCTGATAACGATATCTTTTTTGTAAGTACACGAGACGGTAAGCGTGGATATTATTCCTCTGTTCGTGAAGATGGCCAGGGATATGATGATATCTACATGATTACCATACCTGAAGAGCAGGTGGCACAGAAAGATCCTGATCCGGTCGATCCGATTGAACCTGTTGATGAACCCGTAGATACAGTTGAAACGGTTGTACCTCAGCCCACTAAATTTCCGTTGCGGTATGTAGTTACGGCCATTGATGCACAAACGAAAGAACCGGTTGATGCCCGCATTCGCCTGCAAGGTTTACGCGATAACATTATCGTTCCATCTACTAATAAATCAGCTGGTGTAGTTGAGTTTACCGTAAAGGAAGAATCAGCAAAGGATTACCGTTTATCCATTGAAAGCGAAGGGTACATGTTCGTGAACCAAAACGTTCGATTAGATGGGGTATCGGAGCAAGAGAAGGAATTAACCCGAACCGTTGAGTTGCGAAAACTTGAAACCGGAATGGTTTCCATTTTACGGAACATTTATTTTGATTTTGACAAAGCCACATTTCAGCAAGAGTCTTATAACGAGCTTAACAAATTGGAGCGCATGATGCAACAAAACCCCACCATGCGGGTTGAGATAGCGGGCCACACGGATAACATAGGAACAGCAGCTTACAACCTCACACTTTCAAAACGAAGGGCTGAGGCGGTAAAAGATTTCCTCACCAAGAAGGGCATTGATGCCCGAAGAATCACGGCTGTAGGCTTTGGAAAGAGCCGTCCGCTGGCCAGCAACGATGACGAAGAGGAGGGCCGGGAGCTTAACCGCAGGGTGGAATTCAAGGTAATTTCAAACTAGGATCTGAATTCCTTCATTTTTTATCCCGATTTATTAGCAATTTGCCGCCTTGTTTTGTTTGTAGATCAAACGCGTATTCATGACGGTAGTTCCCTATAAAGATCAGCCGACCACTAAAAAGGAGCAGGTGGCGCAGATGTTTGATAACATCAGCCATCGGTACGATTTCTTGAACCATTTCCTGAGCCTGGGTATTGATAAAGGTTGGCGAAAGAAGGCGGTTAAGTTACTGAAACCTTCATCGCCCAAGATTATACTGGATGTGGCAACCGGCACCGGTGATTTTGCATTGCAGTCGCTTGAACTTAATCCCGAAAAAATAATTGGTGTTGACATTTCAGCCGGAATGTTGGATGTGGGCCGAAAAAAAATGACAAGCAGGGGAGTGGCTCATGTGGTTGAAATGATACAGGCTGATTCGGAAAATCTTCCGTTTGAGCAAAATAAATTCGATGCTGTAACCGTTGCATTTGGAGTGCGAAACTTTGAAAATCTAGTAAAAGGTCTTGCTGAAATACTCCGTGTAATGAAACCAGGAGCCACATTGGTGGTTTTGGAGTTTTCACGACCAAAACGCTTTCCATTCAAGCAAGTCTACAGCTTTTATTTTAAGGCCATTTTGCCTAAACTAGGACGCTGGATTTCACGGGATAAGGCTGCGTACGATTACCTGCCCGAATCCGTAGAGGCGTTTCCTGACGGACAGGATTTTTTGCAGATTCTCAAAGACGTAGGATTTAACCAAGTTTCATGCAAGCCATTAACGTTCGGAATAAGTTCTATCTATACGGCCAAAAAGTAGTTGTTGTTTTGCTGTTGCTTGTGGCTGGGGCTGCACAGGCTCAGAACTTTTTATGGGCACGTAAGAACAATCCATACTATGATGAGAAACGAAAACTCACCTATGGGTTTTTGATTGGTTTGCACTCCACATCCTACCAGATTAAATATGCTGATGAATTTGTAACGCCATCATTCGATACGCTGTTTGCTGTTACTCCTGAATGGAAACCCGGTTTTTCTTTGGGCTTTATTGTTAACTATCGCCTTCATGAGTTCGTTGATTTACGCCTGACTCCTAAAGTTGCTTTTTACGAACATACGTTGTTGTATCGATTTACTGATGGTTCGTCCCAACGCCAATTGGTGGAAACAACGATGGTGGAGTTTCCCATGTTGGTTAAGTACAAGTCGATGCGCAGGGGTAATGTGCGCATGTATATGATCGGTGGTATTAAACCGGGTATCGAAGCTTCGGGAAAAAAGGAAATTGAGAATGTGACTAACTCTCTTGAAGTCACGCCCATAAACCTGAATGTTGAAGCCGGTATCGGTTTCGATTTATATTTTCCCTTGTTTAAATTTTCTCCAGAAATCAGATTTTCCCGCGGCATAGTCGATCACCTGGACAACCGGGAAAATGATTTTGGAAGACCCCTGCAACGGGTAAACACAAACACTGTAACCTTTTACTTGCTCTTTCAATAATGTCGAAACGAATAGCGTTAATTACCGGTGCTACTTCAGGCATTGGCCTGGCTACCGCACATGAATTGGCCAAGCACGATTTCAAATTGATTTTGTGTGGCCGCAGAAAGGAACGTCTGCTTTGTGAGCAAGCGTTACTAAACAAACTCACCGAAGTGGAAATTCTTTGCTTCGACATTCGTGATCAACATGCGGTGGAAAAAGCATTTAATGCGTTACCACAACCCTGGCAAAAAGTTGATGTATTGATTAACAATGCCGGTAATGCGCATGGTCTTGATCCCATACAAAAAGGGGATGTTCGGGATTGGGATGCCATGATCGATATTAATGTAAAGGGGTTGTTGTATATCACCAAAATGGTGATTCCGGGTATGGTGGAGCGTCAATCTGGCCATATTGTTAACTTAGGATCCATTGCCGGAAAAGAAGTTTATCCAAACGGAAATGTGTATTCTGCCAGCAAGTTTGCTGTGGATGCGTTGACTAAAGGTATGCGCATGGATTTAAATGCGCACGGCATTAAGGTGACAGCCATTCATCCAGGCCTGGTTGAAACTGAATTTTCGCTGGTACGATTTAAGGGCGATGAAGAACGGGCATCTTCGGTCTACAAGGGATTCAAACCGTTATCGTCTCAGGATATTGCCGAGGTTATCCGGTATGTTTTGCAACAACCCGAGCATGTGGTGCTGGCCGACATAACTATTTTCCCAACGGCCCAGGCTTCCAGTACAATGGTTAAGAAAAATCTTTAGGCCAGTTGCTCAAGTGTTTTTGAATCAATTTCATGTCCTCCAGGAAATGTAATAATGTTAGGCGCTACCTGAAGCCGATTGGCCAGGTTTGTCATTTCGTTTAAGCGCTCATCCGTTACATAGGGATCATGTTCCCCATATACCATTGTAATTTCTTTATCTGCCAGTATTTGTTTTCCTTTATCAAAATCCATGTCGGGTGGAAATATGCCGGCCCAAAGAATAAGGCGTTTGAAGTTTTGGGGATGGCGCAATGCCCATCGTGATGCGGTTGCTGCACCTTGTGAAAACCCGAGCAGGCTAACCGTGTATTTCTTTGTTCCGATAATCTCCGTGTAAACTTGCTGCAAATAGGTCAGGTAATTGTCGATGTCCATCAACCTGTTTTCTGCTGTCATCCAAGTGGCACCTACGCGATTGTTTCCGGTAATGGCTCGTTTGGTTACATCTTCCAGGTAAAAACGTGATAGTCCTTCGGGGGCTACTACGTAAATTCCTTTTTGTTGGAGCACATCAAACTTTTGTAAAAAATAGCGCGCCAACTGACCGTACCCATGCAAGACAAACCACACCTGCTGCGTTTGATCGGTTAATGTACCCAGGGTGTAGTAGCGGGCTTTGAAATTGAAATGTGTTGTAAATTCCTGCATAGTCTTGAATTACGAAGTTGGCAGGATAATATTCATAAACAAAAAACCCCGACAGTTCTGCCAGGGTTTTTTAAATATTGATTGATTAAACGTTAGCGTTTGAAACCAAGGGCACTACCACCACAGTATTTGGATGAACCATCAAAGGTGTACTGGATGTAGTAAATTCCGGTTGCATTGCATGGGAAGGCAATTGCCGAAATAAACTGTCCATTGATTTTACTGGAGGCTACTTTGTTTCGGTTTGAATCGTACAACGTAACTACAATGCCATCGGTGGGTTGACCGGGAGCACAAATGTTGATCATATATTGCGTTCCTTTGGTAAACACATAGGAGTATTCAACTTTATCTTTTGATCCTCCACCGCCATCAATTTTGTAGCTTTTCAGGAAGTTGAAGCCTGAAGCCAGTTTCGGAATGCAGTCGTTGGAAAGATCTTCTGCATTGCATTGGGCTGATGCTTCAGACGTGCTGATCAGGAATACAGAGAAAATAAAAAAGACTAACTTTTTCATGGTTAATTATCTTAGCTTGTAATCTTTGTTCTAATGGATGATGTGATGGAGCGTATGCTCTCAATGTCTTCCGGTGTAATGTCGATAGTGGTGGTGCTGTTATCTTTAATCACCATAACGCCATCAACAATCTCAAAAGATGATTCTTTATAGGTATACGTAATGTTCACTTTATCAAAAGCCGCTTGTAATTCCTTCATGTCACTCAATAAGGATGCCATATTTTGATCGGTTTCCTGATAGAAGGACAAGAGCAGCATAATGTTCTCCAAAATGACCTTTTGTTCACCGATTTTCTCCTGGAGTTCCTTATTGGTAGGGTCGCTATTGGCTACGTTACACGTGATGTGCACAGCCTCTAACCAGCCACCCGTTAACAAGAGTACACTCAGGTTTGCCCGGCCCTGGGTTTGGAGGTAATGATTAATACTGTTAAAGTTTTGGGTGGTAATCAGCAACAGTGAATCCAGGTTCTTGCTGTTGGTAGCCAACCGACCTATGGTCTCAATATCAAAGAACTGGCCAATATTAAGTCCGTCAGCCAGGCTTTTAATGGAGGATATGTACTTTACTCCATCCTGATTCTGCTCGTAGATATTGGTGTATCCCAGATCAGTACCGTAGATTCCAAGATTGAGGGCTTTTTTGAAATTGCTATTGTACTTGGGAAGATTATCGGGGGAGTTCAAGTAGTTGACGTTGTACTTTTTGCCGGCCTCTTTAAGGAGAACGGAGATTTCAAGGGGGCTTGGAATCTGCTGAAGGATATCGCCAATTACGGCTTCAGAAATAGTCGGACCCTCGTTTTTGGCAGAGTCCAGGGTCTCCAGAAAGGCTTGTTCGTCCGTTTTTTTTCCTGAGCTGCAAGCAGCCAAAATCAGCGCAAACAACCCGATTTTTACAACTTTCATAGTATCAAAATTAGAAGCTTACAAAGTTAATAATTCGCCATTCCTGACCAAAACAGTACAAGAATGCTATTTTTTTGTCGGAAGGTTAAGCTTACCAAACAGGTCGATAAACTTCCGGAGCAATTCGAAATATAAGGTAATATAAAATGCGATAGCCATAAACCAGATTACCGCCATGTTGAACCGGTAGGTTTCCCACTGCGTATTGAACAGGTTCTTTTTGGGTGCAAAAAAATGCGCCCGGTAATTCAAAGGCCCGGTATTTATCGGATCAAGAAATACCGGGTTTATCTGTTGGATAAGTTCACCTTTGTATTCCAGAATCCGGTCTTTGGTCGAAACATTCTTCACCAGGTCGGCCAGGCTTTCGTTGTAGTAGCGGTTTTTGTACTCATTCAAATTGTACGGCTCTTCCTTGTCGTTTTCCTTTTTATATATCAGTTGTTCGCGTGCAGCAACGGCCTTGTTGTAAACATCCTGGTAAAACCGTTTGTAAGCCAGAAAGAATTCTTCCAGTTGCTTATCTACTTCAGGCGAATACATGCCTACTGTCCATGCGTTGTCGAAGTTCAGGTTGTTCAGTCCTTTTTTGAAATAGTCATCTTTCAAACTTTTCCGGATGATCTCAAGATCTTTCTCAACATGCTTTCTAACAGAATCTTCAGTGGATTGGTAATGCTCGCTGATAAACTTACGCTTCTTCTCCAACTCATCTATCAGGAAAGAAGACTTGAAGTCGGCCTGAGACTCAAACTTTTCGTAATCGTAATACGGTTTCTCGTATGAGTTATTCTTAAAAGCATCCACAGCGAGTGCTTCATAGGCCCAGCGTGATGCCATGAAGTCGGCCACCAGCGGAACTTTGCCTTTGGTACTGATCAGGTCGTTCAGTTTATCGAAACGGAAAAGCAGTCCACTCAAAATCATTTGCGGAATAAGCAGAAGCGGAATCATCACGTATACGGTTACCGCTGAATTGAATGCCGATGAAATGTTTAACCCCAACACATTCGACATGCAGGAAACCGTAAACAACGTAAACCAAAACGGGAAGATCAAGCGCCATTCAATTTCAAGAATGAGATGCCCAACCAGCACAAACGTTAAGGTTTGAATAGCTGACAATGTAAAGAGAATGGCCACCTTTGAGGTGAGGTAGCTGTTCCAGCTCAGGTTCAAAAATGATTCACGTTTTAAAATTTTCCGATCGCGGATAATTTCTTCGGCACTCACCGTAAGTCCCATGAACAGGGCTACAATAATGCTCATCAGAATGAAGGCCGGGAAGTTATCATTGAAGCGAAACATGTATTCCCTTCCGCCCGGAGCGCTCTTATATTTGATAATGACGGCAAGAATCATCGCAAGCAATGGGGCTTCCAGTAAGTTGATGAGCAGGTATTGCTTGTTGCTGAGTTTCGATAATGTATCGCGCGTAGCAAATATGATGGTTTGCTTTATTTTGCCTGGTATGTTCAACGATTTGGGTGGCTCTTCGCGAACATCTTCTACCCGCCCAAGTCTGAATCGCTCCTTAAACCACTCGTTCCATTGTACGGGATTGATTTTGCGTTTATTCGTTGGCTGACCGTATTCATCAACCACTTTGGCTTCAATGATGTTGAAGATCTGTTCCGGGTTAACATTACCGCAGGTCTCACACTGCCCGCGGTTGCTGTCAACCTGCAGCGTTGATCGTTTGAAATAGGTTACGGCTTCCACCGGAGGGCCGTAGTAGGCGGGGTATCCACCCGTATCCATGATAATCATCTTGTCGAACATCTTATAGATGTCGGATGAAGGCTGGTGGATAACTACAAAAATCAACTTGCCCTTTAGGGAAAGTTCTTTTAGTAAGTCGATTACGTTTTCTGAATCGCGCGAGGATAAACCTGATGTAGGTTCATCTAAAAATAGAATGGCTGGCTCACGAATCAGTTCAAGTGCAATGTTTAATCGCTTTCGCTGACCGCCACTAATGGTTTTTTCAAGCGGGTTACCCACTTTCAGGTCTTTACGTTGATCCAGCCCCAGGTTTTCCAGCACCTCCATTACGCGTTGCTGAATTTCAGCTTCGGTAAAGTGGGCAAAGCACAACTTGGCGTTGTAGTATAAGTTCTGGTAAACGGTTAGTTCTTCAATGAGCAGGTCATCCTGCGATACATACCCGATTACGCCCTGTATCTTTTCTTTCTCTTCAAAAATATCGAAGCCGTTGATGAGTATTTTTCCTTTGGTGGGTGGAACAAGTCCAGCCAGCACATTTAGTAAGGTGGTTTTACCCGCACCGCTGGCACCCATAATGCCAATGAGTTTTCCCGGTCCTTCCGATACGGAGACATCGCGCAAGCCGATTACGCCATTGGGGAAGCGTAACTCTTCAATAAGGGCATTGAAGGAGAGTTTGGTAGTTTTTATTTCATCATTAAAGTCGGCAACCAGATCACTATAGTAAAGCGCATCACCGGCTTGTGTTTTAATGGTGCTTCCATGTGAGAAGAGGTAAACCCGGTTGGGCTGCATGATAAACCCGTTTAACAGGTTCGACTCATCACCCATGTATTTTGTGTAATACATGTCCACGCTGCGAATGCGCAAGAATAGCAGAATTCCTTCAATGTGTGCGTGAATGTGTTTGTATGACTTACCCTCAATCTTCTCGTCCTTGCTTGCCAATAAAAGATCGGAAAAGGGAAGCGTACGTGGGTCTTCTGTGGTTATGAAATTTTCGATCAGGTCGTACTCTTCTTTTTCAATGTTAAACACCGTTGAAACGGTGTTGATGATCTCCATTCGTTGCGTAGAGAAATTTTTATCAATGGCAACAAGCTCAAGGAGCTTAATGAGTACAACAACCTTTTGTTTTTGCGTAAGGGTTTTGTTGATTTTTTTACAGATACCCAGTACGCGAACCGATTCTTTAACGGATGTCAATTTCTTTCCACCGTCTTCTTCGGTTTTGCCATAGCCGGATTGTTCATCGTACTGCGCCAGGTACTCTTTAATGGTGTCCTGGTCCAATTCCGTTTGAAAGAAATTGATTACGTACTGCCTTTCGTTTGCCGACACGCCACCATCCTGCTTGGTGATGATGGCAAAAAGTTGGGTCAGCGCTTTGAGAATTTCCTCACTCATGGTTCAGGGTTAAAAAAATATCGGTTATCCGTTTCTACAAGTGCATGGAACAGATAACCGATTCAGTTCATCAGGTTCGGGTATCAATACGTCTTGAACTCGAACGGAATCTCTACCAGCTCCGAAAATTCCTGGCCGGCTTCTTCCATGTCTTCATCATCTTCGTGGTAATACCACATAATCTTCATGCCTTTGATGTCTTCCAAAGCAGAAAGAACATCCAATATCAGTTTTGATGACGCAGTATTGAAGTATTCGAGTTTAAAAACAAATTCGGTTGAAGGATTTGGTTCAGCACCGTAGTTACCAATCCATTCCAGTACGGGACGGTAAAACTCTGCTGAATCTTCGGGTAGTGAACGGCCTGAGATTTCGAATATGCCATTCTTTTTATCCAGAATAATTTTGGGGGTATCTTCAGTTCCTTCGAGATTTAAAATTTCCATAATAATCGTGCGTTAGCGGTTAATGTTTTTTGATCAATTCTTATTCGTCTCCACGGGGTACATTTACCTTCAGGCAAAAGAAGCAGTAATCTGCATTCATTTCGGGGAAGGAAAACTCAAGCTTTTCACCTGATTTACGGGCCATATCAACAAAGCCTAGACTTGCACCGCCTTTCTCGGAGATGGTGGTGTTCTTAATGATTTCCTTGTATAGATCTTTCAGACCGTCTTTATCCAATCCGTTGATGTGTTCAAGTTTTTTCTGAAGGTTGGGCACATTTGCCTTTCGTATGGGATTGCCCGCCATGATGGAGTAACGGTTGGCCTGTCTTCCAATCAGGAAGATTGCTGCGTGGCTGCGTGTTTCGCCATCTACCAGTTCATCGCTGTGCTTTACAATATTTTGCAGGGCTTCCACCATCACGTTAAACACCTTGCGCTTGGTGCTTGATTCTTCACCGGAAGAATCAAGATTACGCTCGGCCATGGCCAGAATGGATTTTGTTGTTTCCTGGGTGAAATCGCCCTGGTACACCAGAATCAGTTTTTCTGACATCATGGTTCGGTGTAGTTCGTAAATGAAATTCATGGTTCTATGTTATGATTAGGGTTTCGAATTTATTAAGATTTGGTTCAAAAACATGGTTTATTTGTATCTAAATAGCAGTTTTTCCTACATCGGCTAAAACTTAATACCAATCAGCAACACATCATCGGTCTGCTTGGTATCCCCGCGCCAGCTTTCCCACTCCTGATCAAAGATACCGGAAGCCTCCAGCATAGGCATTTTGTGTACGCGTTCAATAATTTCGCGCACACGCTTAGGGCCAAACTTACGGCCTTCAGGGCCTCCAAACTGGTCGGGGTACCCATCTGAGCTAAAGTATATGGAGTCACCCTTTTTCAGGGTAAGCTTGGTATTGGTAAAGTTTGTTTGATTTTTGAAGATACCCCCACCGATCGGAAACTTATTACCTTTTACTTCTTCCATTACGCCATTTCGCATAATGTATAGGGGTCGGTGTGCTCCGGCATACTCAACCTCGCGAGTATCCATGTTCACCTTACATAGGGCTATGTCCATACCATCTTTGGTAGAAGCATCTTCATCCTGACGCAGGGTTTTGGTTACACCTTCATCCAGCAAGTCAAGAATAACACCCGGGTCTGTAACCTTACGGCTTCGTACAATATCGTTCAGCAGGAAGTAGCCAATCAACGACAACAAGGCCCCCGGTACACCGTGACCGGTACAATCCACAGCGGCAATGTAAATGTCGTTTTTGATTTGCATGAACCAAGGGAAGTCACCGCTTACCACATCGCGCGGTTTGTATAGGATGAATGAATCAGGTAGTGTTTTACTGATTACGCGTGAGTTAGGAAGAATTGCCGTTTGAATGCGTTTGGCGTAATTGATACTCTCAGTAATCTTCTTGTTCTTATTCTGAATCTCCAATTCAATCATCTTCCGCTCGGTAATGTCGTGCGAAACCACCAGCACGGATTCAAGTTTATTGGATTCATCAAATTCAGGAATGGCGTTTACCTGCATCACCCGCTTACCCAATTCAGAAGGGAAATCCATTTCTGTGGCCACTGTTTCGTTGGTGGCATTCACTTGCTCTACAATACGTAACCAGCTTTCCAGAATGGAGGCGTCCAGACCTGCCTCTTTGTATTTCTTGTTTAGGTAGTCATTCGGGCCTTTGCCGGTGTAAGACTCAATTACCGGGTTGATGTACGAAATGGACTCATCTTCCAATCGGGTAATCAGGTCGGGCGAGTTTTCAGAAAGCGCCTGCATCTTACTGCGCATGCGTTGTTCTTGCTCGGCTCTTCTGCGTTCAGTAATGTCGCGTGCATTTAAAATGTAGCCGTGAATGGCCGTGTTCGACATGAAGTTGGTACCGGTTGCTTCAATCCAGATGTACTGGTTATCTTTTGTTTTATACTCGAATTGCACAGTAACTTTTTCATCCGGATTTTCTTTCATCCGTGCAAACAGACTGATATAAACATCCTTGTAGTCTGGATGAACTTTATCAAAGTCGCTTTTGCCGATCAATTCTTTCTGACCATAACCTAAGATGCTCTCCACAGAAGGGGAGATGTAGCGAATGGTTTCGTCCTCTTCGTAAATGGTAATAACCTCCGATGCATTTTCAAGCAGTAGTTGCATCCGCTTTTGGGTGCGGTTTACTTCTTCTACCTGGTGTTCAAGCTCCGTATTGGTGCGCTCCAGTTCTTCCTGGGTAGCCTGCATCTCTTCTGCATTCTGGCGCAACACTTCCTGCTTCTCCTGCAGTTCGGCACTCATGGCCTGTGATTCTTCGAGGAGTTTGCGTGTGCGCTCATTCACCTTGATGTTGAAGATGGTGCGGGCAAGAATCAAACTGAGTTCCTGAACAAATTTTATCTGTGACGGATCAAATCTTTTCAGGGCAGCATATTCCAATACACCGTAAACTTCTTCATTGGTGATTAGGGGCACAACCAGTATACACGTAGGGCGTTGATCGCCAAGAATCCCCGAAGTAAGTGTTACGTATTCATGCGGAATTTCAGTGCGCAGCACAATGTCTTTTTCAACAGCGGCTTGGCCAACCAATCCTTCCGCAAATTTGAATTTGGTTTTCAGGTATTTCTTACGGCCATAGGCATAGCTGGCCCGCATTTCAATGATTGGTTCACGCCCTTCATCATCTACTACATAAAAGGCACCTTGTACGGCTCCAATTTTATCCAGAATAAATTTCACCACATCATCGCTGAGTGAATCTATGGAATCATGAAGCCTGAGCATTTCACTGATTTCAGCAACGCCACGAACAATCCAGTTGCGCTCGGTGTCTCTGCGTTCATTGTCGATCAGGTTTTGGCGCATGTTCAGCAACGACATACCCAACAAGTCGTTATCACTGGCTGGCGTAAATTCAGTATTGTACTTGCCTTCTCCGATCTTTTGGGCAAAGTCAGCATTGCGTCTTAGCGACTTAGTAAGGTCATTGATTTTTGAGGCCATTTTACCGAACTCATCCAGGTGAATGTTGTCAATTGTTTCCGGCAACACACCTTGTGAAATCAATTCGAGTGCATGGCGCATGGTATTGATAGGGCGAAGCAATGAACGGGCGTATAGTATACTGGCTGCAATGGCTACCAGTACGATGCAGATGCCAACCGTTATAAAAATCTGAAGCAATGATCCGGCATCGCCACTGGCTTCATCAGCATCCATTTTGGTAACCAATGCCCAACCGGGTTGATTGAGTTTACGCCATACCTGTATTACTTCTTTGTTTTGGTAATCTATACCGGTTCCTGATCCTTCGGCAGTTCCTTCCAGCGCACTGCGGAAGGCATCAACTGCTTTATCGGTAGTGTTGTATAATTTAATGGCAGCCTGGGGTTCGGGCCGCACCGGACTTACCAGCAGAATTTTTTTATTGACCTCATCCAGCTTTCCAATCAGCACTTCACCGGTTTTGCCTAATCCACGGTAGTCGGTAAGTGATTTATACAAATTATCCAGACTTTGTTTAGCTACGATCAGTCCATCGCCACTTGTCGTTTTGGCCGGAGCAAGCACGAAAAGAAAGTACTTGCCATTTTCTTTAAACACCGGGCTGAAATGAACACCGAGGTGTCCTGCTGCAAAACTTGAACCATCCGGATCAAGAAAAGTCCTGCTTTCAAGCGTTGTATCTGATGATTCGAGAATGGCACCATTCAAGTTAGTGAGGTGAATAAAATCAAAACCAAAAATTTGTTGCTGACGAATTAGATATTCAGCACCTGAATTCAATGAATCCAAACCGGTTTGAACGGATGTAATGGCACGCGCAGTTGTTTCAAAAAACTGGTTGATGTGCGTAGCCTTTGCATCAGCAATGGCTTGTAAGCTATACTGATATTTGTCGCGAGTAGCCTGTCGGTTAATATCAAATGAGAAAAAACTTATGGCGCTCACTGCAGCAAGGCTGATGATGAGTACCAGTATGGTGATTTTAGAGGTGATGTCGAGATCGTTAAATTTTGCGAGCATGCGTCCTTAATTTTTTGAACCTGAATTTTCTGCCATTACCTGCGCGGCAGCTTCTGCAAATTTTTGTTTAGCGGAATCGAATGGGGTGAATGAGGCCAGTTCGAAAACACCCACTACTGTATTTTCTTTCTTGATCGGTACAATTAACAGGTAACGGGGTGAAGCTTGGCCTAACCCGGAAACAATGTTGATGTAACCTTCGGGGACTTCGTCAATGTATAGCGACTTTCCTGAAGCCACTGCCTGTCCGATCAGGCCATCGCCTGAATCAAATTCAATGGTTTTTCCTTCCTCCAGGGTAAACGCATATCCGTCAACAAATTTGGCGGTTATGGTATCGCCTTGACTTACCACATTATAGATGGCTCCTTGCCCCACTTCCATAGTTTTGCCCAGGGACTGAATTCCTTTTTGAAATGCTTCATTGCTGCTCTTAGCGCCTTTTACTGCCTGCTGAATTGCGCCAATTGAATACGTTGAAGAAGTTTTGCCTTCTGATGTGGTTGTATCATCCTGGGTAGTAACAACCCGGTCGCGGATAACGATCAATTCTTTTTTATACTCCAGTGCAAAGATGAGCGCTGCAATACCCAAGACTAATGTTATGGCAATGATGACGTATGGTGTTACGAGTTGAGAAAATCCGCTCGTAACCTGTAAGGTGCCAGGGATTTTATACAGCATGTAGGCTGAAACCAGCACACCCAGGAAAAAAAGTGCGGCCAGCACATGACTTACGGTTAATCGGTCTTTGAACAAGGACATCATCGGTATTGCTTATCTAATTCTTTAAAAAATTCTATAATCTGATCCACTTTCAACACGTGATCAATTTTTGTCAGGGCCATGGCAGCCTTAGGCATGGTTTCAATCATACACTCCGAAGGTTCCTGAACAATGGTTAATCCGCCACGGTCCTTTATATATTTCATGCCGAGGGCACCATCTTTATTTGCTCCTGAGAGCAGGATGCCAATCAGCTTATCTTTAAAAACATACGCACACGATCCTAACGTAATGTCAATCGCGGGGCGTGAGTTGTTCATCATCTCCTCAGTCGACAGGGAAAAATTATTTCCCAACTCAACCGAAAGGTGATAATTGGCCGGAGCCAGGTAAACGCCACCTTTTTTTAAAGGCTCCTTGTCATCAGGCTCTACTACCTGCACTACACTCTTCAGCGAAAGTGCTTCCACGAATCCGTGGCGCACGTGTTTCAACCGGTGCAGCGCCATAATAATCGGCAGCGGAAATCCCTTCGGTAATTGAGAAAGTATTTTCACTACTCCCTGAAAACTCCCGGCTGATCCACCGATTACAACGGCTTTGTAGCTGTTATTTAAAGTAAACATGCTCATCGGGATCAGCCCTTAATCTTTTATCTTCTTATAAATTTTCTCTTCGTTGTTCACTACAATAAAGCGGTTGGCATAATCGCACCAGATCAGCGATTCTTTTGATCCGATGGCGAGGTAGCCATACTTGAATAAGCTCTCATGAAATTTTTTCAACACATCGTTTTGCAACGTTTGGTTGAAATAGATCATGACGTTCCGGCACAAAATCAGGTCGAACTTGTTAAAGGGTTCACCCAATACCAGATCGTGTTTTCTGAAGTTTACATTGGCCAGCAGGTCCTTGTTGAACACGGCATAGCCATTCTCTGCTTTATAATAATCGGTTAACGAGCCAGCCCCCTGAAAGCGGATGTAGTTTTTCTCATTCAGCTCCATGTTTTTCATGGAGTAGGTTGCCGACCGGGCACGCTCAAGAATAGTGGTATCCAGGTCGGTGGCATAAAGCTGCACACTATCCAGAATACCCATTTCCTTTAACAAAATGGCCATGGAGAGTACCTCTTCGCCCGAGGAACATCCGGCATGCCAAATTTTGAATTGCTTGTGATTCAGGAGTATAGCGGGGATTATTTCTTCCCGCATGATGCGCCAGAAGCTCGGGTCGCGGAACATTTCCGTAACGTTAACGGTCAGTTCGTCCAGAAACTCGTTAATAAAGGATGGCGTATCGGTTAATTTTTTAATCAGCCCATCAACAGTGAGCTTTTTCAATTCGAGGATACGCTGAACCCTGCGCTTGAAAGAGGACATGGCGTAGTTGCGAAAGTCGTACTGGTATTTCTGGAAAATGAATTCCGAAATCTTTTTCAGGTCGACTATGTCAATGTCCTGCATGAGATGATAGGTCTTTTAACTAACGGGTTCAAAAATAGGCCACATTGCATGTATGCCTGGCCTAATTCTATGCAAAATATTACATGAGTTAAATACCTGGGCACCAATTCGATTTTAATTAACCCCGGTCAATCAGCCACAACCCTTGCGGGCATGACTGATGCGGAGCAAAATCAGCAATTTCTGCTTAAAATAAGCCTTTTTAGGCTATTTTTTATGGGAATGATCCAGGTTGTTTCGGGTAAAACTAAACGGCAGCAGCGACTGGGCAGAGGGGGCCATTACCCAGGAGTTGTCATCGGCTTGCATCACGATGGTGATGGGTTTCTTCTGATTCATCTCAAATTCAAGCATGACCTGCCGGCAAGGGCCACATGAGGTTGCAGGAACAAGCTCTTTGCCACCCTTTTTTTTAGCAACAATGGCGATTTTCATAATACGCCTTTCAGGATGTTGAGCTGCTGCTGCAAAAAGTGCGACCCGTTCGGCACACATGCCTGATGGATATGCCGCATTCTCATAATTTGCTCCGGTTACAACAGTACCGTCATCTAAAATAAGGGCAGCGCCAACCGTAAATTTTGAGTAGGGCGCATGGGCATGATTGGCGGCATCCTTGGCTTTGTGGGCGAGGTATTTCGACTCCTGATCCAGTTCATCGAAATGGTTGAACATGCTGAATTCACTCATCGTACTTTTGCTTGGGGATAGTAAGTTATAAATTTTCGGGTACGGATTCTATTAACCCCTCATTATCGGTTATTTTGCTAGCTATGAAAACAATTCTGGTTTTGGGCGCGGGCCGCTCTTCTTCCTCGCTCATTTCATATTTGCTTGATTTGGCTGCTTCTCAAGGGTGGCAAATTGTAGTGGGCGACTTTTCAATTGATGCTGCTCAGGCTAAAGTCGGCCATTCCTCAAATGGCAAGGCCATAACATTCGATATCCAACAAGCGGAGCAGGCGAATGAGGCCATCACTTCCGCAGATGTGGTGATATCATTGCTTCCGCCTCACCTCCACATTGTAGTGGCCCGGTATTGCCTGGCGTTGCGCAAGCACCTGATCACCGCCAGCTATGTTTCAGATGAGATGAAGGGATTGCACGAAGAGGCTGAAAAAAAGGATTTACTCTTTTTGAATGAGTGCGGACTGGATCCGGGCATCGATCACATGAGTGCGATGCAACTGATTGATCGTGTGCGTGGAGAGGGAGGTAAAATACTTTCCTTTGAATCGTTTACCGGTGGATTGATTGCACCGGAAACGGATCCGGAAAATCCCTGGCGATATAAGTTTACCTGGAACCCGCGCAACGTGGTCATGGCCGGGCAGGGCACCGCAAAGTTTCTGGAAGAAGGTCAGGTGAAATACATTCCCTACCAACAATTGTTTAAACGCATTGCACATGTAACCGTGCCTGGATATGGCGCTTATGAAGGTTATGCTAACCGCGATTCATTAAAGTATATTGATACCTACGCACTTGATGGTATTGAAACCATGTTGCGTGGCACCTTGCGTAATTATGGTTTTTGTTCGGCATGGGATGTATTGGTACAATTGGGTTGCTGTGATGACACCTATACGATGGAACGCGTGGGCAGCATGACTCATCGTGATTTTATAAATGCCTTTCTGGAGGGAAGTAAAACAGAAGCTCCTGAAGATAAGCTCATGCGCCAATTTAATTTGGCAAAAGATAGTGGTGAGCTTGTGCGCTTATCCTGGTCAGGACTCTTTTCTGATGAATCAGTCGGCTTGCAGAAAGGAACACCCGCACAAATACTCGAACACATTTTGAATAAGCGGTGGGCGCTTCAGTCATCCGATAAAGACATGATTGTGATGATCCACCGGTTTAAGATTGAACAGCAGGGAAAGGTGAAAACAATTCAGGCATCTTTAGTAGCTAAAGGTGATGATGCCGTACATACGGCCATGGCCAAAACAGTTGGTTTACCGATGGGTATTGCTGCCAAGCTTTTATTACAAGGCAAGATAAAAAGCAGGGGAGTTCAAATTCCAACCATGAGTGAAATTTATGATCCCGTTCTGGAGGAGTTAAAGAAATTTGATGTAGTGCTGTTTGAGCATTAACGGTTGTAGGCGATCAAGCCGCTAATGGGGAGTGAAAGAAAAAACCCGAGTGTCCATAACGCTTCACGGGTAACCGCATAGAAAATTCCAATGAGCAACAAGTAGCTTATCGGAACTAAAAAAATGCCCACAGCCACTTTTACGGACCCAATAAATTGATCGTCTTTAATTTTGTTTTTCACAATCCAGCCAATGATGAGGTGGGGAATGAGATGAACCAATCGCCCATACAGGAATATGGGATTAAACCACCTGAAAACGGATGATTGATTTGATTGATGTCCTTCATCTCCTTTCTTCCACGTGCTCATCATGTCACGATCGGCCTGTAATTGATCAACCATATCTGCTTTGCGCTGACGATTCTGTAACAGGAAGTTTTTCCTTTCGGGATAGTCCTCATCTTTTGGAACGGTAAGAATGAGTGAACGCATCTTTTCACCGGTTGCATTGGCCAATGCCATCAGCTTCTCCCGTTGATCGGTTAAGCCATCGATTGTTTCTGCTACAGAAATCGGTTCACCATATTGTACCAACACGCGTGAACGAAAAGCAGAGTGGTTTTCATAATGGTAGCCAACGGGAATGAGGTTAATGTTCTTTCCGGTACGTTCAACATACTGAAGTGCCATGTGTGCAAAACCCCGTTGTAGTGGTCGTGTAGTCCAGGGTTCGTTGTGGTTGCCTTCAGCAAAAATCAGAATGCATTCACCTTGTTTGAGTACATCGATGCATTCGTTCATATATCGGTCATTCTGGCGCATGGCTTCCAATCCATCGCGAAAGCGAAACAAGGGTTTGATGCGCATAAAGGTAAGCAGCTTCACTGCCCAAGGTTTTTTAAACACATCGCCACGGGCTATAAACCAGGGGTTGCGTGGTGTTCCGCACACGACCAGCAAGGCATCGAGAAATGCGTTTTGGTGATTCGGAACAAAAATAAAGGGGCCTTCTTTTGGAATGTTTTGTAGTCCGGTGGCTTGCCATTTTTTAAAAAACACCTGCAGGCCGAGCTTTACATAAGCTTTCAATAAGCGATAGCGCAAAGGAGGAGTCATGCCGGTTGCTGAATACTTTTTCGTTGAAACATATAGGCAAATATAAATCCGCTGACGAGATGCCACACGCCCCACCAGGCTGCAATTAATGCCATGTAACCATTGCCATTAAAAAATGTAAAAATTAAAACGAGGGCAAGCCCAGAATTTTGAATGCCGGTTTCAATGGCTACTGCGCGATGAACTTTGTTGTCGTTTTTGAGCAACCAACTTAAACCATACCCGCCAAGCAAGGCCAGGCCATTGTGAAACACCACAAGCCAGAATACCATCAGAATGTAATCGCGAAAGGCAGTGGCATTAAAATAGAGTGTGACCACAATAAAGCCGATGAGGATCAGGATGGAAGTGGTGCGTACCGGTTTGGAAATTTTTTCTGATACGTTAGGAAAGAATCGATTAACCAACATACCCAGCACGAGCGGCAGCAGAAGAATCAAAATCATGTTGATAAATAAATCCATAAAGTCGATCTCAAACGAACGCAGTAGCGACTTATATCCTGCCAAAGACGACCAGAAGAAAAAATTTGCCGGAGTAATCACAAACGCCAGCAAAGAGGAAAAAGCGGTGAGCGTTACAGAGAGCGCTACATTACCGCGCGACAGAAGCGTGAAAAAGTTCGACACGTTTCCGCCCGGGCAAGCCGCCACGAGAATCATTCCTAGTGCAATTCCGGGTGAAGGTGTAAGTATCAGTATTAACACGTAGGTGAGAAATGGCAGTAACAGATATTGCGATGCCAGGCCGGTGAGTAGTGCTTTCTTTTGATTTTTGAGTTGGTAGAAATGTTCAGGCTTGATAGAGAGCGCCACACCGAACATAATAATGGCGATGCAAACATTCAATACTTGCAACGATGCGGGCGAAAAGTTCAGTTTAGGCTCCAATTGGATTATTTAATCGTTCAAGATAAGAACCAATACGCAAAACTCAAGAATCAGGATTCTTCCTGATCGCGATGGTTTTCATACCACGTATCGATTTGTAAGCCCGGGCTGTTGGCTGCCTGCACGGCCAGTTGATCGCATCGTTCGTTTTCCGGATGACCGGCATGCCCCTTCACCCACTTGAATTTTGGTTTGTAGGTATGGTATAGGGGAATGAACCGCCTCCATAAATCCGGGTTGGCTTTTTTGGCAAAGTTTTTCTTTTCCCAGTTCCAGATCCAGCCTTGCTCAACAGCCTCCACAACGTATTTGGAATCGGAGTAAACGGTAACGGGATAACCATTTTTTTTAATTGTTTCCAAGGCCACAATTACGGCCAGCAGTTCCATGCGGTTGTTGGTGGTAAGCCTAAAACCTTCTGAAAGTTCTTTCACATGATGATTGAATTTCATCACCACACCGTAACCACCTGGTCCGGGATTTCCTTGTGCTGCACCATCGGTGTAAATACGGATCATTGTTCGTTACATTGAATTAAAATATCCTCTTCCACTTTTGCGGAAATCCTGAAGTTAATCTCTTTTAATTTTTTGAGAATCGGTTTTATGGCTAGGATGTATCCAGAAGCTTTCCCTTTTGCCAAAAGCCCAAGTGTACCTGTGAAATTAATGGATAATTTTTCTGCTACTTTTCTGGCAGGAAGATCATCCAATACAAGTATTGAATCTGGAGTAGATAAAGCAAGCGAGATGGCACTAGCTTCCCCCGCATCCAATCCAGTTAAATCATTTTGGAAGGAAGTTTCTGTGGCAGTTCTTACACTTATCCAGCGAGGCAATGGTAAGCCGAATTCTTGGGCAACCTCGGGAGTTGTCAGCACTTCAGAATAAAGCAATTGCAAAATTTCAAGTTGTTCGATTTTGTCTAAAACTATTAAACAGCTTGTGTCTGCAATAACAATTCTAGGCATTTCGAAGATCTTTTCTGAAGTCGTCTACAGATTCACTAAAAACAGAAAATCCGTAGAGGCCCATCGTCTCAATAAATTCTCTTTTAGAGATACCCACTAACCCTGCTGCCTGGCCAAGAGTAAGCTTTCCTGTTTGATAAAGCTGGCCGGCCACGATCATTTTTATGTCATGTTCCGTTAATTCCAGGTTGTCGGGTATATCGACTTTCAGGGATTTCATACATTAAAGATAACAGATTGCGCAGGAAAAACGATTCCTCGAGAATCAGAAAGCCACGTTATCCTTAAAAATCTTCACGGCAATAGCCAGCAGAATAACACCGAACACTCTTCGCAACACAGCAAAAACCGATTTACCAAGTTTTCGTTCAAGCCACGAAGATGACCGCAACACCATGTATACGAAAACCAGGTTAAGTAATATACCTATGAGAATGTTGGTTTGATCGTATACTGCGCGCAGTGATAAAATGGTGGTAAGCGTTCCGGCACCGGCTATCAATGGAAAGGCCAAGGGAACAATGGAACCTGATCCTTTGGCATCGGGATCATCTTTAATGAGGGTAATGCCTAAAATCATTTCCATGGCTACAATAAAAATTACGATGGCTCCAGCCACGGCAAAAGAGGCAACATCTAATCCGAAAAGTTTGAGGATGGATTGCCCAAGAAAAAGAAAACCAACCATCAATACTGCAGAAATGATGGTAGCTTTTTCTGCGTGAATGCGTCCCTCACGTTTTTTGATGATGATGATGAATGGGATAGATCCCAGAATATCAATAACAGAAAACAGGATTAGCGTTACGGAAAGAATTTCTTTAAAATCGGCCATAGGTTTAAATAACTTGGAGCAAAGCTAAATGAAAAAAGCCGGACTTTTAATCCGGCTTTTCTATTCAAGTTTTTGCTTGTCACAATCCCAACCCAATTGGTACGCCTACGGTGAATTGAAGTACGCGGTTTTTTGATTTTCCATCATCTGAGAGATCAGTTAAGCCTAAGCCATACCGTACATCAACCAAGATTTTATTGAATAACGTTACACCTCCACCAATTTGTGCGCCAAGTTCGATACGGTTCGGTATGAACTCGTCTGGTCCTTCATAATTTTCTGGCATTTCTTCGAATTTGATGTCTCCATCTGTTGAGAATGTTGAAATGTCGCCATAGTAGTCAATCTTCGATTCATAATCATACTTTCCATTAATTCCATAACCCACTGAAGGCCCGACATTAATGTGGAATTTAAATTTGTCGGGTCCTAGTGCGATGCGTAATAGAATGGGTAGTTCGATGTAATTTAATTTAGCTGTCTCGGTGTATGTTTCGGTGTAACCAAAGCCATCGTCATAACCATACTCATTCTTCCAACCTTTTTGGATAAAGAGTAATTCAGGCTGCAGACTGATTAAGTCACCAAAGCCGATTCGATAACCAACACCAACTGAAAAGCCTGTAACATTTTTATAGGAATCAAAATCACCAGGGTTACTAGCAAATGTTTCAGCATCCAATGTGGATAAAGTCATTCCGGCTTTCGGAATAATGGTTTGCGCACTGGCAGTGACTGCCATGATTAAAGCAATAACAACTAATAGCTTTTTCATAAATGAGGGTTTAATGTTTAATAAAATTACACATTAGTTAATATAGCTTTCTTTACTGCAGGTAACTTTATTTTTTAAAATAGGTTAATCGGCATGCTTGCACTAAACTGAACAACGCGGTTCTTGAAGTCGGTATCATCAAAAAGTCCGGTAAAGCTGTATCCATAACGGGCTTCGATATTCACCTTTCCAAATAGCAATACCCCTCCGCCAACCTGAACTCCGGCCTCAATCCGGTTGTCTGCAAATTGATCGTAACCATCGTAGTTTTCCGGACGTTCACTGAATTTTACCTTGCTGGAGATGGGCTCTTCAGGCAGGCCTGCAAAGGTGCTTTTGAGCGAGTAGGTACCCGATAAACCAACAGATACTGTTGGGCCTGCAGTAACATAAAACTTTGTCTGCCCTCCAAACTTCGCTTTGACGAGCACCGGTATTTCCAGGTAATTCAATTTATATTCGGTAACAAGTTTGTATTCATAACTATCCGGATAGGAAATATCGTTTCGCTTTAGCCCTTTTTGTATGAAGTTAATCTCTGGTTGTAGGCTAAACCGGTCGTTAATGAAAAGATCGTATCCAACACCAACGGTAAATCCGGTTAGTAATTCTTTTTCAGACTTTTCGGCAAAGTCAGCGTACGGCTCATACGAGCTGGTTGACAAAGTAACACCTGCCCGGGGTAAAAGTGTTTGGGCAAAAACAGTAGAAGACAATAGAACAAAGTTGAATAATGTAATAATTTTTTTCATTTGACAGAATGCATGTTTGGTACGAGGCGTTCAACGGAGGAAGTCTTTCAGGGTTGTACGCTGAAAAAGAAAAATTTCAAATGAAACCAAACAATTGGATTCTTCGTACAGAAGGAGTTAAATGAAATCGTAAAGAAAATCCATGAGCCGGGCGATTTCACTTTTTCGCAGCGCAGGAAAGTTGGCAATGCGGAAGGTTGTGGGCTTAAGTTCACCGTATCCATCGCCCAGCAGAAAACCTTTCTTAATAGCCTGCGTCTTTACTTTTTCGATAAGTGATGGTGTTGATTCAATAGCCAGTACCGTCTGTGATCTGACAGAATGATTTTTGATCAAGAGGTTGAGTTTGTTGCTTTTAATGTCGAAGAAGGTTTCCCATTTTTTGAACCGGCCAGTTATCGTTTTGTGCACGGATTCAATTTCTTTTACTTCGGCCATCACACGCATCAGCAAATAAATATTGAGTACGTTTGGCGTGCACGGTGTTTGTGCTTTTTTAATCATGTCGTCCAAAAACAACATGCTGTTATAATGCTTTCGGTTATTGATTGATTGCGCACGATCCAAGGCGCGCGGTGAACAAATCATTATCGCGAGCCCGGCAGGCAGGCCAAAACATTTCTGAACCGAGGCAAACCAAATATCGGCAACAGAAAAATCAAGCGTGATGCCTGCCATGGAGGAGGTAGCGTCTACAGCGATTAAGTGGTTAGGGTTGTTCTTTCCAACAGCTTTTATAGTATCAGTGCCTACCTGAGTTCCGTTTGATGTTTCGTTTTGCGTAATGCAAATGAGGTCACCTTTGGTGAATTTCAATTGATCTTCCTGAAGTTGTGCTTCGCGGTTAAATGGTTTACGCATTACGTTGGGTGCCAGCTTTTCGGTATACGTGCACCATTTATCTCCAAAAGCTCCGTTATATATATGGATGCTTTCTTTTCGAACGAATGACTCTGCAATTACTTCCCAGCATTCAGTGGCCGAAGTAAGAAAATAGATCGTGTAACCTTTCGGAACGTTTAGTTTTTCACGAATTCCATTGATTGCCTTTTTGGATATTTCCATAAAGGCATCACTCCGGTGATTAATGCTTAACACTCCATCCCTATAAGCATCCTGCATGTAGCGGGAAACTTTTGGGTAAACGCGTGACGGGCCGGGGTAGAAGGAGATCATTGGATAACGATCTAACGATATTACAACTCGGCTTTAATAAAATACTGTATCGCCATGTCGTAGCCGGTTAATCCAAAACCTGAAATCAGGCCGATACATTTTGACGTAATCAGACTTTTATGTCGGAACTCCTCACGCGCATAAATATTGGAGATGTGTACTTCCACTGTTTTGGTTTTGATTGCGCCCAAGGCATCGTGTATGGCGATTGATGTATGGGTGTAAGCCCCTGCGTTGAGTACGATGCCGTGAAATGAAAAACCAACCTCATGTATTTTATTAATCAGCTCACCTTCTACATTGGATTGGTAGTAATGAAGTTCCGCTTGTGGAAAACGGTTCTTTAGTTCTTCAAAATAATTCTCAAAGTCACGACTTCCATAAATGTCCTCTTCCCGAACGCCCAACAAGTTTAAATTGGGCCCATTGATGATCTGAATTTTCATACCTAAAGATAGGTAGTCTTTAGTCAATTGTCTAGAGTCAGTTTATGGCGTTCAAAGCTGTATTTTGATTTTGACCCTTGAATACTGAATTTTGAATTTCGCCATGTGGGACCTGCACATTAAGCACTTTGCGCATTACCTGAAGCTGGAGCGGTCGCTCTCAGCCAATTCCATTGCTGCATATGTTCATGATGTGGAGTTACTTAAGCAGTTTACCGAGCTAAAGAAGGTAAAGGCCACACCATTAACACTCACTACTAAGCAGCTTCAATTATTTCTGCAGTATATAAATGAGTTGGGCATGAGTGCCTACAGCCAGGCCCGCATACTTTCAGGCATCAAAGGCTTTTACAAATACCTGATGTTTGAGGAATTGATCGAAAAGGATCCAACCGAATTGCTGGAAGGGCCTAAGATTGGCCGCAAGCTTCCGGACACACTCAATTATGATGAAGTTATAAAACTTCTGGAAGCAATCGACCTCTCAACCCCAGAAGGTGGCCGTAACCGTGCCATGCTGGAGGTGTTGTATAGTTCGGGGTTACGAGTTTCGGAGTTGGTAGAGTTGAAACTAAACAATATTTATTTTGATGTTGGTTTTCTGCGTGTAATCGGTAAAGGTAACAAGGAACGGCTGGTGCCGCTTGGTCGGGATGCCATGAAATACCTGAAGATTTACATTGATGAAATTCGCGTTCATGTACCGGTTAAAAAGGGATTCGAATCGCATGTTTTTTTAAATCGCTTCGGAAAGAAAATTTCACGGGTTTCCATTTTTACGATTATCAAATCTTTGGCACAAGCCATTGGTTTAAAGAAGACCATAAGTCCGCATACGTTCAGGCATTCATTTGCCACGCATTTGATTGAAGGGGGCGCAGATTTACGTGCCGTGCAGGAAATGCTGGGCCATGAGTCGATCACCACAACAGAAATCTACACCCACCTTGATCGGGATTATTTGCGTCAGGTGATTACGGAGTTTCATCCGAGGAGTTAGTACCGGTGGCTTCGAGTACCTCAGCCACCGCCTTGAGTGCCTCAGCCACCGTTTCGAGTGCATTAGCCACCGTTCGAGGCCTCAACCACTGTTTCTAGTGCCTTGCCACCGCAGTACTTAGTCGTTGCCTGAGGCTCCCGAAGGCAACATCACCACGCTCGGAAGCAACATTGGTAAAGCACACTTTATTTTGTACATTAGAAATATGAAGCCCATTCTTTTGTTCCTTTTTCTGATACTGGTAAAAATATCGTCCGGTCAGGAGTTTCAAACTTCAACGGCAAGTGGTGTTGACTTGCTTACCTATGAAACCTTCACGGTGGCTCGTGGTTCCGTGATCAGCAACTCGGAACAACCAATCGATAAAGAAGCTTTTTATAAGGAGATACGTACTTCTATTATTCGCGAGATGGAATTTCGCGGATATAAATTTAAAGATGATTCTACTGCACAACTTATTGTTAGTTACGTTATTGAGACCACCGTAAAATTTGATGTGCAACAACAAGGCCGGTTGGGACAGCAAGTGGTTGTGACCAATCCCTCATCTGCGAATCAAACCCAGGCGTGGTCACGTGAATTCACACAAGGCATGTTGATTCTTGAGGTGGAGGATTCTCAAAAGAAATCCATTATCTGGTCGGCTGAGGGCATGATGGATATTAACCGTACCCGTGAAGGAAACCTATTAGACAATGCGGTGCGGAGTGCTTTCCGGAAATTCCCAAACAAGAATAAACCATCCAAAGGTTCAAAGAAGAAAAGGGGGTAAAATTTACCTGCCATGCAGGTAATTTATAGCCTAAAAAGTTGATTTAACCCGGGTAAAGTGAATAAGCCTTGAGTGCTTTGAAATGCCCTGAATTACTTAGTATACTTGCATAAACTAATTCTTAACGAAACAGAAAATGAAAAAGATTACATTAATTGGTTTGTTTTCCCTTCTTGGTCTTACCCTTGCATTTGCACAAGCCCCTCCGGGCAAGGGCGGTAAGCAATTGAATGCCGGTCTTGGTTTTTCAAACTGGGGAGTTCCTGTTTATGTAGGTGCTGATTTTGGTGTGCATCCTGACATAACCATCGGCCCAAAGGTATCCTATAGGAATTATAGCTATCGCGCTGCAGGTCTTGATTGGGATCAAAGCCTGATAGTTTTGGCTTTTAATGGCAATTATCACTTTAACACGCTATTCAACATGCCGAGTGAGTGGAATTTCTATGCCGGCTTAACCTTAGGCTACTACATTTGGTCAGACCTGGATGATTATCCGGATGCACGTGGATCAGGCATTGGCTTAGATGCACAAATTGGTGGTCGTTATTTCTTCTCTGATAAATTTGGTGTAAACCTTGAATTCGGAGGAGGTACTGGTGCTGGTGGCAGCTTTGGAATTACCGTTAAATTATAAGCATTTAAAAACTCAAGAAACGCCAGGCCATTAAAGTCTGGCGTTTTTTATTTTATCACAGTTGTATTTCTCACTATCATTAATTGCCACATCTTTGCGGCATGTATAAGTATATAATCCGGCCTATACTCTTTTTACTGGACGCAGAACGTGTTCATCACCTTGTATTTTCCACCCTACAAGTAAAAGGAAGTATTCCGGGGTTCAACCGGTTATTGGCAGCGCTCTTTTCTTTTCAACATCCCGCCCTTGAGAAAAAACTTTTTGGTATCACGTTTAAAAATCCGGTTGGCCTCGCAGCTGGTTTTGATAAAGATGCTAAACTGATTAATGAATTATCCACTTTCGGTTTTGGATTTATAGAAATCGGAACACTTACGCCCAAGCCACAGCCCGGAAATGACAAGCCAAGACTTTTTCGGTTGCCTGCCGATCAGGCTTTAATTAACCGGATGGGCTTTAATAACGGTGGTGTTGTAGCTGCCGTTGAACGATTGAAGAAAAGAAAGTCGAATGTAATTGTTGGCGGGAACATTGGGAAGAACAAAGTAACCCCTAACGAAAGCGCCCTGGACGATTATGCCGTTTGCATGGATGCCCTGTATCCGGTGGTTGATTATTTTGTAGTGAATGTAAGTTCGCCCAACACTCCGGGCTTGCGCGAACTTCAGGAAAAGGAGCCTTTGCGTAAGTTGTTGAGTTTTGTGAAGTCGCGCATGGTGGCTAACCTCAAACCCAAACCGGTGTTATTGAAAATTGCTCCCGACCTTACCGTTGAACAGCTTGATGATGTTATCGAAATTTTAAAGGAGACCAAAACCGATGGTGTCATTGCCACCAACACAACCATTTCACGTGATGGACTGTCAACCGATCTCCAAACTGTTGAACAAATCGGGGCGGGCGGATTGAGCGGTAAACCGTTACGAAATAGAGCTACGGAGGTAATCAAATACTTACGGAGAGAACTGGGCCCTGATTACCCGATAATTGGTGTGGGCGGCATTATGTCTGTTCAGGATGCGTTGGAAAAACTGGATGCAGGTGCCGATTTAATTCAAATCTATACGGGCTTTGTGTATGAAGGGCCCGGATTTGTGAAGCGCATTCTGAAAGCGCTTGTTTCAAAACTGGAATGATGTTTGTCTTGATCAGGCAAAATCAAACCCTTATGACACGCACTATCATTATTGTTATTTCTCTTTTCCTTTTGGGCTGCTCTGATGATAAACAGCAACCTGTTCAGTTGGTGGACAAAAAAGTAAAAATTGAATTCTTTACCGAAAAGGATTTTAGCGATTCAAAATATGATAATCATTTTGTGAAATTCTGGGCTGGGGCGCTGGTGATGACCTATGACCCGTATGAGGAAGAATATTTCTTGAGTGAAGAAACCGACTGGATTGCTTTTAAGGATATTCCCAATAAGGCCCAAGTACTAGTGTTTGAGGGTGTGTCGCAAGGTATTGATGTAGAGAAGCAATTGGTTCAAATGGGCTATTCGTATGTTATCAAGATAGGCGATCATACCGAATCGCTTTCCAAAGGTTTCTCTATGCAGAAACGCGAACTGGAAAAGACAGTTGAGGTGAAGTTTTAAATGCTAAATTTCCGAATCTGAATTATAAACAGACCCGGAAGTATTGCCATATTTTACTCAACCACCGTCACGGTAACCTTACTCACAATCTGTGCTTCAGCATTCTGTTTATCAAACACACGTGCGGTTACGGTATAGGTTTCACCAACTTTCATCGGGTCGCCTACGGTTAAGGATGCACGGAGAACAGAAGCATCAGTAGCGGAAACGCCTTCGGTGTAGTTGGCCAACATATCGTCAAAGGCAACTATTTCTGCACCAGCTTGGTCAGTGACTGTTAATGTAATTCCCGGAAATGCATTTCCGTCTTTGAGCGTGTAATTGCTGATGCCTTCAAATACTAAGGAACATTCGCTGTTCCAGGTAACTTGTTTGTTGGTAATGGATTGGTCTTCCTGATCAACAAAGTAGATAGTTTCGGCATTCAAACCGTTCCAGGAAGAACTTATTCCGGATGTAAGATCAGCTTTGGTGCCTACTGAGAAATTGCAGCCGGTAAATACAAGTGCAATTAAAAGGAATGAGATGAAGAGGGTCTTTTTCATGGGTAAATTAGTTTTAGGTTATCGAAGATACTGCGTAAAATCCAATTCTAATCAAAGTTGGCTGCGCTTTAAATCATAAATCCCCTAGGAAGGGGATTTATGAAGTTAATTTGTCTATGCGACACGGACTAACAATCCTTAAAGCTTTTCAATCTTTGGTTTAGTTTCAATTACCTCTTTCATGCCCAGAATATCAAAAACGAACGTGTACTCCCGCGCCACCTCACGTAGCCTTCTGAATCGTCCGCTGGCGCCACCATGACCCGCATCCATATTGGTATATAAATAGAGTCGGTTATTGTCGGTTTTCATCGCCCGGAGTTTGGCTACCCATTTGGCGGGTTCCCAATACTGCACTTGCGAATCGTGCAGACCTGTAGTAACCAATAAATTCGGGTAGTCTTTCTTTTCTACATTATCATACGGAGAGTAGGAGAGCATGTATTCGTATTCTTCCTGGATGTTTGGATTACCCCATTCCTTCCATTCAAACGTGGTAAGCGGAATGCTTTCGTCCATCATGGTCGTCACCACATCCACGAATGGCACTGCAGCAATAACGCCACGGTACAGTTCGGGTCGCATGTTAACAATGGCGCCCATTAACAAGCCACCGGCACTGCCGCCTGAAGCAAACAATTTATCTTTTGCTGCATAGTTATTTTGAATGAGCCAATCGGAACAGTCGATAAAATCAGTAAAGGTGTTTTTCTTATTCATCATCTTGCCGTCCTCGTACCAGGCACCCCCCATTTCCTGTCCGCCACGCACATGGGCAATGGCATATACAAAGCCACGATCAAGTAAGCTAAGCCTTGCCGTATTGAAAGTCGGGAACATGGTTGAGCCGTACGAGCCGTAACCGTAAATCCATCCGGGAACGGTACCGTCTTTTTTAAACTTATCTTTACGATAGACAATCGACATCGGTACTTCCTTGCCATCACGTGCTTTTACCATTACGCGTTCGGTGGCGTAATCTTCTTTGTTGAATCCGCCCAGTACTTCTTGTTCTTTCTTTAATTCTTTTTCGCGGGTGTCCATGTTATAGTCGTAGGTGGAGGCCGGTGTTGTCATGGACTGATAATAATACCGGATGATGTTGGTGTTAAAATCGGGATTGTATCCAATGCCAGCCGTGTAGGCAGGCTCGCCAAAATTAATGGCGTGTTCTGAATTGTCGGAACGATTAATAATACGGATGGTGGTAAGTCCTGCACTCATTTCCTCCACAGCCATAAAATTCTTGAAATAATCTACACCAGATAGAAAAACGTTTTCCCTATTGGGTATAACATCTTTCCAATTGGCTGAACCGGGAGTTGAAACCGGGGTTTGTACTAGCCGATAATTTTTCGCGTCCAGATTGGTGCGGATATAAAACGCATCGCCACCTGCATGATCGATGGAATAATCCACATTATCTTTTAGCGGTTCAACCACCACTGGTTTACCGGGTTTATCGGCATCAATAACCTGCGAGAAACTCGCATCGGTACGGCCTGAATATAAAACGATGTATTTCTTTGATTTGGTTTTTCCGAGATATACTGCCAGCGTTTCATCTTTCTCTTCATAAATAACCGGATCGGCATCAGCACTTGTTCCGAGAATATGTCGCTTGATCAGGTAGTTGCGCAATGTTTCCTGATCGGGTACGGCATAGTACATGGATTTATTGTCGTTTGTCCATTCGTATCCACCACGCGTGTTTGGAATTTTATCTCCCAGCATTTTTCCGGTTGCAAGATCTTTGAATTTAACCGTATAAAAATTTCTGCCAACGGTATCCATAACAATGGCTGCCAGTTTATGATCCGGACTTACAGAGGTGAAGAAGTTAAAATAGGATTGACCTTTACCAAGTTCATTTCCATCGGCAACAATTTCTTCAGGGGCATCCAACGAACCTTTTTTGCGGCAATAGATTGGGTATTCGCCACCGGTAACAAAACGGGTGTAGTAATAGTAGTCGTCCAATTTATAGGGAACGGAAGCATCATCTTCTTTAATCCGGCCGCGCATTTCTTCAAAGAGGGCTTCCTGAAAAGCATCAGTGTGGGCCATCATGGTGTCGAGGTAGTCGTTTTCAGCAGTGAGGTAATTGATCACGGTTGAATCTTCCCGATTCTTTAACCAGTAATAATTATCAGTACGGGTGTGACCGTGTTTGCTGACTACTTCAAAGGGTTCAATTTTGGCAATAGGTGGTTTAACATCCGGTAAGTTGGCCTGTTTTTCTTTGGGTGAACAGGCAACGAACCACAGCGCTACAATCAGAAATGTGAGGGGTGCGAATTTTATTTTTTGCATATGGGGTAATATTAATCGTTTTCGAAGATGGAAAATATTTCGAACAAATGTTTTATCGAATCTGAGAATTTGTGGTCGGTTATCCTGATGGGGTTTTATGTGGGCTAATGGTCATTTATGATAATGACTGGCAATTCTTTAACTTGTTTTCATTAATCCCCTATCCCGTATGAAAGCAATTACCGTATTTCTGGTTTTCCTGAGCAGTTCATTTTTGCATGCACAAACCCTTGAAGACGTTTCCAAAGCCATGGATCACGCTGTTTATCCGGTTATGAAGAGCCACAAGTTTATGGGCGTAATGCCGGTTAAAAATCCAATATTACCAATGCAGGCTACTGATAAATATAAACTCGTAATCGATTTGGTGGCCTCATCGGACGACTCCGTTAAAGTTAATTTCGGCATAACTGATATTGGTCGAACATTTAATTTGCATGTTGCCAACGGAGCCAGCCCGAAAAACCTGGATATTATTGTGGTTGCGCATGGCCCGGCAGTTTGGTCTTTACTGACGAATGAAGCTTTTGAAAAGAAGTACGGAATACCGAATCCAAACATTGCTTTTATAAAGGAGTTGAATCAGCACAACGTGAAGTTTTTTGTGTGTGGTCAGAATCTCACCATAATGAATATCGCTCCGGAAGAATTGGTTTCGGAAGTTCAAGTAGCCCTGTCAGCCAAAACGGCACTTACCCATTTTCAATCACTGGGATATGTGGTGTTTGAGTTTCGCGATTAAGTAATTGTTAGCCGCTGGTAAAGATTTTAATGTGATTTCATAGTTGATCGGCTTATTTTCGTCACGCTAAATAAAAATTTCATGAATAGAATTCTTGTCTTGTCAGCCATCTGCGTATCGCTCACCATTCTGTCCTCGTGCAAAAAGGAAACGCGACCTGAAATTTTTTCCAGAATCAATGCCGAGGTACTTCAAAATGCCAAAGCCTACACAACATTGCAAGAGACTACATCAACCATTGGTCATCGGTTAACTGGATCAGAGAATGGCAGCAAGGCAGAAGAATACACCTATTCTAAATTCAAGGAATACGGTTTTACCGATGTGCAGTACCAGGAATTTGAAACCAAAGCCTGGTCTCGTGGTACCGTATCCGTTACGATTAGCGGGGAAGCGGTGAAGGCTGTAACCTTAGGGCATTCACCAATAGAAGCAGATATAACCGGTGAATTGGTAGACATGGGCAATGGGCTTGAGGCCGATTATGCGGCCAACCCTGGAAAAGCTGAAGGAAAAATTGTACTAATTTATATAGGTGTGTTGGATGGGAGTGCTGAAGGTACCCGTAACCTGCATCGCAGTGAGAAAGCGGCAATTGCCATTAAAAACGGAGCAAAGGGTGTGGTTATTTTCAACCAGGTGGATGGTGGTGTATTGCTTACAGGTACTGCTTCGGTAACGGGTGAATTAATTCCAATTCCGGCCGTTTGCATTGGAAAGGAGAAGGGGATGGAGCTAAAAGAAAAACTTAAAGCTGGAGAGAAAGTTGAGGTACAAATTCAAATGACCAACCACAGTGATTTGATTAAAGCCCGGAATGTAATTGCAACACTAAAAGGTTCTGAATTGCCTGATGAAAAAATAATTATCGGTGGCCATCTTGATTCGTGGGATTTATCCACCGGAGCCATCGACAACGGTATTGGTTCATTCGCCATATTGGATATTGCCCGTGCCTTCAAGACGAATAACCTGAAGCCAAAGCGCACCATTCAGTTTGTGATGTTTATGGGCGAGGAACAAGGTTTGCTTGGATCAACGCACATGGTGAAGGAAGCGGTGAAAGATGGTACCATAGAAAGTGTGAAGTATATGTTCAATATTGATATGGGCGGCAACCCTATCGGGGTTAATGCAGGGGGTAAATTGAATGACACTACATTTTTTAAGACCATAGGAGAGGAGATTGCAGCCATCGATACGGTTTATAGAAACAGGTTTAGTAACCGATCCGGTTTACATAGCGATCATCAACCCTTTATGCTGGAAGGTGTGCCCATTTTAAGTATCATCAGCAACCTTGATCGCGCCATCTACAAATGCTACCATGCCGACTGTGACGACTTTAATCTGGTTAACAAAGATCACATTACCAATACCGCTCGTTTTGGTACCATGATTTTATTTGCATTGGCAAATGCCGATAAATTACCAGCCGATAAAATGGATAGTGAAACTACGAAGCAATTTATGATTGACAATAACCTGGAAGAACCATTGCGGATTGCGGGTGATTGGAAGTGGGACTAATTTTCGAAGAAGAGAAATGTTTAATCAACTGAGGTTGTTCTCTTTTTGAGGGCTACCAGAAGAAAACAACCTCAGTCTGTTTATTCTGGATCACCTCAAAGTAAGGGGCATACCAACGGTAAACTGAAACACCCTGTTTTTCACTTCATATTCCGAATCGTATAAACTTGACAGGCCTAAGCCATACCGAGCTTCAATTATGATTTTACGAGCGATTAAAATACCTCCACCTAACTGAAGCCCAAAATCGAAGCGATTGTCGATATACATACCTTCACCGTCTTCTGGCTGGTCACCAAACTTGATATTTCCTTTATCGCTGTTCGTAAAGGTATCTGAAACATCATCGTACGACTCGGTTATTTTGCTGTCATATGAATATTTTCCTCCAAGGCCAATGCCAAAAGATGGACCCGCAAGGGCATAGAATTTTGTGTCACCTCCGAAAGAGATTTTCACTAAGGCTGGTATTTCAAGATAATTTAATGTGTTTTTTGTCGTGGATGTGGTTACCGTGGTGATGAGACGCCCATCATCATCCTCCATCCAGGTTGAAGTGGACTTTTCTGTATAGCCTTTCTGAATAAAGTTTAACTCTGGTTGTATTGAAATTCTGTCATTAATTGAATAGTTAAGCGCAGCACCTATAGTAAAACCTATTTTCGACTTGATTTCATCTTCAAAGCCAGGAAATTGAATAATATCAGGTTCACTCATCGATACAGTTGCGAGTGTAGCCCCGATCTTCGGAATTACAATAAGCTTTTGTGCACTTACACAGATTGAGCTCAGCAAAATGGAGAAAGCAAGCAGGTATTTTTTCATAGCTGAAAGGTTTTAGTGTTACACAAAATTAACCCGGTACCTTCCTGCACCGTTACGAATTTGTAACAATGTCTTGCTGATTTGTAACAGGAGGGCTTTTTAGTATGTTTTCCTGGAATTCGGAAGGCGTTACACCTGACCAGGCTTTGAAGAGCCGGCTGAAATTGGGTAGGTTGTTAAAACCGGATTGATAGGCGGCCTCGCTTACTGAAATGCTCTTGGTTGAAAGAAGCCTTTTGGCATGCTCCAGTCGGAACAGTCGTAAAAAATCACCAGGCGATTTATCGGTAAGGGCTTTGAGTTTTCGGTGCAATTGCATGCGGCTCATGCCGATTTCACGGGTAAATTCATCCACACCGAAGTCAGCATTGGCAAAGTTTTTTTTAAGGATGTCGATTGCTTTATTTAAAAATTGCGACTCTGGAGTTGCATCGACTACGGGTGCAAAGGGTACTGCGCGATGTGCAAATAATACTTTTAATTTTTCACGCTGTGCGATCAGGTTTTGAACCCGTGCCTGCAGTTCACGCGCATCGAATGGCTTGGTCAGGTAGTCATCAGCACCTGTGTGCAATCCCTCCAGTTTACTTTGTTGATCGGCACGCGCGGTAAGCAAAATCACCGGTACGTGGCTGGTGGCTTCATGTGTCTTAATTTTTTTACACAGTTCGTTGCCATTCAATCCGGGCATCATCAGGTCGCTGATCACCAGGTCGGGAACATGTTGCAAAACTTTCTCCCAGGCATCTTTACCATTTTCAGCCAGGATGACTTTATACTGGTCACCCATTACCTGCCGGATGAATTCACGCATGTCGGTTTGATCTTCAGCAATCACCAATACCGGTGAAGCAAGTTCAGCATCAAGGGTTGTGTCATGGATCACCTCATCTTCCAGGTAGGTGTTAAATGAAAAACCTGATGATAATGAAACTGAAGGTGATAGTTCGTTTTTATAATATGCCTGCGCGATGGGAAAGGTGAATGTAAACAAACTTCCTCCCGATTTCTGATTGGCAGCGGTTAATGTTCCATGATGTGCATGAGCCAGTTCTTTAGATAAAGCAAGCCCTAAACCCGTGCCTCCGTGAATACCTGCTGATTCTTCAACCTGAAAAAATCGATCAAAGATGTGGTTTAGTTTATCTTCCGGTATGCCGGGGCCGGTATCTGTAACCTGTACGGTTAAATGGTCTGCGCCAACTGAAGCACTGAGCTGTACCGTGCCGCCTTCAGGTGTAAACTTTAAGGCATTGAATAGAAGATTGTAGATAATCTTCTCAATTTTATTCCGATCGAAATATCCAATAATCGCATCATCGGGTAATTCCAACATGTAGTTGATTTGCTTTTGATTGGCCAACGATTCGAAAGACGCATATGCGGTTTTCAAAAATTGTTTCAGGTCGCCTTCTGAGGCCTGTATTTTCATGTTGCCCGATTCGATTTTAGATAAATCGAGTATCTCATCAATTAAGCGATGCAGGCGTACGGCATTGCGATGCATCAGTTTCCAGTCTTTAACTTCCGGTGATGAGGGGTTTTGTTCAATCTTTTGCTGAAGCGGACCAATAATCAGTGTGAGCGGAGTGCGGAATTCATGTGAGATGTTGGCGAAGAACCGGGATTGGGTTTCGTTAAGTGCGGCCAACCTTTTATTAAGTTTTTGCTTTTCGCGATACAAGTAGTAGAACATACCGATCACCATCATTGAAAGGAGGAGAAAACCGATCAGGTAATTTCTTTGACTACTTTGTTTTTGTAGTCGTAATTGAGTGATCTCATTCTCCGCTTTTAATGCGCGGATTTCATTTTCCTTTTTCTCATTCTGATAACGTGCTTCCAGTGCGGTTGCCTCCTTCTTGTTTTGCACCTGCTTCAAGCTATCGTTTAATGCGGCATAACGCTGGTGATACGCATACGCAAGCTCATAGTTTTTCTCTCCGGCATATAGCTCGCTGAGCGCCTGGTAACCATCCATCACCAACGGAAAAAGCTTTACCTGTTGAGCCACACGAATAGCCGAATCGAAATAAAGTATGGCTCCCTTGTTTTGTTTTAACTCATACGAGGCAAAGCCCAAAGCCGAATAACTGTACGCCATGTTAGCTGAATCAGAAATGGTTTTGCTGATCCGTAAAGACTTCAGATAATTGGTTTTTGCTTTCTCCAGGTTTTCCTTTTCGTAATAGATGTTCCCGATGCTGGTCAGGGTTTCTGCTACATCGCGCTTCGCTCCGGATGATTGATAAACCTGGAGTGCACGATCATATGCGAGCAGCGCCTCATCGAACTGCCCGAGTTTACGATAAATTCTGCCTAGCAACCGGTTGGAGTAAGCGATGGAGGGTTGCTTGTTTATCTTCTCAGCGATGGCCAGACTTTTTAACGCATAATCAAGGGCCTTATCGTAGTCACCCAGCAGGTTTTGCAGGTTACCAATGTTAGACAGACTTTGTGTAAGTCCATCATCGTCTCCTGATTGTTCAAAAATTTCTGTTGCCTTCAGGTAGAACGTTATGGCCTCCTTGTAATCGTTTTTATCTTTCATCAGGTTGCCCATCATGTTATAGAATGAAGCCTCCATGTGTGGGTCAGGGTGTTCCGAAATGATGTCAAGACCTGTGCGTAAATGGAATTCTGCTGAGTCAAATCGCGATAAGCGTAAATAGGCAATACCCAGTTCCAGATAGGTGTCAAGTAAAATGGGATTTGTTGAATCGCTAATAGCACTTAATGCATTTTTATAAATAGGAATCGCGAGTAAGTAGTCGCTTCGTTGGCGATGATACTTGCCTAAACTGGTATACGCCTCAGCAATCAGGTTGCTGTTTTGGGCTTGCCGGGCAATGGCAAGTGCCTTTCGATGATAATCCAGTGCGGTATTTTCATCAGTTGCCAGTTCAGCCAATTGCTGATGAAGTTGAATGGTTAGTTCGGGTGAGGTGGATTTGTCCAGTAGCTGCAGCAGACTGTCGATTTGCTGGGCAATGGTTATTTGCCCTGAGCCATGCACGAACAGCAGCACACATACCAACCGGATCAAATAGCGCATAGGCAAGATAAAATGGCAAAACGCGAACCTTAATATACTTACAATTCGGGTTCATGCAAAACAAGGAACGTTAGGTTCCGGAATATAAATCAGTTGCCATAAGTTACCTCCTCAACGAAAGATAACCCGTTTTGCCTGGGCGTCCGCTGGTAAATTCAAGTTTATAAAAGTACGTACCCGAAGGTAGTTCATTTCCGTTTTTGTTCAGCCCGCTGAACACCCGAGACTGATTATCGTAGTTAGAGATTTCAAATACCACATCGCCCCAGCGGTTGTAGATGGTTACGCGGTTTTGTTGTGTGTCAGGGAAAAGATCAATGTAATCGATCTGAAAGAAATCATTTCGTGTATCGCCATTAGGTGAAAAACCCGTGCGTACAATTATATCACCTTCTACTTGTATGGTGAGTTGTTGCTGTGTGCAGATACCAAAGAGATCACATACTTCAATGGTGATCATATCTTCACCGGTGAAGAGAACGCCACCGTAATTGAGAATAAGCTGGTCGGATGCGTTAATGGATGCAGAGGCGCCAGCAGAAGTTTGTGTTGTGATTACCCGCAAGCTCGCCAGGTCCAGGTTGTCATCCGGATCGCTGAGTAAAGGCGTAAGATCTATGTTTACAATGCCTTCAATAAATAATCCCGTAACCGTGGTCGCAATAACCGGAGGTTGATTACCAACACATGGTGCAGGTACAACCGTTACATTAAGTGAAGCAGACGCGGGACTGGTGCATCCTTCAGCATTGGTTACGGTAACGAAGTACGTTCCGGTGGCAGCCGCTGTAATCTGTTGTGTTGTTTCGCCTGTCGACCAGGTGTATGCTGCAAAACCTGCAGGCGCAGTTAACGTAAGCGTGGCACTGCTGCACACAGTAACCGCATTGCCAACCGGTGTAATGCTGGAGGTAATTACGGGTTGAGCAGGAACGGAAGAAACTGTTGCGGTAACCGGAACCTGCGTGCTTTCGCAGAAAGCATCAGCAATGGAAACAAGATATATTGTGGTAGTCGTCAGCACGGGTGTGGTATAGGTTTCGTTTACTTCACCGGCAATGAGTGCCAGTGGAGTTTGTGTGTACCAGCGGTATTGACCGGGTGTACCACCGGAGGCTGTTAAAATAACGGAACCCGAGCCGCACGTGGAAGCATTGGTAACATCAGGTGGTGCGGGCAAAGGATTTACGATCAAGGTGGCCACGTTGGTGAAAACATCTGCTGCCAGATCACCCGTGATCAGGCAGCGGTAATCACCCGCTTCTGCTGTTGTTACATTTGTGACAGTTAATGTATTTGTGTTGACATTTGTAAACGTGGCATTGTTAGTGAGGTTAACAAATATACTTCCATTGAATTTTTGCCATTGGTAGGTGATGTTTGTAGTGCCTGTGGCTTCTGTTGAGAGTATGTAGTTATCACCAACACATCGGTTCACTGTCCCTACGGGTTGAGTTGTGATGGTAATTGTTGAGGCTACACCACATATAGTTCCTGACGGGGTGTCTCCGGTAATCGTCCATCCCCTGGTAGTGGTTAAGTTGGTTCTTGAGGCAACGGCATTGGTGCCATATTGCCTTCCAGTGGCCCCCAGCGTTCGTCCTGTTGGTGTAGTTGGATTGGCACTCCAGCCTATCAAGGTGGCGGAGTAATTCGAGCAATCCATACCAGCGTTATTAAGCATGTTACTCAAGTTAGCCGCAGGATTAAGCGTCCAAGCTCCAAGATTTTGATTAAATGAACTTGCCAATGAGAACATATTTCTAAAATCGGTGACGGCAGCGGTATTCCAAGAGCTTATGTCTTGGTTAAATGAAGTTGCTTGACTAAACATTCCAAACATATTGGTAACGGCTCCCGTATTCCAGGAGCTTATATCTTGATTGAAGTCATTTGCGTTCGCAAACATTTCACTCATTGTGGTAACAGCTCCCGTATTCCATGCTCCAATGTCTTGATTAAAGAGGCAATTGTAAAACATGTACTCCATATCGGTGACAACTGCCGTGTTCCATGTCCCAATGTTTTGGTTAAAGGAACTTGCATTATAGAACATGCCATACATATTGGTAACAGTACCCGTATTCCACGACCCGATATTTTGGTTGAACGAACTTGCGTTTGCAAACATTTCACTCATCGTAGTAACTGATCCTGTATTCCATGATCCAATATCTTGATTAAAGGTGGAGGCGCCATAAAACATTTCACTCATGTCGGTAACTGAAGCGGTATTCCACGCCCCGATACTTTGGTTGAATGAGCCTGCACTATAGAACAATCTATGCATGGTTGTGACACCAGTTGTATTCCAGGTTCCAATATTGGTTGGTGAATTCAAGTTAGTGCAAGCTCTGAACATTTGTGATAGATCGGTTACACTCGATAAATCAGGTACATCGGTAGCGGTTACTTGAAGATTCGCACAACCATAAAATGCATTTTGCATACTGGTCCATGCGGTGGTGCCCCATTGTTCAATCTGGGTAAGTCTGTTGCGGTCTGCCCCGTTATTGATAATGATGCGCTGGAAGTTAGTGGGTTCAATTTGTAAGCGAATTGTGGCGCCAGCGGGCAATCCGGTGATGGTTAGTGTTGATCCACTCCAGGAACCACTACCTGAAGCCGAGCCTGGGGAAATTTCTTGCCACGTATAGTTAACCACACCGCTGGTCGCTGTGCCAAAAGACAATTGTGTGGCTCCAGAACCTGCGGTGGCAAGATTCCATTGGGTAATGAAGTTTTGGGTGGAAGCAGTCGAAACCAAATTTTCGTACACCACTAAAAACCCAGCTGCACGCGTAATAATAATTTCAGGTTTGCCATCCAGGTTTAAATCGCCCGTAGTTAAGCCGCGTGGTGCGGTAACGGTAGTATTGAACGGAGCGGCAAACGAAGTTGCAGATAAGGCTCCTGAAGTGTGAATGTTTTTGAAGATTGTAAAACGATTTCCGGTTTCACTGGTGGTGATAATTTCAGGTTTGCCATCGCCATCCAAATCGGCAATGTGGGCTACCGTGGTGGCACTGGGGTTGGTTAAATCAAATCGGCTAAAGCTCAGGTTACCAACCGTGCTGGTATTGCGGTAAACACTGATCATCGTGGTGTTGGTGCCTGTGCCGTGATAAATCATTAAGTCAACCTTCCCGTCAGCATCAAAATCGCCTGTATAAATTCTGCCAGGGTTATCACCAACTGCAATATCAATTCGTGGATTGAAGGATGCGGCATTCACCCGAAAACTTCTGGCATTAGGAAAGATGCTGATGTTATCACTACCCGGATTAGTCACGGCCACATCCGGGAAACCATCGTTGTCGAGATCGGTCACTACGACACCGCCTCCCGTTGAAGGTTTGGCTACCGTTACATTAGGCGCAAATGTTCCAAACACACCAACGGAAACAAAAGGGCCAACCTTGCTTCGGTTTTCCATTACACGTATCGAAGAAGAACCTCCTGCTGCAATGACAAGATCCTGTTTGCCATCAAGGTTTAGATCTCCAAAATCAATATTGCTATCGCCCAGGCCTAACGATACATCAGTGCTAAACGAAATTGAACCCGGAGTACTGAGGTTTTGGTATGCTCGGCCGTTTGGAGAAACAAGATCAGCAAGACCATCTCCATCAGCATCTACAAGTCTACCGTTTGCAGCAGAAGAGTTGGTGACACCGGCCGCTGCGAGTGAAGATGTAGTGATTGCACCGGTACTATATGTGTTATGAAAAAAATAGGTCAACAATGAACCGCCTTCCGCAGCAATATCTGGCTTCCCATCCAGGTCCAGGTCCATCACTTCAATGTCATAGTTAGCTCCCGAAAGGGCAAACTCCATAGGAGGGGCAAAGTGCGTGTTATCAAACGTAACACCCGATGAAAACGTGGTTTGAAACGGGAGGTGATACCGTGACATCAACTCACCTTTACGAACACTTACCGGTGCATACGTAGCGCCTGCCGGAACACTTACGGTAAGTTCAGTTTGACTAGCCGTGAGTACAGTTGCTTCACTGGCCCCAAAGTAAACGTAGTTTTCGCTTGGCGTAGAAGAAAAGTTAGACCCGGTAATGGTTACCGTGCTGCCTACGTTACCCGCAAGTGGACTAACTGTATTTACGGAAATGAGAGGCGCACTTCCATTCACGTTTTCATAAATGGAAATTCTTCGTGGTGTAGTATTCGTTATCCCAACAACAAGGTCAGGTCTTGAATCACCGTTTAAATCGGCTGCAATCGGACTGGTAGGATAGGTTGAATTTCCGGAGGCTTGAAATAAATATGCTGTAACAAATGCACCTGCGGTAAAAGCCCCTCCCGAGTAGATACTTTCAAATATGCCAATATCTCCATCGTCTGAAGCCAGGATGTCGGGTTTACCATCGCCATTCACATCGGCAATAGACATGCCTCCATAATTTCCGAGTTCACTGGTCAGCACAATTTCAGTGGCAAAATCTGAAGTAGCGAGCTCTCCTCCGCTGTTGGTATTCAGTAATATCCGAATATCCTGAGTGCCATTGAATTTAAAGATGATGTCATTTAATCCATCTCCATTCATGTCGGCAATTTGTGTTGCCCGGTTGTATTGGCCAGTAGCTATCGACCCCATATTGTTGAACGAAATTAGCCCCGGGGTTGATGTATTCTTTAACAACGATAGTGTGGCGCCAAAATTATGGCTAACAACTAGTTCAGGTTTTCCGTCATTGTCTAAATCTCCAACTGCAACACCTTCACCCGCATCTAAGGTATTACCAAAGTAATTAAGGGATGCGCCAAACTCAATATTACCAGGTATGCTGATATTCTGAGCAATCCATAAATCGGGGTTCACGCTTCCGTTTCCATGTTGCCCGATCAAATCCACACGACCATCGCCATCAACATCAACAATATTGGATACAAAAGAGGAATATGCATTGCCTTGCCATCTTTCAAAAGCTTCAAAAGCAATATTGCCCGGTGTGCTGATGTTCCGAAACGTTACAAAGTAGGATTGAGACCCGTTACTATAACTGGATATAACATCTTGTAGCCCATCCCCGTCAAGATCAGACAAGAATAAACTTCCCTGATTGCCTGCTCCGTCTAGGCTGACTTTGGGTGCAAACGAGGAAGGTGACAGGCTGCCACCTAAGCCTAAATTACGGTAGATGGAAATGTCATTGATCGCGCTTTCAGAAACAACCAAGTCGTTCCATCCATCACCATCCATATCACCGATTTTAATCCCTCTAATATCGTTCCCCGTTGTTGGATCCAATAGCATATCAAACTTTGGTTTGAGTGAAGCCGGAATAATTCTTCCGCCACCATCAAAAACAGGATTGAACGGTTTGGAAGAGGTGCATGTTAAGCCGGTGGTTTTATTAACAATGCTGATTTTTCCATGGGGAGCACCTACGGGAACGGTTACGCTTAGTTGATTACTGGATGCGTTGTTGATTGTGCCGGCTATCGAGCCAAAGTACACCACATTGTTGTTTGGATCAGGATCGAAACCGCTACCGTTGATGGTAATAACATCTCCAGGCTTTCCGGAAGTAACTGATAAGGTTGATACCAGCGGTGCAGTCGTTAAGGTGGCCTGCTCGATGATAACATTGTCAAGCCCGGATGTGTAGGTGGCATTTGTGGCATATGTGCCCCTGATTTCAATAGACGTAACATTTGTGAGCACCTGAATGATTTGAGAACGGGTCGCGGCACTGCCTGATGTGGTTGACCACAACCAACCTCCTGTTTCGTCTAGTTTAACAGAGTAAGAAGTCCATGCTGGAGCTACAGCAGGTTTTACGGGAAGTTGGTATATCAAGACACTTCCACCATTTTCAATCCGAACTTCGGCTATACCCGGATTTGATCCGGTGCCGGCAACGGATTGCTGAAGGTCGAATTTGAAGTCTCGCCCGAGCGAACGCACCACCAGGTTTCCTAAAAACTTGGCAGGAGCGAACCATGATTCAGTTGTGGTGCCAACAGAGGCCGAATAGGTTACGGACACAAATCCGCCAGGATTTCCGTTGCTGGATTGATGATTAACGGTGATGGGTGTGCTGGTATCGAAAAAGGTCCACCCATCGGCATCGGTATCAAACGTACTGGTGATTTGGGCAGAGCATAGTTTACCTATTAAAATCAGCGAAAATAGGGCTATCAGGCGTGGCATAAAGGAGGATTTAGCGTTCTTGAAATTACGCTAAAATGGTAAGGTGAAAATACCCTAATAATGTGAGGAGGGCTAAAGCTGGCCTGCGGGCAGTTTAATCCGGAAAGTTGAACCTTCACCGTAAACGGATTCAACAGAGATGGTTCCTCCTAGTTTTTGAACGGCTTCTTTGGCAATGTAAAGCCCAAGTCCTGATCCGGTAGAACTGGCCGTACCCCGGTAAAACATGTTGAAAAGTTTGGTTTTGAATTCATCACGGATTCCTTCTCCGTTATCGATAACTTCCAGTATCAGGCTGGAAGCATCCTGATAGGACTTTAAAATAATCTGGGGTTCTTGATCGGAGAATTTCTTTTGATATTTAATGGCATTGGAAAGCAAATTGCCTAAAGCAACGCGGAGCAGAAACCGATCACTTGTGATGACAGGTACCTGTAGATCATAGGAAAAATGTATGTTGGCATAATTTTCCAAAAATTCAAACTTGGCATTGATCTGATCAACCAACTCTTTTATTTGTATACTTTCATAGACCAGGTTTTTTCTGCTGGTGCGCGAATACTCCAGTACCTCGTCAATGAAATTTTCAAGTCGCTCAACACTCTTTTCAATTTTTTCAAGATACAATGATCCATTAGTTGGGTCCATTCGGCTTACGGTTACCAACCCTTTTATGGATTTTAATGGCGCACTCAAGTCATGCGAGACACTGTAAACAAAATGGTCTAGTTCCTGATTAGCCTGTTGCAGGTTATCGTTAATTTTTTCAACCCGTGCTTTTTCGGTTTTCAGATTTTGTTCAGCGGTGCTGAGGTCAGTAACTACCCGGCCCACCAACAATGATACAAACATCATGGTACTCATGCCCAGGTGAACGCTTATAAATTGCGTAGAGCCTTGTGTAATGAGCAAGGAAGATGCAAAATCAAAGAGTGGCAGCAAATAGCTGAGCATGAAAATGATCACGTTGAGCACAATGGCCACAGAGAACCCCCAACGCAGCGCAAAAAGGGTAGCGCCAATACCATAGATAAACCAGTACTTATCGAAGGGAAATAAAATGGATAGAGCAATGAATACACCACTTATGCCCAATAGTTCAATGAACGCCCTGCGACTGATCTGAAGCGGTTTGAATTGAAACGACTGCGTGGCCGTTTTAAAATCAATAAAATACAGCAAAGCAATGGAGAGCGGAAGAATAGTAATGAAGTCGGATAGCCAATACAGCCCTACCTTGTCCATATCACCCTTAACAAAACCGTAGTGATAGACATAGATTGAGTTAACACAAACGGGTATCACAATTCCCAGAAACAGAAACCTTAGAAATGATTCTGTATTGCCCAATCGTTCGCTGTGTTTTTGAGGAAATAATTTTTGATAGAGCAACCATGATGTTACGGCAACAACGGCTTCGTGTGTGGATATCATGATCATGAATGGTGGAAACTTGGTTACACCATAAATCATAAGCGTTGTAATGCCATTAATGAGCAATACAGGTACAACTTTTAAGCCAAACCAATGAATAAACACAATCCCTAACACCAGGGGTAGATAGAGCAGGAGTGAGTTGGTAACGGTGCTAAGCTGAAAAGAAAGGTATGAAAGCCCGATTAGTATGACTAACAGAATGGCAAACTGCGCAATGTTTCGGATAACGATCTTCAATGTGGATGTATTGATGCAAATTACCAAACAAATAGGATTCTGTATTAAAATCCTTCAGTGAATCAATAAAATCAGTTTGTTGAGTAGTTGCTATCGTTTTAACGACAAGTAGCCGACTTGTGTGGGCCGCCCGCCCAAAAATTCAATTTTATAAAAGTAGGTGCCTGCAGGCAGATCGGATCCATTGTTGGACTTACCAATGAATAGAACAGAAGCGTTATCGTAATTGCGGCCATCCCAAACCAAATCCCCCCAACGATTGTAAATGCTTACCCGGTTTTCGCGTGTGTCGTCAAATTTTTCAATGTGCTCTATCAGAAAAATATCATTTCGCTCATCACCGTTTGGTGAAATGGCCGTGAAAATGTCAATATCACCCACCACTTCCAATGAAAGAACTTGTTGGGTGCAGGCGGCAAAGATGTCACACACTTCGATGGTAATGTTCTCCGTTCCGGTAAACGAAATGCCTTGGTAATTGATGATCAGGTTGAAGTTACCATCGATGGTTGCTGTTGCTCCGCTTGTAGGTTGACCGATAATGGTGAGGGTAGAGAAGTCAACATTATCGTTGGTATCACTGATCAGGTCAACCAGGTTTATGGTAATGATTCCACCAATGGGCGTCACTGATGTTACCGGTGCGATTACAGGAGGCTCGTTGTCGCAACCGGGTGTTGCAATGGTGGCCGTTACGGGCGTGCGTGTGCTTTCGCAGGTTCCATTATTAATGGCAACATAATAGGTGGTGGTTACTGATAAAACAGGAGTAAGGAGCGTGCTGTTTACTTCTCCTGTCAAAGCTGTTCCGCCCGATGCCACGGTGTACCATCTATACTGCCCGTTTGTTCCACCCGATGCGCTTAAGGTTACACTTCCGGGTAAGCAAGACTCAGCACCTGTTGTCGTGGGTGCAGTTGGTAATGTGTTGATTGTTGCAACTACTGGTGTGCGCGCACTCTCGCATGTCCCGTTGTTAATCGCGACATGGTAAGTTGTAGTTGTGCTAATGGAAGGGGTTGTGTAGGTGCTGTTTGTTTGCCCGGCAATGGCTGTTCCACCCGTTGGCACGGTGTACCAGCGATATTGCCCTGCTACACCACCAGCTGCGGTGAGTGTAACGGTTCCCGTTCCGCATCGCGCAGCTGCAGTAGTTGTTGGTGCTGCTGGTATTGTGTTAATGGTTGCCGTTACAGCGGTACGTGTACTTTCACAAGTTCCGTTGTTGATGGCAACGTGATAGGTTGTTGTGGTACTAAGAGACGGGGTTGTGTATGTATTGTTGGTTTGTCCTGCTAAGGCTGTTCCGCCTGTTGGTACAGTATACCAGCGATATTGTCCGGCCGCACCTCCGGCTGCTGAAAGTGTTACGGTTCCTGTTCCGCAACGGGATGCACTTGTGGTAGTAGGCGCGGCTGGAAGAGTGTTGATGGTAGCCGTTACAGCAGTACGTGTACTTTCACAAGTGCCATCGTTTATTGCAACATGGTAGGTGGTTGTTGTGCTTATTGAAGGAGTGGTATAAGTGCTGTTTGTTTGACCGGCAAGGGCCGTTCCCCCGGTTGGCACCGTATACCATCGGTATTGTCCGGCTGCACCTCCGGCTGCTGAAAGTGTTACGGTACCTGTTCCGCATCTTGATGCGCCTGTTGCTGTAGGCGCTGTGGGCAGTGTGTTAATTGTTGCGGTAACGGCAGTTCGCGCACTTTCGCATGTTCCATTGTTAATCGCGACATGATAAGTAGTAGTTGTGCTTAATGAAGGAGTGGTATAGGTGTTGTTTGTTTGCCCTGCTATGGCCGTTCCACCCGTTGGCACCGTATACCACCGGTATTGCCCGGCTGCACCACCTGCTGCACTAAGCGTAACGGTTCCAGTACCACATCGTGCCGCACTTGTAGTTGTAGGCGCGGCAGGAATAGTGTTAATGGTGGCCGTAACTGCCGTACGCAAACTTTCGCAAGTTCCGTTGTTGATGGCAACGTGATAGGTTGTTGTGGTACTAAGAGACGGGGTTGTGTATGTATTGTTGGTTTGTCCGGCTAAGGCTGTTCCGCCTGTTGGTACAGTATACCAGCGATATTGTCCGGCCGCACCTCCTGCAGCTGATAGGGTTACGGTTCCCGTTCCGCAACGGGATGCACCTGTAGTAGTTGGTGCTGCGGTGAAGTTAACTGTTAGTGTTGCTGAATTAGTTATCGCATCAACTACGTTTATTCCTGAAACACGACACCGGTAATTGCCAGCACCAAAATTTCCGGTAGTGTTAATGGTGAGGGTTGCTGTGGTAGCTCCGCTATATCCACCAGTGTTTGTAACATTTGTCCAAACCGAGGGGCTGCTTTCAATCTCCCATTGATACGTGATGGTTGGATTGCCGGATGCAGCCGTTGTAAGGGTTGTGATGGCACCACTGCAAACTGTTGCATTGGTGGGTTGTGTATTGATAATGATTGGAGGTGTCATACTTACATTATCTAGCCGACCCGTTACGTTAGCATCCCGATACAATCCTCGGATTTCAAGTGTGGCTAAATCGCCAAGAATATTTTGAATCTGTATTTCAGTGGCAGCTGCACCAGCCGGACTATTGGTTGTTTTCCAATAGCCTAAAGAATTGTTCAGCACAACTCTATAAGTTGCCCACGAAGGGGCTGCGGGGGGTTGGTTGGAGGTTGGTGGAAAATAATACAAGACTACACCCAGATTGTTAGCTATAGTTACCTCCGCATATTGATTCGGTGCACCTGTAGTGCTTTGCTGAACATCGTACTGTAATGTTCCGTTGTAATAGGTACTTCGGTTTCCCAGATACGTGGTAGGGGCTACAAAATTAAAGGGAACATATAAGCTTCCTGCACCCAGATTAATAATAAAGGGAGAACCGAATACAAAACCTCCAGGATTACCCCCGGTTCCGCTATAGCCAATTGTCCCGTCAGCATCGTTTGGTGTAGTCCAGCCTAGAGCATTTGCATTGAACGTGCTGCTGATTTGAGCATGGATGAAAAAACTAATAAGAAAAAAGCCAGGCAGCAGAAGGTATCGCATGGAAATGAGGGGTTTGGGGAAGCTAAATTTCGGAAAATTTTAGAATTAAACCGCTTTTAAAGTTGGCTTGTAACAAATTATCAGGAATAGAAAAAAGCGGCCATTCGGTTCCACACCGGATGAAACGCCATGTTAAAAAAGAGAAAAACCCCGAGTCCATGAATGGCCAGTATAATACCGGTTGGTTGGAGGCTTTGATTTTTCTTTTTATGAAATAGCAAAAGCCCTGCAAAGACAACTGCCACCAAACCAAATACAAAATTTTCGGCAACCACATTAAATGACCAATCCATTGCATCACAAATATGCCAGATCAACCTATCGCCAGCCGGGCCGAGAATGGTTAAAGCCGCAGCCAGCATAAAGGTGGCATGTGCTATCAGCTTTTTTCTGAAGTAAACACCAAGTGTATAGTGCACGAATAACCAAACCCAATACATGCTACCAATTGCAACTGACTCGGCCGCTTTAATTTGAATAGGCAAATCTTCCGTATAATATCCGGGAGGGCCCACCTCCTCACCGGATAAGGCGCGCTGATACGAGAAGCGAAGCATGAAATAACCGCTGACGATAACCAGTGGCATCAAGGCATAACTGATTTTGCCAACCAGCCGATGATGATTTAGCTTATTGAACTTAATTAAAAGCGTTTGCGCCACAACGGTAGCTAACCAGAGCAGCATAAATACACTGTGCAGGTGAATGATAGCTGAAGTGGGTGTGGCTAACCTGGAGAAGTAGCTGGGGTAAAATCCAAAAAATGTAATAGGGATGAGCAGGAGCAAGGCCCACGCAGTGCCAGGTAGTAAAACTCTTTCGAAGGGATGGGTTTTCATGTTGTTGATTTGTTGTTTTTAGAACGCTTCCAAATCTTGTTGACGAGCCTGCCGATCCCCCATTCAGATGTACGATTTATCAATCCTTTTATCTATTCAAATACGCGGAAATAAATTCATCAAAATCAGCTTTGTTTCATAGAGTTGAGATGGTCATTTATTGTTTGCGGTTTGATGTTGTTTAAAATTGAGATAAGCGTTGAAGAAGGGAAGCAGTTCTGTGAAAATCCTTCCATTAAATCCATCGAGCATGTTCACATGATCACCGATATATTCTTCAGCATAGTGCTTAATACCAAGAGCCTCAAGTTTTTTGCTGAATTCGAGATTTGTTCGCGGTATATGTTTAAACTCTTCATTCCGACCCCAATCTATTTTTAGTGCGGATAAAGTCTTCAGCTCTGCTATGTGGTCATCGATCATATTGATCGGAAAATTTGTCTCCCATTTTTTAAGTACTGAAGTATTTACCTCCATTTTGCCATCAACGTATTTTATGGGTTGATCGGCCTGTAACAAGGGTTCATTTACATTGGGAGAATACATTCTGCAAAGACTTGCGTAAAGCATTTCAAAAAACGGAAACTTTTCAAAATCGTAGTAGGGCACGGCATTGCGTAAAGAGTCCATATTTGTTTGCTGGGTAACTCTTTTAAAAGCCGGATGTGCTAATCTGAATTCTTCGGAGAAATGCAAAGCACCCGGACTCATTGCGTATACAGCGCTAAACTTATCAGCAAATAGCATGGCAATTTTCAATGCTCCATTGCCTCCCATAGAATGTCCGGCTAACCCCCTGCTGTTACGATTGGCAATTGTTCGGTAATGTTTATCCATATATTCCACCACATCTTTCCCAATAAAATCAGCCCAGTTTCCAGCAACAGATGAGTTGGTATAAAAGCTGCCAAAGTATTTTGTCATGCTGTTGGGCAGCACAAGAATCGAAGGCCGAAGAGTTCCCGCATGTATGGCAGAATCCATCAGGTTTTTAAATCCGATCCACTCCATCATATCTTTATCATCAACAGCAAAGCCATGTAAGAAGTAGATTACAGGATAGCGTTGGTTAGAAGTTTCGTAACCTGGAGGTAGGTATATAGAGAGCCTTCGGTTGGCCTCTTCACCGCCTTTGTTGTTTTGAATAGAAGGAGCCAGAAATTGTACAGTGGTAATTGTGCCCTGACTATAAGCAACCAAAGTAAGCGTTAAAAGCAAAAGAGTGCCTAATACTTTTCTCATACGGTTTATATTGTTGGTGATGGATTTTCTATTTTGATACTGTCGCTTTTTTCGTGCACTACTTTTTTAGTTGAGGTTCTTGCTGTGTGCTGCAATGTATTCCGCCTCCGTTCCAGTTTAAGGGTAATGCGTTGATCCAAACCTGTTCCCGGTCAGGAAATACTTCTTTAAGAATGGCTTTAACCTTTTCCTCGCGTTCAGTAGGTGTTCCATGTTGGGTGTAGCTGGCGTTGATAATTACTCCATTGCTGACCAAAAAATTCAGGTAAGAGGATGCCGCAACACGAATTAATGTATCACCAACAGCCGGACGCTCTGCTGGCAGAAAAGCTTTTGGTGTTAATTTCCAGAATTCCATGGGCGAAGATTTCTCAGCCACCACTGCTGGTTGTTCAATGGGGCTGGGTAAAGGAACTTTAATAATGCGAAAGGGTTTTTCATCCTGATCGGTTGAGGCTTCCAGAATTTTTAAATTTTCCTGCATGCGAGAGTAGGTGAGTTGGTTAAGCGGATGGAGATCTTTTTCTGCTTCATCAATCCAGGCCAATAGAATGGTATTTGAATTGGCGAACCGAACAAACTCATCGGTGTGGCCACCGGTGCCCATAGTAACGTACTTGCCGTTGTGCAAATGCCAGATGTGCTCATCATCTGCCAGGCCTTGCTTGAGCCAGATCACCTTCTTTACATTCATCACGCGCTTGTATTCCGCTTCGATTTCTTCTTTCGTCCAGCCCGGATTGCGCTGAAGTGTAACCGATTCGCATTGAATCAGTACACCTTTCCCATTCGACTCAAGTGATCCGCCTTCTATAATAAGATTTGATTTTATGTGGCGTGCTCCGGTAAGTACACCCATCAGGCTATCCACCTTGCTGGTTTTTCCAGTCAGTTCTTCCTTTTCCCAATAGTTGATGCTATCGACTCGTTCAGGTTCACGTAGTTTCCACCAGGCGTAATACCCGTACAGATTCCAGCCAAAATCGGCTGCTGCCAATTCACCGTTCTGGTTTACTAAAAATGCCGTGCCGTGGTCGCGAATCCAATAGCGATCTCCGGGAGTAACAAAAAACTGAATGGTGGTTGTGTCGATTCCTGCCAATGAGAGCCGACTTTGAGCAGCACGTTTAAGACTGTCAGAATCAATGGCAATCTTCACCGGCACTTTTTCGTCTAGTCCTTTAATAATATCAAACACAACTTCATGTATGGTGGTGTCATATTCTTCCCAGCCTAGCCATACAGCCTCATGCGGTTCAAATTCACCGGGCATATAAAAAGCGGCAGGGTCGGTTTGAGTTTGCTCTTTGCATGAAAACACAACTATGTTTATTATTAAAAAGAGAGAAGCTATGTAGTTTTTCATGATTTAGGGTTTTACAATCTTATAATTTACAATTACAGTAATTTCTTCCTTTCTTATTAGAAGTTCAATCACTCAGGGATAGCAAATTGACATAGTGTTAATTTTTACGACCATAAACGGCAGGTATCCAGGTCATCCATATTTCAGCAAGAATAAGCGGAACAAACGACCAGAAGTATTCTTGCACTACGCGTGCAAAAGTCGGATCGCCTATTTTTCCAAATAGAAAATCCAGAGAAAATACATCATTTACTCTTACCAATACAAAAGCAAGCACGCAAATGTAGGAGCGCACCATCATTTGCCGATGGGTCTTGATGTTCCCTGCTTTAATGGCTTTCCATGCAAAGAAAGTTGAGACAACTGCAAACACGGTTAATAGGAATAGTGATATCCGGCAGGGCACGCAAGGACTGATCAATGAAAGTCTTCCGGCTGAAATACCAATCAGTACGATGCCGAGCATATATATTTTTCCTGCCATGCGATGGAATTTCATAAACCGGTTTCGGATAAAAGACCAGAACTGTGTCGGTCCCAATAACAATGTAAAGGTCCCTCCAACCATGTGCATAACCACCCATAACTGGTTGTCGAAAATCTTGTCGCCAAATATTGGACTTCTGTACCCATAGAAGTAAGCAATAACGTTATCAAGTAAGAAATAGGCTGACAGAAGAATGATCAAAGTCCATAAAAGAATATTTGCTGTTAATTTTATTGCCATTTGATCGTGAATTTGAATAGGTCTAATTTCAATTCTCTATCAGTTCAAGAAATGAGATGACGCCAAATCTTTTCCAGTCTCCGTAGCCGCTATCAAAACTGAAAAGAGCATTCCTAAGGCCACAGCCAGGAAGCTGATAATGGTTATTCGTTGTATGCTTCTGTTGGATAAAAAATCGTAGAGTGGCACGCTCAGCATAATGCAAAACAGTACACCCCAGGTGAGCGGCCAGTTGATTCCGCCAAAGCTATCGGTCTGCGCAATTTGTGCAGTCATTCGGCCCAGTGCGGGTAACATTACGGTGAAACCAGCAAATAACATTAAGCGCTTGTGCCACGCTGTCTTTTTTCGGTAGTAAATAGCTGCACCAATCAGACTTGGAAAGAGGATAAGTGAGAACACATCAATCCAGAAAAGCAAAGAAAGGCCTTCGCGTAAAACAGGAGGGGGCACACCCAATGCCAGCAAGCGTGGCCCAAATCCATTCATCGCCATAATGCCTGTTGGAACTACGAGCAGAGCCACTACCAGTCCGACCCAGCCCAACGCCATGTGCGCTTTGATGTTTTTTGTTTGTACAAAGCCGGTTTGTACAACCAGTAACAACATCCATGTGCTCATCACCAATCCATGAATGATCAGGTAAATGGGTAAGCCTTCTGGCCCAAATCCACCTTCCGTTGAAGTGCTGTCTCTGAAAAAGAAACTTGGCCCAAATCCTTTCAGTACAATGGCCAGCAGCAGCAACGACATGACCGGAAAAAACAGATCACGTGATTTTTTATTCATTTGAGACGGGTTTTTAAACTAGTTTTTCATTAATGGCTTTGCTTACGGCCTCTGTTTGCGAATGCACCTGTAATTTTTCATAGACTTTTTTAATGTGTGTGCGCACCGTATCCAGACTGATCTCCAATTGCGCGGCAATCATTTTATAGCTGTTGCCACTGCTGAGTGATGCCAGAATTTCTTTTTCGCGTGTGGTGAGCTGGTATGGATTTTCATTTCCTGGCTTGCGCATGGATTCAATAACCATGCGGGCAATGCTGGGCGACATCGGGGCCCCTCCGCTTAAAGCTTCATCGATGGCATCAAATAATTTTTCCGATAAATGCTTTTTGAGTAAATATCCACTGGCTCCGGATTTTAGTGCTTCAAATACATGCTCATTGTCATCAAATACCGTGAGCATAATGATCGGTATAGTGCTGTTGAATTTTCGGATTTGTTTCACAGCCTCTATGCCCGTCATACCCGGCATGTCAATATCCATCAATACAATAGTGGGCTGAATGGCTTTGATGTGTTCAGTTGCCTGTAACACATTATCATGTGCTGCTTCAACTGTATAACCATCTTTAGCGTTGATTAAACTGCACAGACTTTCCCGCAACAGCGGATTGTCTTCATAAATAAGGGCTTGAACAGCCATAGGTAAAATTTATATAAAGTAAAGTGAATGTTCCTGATAAAGATATACCCCAATCATGTGAGGGGTATTTCCACCAAAACCTCTGTGCCGTGATCCAGACTGCTTTTTCGCTGTAAACGCGCATGCATTTCACGTGCCCGCGACTCCATGTTGCGCAACCCATTCCCCGCTTTGACGGTGGCTTCTTCAAAACCCTTTCCATTATCGGTGACCAGAAGTGTGAGCATATCATTAGCATGTGTTAAGGTCACCTGCACTTCGCTGCCCTCACTATACTTGGCGGCATTGTTCACGGCCTCTTTGAAAATCAAAAACAGGTTCTTTCTTTTTTCGGCATTCAGGTGAATGTGATTGGCTTGTTCGGGCATTTGAAAATGAATGGTGATGCCTTTCGGTTCCAGTATTTCTGCAGCAAACTCTTTCATTTTAATGATGAGCTTTTCTAACGTATCATTCTCCGGATTTATCGCCCATACGATATCCGACATACTCTCCATCATTCGTCCGGATTGTTCATGGATGCGTTTAAAATGAGTGCCCGCATTTCCGTTTTGTTGCGTCAGGCCAATCTGGCTGATGATGTTTATGCTGGAAAGTGTTGAGCCTAAATCGTCATGAAGATCGCGGGCTATGTTACTGCGCATTTTTTCAATTTCAAGTTGGCGCCTGGTTCGATTAACCACTCGGTATCGGTTTACTAAAAGCGAACTGATGATGATAACGGAGATCAGTGCAATGCCAATGATGGTTTGCTTTGCCCGTTGACGGTCAAGTTCGGCTTCCTGTACTTGTTGTTGTGCTTTAAGCAGGGCGATTTCATTTTCTTTTTGCGCCACCTCGTATTGTGTTTCCAATTGAGAAATGCGGAGCTTAACTTCTTTCCCTTCCAGCAAATCTGTTAGTTCATGCTGACGACTCAATTGTTTATAGGCTTCTTCATAATTCTTTTCCTGAAGGTAAAATTCTTTCAGGAACGTAACGGCATTCAGTTCGCTGATCAACTCACCGCTGGCTTGTGCCTGGGCTACACTCTCCTGTAGTTTTTGCAGCGCAAGTGATTTCCGGGTTTGATCTTCATTGGCCTGTTGCGTGTAGATGCGCCCTTTTTCGGCCGAGATAAATGCATCGTATCGTGTTATGCTAATTGTTTTAAAAATTTTTTCACCCTTATCGAAATAGTTGAGTGCTTCCTGCAAGCGATTCATTTTCTGATAAATCTTTCCCAGGTTTACGTAGTTCATTCCAATTTCCTCCTGTTGCTGCAGTTCTTCGTTTATTTTTAACGATTGATACTGAAATTCCAATGCCTGCGCAAAACGTTCAGTGTCCATAAATACGTTAGCCAGATTATTATACATCACGGCAATGCCACGTTTGTCATTGCGTTTAATGCGTAACGCAAGAGACTTCTGAAAATACTGTTCGGCTTTAGCATAATCTTTTTGCTCGTAAAAAATATTTCCTAACGCGTTATAGCAAAAAGAAAGGCCAATCTCATTGTTGATTTCCTCAAACAACGCCAGTGCTTTAAATATTGATTCTTCGCGTTTCGTTGCCTGATTAATGCGGGCGTATACATTTGACATGTTCAGGTAATTGCCGGCCATTCTTTCTTTTCCGATAACGGCCTCCCCGAGTGCAGCATTTTGCTCATAAGCGGCCAATGCTTCTGCATAATTTCCGTAATTGTTATTGAATACACCCCACCCCGTCAGGTAGGTTGAAAGCGCTTTGTTATTTGGATTTTTGTCGAGGTAATTTTTGGCCTGATTAAAAAAATACAAGGCACTGTCGCGGTTACCAGTTGAAGAATACACGCCTGCCATTCGAACGTAGGCGGCACTTATCCAATTACCGGGCACTCCACTTTCATGCAATGCAATGGCTTCTTTGAAGTACCTGCGGGCTTTGATATTATCATTTCGCTCGTTGGCAATACCAAGGTTAACGAGCGTTCTGGCGTGGCTTGAATCATTCAAGTTCTTATTGACAATGTTGAGCATGCTGTCAATTCTGCTTTGTGCAACGAGCTGGAAGGAAATCAGAAGAAAGAGGAGGATCAGGCGCGGCATGGGGCTTTTGTAATTTACCAAGATAAGCAATCAACCTGAACCGTCCATAAAAGCTGGACGATTGAAATTGCCTTATTGGAAAACTCATGTTTCAAGGTTTTTCCTTAGTTTTGAGTACTTTTTAAACTTATCGATGGCTCAGAATACCTATAAATCAAACACATTTAAAAAACCTGAGAAAGAGAGAAAAAGCAAGGCATCCAAGAACAACAAATTCAATTTTGATTTTTTTACTGATCCGCGTTTCGGGTTGGCGTTCGGTTTTGTAATTCTTATCTCGGCAGTTTTTTTGTTCATCGCATTTGTGTCGTACCTGTTTACAGGTAAGGCTGATCATAGTGTGGTAGAAGGAGTGGCACAGGGCGGCTTATTGGAATCAGCCCTTGAGACCGAAAACTGGCTAGGGTTGTATGGCGCCATGGCATCCCATTACTTTATTTTTCGTTGGTTTGGGGTATCGGCTTTTCTGGTGCCATTCGTATTGTTTTTACTCGGCTTCAAGTTGGCATTTAAGCGGGCTTTGTTGCCAATATCAAGTTCACTGATTTTCAGCGTATTCACCAGCCTGTGGCTGTGCCTGCTGTTTGGGTACTTAACCCTGAATGTGGATGGTGTAATAGAATGGAGTTTTCTCGGTGGTGGCTTGGGTTACCAGATGGCCATGATCTCGCACGGCTTATTGGGCTGGGGAACGTTTCTGCTGCTCGTGCTCTCGTTGTTCCTATTCATCATTTTCTTTTTTAATGTAACCTCTATTCCGGCATTTCTTCCGGCTGATCCAAAGCCCATGGGCAATGATGCCATCATAAAAGAGGAAGCTGCTCCTGCCTATACAGATGATCAGGATAACTGGCCCAAGCAGGTTGAAAAAGATGAGGAAGAAATTCCCGAGCCTGTTGTGTTGGTTAAACCACAGGAGCCGGTTGTTCCTGTTAAGGAAGTAAAACTTGAAGTTGATAAGACTGAGTCGATTAAAAAGGAGAAGGATAAAGCAGAGCCGGATTTTATCATTGAGGAACGAACCGAAACAGATGAGGTAGCAGAGAAACTGGTTGAAGATAAGGGCGTGTATGATCCCACGCTCGACTTAAGTAAATATAAGTTTCCGCCACTTGAATTGCTCAATGAGTATGATACCGGAAAGGTTCAGGTAACGCAGGAGGAGCTGAATCAGAACAAAGACAAAATTCTGGCCACACTCACCAATTTTAAAATCGGTATTTCCAGCATTAAGGCAACCATCGGCCCGACCGTTACGCTTTATGAGATTGTTCCGGATGCCGGTATCAAAATATCACGAATAAAAAACCTGGAAGATGACATTGCCTTGAGCTTAGCAGCCTTGGGTATTCGTATCATCGCACCTATTCCCGGCAAGGGAACCATTGGTATTGAAGTGCCCAACAAGAACCGCGAGATGGTAAGCATCCGTTCTGTACTTTCAACCGTTTCATTTCAAAAAACAGATAAGGAATTACCAGTTGCACTGGGAAAAACCATTTCCAACGAAGTGCTGGTTATTGACCTGGCCAAGATGCCGCACTTGCTGGTGGCTGGTGCTACGGGTCAGGGTAAATCGGTTGGGTTAAATGTTATTCTTGGCTCCTTATTATATAAGCGTCATCCATCGCAATTGAAATTTGTATTGGTAGATCCCAAAAAAGTAGAGATGGCGCTGTTCAGTAAAATCGAACGTCATTACCTGGCTAAACTTCCTAACAGTGAGGAGGCCATCATTACCGATACACGCAAAGTGGTACATACATTGAACTCGCTGTGTATTGAAATGGAAAACCGGTACGAAATTTTGAAAGATGCCGGAGCCCGAAACCTGAAAGAGTACAACGCGAAATTTGTCGCGCGCAAACTTAATCCGAAAGAAGGGCATCGGTTCTTGCCTTACATTGTGTTGGTGATTGATGAGTTAGCTGATTTGATGATGACGGCTGGCAAAGAAGTAGAAACACCGATCGCGCGGTTGGCTCAATTGGCGCGTGCCATCGGCATTCATTTGGTTGTTGCTACACAACGTCCATCGGTGAACGTAATCACCGGTGTGATCAAAGCAAACTTCCCGGCTCGATTATCCTTCCGGGTAACTTCCAAGGTTGACTCGCGCACTATTCTCGATACTGGTGGGGCCGATCAATTGGTAGGTATGGGCGATATGTTGTTGTCATCCGGATCGGATATTATTCGTTTGCAGTGTCCGTTTGTTGATACGCCTGAAATTGAGCGCATCTGTGAATACATCGGCTCACAACGCGGGTACGATTCGGCATACTTGCTGCCCGAATATGAAGATGAAGAAAGTGGTGCATCAACGGTTGACCTTTCAGAACGCGATGCCTTGTTTGAAGAGGCGGCAAAACTCATCGTTATGCACCAGCAGGGAAGTACTTCCCTCATCCAGCGCAAGCTGAAACTTGGCTATAACCGGGCAGGTCGCCTGATCGACCAGCTTGAAGCAGCCGGAATTGTGGGGCCTTTTGAAGGCAGTAAAGCCCGCGAAGTGCTGATTAAGGACGACATGAGTTTGGAACAATTATTGAATGGATTGAAGGAAAAACACGGCCAGTAACGTATTTTTGCAGCCGCTTTAGTTAATCGTTCACCAGTAAAATAAACATGAAAAAGTACGCTATCGCACTTCTTTTGGCACTTTTTGCCAAAGCATCCTTCGCCCAGTATGATCCCAAGGCCCTCGAAATTCTGGAGGCCATGAGTAAAAAATATAAAGCCTTCACTTCATTTGAAGCCAACATCACTTCCAGCATGACCAACGATGTGGAGGGCATCAAAGAGGAGTTTAAAGGAAAAATCACTGTAAAGGGTGATAAATTCCGTCTGGCGATGGATGATCAGGAAATCATCAATAACGGGACTACGGTATGGACGTATTTGCCGGCTGCCAAAGAGGTGAATATCGACAATTACGATCCGGATGCGGATGAGATCAATCCATCAAAAATCTACGAATTGTATAAAAAGGGTTTTAAGTACCTGTACCTGGAAGACCAGACTGAGAACGGTGTGTTGTGCGATGTAGTTGATCTTGTTCCTGAAAAGAAAGATGCGCAGTACTTCAAGATCAAAATGAATATCGGCAAGAAAGATCGCAGCATTCAAAGCTGGACGATGTTCGATAAGAGTGGTAACAAGTACAAGTATACCATTACTAAATTTTCGCCAAACGTAAATGTGGCTGATGCCTTCTTTACGTTTGACCCCAAAAAATACCCGGGCGTAGAAGTAATTGACTTACGATAGAAATAAACCCCATCACAAAGACCCGGAAGCTTTCGAAAGCTTCCGGGTCTTTTTATTTTTAGGCTATGAATAAAAAGCAGCTTGTTGAAGAAATTAGAAAGAAACAATCTTACCTCTGCGTTGGATTGGATACGGACATTAAAAAAATACCCGATCACCTGAAGGGAGAAAAAGATCCGGTGTTTGAATTCAACAAGCAGATCATCGATGCCACACACAACTATTGTGTGGCTTATAAGCCGAACATTGCTTTCTATGAAGCACTCGGTCCGAAGGGGTGGGAGAGTCTTCAAAAAACATTGGAATACGTTCCGAAAGATTGCTTTACGATTGCCGATGCCAAACGTGGGGATATCGGGAACACTTCTTCATTATATGCGCGCGCATTTTTTGAAAACATGAACTTCGATTCGATTACGGTAGCGCCCTATATGGGTGAAGATTCCATTAAACCATTTTTACAATTCAAGGATAAGTGGGTTATTCTGTTGGCGCACACATCAAATCCAGGTAGTGCCGATTTTCAATTGATCGAATCCAAAGTAACCGACAGAAGGTTGTATGAAGAAGTTATTCTAAAAGCCAAAACATGGTCAACACCCGAACAACTGATGTTTGTAGTAGGCGCAACACAAGCCGATAAAATAAAACACATTCGCGAGCTCGCTCCCGAGCATTTCTTTCTGGTGCCTGGCATTGGTGCTCAAGGGGGCGACCTGGAAATGGTTTCGAAGAATGGCATGAATAAGGAGTGTGGCCTGTTGGTGAATTCTGCACGGGCAATTATTTACGCCTCTTCGGGAAACGATTTTGCACAAGCGGCCGCAAGGGAAGCCAAAGCGGTTCAGGAGCAGATGCGTGTGTTTCTGGAGTTAATGGAAAAATTGTAGGATATCTCAAAAGATAAGTTTAACCACAAGGCACACAAAGAATGCACAAAGTTCACAATGAAGAAGCTGCTTTGAGACCTTTGTGTAGACCTTCGTGTCCTTCGTGGTTTCTGTATTTCTATTACTTCTAAAATGACCGAATCCTTCCTCCACTACCTCTGGCAATTCCAATACTTCGACAAGAAGGAATTGAAAACCACTTCGGGGGAGTTGGTGCAGGTGCTTCATCCGGGTATGCGCAATACACATGCGGGTCCTGATTTCAGTGATGCAAAAATCAAGATTGGTTCGTTGGAGTGGCGCGGCAGTGTGGAGATTCACATTTCGGCATCAGGCTGGCTGGATCACCACCATAGCAATGATGGCGCCTACGAAAAGGTTGTGCTGCATGTAGTGTGGGAAAATGATAAGGCCATAGTCCGCAGTGATGGATCACCCATGCCAACATTGGAGTTGAAGAATCGGGTTGACATTTCACTTTGGAATAAATTCAAAAAACTTCTGGCCAGCTCTGACTCCATTCCATGTGCATCCTCATGGAACCGGGTAAGTGAGGTAGTGAAGTTGTCCATGTTGGACAAAGTTCTGGCCCAACGGTTGGAAGCAAAAGCAGGGGTTGTACTTTCCATGTTGGATAAAAATCAAAACGACTGGGAAGAAACGGCTTATCAGCTTCTGTGCAAGAATTTTGGTTTTAAAGTAAATGCAGATTCATTCTTACGACTGGCAGAAACCACTCCTTTTAAAGTTCTGAGAAAGCATATCAACAATACTACACAGGTAGAGGCTTTGCTTTTTGGTCAGGCTGGTTTTCTGGAGAAGGTTGTAAAGGATGAGTATTCCACTTTGTTGAAACGGGAGTATGCGCTTCTGGGAATAAAATACAATCTTGAAAATAGACAACTCCATCAATCGCAATGGCGGTTTTTGCGGTTGCGACCAGCCAATTTTCCTACTATTCGTTTGTCGCAGTTAGCCGCTTTGTTGATTCAGAACCGAAGTATTTTTTCTTCCATTATAGACACAGTCTCCTATGAAGAGTTGTATAAACGCCTTTCAGTAAAGCAATCGGCTTATTGGCAAGCGCATTATCAATTTGGTAAACCAGTTGAACGCGTACCTTATCTTGGAAAGAGTAGTATTCAGAATCTGATCATCAACACCGCTATTCCTGTATTGGTGGCGTACGGAATTCGTCAGGATGATCAACAATATATGGAACGCGCATTGGACTGGCTTCAACACCTGCCGGCTGAGAAGAATACCATCACCCGACAGTGGTCTGGGCTCGGCCTAAAGATCAAAACCGCTTTCGATTCACAAGGCCTCATCGAACTTTATAATAATTATTGTTTGAAGAGGCGGTGTCTGGATTGTACTATTGGAACATCATTGGTCAAGCCTTCATGATTTCAATCTTCATTCATCTTGCTATCATTTTTTCGCTCGCTTTTTGGTGGTTTACGCGATATCCCGAAAATGGTAAGCTGGTCTATTGGCTGTGCCTGGTGTTTAAACTTGGAGCTGGATTAGCGTTAGGGTACGTGTACAGCACATACTATATCGACAGTGATACGTTTAATTTTTTTCAGGATAGCCTTCGGTTAGCAGAAATAGCCAAGACCAACTTGCGCGAGTATGTGGCCTACTTGTGGTTCGAAAAAGAGCCTACGTTTTCAGGTGAGAACCGCACCTTGTTTTTTGTGAAGCTGGTGAGTGTATTCACTTTGTTGACACAAGGCAATTACTGGATTGTATCGCTTTATTTTTCCCTCTTTTCATTTGCGGCATCCTGGTGGTTGGTTTCGTTAATCAGCCGGTACTACCCGAAAGCAAAATTTGCAGCCATACTGGCGTTTCTCCTTTTTCCATCAAGCGTATTCTGGAGTTCAGGTATTATCAAAGAGAGTGCTGCAATGACCATGCTGTATGTACTCTTAGGTATATTTCTTACCGTATGGCAACACAAAAAATTCTCATGGATGCAAAGTGTGGTGTTGTTGATTGCCACCTGGGTTTTATGGAGCCTGAAGTACTACTATGCAGCCGTATTTTTTCCTGTGGCGTTATCTGCTTTGCTTACGCGATGGTTTGTTCAGGAGCGCATGCGCCTCTCAGCGGTTTCTGCATACCGCGAATTTGTATTACTGCTTGTACTGATGATGGTGTTTGTGTTCATCGTCACCTTTGTTCATCCGAATTTTTACCCGCAACGGATTCTGGAAGTAGTGGTAGAGAATTTCGAAGCTTTCCGGGATAAGTCTGACCCCGAAAAGATGGTTCATTTCCATAACCTGAAACCAACCGTTGGAAGTTTTCTGCTGAATGCCCCCTGGGCGTTGGTATCTGGGTTATTCAGGCCATTCGTGTGGGAGGCTTCTAATATTTTTTCATTGTTGGTAGCTGTTGGAAATCTTATCCTGCTGGCGCTCACCGTTTATTCATTCAGGTATTTTCGTGCGTTAACCACCTCGCCTGATCGCTTGCTACTTTTTGCCCTGATTGTTTATTGTATTTCGCTTTGTATTTTCCTCACCCTGTCAGCACCCAACTTTGGTACGTATGTTCGGTACCGGGTCGGGTTTTTCCCGCTGTTTATTTTGTTGATCGCGTTGGGACTTCCTCTGGAGCGATGGGTTAAGAAGATTACCTGAAACAGCTAAATAAAAACGGCAACCATACAGGTTGCCGTGAATATCTAAAAAAGTTTAATTGTTTACTTCGCGTAAGCCACTGAACGCATTTCGCGGATTACCGTAACCTTTATCTGGCCCGGGTACTGCATGTCGCGTTCAATTTTTTGTGAGATATCAAAACTCAACTGACTGGCACGATCATCGGTTACTTTTTCAGCATCGAGAATCACGCGCAGTTCACGACCCGCCTGAATGGCATAACATTTTTCAACCCCTTCAAAGCTGGTAGCCAGCTCTTCCAATTCGCGTAGGCGCTTGATGTATTGTTCCATTACCTCGCGTCTGGCGCCTGGGCGCGCTCCGCTTAGCGCATCACAAGCCTGTACAATGGGCGAGATTGGGCTGGTCATTTCAATTTCATCGTGGTGAGCGCCAATGGCGTTGCACACCACCGGATGTTCCTTATACTTCTGCGCCAGTTCCATACCGGCAATGGCGTGGGGTTTCTCCAATTCTTCGGGCCACACTTTGCCAATGTCGTGTAATAGGCCAGCGCGTTTGGCTTGCTTCACATTCAGTCCCAGTTCCGCAGCCATAATTGCGCACAGGTTTGCTACTTCACGTGAGTGCTGCAAAAGGTTTTGTCCGTAAGAAGAACGGAAGCGCATACGGCCAACCATCTTCACCAGTTCAGGATGCAGGCCGTGAATGCCTAAATCGATTACTGTACGTTCACCAATTTCTACAATTTCATCTTCAATGTTCTTGGAAGTCTTCGCTACAATTTCTTCAATGCGTGCCGGGTGAATGCGTCCGTCCTGCACCAGGCGATGCAGCGATAAACGAGCGATTTCCCTGCGCACGGGATCAAAGCCAGAAATGATAATCGCTTCAGGCGTATCATCCACAATAATTTCAACCCCGGTTGCGGCTTCCAGTGCGCGAATGTTTCTTCCTTCACGCCCGATGATTTTTCCTTTGATGTCATCGCTTTCAATGTTGAAAACCGACACACAATTTTCTATAGCATGTTCGGTGGCGGTGCGCTGGATGGTTTCGAGTACAATCTTTTTCGCTTCCTTGGTGGCCGTTAATTTGGCCTGTTCCATAATATCCTTGATGAAGGAGGAGGCGCGGGTTTGTGCTTCATCTTTCAAAGAAGCTACCAGTTGCTCGCGGGCTTCATCTGCTGTGAGTTTGGAGATGTTTTCCAGTATTTCAACTTTTTGCTGATTGAACCGATCAAGTTCTTCTTTACGCTTTTTTACCAACTCCAACTGATGCGCCAGGTTTTGCTGGGTTTCAGTCAGGTCTGATTCTTTGCGCTTAAGTTGCTCCAACTCACGGTTAACCTGTTGCTCGCGTTGTTTGATTTTTTGCTCGTTGGAGATGATCTGATTTTTCTTGCGGTTGGCCTCTTCCTCAAATTCAGATTTCATCTTGAGGATTTTCTCCTTGGCTTCAAGGACTTTGTCCTTCTTCAGGTTTTCAGCAGCAATTTCTGCTTCTTTCAACACCAGCCCTGCCTTGGCCTCAATTTCTTTTTGTCTACGCTTGTATTTTCTTTTATACAAGAATGTTCCGAGCACTACCCCGATCACAATGGCACCAAGTACACTGGCTGAGATAATTATTATTAGGTCTGTCATAATGGGTATCGTTAAGGTTACCAATACCCGGAAGGACTAACAATTCGTCCTATTGTTCAGAAGCTGTTAAAGAATAGACTGTGAAACGAGGTAATTCAGTTGATTTACTTTTTCAAAAACTGTTTGATCAATTTCCTGGTGATTTTCCTCTGATCTCATCTTTTCAACCAGACTATCAAAGGCCACCATAGACAGTAAATCTTGTTTATCGTCAATTCCGAATTGTTCCCTGTAAGATTTTAGTTTTTCATTGATCAGCCGACTCGCTGCGCGCACGCGTTCTTCTTCGTGGGCTTTTACCTTCATCGGGTATTCGCGATCCGCTATTTTAATTCGTATTGATAATTCCTCCATCTAACGTTGCTTACAGTTGTTCTATCGGCTTAAATACGCGATACACTTATCAATTTCCTGTATGTAGTCGTCTACTTTCTTTTTCAGCTCCGAAACACTTCCGTCTTCCGGGTTTATACTATCCACAATTTTAGAGATTTTAATTTGATTTTTAAAATTGACCAGTTGCTCATCGCGGCTGTGGAGATCCGCTTTAAGTTCCTGATTTTCAGATTTTAAGGTTTTGATTTCGTCTTTTAGTTTTTTGTGCTCGTTTACCAGCACTAAAATCTTACGCTCCAGACCGTTGAGGTTGGTTTTTAACAGCTCCTGGTTCATGTAAAAAAGGTTTTCAGGGTTACTGTTCTGGTTGCTGTCAGGCGTTCCGGAACAGGGTTTATTTATTTTCTTATAACGGCACCCAACTTTTGCTCGAAAGCTTCCATTAAGCGCTGCATGGTTGATTCAATCTCCTCGTCCGTCAGTGTTTTTGATTCATCCTGTAAGGTAAAACCTAAGGCATAAGCCTTTTTTCCTTCCGGGATTTTCTCTCCCTCGTACACATCAAAGGTAATGATTTCCTTGATGAGTTTCTTTTCAGTGGAACGCACAAGCTTCTGCACGTCTTCAAAGCTTACGTTTCGATCCAGTACAAGTGACAGATCCCTACGTACTTCCGGAAACTTCGGCACTTCCTTAACTACTAACTTAGGGTTTGCCTGCCTGAAAAGCAAGTCAGTATCCAATTCCGCATAAAATACTTCCTGCTTCAGGCCGAAATCACGCTGAAGGGTTGTTTTTACTTTGCCGTACTTGCCTATTACCTGGTTTCCACGCTCAAGTTGAACGGCATAATCAAACAGTGGATCACTTATGGCATGTAGTTTTACATCCTGCCAACCCGCCTTTATCAGTAGCTGATGGATGAACTGCCCCATGTCGTAGAAGGAAACAGGGTTTGTTTTGCGCTGCCAGTTTTCTGTCTCGAGGTTTCCGCTTATATAGAGCGCAAGTCGCTCGTCTTCCTTGAATTTTCCATCAAGCCGGTAATAGATTTTACCGAACTCGTACAGTTTCAGGTCTTTTTGTTTGCGGTTGATGTTATGCGCGCACACCTCAAGGCCGGTGAACAACATCGTTTGTCGCAAAATACCCTGCTCTTCACTTAATTTGTTCAGCATTTCAACGGGCTCGCCCGTAAACGTAAGCTTATGCTTTTGCTGATAGGCTTCATTGGTCAGCGAATTAGTCCAGATTTCGTAGAAACCATTGCTCACCAACAATTGACCAAGGGTATTTTTAAACTTGTTGATGTCTTTTTCCGGGAATTCAGCAATAAAATCGGATTGGGCGAATTGGCTAAGCTCTACATTATCAAATCCGTAAATCCGTAACACCTCTTCAATTACATCGGCTTCCTGAACCACATCAACCCGGTAGGGTGGAACCGATACGGTAAAGTGATCAGCTTGCGAATCCGTGATTTCTATATCCAGTTGGTTAAGTATGGCGGTTACTTCCTTGCGGGGAATAACTTTTCCGATTAATCGGTTCACATTTTTATCCTTCACCAGAATTTTCCTGTTCTCGATTTTTGAAGGATAAACATCAACGATATCAGAAGAAATTTCTCCACCTGCCAGTTCTTTAATCAACAAGGCTGCGCGCTTCAAAGCATATACGGTCAGATTCGGATCGGTGCCGCGTTCAAACCGGAAGGAGGCATCCGTTTTTAATCCATGATGCAACGAAGTTCTGCGAACATAATCCGGAGAGAAGTACGCGCTCTCAAGGAATACATTTTTTGTGTTTTCAGTAATGCCTGATTTTATGCCACCAAATACACCGGCAATGCACATACCTTCTTCGGCATTGCAAATCATCAGGTCATTAGCCTGAAGTTTGCGTTCTTTGTTATCAAGCGTAACGAAGGGTGTGTTTTGGGGCAGTGTCTTAACAATTACTTTTTTGCCGGTTATCTGATCCGCATCAAATGCATGTAGCGGCTGCCCGGTTTCATGCAATACGTAATTGGTAATGTCAACGATGTTGTTGATGGGAGTTACGCCAATGGCGAGCAGCCTGTTTTTTAACCACTCGGGAGATTCTTTAACCGCAATGTTTGCTATTGTTACGCCTGAATACCTCGGACACGCTTCTGCATTTTCAACCTCAATTGCAATCGGTAGTTTATGGTTATCGGTTTTGAAAGCATCAACGTTTGGCCATTTCACTTCACGGTTGCGTGCGGCTTTTATATCGCGGGCTACGCCAATGTGCGAAGCAGCATCAGCCCGGTTCGGTGTAAGCCCGATTTCGATAACATAATCAGAGGCGATGTTAAAATATTCAGCAGCGGGAGTTCCGTTGGGTAGTTTGGTATTCAATACAATAATCCCGGCATGACTTTCACCCAACCCAATTTCATCTTCGGCACAAATCATGCCTTCAGATTGCTCGCCCCGTATTTTAGTCGACTTGATGGTAAAAGATTCTCCCTTGGTTGGGTAGAGTGTGCTTCCAGGAACAGCCACCACAACTTTTTGTCCTGCTGCTACATTGGAAGCGCCACACACAATGGGTAAGGGGTTTTCGCCACCCACGTCAACGGTAGTAACCGAGAGTTTATCGGCATTGGGATGTTTGGCACAGGTCAGCACTTCACCAATAACCAAACCGGCCAATCCACCTTTAACAGATGAAAAGTGTTCAACATACTCAACCTCAAGCCCCGTAGAAGTCAGGACTTTGCCAATGTCTTCCGGTGATTCCGTAATGTCGATGTAATCTTTAAGCCAATTGTAGGAAATGGTCATGCGTAATAGTCAGCTTATTCGGGCAAAAATAAGGAAAAGAACCTCATCCCCAACCCCTTATCCTGCAAGGAGAATGGGCTTTTGAGGTTGTATATTTTTTTAACTGATTTCAGATTTTGTTCGACCTGAAAGCTATGAGGTTCATTTCACCAAAACCTTCATGTCCTCATCTGAAACCTGAAGCAATCCTGCCTTGGGCAGCCTGCGGGTAAGTTCGCGCCAGTTGGGGTCTTTCTTGTAAATCTTTTGCAGCATGGCCGATGCTTTCGGAATGTCTTTGTTGTTGGCTAAGGTGATGGCCGTCCAGTATTGCATTTCAAGGTTTTCTGGAAACATCTTCATGGCCTTGCCATATTCATCCATGGCTTCCTGCATTTGATTTTTCTCCACATACAAATCGCCTTGGTTCATGTGCTCATACGCCCGGAATACTTTTAATAGCCGTGCAATCTCAGCAATGGGATCTTTTGAATCATCCACACGAAGATCAACCAGTCTGTCATTCCAGGGCTCTTCACTTGCCTTTGGTGCTACCACCAGTAACGCAGCCGATTGTTTGCCGCGGATGTCGCCACCGGCTTGTTGTGCGGCTTGCAAAACGGCCACCATGCGTTCAGGCAATCGCAAGGATGCATTTTCTTTCCAGGCCTTTTCCATAGTGGGAACCACCTTGTCATTCAACATCATGTTGGCCTGAACAGAAAAATTCTCGCCATTGCTGTGACCGGCAGCATCAATACAACTTTTACCGGTATGTGTGGCCACCCTGCCTTGCGTATCGAGTATGGCTACTTGCCTGAATTCTTTTCCGGAGTCATCACTCAGCAACAAATCCAGTGTTTCTTGTGGTGACTTCCCCTCTTTCAACAAATTGAGTCCGCGTATACCAAACGATTTGTTTACAAAAGATTGCGTGGCAATAACACCAACACCTGCTTCACCCCACGATACAACAGTGCCTACACTGAACCAATTGCTCTGAACGGCTACCGCCATTTCACCCGTGTTGGCATCGCGTGCCACAATGGAAAAGGTGTGTGCAAACGGGTCGGTTGGTTTTTGTGCCATGAGCAACACAGTACAAACGGTAAAGCAAATTGTAAGGAAGTATCGCATAATTATTTGTAGTTTTTTTCGCCAGCGTAAATGGGAATGGTTAGTAAATTTTCCGGTGGTGGCAGGGGGCAGGAATAGGTTTCATTATAGGCACAATACGGATTGTAGGCTTCATTGAAATCAAGCGTAATCGTGTTAATGCCTTTTGGTTTCTTTACATCCAGGTAACGACCGGCTCCATATGTTTCGCGCGCACTGGTTTCATCGCCAAAGGCAAGAAATAATGCGCCACGGTAGGGGCCCATATCCATTACTTCAAGGATAAGCAACCGCTGATCAACACCATCAATTGAAAATTCAGCGTGCGCATATTCCATATAGCGTTTGGCTTTTCCATCGCTGGTGCCCAATTCAATCATCTTTTTGTTTTCAACAGGAATGATTCGTGCAGTTACCCGGTATTTTTTATCCGGAGGAAAATAGGAGAGACTGGAATATTCTTCCACTTTTCCGGCAAACGGAGAATCGGATGCCGTGCGCATGAAGTGATCTTTCTCTTCGCGTTGCTTCAGTACTTTTTGTTCGTACGATCCGTCATCTTGCCCAACAAATGAATAGACTATTGCCATCACACCAACCAGTACAACACCCATAATAATCAAGTTATTTTTTTTCATAGTCACTCACGTTACAGCAATCCTTCATCTGCAAAACTATAGTATTGCTTTCCTGCCACAATTAAATGATCAAGCAATTGAATTTCCAGCAGCTTGCCGGCTTCTTTCAATTTACGGGTCAGGTCAATGTCCTGCTGGCTGGGCGTGAGGTTTCCGGATGGATGGTTATGCGCCACAATAATGCCGCTGGCCAGTTCTTCGAGCGATGTCTTAAAAATGATTTTCGGATCGGCCACTGTGCCATGCACACCCCCCAGACTGATTTTGTGTTTTTTGATTACCCGGTTGGCCCGATTGAGCAACAATACCCAGAATTCTTCATGTGGAATATCCATCAGGTCGCCTCTCAACAAATCGTAGGCATCTTTTGATACCGCAATTTTTGGTCGATCGGTTACCCCAGAATCTTTTCTTCTCCGCCCAAGTTCCAGGGCACTTACAATCGCAATGGCTTTGGCTTCACCAATGCCCTTGATTTTCATGAGGTCTTTTACCGTAAAGCGGGCAAGGTCATCAAGGTTGTTGCCCGCTTGCTGCAGCATGCTTTTGGCTACATCCACTGCGCTCATCGAAGCTGTTCCGGTTCCTAACAAGATGGCGATAAGCTCGGCATCGGAAAGAGCCGCGGTGCCCTTGAGTAACAGCTTTTCGCGGGGACGGTCTTCCGCAGCCCAGCTTTTAATGTTCAGAAAGGAGCCTTTTTCTTTTTTCACGAGCCTAAAATTAAGCGCCTGGCTTACATGGACAAGCAATAAAAAACCCTGACGGTTCGCGTCAGGGTTTCTGATGTATAAGGTAAGGCTCGAAAATTAAGCCAGTTTGTTCACGTATTTGGCCAAGGTCGACTTCTGGTTGGCTGCTTTTTTCCAATGAATGATGTTCTTTTTAGCCAATTTGTCGATCATGGCAGTAACTTCTTTCAATAAAGCTTCAGCCTCTGATTTTACCGTAGTGGTACGAAGTTTCTTGATAAATGTACGGGTTGTTTTGTGTTGGTAGCGGTTTCTTACACGCTTTACCTCGTTTGCCCGGATTCTTTTCTCTGCTGATTTATGATTCGCCATGGTATTCTATCCTTACTTTTTAAGGACTGCAAAGGTAAGTGTATTCAACTTATTTGCAAAGGCTGGGTACAATGAAATTCTAATGTAAATCCTGCAAATTGGGCTCTTTCTAAGGTATTTCATCAAATTTTGCCAAATTCAACCAATGGACAGGCGTTGGTGCTGCATTTATGTGGTCTTGATCGGGTTATTTTTCTGCAATTGGGGCTTTCATGCCCACAAGCAGATAAACCGGTTGGCCGTGTTTACCCTGCCGCCCGAAATGATCGGCTTTTACAAGGCTAATATTTCCTATGTAACTGAGGCAGCCGTGAATGCCGACCGCAGGCGTTTTGCCGTAGTCGATGAGGCGCCCAGGCATTATATTGATGTTGACCACTTTGGCGATAGCGCCATTTTCACCATGCCGCGCTACTGGAAAGAGGCGGTAGAAAAATATAGCGAAGATACCCTGAAGGCCTATGGCGTTTTGCCGTGGCATATCAACGTGATGTATTATCGGTTGCGCGATGCGTTTATGGTGAAAGATCCGTCAAGGATTCTAAGCCTTTCGGCAGATTTGGGTCACTACCTGGCGGATGCGCATGTTCCCCTGCACACCACCGAAAATTATAACGGTCAGCTTACCGGACAGGAAGGTATTCATGCGTTTTGGGAATCGCGGTTACCCGAATTGTTTTCCGGTGAGTATGATTTTTTTGTAGGGAAGGCAAGTTACCTCGATAATCCGCAACTGGCCGCCTGGAAAATCATTGAAGAAACACACAAATTACTTCCGCTTGTGTTGGAGAAGGAACGCGAACTGACAGAAAGTTTTGGCGAGCGTAAATATTCGTTTGAAACAAAAGGCAGGCAGACCGTGAAAGTCTACTCACAGGAATTTTCAAAAGCGTATCACGAAGCGTTGGCCGGCATGGTGGAGCAGCAGATGAAGGCCTCCATCAAAGCCATTGGCGACTTCTGGTTCACCGCCTGGGTAGATGCGGGCCAACCTGATTTAAAATCGCTGGTTAACTACAAACCTACCGAAGAAGAGTTGGCGCAGCGCAGAAAAGAGCTGGAGGAATGGAAAGAACAACGGGTGCGGGTGCGTGAGCATGAAGAGGAAATTTAGGTAGCCATTATGCTTTACGTTCAAGCCGCTAGCCACAAGCTCCGAGCTTACGTGTGTAAACGATTAAAGTTTGGAACTTGTGGCCAGAAGCTTGAAACTTTTTATCCCTTAACAGGATAAAACACCTCCGTTACCCACTTGGTCGTATCTTTCTCCATTTCCGGATCGGTGATGTATACTTCCCATGGCGCACCAACAATCTCCAGCTTTTTGTATAGAATGTATTGGTTGATCTGGTTGTGTGTGTCTTCCAGTTTATGGTAATCACCCAGGTGAATGGCTTTAACAGCATGACCACCGGTTGTCTGCATGACCGGATACTTGGCGGGTAGTTTTGCATCTGCCGGAACGGGTAAGGCACAAACCATATCCATTTCTTTTTTCTCTTCATCCCACCGTGGGTATAAACAGAATGGTGCTCCGGCTATTTCAACTTTTGCTTTTTGAAGAACGCCCATAAGCTCACCATACGATTTACCCATCTGTGCGCTGATGGCATCGCCATCTTCAAAGCTCATGGTGGTGCTGATGCCAATGTAGCTTATCGGGTTTGTTGTTTCTTCTGAAATGGTTACCGTAAACTTTGGTTTGGCCTCTGCAATTTCTTTGAGCTTTGAAAGATTGTAATCAAATGCGGTATTCATCTCTGATGGGAACATCACTACACCCATCCAACGCATGATTGGGTTCATACCAAAATCCGTTTCAAAGTTCATGGTAAGTTTTGTTCCACCTTCAGCAGGCTCAAGGTGATAGCTCGCTTTTGAAGCCTCCTCGGCTTGCATGAAAAACAAATCGCAGGCAACGGATTCATTTGGTTTGCTTTCGGTAATAACAAGTTTTCCTTCATCTAAAACCTCACTTGTCCATTCATAGGACGCACCGGCTCCGGATTTTTGTTCTCCATAAACTACTTTCATGTCAGGATCGAGCGTATTCCAGTACGACCAGTCAGGCCATCGTTCGAGGTTGTTGATTTCCTCGAATACATAATCGGCAGGAGCGTTAATCACCTCACTTTTGGTGAGTTCAAATTTGCGGGGCAATACAAATCCGATCAGTAATAACAATACGATCAGACCTACTACGAAAAGCAATATTTTTTTAACCATAAAATTGGGGATTGGATAAGAAAGGTAATAAAAATATAAACGGAAATACCCTTGATTATCTGCTTAAAAATTCAATAATTCGGTAAACCAAACCATGCGCCTATGAATGTGTTCACCAATCCAAATCAGCTCCATGTTAATTACGGATTAAAGGTTGCCGGAGGGCTGATTGCGTACTTTCTGATTATGAAATTTGCCGGTCTGCTGAACGTAGTAGAACTGCGCCTGCTCAACCTGTTTATTCTGGTGGCAGGTATATACATGGCCTTGAAGAAATTCCAGCATTCGCATGGCGAACATATCAACTACTTTCGGGCCTTGATTACCGGTGTGGCAACGGGGGCCATTGCCTCCTTGGTGTTTGCGGCTTTTTTGTTTTTGTATGTGCAATTTCTTGATCAGGGTTTCATGCAATACATTATAGACAATGAGCCTATGGGTCGGTTCCTGAATCCGTATATCGTGTCCTTTATTGTGGCGCTTGAAGGGGTATTCAGCGGGCTACTCGTCACGTTTGTGTTGATTAATTACATCAATACCGATGAGCCCAACGAAGGTTGAGTCCTGAACAATTTTAATTATAGAAAACCTGCCACCGATCGGCAGGTTTTTTTACTTTTAGCCACTTGAAAATCCGGCTATGCGCTACAAAAAAATCAACAATGAACTTTTTAAGTTAAACCGTAAACGACTGATCAAGGAATTGAAACCCGGATCGGTTGCTGTGTTTAATGCCAACGACATTATGCCCACCAATGCCGATGGCACCATGCGCTTCAGGCAAAATAGTGATTTGTTTTACTTGACTGGTGTCGACCAGGAAGAAACAATTCTGGTCGTGTGTCCGGATTATCCGGATAAGAAACTGCGCGAAGTGTTGTTCGTACGCGAAACTAATGAGCAGATCGCAACCTGGGAAGGTCACAAGCTAACGAAAGAAGAAGCGCGTGAAGTGAGCGGCATTGAAACGATTTTATGGACATCGGATTTTCAGCGCGTATTCAATACCATGATGGTAATGGGAGGTGTGGAGCATGTATACCTGAATACCAACGAACACTATCGTGCCGATGTGCTGGTTGAAAGTCGTGATTCACGATTTATAAAATGGTGCAAAGAAAAATATCCGTTGCATCAGTATACACGGATCGCTCCGTTAATGTCGAAATTGAGGGCGGTGAAGTCGCGCTATGAACTGGAGCAGATGCAGGAAGCCTGCAATATCACTGAAAAAGCTTTCAGACGCATTTTGAAATTTGTGAAACCGGGTGTGAAGGAATATGAAATAGAAGCTGAGTTTGTACATGAGTTTGTCAGAAATGGTTCACGTGGATTTGCCTATGAGCCAATCATTGCTTCAGGTGCAAATTCCTGTGTGCTGCATTACATTGAGAATAATAAAGTTTGCAAATCAGGTGATGTGTTGCTGTTGGATGTTGGTGCGGAGTATGCCAATTATAATGCCGATATGACGCGCACCATTCCGGTTAGCGGAAAATTCACCAAGCGCCAAAAAGATGTGTACAATGCTGTGCTTCAGGTGAAGCGGACTGCATACAAATTACTTCGACCCGGAACGGTTTACTTCGATTATCACAAGGAAGTGCAAAGGGTAATGGAAAGTGAGTTGTTGAAATTGAAACTCATTGATAAAACCGATCTCAAAAATCAAAAACCAGAGCGACCAGTGGTGATGAAATATTTTATGCACGGCACCGGCCATCATTTGGGGCTTGATGTACACGACACCGGCAACATGTTCGATAAGATGAAAGAGGGGATGGTGTGGACGGTGGAGCCCGGTATTTATATCAAGGAAGAAGGATTGGGTATACGCCTGGAGAACAATGTGGTGATAACCAAAAGCGGAGTTCAGGATTTGATGAAAAATATTCCCATTGAAGCGGACGAGATTGAGGACTTAATGAATTCGAAATAACATGATCCGTAAATTCACACTTGCTTTTTTATTGGTAAGCTTAGCTTCGTTGCTGGTTCAGGCTCATGAATTCTGGATGCAGCCGGATAGGTTCGTCTATCAGGTTGGCGAGGTTGCCAAAATAAATTTCATGGTGGGCGAGAATTTTGTCGGGGAACGCTGGAAGGTAAACGCGCAACGGTTCCTTCGGTTTGATCATCATGCCGGATCATACAGTGAAGGTTTGATTGAGCAACTGAATACCGGTGAAGGAAACAATCTTGAAGTTAAGCTGGCAAAAGAGGGCTCGCATTTGTTTGCCATGCAGTCGACCAATGCATTTATTGAACTGGAGGCGGACAAGTTTAACGAATACCTGAAGGAAGACGGGCTCGAAGATATTCTGGCCTTTAGGCAGAAGAACAACCAGATGGAGAAACCTGCAAAGGAGTACTATGCCCGGTGTACCAAGTTGTTGTTGAAGGCGGGTGCAAAATCGGATGATACCTATAAGAAAGTGATCGGTCTTCCACTTGAAATTGTGCCTGAGAATGATCCGTATCGCGCCAAGACTGGCGACCACTTATCCTTTAAGGTGTTGTTTGAAGGCAAGCCTTTACCCTTTACCATGGTGAAGGTGTGGAACCGAAAAGACGGCACCACGTTCATGCAAAATATCTACACTAAAAAAGATGGCACCATCGATACTCGGTTAAGCAACACCGGTTCATGGATGGTGAGTTGTGTGAAGATGGTACCTTCACGGGAGGAAGGGGCCGAGTGGCAGAGTTATTGGGCAAGTTATGTTTTTGGTTATTAGACTTAACTCAGTAATCTGGAAAGTAAGTTAAGATTTTCGATTAACGAATATTGATTTTTGAAGGAAGTCAAATCTAAAAAAAATGAGTCAATCAATTCATTCCGATAAAGCCCCCGATCCCGTTGGTCTCTACCCCCACGCCCGTAAGGTTGGCAACCTGTTGTTTCTTTCTGGCGTTGGGCCACGGAAAAAGGGCTCAAAAGAAATTCCCGGTGTAACGCTAGATGAAGCGGGTAACATTGTTTCCTACGACATAGCCGAACAGTGCCATTCAGTTTTTCAAAACGTGCGGTTTATTCTGGAGGCTTCCGGCTCGCGATGGGAGAACCTGGTAGACGTTACCGTGTTTCTCACCAACATGAAGGATGACTTCAAAACCTTCAATAAAATCTATGCTGAGTACTTTAAAGACAATCAGCCTTGCCGTACAACCGTGGAGGTAAATGCCCTGCCTACCCCCATAGCCATCGAATTGAAGTGCATTGCCGTTGTTGACCCGGTTCAATAACCCCTAAAACAGTCGTTCTACGGACAATTTCGCCTTTTCAACCGTTTTCGGTAAACAAGAATGGCTGAAACTGAGTTAATTACATAAGATTAACGAACAACCCCACTGTTCATGAAAACTTTTAATAGCGAAGTACCACAGTTTGATTTGCTGCGTGTAGTTGTATGGAGTTCACTGATTGGTTATGCCGTTACGGCCGTGATGTGGACAGGTGTAAATGTGTTGCGCCTGATTTTTTAACCTACACGGAGAAGCTTTCTCCGCAGCCGCAGGTCCGCGAGGCATTCGGATTGATGAACTGAAATCCCTTTCCGTTCAAGCCATCTGAAAAATCGAGCGTAGTGCCTAAGAGGTATAGTAAACTCTTTTTGTCTACCAGAATTTTTACGCCTTTATCTTCAAAAACCTGATCGGCAGGTTGAATGCTTTCATCGAAATTCAGGTCATACATCAAACCGGAACAGCCACCACCTTTTACCGAGACACGAATATTCGGGTTGGTCGATTTTCCTTCCTTGGTACGAAGTTCAATGATCTTTTCTTTTGCTTTATCGGTAACGCTGATCATACATCAATTAAATTTAAGACACCGGATTTAACACAACACTAAAAACGGTAATGGTGTTCATGTCGCGGCCGTAATATAATTTCTGAAGTGCATCCGTAATGTTTCCGGCCCGGAAGTATGAGGTATGCAGTTCTTTATCGCCTTTGGCTACCCACTGAATGGTGTAGCTGTTTTCTTTCTCTTTATAGTTCTGCACATATGTGTGCATCTTTTTCAGGGCATCGAGCTTGTCGGTTCCGGTTACGGAATGAAATAAAAACGACTGATTATGCCGCGGGTTAACGGTAATCAGGTCTAGCTTAACCTTGCCGTCAAGGGTCGAATACTCAAATACCAAATCAGCCGAACGCAGGCCCAGGTAGTTCTTGATTTCATCCTGCAGGCGCGCTGCCTCAACATGTATTCCGCTGGTGGTTTCCATTATCGTTTTTAGCTAACACAGTCAAAAACTTTCCAAAAGGCTGAAAAGTTTCTCAATTTAACGGCAAAGTTAACAATTATGGAAAAACTCGAGCATATCGGCATTGCGGTTAAAAATCTGGCGGAAGCCAATGCCTTGTTTGCCCGGCTGCTGGGAAAGGAACATTATAAGATTGAAACAGTAGAATCTGAGGGGGTTCGCACCTCATTTTTTGAGCTTAACGGTGTGAAGATTGAATTACTGGAGGCCACCCGCCCCGATTCACCCATTGCAAAATATATCGAGAAGCGAGGCGAAGGCATTCACCATCTGGCGTTTGCGGTGGCAGATGTGCGCAAGAGCATGGAGCATTATAAGCAGGATGGTTTTGAGCTGATTAATCCCGAACCAAAAAAGGGAGCAGACAACAAGGAAATTTGTTTTCTGCACCCCAAATCAACTAACGGAGTTTTGGTAGAACTCTGTCAGGATATTACCGGCTCTTAGGATAGTTCGGCACTTCCTTTTTGCCATATTGGATGGCATTGTAGTACCGTTGTTTTTGTTTGCCCAGTTTAGTTTCATAATACGGCCGGGGCACCGTGGAACAAGATGCGAATACGATTAAAGCCAGGACAAGCCACGCCAACATTTTTTTCATAATTGTGCTTTCTGGTTGTGCATAGATACCGGGTGGTGTGGAATAAAATCCTTGAAATCGGGTTATAATCTTACTTTTGTGGGGCGAAGCGTTTGCATAAACGCTGAATGAACGGTTACAACAGTTAAAACACATGAGCGAAAAGCGATCGGAAATTAATGAGTTGGGTGAATTTGGTCTGATCGACCGGATTGCCAGTCGGGTGTCTCTTCAAAACCCATCTTCTATAAAAGGAATTGGCGATGACGCAGCCGTGATTGATGCCGGCAACGATTTTGTGCTGGTGTCAACCGATTTGTTGGCAGAAGGTGTGCATTTTGATCTCGCATTCACTCCGCTTCAGCACTTGGGGCACAAGGCAGTTTCGGTAAATGTTTCCGACATCGCAGCGATGAATGGAAAAGCGGAACAGGTTGTTGTTTCGCTAGCATTGAGTAATCGTTTTTCTGTTGAAGCAATTGATGCCTTGTATGAAGGCATTCGTGCAGCTTGCACACAGTATAAAGTTGACCTGGTTGGTGGTGATACAACGGCCTCACGAGCAGGGCTGATCATTTCCATTACGGTAATCGGTCGTGTGGCAAAAGATAAAGTGGTTTATCGTTCGGGTGCGAAGGCTAATGATATTATTTGTGTTACCGGAGATTTGGGTGCTGCCTATGCCGGACTCCAGATTTTAGAACGGGAGAAAGAAGTTTATCTGTCAAACCCCGACATGCAACCGGGACTTGAAAAGTATGAATACATTGTTGGTCGGCAATTAAGACCGATTGCCCGCACCGATGTTGTTTTTGAATTGGATGAGTTGGGTGTTACCCCTACTTCCATGATTGATATTTCCGATGGACTTGCTTCGGAGTTATTTCACCTCGGAAAAAATTCAAAAGTAGGTACACGCATTTTTGAAGATAAGATTCCGATTGATCAGGTTACATTTGAAACCACCGCGATGGAGTTTAAGATCGACCCCATTACCTGTGCGCTTAATGGCGGTGAAGATTATGAATTGCTGTTTACCATTCCGCAGCACGATTTTGAAAAGGTCAAAAACCATCCCGATATCCACATGATTGGATATGTACACGAAAAGCCGAATGAACACATTATGGTTACGAAGCAAGGTAATGTGGTGCCACTACGGGCACAAGGTTGGGATCATTTCAAACCTTCAGTCTGATCGGGTAGATTTAGCGGTAACCGGATGGTAAATTCTGTACCGGTATTTTCATGGCTTTCAATGTGCAACGTGCCTTTGTTAAGCTGAACAAAGTTTTTACATAAGATTAATCCGAGGCCGGTACCTTTTTCATTAGCGGTTCCCACTTTCAATGAGGTTTGCTCATCGGCCATAAGCTTTTCAATGTATTGCCGGCTCATGCCAATGCCTTCATCAGTAATTTTAATGATGGCGTGTTGATGGTTGGCGGTGGCCTGTATCTTAACCAGTTTCCCTTCTGTGGTAAATTTCAATGCATTGGAAACCACATTTCTGAGCGCAACGTACAGCATGTTCTCATCACCAAATATCGTGATCTCTTCATGTACTGAAAGTTCAAAGTTGATTCGCTTCTTTTCTGCTGTGAGTTCGTATAGTGAATGGATTTTTTGCAGCGTTTCAGTAAGTGAAAATGTTGAAGGTGTATAGGTGATGGTACCCGTTTGCGACATTGACCAGAACAAGGTATTGTCGATGAGATCAAGTGAACTACTTACGGAGTTGCGGATGCTTTTGGCGTGCTTCTTAATGGCTTCTTTGGGTAACGCTTCTACGTTCTCAATGATAATCGACAAGAATCCTTTTAGCGTGGTGAGTGGTGAGCGGAGATCGTGCGAGAGAATGGAGAAAATCAAATCCTTTTTTTGATTCAATACTTCCAGTTCTTCACGCGATTTTTCGATTTCAGCTGTACGTTCCTTTAATAGTTGTTCAAGGCGCTCTTTGTCGCGCCTGGTTTTTGCAGCGTATGCTTTTATGCTGGAGTATGTAGCGAGGCCTACGGCCACAATCGAAAGCGAAATAAACCACCAGGTTTGCCAAAAGGGATATCCAATTTCAACGCCCATCGAATCGGACTCAGTAACCTCGCCCCTGAATTTTGTGCGGATGCGGAACGTATACTTTCCGGGCTTTAAATTGTTATAGGTTATTGTGTTTGACTGACTAACATTCCATTGCGTGTCATGGTTCTCTAGTATGTATTCTGTGATGTGCGTTGAGGGTTGCTGATAGTTGGGTACAAGTATGCTGAATGAAACCTGATTTTGGTTGTGTTGCAGTTTCAGCGATGACGACTGCCGGAGATTAATATGGAATGCATGTTGTGTATCTTTAAGTCCGTACGCATTGAGAATTACAGGTTTAACCGATGCGTAGCCTGTTGTTATTTTTTTCGGATCAAAGATGTTCAAGCCATTAATTCCACCAAATACAATCTCATGCTGTTGTGTTTTTAGGTATGCGAGGCGGTTGAATTCCAGGTCCTGCACCCCTTCGCTAACGGCAAATTGTGTAACGCTACGACTTTCTCGTTCAAACTTTAAAATTCCCTGGTTGGTACTAATCCAAACATTATTATCTTCATCCGGAATGCTGGCGTAAATGGTGTTGGTATTAAGCTCGGGAATGTCAATTCGTTTAATGGCTTCTTCCGGAGAATTTAACTTACCCATGTCAAGCTGCCATAAACCAGAGTTGAATGTGCCAATCCAAAGTTTGTTGTCAATTTCCTCAATGGATAAAACCATGAAGTAGGATCCATCCGGGCGAACCGGATTTTTTTCGATGGGATAATACGTAAAAGTTAAATCATCATTCACAATCGAAACACCTCCCTGAACACCCACCCAAATTCTTTCTTCGTTATCCAGATAAAGAGCTGTAGCATTTATGGCGCGTTTTTGTGGATCACTTGAAAAATTACTGTATTTGGAAATTTGTTGAGTCTTCAGATCATAAACAAATAGTGCTCCCGTAGCAAGGATGTATAGTTTTTGACTACGCTGGATAATTTGCCGGGTCATTTTATTTGAAAAATCGGCTTGCAAGGGTTTATACCACGAAAAGGTATAGTTTCTTTTATCCATCGCTACAAGGCCAACGGATGAGGCAATGAGTATGGTGTTTGCATCCAGGTCATGGAAGTACATGGGCACACAAGGTTTTTCCACTTCCGGAAGTTTTATCCGGTGCCGGATAACGGTAGAGGTTTTTCGGTTGATCTGGTTTACAAATCCACCATCAGTGCCGATTAATAAGTCGCCATTGTCTGCTTCATAAATCCCACGAACCATCTTATCGGATAGTGAGTTGTTATTAAGCGGATCATTGGTGATGTGCTGAAATTTTATTTTTGTGGGATCGTATTTATTGAGCGCGCCCGTGGCCCCTATCCAGATGATTCCGGTTTTGTCTTCAAAAATGGATGTGCAATTATCACCGCTTAACGAAGAGGAGGAGAGGGGATTACGAACAGCAGGCAAAAACCTGTCTTCGGTTGCGCTGTAGACCGCTAACCCGCCCGACTTGGTTAAAATCCACACCAATTGATTTTGATCTATAAAAATGTTGTTGATGCGATTATAGAATGGACTTGTATCGGGAGCAAAGTATTTGGTAAAGCGTTTATTATCCAGGTCATAAATGAGGGCTCCTTGCTTTTCTGTGCCAAGGTATAGTCTGTTCTTGTTGTCAATTTCCATAGCCGTAACGCGACCGTAAACAGTAAATTCAGTGTTTGGCCAGGATATGTATACCGAGTCAATCACTTTCTTTTCTTTCAAGAAAAATACTTTACGTAAATCACCTACCAGCAATTGATCATGATGTACAATCAATGATGTTGCTGTATTCGTATTAACGTGTGGATATGTGAATTTCTTCAGCGTATCATTTTCAAGGTAGAAAAGTCCGCTGTTAAAGGTGGTTGTCCATATTACGCCATCGGGCATTTGTGCGAGTTCATTTACAATGGGTAATCCATCGCGGGCCGGTAATTTTCGTAGAGCGTTTGTATGGTAACTGTACTCCACTATGCCATAGTTTCGGGTGGCAATCAGCAAGCGTCTTTTAATCGGATCATAGAAAAGTCGGTTGATTTCGCGACCACCAATTGAGCCAGAATCGGGTAAGTTGGCATACCGGGTAAAGGTTAAGCCATCATATTGAAAAAGTCCGTCAGCCGCCACCCAAATGGTACCCTCCGGATCCTGAAGCACATCAACAATTTCAGAGGACCGAATGGTGCCTGGAATGGTGAGTTGTTCAAAAACAAGTTGTTCGGGTAAAATCTGCGCATGCAGACTACCTGGCAGTAGAATGAGGAAGATGAACGCAATATAATTCAGACAAAAGCGCATCAATCTTCCGGGTAAGGTATAAATACAAAGTTGGTAAACTCTTTGTCGACTACAAACAAACAACAAAACTCATCGGGATCTTTGTAGGCAGCTTTGAAGGCATCTTGTTTATCTGCATCAATTAACCCGCGTTGTACAAACTCATCCATGTAACTGATGTAGTAATTCCATTCCAGGTCTGCCACTTGCTTGCTAATTAAGATCTGGCCAATGGGTTGTAATTCCTTACAAACCGGAAAGACCGGATATTCTGAAAACCCTCTTTTGCGAACCTGGTAGGAAGCCTCTTTAATCGAATCTGCCACTTTCACAAAATCCTGTGATATAGTACCTAAATATTTTCCACTTAACTCCGGATCGTTGTGCATTGTTATAAAAAATGAACCACTAAAATAATATGTTGCCTTGTTTCCCTGCCCTCAAGGTAAGAATTCCCTATTTTCGAACATAAACCCATTGAAATGAGATTAATTATACTGTTTTTGATGTTTGCCCTATGCCTGTCGGTGTATGGTCAACCTTCCTCTGAAAGTGAAATTCAGGCCTCCTTCGAAACCCGTAAAAAGCTGGCCGAACAATCTATATTAAGGAATTATCCTGTACGCAATATCGGGCCAACGGTACAAGGTGGCCGTATTGTGGATATTGAGGTAAACCTGAAAAACACGCATGAATACTACCTCGGCTTTGCCTCAGGCGGAATTTTCAAAACAGAGAACAACGGCATAACCTTTAATCCCATTTTTGATGAAGTGGATGCGATGGGCATTGGCGATTTTGCCTTGTCGCAATCTGATCCAAAAATTTTATATGTGGGTACAGGTGAAAAGAACAGTAGCCGTTCCAGCTATGCCGGTAGTGGTATGTACAAAAGCACAGATGGCGGGAAAACCTGGCAACATATTGGTCTGACCGGAACACAACATGTCAGCCGCGTACTCATTCATCCGCAGGATAACAACACCGTGTGGGTGGCGGCTATAGGTGCGTTGTATTCAAAAAATGCTGAGCGTGGTGTTTTCAAAACTACCGATGGTGGACAAACCTGGAAGAAAACACTTTTTGTAAACGACAGCACCGGTATTATTGATCTGGTTATTAACCCAACCAATCCGAATCAGTTGTTGGCATCCTCGTGGGAGCGTTCGCGTAAAGCGTGGGATTTTAAAGAAGGCGGTGAAGGTTCTTCTATTTACAAATCGGATGATGGCGGTGAAAGCTGGTATAAATCGGTGGCGGGTTTTCCGCAAGGTGCACAAGTGGGGCGCATCGGGTTAGATGTTTCAGCTGCAAATCCAGCAGTGGTGTACGCCATTCTGGACAATCAAGGCGAAGTGCCGCAAGCCGATCAGCCTGCTACGGCCAGCGGTCAGTTAAAGTCGGAAGATTTTAAGAATATGACCAAAGATGCTTTTTCGAAACTGGATGATAAAAAGCTGGATGAATTTCTGCGCAATAACCGCTTTCCGCAAAAGTACGATGCTAAGAAAGTGAAGAAAGATGTTGGTGATGGAAAATATGTTCCCGCAGCGTTGTACGAATACCTGGGTGGGGATGCTAACGCTAACCTGTTCAACAAAAAAATTATTGGCGCAGAAGTTTATCGTTCGGATGACAACGGTACTACATGGAAAAAGATGAACAGCTACGACCTGGATGGTGTGTTCTTTACATACGGGTACTACTTCGCGGAAATGCGGGTTGATCCCTCCAATGCCGACAAGGTCTATATCTATGGTGTGCCGTTACTCAAATCAAATGATGGTGGCGTTACCTGGAATCATTTAGATACCCTGCGAGGCGAACAGAACATTCATGTGGATCATCATGCATTATGGGTGAACCCCACCAATGGAAAGCACATGCTACTGGGTAATGATGGTGGTTTGTATGTGAGCTACGATGAAGGCGCGTACTGGCAACACATAAATAATATGCCGGTAGGTCAGTTTTACACCGTGAATGTAGATATGGAAACACCCTACAATGTGTATGGTGGATTACAAGACAATGGAGTACTGAAAGGTTCAGCGCGATCTGTGCCCAATGTGAGCAAACACTGGGAAAGAATTGGTGGAGGCGATGGCATGTACGTAGCGGCCGATCCACGCAACAGTAAGTTGGTATATTGGGGTTTTCAGTTTGGTAATTATTTCCGTGTTGAACCTGGGAAACCTGGAGCGCGCATTACCCCGCGTAACGATGTAGGTGAAGCGACTTATCGTTGGAACTGGTGCACGCCTTTGCAACTGAGCAAACACAATCCGGATATTGTGTACATGGCAGCACAAAAAGTATTCAGGAGTTTAAATAAAGGAGAGACCTGGGAGAGCATCAGCGATGATCTTACCAAAAATTTAAAGCAAGGTGATGTGCCTTTCTCCACCATCAGTGCGTTGGAGGAATCTCCGTTAAAATTCGGATTGCTGTATGCCGGTACGGATGATGGAAACCTGTGGGTAACTAAAAATGGCGGAGGCAGTTGGGAAAAAATTGTTTCTGGATTGCCGCAAAACCGGTGGGTGAGTTCCATTTCCCCATCACCACACGATGAGGCAACGGTTTACGTGTCACTGAATGGCTATCGCAACGATGATTTCAAAACCTACCTGTACCTGAGTTCCGATTACGGCAAAACCTGGAAGAGTGTAAAAGGAAATTTACCGGAGTCGGTAGCGAACGTAATTATCCAAGATCCGGTTCAACCCAGTTTACTGTACTGTGGATTAGATAACGGAACGTATGTGAGTTTGGATAATGGTAATGTGTGGCACTATTTAACCGGAGCACTTAACGTAGCTTCCTACGATATGATGGTGCATCCGCGTGAAAATGAACTGGTGGTAGGTACACATGGGCGCAGTATTTTTGTTGCGGATGTTAAACCGCTTCAATCGCTGAAAGATGCAGGCAAAGCCATTATGGCATTTGCGCCACAAAGTATACGCCACAGCGAGCGCTGGGGACAAAAGCAATACCCATGGGCAGAGGCCAATGAGCCAAAAGTGAATGTGTTGTATTATGTTGGAAAAGCAGCGCCTACAGTTGCTGTAGAAATATACGATGAAAAGAAAAACCTCGTACGTAAGCTTACCACATCGGGTTCAGCTGGATTTCAAACATTCACCTGGGATGTAAAAGTCAATGAAGCGGTTGCTGCCCCTGCAAAAGGCAAAGGAAAGTCGAAAGCTACTGCCCCAACAGAACCAACCTTGAAATATGCTGGCAAAGGCAAGTACACGATTAAGTTTGTGAATGGAAATGAGGTAAGCGAAGTCTCAATGGAAATAAGATAAATTTGAAAATTCACTTTTATAACCCTGTCCGTTTAAAGATGGACAGGGTTTATTTTTTTCTGACTTTTATCCATTGGTGTAAACCATCGGTTTTTGCTGTTTGATTAATTCAGGGTTGAGTAACTTATATGGAAATAATAACCATATGAGTTCACAATCATCCATCTCGCGAGGAGACTTTATCCAGCTTTCCTTATTAGGGATTGCCGGCATTACCCTTCCAACCCTTTCACTTGCGCAGGACAAGCAGGAACGTCCTCCTGCCATCAATCTTGAAATTGTAAAAGAGTTTGTTGGTGTTTCGCACAGCAACCTCGATCGGGTAAAAGAGATGCTGGAGAATGATCCGCAATTACATGTTTCCTTCGATTGGGGTGGTGGCGATTATGAATCAGGCATTGAAGCTGCCGGGCATGTTGGTAACAAGGATATTGCCGGTTATCTTCTTTCAAAAGGTGCACGTTACAACATCTACCTGGCCAGTATGCTCGGGCACATCGATGTTGTTAAACAAGTACTAACGTTCAATCCCGCACTGCTCAACTCAAAGGGTCCGCATGGTTTTACCATGTTACACCACGCCAAAAAAGGAGCATCCCAGGTTGTAGTGGAGTACCTGGAGTCGCTGGGAGCCGTGCAAACAAGAATTAACTTTTACGAAAAGGGGTAGAGCCTCTAATTTAACTCCTTTAAAATTTCTTCAATCGCCCGATTCAGTTGTGGATCACGTTTCTCAAGCCTGTCCTTAAAATCCATGGGCACGAAAATATCCGGAGCCACGCCTTCCTGTTCAATATTTTTTCCATCGAGCGTGTAGCAACCCCATGCGGGTAATCGGTAAAACGATCCATCCACCAGGCCCTTACCAGATGTGAATATGATCCACCGATAGGTTTCGGTGCCGATTACCTTTCCCAGTTTTAATTCTTTGAAACCTGCAGTTGTCATTTCGGCATCACTGAGTGATTGTTCATTAGTCAGGAGTACAATGGGTTTGCCGGCAGGGGTGAAGTTGGGTTGTGAGGTAAGTTTGCCTTCGCGGTACTTCCATTGTAAATACGGCCGCTGACTTAAAAACTGCAGCACGTTATCGTGAACGTTTCCACCGGTGTTGTAACGTAAATCCAGAATCAAGGCATCGCGGTGATGCGCTTCAGAGGTCATGTCGATTAAAAATTTATTCAGTTCACCCTGCCCCATATTTTTCATGTAGGCGTAGGCAATTCGCTTGTTACTTTTCTCGTCTACGATGCGCTGATTGTTTGCGATCCACTCATCGTACAACAAATCGTTCACCTCAAAGTAACCTTGCGGTTGAATTTTTACGGTATGTTCGCTGCTTCCGCGTTTAAACGTCAGGCTAATTTCCGGATCGAGTGAAGGCTTAATAAAATACTGCTCACGGTTCTGTGCCGGATCAACCGACTCACCATTTACTTTTGTCAGTACATCGCCCGGCAAAACAGTAATTCCTTTTTTATCGGCTGAGCTATAGCGAACGATGGAGGATACGGTGTACGGTTTTTGTTCATCAAATAGAATTCCCGTAGCCAATGAACGTGTTGTATAAAATGTTTTTTCCTCATCGCCTGATGAATTAAAGCCGGTGTGGGATGAGTTCAGCTCGCCCAGCAAGTCGGTAATGAGTGTACGCAAATCAGCGCGTGTGCGCACATGGGGGAGAAACGCAGCATATTGATCGCGCTTGGCATCCCAATCGAGTCCGTGAAAGGTCTCGTTGTAAAAGTTTTCCTTTACGTTGGCCCATGTTTCCATGAACATCTGGTTGAATTCATCCTTCAGATTTCTTCTGAAGGTATAACTGATGTCGATTTTTTCTGTCTTCTTAGATTCCAGGTTGAGGGTGTGGATATTGCCGCCAACCAGTGTATAAAACTTATCGCTCGATTTTACAATAAAAGCTGATCCTGTAGTGGCACCATCAATCTTCTCGTTTTTGGGCCGTTCAAATTTTTCATAGGTGGTGAGCCAAAGGTTGAATCGGTTTTCGCTGTGGTTTGATGGATAGATGACCCAGGTTTTTTCATCTTTCTGAAATACCACGGGGTTGCCTTGTGTGCCGAAATTCGGACTCACCAATTCTACACGGTCCAGAATGTTTTCAAGGTCAATCGTATACTTCTTGATTGCAGGTGCAACGGGCTTAGGTTCTTCCTTTTTGCCTTTGCTTTTTGTGTCTTCTTTTTTGGGTTCTTCTTTAGGTTTTTCTTCAAATAGTTTAGCGTATTGATCCGACTTGAAATCATCCGCAAATTTTTCCAACGCAACCCGGTATACGCGTCCTTCACTTAAGCCATACGGATAGGCCGGACGGTAGCGGTTGGAGGTGAAGTAAATGTACTTGCCATCAGGCGACCAGTAAGGTGAGCGTTCGGTTATACCGGTGTTCGTCAGGTTAATGAGTTGTTTGGATAACAGATTGTATAGGAAAATATCTTCTTCAAAATTTCGCTTGGCGGTGAAAAGAATGTATTCGCCATTGGGTGAAAATGAAGGTGTTGAATTTTGAAATCCCCATAATTCCTCGCGCACCACCGTTTCACTTTGCATAGTTTTTAAGTCGATAATGCGTACATCATTTCTTCCGCTCAGGTAAACGCCTTTGGTGCGATCAGTATTCAGGGTAATGTCGCGGTTGTTTTGTGCATCGTTGGTGAGTTGTTTTTCTTTTCCGGTTCCATCCGCAGCAATGGTGTACCAGTTGGTGAAACCATTTAACGAGGTTTGTGCATACAAAAGCGTTTTGTTATCGGCCAGCCACTTTACTTCCAACACGCGGCCAAGTGGATGTGTGGTGATCTGCTGAACAATTTTTCCTTTGATGTCGGACACAAACAATTCGCCCCGCGATACAAACGCCATTTTCTTTCCATCCTCCGATACATCGAAATAGCCGATGCGATCTTTCACATCAAAATCTTTTTCTTTTTCGGCCGTGGTGTTCAGGATGGCCTGAATATTTACCTTTTGTGATGTGTTTGTTTTTGGATCATAGGAAAAAATCTGAAAATCTTTTTCAAATACCACCCGACTGCCATCAGCGCTTACTACCGGATAGCGAATGGAAGTTGGGAAAGTAGTGAGCGCGGTTTTCTTCCCGTCTTTAAAGGTGTATAAATTATATTCACCATTCCCTTCATCCGAAATGAAATAAACATTTCCATTCTTGTCGATAGAGGGCCACATGTCTTTACCGTTATAGTCGGTGTACTTTTTAAACGTATTGGTGGTCGCATTCCATGATTGGATATCCGGATTGTATGCACCCTTGTATCCTTTCCGGTAGGCTTGATTTTTACTTTCCCAGGTTTCGCTGAAAAACAATTCACCGTTGGGATGTTCGGCCATATTATGCACCGTATGAAAGAAGTGATCGAACAGCCGAACAGGCGTGCCTCCATTTACTGAAACCTTGTAACCTGAAAAGCGGCTGTAACGTGATGACGTGAAGTAGATAGTTTCTGAATCCCAACTCCAGTTATCGACATGATCGTACGCTTCATGAAAGGTAAGTTGTTTTACTTCACCACCGGTTGATGGCATGATGTACACATCCTGATTTCCGTTTTGCGATCCCGTAAAGGCAATCCATTTACCGTCTGGCGAAAATTTGGCGCGTGTTTCTTCCCCTTGCATGGCAGTGAGGCGTAATGCGGATCCGCCCTGAGCTGACACTTTCCACAAATCACCATCAAAGGTGAATACAATGGTTTGTCCATCCGGACTTACACATGGGAAGGAAGAGAAATACAATTCGGCATTCTGTGCATGAACCAATAGAATCATGGATACAGATGCGAGCAGGGTAAGTAGGGGTCTTTTCATAAAGTAATGTTACGTTTCTTGTTCCAGCCAGTCATTTGAAAACTTCTGAAGTTCTGGATAAAAGATAGAAAACTCCTGAGTGAATTCGTCATAATTTTTTTTGAGATCTTCTACGGCCAGTTCCATTTTTGATTCGTACTTTGATCGCCTGGCCATACCCGAAAGCGCACGCTCAATGCCTTCCAACCGGGCATAGTTCACCAGCCAGTTTCCTTTGGTCATGTACGGAAGCATGTACTTTACGCCTTCAGGCAAAATGGTATGAAATCCCTCCAGAATTCGATAATTCCGTTCGGCAAAGTCGGGAAGGAACTCTTTAGAATAGCGTTCCCAGTTTTTGGCCAACAGGTGATCGTAAAACATATCTACAATCACAGCTGAATAATGCCGGTACGTGGGGCGCAGCCTGTTTTTACTAATGGTCACAATCGGGTGACTATCGGTAAACTCATCAATGGCACGATGAAGCGCAATGCCACGGGCAATTTCAGGTTCGAATTGTTCAAGCAGGTTTCTTCCTTTTACAAAATCGCCAATGAAGTTGCCAACCATAATTTTTGGGTTGTCGCCTGAAAGGCTGATGTGCGCGAGGAAGTTCATGGGGTCAAGTTAGCGGTCGATAGGCAATAGTCAATGGTCAATAGTCCATAGTCAGCGGAAACAAATGGTAAACTATTGACCATCGACTATTGACTATAGCGTAACAATTCCCCATCTTCCAAGTTCAATAAATTAAAGCTTATGGCGCTTTCTCAGCTGAAATTACTGGTTAACCTGGCCCGGATTGATGGCGACATTGCCGAACGTGAACGAAAATATATCACCACAATCGGGCTGGCCAACGGAGTACCGATGGAAGATATCGTTCCGTTGTTCGATCAGGATCATGAGAATATTGGATTGAAGCATTTGAGCAACCAACAGAAGTTCGATTACATTGTAAGCCTGGTGCAGTTGATGAAAATTGATGAACGCCTCTATCAGGAAGAAATAAAATATTGCTCGCAGGTAGCTGCCCGTCTGGGTTACGATCAATCCGTTATGTTTGAATTGATGCTACACGTGCGCGAAGAAATGCAACGGAATGAATTGCAGACGCTGAAAAAAATTACCGAAAAATACCTATCCAAATAACTTTTACCTTTTTGAAATTATGAAGAAGCTGCTATTCCTGGCGTTGACGTTTGTGTCAATTCAACTTGTTGCGCAACGCACTGTAATTCATTGCGGAAACCTCATTGACGGAAAATCGAATGATGTGCAAACACAAATGACGGTAATTGTTGAGAACAACCTGATTGTGAAAGTGGAAAAGGGATTCACCAAGCCCGGAAATTCGGATAAGCTTGTTGACCTGAGCAAAAAGACTGTAATGCCCGGGTTGATTGATTTACATGTGCATCTTGAGGGCGAAACAAATAAGGATCAGGCGTTGCAGCGATTTACGTCAAACAAGGCTGACATTGCTTTTCGGTCAACCGTGTTTGCAAAGAAAACGTTGATGGCCGGTTTTACAACAGTACGGGATTTAGGCGGAAGTGGTGTGAATATTTCTTTGCGCAATGCCATTAATCAGAAGCTGGTGGTTGGTCCACGTATTTTTACTTCCGGTAAATCCATTGGCACAACCGGTGGTCATGCTGATCCAACCAATGGATATCGCGAAGATTTGATGGGTGATCCAGGCCCGAAAGAAGGCGTTATCAACTCACCTGAAGATGCGCGTCATGCAGTTCGGCAGCGTTATAAAGATGGAAGCGATTTGATCAAGATAACCGCAACGGGTGGTGTGTTGAGCATTGCCAAGGATGGATCGGGTCCGCAGTTTACGGATGAAGAGCTAAAAGCCATTATCGAAACCGCACGCGATTATGGCATGCACACCGCAGCGCATGCGCATGGATCAGAGGGCATGAAGCGTGCAGTGCTGGCAGGTATTACCACCATTGAGCACGGAACAAAAATGACGGAGGAGGTGATGGACCTGATGAAGCAGAAGGGCACGTACTATGTGCCAACCATTACGGCTGGAAAATTTGTGGCAGAAAAAGCAAAAGAGCCCGGATATTATCATCCGCTGGTAGTTCCAAAAGCATTGGAGATTGGTCCGCAAATTCAATCCACTTTTGGAAATGCGTACAAGCGTGGAGTGAAGATTGCGTTTGGCACGGATGCCGGTGTGTTTCCACACGGGGAGAACGGAAAAGAATTTGGCTACATGACGGAAGCGGGCATGCCTGCCATGGAAGCGATTAAATCGGCCACGATTGTTGCAGCAGAGGTATTGGGCATGAAAGAAAAACTTGGAACTATTGAAGCGGGTAAACTGGCCGATCTGGTTGCTACCGATGAAAATCCATTGAAAAACATTAAAACGATGGAGAAGGTGAGCTTTGTGATGAAGGATGGGGTGGTGTATCTTCAGTGATGTCGGATTTAAGATTTGGGATTTGTGATTTTAGATTAATAATGTGCATCCTGTTCTGAAATCAAAAATCGTTAATCATCAATCAAAAATTGATTCAACATTATACCATGTATAAAAATCTCATTATCCTCCTGCTTATCTTTTCTGCCTGTTCCACTCTGGAGAAAAAATCAGAGCCGGTTCCCGTACTCACCGGCCTCGATGGCAAACAATACTTTGAACCTGAACGCAGCGCAGCCACACAAGCCAAACTCGATAGCAACCTGAGTGTGGCAAAGAAGAATTTTGAAGCTGATCCATCTGAAGAGAATTATATCTGGTTGGGCAGGAGGGAAGCTTACCTTTCGCATTACAATGAAGCGATTGAGATTTTTACCCAAGGCCTGGAGAAATATCCGAACTCCTACAAGTTATTCCGACATCGCGGGCATCGCTACATTACCATTCGCGATTTCCCAAAGGCTATTGCCGATTTTCAGATGGCTGCATCGTTAATGCCACGCCAGCCACTCGAAATAGAGCCAGACGGACAGCCAAATAAATTGAACCAACCACTTTCCAATACGCAGTTCAATGTGTGGTACCATTTGGGACTTGCTCATTATTTAAAAGGAGATTTTGAAAGTGCAGAAAAGGCTTACATTCAATGCCTGGATGTTTCGGATAATGATGATTTAATTACCGCCACAGCCGATTGGCTGTATATGACTTATCGCAGAATGAATAAACCGGATGATGCTGCCAAGGTGTTGGAACTTATTCGCGATGACATGAACATCATCGAAAACGATTCGTATTACTTGCGCCTTCAAATGTACAAAGGCATGTTGCCACCTGACGATTTATTGAAAGTGAGTGGCAGTAACGCAGATGTTGATCTGGCATTGGCCACACAAGGGTATGGTGTGGGTAATTGGTATTTATGCGAAGGCGATACCACCCGTGCTGTGGATATCTTCAATCAAGTAACATCCGGAAAGCAGTTTGCTGCTTTTGGATTTATTGCTGCGGAAGCGGATTTGAACCGCTTGCTGAAATAGGAGAAGTTAAAATTTCAACGGAATAGTAATCCTGATTTTCTCCCAGCTGATCTGCAGGTTAGCTTCACTGTCTGAAATGTTTTCGATGGCATACAGCAAACGCTCCTGATTTTCTGCTAACCTTTCTGGCGTAACTTCAAAACGGAGAACATCTTCACTAGCATTATAATCATCGGCTAAATGCTGGTCCCAATTCTTGTTCAGGATGAATATCCATTTTTCTTCACCGGGTATGGTGAAGATGGCATACTTGCCAGCCGGAACAGATTGCCCGTTGATGTTGAAGGCTTGGTTGATTTCAAAAGAAGTAGCGCGATGTGCACCTGTAACCCATACTTCGTTATAGGGAACCAGGCCGCCCCAAATCACCCGACCTTTCGTAACCGGTGCCGTGTATTTGATGGTGATGTGTGCATCACCAATCATCGCATGGGTTTCTTTAGGGAGACTTTTCTTTACCGTGTCGGCTTCAGCGGTTCCGGGTGAGACCGCGTGATGCTCATGGTTTTCAGAAGATTCCTTTTTCGATTGACAGGCACTGAATAAGATTACAAAACTGACAAGGTAAATTATGAGTCGCATGGTATGATGTTTTTAGCGGATGATGCTGAGACACCATCCGCTATGATTTATGTTTAGTTAATGGTTTCCTGCACTGAGCCACAGCGCAGCATGGATGCTCCGAAGTAAGGATTCAAGACTTGCTTTTCATCGCTTAACCAAAACGCACCTTTATCATCAAATGCCATTGGGCAGTATTGTTTGTAAACGGTTAAACCGGCTCCGCCCGCTTTGGCTAAATCGTATATCGAAATAGAAAGCGCCTCAAAAGCTTCACGTTGTTCTTCGATGTTATCGGTTTCTCCAATAGCCAGAACATATTCATTTAACTGTTCGGCATAGTTTCCGGTTGAAGCGGCAAGTGCTGTCGCGGCAGACTTGGCCTTGGCTGCGTCATCATTCACCAATGCATTCTTTACTTCAAAGTATCCTGTCAGTACAACTTTCAGCGCTTCGTTGGTTTCCGTAGAAGCAGCCTGAGTTTGTTCTTCTGTTGAAGCTTTTTCTGTTTTTCCACAAGCTGCCAGTATAACGGCAACTACCGCAGTCATTAAAATGGTTTTTGTTTTCATCACGTCTGTAGTTTATAATTAAGTTTGATTTTGTTTCATCTAATATCCTCCCACATCCATTAACATCTTCTTTTTAATTAAGAAGATGCGGCATAAGCTATCGTTTTCTAAATACCTCCCGGTTTTCACCACATCTCAACATCGAGGAGCCAAAATACGGATTTTTAATGTCTTCAAATTCACTTAACCAATAAGCGCCTTTGTCGTCAAACGCCATGGGGCAATATGCACGGTATGCTTTCTCAGCAGAAATGCCGAATAACTCTACCGCTTCAATCAGGTGATCGGAAAGAAGTTCAAAATCTTTTCGCTGTAAATCCACATCTGTTTTTGTGCTGATGCCTTTGGCTCCTTGTTCCATCGGCTGTAAAAGTGCCATCCATTCGTTATGTGCCTCTCCCTTCAATGCTTTCATATCAACCGAATGAAGTGCTTTCACAACTTCTTTGGCAGCTTCAGCTGCTGTTAGCGGGTTCGATTCCACCAACGCATTTTTAACCTCAAAGTATTTGTTAGCTACTTCGGTTAGTTGATTGCGAAAGGCTTCGGGTACCTCAACGGATTTTGTTTCAGGTGCACTCATCATGCTGTAGTTTCCGCTCAATTGAGCAGAAGCATCTACGGCAAACGCGCCATTGCTCACCACTTCTTCACCTTCATCCAGTCCACTTTCAACAAGGTACAAATCTTTCATACGCGCACCCAGGGTCACTGCCCTCCGTTCAAATGCAGGTGGTGTGCCACTTTGTTTTACATACACCACAGAGCGTTTACCCGTCCACAATACTGCAGATGCCGGAACGACCAACCCTTTTTCTGTGGTTTTTAATTTTGTTTGAAGGGTAGCGTTCACCAGCATTTCAGGCTTGAGCTGATTACCGGAATTCGGCACCACGGCACGCACATCAACTGAACGGGTTTCGGGATTTAGCACCGGATTAACATATTGAATGGTAGCGTTAAACGAACTGCCCGGTAAAGCGGGAGTAGTGAAGCTCAATGCTGATCCGTTTTTGATCCACGGCATGTCGCTTTCATAGGCATCCAGCACTACCCACACACTCGACAGGTTGGCGATTTCCATCAACACACTTCCTGTTGAAACATAGTCGCCCAGTGCCACCTGGCGTTTTGTCACCACACCCCCGGTTTCAGCAAACACATCCAGTGTTGTGGTAACCTGGCCGGAATCTTCGATCTGTTCAATCTGCCGGTCGCTTATTTTCCATAGGCGAAGTTTTTCTTTAGCCGCTTCATAAAGCTGCGGAGAAATGTTGGCCATCTTTTTGGCCTCCAACAGTTCGCGTTGCGCGGTAACCAATTCGGGTGAGTAAACTGTTGCAAGCTTTTCGCCTTTGCGCACTTCCTGCCCTTCAAAATTCACAAATAGTTTTTCAATACGCCCGGGAAATTTGGCTGTTACTACTGAAAGTTGCTGTTCATTGATTTTTACCTTTCCGGTAAGGTTTAATTCGTTGGTCGCAGAAGCCGCCTTCACTTTCGTGGTTTGAATGTTTGCCAACGCAATGGCCTCGGGCGTCATTTCATGAACATGCGGATTTGATGAGCCGCTTGCTGAGGAAACAGGAATGAGATCCATCCCGCATAACGGACATTTTCCCGGACCTTGTTGTCGGATTTGTGGATGCATGGAGCAGGTATACTCCGTTGCAGTGTCTGAGGTGTGGTCGTGTGTTGCAGAGCCCTCGCCTCTAAAAATTAACCAGCCGAGCAAGAGCCCAATGGCCAGCAGTGCGATGTTGATAATGATTGATTTTGGTTTCATATCTTATTTGATGTTTGTGGATGCTTGTTTGATACTCATTGATGTTGATGTGACAATTAATATCCATCAATATCTATTAATATCCCTCTCAGTTTATTCCCATTAGTTTTGTAATTCCCGATACCGTTATATGTTGTTCTGTAATTGAACTATTCTGTTGTTGCTGATAATTCAATAATGTTTGCCGCAGTCGTAATATTTCTTCCATGTTACGGGTGCCTGTACTGTATGCAGTTGTCATCAGTCGGATAGCCTGATGCGTAATCGTGATCTGCTCATCCAGCAACTGCAATTGCCTGTTGTTGTTTTCGTATTCATTCAGCCGTTGTTCTAGCTCGCTCAGTAAATCCAGTTTGGCAGCTTCTTTATTTTGTGAAGCCGACTGATAGAGATATTCAGCTTCTTTTCGTTGCGCGGTGTACTTCTTGCGGTAGATTGGCAACGTCATCGTTACCATAGGCATAAACATATTGTCACCACCCATGGACACGTTCATCAGTTCGTCTTGCCGCGGACGAAACACCATATACGTTACACCCACACCAATCATCGGGCGCCCCATTAGTGTTGCCATACGCTGCTGTGCTTCACGAGCCTTTTCATCCCACGCATACATCTTCACCATAGGGTGGTTTTGAACGACAGAGTCTTGAATGATGGAAAGGGATGCCGGCAATTGAACGGATGTTAACGTATCGGCTATAGTAATGGGTTCGGATGAGGAACGATTCAGCAAATTGTTGAAGCGGGTTGCCAATGGCTTGCGCGAAGCTTTTAGAATTTCAATTCGTGTTTCCAATTCTTTCATCTGCAGTTGAATGAGTAGAACATCCACCATGGAACCAGACGATCCGCCCTGCATGCCGCCCATACTGGAAGATGTGTTGGTTGAGGAAGCAGGTGTTGTATTGCCGCCCATGCTCATACCACTCATGCCTCCTGATGCAGGCGTTGATGTGGTTGGGGTTGCTGTGTTTGTGCTCATGGGATTGGCACTTCCACTTGTTCCGGTTTTAAAGCGGGTGAGTGCCAGTTGCTCATATGTTTTTAGTATTTCTTTTTCCTGTTCAAGTAATTTCAGGTCTTGGTCGATTTGGTAGAGTTTGAACCAAACACTGCGTACATCATGAAAGAGATTAATCTTCGCTTCCTGGAACGAAGCAAACTTCATCTGTGCCATGTAGGTAGCTTCGTTTTTTGCGGCATTTAAAGATCCAAACCACGGAAACATTTGCATGACGGAAATATCAGATAGCTGCTGCCCCATGAAACGTTCCATGTACAACCCTTCTTTGGAGATGAACATGGCAAACGATAACTCAGGATCAGGTAACGTTCCGGCCTGCGGCAATTTTTCCAGGGCGGAGTAGTATTCGCTGTATTTGGCCTTGAGTGCTGGATTGTTTGCTCCGGCTATTTGTAAATAATCAGCGATCGATTGCGCTTGCGCAAAATGAGCGATGATTATCAAATAAATGACAAACCCCCTTTGTGCACTTAGCGAGAGTCTTTGCGTTCTTTGCGTGAAAAAATTTAACGCAGAGGCCGCAAAGAATGCGCAGAGGTCGCGGAGTGTATTAATAATTTTTTTTGCTTTCATGAGGATATTAATTGTCAGTTTTAACTTTTCGTTCTTCATTCCATGAATAGAGTACCGGAACAATAAACAGGGTAATCAAGGCCACCACCATGCCTCCAAATGTTGGAATGGCCATCGGTATCATAATGTCAGATCCTCTTCCTGATGAGGTGAGTACCGGAAGAAGTGCCAGTAACGTGGTTGCGGTAGTCATCAGACACGGCCGCACCCTGCGCAAGCCTGCTTCAAGTACGGCTTTGCGCACTTCGCTGGTGGTTTCGGGTTTGTGTTTCTGCAAACTTTGTGTGAGATACGTTCCAATCACCACCCCGTCATCTGTGGCAATACCGAACAACGCGATGAAGCCTACCCATACGGCAACACTCAGGTTGAAAGTGCGCATTTGAAACAGCTCTCGGAAGTTTGTCCCAAAGAAGCTGAAGTCCATGAACCAATCCTGACCGTATAGCCATAGCATCATAAAGCCTCCGGCAAACGCCATGGCGATAGCAGAGAAAATAAATAGAGAAGTTGCTACCGATCGGAACTGAAAATACAGAATCAAAAAAATGATCAGCAGCGAAAGAGGTATCACAATGCCCAGTCGTTTTTCTGCACGCAGTTGATTTTCATAGCTACCTGAGAATTTATAACTCACGCCTGCAGGAACGATCAGTTCACCAGCTTTAATCTTTTCGTTTAAAAAACGTTGGGCTTCTTCCACTACCGATACTTCGGCATAGCCATCTTTCTTATCAAGCAAAACGTAACCCACCAGGAAAGAATCTTCTCCGCGAATCATCATTGGTCCGGGACGGTACACGATGGTGGCGATTTCGCTTAGGGGAATTTGCGCACCGGTTGGTGTGGCAATAAAAATCTTGCTTATCGATTCCGGGTCGCTACGCCACTCACGTGCATAGCGTGCGCGAATGGAATAACGCTCGCGTCCTTCTACGGTGGTGGTCATACCCATGCCTCCCAATGCCACTTCAATGTATTCCTGCACATCCACTACGTTGAGTCCGTAGCGTGCCATAGCTTTGCGGTCAAGATCAATTTCCATGTAGGGTTTGCCCAAGGAACGATCGGCATACACAGCTTCCGGTTTTACTGAGGGCACTTCTTTTAATTGCTTTTCAAGCTCCAGACTGAACGACTCAATGGTTTTTAAATCCGGGCCGTATACTTTTAATCCCATCGGTGCGCGCATGCCGGTTTGTAGCATTACTAATCGTGTTTCAATGGGTTGGAGTTTTGGTGCAGACGTAACACCCGGTATGTTCGCGACTTTTACAATTTCATCCCAGATGTCATTCGGACTCTTGATATGATCGCGCCACTGACGGAAGTATTCACCAGAGTTGTCTTCAATCAGATTACCCTTCTCATCGCGGATAAAGTTTCCGTCATCATCAACCTGGAAGCGTAATTTTCTACCATTGACATCCGTGATGTATTCTGATTTATACAGAATCACATTTTCATACATCGACATCGGTGCAGGATCGAGCGCAGTCTCGGCACGGCCTGCTTTTCCTACCACCATCTCCACTTCGGGGATAGCTGTTACGAGCATGTCGAGTTGTTGAAGTACCTGTTTGTTTGCTTCCACACCCGCATGCGGCATGGATGTAGGCATGAGCAGGAAAGCACCTTCATCCAATGAAGGCATAAACTCTTTGCCCATACCGGGAAAAGTATGGGATAAGGAACTCCACACAGAAGTGGTGCGAATGTTCCAGCCGATGGTATCAAAACTTTTTTCCACAAAGCCGAACACTTTGCTGAAGCCCAGCATGATATTCAGGCCGAGCAGCGTGATGAAAGCGGGGATCAGTAAAAATTTCACTTTGTTATCTAAACACCAGGTGAGAATGCGTGGGTATAGCCGAATAAAAATGGAGAAGCCACCCAGCACCAAGCCAATGATGAGCAGAATGAAAATAAAATTCAGAATAATGCTGTTGTGTACACCCAATGGCAACCACGTAGTAGCCAGCAGCCACGAAACGGCAGCCACGGAAATCGCCACGGTAATGGTTTCATGGAAACGGGAATACCTTTCCGGATAAAAGTGATCAAGCAGGTTATTGATCGCAAACATTATTAACGCGATTCCCGCCCAGGGCAGGTTAGCGATAGCAACGTATAATCCGGCCAACGCCAACAGGCCATTGCCGATTAGTCTGAATTTACCCGTACTGGTTTTCCAACCGAACACCCAATGTGAAAAGGCGGGCATGATAATGAGAGTAAAAATCAACGCGGCCACCAGTGCAAAAGTTTTGGTGTAGGCCAGTGGTCCGAACAACTTGCCTTCTGCTGCCTGCAGGGTAAACACTGGCAGAAAACTTACAATGGTGGTGGATACAGCGGTGATGATGGCAGATGAAACTTCAGATACTGCGTTGTAAACTGTGGTTAACAACGATTGCTCTTTCGGAGCTTCTTCCAGGTGTTTCAATACGTTTTCATTGAGGATGATACCCAAATCCACCATCGTTCCAATCGCGATGGCAATTCCTGAAAGGGCAACAATGTTCGCATCCACATGAAAGTATTTCATGAAGATGAAGCACATCAGTACCGCTAACGGAAGCAAAGCAGAGATGAGAAACGAAGCCCGCAGGTTGTACACCATCACGATGATGACAATGATCGTAATCAGAATTTGCAATGTGATGGCATCGTTCAGCGTTCCCAGCGTTTCATAGATGAGTTGTGTACGATCGTAAAAAGGTACGATGGTCACTTTTGATGTTCTGCCATCATCCAGTTTTTTGGATGGAAGTCCCTGGGAGATTTCGTTGATTTTTTCTTTAACGTTATTGATTACGGCAAGCGGATTATCGCCATACCGGGCAATCACCACGCCTCCAACGGCTTCTGCTCCACTTTTATCCAGCACGCCAAGCATCGAGCGATCAGCGGGGCCGAGCGTAACATGCGCAATATCTTTTATTCTGACAGGAACATTTTGATTTACCCGCACAACCGCATTCTCAATGTCTTCCAGTTGTTTTACATAGCCAAGTCCGCGGATGAGGTATTCCACGCGGTTTATCTCTACCGTGTTGGCGCCCACATCGCGGTTGCTGTTGCGAAGCGCCTGCATCACTTCCATCATGGAAATGTTCCAGGTCTTCATGGCTACCGGATCAAGATCAACCTGGTACTCTTTAATATAACCGCCCACACTGGCCACTTCGGCTACACCTTCTGCACCGGTAAGTGCATAGCGTACCTGAAAATCCTGGATGGTTCGCAGTTCATGCAAATCCCATCCACCGGCGGGTTTCCGTTTTCATCGCGGCCTTCCAGGGTGTACCAATACACCTGGCCTAAGGCGGTTGCGTCAGGTCCGAGTTTGGGTTGCACTTCTTCAGGTAATAATCCGGAAGGAAGCGCGCTTAGCTTTTCCAGAATGCGCGAACGGCTCCAGTAGTATTCAACTTCATCATCAAAAATGATGTAGATGACGAGAAGCCGAACATGGATGTGCTGCGGATGGCTTTTACACCAGGCATGCCCAACAAAGCTGTTGTAAGCGGATAGGTGATTTGATCTTCTACGTCCTGCGGCGAGCGGCCCATCCATTCGGTGAAAACAATTTGTTGATTTTCTCCGATGTCGGGAATGGCATCAACCGGTACCGGATCTTGCGGTAGAAAACCAATGTTCCAGTTGAATGGGGCAGTAACCAATCCCCAGCCAACGATGGCCAGGAGCACGAGTACGGTTACGAGTTTTTGTTCGAGAAAAAATTTTATTATGCGATTAATCATAGTTCTGTTCTGTTGACTTCCTGAAAATGGAAATAAGAAGACACACCCATCTCATGAATGAGAAAGGCAGAACAGCGATCAGATTAAGAAAGATTGAATCGAAATGAGAATATCATTCCCCGTAAGGGCAGGAGGATGATCAGAAAAATACAGGACAGGATTTAATTCAACGGTTGGAATGATTTCAGAAAGGACAGCCGTTTGATGGAGTATAACAGAAGAAGAAACATCCGCAACGGAGACAATTGCTGCATTTGCTTTTAGATCCTGCGATTGATGAACAATCTGTTCATCGTCACAGCATCCTTCCATGGCTTTGCGGTGGCAAGGTGGCAGTTGATTGTGACCACATCCATCGGCATCAGTCAAAAAGGCAACGGCTTTAACGTGCCGCCACAAGAGTGCACGCCCACATAAAAACTGCTCGAAGCCAGCAGCACGAGTGCGGCAGCAGGAGGGAAGATATGGTGCGGATTATGGGAGAGGCTTATAGAATTGTCAAAAGTCACTTTTTTAATCCCTTTGAAGGCTTTTTATAAATAGGCCCCAGGCTTTCGCCTGAGGCTATTCACCTCAAGTTTCCGGTCTGATTAAATCTGTTCAGCCTTATAGCCGGCCCTCTCCACAGCTTCTTTTATTTTGGCGGCATCCGCTTCGTCTGCGATCGTCAGAACTTTGGCGGGGTTGTTCAGGTCAACTTCCCAGTTACCTTCGCCAACCGTTTCATTTAAGTGTGGGGTTACATTGGCAATGCAGCCGGAACATTTGATGTTGGTTTTGAATTTGAGTGTTTCCATTTCTCACGTATTAAAATCAATCTTATTTATTGGTTACAGAGTAGCCTGCTTTCTCAATGGCCTCAACTACTAAATCCCTGTTGCACCTGAAAGTTCAATTTGTGCCTCGCCAGCGGTAACTTTTTTTAAAGATACGCCAGTCATATCTTTTAGTGTACTGCTTACCACCATCATGCAATGCGGGCTTTTCATATTTGGGATAGTTAATGTTATTGTTTCCATAGTAATAAATTTTAAAACTACTTTAATAAACGTTGCATGACCGGGTTTGATTTGTACAATTTCTCATATGATTTATAAGATTCCTTTCATATTCTTTCAGGATTCTATAAAACGATAAGGGCGCACAAAGTTGCTACCAGCATGCCGATTAGTATTATGAGCAATCGGGAGTTGATTTTGGCTGTCATTTTTTGAGGTTTGATAGGACAAAAGTATCCGCTCCACTCAAAAGTATGGTTACATAAAAATCCGGAATGTTATAGTGTTTACTGATCGTGAATCTCTGGCAATCTTGGTTAGGGGTTTAACAAATAAAAAAAAGTCCGGTTTTTGGCCGGACTTTTCTGAACCTATTAAATCAGGGCTCAATAATACTGGTAATATGTAGTTTCACCTGAACCGGTTCTTCTGCTTACCGGGTAACCAGCCTCATTGAATTCATAATGCAAGTCGTACACGTATTCATTTCCATCGCGCGACAAAGTGTAACGTGAAGGGAAGAGCGGTTGTGCGTTTACATCAGGCAAGATGTTAACCATGGGGAACGGATTCCAGGGAAGAACTTGTGAAAAATATTCATACGTTTCTTCTGTTATTAACTCATACTCATCATCACCTAGCGGGTAATAGCTTAATCTCTTGTATACCGAGTTGCTGTTGCTGTAGTACAGGTAGACAAACAGGCTTGACATTACGAACTCTCCCGTAGGTTGGCGATGGAATATTGCCATTTCACCAATGTTACCGGCCTGATCGTAGGAATAAATGGTGTATTTCTTCATGACACCTTCCCTGAATTCTTCCGAACGTGTAACCCGGTTTTGATCATCGCGCTTAAAAATGGTTTCATCGGAAGTCCACATAGTGATTTTCTTCAGTAAGTTGTTTTCATCGTAATGATAGGTTTCTGTCCAGTTCAGTGAATTTTGTTCAATGTGAATTTTAGCGATTTGTCCCCAATTGGTTGTACTCAAAAGCGCGTTTCACTTTCCACAGCCCTGCACCGGTTTCATAGCTTTTTGGTTTTCCAGCGAGTTCATCATCTACCAAAGTTACGTTCAGGTTAAGCTGGTCTCCTTTAACCACTGCTCCAGTGGCGCTAACAATTCTTACTGCAAATTCCTTATGTCCGTTCAAGGTTGCGTTGTCAACCGGAATGAATTTTACAGGTAGAAAAGATGTGCCGGCCGTAACAGGCAGTGTAATTTTTCCATTGATCGCTTCCGGTTCGGTAGTGAAATGTGTTCCGTAGAGACCGGCAGCATTCAGGAGTTCGAGTTCAACTATTCCGTTATCTACAGCCTGAAGTGAAAAGCCAATGGCCACGGTCATGCCCTCCGCGAACTGTTCCTGCACCGAAACCTCTGATGCCACAAAGTTTACCGGGTTGGGTTGATCGTTTTCATAAATGGTAACATGCAACGATTTTTCTGTTCCGATGATGAAACCATCCGTTACTGATGATATTGTAAAATGCAGATTGCGGTTACCGGTGTGCAGATTGTTATCAACAGGGGTGAGGATAAACGTTATCTGTGACTGACCGGCTGTTACCGGTAAAATGATTTTACCATCCTCAACGGCAGGCTGACTGGTAAAATCATTTTCATTTTCCCAGTATGCATTGATGGTAATGGTTCCATTAGTTGCAGCTGGTCGCGAAAGCGGAATCGTAATTTGGGTTGCACCAGCCAATTCACTCAGGCCAAGGTTTACGGTAGGGAATTTAACGGTAACGGGAGCACCCGGTGATGAAAGTTCATCCGCTTCTTCGCAGGATTGAAAGGCAACTCCGACAAAGAATAAGGTGATTACATAGACAAGACGAAAAATTGTTTTCATGGGGTTTCTTTAATTTGTTTTGTAGTCAGACAGGAACCCATGTGAAACCGTTGCCTGACTAAAAAAATATTTTAGAAGCCATCTCAAAATACCCCCAATGTCAGGTTGAGCTTGTCGAAACCGGTTTGGTAACTCGAAATAGCCTTCGACATCCCGATAATTATCGGGACAGGCTGACATTTGAAAAAGATTTTTGAGATGACCTCAAGAAATTTTTAAGATTATAAAAAAGGAAAGGCAATCCATTACGGTTGCCTTTCATGCACAACATTGAGGGTTGGTTATGGAGTGCCGAGTTTTTTTAATAGCATGAGTTGTAAGCCAACGGATTGCTGATTATACGAATAGGGTAGTTCTTCGTTTTTAACATTTTTTATGAAGTAACTTAACGTAGGATTGATTTGCAGCTCCCATCCTTTATTAAAGAGCATGCTATAACCTGCACCTACGGATAGATTATAATTTAACTTTTCTATGTTATCAGAATTCAACTCAACCCACTCTCCGTTAATTCTTTCTTTTGCTTGCGCAGAAACGAGGTAATGTGCGCCTGCGGATGCAGAAAAATTGAATCGGCTGCGCTCACCTGTCCAGAAGTAATACGTTCCGGTTAACCTTAACCCGGCATAACCAAACGTGTTGGCAATTTCGCGGTTGGTATAGGCATAAACGGGTTTAAGCACAACGGTTTGGTCTGCTTGCTGCACGGCCAACATGGTATCCACTTTACCGGTGGTGTACGATAGATTAATAGACTGTTTAATTTGTGTGTACGAAAGGTTGGCATCTATGTACAGGTTGCGTGTTACCGAGCGTCCTATTCCAATGGCTGCAGTGAAACCTATATTTTCTGTGTCGCTGTTTTTTCTTGCGCTGGTTAAAAATACTTCATCATCTGCAACAGGTTTAATGTTTTTGGTTATGTGTTGTGGCGCAAAAGAGGCATTGAGTCGCCAGGAGGGAGCACTCAATTTTGATTTTTCTTCCGGAGTTTCTTCGGTTTTAACTTCTTTCTCCAGGGGGTCAACTGTGGTTAACTCCTCTTTAATTAAAGAGTCTTGCTGAATGCTGTCAGCAACAGGATTCAGTGCAATGATGAGTGGAGTTTTTATTCCCTCTGTCTCGTATTTTACTTCTGTTGGAATGGATTGTTCTGAAGTTTCAATTGAAACGGTCTCCTTCTCCTCAACGATTTCGTTTTCAATCGGAATAATTTCAGCCTGTTCTGTGGTTGAAGCATACTGCTTTTTGGGCAGCCTTATCGGTTCCTGTTGTTCAGGTGCATTGATCGTTTGCTTTTCTTCAGCCGTTGACGATTTTGTAAGCGTTGCTCCTTCGGTTTCTTTTTGGTTGGATGATTCAGCTTTAACCGCATTGGTTAGCGAAGTAGAAGCCATGGTTTGATTGAGTTCTGTATCGTTAACCGTAAGGTATACAACTACCGGAATAAGCAACACCAATGGCTTCCACCAGTTTTTGATCAAAATGGTTTTAGTCGGGGTGGCTGGTGTTACCAGCGCAGCCCGGATTTTCGAGAAGCCATCTTGTGGCGGCTCGGCCTCCTGATTGTACAGGCGTTTTCCGATTTCATCAAAATCGTTTTCCTTCATGCTGCTGAAATTAATCTGACCTCAATGAGTTTCTTTAAATGCGCTTTTGCTTTTGAAAGCTGTGACTTTGAGCTTCCTTCCGCAATGCCAAGCATGTCTGCAATCTCGTTGTGGTTGTATCCTTCCACAGCGTGCAGGTTAAACACCAGCTTGTACCCCTCAGGCATGGTGTTAATCAGTTCCATCAATTCCTGATTCGATAAGGTAGAAATGATGTTATCCGATGACGCGACCATCGTTTCCGCATAAGATGCGTCTACATGGTCGAAATATTTTCGTGTTTGGTGATAATGATTGATGGCTGTGTTGACAAAAATTCTGCGCATCCATCCTTCAAACGATCCGCCTTGCCAGGTATGCATGTTTTTAAAAACCTTAACGAAGGCTTCATGAAAAACATCTTCTGCTTCTGTGCGCGATTTGGTGTACCGCAAACAAACGGCCATCATTCTGCGGGAGAAAAGCGCATAGAGCTTCTCTTGTGCCGAAGCTTTATTCGCTAAACATCCCTGTATGATTTCCAATTCCGTCATGCGGTCGTGTTCTGGTTATTCGGTTATGGTGATGGTGCAAATCCCTTCTACATAGCCATCGCTGGTGAACAACCGGTATTTAAACTGATCGGTACCGATGAAATTTTTAGGCGGGTAGTACACATAAACAATGTTTTTAAAGCTGCCGGAATACGTGTATGTCGTAAATGTTCCCTTTGTGGGTGCAAAAATGGAACTGCCCTGATACGGACACGCCACATCATTTTGAAATATGGGTATGCCGATGGGTTGGTTGCGTTCAGTCGTTACTTCTTCATGATTAACCACCGTGGTACAGTTGGCGATATCAAGAGGCTCCTCAACGTATAGGGTAATGGAAGCAGAGTAACACTCCGCTTTATAACATACTGTGTAAATAATATTGTCGATGCCGGTAAACCCTTCGTTGGGTTTGTAAAACCAGCCTTCATTTTGAATAAAGGTGAGGGTACCAAAAGAAGGCGTGCTGTAGGAAATGGTTACTTCCACTTTAATGCTGTCGTTTACGAGCGGATCGAGCCGTACACCATATTCACTTCCGGGGTAGAGGAAAATGTCGTCCGGGTTAAGCTGAATCATAAAAAATTCTACCGGAATCTTGTCTTCAATCCCCTCATCGCAGGCACTCAGGCCCATCGTTAACAGGGCCAGGAAAGTGAAAAAACGTGCTGTTTTCATGATTTTTCTAATAAACTGCGGGTAAGACAGGGACTACACAAAAAGGGTTGCCTGCATCATAAAAAAGCACGGAATAATTTCACCTCTCCTTACGTTAAGCGCTGCAGCCGGGTTTTGACACCGCTAAAAATATCAGCGGTTTATTATGAGTGGCGCCAACTGAAGGTTTGGTGGTTAGGCATGGGGTTGAGATTCCAGATTTTTTCTCGCCTGAATCAGGTGCCTGCGGTTATGGGTTAGCACAAACTGCAAGGCATCACCAACCTTAATCGAAAGCAGGGGAGAAATGGATGTCTTTACCGATTTGTTAAGCGCTTTTCCGCGGGTGTTCCGAACCAGCGCTTGCAGGGTTTCAAGGTGAGCAATAAAACTGGAAACCGCTTCATGAGCCGGAACGGCATTGCCGGGCCGGTGCTTTTTCATGGCCTTGTATTTTTTAGTCGACTGTTCAGCATCCATCATGTCGATAAAATACTTGCCTAAAAAGCCATGTTTAAAAGGTTCATTTAAGTTTATGGAATCAGCGTTTGCAAGCGCGTGTGTTATGCGGGGCAAATAAAAATCGGCATACGAGTTCAGGTGCATGAAACATTCGGCCATGCTCCAGCCACCGTTTGCAGCCGGTTGAAGAAGCCGGTCTTCCGGAAGGTTCTGGAAGACCGCAATTACTTCTTTCAATTGTTCTTCTGCCTGCTGTTCAAGCGTGTCAAGAAATTCCTGGTGCGTCATGTTTACTTTCCTTTAATTTTTTTACCGAAGGCCAACAGCACAATGCCGGCTACGCACATAAAACTTTCAATCACCAGCCAGTTGGTTCCGAATTCGCCTAGTGCGCCATCGTTAAACCAGGTGATGATCCGCGAAAGCGCATACGATCCCCAAAATACGGCTAAAAAACTCAGGCCGTTAATGGTTTGAAAAAAGGCCATATAAATCAGTAGTGCCACAAGCGCAATGCCCACGCCTCCATAAATTCCCCTGATGGAACTGATGGCATCGGTGTTGGGGAGGGTAACGCCCACCAGATCCATAACCGATTGCGGATTGATAAAAGCCATGAGGGCTACATAGAGCAGGCTAATGGCCGAAAACAGGATAAACCCCTTGCTGGCGGTGAGGTAAATTACTTTTGCTGTCATAACGATGTTGTTTTTGTTTGATGCAACAAAAGTGGAAGTTGACCGAAAAATGATTCTTGGTATTTGCCAAGATTTTCAGATGCGTACCGAGTTGATGAGTTTGCTGAAATTGGTGGCATCAATGCCCAGGTAGTTGGCCAGGTATTTATGGGGCACCAAGGTTAAAATATGCGGACTGCGTTTTAAGAGTTGTTTGAATTTTTCTTCGGAAGTAAAGCATTGCAGTTCCACCATGCGTTCCAGCAAGCCGGAGAAGGCTTGTGTTACCCCCAACCGCAATGCTTCCGAAACACATTGATGTTTTTGCATGCATTGATTTACCGCTTCAAACGGTGCACGCAGAAATGAGGAGGGTGTAAGCGCTTCGAAATAATAACTTGACGGTTTTTGCAAAAAGAACGAATCGATTACACCGCCAAATGATGGAGCGTACGAAAACACCAAAGTCGATTCACGATGCTGATCATCTTGATACACGATGCGTTGCACGCCATCGGTAACGAAGTATAAATACTTCTCTACATCACCGGCTGCGGTAATCATTTCCTTTCGCTTTACGCGATGTTCAGACCAGATGCTGTAAAAATCATCAGCCGCCTTTTCTGTTAGTGGGTAGATACCTTCTATGGTTTTTCTTAAGTGCTCCATGCCTTGCATTCTACGAAGGTATCGCTTTGTGCCCTTCGTGCAAATCTTGGTGAGCTTGGTGGTTATTCTTTTACCACAAAGATCACAAAGAAATGCTACACAAAGATCACCAAGTTAAATCCCATCCCTGGTCTGTGTCGACACCTCATCCCTTGTCTGTGTCGACACAGACCTCAAATCTTCGCAAACTTTAACCGCAAACTATTACTCACCACACTCACCGAACTCAGCGCCATCGCGGCACCGGCAATCATCGGATCGAGTAAGAAGCCGTTGATGGGGAACAGTACACCGGCTGCAATGGGAATGCCGATCACGTTGTAGATAAACGCCCAGAATAAATTCTGGCGAATGCCTTTCACCGTTTTGGAAGAAAGGTTCAGCGCTTTGGGTATCACTTGCAGATCAGAAGTGATCAACGTCATCTTCGCCACATCCATGGCAATGTCGGTCCCTTTGCCCATGGCAATGCTCACATCGGCCTGTGCCAGCGCATGCGCATCGTTGATGCCATCGCCCACCATGGCTACCACCTTGCCTTCATCCTGAAGCTGTTTTATAAAATCTGCTTTACCTGACGGCAGCATTTCGGCTTTGTAATGCGTGAGCCCGATTTGGGTGGCCACCGCTTTGGCCGTTTGAGCGTTGTCGCCAGTAAGCATATATACATCAATGCCTTTTTTGTGCAGTGCTTCAATGGCTGCCTTGGAGGTTGCCTTGATTTTATCGGCAATGGCGATGACGGCCAACACCTGTTTATCGTTTGAAAAATACACCACGGTTTTCGCTTCTTCCTGCAGGTTGGTGGCCGTGGTCACTTGCGCTTCCGTAAGCTGCACTCCGTTTTCTTCCATCAATTTCCGGTTGCCCACAAAGTAAGCGGTACCGCTCACGGAGGCTTTAACCCCGCGGGCGGTAATGCTTTCAAACTGATCGACCGAAGTGGCTTGTACTCCATCTTCTTTCAATTTGTTTACCACCGCTTCGGCCAACGGATGTTCCGATTGTGCTTCCATACTGTACAACGCCTGCTTCGCTGCTGCGGCATCTGTTTGCCAGATCAGATCTGTAACAACCGGCTTGCCTTCCGTGATCGTTCCGGTTTTATCAAGGATGATGGCGTTAACCTTGTGCGCCAGTTCCAGGCTCTCGGCATCTTTAATTAAGATGTTGTTCTCCGCACCTTTGCCTACACCCACCATAATGGCCGTTGGTGTGGCTAACCCTAACGCACACGGACACGCAATCACCAATACGGTTATCGAAGTGAGCAATGCATGGGTGAAGGCGTTATCGCCACCGATGATCATCCAGGTAATAAACGTGAGGATGGAAATGCCGATGACGATGGGCACAAAAATTCCGGCAATCTTATCCACCAGCTTTTGCACGGGCGCCTTGCTGCCCTGTGCTTCCTGCACCATCTTGATGATGTGTGCCAGCACCGTATCCGCACCGACTTTCTGTGCTTCAAATTCAAAGCTGCCTTTCTGGTTGATCGTGCCGGCAAACACCTTTTCACCGGTTCCTTTTTCTACGGGCACCGGCTCCCCGCTGATCATGCTTTCATCCACATACGATGATCCGGCTGTGACCACGCCATCTACCGGAATTTTTTCACCGGGCCGTACCAGTATGGTATAGCCCACCTTCACGGCCGCAATCGGTAACTCCATTTCCACGCCATCCACGTTGGCGCGTACGGTTTTCGGTTGCAGGCCCATTAATTTTTTGATGGCCGATGACGTGCTCGACTTGGCCCGTTCTTCCAGCAGCTTGCCCAGCGAAATGAACGTGACGATGACAGCCGCAGCCTCATAGTACACGTGCGCATGGATGCCGCGGCTGTGCCAGAACTCGGGAAAGAACGTATTGAACAGGCTGAACAAAAAGGCAATGCCGGTGGAGAGCGCCACGAGCGTATCCATGTTGGCTTTGCCAAAGCGTGCCTGTTTAACTGCATGAATAAAAAAGGAGCGCCCGAAGTAAAACACCACCGGTGCCGACAGGAGCATGGAGATATACGTGCCTGCTTTCCAATCCATAAAGAACATGCCGATGATGACCACGGGCACCGACAACACAGCCGAGCCGATGGTGCGGTTTTTAATTTCTGTATACTGCTTTTGTTGTGCTTCTTCCTTTACCGCTTGCGGGTCTTCCGCATCCACCACCAGATCGTACCCGATGGCGCGCACGGCTTGTTGCAAATTGACTAACGTGGCCGTGGCCGGATCATACTCCACCAGGGCCGTTTGGTTGGCAAAGTTTACCGAGGCATTGGTTACGCCTGTGGTGTTTTTCAACATCGATTCCACGCTTACCGCGCAGGCGGCACACGTCATTTCCAGTACGGGGAAGGATTGCTTTACAGTAGCCATAATGCTTGCTATTACATACTATCTGATGTTACGCACATGGCCTTTTTCTTTGTGAAATCTTAGTGACTTGGTGTCTTCGTGGCCTAATTTCATCGATTTTTTTCTTACCACAAAGACTCAAAGGCACTAAGGCATCACGAAATGCGTAACATCAGATACTAACAATAATACAGGCAAACCAACTTTTTGGTTTTACACAATTACGGGTTTGGGTTATGGAATTATGGGATGCGGTAATGCAGGCCATGCAAACCGGTAGCGTAGGACTAACTCCTACGGCAAAAAACCGAACTTTTTTGTATGGATATGTGCGAGTGGGTGAATATACACAATGTTGTGGGCAAGCAAACGGAATGCTATGAACGTGTTACACATTTTGAGAAAGGACTCCAAGTATTTGCAAGACCTACAACAAGTCGCTGCAACGAGAATACTTCCTCGAGGAACAAGTTATCCACTTTTCACCAAACCAATTGTAGATAAGAAAGTTGATGGTGGAACCGCTGTTTTGATTAATAACGAATCTTACATAATCCCGGATCCTCCTATTAATTTTCAAAATTTTCTTTTCGCTTATTTGGCAACAAAAATACCTAGCGACTGGTATGAAAAGGAAACCAGGAAGAGTATGTCCAATCGACATCCGATTGCAAGATGGATACCAAATGCCTTAGGTAAAAACGTGTCGAAGGTTTTACTGACCCATTTAATTAGACTCGCCTTTGATGTCTACACATTAGAAAATCATAATTGCTTGAAACTGGATAGGAAGAGATTACTTAATAAAGATCAGTTTTGGAGTTATAGATACGAACTACTTATCGCTTGTCTGCATTTGGAATCAGCCTTTGAAATAAGTTGGAAGAAATTTACAGGTGATTCGATCGTTGAATTCGATGCTTTTCATTTGTGCACGAAAGTGAAATGGGCGGTGGAGTGCAAGCGAAAAGACAGAATAAATTCAGATGATTTGGGTGGAAGCATTAAAAGTCTCCAAAAGAAGGCATACGATAAGAACCCTGATTCTCCGTTATGCATTTTTGTAGACGCTAACCTTCGAGATGCTGAATTTTTGAAAAGTGGATTAGATCAAATGATCGAACAAAAACTTACACCAAAAGGACATCCAGTTGCAATAGTGATAACAAACTTGCTTGACATTTTCAACGAAGGTTGGCCGAAGGTCGGTTATATTATAAGAGGAATTGATTTATATCCAAAAGAATTACTTACTCTTGACTTAAGGATGAAAAACTATCCGCTTGTAGATCATTTACACTATGTGATGGGAAGCTCGGTAATTTAATAACGATCATAGCCAGCCCACAACAATGCATATAAATCATGCCGGCAGAATTTGATGATTAATTATTAATTTGGTCTGCCGGCACGCTTTACTTTCGAATGTTAGCCACAATTTACAAATGAACCTGACACCTAAAAGTGACGCTGAAGAATTCAACCGATTTCTATTTGAGGAAATCGATTTAAACTTATATCAGCACAAGTTCTTGAGAGACTTTGTTGAAAAGGCACTACAAGAACAGAGTCCGTTATATAATTCGTCAGTCATCAACGCCAATGACTCTGGTTGGATATTGATTATCCATAGTGAGATGCTTCTTGTCTATGGTCACAATTGGAGTAGTGAACAATTTCAAGAAATCAGTAAAATATTTGATTTAAATAAATACACTAACTTTACTCTTTCGGGTGAGGATGAACTTATTGATGAGCTAATTAACTTTTACAAGCCTAAAAATTCCAAAACAGTAAAATGAAGACTTTTTTATGAGACAAGAAATATAAATGTTTTTAACATTGATGATTTCAGAATTGAACTTGGAACATTTAATCAACTTGAAGAATTAGCGTTGATGCTGCAAGAATATTACCACGAGGAGTATAATGGATTAAATAATAAAGAAATTGAGGAAATGCAGCTAAGAATGTTTCAATTGATTAAAAGTGAGAAAGTTTACGTGCTTTTGAATTCAAATGACCAAATCCTAAGTTTTTGTTCCATAATAGACCCTGATATTGGAATACTCTTTACCAAAAATGATAGCCGTAATAAGGGTTGCGCAAAGATGATTTTGTCTTATTGCTCTAACCTTTTGTTGCAGCGAAATGGTAAGGTATTCCTTATGACTGACCAAGACAAACTTGAATCTAACCTAGTAAGTGCTAAAGTAGGATTTGAGTCATTCTATAAATATAAAATGGTTGAAATAAACTGTGGCTAACAACGGTGGCTGTTGCACAACTACGAAACAAGGTCAGAATGAGTTATTTGAAAAAGTAGTGCATCGCAACATCCCTGCTTGCAGCAGGCAGGCGCTTCGGGAGATACTGCAATAAAGAAAATTTTACAGGATAAAAGAGAACTTTTTTATAAGTTAGAGGTGAGATAGATTTTACTACAGGTATACTAAACATGAAAAACATAATTATTATTCTTCTTCTTGCTCTGAGTGTAAATCTTGCAAATACGCTCTATGCACAAACACCAACCGGAGACCAAAAAATATATGTAAAGCAAACTATTGAATATTTAAAACGTTTAAGTTCGATTTCAGTTATGTGGACTAATAATCCTGAAAACAAGGACTTACGAAAGGAAATGGTGGATTTAGTAAAATCTTATAGTGAAATTAAAAAGAATATTAGTTTTGTTTTGATTGTCGTTGGTTCCGAAAGTGATAGAAAAAGCTTGACTGGATTACTCGATAGCTATGAATCTGATAGAAATGAACTGGTGCGACAATTACTACTATGGAAATATCAGATTAATCCAGTAGAGGGTATGGATATACTTAGGCAACTTGACGAAATTAATGAAGCGTCAAAAGCAATTTTGTCAAACCTTCAGAATGACGAAAATTTAGATGACGCGGTCTCTGTACTTCTTAGCCAAGATGAGGCAGAGAATAGAATTACGCCTTTATCGAAAGATACAATAGATAAACTGGTGAAACTTAAGATTAATTAAGTGATAACGCCCTGCGGCAAAAATTTTCGTACCACGCAGAGTGTTCTACAAGGCACTCTGCGCCAGGTGTTATAGAGTTATTAAAACAGAGCATAGCAGCGTCCTCTTCGAGAGACACTGCGAAGAAGAAAGGGTCGTTACGAATCAAAAGACACTTTTAGATTTTTTTAAATTCTATTCTTTGGAACATACCCTACAGCTTTAGCGAGTTCGGGATTGTCCTTTAAAAACTGTGCAAACTGCTGGACATTATCGAAGTAGTTAGATCCCCTTGAGTGGTCATCCTCCCAATACAATTCTATTTTAATAGTCTTAACGTTTTTTACTGGAACCTTAGGCATGGTGGCAAGTAAAGCCGTACAGTATATTAAGTCAAATTCACCTGTCACAAGCTGGCAGGTTTACTTTTGCCTAGCATTCTAACTTCTAACCTGGTAGTAGGTTCTTGTTGCTCCGTACTCTGGGTTGCCGTAGTTAAAGAGTCTCCGAACAGACTCTTGAGCCGTGTATGTAACTCTTTTCCGGTTATGGTTTGATTTTCTTCCATCACCCTTTTGTTGAGTTGTTTTACCATCTCCTGCGTTGTCTGTTTTCCACCCATATTGGGCTTTGTTGATTTCTTCATTATCATAAATATAGTAAATTCATAGCATCAACTAAACCCCGGAATTTTATGGAGAATATCGAAAGATTGAAAGACAGTAATTATGATGTTTTTCTTCATTAATGAGTCTGACTATGGACAACAATAGGCTATTAGCAACCATACTTGATGTTCTTATTGATATAAGAAAAGAAGGAAAGTCTGAAGAACAAATAGATAAAATTTTGAAAACTTTAGATGTGTCCGCTTAATCAGTATACGGTAATTGAAATGCAGCAGCTCCGTTCTCCTAAACCTCAAACCCACTTTTCCTCAAATAATACAGGTGCTGGCGTGACATGTGCAACAGCATTTCTTTTTCCGTCATGGGAATGTCGCGGTTAAAGCTCCCCACAATCACATCGATTTCGTTGCGTTCGTAAGCCTGCTTTTCAGTATTATACAAATACGTGGTGCACGTGCCGGTGTTGAATTCTTCCATATCATTCCAGTATGATTTTCCTTCTTCCCGCATTTGCCGCAACACCTCTTTGGCCAGTTCTGGTCCGCACAGGTCTTTGTTTACCTGCTCTCCTAAAATTTGTTTAAACACATCCTCCTGATCCATGGGCTCTTGTTCACCTACTGTAAAGGCCTTTTCCCATTCCGTGTCCTCTTCATCCCTACGCTTTTCATTTTCGTACCCGTACAACAGTTGGTTCCACGCCATGTTGGTCAAAATCGATTTCTGAAGAATCACATCCGAGGCCTGGTTGATGGCTACGTAAATGTGGGTTTCATATTCCGGGGTTTGTCGTCTGTATAAAATCCACACCAGTATGTTGAACACCGAAGTGAAGACCAATCGTACGTAGCGTGGTAAAACACTGTCCCAATTTTGATTCTGCAGGGGTTGCATGCAGGTATGCAGCATGGGTGTTAAGGTAGCATCACTTTTCATGACCGGTATGGGATTACCGGTAGTTTTTTCTTTTGCTGCAGCATAGCTTCGTTCAATTTTCTCCAGCGCCCGCATGGGAAAGCCGGCATCAATTTTTTCAGCCCCGCGTTTCAGCCGGTTTTCATCCGTAATCAGGTCATTCAGTTTTTTGAGGTCTGCCGGGTAGTTATTAAAATGATTTTCCCAAACCGGCATGGCCAGCTTGCTTAGCCGAATGGCAATCTTCAATTGTGCTTCGTCAGAAAGGTTACCACAGAATGTTTCGAGCATGGTGGCGCAGGTCTTTTAAACAAGTTATAGAAACCTGTGATTATTGTCAATGCTTTGCCGTTTCCGCACAGTGATACGGCCAGCGCATGATTTTCAGTTGGTAAAAAAATGATCACACCCAGGAAGGCGTGATCTTTTCTGTTCGAATAATATAATAGTGTCTTAGGCAAACTGCTTTTCACCCACCAGGTTTTCATCAATTACCTGCTTGAATACATGCTTGGGCAGTGCGCCTGGCTGCATGGCAGGTTGGCCTTTTACAGGAATAAATAAAAATGTAGGAATGCTGCGGATACCAAACACGGCCGACAATTCCTGCTCGGCTTCAGTATCTACTTTATAAATCACAATTTTTCCTTCGTATTCCTTACCCAATTCTTCCAGAATAGGCGACACCATTTTGCACGGTCCGCACCAATCGGCATAAAAATCGATAATGGCAGGTAAGGTGCCTTTATAGTTCCATTCCTTGTCGGTTTCGTAGTTGAAAACCTTGTTTTTAAATTCTTCGGTAGTCAGTTTGATTGTCATGATACTGGTTTTGTGGTACAAAGGTCGTGGTGAAGAATAATGAGTTTAGTGATTTGGATCACAGAGTGAATCAAACACGTACGACATCAATCAACGAACAGTAATGATCCTGAAAAGATTCAGGGAAAAGAAAACCGGAAGCTTTTGCTTGTGAGCAAAAGGCCTCCGGCTATTATCTTCAGTTAATTTTATTCCTTAATCAATGAACTTCCTCCCGTTACCGTTGGGTGAACATCCGGATTGCCCGTGTAGCGCACACTGCTCGCGCCACTCACAATTACGTCCAATTGGTTGCTTACCGATACGCGCGCTGTGCTGGCACCTGATACGTCAAGCCACACATCTTCTGCTGAAAAATTTTGGGCTTTCAACTCGCTGGCACCCGATACCGTGGCGTGTAACATGGTGCCGGTTCCCAACAGATCAAGTTTGGATGCGCCTGAAAGGTTTAGTTTGACATCGGAAAAACCAGGATATACCTTGCTGACCGATGCACCGGAAAGCGTCAATTCAAATTCTTCTTCACGCTCAAAACCCTGTACATCCGAAATACTGGCGCCAGAAAAGTTTGCACCGACCAAATCGGGCATGGTAATGTGAATGGTGGTGGTGTGTCTGCGGTTGGCGTGGCGATCATAATAGGCCACGAGTGTGGATCCGTTTTTAAATACCACCAGGTCATCAAGGTTGCGTACATCACCGGTAGCTTCTATCGAGAACGTGGCACCTTGCCTAACGATAATGGTGAAGGCGCTGCCCATTTCGAGGCGGTTAAAGTCTTCAACTGTAAAGGTGCGCTCACCGTATTGTAAGGGGCCGGGGTCGTCAATGGCACAGCCGGTAAAAATTTGGGCGCTGGTAAATAAGGTTAGGATAAGGATGGGGTTTTTCAGATTTGTTTTCATAAAGGGTAATAGTGTTCAATTTGTGGGTATGACAACTGATTATAGGTTTACCCCCATCTGGTGTAAATTTTTTTCTAAATAAATTATTGAGGAGTGGGGTTGGATAGGTACTGCTGATATACGGGCAGTATTAGATTAGGTTTTTCCTGCATTCAAAAAAAAATATGCCTTGGTCGTAGGGGTGCCTTCGTTTTCACTTGTCATGGTATCAAAAAAAACACAAATACCATGAAAAAGACAGCAATCCTCATTATTACCTTGTTTACCGCAGTACTAACCTATGCCCAATCCGATATTCAAACCGTTTTTAACAGCACCCGCGTTACCGGCTATGGTGCTATAACCAACAAGTTTACCTCCATACGTGGCCAGTTCGCCAACATGACGGGTGGCTATGGCGGGGTGTTCATCAACCGTAAGGTGATGCTTGGTTTGGGTGGGTTTGCCACCACCAACAACATTTCAGTGCCTGCAGAATTTAGTGGAGCACCGGGTTTACCATTGAGTTACGGCTATGTGCAGTCGGGTATGGTAACCGAGTGGGTGGTGGGTTCTAACAAACCCGTTCACCTGGTGTTGTCGATGTTTGCCGGTGCCGGTTTTTCGTATCAGTACGAACATTGGGCACACGCTGATTACAACTGGGAAGGATCGCACGGCATTTACGATCAACAGTGGTCGTTTGTGATGGAGCCGGGTGCACAGTTGGAAATCAATTTGTTCCGTTGGATGCGCATGAGCCCCGGCATCAGCTACCGTAGCGCCCACAACAGTGATGGAAGTGGGTTAAGCGACAAAGACCTGAGCGACTGGAGTTATAATTTTACGCTGAAGTTTGGGAAGTTTTAATTCTGATTATTTCAATCGTGATTCAATATTAAAAGATTTGGGTCACGATTTTTTTTTGTAAGTTAACGGGGCGCAAACGCCTGCTGTTTTTGGCTGGTTAGTAAGTTTGAAAATTATTGTCCCTAAACTTTCAAAGAATGAAAAAGAGAATTTGCCTGATTTCAATTTACCTGCTTGGATGTTGGACTGCTGCATTAAGCCAGACACATTTTGTTTCGTTGAGTAATCAAAAAGTTGATTTTGTAAACAGGGCTTTTCATGTGATCAAAGTTGTGGATGAGCGTTCGGATAAATCCACTATTGGCTTTGCGCAAAAAGGCATGATGAATGTGATGGTTGATGCGAATTTTGTAAATCCACTTGAAAAGGAGTTAATGGATTTTCTGAGTTCAAACCTCAATCAAACCGGACCAAAAATTCATTTGATAATCAGAACACTTAAAATTTCAGAAAAGACTGGATTTTCGAAAGAGCGTGGATTCTGTGAATTATCTGTGAGCTTCTTACTGGAAAATGAATCGCAGATGATACAATGTGCTGCAAACCTCAACTACCACAGAGGTAAGTGGGATGGATGTAACCAATAAGCATCCAAAGAATATTGCAGATGCATTCAAAGTATGCTTCGATAAGTTTGCAAATATTGATTTATCAAATGTTCAAAATTTCATTGCCTTGTCGTCTGAAGGATTAGCTACAAAGGTCCCTGATTCCGTTTTATATGACTATCCGATTTTTAAAGAGCCTATTAAGGATGGTATTTATGCTTCATATGAGGAATTAAAAGTGAATTCCCCTTCTGTTATTGAAGACTTTGTTTTGGATAAAAAGCCAAGACTCAATGAACCATGGACAGGTACATTTGAAATTATTCCAAGATTTAAAGATACGGGTAAAAAAGTAAGAAAGGTATGGGGAATTGCTCATGAAGGGCAAGTCTATGTCTATCATCAGAAGGATTTTTTTCCGTTGATCATTCAAGATTACGAATTATACTTTTATGGGTATGGGGTTCCAGATAGTGGAAGTATAACGACCGGAGCGTTTATTGGTGGATTGATTGGGGCAGGAATTGCTTCAGGGATTGAAAATTCAAATGCAAAAAGACAAAAAGTTAAGTACTTTCTTGACCCCAATACAGGTGGCCAGGCTCAAACAATTTTAGAAGTTGAAGTAAAATAAACAGTAGTGTATATTATACACCGCTAATTTTCTTCACTCCCCAACTGAAATCCAAGCTTGGGTTTATTGCTGCGCAGTTCTTTAATTTCAAATTCCTGCACATCAGCAAAGATTACCGTTTCCATTAGTTCCGGTGTGCGGTCTTCTTTTTTCATGGCCGCTAAACGCAGGTGTTGATTTTTAACCGCCTCACCAATGGTTTGCCGCACGGCACGTGCATTGCCAAAGTGTTGGTCGCGGTGACTGAACAAAAATTCAAAATAATTTTTCAGGTGTTCGGCTGCGGCTGCATCGGGCTGTACATCTTCTTTCTTGAACATAGACATGCCAATGGCAAACATTTCTTCAGGAGAATAATCGGGAAACTCAAAATATTTATCGAACCGTGACCGCAACCCCGGATTCGACTGGATAAACTCATGCATGTTTCCGGTATAGCCGGCTACAATTACCCCAAACTTGCCACGGAAATCTTCCATGCGTTTTAAAATCACCTGAACAGCTTCCGCACCAAAATCGTAGGTACTGCCTTTTCCTTGTGCCAATGCGTAGGCTTCATCAATGAATAAAATGCCGCCCATGGCTTCGGTTACTTTCTCGGCAGTTTTAATGGCAGTCTGCCCCACATAGCCGGCCACCAATCCTTCACGATCCACTTCCACCAGGTGCCCTTTTTCCAAAATGCCCAGTCCTTTATAGATTTTTGAAAGCAAGCGGGCTACCGTTGTTTTACCCGTTCCGGGATTTCCGGTAAACACGGTGTGTAACGAGAATTTGCTCAACACATCTTTTCCGGTTTCCTGGTAAAACTTTACCAACTGCACCATCTCGTTCACTTCGTGCTTGATGTTGGTGAGCCCGGTGAGGGCATTCAATTCGTTAAGGCTTTCATACAAGAGGTTTTCACGCTCTTTGTTCTAACAGGAGATGAGCCAGCCTGCTTAACACTTTTTACAATGTGTTCAACACCGGTAATAATGGACACATCACCTTCTTCTGCAATGTCGCCCACATCAAATGGAACGGTGGCCAATAATGTATCAAGGTAAACAACTTCCAACGTATACTTGTCGTTGCCCCAGCGGCCCGGTGTTTCGCCACCCCAACCGGGAAAAATGATTTCGGTTTTTCCCATGGTGCTGGAAGAAACAAAGGTGAAGTATTCATGCGTTCCTTTTAGTTGTCCGGCATCGTTATAAAAATTGAAAAAGATTTCGGCATAGTAACCCTTGGGCAAGTTGTTTCTGAATTTGAATTCGCACCATACAAAACGCGTCTCGGCTTGCCGGAATTTGGTCAGGTATTTTTTTTCAGGCAGGGTGGATGCCTGACCATCGCCCTCAAACAGTTTAATCGACTCAATGGTGAAATGTGGATTTTGCTCGGTCATGGCTTTGCCCGTATCCACAATGTAGAATTTGCGTTCACCAACTTTTACATCGTCAATGTAACCTTCCCAAACGTAATCACCCTCCAGCCAATAGGCGCCAACCTGTGCATTTCCCCACGACTGCCTTATGTACACAATGTTTTCATCTTTTTCGATGGTGCGTTTCACTTCCAGGTTGCACAATTCATTTTTCTGACTGCCATTCAGGTGAAAGCATTTCAGTCGGATAGAGGTTTCCCAGTTGGCTTCATCAAACAGTTTGTTGAAAAAGGAAAACTCCACACGCATGTATGTGGTTTCAAACCGGTCGAACACCCTGCGGTATTTTTTGGTGGCGTTGGCCATCCACTCATCGGAAGCATAAACTTTGATATCGCGATGTTTGTAAGGTATTTGTTGTGGTTTATCCAGTTTGGTCTCGTCAGCCATAGGGGTATAATTTGGACAGGGAAGTTAAGAAATTTTGAATGTAGGATTTACAGGCCCAAAACCCTTTATTTTTTAAGCAGTTGCTTTAAGGCCGATTCAAGAGCAACCTGTTCTGGTGCACCGGGCTTTAAAATAATCGTGATCGTATCGGATTTGGCGGTTCGGGTAATCGCCCCGCTCATTTTAATCCGGTCGGGGATGTGATTGCCGGTTGCAGCAATGCCGTTTTCTAAAAGTTGTTTCAAGTTTTCGAATTGCTCTTTGGTTAGCGTTACGTTAGCCGGATCGCCACCGCTGTACATACCGGTTGAACTTTCTTCCGGTTTAACCGGAATGTACTGAAGTGAGGAAACCGTTATCACATAGTGATTGGCGCTTCCATCGGCATAGGTGTATTGGGGTTGTGCGTGCATACAAGCGGTGAGAAGGGTTAGAAAACAAAGCAGGTAGAGGGTTCGCATATAGAAAGGTAATCAATTTTTTTACGGTAAGCATCATGTAATATTATCCAATGCTTTTCTAGAGTCGCCAATTATCCTTGACTTTTTTAAATCGGTAGGCGTTAGTCCGGTAACCTTTTTGAATTGAGCCGACAAATGCGCCACGCTGCTGTAACCCAACCGGTCGGCAATCTGACTTAAGTTAAGTTCATCATAGAATAATAATTCTTTGGCCCGTTCAATTTTTTGCCGGATGATGTATTGTTCAATGGTGATGCCTTCTACGGAAGAGAACAGGTTGCTCAGGTAATTGTATTCGTAATGTAGTTCTTCTGCGAGTATGTCTGACCAGTTGTGTTTACGATCCACGCGATCGCTGTGATGAACCAGTGTAATGATTTTGTTTTTGATACCCTCAATGATCCTGGCTTTCCGGTCGTCAATACGTTCGAAGCCAAGTGCTGAAAGTTCCTGATCAAGCGCATGCAAGTCGTTCTCTGTTGGGTTTGATTTCAACACTACTTCGCCCAACGAAATTTTTTCAGGTTGGAGATTCAACTTGTTCAGCGCTTGCTCCACGGCCATTACGCAGCGGTTGCAAACCATATTTTTGATGTACAGAGTCATGGGTGTTTAATTTGCGGGCTTTCCAATCCAACCCAAATGTGTGTTTTTGAAGTTATCGGAGTATTTTAATCCGTATCCCATAATACGATCAAATGAACTGTGTCCAAATAACACCACGCCTGCAAGGGTAAGTTCATGGATCACGAGGAAATAACCAGCCAGGTAACAGGCAATGGCTACACCTTTGTGGTGAAACACATTGTAAGCAACGGCACCCACGCGTGTGTTGACCAAGTAACCCAACATGCTGATGTCGGGTGCAAGGAAGAATGCCCAGAAGACCCATCCTTCGAAAGGTAAATAGGAGTTTAAATAAATGGCCAGTCCGAACATGGCGAGCTCTTCGATGCGTAACAGGTTTTTCATATTAGTTTTCGTTTCTTTTATAATAGTCGGGTAGGTCGTTGTCGGTTGTAGACGAGTTCAACAGATAGGTAATGGCTTCTTCGCGTGTAGCGAATGTCTTGAAATTCTTTTGGAAAAAGATGCTGTATCCCATCAGGATAATGCGTTGGGTCGTGTTCAATCCCACGAAGGCCATCTTATCAATGAGGTGAATGACAGGTTGCGTTACGGATTTGGCATGTTGTACAAATCGGGGAGTGATGTAGTTTTTGTTGTGAAGGGCCAATACCAGTACGCGTTCGTTTTTAGCCATTCCTTTTTCAGCGGCTTCCGAGATCAAGGCGATCATCCCGTCTTCGTTTGCTCCGGAATAATCAATTTCCAAAATGGTTTTATCGCTTTCCTGAATTGTACGCACCCCGCCCATAGTGTTAAAGATTACTTCAGGGCAAGATTACTTAATTTTTATGAATCAATGTATCCCTGACTTACTGCCTGATGTGCTTATCCCACCACCGTTGAAACACCATCAGTCCCCAGATTCGGGCGTGTACATCTCCGGGGTTGGAAGAAAATAACTTCCGCTTCAGCAAATCAATTTCCGGGTAATGAAAGATGCCTTGCTCTTCAATCCGCTTTTTGGACAGGAGATCATCTGTAATAACAGATTTCATTTCTTTCCTAAACCACTTGAGTAGCGGAACTTCAAATCCCTTCTTCGGGCGTTTATAAAGTTGTGCTGGTAAGAAGTCGCGATAGGCCTCCTGAAGAATGCGTTTGCGGATTGCAGCGTTTATTTTGTAATCATCCGGCAAACTAAAAATAAAATTCACCAATTCGAAATCAAGGAAGGGTGTTCGCACCTCCAGGCTGTTGGCCATGCTCATCAGGTCAACCTTGGTGAGCATATCGTTTGGTAAGACCAAAGAAGTGTCTGTAAGTAAAATATCATTCAGCGATTCCTTTTCGGGAATGGTTTGAAGGATATTATTTCTTCTGGGGTAGAATTCACTCAGCCAGCGGTTAATGCGCAGGTCGGGGTGAAGCATATTCATGGCTTCATCTTTAGTGGCCAAGCTGGCCCAACGCCAATACCGTTCCTTGCTATCGAGTTTCATCCCCTCAGCAAAGCGCGCCAATTGCCGGGCCTTGTTTGCAAACGGACTATTTCGGGATTTCGGCATGGCTTTCCACAGCGGGTGCAGTGCATTGGCAAATTTTTCTTTCCAACCCGGATGCAGTATCCGGTAATGTGCCGCATGTTTGTTATAACCGCCCAGCAATTCATCTGCCCCATCGCCCGAAAGGGCTACCGTAGCGTGCTTGCGGGTTTCTTTACTCAATATATATACGTTTATCGCTGAGGAGTCGGCAAAGGGTTCATCGATATAATCCAGTATGTGGTTGAGGTGTTCGTATAAATCGTTGTTGGTAAGTGAAAAAACCGTGTGCTCGGTTTGAAAGTGTTTGGCTACCAAACGTGCATAATGAGTTTCATCAAAAAACTTTTCGTCTTTAAAACCAATGGAAAAGGTGTGCAGATCAGGCTTGTGTTTTTTTGCCAGTCCGGTGATTACGGAAGAGTCAATACCGCCACTCAGAAAACAGCCAAGCGGAACATCCGATACAAGCCTGCGTTGTACAGAAGCTTCCAACAGATTTTTAAATTTCTCTTTTGCAGATTCGTAACTGATGCGGAGATCGACCGAGTACGGAATGGTGTAATAACTGTTAATTGATAATTGCCTATTGTTAATTGCCAGATAGTGTCCCGGAAGGAGTTTTTTAACGGATTTAAAAATGGTGTCAGGTGCTGGAATATAATTGAGTTGCAGATACGTGTAGAGCGAATTGTAGTCAATGGTTTTATCAATGCCGTATTGTACCAACGATTTCATTTCTGAAGCAAAAATGAATTTGTCTTCATCGTGCAGGTAGAGGAGGGGTTTTACACCGTAGCGATCACGTGCCAACAGAAAGGATTGCTCCTGTTTGTCGTAAAAGCAAAAGGCAAAAAATCCATTAAGTTTGTTTAGTGCGTTTTCTTTTTCCCGGATCAGCAGATGAAGCAAAACTTCCGTATCCGAAGTTGATCGAAAGCTCACGCCCTGTGCTTCCAGTTGCGATCGCAGTTCCCTGAAATTGAAAATCTCACCGTTAAAGACAATTGCATAACGTCCGGTTTCATCCCACATGGGTTGATGCGCGATGGCGCTGGTGTCGATGATGGAAAGCCTGCGATGCCCTAATCCGACAAACTGATCGTGATAAATATCCTGAAAATCCGGACCGCGCTTAGCCAACGCCATAGTGGCATTGGTAAGATGAATCATATTCATTTTGCCAACGAGGTTAAACGCAAAGATTCCGGTAATGCCGCACATATCGATGATTCAAATAGTAATGATGTCGGTGTTGGACAATTCAACGAAATCTCCTTGTTTAAAGGCGATCAGAATTGTCTTTAAATTTTTATTGAAAAGTTCTAATAGTTGTTTGTTTTTGATGTTACCAGTTGTTACCAAAAGTAATCTCCTTGGCTTTTGAATACTCATATGACTATGGTAAAAGTCAAAATCTTTGGTAACTACAATTCGATCCTGTTCATCAGCAATATCCCTGATTTCCTTATCAGTGGATTTGTCTTTATTGGTTAACGCAAGTACATGAATGCAATCGCACTGATGTTGCTGAAAAACCTGGCTTAGTCCTGGGGGAAGTTGTGCATCAATAATAAACTTCATGCCGATGCACGGTGGTAACTTTTTACCTTAGTCAATTTGGAAGCGTAAGCCAGACAGGCAAGAATATCATCCTCTTCAAGGGAAGGGTAATCTTCTAAAATTTCCTGATGAGTCATTCCTGAGGATAGCAAATCCAGAATTACCTCAACCGGATAACGCATTCCCCTGATTACGGGTTTACCATGACAAATTTCAGGATTTATCGTTATGCGCTTAAGCAAAGGACTTTCGGAAACCGCTTTCATAAGTATAAAAATAACAAAAGCTTAGCAGATTAGAGTTCCGGCATTCATATCCTTCTTTTAACAAGCAAAATAGCCGATAATTTCATGCCCAGCATCATGCATACCCATGCCAGCAAAACCACAAATTCCCAATACTGCCCGCCCACATTGACAAGTTTTCCTTGAACGCGTGGCAGGTAGCTCATAAAAAATATGAACCACACATAGTAGAGGTAAATGGTTTGGGCAATCTTATAGCGCCCGACTGTTATCTTTCCCATTTGCGCGTACCCTTTAATGAATGGCATGGCGAAGATCAGGGCATAAGCCAGAAAGCCACCAGCCAGTCGGATGGGAATAAGTTCATTGCCCGACAGATAGACATACGTGATCAATTCAACCAGGTGAATGCCATGGGCCAAAGCAAAAATTAAAAATGGTCGGGGAGAGAGTAACCGCTCAAGCGTGATTTCATGTTGGGGCAGCAACAGAAACATGATGCTAAAAATCAACAACGACACACGACCCGAATAGCGCGTGACAGCCTGAAGTGCTTCCAGCGATTGACCGTACAGATAAAAAGCAAATGCAGCCACCAGGCATTCGAGAAGAATAACACTGATGACTGCATTTCTAAATGTCATTTGTCGTTTTAGTATTACAAGATGCGTATCATAATGTTACGAAACCACACTTTGTCGCCATGATCTTGTAAAGAGATATGTCCCTTGGTTGCTTTTCCGAAAGCGGGCATGTCTTTGAATTTGCTTCCGGCTACCATGGCATCCCACTCAGGTGTGTGCATGGTGAAGTTTACCACGTTGGTACCGTTCAGCCAGAATTCATAATTGCCTTGGTTGGAAACGATTCGCACCTGATTCCATTCACCGGCAGGCTTTACCGTTTCAGTGGAGCATGAAATTAAATCATAGAGATCACCCGCGCGGTGCTTAATAATTTTCGCATCCGGATGGCAGTCATTATCCAATACCTGCATCTCCGGACCAGTCTGCCACACGTATTGATATTGTTCGTCTTCCACTACATTGAACATGATGCCACTATTACCACACGAATCAATTTTCCACTCCAGCATCAATTCAAAATTTTCGTATGCTTCGTTTGTGATAATATCACCACCACCATCGGCAACCGTGTTATCAAAATGTAAGGCGTTGTCGTCAACCTTCCAGGCGGTACCGATCTGGTCGCTCTTGAAGTTTCGCCAACCCGTTGTGGTTTGTCCATCAAACAACAGTTTCCAGCCTTCGGCTTGTTGTTGTTCCGTGAGGGTGTTGTGTGTCATGGGTGTTTCTTCGGGTTGTGTTTCCTCTGTGGTTTGTTGCTTGGGCTGACAGGCAGCGAGCAAAGCGATACAAATAATAGTGAGCAATTGTTTCATAATATAGACTTGTTAAAAGTAACAGGATTATTATTCGGGAGCTACGATGGTAATGTTTCGGAACCACACTTCATTGCCGTGATCCTGCAACGCAATGTGTCCTTTTTCAATGGTGCCATAAGCCGGGAAGTCTTTCCACTTGCTGGCATCTCTTCGGGCAATCCAATCGGGTGAATTTAATTCGTAGGCCACTACACGTGTGCCGTTGAGCCAGTGCTCCACGTTATTTTCTTGTACAATAATTTTCCCTTCATTCCATTCACCAACCGGTTTCAGGATTTTGTTTTCTGGTACGTGCATGGCGTAGTTGCCAGCTGTTTTATTTTCTTCAGCCAATGTTCCCGGATAGCCAACATCATCAATTAATTGATATTCCGGCCCTGTAGCATAGGATAGTTCATAGTCTTCGCTTACGCGGAACATCACCCCGCTGTTGCTTTGCGAAGCAAGTTTGAATTCAAACGTGAGTTCGAAATTCCGGTACTGCGCTTCTGTAATCAGGTCGGAGCGAAAGTTTTCTGCTGTATCAGAAAACGGTTTGCAATGCAGTGTTCCGTCAACTACTTCCCACGAATTGTTTGGCAGGTTGCGGAACGATCGCCAGCCTGTTAACGATTGGCCATCGAATAAACTGATTTGGTTTTCATCGTTTGTTGATACTTCTTTTTTATCTGCCTGACAGGCAAATAGCAGTGTAATTAAAATGGAGTAACCAACGAGAAGGAGTCCTTTTTTCATGCGCAATTCCGGCCTTTAATGCTCAAAATAAGGCAATCTGGGGTATTTTCTTACATGATGGCTACCTTTTTTAGGCTAACTGTTATATAGGGCGAAATTCTATTTTTAACGGAAACCATATGAAACGCTACACGCACGTATTTTTAGCTATCACATTTTTGTTGCCGGTACTGGCAATGGGACAAGTTCACTTCGGTGCAACAACCGGTCTGAATGCCACCTTTGTGCTTGACAAGGGATTAAAGGAAGATCCACGCTACAACTCAACCTACACCTACCAGTGGTCACCGGTGGGTTTTAATTTTGGTGTAGATATCGGTCGTAAGTTCGGACTTCAGTTAGAGTCTATTCTGTCTAATCAAGGTCAGATTTATGAAGTGGTTAACGCAGCCAAGGAAGTTTCGGGTAAGCGCAACATTGATCTGCAATATTTGAATATCCCTATGTTATTAAAGTTTATGAATGGTGGGGATGGCAAGGCGAGAACCAATTTTAATTTCGGTCCCCAGTTGGGTTTACTGACAAAAGCAAAGGAGACCATCAATTTTGAAGCGGGTACGTATTCCTTTCCTGATGATGAGAATTTTGTATTGCCAGACGGTGCAGAGGATAACCAGGATGGAACGTATACTATTGCACAATCGTATTCACAGGAATTCACTAAAGCGAAAAACGATTTCCGTGACATGGAATTTCAAATCGCGATGGCGTTTGGGGTGGATATTGATTTATCAAAACACTTGTATTTGTCCACACAGGTTCGTGCCAACTACAGCTTAACCGATATGCGCAATGGCGATGTGATTGATGCCATTAAAGCCGGAAATGGCGAAAGTATTTTTGGATCGCGTGCCAACCTGTTAGTGGGTATTCAGTTTGGTTTGCATTACAGTTTAGGCGTAACGCGCTCTTTCAAAGGAAAATAAAAGATCCTTTTCGTTTACAGGTAAAGAAAAGCCTCGCATTGTGCGGGGCTTTTTTGTTATTGACTTGTGGAAGCTTCGCGAAACTTTGCGTCTCCGCGTCTTAGCGGTAATATTTTTTATTTGTACCGCAGAGGCGCCAAGACGCTAAGGGTTTGCAAATGAGTATTTACCTTAAAAAATCTTTCCCGGATTCAGAATGTTATGCGGATCGAACACCTTTTTAATGCCGCGCATCAGTTCCAGGTTGGTTTCCTTCATTGCAATGGGCATGTACGGTCGCTTGGCAATGCCGATGCCGTGCTCACCAGAGAGTGTTCCACCCAGGCTTACCGTCAGTTTAAAAATTTCACCGATGCCTTCCGGTATTTTCGTTTCCCAATCGTGATCGCTGATGTTTTCTTTCAGAATGTTTACGTGCAGGTTGCCATCACCCAAATGCCCAAAGCACACGGTATTGAATCCGTATTGTTTGCCGATCGCTTTTATTCCGGAAATAAGTTTCGGCAAATTACTGCGTGGTACCACCACATCATCCGATTTGGTGAGCGTATACCAGTTCACAGCAGGAGAAATATTCTTGCGCACTTTCCATAACTCTGCTTTCTGTGCAGCGCTTTCTGCAAACAGCACTTCACCCGATTGAAATTTCTCTACCACGTTCATCACACGCTCTGCATCGCGCATCAGTACTTCTTCATCGTTGCCATCCAGTTCGCATAACAAATAAGCGTCCATGTTCTCGGGTAGTTGTGTGGTCACCGGGCTGCCCAAAACTTTATCGCAATATGCAAATGTTTTGATGCCGGCTTCACGTTCAAAAAATTCCATACCCGAAGGCTGAATACCTGCTGTGAAAATGGCGGCTATGGCGCGACATGCTTCCTCGTTGGTTACGAATGGAATGAGCATGAGCACATTCTTTTGTGGATAACCGCGAAGCTTGAAAACTATTTTGGTGATGATGCCCAATGTGCCTTCGCTGCCGCACATCAATTGCGTGAGGTTGTAGCCTGTAGAGTTCTTCAATACGTTCGCTCCCGTCCAGATGATTTCACCGGTTGGCAACACTACTTCAAGATTCAAAACATAATCGCGGGTAACGCCATACTTTACTGCTTTTGGCCCACCAGAATTTTGAGAAAGATTTCCACCCAAAAAAGCATGAGCCGCTGCTGGCTGGATCGGGCGGGTAGAACAATCCTTTTTCTTTTACTGCGTTTTGAAAAACTTCGGTTATCACGCCAGGCTCGACTGTAGCCTGAAGATTGAGTTCATCGATCTGAAGAATTTTGTTGAAGCGCTCCATCGACAGCACCACACCATGGTGAGTAGGCAGTGCCGCACCGGCCAAGCCGGTTCCTGCACCGCGCGGTGTTACAGGCACACGGTGTTCATGGCAAAGCTGCATAATACGACTGATTTCCTCCGGTGTTCCCGGCTTCAGTACAACAGCAGGCAGAAAATGATAGTCTTCTGTCTTGTCGTGGGCATAGTCGCTGCGCTTTTCTTCGTCCAGAATAACGTTTTCCTTGCCGATTATGGCCTCAAATTCGCTTAGGATATCAACACTCACTTCAGGAAATGCCATGGCTTTCGTATATTTGATCACTGATTTTTTAAACGTTAGGAGGATGCTATTTTTTTACCGCAAAGGTAAGCAACCTTTTCAGTTACTTTTTCTTCTGGCCGTTCTGTTTTTTGTCTCGTGCGCCTCTCATAAAAAGGCGCGTGTTCGCGAAGAGAAAGTCGACAAGGTTATACAAACCGCCCGTACCTTTACGGGAACGCCCTACCGCTATGGTGGTACAACACGTGCCGGTATGGATTGTTCAGCCCTTACCATTCATTCGTTCCGTACATTAAATATGAGCTTACCCCGTAGTGCAGAGGATCAAAGTAAGGTGGGTAAAGAGGTGAAATTGAAGGAACTTCAACCTGGTGACCTGGTATTTTTTGCAACTGGAAAGAAGAGGCGAAAAATTACCCATGTCGGACTCGTTACCGAGCGTAAGGGCAAGGACCTCGTAAAATTTATTCACGCCTCGGTTAGTCTTGGGGTAGTGGAGGATAATATTTACTCCGATTATTACTACAAACGTTTCCGCTTTGCGAAGCGGGTAATTGATTGAAGGTACACACAGGTGTAAAGTTTTGCTAACTTACACATCGGATATACCTCTATCATGAAGCGATCAACACAACATACCCGCAGAAATTTCATCAAACTCTCCGCACTCACCACCGGAGTTTTTTCTATCGGAAAATTTTCAGCTTTTGCTTCACCTAAAATGGAAAAACCCATTGTGGTTTCTACCTGGCGAAACCCCGATGCCAATGCGGCTGCGTGGAAGGTATTGCAGGCAAAGGGTTATGCATTGGATGCGGTGGAACAAGGCGCGCATGTTCCCGAAGCCAATCCGAAGGATACTTCTGTGGGGTATGGTGGTTTGCCCGATCGGGAAGGGTTGGTAACACTGGATGCGAGCATCATGGATGAGAAAAGCAACTGTGGTTCAGTAGCCTTTGTGCAAGGGTATAAACATCCCATTTCCATTGCGCGTGCGGTGATGGAAAAAACGCCACATGTCATGTTGGCTGGAAAAGGAGCGGAGCAGTTCGCAGCGGCACAAGGATTTAAGAAAGAGAATTTACTGACCAAAGAGTCAGAAAAGGCATGGAAGGAGTGGTTGAAAAAATCGGAATACAAACCGTACCACAATCCCGGTCAACATGATACGATTGGTATCTTGGCACTTGATGCAAACGGAAAACTCTGTGGCGCGTGTACTACTAGTGGCATGGCATTTAAAATGCACGGTCGTGTGGGCGACTCACCGATTATTGGAGCTGGCTTGTATGTGGATGGTGAAGTAGGTGCAGCAACAGCCACCGGAGTAGGCGAGGAGATGATTCGCATTGCGGGCAGTCATACCATTGTTGAGTTAATGCGACAAGGTCGCTCGCCACAGGAAGCTTGCGAAGAAGCCATAAAGCGATTAATCAGTAAACGCGGAGAAGAAAAGGCAAAGGAATTGAGTGTGGCCTTTTTGGCGCTAAGTGTTACCGGTGAAGTGGGTGCGTATTCTACCAACAATGTGTTTGAGTACACACAAACCACGCAGCAGGAACAGGTGGTAATAAAATCAGGAAGCTATTTCAAATAGACGATAGTCTATGGTCGATAGCATATCAGTTATTTTGAAAAGAAGAATCTACAGTCTTGATTACCAATGCCAATAACAACAGAGATAGTAGTATTTAATATTGAGTCGGCTATGAATGCGCAAAGGGGAGGAGCCGACCGCATCGAGTTGTGCGATAACCCGGCTGAAGGCGGAACAACGCCTTCGTTTGGTGTAATGGAAATTGTGCGCCAGGCAGTAAGTATGGATGTGTATGCCATGATCCGTCCGCGGGGCGGTGATTTTGTGTACACGGCTTATGAGTACCATGCCATGAAACGCGACATTGAAATGTGCAAGCGCGCCAGTCTGGATGGGGTAGTGTTGGGTATATTGAAACCAGATGGAACACTGGACAAAGACCGGTGCAAAAAATTAATTGATGCCGCCCGACCGATGAAAGTTACCTGTCATCGGGCGTTTGATGTAACACGAGATCCGTTCGAAGCGCTTGAAGCTTGCATTGAAGTAGGGTTTGATCGGATTCTAACCTCTGGTCAGGCGCAAACTGCACCGGAAGGTTTAAACTTGATAAAAGCGTTGGTTGAAAAAGCAGGCAATCGTATTTCCATCATGCCTGGCTCAGGTATTCATGAAGGAAATGCCAAACAGATAATCGACAGTACAGGAGCGAAGGAAATTCATTTTTCTGCAAAGGAGTTTCATCCGTCAGACTACAATAGCTCAATCCGCTTTACGGATTCGCTGCCTGAACAAATGGGGAAATTTGTCACCGACCCTGAGAAGGTGAGGGAGGTGGTGGAGACGCTTAAAAGATAAGTTCGTCATTGCGCTTGCCTGCTGCAGGCAGGAACAGAGGGGAGATGTGAGGTGTAGTGAAGCCTGTCTGTCGAACAGGCAGGCAATCTCATAATTTGTGTTTAGTTCTCACAACATAGTATGAGATTGCTTCGTCACTCCTCCCTCATTCCATCACTGTTCCTCGCAATGACGGTTAAGGTTTACTGTCTTGTCGCTTTGATCGGCATGGTGCGGAACGTACCGATGTTCATGGAACCCGTCATTTCGTTTTCGATGATTACAGCTGTGCAGTCGATCACTACTTCATTGCCACCAAAGTTCACGGTGTAGGCAAATTTAATGGTATTGCCTTCAACGCTAACTTTTGAAAGTTGTACTTCCTGTGGCATGCGATCGCTCTTGATGGAACCACCATAGGTTTCACCATCTTTTACGATGGTAAGTTTTCCTCCCGATGAACCGGGCTGGCCACCTTCAATCGCATACATCCATGTGCCGGCTGCTTCATACACCGTGTCTGTTGGAGCGGTAACGGTTGGTTGTACCGGGGCAGTCTGCGGACGAGCTTGTGGCATCGCACCACGTTGTGCTCCGCCACCCATTTGAGGGCCTTCGTTCATGCCACCACCCATATCCATACCACCACCATCTTTCAGGTCGTCATTGTTGATGGAGCGTCTGCCGCGCCTTGGGCGTTGCTGATCAAAACTCATTTTACCGATGCGGTAACTGAAGTTGATCTTGAAGTTCATGTTGTACATTTCGTTGTACCCGCTTTGATTAATCGTGGGCGAAACAAGTTCGTTTCTGATTTTCATGGATGGAGCAAAGAAATTCTCTGCACCAAAACCAATGCTGCCCTTTTTGTTTTTAAAGTTCTTGTTGATGGCTAAGCTGTAAATGCCAAACCCGCCTTGTGTACCCTGCAACTGAACCTGACGACCTCGATAGAAGCTGAAGAACTGAAGCGCCCAATCGTTTTTAAGTTGGTAGTTACCGAACAGACGACCACTGATAACCCAACCTTCATTGGAAGCTGTGAATTCAGGATTAGCGTCATTATTTGTTAAGGTCAGGTAATAGAGGTCACCACCACCATTAACCGTCAGTTTACCGGCAATAATGTTCACGAAGAAATTCAATCCATAGGCATTTTCCTGACCGATGTTTTTAAAGGTTGTGCGGATCGTGTCACCACTTACTTCACGTATGCGCTGGATACCATTGTTGGTGTTGCGCATAAAACCGGAGAGGTTTATAGACGTTCCTTTAATTGCGGTGCTGTAGGAAAGTTCATAATTATTCGTCAATTCCGGATCAAGTTGCGGATTACCTACTGAAATATTCAACGGGTTTGCAGCCTGAATATTCGGATTTAAAAACTGAATAGAAGGTCTTTGAATTCTGCGGTTGTATGCAGCTTTGATGGTATTGTTGTTCTTTAATCTCTTCGATACGTTAAGGCTGGGAACCAATGTTCCATAAGAAGGAATTTCAATATTGGATTCCGTTTGTGTGAAAGCCTCAATGGTGGTGTATTCGTAACGCGCACCTGCCTTGAAACCAATCGCGTTGGATGTGTTTAACGTGTAGGATAAATATCCTGCACTTACATTTTGATTGTAATTCAGGTTATTGGTTAACGAAGCGCTCTGTTGTAACTCATATGAGCCATCTCCTTCAGGATCACGAAACGAAGTGAAGTTGCTGAACACCTCACGCATAATCGACTTACCACCGAATTCAATCATTTGGTTGTTATTGATTGGGGCAATGTAATCCATCTGTACCGTGATTTCTTCGTTGTAACTGTCGTTCAGGTTTTTGATGCCGCTGGGTGAAGCAGCACCATCAATTTCGCGAATCAGGTTTTCAAAATCATTGTTCCGGTTATTACGGCTATACATACCCAACACACTGAATTCCTGTTGCGGTTTTTCAAATGTCTTGATATAACTGAGGTTGAAATCGAAGCTCTGAGAATTGTCGAGTGTTTTTACATCCCGTAAGCTGCTGCCATCAAATACTGCATTTTCAAAAGCTTGGGTAAATAATCCGTCCTGATAATTTTTTCCGTTACGTGCACCTACACGGAATGATCCGGTTAACGAATTGTATTTATTAATGTCATAATCCAGACCTAGCGGTGTAATTTCCAAACAGGTTTTGACTACGGGTGTCAGCTTGTTGCGTATTCAACCTGTCAGGATTAACGCCTTCAGGATCTTTGGTTAATTGTTCATTTAAAAACGATCCCTTTATATTATAGTTAGCACGGCCCCATCCACCCAATGAAATGCCAAGTTTACCTCTGCGGTAATTGCCATTCAGTCCCAGATTTGATCCACGAATACCCGCACTGCTGTTGATGTTCAGCGTAGCACCTTCGAGTGTATTCTTTTTAGTAATGATGTTGATGATACCCCCGGTACCTTCGGCATCATATTTCGCTGAAGGGGAGGTGATCACTTCTACGGTTTTAATTTGTTCAGCAGGAATTTGCTTCAAGGCATCGGCCACACTGCTGGCCATAATGGTAGAGGGTTTGTTGTTGATGAGTACCAAAATATTCTGGCTACCACGCAGTGAAACGTTTCCGTCAAAATCTACCGAAAGCATCGGAACACGCTTCAATACATCGGTGGCATCACCGCCACGGGTGGTAGCATCGTTCTCTGCGTTATAAATGGTACGATCAACGCGTTCTTCAATAGTAGAACGCTGTCCTTCTACCACCACTTCGCTCAGCACTTTAGCTTCTGAATTGATCGCAATGTCAAGATCGAGCTGATCTTTCTTGTCGCTGATTTCTACCTCAACGGTTTTGGTTTCGAAACCCACAAATGAGATAACCAACTTATAATTGCCAGTCGCAATTTTGTTCAGGGTAAACTTTCCCTTCATGTCGGCTACAGCACCATCAATTGGTCTTGCCATCGGCTGTTACCAGGGCGATGGTGGCAAATTCCACCACTTCTTTGGAGGCCGCATCGATAATGGTACCAGTAATTTTGCCTTTCCCATCCTGGGCAACTGCATACGTGGAGAGAAGGAGAAATAATACAATTAGCTTTTTCATGTAGTGTTAAAAGTTCGAAGTTTGGTGGGTAGCCGCTCGACTGCCCACGGATTAAACTGCAAAACAAGAAGAATGTTTCCGGGGTAACGGTGGCTATTAGACACAACCCCATATTCATTCGACATTTCCGTGGAATATCCGACAGAGTAGGAATGGACTGCGAAAGCCGAACTTATCGACTCGTTGGGCCCAACGGTAGAATAATTGGGATGAAGGGTATAACTTGATAAAAATTGCCAGCACTTTTACCCGACCTTAACGTTTCAAAGGGGCTATAGCCGTTAAAAAGACTTCATCGATGCAATCGTATTTTCAGCGTAACCGCATATTTCTGCTGCACCTGCTTTTCTGGTGTGTGTACCTGTCGTTTAATATTTATTCTGCAAGCTTTTACTCACAAGTAAGGGGTTACGACTGGAGCCGGGGGTTGATGTTTACCGGCATTCAGTTCGCGTTCACGTTTGTCATCGCTTATCTAAACTACTTTCTCTTTTTGCCCCGGTTTCTGGATCACAAAAAAGTATGGCGTTACCTGCTCGAATTCGTGGTTCCGTTTGCCCTGCTCGTTGCCCTTCGTGTTTATGTGCAACGCGTATTGATGGATGATTCTCCCCGGGCAGATTTCTTCACCTCTCATATGTACATCATCCAGGTGGCGGCCATTGCGTTGTTCATCACCATATTTGTGAGCATGCTACGCTTTGCTGCCGAATGGTTTGAACTGGAAGCAAAGAAGAAAGAGGTTGAAAATGAAAAGCTGACCGCTGAACTTAATTTTTTGAAGGCACAAATCAACCCGCACTTTTTGTTCAATACCTTGAATAACCCTGTATTACCTCGCGTATTCAAAATCCGACAATACTACCGAGGTAATCTCCAAGCTTTCGCAGATGATGCGCTACATGATCTATGAATCGAATCATGAGCGTGTGCAGTTGAATAAAGAAATCGAATACATGCAGAACTACATCAGCCTGGAAAAACTGCGCCTGAACAATGAAGTGCCCATTAATTTCACCATTGAAGGTCAGACGGAAAACGTCTGGATAGCCCCGCTCATCTTCATCACCTTTCTGGAGAATGCATTCAAGCACGGAGTTACCAACAAGCAATCGGGTGCGTGGGTAAACCTGGCCATTAAGATGAACGGAAAACAATGCACCTATACCGTAGAAAACAGTAAATTGCCTGCATCAACCGATTCGAAGGAAGGGAAGTCGGGGATTGGGTTGCGCAACGTACAGCGCAGGCTTGAGTTGAGCTACCCGGATCAATACCGACTGAAAACCGAAGACAAACCGGATCGGTATAGCGTACAACTGGATATTACACTTTCGTGATTGCTTCTTGTGTGATTGTTGATGACGAGCCACTGGCTCGCAACCTGATGACGGACTACGTGAGGAAGGTCCCTTCCCTTCACCTGGTGGCGGCTTGTGCCAACGCCATGGATGCCATGGAGGTGTTACGTAAACAGCCGGTTGATATTTTATTTCTGGATATCCAGATGCCGGAGATCACCGGCATTACGTTTTTAAAAGTTTTGCAGAAAAGACCACTGGTCATTTTTACAACGGCATACTCCGAGTATGCATTGGAAGGTTACGAACTGGATGTAGTGGATTACCTGTTAAAGCCCATTACACTCGACCGTTTTTTAAAAGCGGTTGATAAAGCGTTGTTGCGTTTACAAACCCCACCGGCTACTGTGGCAGTCACCACCTCTGAACAAAAGCCCGATTTTGTTTTTGTGAAAGACGGAACACGCATGGTAAAGATCCTGTTGGATGATATTCTGTATGTGGAGGGCATGAAAGATTACGTGACCATCCACACACGCGAAAAAAAGATTACATCCCTTCAGCGCATGAAAGCCCTGGAGGAACAACTGCCTTCCGATAAATTCATCCGCATACATCACTCATATATAATAGCGCTCAAGGCCATTGATGTGGTGCACAAAAATGAAGTACAGATTGGCCAGGCCCTCTTGCCAGTAAGCGACAGTTACAAAAAGGCCTTCCGGGAGTTTATTGAGAAAAATCAGATGCAATAAAAAAAGCCTGACAGAATCAGGCTTAAATTGGAGCATATCGGACTTGCCTGCTGCAGGCAGGGTCGAACCGATTATTTTTAAAAAGAAAAGAGGCTGTCTCAAAAGTAGAGATGGCCTCTTTTTTTTTGGAGGCTGCTATTTTTCCTTAGTTGCTGAGGTGATTTTTCAAAAGAAAAAATATTGAGTTGACCATAGGGGGCAAGCTTAGCCAGATTATGAGCTAATGCAAGCAATCCGGTTTCAATTTCTACTTTATCTAACCCCTTGAGCATAAACCTTTTGAAGTTTTTATTGTATTTGATGTTACCAAAAATAGGTTCCACATCAGCGGGTCTTCGTTTACGGTAAGCAACACCTTGCTCACTTTTTAATCGTTCATCGGCTTGTTGTTTGAGTTTACGCAAGCGATGATTGATGCTGACGATGCGATTGCCTTTTTGCTGATGACATTGTTCCCGTAAGGGACACCCATGGCATTTGACAGCCTGATATTTTATCATCTTCTGTTTAAATCCATTGGCAGTAGTGCGATAGGATTCCCCAATCGGCTTCATGGGTTTGCCTGACGGACAGATGATCATATCACGCTGCTTATCGTACTGGAAGTTATCGCTCTTAAAGGCATCGAAATTCTTACTTCGCTGCGAACGGTCGAACTGATTGTGTTTGATGTAGCCCTCAATGTTACGATTAGCCAGCAGTTGATAATTTTCTTCCGAGCCATAGCCGGCATCGGCTACAACAACTTGCGGATAGTGTTTATAGAGCGTATAAAAGGAATCGATGTGTCTTTTCAGTGTGGTGGTGTCGGTTGGATTCTGATGCAGGCTGTAGTGAACGATATATTGATTGTGACTGGATAGTTGAACATTGTAGGCAGGCTTGAGTTGACCGTTGCGCATATGGTCTTCTTTCATGCGCATGAACGTAGCATCGGTGTCCGTCTTGGAGTAGCTGTTGCGTTTGCCTAATAATTTTTCATGCTGCTTATACCGCTTCATGCTTGCCGGCCAGTTCTTCTTTGCATACTGTAGCTTCTGTTTTACTACTTTCTTGGTTACTGGTTTGCCCTCCAATGCACGGTCGATCTTATCAATCACATTTTTTACCTGCGTGGCATTTACCGGTGCAAAACTCTGGGGTGCTTCATCCTTTAATTCTTCGGCAGCAATACGCTCAGCATAGGCCCACAGTTCTTTTAATTGTTCTTCCATTTTTGCCTTACTGGTCTTAATGGCATTGCCCCACACAAAGGTGTAGCGGTTTGCCTGAGCTTCTATCTTGGTGCCATCGGTAAACACTTCTTTCAAACTTAAATGCCCGGCCTCCACCAACAATTCAACCACTTGACCAAATACGGTCTTCAATACATCTTTAAGGCGCTCGCTGCGGAAGCGGTTAATTGTATTATGGTCTGGCTTATTCATACCGGCAAGCCACATGAAGTGGATATTCTCTTTCGCGGCAGCTTCATCTTTCTGGAGGAATAGGTGTTGTTCAAATAGCCATACACCAGTACTTTCAGCAGTAGCCGCGGATGATAGCTGGAAGTGCCTCCGCCTTTAAACTTCTTAATTAAGGGATCAATATTAATCCGGTCGATAACTTGGTTAACAACGCGTACCGGATGATTTGCCGTTATGAGTTCCTCCAAGCTGGGAGGCAACATCATCACCTGGTTGGGTGTGTAGTCTTTAAATACTACTTTTGATTTAGCGCACACAAGCAAGATAGCGACTTGCATTAAAAGAGGAATGCTTCGGCTTCTCTTTTTTTATCCCCTTTAAATCAAAGAGGCTGCCCTTTTGAGACAGCCTCTTAGGTGGAGCATATCGGAGTCGAACCGATGACCTCTACAATGCCATTGTAGCGCTCTAGCCAGCTGAGCTAATGCCCCCTTTAGTGCTCTAGCCTCCCGATAGTTATCGGGAGAGCTAATGCCCATTGCGGGCTGCAAATATATTCTTTTTCGTAATTTCGGGAAACCTTGCCAGGAGTTTATGCCCGACATCCACCATAAATTTCATGTAAACGCTTCGCCTCATCAGGTTTTTGAAACTTTTACCAGATCGGAAGGTCTTAATTCGTGGTGGACACTCCAGTCTAGTGGAGAACCGCTAAAAGGTAATGTCTACAACTTCTATTTTGGCCCTGCCTACGATTGGCTTGCAGCAGTAATCCATGTGATTCCCGATCAGGAATTGACCTGGCGCATGACGCGGGCCATGGATGATTGGATGGAGACAGAAGTTGGATTCAGACTTACCCCGGAAGGTTCGGGTACGGCCATTTGGTTTTTTCATACCGGCTGGAAAGAATTGTCAGACCACTATGCCATCTCAAAATTTTTGTTGGGGACAGTTGTTAAATGGCATGAAAAATTATCTGGAAAAAGGAACTGTGATTCCTTTTCCTGAGCGGAATTAACTCATGTACTTGTAGGATTTGATAATATTTCATTTCTTTATCAATCGTACCCCATTTGAAATTGGTGAAAAAGTTAGTTTCAGTCGCGCTGCTTTTGGTTTTCCTCTTTAGTGTTGGAGGATACTACCTTGTATTTATGGGGTTGCGCTACTCAATTTATACTGACCTCTCTCAACGGATTGATGTTCATGATTTTGATCCGGGGGAAACATTGGAGTTTAAAATTCCACTCACACTCCCTTATCCGATTTACCATGACGACTACGTAAGAAATCACGGTGAATTCGAATACGATGGTGAATACTACATACTGGCCGGGCAAAAGCTGGTTAATGACACCCTGTATATAAAGAGTGTGCGCAACGACAAACGGAAGCAATTGACCGAAACGTTTAAGAATTTGCGCAAGCAGCCTCCGCTTCCGGGCAAGATGATAACCGAATACTGCTGGTAAAAATCATTAAAGATTTTAAAGGAACCGAAGAACTTACGCATATCCATCAACCCGGATGGCAACGTACCTTTACGTTTATAAAACCATCTAACACACAGCTGGCTGGCTACACACGGCCGCATTTTCATCCTCCCGATTTTCTTCTCTAGAATTTTTTCTTTTTTCTGTTTAGCACCTTTATGGGAGTTACCTCCTGTATGCAGGTATTGCTGAATACAATTATTCAGTGTTTATCTGTGTTTTAGGTGCCCGTATTCATTGTATTTAAAACGCCACATATGAAAATATTTACTATACCATTAATCGGTATGATGTGTTGGGCTTTACAAGTAAGCCAGGCACAAACACCTACCGATGCTGTTATGATGAAACAGCGAGAATTTTGCTTTGCAGCGATGTATGACTACGGGTCATTCAATCACTATTATGAAGGTGATTTTCTAAGAACCAATGCAACCATAGCAACTGTATATCGAAAAACTTTTTTACCCATGCTTGCAATTGGCTTGCATGACCGGATTAATCTGATTGTAGGTGCTCCCTACATTCAAACCCGCTCCAGTAATCCGAACGGAGGCCGCCTGGAAGGTGCAAAGGGTTTGCAGGATTTTGGAGTGACGTTGAAAGCTGAAGTATTTAACCGTGAGCTTGGCAGCGGGAAGCTGCATGTATTAACCGCCTTGGGGTACTCAACTCCTATGACCAATTATCTTTCTGACTACATGCCGTATAGCCTGGGGTTTGGCGCGAATGAATTTAGTGCGCGTGCAATAGCACAGTATAAATTAACCATGGGTTTATATGCCCGCGTTTCTTTGGCTCACCAATGGCGAGGACAGACAAAGGCTGAACGTGATTATTACTACAACAACGGTAGTTACTATACGCCATGGATGGACGTTCCAAATGCGTGGAATTATCAAACCGTGTTGGGCGCATCTTTGTTGAAGAATTCACTTCGGTTAGAAGCAAGTTTTTCAAGTTTCCGGTGTACAAGCGGGGACGATATAAGAAGTTACAATGCTCCCCAACCAACCAATAAGGTTGTATCCGATCAAATTGGATTTATGGTTCAATACTATTTTCCTCAGGTTAAAGGATTGGGCGTATTGGCCTACTATAACAATGTAATCAATGGCCGCAATTGTGCTAAGATTGAAAATCTTGGAGGCGGACTAACATACCAATTCAAACTATAACCGTAGCAACATGAAAAAGATTTTACGATAAAATTTATCATCCTTTTATGCTGCACGGTTTTGTCGTGCGAAGAAGAGTTGCCTCGGTTTGCGAACTATGAGTCGTACCTGTTTTCAACAGTTGATGAAGACGGGGGAACATGGACACCGGTCTTGTTGGCTTCGCCAGATCAAGTGTTGATTGATGAACCCGATGATGTATCATCCCCTGCCTATCAGCAAGAATTGACTGAATTGAAATCGATAACCTCAAACCTGAACAGCCAGCAACGAAAAGCTGTAACCTATTGGACGAACAATCCTGTATTGCGTTGGAACGAAATTGCACTGGAACTCATCGCCAAATACAACCTGATACCCGGCCCAAACCCGGATGGAACCTACACCCTTCCAATCCGGCAAATCCTGATGGTCCTCCCCCTTTTTCCATTTGCCCATCCACCGTATGCCGCTCGTGCACTTGCTTATTTGAGTGTGGCTCAGTATGACGACTTATTTCGGCATGGCATTACAAATACGTATATAATCGTGAGTCACCTTACGAGTCGACAGTTCCATTCCTGTTGCTTACATAAAAAATAATATTCCATCGTATCCTGCAGATGGTGCCGTAATAGCGGCAGCTTCGCGTGATATTTTATCAGCCATGTTTCCGCTTGAAAAGGATTATCTCGCTGAACGCGCAGAAGAACATATGCAAAGTTTGATGTGGGCCGGTTTGCATGTGGAGAGTGACATTACAGCAGGTGAGTACCTGGGTGAGGAAGTGGCGAAGGTGGGCTTGGCTCGGGCAGGGAATGACGGCATGAAGAATGCACAATGCCCCAAGCCGGTATCGGACTCTATTGCTGCATCTGCGTTTGACCGCTATGGATGGAAATGGGAAAACCTGGAGATACCCAAGCGACCGGTGGGCTTAACCCCATTGTATGGCCAGGTACAAATGTGGAGCATTGATAATGTAGAAGACGTTCGACCAGGACCGCCACCGGCAATAGGCTCACCTGAGTATGAAGAAGATGTCAAGCTTCTAAAGGATATGGCAAAAAACAGAACAGAAGAAAGAAGGCGTATTGCGAATTTTTGGCAAGATGGATTAGGCACGTATACTCCGCCTGGTCATTGGAACAGATTTGCCAAAGAGTTCCTTATCAAATACAACGTAAGTCCGTTGCGGTCGGCACGGACATTTGCCTATTTAAACATGGCGATGATGGATGGGGGCATTAGCTGCTGGGATGCCAAATATTATTATCACTATCCACGACCGATACAAACCATTTCAGGGTTTACCACAATTGCAGGCACGCCTAATTTCCCGAGTTATACGTCTGGCCACAGTGTTTTCTCTGCTGCGGGAGCAGAGGTGTTGGCTTATATTTTTCCGCAGGAAGCACAACGTGTACGCGAATGGGCGCTTGAAGCAGCCATGTCGCGGGTGTATGGCGGAATACACTGGTCCTTTGACGCAACAGTAGGCACGCAACAAGGTATTGATGTTGCCAGCTATACCGTTGCCAGGGCTATGGATGATGGAGCTGATTAAACAGTTCATATAGTGTTAAACAGGTGAGGGGCCAGGGGTGGCCCCTCATTATTTTTAACACTTTCAAAATCTAGGCCATCACCGCCAACATTGAAAAAATGGGTTGGCTGAGCACAACATCACCCTTCACCTGAATTTTCTTTTCGCATCCTCAGCAGATAATCCTTTGGTGAATAATTTCCACGCAGTATCGGGGTCGAGGGAAATTGTAGTGTGCGGTGTCACATGATCTTTTTCGAATGACCATGTATTATTGGTGCGCACAACCTGCCATGAGTGGCCAAGTTCTGAAGTTACCTCAACACGGATACAGGTGCCGTCTGCCGCCAGTGTGTTTCGGTACGCATGTGGCAGGGCCTGCATAAACGTTTCAATAAGCGGAGTAAAAAATTCATCCGTCATGATGCCGGGCTTACCCACTGCGTCTCGGATTTGTTGTTGGTGATGCCACTTCTCGGTGTATTCGCGGGCAATGTGAAACCAGTTGGGTGATTCGGTTTGTCCGGCCCAACTCACAGCAAACATAGCGGGTTTAAACGGATCAAGTTTACGAAGTTGTTCAATGTAAAGCGGCCCTGTACTTTCAAGCAAATCGGTAAGCAGGGTTGGACTTAGTCGTTTGCATGCCTGTACAAAGTCGGCATTGAGTCGGTTCAGGTAATCAACCAGATCCTGGTACGAGTTGATAGTGCCCGGAGGATCACCAAAATATTGGTCGCGCATTTGCGAAATCACACGCAGGTTTCCATCCAGCAGGTGCGCAGCAATGTCTTTTACAGTCCAAAGTCGTGCAAGCGTAGGTTTGTTCCATTCCGTTGCGTTTAATGACCGTAACAACTCGATCAGTTTCTTATCGAGTTCAGGAAAAAGATGAAGTGTTGGAATGGGAATCGTCATACAAAAATTCAGATGGTAAATTAATGAATAGTAGTGACGTTTGAATCACTTTACTGATATGCTTAAGTTTACCTGTATCAATTTCAGTTTTTGTGAAACGCCAGTACCGATTTTTCTTTTTGCTCTTTGCTTTTGTCAACCTTATGGTTGGGTTGTTGGCAGGGTTGGGAAGGCTAGGCTGGTCAGTGCCTGTGCCTGATGCGTACGCACATCATGGCGCCATTATGGTGGGCGGTTTTTTAGGCAGCCTGATTGCCCTTGAAAAAGTGATTCCATTAAAGAAGCCGCTGTTTTTTATCGGACCTTTTCTTAGTGCGGCCAGTATAATGGTATTTATAGCAGGCAATTTTCATGAGGCAGTGATCATGTTGATTGGTGCAGGGATTGTCTTTATGCTGGTCTATGTTCTGTATATTAAACAGCAATACACAACGTACTTCGTAGTTGCATTTTTTGGTGCAGCTTGCTGGACGGTGGGTAACGTGTTGCTGCTTTGGAAAAAGTTTTATCCCATGGCATTTCCGTGGTGGATGGCGTTTTTGTTGTTCACGATTGTTTCTGAGCGATTGGAGTTAACTAAGTTTTTGCCGGTTACACAACAGGCCAAACGCTTGCTTCTTGCCTTTTTTGCATTTTTCATAGTAGGTATCCTCATGCCGTTCCATTCAGCAGGTACGTATGTGAGCGGTATAGCGATGGTGTGTATCAGTCTGTGGTTGCTGCGGTATGATGTAATCAGGCTAACCCTGCGGAAACAAGGACTTGTCAGGTTTACAGCTACTGCTTTGCTGATCGGGTATTTTTGTTTGTTGCTGCAAGGGATCTTTTTGATGACATTGAACAATGCTTCGCTTGGCTACGACATTACGGTGCATACGTTTTTCATCGGATTTGTATTTTCCATGATCTTCGCCCACGGCCCTATTATTTTGCCGGGTGTACTTGGCCTTATGGTAAAGCCTTATCATCCGTTGTTTTATGTACCGTTGGCTGGATTATTTTTTTCACTCGCCATGCGCATTGCCGCAAACGTAACGCTGATCGATTTTTCGTGGCGTGCCATAAGCGGGTGGATTGGTGCCGGAAGTATTTTGTTATATTTTTTGATGATGGTTGTGACAACCATAAAAGCTGTACGTCATGCAACAGCTGCTTAAACTTCCACTTATTTTCTTTTTCATAGCTTCAGTAGTTGGGGTGTTGTTGCGATGGCATCAAGTTTATCCGGTGGAGGGCTTTGTTTATCCGTACTGGTTACACGCACATTCACACCTGATGTTTTTGGGATGGGTTTTCAATACGTTGGCCGTTAACGCAGTCGTTCAATTTTTACCTGATGTGCCTGTTAAGCGTTACACCAACATAATCTGGTTGTTAAATGCATTGGTGTTGGGCATGCTCATTTCGTTTCCGCTTCAGGGGTATGGTGTTTATTCCATTATTATCTCAACCTTGCATACGGTTGTTGCGGTTGTTTTTATTGTTCATTTCTTTCGGGCTACGCGTCACGCAGTTTTGCCCGAAGTGCAATACATGAAAGTTGCTTTCACTTTCTTTATGCTGTCAGCTGCGGGACCATTTGCGTTAGGCGCGCTCATGGCCAACGGATTGGGACAAACACCCGCGTATCATTTGGCGGTGTATTACTACCTGCATTTTCAGTACAACGGTGTGTTCATGTTTGGAGCACTCGCATTGTTTTACCGGTTATTACGACAAAAGGAAGTTGTTATTCAGGAGATGCTGGCACAGCGTGGAAAAATTCTACTCATTATTTCCTGTCTGCTCACCTACGCATTATCTGCATTATGGTTGCAGCCTTCGGTTGTCGTGTATGCACTTGGGTTGGTGGGGGCTTTGCTTCAGATGGTTGCATTTGTTTTTATTTATCGGTCGGTTGATCCAGGTAAAGCAAATGTATTGCAAAGGTTCTCGAAACCAGCCAGGATATTTTTTTTGTTGGCTGTCTTCGCGCTGATTGTAAAACTTTTGCTTCAGCTTGTTTCTGTTGTTCCGGTTGTGGCACAATTGGCATTTGAAGTGCGTTTTTATGTGATCGCATACCTGCACTTGGTTTTGATTGGCGTAGTTTCATTCTTTTTATTGGGATGGTATCATGAGCAAGAATATTTGAAAAAGGTACCACGGACAATTCTTTATCTATTGATTCTGGCATTTGTTGCATCTGAAACCGCCATGATATTAGTTGGTGTAATTGATCTGGATATGATTCGTGCGATCATTCTTTTTTCTTCCATAGCAATGAGCGTAGCGATTGGTGTGTATGCCATCCGGCAAAAAGGAGCGTAGTCAACGTATTGGCATTATGCCAATCGTGTTCTACTTTTGCACGCTTTAAAACCCAACTCATGAAACCCCTGTTGATTGTTACGATTTCTCTATTGATTAGTTTAGCTACTGTTGCTCAACAAGATACCACACGCCTGCTCAATGAAGTGCCGGTTTATGCCAACCGCATCCAAACCGGATTCAATGAAACTTCGGCTAGTGTAAACGTTGTGAATGCGGCACAGCTTCAACACACGCCAGCCATAAGCGTGGCCGATGCACTTCACTATTATGCCGGTGTGGATATGCGCCAGCGCGGTGCCAATGGCGTGCAGGCAGATGCTGGTATTCGCGGCAGCACGTTTGATCAGGTGTTGATTTTAATCAACGGTATAAAAATCAGCGACATGCAAACGGGGCATCACTCCATGAACCTGCCCATTGATATGGATAACGTGGCGCGTATTGAAATTTTAAAAGGACCTGCTGCGCGGGTATTCGGTCAGAATGCGTTTGCAGGAGCGATCAACATCATCACTAAAAATCCGGAGGAAACCTTTGTGAAACTGCAGGCTGTGGCCGGTGAAAACGGATTGGGTGGCGGAAGGCTTTCCGCATCATTGTTCGAAAACGGAGTAGGACACTACCTTTCAGCCAGTCGCGATTTTTCAGATGGCTATAAATACAATACGGATTATGTGATCTCCAATTATTTTTATCAAGCCGGTTGGCAAAGTACAATAGGAAAATTCAGTCTGCTCATGGGATTAACCGACAGAAGTTTTGGTGCGCACGGTTTCTATGCCAGCCCTGCTGATCAGAACCAATTTGAATCGGTGCAAACAAGCCTAACGGCTTTGTCGTTACAAACCAACCCCCGCGAACACATGCGTATTGATCACCGGTTGTATTGGAGACGCAACCAGGATGATTACATTTTCAATAAAAATAATCCTACCGCATACCGGAATCTGCATACAAATAATACCATCGGCTACGAAGTGAATGCATCAATTGACAGCAAAGCAGGTATTACCGGAATGGGTGTGGATATTAATCATTTGAAATTAACCAGCAACAACCTCGGTAATCACAACCGCACGGTGGCTTCGTTATTTTTGGAACATCGGTTTGAATTATTGAGCAAGAAGATGGATGTCACACCGGGTGTTCAACTAAACTACTATTCTGACTTTGGTACTAACCTATTTCCCGGAGTAGACGTTGGATATGTGCTCACCAACAAATTAAAAGCATATGGAAACTGGGGCTATACCTATCGCGTGCCTTCTTATACAGATTTATATTACAGCGATCCTGCCAACTTGGGAAACCCCGATCTTCAACCGGAATATGCATTATCGTACGAAGCGGGCTTGAAGTTGTTGAATGTTGCCGGCCTTACTGCACAGGCAAGTTACTTTGTTCGTAATGGCAATCGCATTATCGACTGGACAAAAGAAGACGAAGCTGACCCCTGGCGACCGGATAACCTGATTGGCGTAGACATGAGCGGAGTAGACATGAACATCAGTTATACCTTTCCGAGAATTTATTTCTTGCACCGACTTGATGTGGGGTACACCTACATCGATGCTGAAAAGCAACAAGATGCAGCATTCTCCCGCTACGCATTGGAGAATCTGAATCATCAGGTGGTTGGTTCATTAACGTTGAAATTTGGCAAGCAGATTTTTGCCAGTTATTATTTCCGTTACGTTGATCGTGCAAGCATGGATGATTACATGATTTCAGATTTACGCTTGAACTGGAGTAATAAAACATGGTCGGTTTTTGCTGATGTTACCAACATGTTCGACCAATCGTACCAGGAAACCAACCTTGTGGTCATGCCCGGCCGTTGGGCAAAGTTGGGGGTGAGTTATACCATTCGGAAAAGTTAGTGAATGATTTAACCGGTTTCAGCGTTTAGCAAGAGAACCCATCATAACACAAATGGAAACTTCTTTTACACCTGTTGATTATGTGTATCGCGAAATCATAGAAGAAGCTATTGCTTCCGGAAAACGGGAAAGGTTTTCTTTTTTGAAAAACCCGGTGTAGTGGAAGAAGCAGAGGGGCAGGTTGTGCAGCTGGAAGAAATTGCGGGAAAGGGATTGTTCATTCACCTCGATTCGCACGCAGCTGTTCGCATCGACCGCATTATCACCTTATTTGGTAAGCCCGGTGCCGCCTTTGATGAATACGATGCCTACGCCAACCAATGCCTCGATTGTAAAGGTGGGTATGATGAAACGAAGTTGGACTAACGCCAGAGTTTCTTAAGTCGTGCCCAAGTTTGCTTTGTGAGTTCGTTTCAGAGTTAGTAATATTGCAGCCCATTTAGGGGAGTTCGGGGTGTAGCGCAGCCCGGTTAGCGCACCACGTTAGGGACGTGGGGGTCGGAAGTTCGAATCTTCTCACCCCGACAAGGCTCGGTTTTCAACTGAGCCTTTTTCATTTTTGGGCATTACTTCGTTACTTGAACCAAATCCTGGTTTATTTCATTCTTACTTAAACAAAGCTGAAAATGAATGATGCATACACCATACCCCCACAAACCCGCATCGGTCATGTGCACCTGAAAGTATCTGACCTTGATCGTGCGCTGAAATTCTATCGCGATTTATTGGGGTTTGAATTAATCACCATGTATGGCGATCAGGCTGCGTTTATCTCTGCAGGGGGTTATCATCACCACATCGGGCTCAATACCTGGCAAAGCAAAGGTGCGCCACCGGCATCACCACATGGTGTGGGGCTTTTTCATACGGCTATTGTATATCCTACGCGAAAAGATTTGGCCGCAATATTGGATCGCTTGCGCCAACATCGTTACCCACTTACCGGAGCTTCTGATCACGGAGTTTCGGAGGCGTTGTATTTGGATGACCCAGATGGAAATGGAGTGGAATTGTATTGGGATAAACCCCGCGATCAATGGCCTCAGAAATCAGATGGCTCCATTGAAATGTATACCAGGGCGCTGAACTTAAATGATCTGCTGGAAGAGCTAAACCGATGAAAAGTTGTTCGCTTACTATTCATATTTCTGAGTCACTCGGTTCGGTTTCCGCTGAGTTGATACAACCGGATAACATGCACAGCATACTTACGTTGGCACACGGTGCGGGTGCGGGAATGAATCATAAATTTATGATTGAACTGTCGGCAACGCTTGCCGCGGAGGGTATCGGTACGTTGCGTTTTAATTTTCCATACATGGAGCAAAAGAAGAAACGACCTGATGTTCCGGCTGTGGCACATGCCGCAGTTGAAGCTGCTCTGCAACATGCACACCAGTTGTTTCCCAATGTTCCCATCTTTGCTTCCGGGAAATCATTTGGTGGAAGAATGTCTTCGCAATGGCTGGCACTTCAGCCGCACGAGTTTATAAAAGGAATAATCTTCTTCGGTTTTCCGTTGCATCCTGCCGGTAAGCCGGGAACAGAACGTGCCGATCATTTAAAAAAAGTATCCGTGCCCATGCTGTTTTTACAAGGTACGCGCGATGAGTTGGCTACGTGGTCGTTGATCACTGAAGTCTGCAGCGATTTACAGCAAGCCACGCTTGTTGCATTGGAACAAGCGAATCATGCATTCTACATTCCCAGGAAAAATGCTTTGCCCATACTCGCAGCAGAAACGGCAGCATGGATTAAGAAAATTCTTAATGAGACAACCTAAAAAATACATATGCTCGATATTGTAATTGAAGCCCGACAGGCATCGTTGGCACCCGGTATGGAAGTGCGCAGAATTCTTCCGTTCAGAATGCGCAGGATGGTGGGGCCGTTCATCTTTATGGATCATGCCGGACCAGTAAATGTTCAGCCGTCAGCAACTACAAACATGGATGTTTTGCCGCACCCGCACATCGGCTTGTCGACTGTGAGTTATTTGTTTGGTGGAAAAGTAATGCATCGCGATAGTTTGGGTGTTGAGCAAATCATTGAGCCCGGTGAAGTCAATTGGATGACAGCCGGAAGCGGCATTGCACACTCCGAACGGTTTGAAGATCCGAACGTATTGGCAGGTGGGGAATTGGAAATGATTCAAACCTGGGTGGCCTTGCCGGAAAAAGATGAAGAAGCAAATCCGGCTTTTGAAAATTATAAACGCGAACAGCTACCCGTGTTTACCGATACCGGGGTTTGGATGCGCCTGATTGCCGGTGATGCTTTTGGATTGGACAACACCGTGAAAACACACTCACCATTATTTTACCTGCATGTGGTATTAGATAAGGGCGCACGTTTTGGTTTACCGACTGGTCATAGTGAACGCGCCATTTATGTAGTGAAGGGAAGTGTGGAAGTTTCGGGTAGAGCGTATTCGATGGGTCAGATGCTGGTATTCACTACAGGCGTTGATCCGGTAATTTTGGCGAAGGAACAAACCACACTAATGTTGTTGGGTGGTGAGCCGTTGGGAGAGCGGTTCATCTGGTGGAATTTTGTGTCATCGCGAAAAGAACGCATTGAACAAGCCAAAGCCGATTGGAAAGCCGGCAGAATTTTGTTGCCACCTACAGATAATAAAGAGTTTGTGCCGTTACCTGAAGATAAATCACGGCCAGCAGGTAGTCCTCCACCAAATGCACTTTCGTAAACGCGTAATTTATTTTTTACCCTGCTTGAGCGACTTGAAGAATTTAGCCCAGTTAAACACGTTGAGGAACGGGTTCATTACCGGAGCATAGCGGTTGGTTTGGGAGGCAGCCCACTGATCGAGGTAGTAGCGTTGATTGGCCGGGCCATCCATAGGCGTTGTTTTTAACATCAGCGCAAGCAATTCCTGATTCATTTGGCGCTGATCGATGTTGCTGTTATCCGTAGGAATGTTAAGCGCCAAAATTGCTTCTTTAAAAACTTCTTCTGTTGGAAAAGCCATCACCTGCACTTCTTTCAGGTAGGTAACATCTTCAACCAACTCAATAACTACCGTGAGGTATTCGCTGGTGTGTTCCGGAACAATGTAATACTGACGCTCATATCCAACGGCACTGATCACCACACTATCCCCAGCCAATACGGGCATGGAAAAGAAACCTACACTGTTCGTAATGTTTCCCCGACCCGCTTTGGGTACATAGATGTGGGCTCCGGGAATTTGCAGGATGTCGCCATTCGCTTCTTCAGCCAATACAATACCTGAAAGCTGAATAATTCTGCGCTGACTTTGCGCCTGCGATACAAAAGCCGCGCAAAACAGAAAAAAGGCTGAAAGAATAATGATACGCTTCACAAATGCAGTTTTTTTGATCTTCCCTCGGCTTCAAAAATACGGATTCAAGGTATAACAGCCTAATTTCAATACCTTTGGAGATGATGAACGGTATGCTAAAGTTCTGACATGCGATTAAAAAATTTTAATCTGGCGTTAGGAACGCAAATTTTCAAGGCCTGTGCCGATGAATCGCGCCTGCGCATTTTACACCTGGTTTTTCAGAATGGCGAAATGTGCATTTCCGACCTGGAGCAAATACTGGGTTTTACCCAGGCAAAAACTTCACGACACCTCATCTACCTGAAAAATTCCGGTATTCTGTCGTACCGCAGGTATAACCATTGGGTGTTTTACCAGGTTAAAGATGAAGTGATGGATATGCTGAATCAGCTTTTTCAATTTTGAGAAAAGACCAACAGCTTCAGGCCGATCAACAAGTGTACAACACGATGTTCTCCAATCGCGAACTGGCCATCAACAAAGTGCAGCTTCAGCCGGAAGGCTGGTTTAAATAAATCCGTTTTTGAACTTCTCTATTCATGCCTAAGTATTCCACTATTTTTTTTGATTTAGATCACACCCTTTGGGATTACGAAACCAACGCTCGCGAAACGTTGTATGAGTTATACCAGCATTACCACTTGCAGCAAAGAGGCATTGATGCCTTTGCGCAATTTCACGAAACGTTTCGGGAAGTGAACGCACAACTCTGGCATTTGTACGATCATGGAAAAATTACCAGCGAGGTCATTCGCGAGGAGCGTTTTAAAAAAATTCTTCAGCCGTTTGGAATTACCGATGATGACCTGAACCGCAAACTCTCAGAAGATTACCTGGCCGAATGCCCCAAAAAAGGAAACCTGATACCCCACGCCATCGAAACGCTTGAATACCTGGCCGGAAGGTATGCCTTAACCGTTATCACCAATGGGTTTGAAGATGTGCAGCGTGTAAAGATTTCCTCATCGGGTATTGGTTCTTATTTTGATCACATCATAACCTCACAACGGGCAGGCCACAAAAAGCCTGCTCCGGAAATTTTTCACTTCGCATTAGCGTTACATGAAGCGACAGCGGATAATACCGTAATGATTGGTGATAACGTGCTGACCGACATAGCCGGAGCGAAAAATGCTTCGATTGATGCGGTTTTATTTAACCCGGATGGGGTTGAGCATGAGGCAGACGTAAACCATGAAATACAAAGTTTAAAAGAGCTTTGTACGCTGCTTTGATTAACTTTGCCGCCTGTTAAAAACGCATTAGTCCAATTCAAATTCAATCTGTTATGCCTAAAGGATTTTTCAATGTTCCTGTACCCAAAAATGAGCCTGTTTTATCGTATGCACCCGGTAGCAAAGAACGTGAGTTACTGAAGAAGGCGCTTCAGGAAGCACGCAGCCAGGTGTTGGATATTCCCATGTACATCGGAGGAGAAGAAGTTCGTACGGATAATAAAAAGCCGTTAAGCCCTCCACATGATCACAAACATATTTTGGGGCATTTTCATTTTGGTGATAAACAACATGTGGAACAAGCGATAAACGCGGCTTTGGGTGCGAAGGAACTTTGGGCAAACCTGGGATGGGAACATCGCGCCAGCATCTTTTTAAAAGCAGCTGAATTACTGGCCGGACCATACCGGTATAAAATCAATGCGGCCACCATGCTTGGCCAATCGAAAAATGCCTTTCAGGCAGAGATTGATTCAGCGTGTGAGCTGATCGACTTTTTGCGTTACAACGTGTGCTTCATGAGCCAGATTTATCACGAGCAGCCTGAGTCATCACCAGGCATTGGAATCGTATGGAGTATCGTCCGCTGGAAGGATTTGTGTTTGCGCTAACGCCATTCAATTTTACAGCCATTGCCGGTAACCTCCCAACCAGTGCTGCCATGATGGGCAACACCGTGGTATGGAAACCAGCCAATACGCAGATCTATGCAGCAAACGTAATCATGCAGGTATTGAAAGAAGCCGGATTACCTGATGGTGTTATCAATTTGGTGTATGTCAGCGGTCCCGATGCCGGTGATGTAATTTTTAATCATAAAGATTTTGCGGGTATACATTTTACCGGTAGTACCGGGGTGTTTCAGGGCATGTGGAAAACCATTGGCAGCAATATTCAGAAGTATAAATCCTATCCACGCATTGTTGGGGAAACGGGCGGAAAGGATTTTATTATGGTGCACAAAAGCGCGAATGCGAAAGAAGTGGCTACAGCCATTTCGCGTGGTGCGTTTGAGTATCAAGGTCAAAAATGTTCGGCTGCTTCGCGTTGCTACATACCTTCAAACTTATGGAGCGATGTGAAGAAATACGTGCTCGAAGATTTGAAAACCTTTAAGATGGGGGGCACGGAAGATTTCGGAAACTTCATCAATGCGGTAATTGACGAAAAGGCTTTTGATTCGATTACCGGTTACATTGAAACTGCACGCAAAAATCCGATGAACGAAATTATTGCCGGGGGCAAGTACGATAAATCGAAAGGCTATTTTATTGAGCCCACGATTATTGAAACGAAAGATCCTTCATCCATCACCATGTGTGAAGAAATTTTCGGACCGGTGTTAACCGTATATGTATATCACGAAGAAAACTTCGAACAAACACTTGAGTTAGTCGACAGCACTTCGCCTTATGCCTTAACGGGATCCATCTTTGCTAAAGATCGGTATGCTGTTGAGTTGGCCACGAAGAAGTTGAGCAACGCAGCCGGTAACTTTTACATCAACGACAAGCCAACCGGTGCCGTGGTTGGTCAGCAGCCGTTTGGTGGCGCCAGGGGGTCGGGTACAAATGATAAGGCCGGGGCCAAAGTAAACCTACTCCGTTGGGCCTCCATGCGCACCATCAAGGAAACCTTTGTTCCGCCAGTGGATTATCGTTATCCGTTTTTGGATAAAGATTGATATCGCATATCTATCTTAAAATGCAAAACCACAAAGGCCACTAAGCTTTCACAAAGTTCACCAAGCGCTGGTTTGAATCGTTACTTTGTGCGGTTTGTGCTTTCTTAGTGTCACTTTGTGGTTAACTTAAAGCTCCTATTCAGCAGTTTGGGAATCCTTATACCAATCCACCTTTCTGCTGAAGTACATCAACGTGGCGACAATCAGGAATAATCCAACACTACCGATCAGTAAGGAGAAATCCTGTTGCAGAATGATGATGAAAATGAATGTGTAGAAGATCACCAATAAGGTGGTGAACAAAGCGCTCAATTTTCTATCTTTCAGAAATGAGGTGGAGTAAGCAGCAACCAATATCATTGTGGCCCCGGTTGAAATCCAGTACGCGAAGTTATAGCCAACTTGTTCTGAGAAACTTAACAAAAGCGTGTAGTATATAATGAGTGCCGATCCGATAAGAATATACTGAAACGGATGTATCCGGATTTTCTGGGTGATCTCCACTAAAAACAAGGCAACAAAGGTTAGCATGATGATGAGGATACCATACTTGGCTGTACGGATGCTTTTTTGATATTGATCCACGGGAATCAACAGTTTCAAACCAAATTCAGAACCCACTAATTCCTGGTGACTGTCTTTCCATTGCTGCGAGAACGGCCGATTGAAATGTAGAATATTCCAGGTCGCAGTGAAATCTTTCTCGGTTACTTCGCGTGTGGTAGGCAGAAATTCTCCATCAAAACTTGGGTCGGGCCAGGGGCCTGTAAGTTTTACCGAAGTTGTTTTTCCAGACGGAACAAAATTCAACTGACTGCTTCCTTTTAAGTTAAAGCTGATTTCGCTTAGTGCGGCAAAGTCAGCTTCACTCTTCCAATTCAGAGGCGCAACAATACCGGTTGCTGTTTTAGTTGAATAGGCCACATCATCATAGTTATTGGGTTGAGTCACGCGATCGAACTTATTTGTGGAGACACCAATGTTTTGTGCCGGCTCGGAAGTTAGGTTTTGGCTACCGGCTGTAATCACTGGAGGATTTTTGCTAATGCCGCGAAGATCACTAATGGCAATGATCAAATGAGCTTCCTGCCAGAGAATCATATCGTCAGCAATTTCAAGTCGTTTGAAGTCGGGTTTGCTGAATGAAGCTTTCATGTGGAGCGATGATTCGTACACCACAGCATCAAAAATTCCACGATGCAGTTTTTCTGGATTAACAGTACCGTTAATAGCTAATTCCTCGGGAAGAAAAAATGCTTTGCGGGTGCTCTCTTTTGTTTCAAACTGGTCTTTATCGATTTTAATGGTTTCGCGATGTTTATAGGGCACCACTAAAATGGGACCGGATAGGGTTTGATTACCCGACCATTTATTGGACACTTCGGCAATAACCGATTCAGCGCGATGTTGCCGTTCCACGATCATGTTTTCAATCCAGGCTGCAGGTATCAGCAGGATCAGGATTAAAAATCCGATTGAAACAAGTTTTACGGTGATCGATTCTTTTAGCCACTGATTGAAACGATCAAGAAGGTTGGTTGATTTGTTTGGTTCCATATTTATTATTTATTAAAAGTACTTTTAAATTCAAAGTATGTAGTTAAAAAATTTTAGCGCTGTGATTTTATCAATTCTTCCAATGCATCCAGGTGTTTCTTGAAGGCGTTTCTTCCTTTCTCGGTGGCCTTGTATTTGGTGTTGGGCTTTCGGTTGACAAATGATTTGGAAACAGAAAGGTATTTTTCTTTTTCCAGTGCTTTCAGGTTTGAAGCCAGGTTGCCATCGGTAACGTTCAGCACTTCTTTCAGCGAATTAAAATCATAGGCGTCATTGGCCACGAGCACAGACATAATCTGCAGCCGGATACGGTGCTCCAGTATTCGATCAAGTTGGTCAAACGGATTTTTCACGAATCGTAACGATAATGCATAACTGCGCCATAAACCACATGCAGTACACCAAAACCAAGAGCCCAGAATACGAGTCCATAGCCCGGTAATAGTGCTGCGACCAATCCTAATACGATTTCACAAAAACCCAAATACCGAATTTCATTTACCGTTAGTGAACTCGCGCTGATGAGTGCCAGTCCGTAAAAAATCAGGCAGGCGGGGGCAACAATGCCATAGTATCCGCGCGACACGAAAATCAGAATCAACAGCCCACCGGTTATCAACGGTATAAAAAGATTGGAAGTAAGTTCTTTACTGGTTTTGTTCCAGATGCTGAGGCCCATACGTTTTGCCTTGCGTTGACTCATCACAAATGCGGTAACAATCGATAGCCCCAGCACAATCGCTGCAATGAGCATAAGCTTAAAGACGATAGCTTTTTCATTAATAAAGTAAAACCTGAACCCAAAAGGGGAGTGCGGATAGTAAATCAGATAATAAACGATAGTGGCACCAATTAGTGCGTAGATTCCGGCCAGTACACCCGAAAGGCCGCTAAGCGAAAGGAATTTGGCCGATCGTTCCATGGCCGACCGGATGGAGGCGATATCGCTTTGGTAATCGTGTATTTCTTTCATTAAAGTACTTTTGATTTCAAAGTTAATGGATGAAACGTGAATTCCAAGCCAGGGGTTGTGCTTTATTTTGCTGGGTTTTAGCATGATCTGGGCTGAAGAATTAATCTTTAGAAACAAGTTTTTACATCGATATCCACACGGTATCTTGCGGGTTGAAATTACCTGAACTAACCGCCTTCACCGGTTTATGGACTTTTTCACAGTATTACTCGTCATCCTCTTTGTTGTTGCCATTATCGACCTTATTGTAGGCGTAAGCAACGATGCCGTTAATTTTCTTAACACAGCTATCGGCTCAAAAGTAGCTCCCCTGCGTACTATATTATTGGTGGCCAGTGCCGGGGTTGTATTGGGCTCCATGTTCTCTAGCGGTATGATGGAGATTGCCCGAAACGGACTGTTCAATCCGTCTTTCTTTACGTTTGAGCAAGTGATGTTTCTGTTTCTTGCTGTTATGCTCACGGATGTTATCCTCCTTGATTTTTACAACAGCCTGGGACTGCCAACCTCAACCACGGTTTCGTTGGTGTTCGAAATTTTGGGCGCTGCTTTTGCCATCGGTGTGTTGCACTCGTTCTCAACGGGTCTGTCATGGGGTGAAATTCAGTTGGATAATATTTTAAACTTCTCTTCTGCCTTCACCATCATCACCGGAATTTTCCTTTCCATTTTTCTGGCGTTTATCGTGGGTTCTTTGATCCAACGTGTATCGCGGGTAATCTTTACTTTCTCCATCAAGAAATCAATAAAAAACTATGGGGCAATTTTTTGTGGTCTCTCCATCACCACCATTATCTACTTTCTGCTGATAAAAGGGGTGAAGGGCAGCTCACTGGTTACGGATGCGCAGGTGAAGTGGGTAATGGAAAATACATGGAGCATTGTGTTGGCAAGCTTCGTGTTTTTCAGCGTGGTGATCCAATTGATTATGTGGTACACCAAAATCAATCCGCTTAAAGTGGTGGTGTTGTTGGGTACCTTCTCATTGGCCATGGCTTTTGCCGGCAACGACCTGGTAAACTTTATTGGCGTGGCTGTGGGCGGTTTGGTTGCTTTTCAAAACTGGGCAGCTTCCGGTATCCCGGCCGATCAATACCAAATGGGAATTTTGTCAGAGAAATTGGTAACGCCCACGTGGATATTACTGGTATCGGGATTGGTGATGGTAATTACGTTATGGACGAATGCAAAGAGTAGAAAAGTAACGGAAACAGAACTTTCGCTTAGCCGGCAAGATGAGGGTGATGAAAAGTTTCGCCCTAATGTATTATCGCGAATAATGGTGGGAGTAGCGCTTCTGGCTGGCAGAACCACTGATTCATTACTTCCACGTTCCTGGTCGAAAGCCATTGAAAAAAGATTTGAAAAGGGCGCTACGGATGTGATTAGTGATAAAGACCAGCCTTCCTTTGATCTCGTTCGTGCATCCGTGAACCTGTTGGTTTCAAGTGTGCTGATCGCATACGGAACTTCTCAGAAACTCCCGCTCTCTACTACGTTTGTAACCTTCATGGTGGCTATGGGTACTTCGTTTGCTGATCAGGCGTGGGGAAGAGAAAGCGCGGTTTACCGTGTAGCAGGCGTAATGAATGTGATAGCCGGATGGTTAATCACCGCTGTTGTAGCGTTTGCTTTCAGCGGGTTCATTGCATTCATCCTGTTTAAAACCGGCCATGTGGGCGTGATTGTGGTAACGGTTTTGGCCGCATTCCTTATCATCCGCAGTCATGTGCGATTTGCCAAAAAGGAAAAGAAGGAATCATCAGAAAGGCAATTGTTTGCCAGCAACCTAAAAGATTTAAAACAAGCCATCGATGAGAGCAATGAGGTTACGGTAAAAAATCTGAAGGTGATCATGAAGGTGTATGGCACCAGCGTGGAATCATTGGCCAAAGAAAAACGTAAGGCAGTTGAAAAATCGATGTTGCGGATTAAAGAACTGCGTGAACAGAATGAAAAAATTCAGCATAAGATAATCAAGTATGTAAAAAAGATGCCGCGTCAGAACCTCGCGGCCAGCCGCCTGTATATACTCATGTTTGATTACATGCAAGATTTGTATCAAAGCATCTTACTCATCAGCGAAAGCTGTACGGTACATTTACAAAATTATCACACGTCACCCTCCAAGCGATACCTGCAACAATTGCAGGAAGTGGACAAAGGACTTCAGGGTTTTACGGCCTTAGTGTGTAAGGATATTGGATCATCTCACTTCGAACATGCGCACGAGATAAAAGAGCAGCAACAAAAGTGGCTCAGTCAGCTAGATCAGTTTATTGATGATCAGATTACGGCCATACAGAAAGACAATGTTGGCAACCGCATTGGTTTATTGCAGATGCGTTTATTACTTGAATCAAAAGATCTGCTGAATACCATTTATGGAATGTATAACTTGTATCTCGATTACCACAATCAAGGTGCAAGTGAGAACAAAAAACCATAAATGGCACTTCTATTAACATATTTATTCATAGCCCTTTTTACTTCATTTCTGTGCTCCATCATGGAGGCGGTTTTACTTTCTACACCTGTGTCCTATCTGAAAGCAAAACTGGAGCAAGGCGTTTCTTCAGCTGCCATTTTTCTCAAACTGAAAGAAGATATTGACAAACCGTTGTCGGCTATTCTTACCTTAAACACCATTGCACATACCGTTGGTGCCGCTGGTGTTGGTGCCCAGGCAACCCTTGTGTTTGGCGAAGCCTACTTTGGTTTGGTTTCGGCTGTTTTAACGATACTTATTTTAGTGTTAACAGAAATCATCCCCAAAACCATTGGAGCCAATTACAGTCGCGAGCTTATGGGGGTTGCTGCAAAAACAATTCGGGCAATGATCTTCATAACCTATCCGTTAGTCATTGTGTCGGCATTTTTAACACGGCTGTTATCAAGAAAGGAAACGGGGTTTACTACCAGTCGCGAAGAAATTTCAGCGTTGGCAAACATTGGCAAGGAAGAAGGAATTTTCGGAGACAAGGAGAATAAGATTATTCAAAACCTGATCAAGCTGAAGGGCATTCGGGTAAATGAAATTATGACACCCCGTATTGTGGTGGTGGTGGCCAGTGAAGACATGACCTTAAAAGAGTTTCTGGTCAATAAGGAGTTTTTACATTTTTCACGGATACCGGTTTATCACGATCATCGTGAAAACATTACCGGCTACGTTTTTCGCGAAGAGGTTTTTGAAAAACTGGCCGAAGATAAATTTGATTTAAGCCTGAACGACATAAAACGTGAAATTGTAACCTTTCCGAAAACCGTTACGCTTTTTAACGCGTGGGAGAAACTGCTGAATGAAAAGGAGCACATTGCACTGATTATTGATGAGTATGGCGGCATGGACGGCATTGTTACCCTGGAGGACATTATTGAGGCGCTGCTGGGTTTCGAAATTGTAGATGAGAAGGACAGAGTAGCCGACATGCAGCAGTTTGCCATGGATCGGTGGAAGGCCCGGCAAAAAAAGTATCACCTGCTAAAAGGAGATAAAGACAAGCCCGAAAGCAACGAATAGGGAGCCTTAGGGTTTCCTGCTTGTTTTGGCAATAAAATTCGACCTACATTTTTGATTTTAAGGCACCAGTACCTTAATATTGCACTCCCAAAAAACGGGTAAATTCCTCCTTAGCTCAGCTGGTTAGAGCATCTGACTGTTAATCAGAGGGTCCTTGGTTCAAGTCCAAGAGGAGGAGCAAAAATTAAAAAGCGCTGAAAAGCGCTTTTGTTTTATAAGGGTCTCCCGAGGCTTCGGGATCCAAGAGGAGGAGCAAAAAAGGCAGCCATGAGCTGCCTTTTTTCGTTTTTGTACCCGTTCCGTCATTCTCAGGCTTTTTTGCAGACTTTAAAATTCTTCTGTAGTTTCAAAACCGGCAGGTGGGACTATGAAAGCAAGCGCAGCAGTGATTTTTGGGATTTTTGGGATGTGGCTGATGGGTTTTTCCCAGGAGCCCTTTGGGGTTGATGATGCCGTGGATGAGCGCAATTTCATGCCCTACGAACTTAGCTTCTATGTTGACCCTACCAATCGCCTGAATTTTGTCGACATTACATCGGTTGAATTTTCAAACCGATTTCAAACGCATCCCAACTATCAAAATGTCGATTTTCAAACCAACGCGTCTTACTGGATACGCATGCCCATTCAGCATACCAGCGGCACCCGAAAGGTTTGGCTATTGGAATTTTATGATCAAACCATCGACCACATTGAAGCCTTCATTCCTGAAAACGATGGAGGATACCAAATCGTAAACATGGGCGACCAACACGCCTTTTCCGACCGCCTTTTCCGACATAAAAACTTCGAGATTCAATTGGACATGGATCGTGATACCGTAATGGTGTATTACTTCCGTGTGCGCTCACATGAGTTTGCCGATTTGCGTGTTGCACTGCGTTCCGTTAACCGCTTTGTGTACTATGCATTAAATGAATACTTTCTGTTCGGAACGTTTTATGGGATGATCATCATCATCAGCCTCTACAATTTTTTGGTGTACATCGCTATCCGTGAAATCAAAAACATTTTTTACATCTGTTATATTCTTAGCGTGGCCGGCTATGCCATGAGCATGGATGGCATTGGCTTTCAATACCTGTGGCCACAGCATCCGGAATGGAATAATTATGCGGTTGGTGTTTTCCTCTATCTCCTGATATTGTGGGCGCTCATCTTTACGCGAAAATTCCTGAGTACCAAAGCCAATGCGCCTTTTCTGGATAAAGCGCTGAAGTGGATGATCATCATTCGAACGGTTGTGTTTGGGGTAGAGCTGTTTTTCTTCCCTCAATTCTTAACCTATCGCAATCTTGAAATCATTCCCTTATCCCTTATTTTTTATACAGCCATATTCGTTTGGCGTGGTGGCTACAAACCCGCACGCTTTTTCGTGATTGCCTATGGCGTTCTGTTTACGGGTTTCTTTTTACGTATGATGGTGTACTTCAACGTATTGCCGTTTACAACCATATCGCATTACAGCCTCCATTTTGCTTTTGTGTTAGAGATGCTTTTCCTCACGTTCGCGTTGGGCGATCGCATTCGCATTTTAAAAGATATGCGCGATCGGGCACTGCGCAGAATCATTCACCAGCATGAATTAAACATGCAGCTGAAAGACAAAGTGAATCGCGAACTGGAGCAGAAGGTGAGTGAACGAACGCTGGAGCTGGATAAAAAGAATCGCGAGTTGGAGGAAAGCAACAGCAAGCTTGTAGAGCAAGCCGACAAAATCAATAAAATCAACTCCATGCTCGACCTGGACAATTGGAAATTGAAAAGCAGCATTAAAGAGGTGTTGAATGAACGGTTGCAGGAAAAAACCATGGACTACAACCAGTTTCGAACGTTGTACCCGGATAACCTGTCATGCCACCGGTTTCTGGAACAGCTGAAATGGGAGAATGGATTTCAATGCAGAAAGTGTGGCAACGAAAAGTACTTTAAGGGAGCTCAGAAATTTGCCCGCAGGTGTACCCGGTGCGGGTATAATGAGTCCATTACGGCATATACCATATTCCACAGCATTAAATTCCCTATAGAAAAAGCCTTTTACATGGCCTACCTGACGGTAACGGGTAAAAAGGAATATACCCTTGAGGAACTTGCCGAAAGGCTATCCGTTGGCCTGAACACGGTTTGGGCTTTTCGAAATAAGGTGCAGCAGCGCCTGTCGGAGCTTGAAAAACGGGGTAAAAAGCCAACCATTTCGCGTTGGGAAGAGGTTATCGTGGAGATTCAAAACCCAATTATCCAGCCAAGACAGGATTCAGCACCCGTTTTCAGGCACCTGAATTAGCAAACGTTTCCGGTTTGTTTTTTTTCTGTGATTTGGTTTATCGGTTGCACTGCTTTATCCTATACACCTGATGAATCGATGGAGGCTTTGAAATTTTTCTACTATATATATGGTGATAAGTTGTGGGGTAATTATGGTTTTTACGATGCCTTTAACCTGACGGAGGGCTGGGTGGCCAATTCATACCTGGCGATTGACCAAGGGCCCATCATCATCATGATTGAAAATTACAGAACAGGTTTATTGTGGGATTTATTTATGTCGGCACCGGAAGTACAAAGTGCCATGACAAAACTTGGATTTACAAATTGATTGCTCTGCGTGAACGTTCGAATATACCATAGTATACTTTTAATCACTTCTGCGGCACTTATATGTTCATGTGCTGATAAGCCTGCTGAATATTTTGAAGTGCCTAACACATATTGCAATCCGATCAATCTTGATTATGCATACGTACCCTCCACACACACCTACTATGCGCAAGATGAATCACACCGAAGCACAGCCGATCCTGCCGTTGTAAACCTGCGCGATACATTGTATTTATTTTCAACCAATCAAAACGGGTATTGGTGGAGTGCTGACATGCGTACATGGAATTTTGTACGGCAGGATTTTCAAAAAAATGGAAGGGCAGGCGACAATGTTTGTGCTCCTGGTGCCTGGGCATGGGGCGATAGCTTGTTGTTTATTCCATCCTTTGTTGCGCCAGATCCTATGCCGCTTTATCTAAGCACGGATCCTAAAAATGCCAGATGGACCATTCTCCGTGATTCATTTGAAGTGGGAACCTGGGATCCATCTTTCTTCAAAGATGATGATGGAAAAGCGTATGTGTACTGGGGCAGTTCAAATTTTTATCCGTTGTATGGCGTGGAGCTGGATGCAAAAAATGGTTACAAACCAATTGGCGAACGAAAAGAACTATCGCGTTTATATCCGGATGAACACGGATGGGAACGTTTTGGTGAGGATCACATGGACACCACCATTGCTCCATACACCGAAGGCCCTTGGATGACCAAGCATAACGGAAAATACTATTATCAGTATGCCGCACCGGGTACAGAATGGAACATTTATGCTGACGGTGTGCTCGTGGGCGATAATCCGTTAGGGCCTTTTGAGTATCAATCTTATAATCCATTTTCATATAAGCCGGGTGGTTTTATTACCGGTGCCGGCCATGGCAGCACGTTTAAAGACAAGCACGGCAACTATTGGCATGCCGGTACTATGCTCAATTGGATTAAGTACAAGTTTGAACGGAGACTAGGAATTTTTCCGACCGGTTTTGATGATGATGGACAGTTGTATTGCATTACCGCATTTGGCGATTACCCAAATTATCATGCATCGGGTTTACGTGATCATCGTGAATCAACCTTTACGGGATGGATGCTTCAATCCTATAAAAAGAAAGTCTGGGCTTCTTCTTCCTTACCGGGAAGAACTCCGGAATTGGCCGTGAATGAAAACATCCGGAATTATTGGAGTGCAGAGACCAATCAGAAAGGTGAGTTCCTGGCGGTTGATTTGGGCGCTGAAGTGGATATCTATGCCATCCAAATTAATTATGCTGATGAGGGAGCAACACTTCGGGATAAACAAGATTCTATTTACCATCAATACATCATTTGGAACAGTCATGATGGTGATAGCTGGAACATCCTGATTGATAAAAGCAAAAACCGAAAAGATGTTCCACACGATTACATCGAACTGAAAAAGCCCTTCACAACGCGATACCTCAAACTTGAAAACGTGCACATGGCTGATGGAAAATTTGCCATAGCCGGTTTTCGTGTTTTTGGAAAACGCGATGGTGCATTGCCAAAAGCTGTTGAAAGCTTTGCGGTGAGACGACATGCCGATACCCGCGATGCTACTTTTACATGGCAACCGGTTGAAGGGGCCTATGCGTACAATATTTATTATGGAATTGCACCCGATAAATTGTACAACTGCATAATGATACACGAATCAGCAGAACGGTATTTCAGGGGGTTGAATAAAGATGTGAAGTACTTTGCGCAAATAGAAGCGATTGGTGAAACCGGGGTTTCTAATAGAAGTAATGTGATTGAATTTTAATTGATTTAAACCAGACCAACATGAGAGGATTACAGGCAATTTTCATTTTTATAGCAGCCTTTATGGTGATGACAGCGTGCACACCACCCGCAAAGGAAGAACAGCAACAAGTATCGATAAGTGATGATTCGCTGCTCACACGCGTTCAATACGAAACCTTTCAATACTTCTGGGATAATGCAGAGCCTACTTCCGGCCTCGCGCCCGAACGCACGCACATGGATAACATCTATCCGCAAAACGATAAACATGTGGTTACCACAGGAGGTTCAGGCTTTGGATTAATGGCCATCCTGGTTGGCATTGAGCGAGGGTTCATCACCCGTCAACAGGGTTTTGAACGATTCAACCACATTGTTCACTACCTCGACACGGCTGAACGTTTTCATGGCGCATGGCCACATTGGCTGGATGGACAAACGGGTAAAACAAAACCCTTCAGTCCGAAAGATGATGGAGGTGATTTGGTTGAAACCGCTTTTTTGATTCAGGGCCTGTTAACCGTGCGTGAATATTTTAAAGATGGAAGTGAAGAAGAAAAGGCATTAGCCGCAAAGATTGATGAGCTCTGGCGCGAAGTGGAGTGGAGTTGGTACACCAATGGCAAAGATGTGTTGTACTGGCATTGGTCGCCTAAGCATAATTGGGAAATGAATTTTCCGGTTGGCGGATATAACGAGTGCCTCATCATGTATGTGCTTGCTGCTGCCTCGCCCACCTATCCGATCAAGCCCGAAGCGTATCACAAAGGGTGGGCGCGCAATGGTGCCATAAAAACGGATCGAAAGTTTTATGAGTTGGAAACTGTGCTGGATCATTACGAGCACAGCGATGATGCCGTTGGGCCATTGTTCTGGGCACATTATTCCTACCTCGGCCTTGACCCGCGTAACCTGAAAGATCAGTATGGTGATTACTGGCTCCTGAATAAAAATCATGCGCTTATTCATTACCGCTATTGTGTCGATAATCCGAAAGGGTACGAAGGGTATGGTGAGAATTGTTGGGGGCTTACCTCCAGCTATTCTATGAAAGGCTATGCGGGGCACCAGCCCGATGGTGATCTCGGAGTTATTTCACCAACAGCCGCTTTGTCATCTTTCCCTTACACTCCGGAAGAGAGTATGAAATTTTTAAAATTCATGTATGCACCTGAACGCGACAGCCTGATAGGCGCATACGGTCCGTACGATGCTTTTAGTTTCTCTTCGAACTGGTATTTGCCGCGTTACCTGGCGATTGATCAGGGACCGATTCCGGTGATGATTGAAAACCACCGCACAGGTTTGCTGTGGAAATTATTTATGGGTGCACCCGAAGTTCAGGAGGGCTTGAAAAAACTTGGATTTACGTATTAAATGTTTGCCATATGAGATTGAAAAATTATCTGTTTGCATCTTTTGGTTTGCTGATCATTTCCTGTTCCTCTCCAGGAGATGAAACATCATCGGTGGATAGAAAAATTGATTCGTTGCTCAATGAGATGACCCTGGAAGAAAAACTGGGTCAACTGAATCTTCCCTCAGCCGGACAGTTCACGACCGGGCAAGCCCAGAATTCTGACATCGCGAAGAAAATTGAAAGCGGTTTGGTAGGCGGACTATTCAATATTAAATCAGTTAATGCCATTCGCGAGATGCAGCAGATTGCTGTGGAGAAAAGCCGGTTGAAAATTCCATTGTTGTTTGGGATGGATGTGATTCATGGTTATGAATCGGTTTTTCCAATTCCACTTGGGTTGAGTTGCAGTTGGGATTTGGAACTGATTGAAAAGACGGCTCGTGTTGCGGCACAAGAAGCGAGTGCGGATGGCATCAACTGGACGTTTTCACCGATGGTAGACATTTCACGTGATGCACGATGGGGAAGAATATCAGAAGGAAGCGGAGAAGATACGTACCTCGGTTCTGAAATCGCGAAAGCAATGGTACGGGGTTACCAGGGCGATGATTTAACGGCAAACAACACCATCATGTCGTGTGTAAAACATTATGCGTTGTATGGTGCGGCCGAAGCTGGCCGCGATTACAACACAACCGATATGAGCAAACACCGTATGTACAACGAATATTTTCCCCCGTATAAAGCGGCTGTTGATGCGGGCGTGGGCAGTGTAATGGCATCGTTTAATGAGATTGATGGAATTCCGGCTACTGCAAACAAATGGTTGTTGACTGATGTGTTGAGAAAAGAATGGGGGTTTGATGGATTCTTAGTTTCTGACTACACGGGTGTAAGCGAAATGATTGATCACGGTTATGGTGATCTTCAAACGGTTTCAGCAAAAGCATTGGCTGCCGGACTGGACATGGATATGGTGAGTGAAGGCTTGGTCAGCACACTGGCGCAATCACTGAAAGAAGGAAAAGTTACAGAAGCTCAGATTGATGCTGCATGCCGAAGAATTTTAAAAGCAAAATTTCAACTGGGTCTATTTGATGATCCCTATCGCTATTGCGATGAATCGCGTGCAAGGACAGAAATTTTCACAGCTGAAAATCGCGCCTTTGCACGCAGTGTAGCCACACAAAGTTTTGTGTTGCTAAAAAATGACAAGAACATTCTGCCACTTCAAAAGAAGGGCACCATTGCATTGGTTGGTCCGCTTGCTGATGCAGCTACCAACATGACGGGTACCTGGAGTGTGGCGGCTCGTTTTTCTGAATCGATTACGGTTTTGGAAGGCCTGAAAAAGGCATTAGGTGATCAGGCTAAAGTTGTTTATGCGAAGGGATCGAATTTACATGAAGATGCAGCCATTGAAGAACGTGCTACCATGTTTGGAAAATCGTTAAACCGTGATCCGCGATCTGAGCAAGCCATTCGCGATGAGGCCGTTCGCATTGCAAAATCAGCGGACGTAATTGTAGCGGCTGTAGGCGAATCGGCAGAGATGAGTGGCGAAGCTTCTAGCCGGGTGAATATTGATATTCCGCAAACACAGCGTGATATGTTGAAAGCTTTGCTGGAAACCGGAAAACCGGTGGTAGTGGTATTGTTTACAGGCCGCCCGCTTACGTTAACGTGGGAGGATGAAAATATTCCGGCTATACTAAATGTGTGGTTTGGCGGAAGTGAAGCTGGTGATGCTATAGCCGATGTGTTATTTGGTGATGTGAATCCTTCCGGAAAATTAACAACAACATTTCCACAACATGTAGGTCAGCTACCGATGTATTACTCGCATAAAAATACAGGCAGACCGTTGGCAGAAGGACAATGGTTTCAAAAATTCCGTTCAAATTACCTCGATGTTTCCAACGATCCGGTTTACCCGTTTGGTTATGGATTAAGCTACACCACGTTTACGTACGATAAGCTTTCAGTGGATAAAAAGGAAATTTCGGCTGGAGGATCAGTGACAGTTACAGTAAATGTAACCAACACCGGTTCGCGTGAAGGTGCTGAAGTAGTTCAGTTGTACGTTCGTGATTTGGTGGGCTCACTTACACGACCCGTTAAGGAATTGAAAGGGTTTCAAAAGGTAATGTTGAAACCGGGTGAATCAAAAACCATTACTTTCACGCTTACTGAGAAAGATCTATCGTTCTACCGGGCCGATTTAACTTTTGGTGCAGAGCCGGGCAAGTTCCAGGTTTTTGTTGGTGGAAATTCACGTGATGTTCTTCAAGCTCAGTTCGAGCTGAAGTAGTGATCTGTTAAGAATAGTATTAAATTGGTGAGATGAGAAGAACCTGTTGGTCTGCAGTTTTAAGTGTATGCTTGATACTCTGGTCAATTTCTGGTTGGGCACAGCAACAACCGTTTCCATATTGGAATGATGTACAGCAGGTAATACTGGCTGACCTTACAGAGCCAAAACCGAGGCATCAGATTTTGTTTGTAGGAAGTTCGTCATTCACCATGTGGAAAACTGCCAATGAAGCCTTTTCTGAAAAAACGATTGTGAACGTTGGTTTTGGAGGATCAACATTACAGGATCAGATCCGCTACATCGATTACGTGATTACGCCTTACAAGCCACGTCAAGTTGTTATTTATTGTGGTGAAAATGATATCGCATACGATTCAACTGTTACCGGGCGTGATGTGCTTAATCGGTTTGTACAGTTGATTACGCTTATTCATGAACGCTTTCCCGATGTGCATCTTTCATATGTTTCCATGAAACCTAGTCCGAGTCGTGAAAAACTTTTGCCTGTTTATCGGGAAGGAAATGAGCTGATTAAAGAATATCTAAAAAGTATAAGGCGATCTTCCTACATCAATGTCTATGATGCGATGTTGGATTCAGCGGGCAACCCCAGAAGGGAATTATTTCTAGGCGATATGTTGCACATGAATGAAGCGGGTTATGCGATTTGGAAAGAACTTATCAGACCTCATTTAAAATGAACAGAGGTTTGTGAGACACAAACCTCTGTGAACAAACCCTGATCATAAAAAGCATCGAACTTACCGGCTACCAGAACACTGCATACAATACAGCGCATAGTATCAGTACAATCGTAGCACCGATATTAAATGCTGGACCGGTCTTGAATAATTCTCTATTGATCGGAATTCCTTTGGCATCGGCTGTCTTTGATTCGTAGAAGCTGATGGCTAAAATGATGGCCAGTGAAAGAACAGCGGTAATGAACATCTGATCGAGGAACGGTATGTTCACAAACATGGCCGCATCCGACCAGCCTTTAGGTCCAACCTTAAAATAAAGTGCAATGGGTATTGAGCTGATGATTCCCCAAATCGCCCCGTTGTTGGTGGCGCGCTTGAAGAATAGGCCTGCAAGGAATACTGCCAAAATACCCGGACTAACCACACCGGTATATTCCTGAATAAACTGAAACGCCTGACCGAGATTGCCGAGCAAAGGCGCAATGAGCATTGCAACAATTAATGCTACAGCTCCGGTAATTCTTCCGGTTGATACAGTTTGTTTGTCGGTAGCGGTTTTGTTGATGTAAGGCCGGTAAATGTCCATCGTAAAAATGGTTGCCGTAGAGTTAAGCATGGAAGCAAGCGAAGAAACGATGGCTGCGGCCAATGCGGCCAGCACAAGTCCCTTTAATCCAGCAGGAATAAAGCTACGGATTAACCACGGCCAGGCGTTGTCATTGGCAATGGTTCCGGTGGCGGTAACAAAACTTGGATCAAGCGTTTCTTTTGTGAGTTCACCATTAGCATCCGCATTCAAAACAAACGCGATGATACCCGGTATAACCACGATCAATGGCAACAACATTTTTAAAAATGCGGCAAACACAATTCCTTTTTGTGCTTCACCCAAGCTTTTGGCAGCGAGTGTGCGTTGAATGATATACTGATTGAATCCCCAGTAGTATACGTTCGCTACCCACATGCCGCCAAGCAATACAGCAAGGCCGGGCAAATCCCACCAGGCATCTTTTCCATTCGGGTCAATGATTTCACCCTTACTTAAAATCATAGAGAATTTTTCTGGAACCACATTGAGGATGTGAACGAATCCGTCAATAACACCGCCAGTAGGTGAAACATGTTCCAAGGCCAGATAGGTTGTCATCAGTCCGCCAAAAATCAGCAACACTACCTGAACAACATCCGTCCAGGCTACGGCTGAGAGTCCGCCATACAACGAGTAAGCAGCCGCAAACAATCCTAATCCAATAATGCTGTACATCATTAAACTTCCATCTCCGGTTCCAACAATGGTATCCAACGCGCGTGCACCGAGGTAGAGCACCGAAGTGAGGTTAACGAAAACAAATAATCCGATCCAGAATACTGCGAGAATGGTTTTCAGGTTGGTACTGAAACGCTTTTCTACAAATTCGGGAATCGTGTAAATGCCTTTATTGATGAAGATGGGTAAAAAGAATTTTCCAACAATCAATAACGTGATGGCGGCCATCCACTCATATGAGGCGATTGCCAACCCAATGGCAAAACCTGAGCCCGACATACCGATAAATTGTTCAGCTGAAATATTCGCGGCAATCAGTGAAGCACCAATCGCCCACCAGGGCAGCGATTTGCCCGCTAAAAAATAGTCTTCTGCATTTTTTTCATGCCCTTTTTTATCGCGGGAAACATACAGGCCGATACCTAAAATGAGTCCGCAATAGGCGACAAAAATCACAGTGTCGAGAAACGTTAAGCTCATAGGTTAAAATCAGGTTGAATGAGGTGAAATATAGCGCTTTAATCGATTCTGTAAGGCCTAAAAACAAGGAAATTGAAGGCTTAAACACACTTTTTTGAGAGCTGATCATCAAGGCAGCAAAGGATTAAAATTGCAGGGACAGAGATTAAATAGAGACAAAATGTCTTAAAATACCCCGTAATTGAATACAAAAAGGTGTCATTATGGCTTAATTATTGGATCGGCATATTTTTTCAGGATAGGCATGACGTAAGTGATTTTGAATGTTTAACCAAACAAAATAAAACTATGAGCCTTATCAGATACAATTCCGCACTGAACGATTTCGTACCGACATCCTTCAGCAATTTGATCGATCGTTTTTTCAATGAATCCGTAGCCCGCACAGGTGGTTCTGCGTATTCGTTTGTGCCACGCGTTGATGTGGTTGAAACCGAAAAAGCCTATGAAATTCACGTGGCCGTTCCGGGTATGAACAAGGAAGATTTCAACATCGACCTGAAGGACAATTACCTGACCATCAGCGGTGAGCGTAAGTTCCAGAATGAAAAGAAGGAGAAGAACTTCTACTCGATTGAAACGCAGTATGGAACATTCAGTCGTTCATTCTCGCTGCCCGAAAATGTAGATGCTTCAAAAATTTCTGCAACCTATGTGAATGGAATTCTGGAGGTAACGGTACCAAAGGATGAGAAAAAAGCACTGAAAACCTCAATAAAAGTTAATTAAAGGCACTAGCAAGTAGGGTTAGGTTAGGTGAGTAGCCTCGTCTCCGGCAACGGGGGCGGGGCTTTCTTTTTGTTTATCACAGATTAATTTGCCCGCTTATCTAAAATGCGGCTGAGTTTTATCCTTCGAAATAAAAAATCCGTTAACTTTCTTATTGCTGCTAAACACCTGTTGATATGAAGCGTACGATTATTTTTACCCTGCTCATTTTATTGGTTGCGATTGCCGGAGGCGTAATCGGATCCTGGTATACGGTACATTACCTGGATTCTATTTCTGCTCCTTATTCTTCCATTGAAGATCGGCAACGCATGAAACTGACCAGCTTTGATTCGGATAGTACCTATCGCGTTCCCGCAGGAATGGATTTTCTCACTGCTTCCAAAAAAGTAGTGAGCGGTGTGGTGCACATTCGTACCACCTATGGTTCAGGAATGTTCAGTCTCAATCCGTTGGAGTTGTACTATAAAGCGCCAGCCCGTTCTTCTGGTTCGGGAGTTATCATTTCCGATGATGGATACATCGTTACGAATAATCATGTAATTGAAGATGCAACCAATGTTGAAGTTGTCATGAACGACAACCAACGTTACTATGCCAAAATTGTAGGCACCGATCCAAGTACCGATCTTGCTTTGCTGAAGATTAAAGCAAAAGAGCTTCCCTTTATTCGTTATGGAAATTCGGATGGCATTGGCCCGGGAGAATGGGTGTTGGCCATCGGTAATCCGTTTGATCTAAACTCAACCGTAACGGCTGGCATTGTAAGCGCAAAGGCAAGAAACATCGGCATCCTTCGCGATCGGAATAACCTGCAGGTTGAATCCTTTATTCAAACCGATGCTGCTGTGAACCCGGGTAACAGTGGGGGTGCATTGGTAAACCTGAAAGGCGAACTAATCGGTATCAATACAGCAATTGCCACAGCTACTGGGCAATATTCAGGTTACTCCTTTGCCATACCAGTAAGCCTGGTGAAAAAAGTAATGGACGATCTGTTGGAGTTTGGTCAGGTGCAACGCGGTTTGCTAGGCATTCAGATTTCTGATGTGGATGCAAATGTTTCGGATAGGCTTTCGCTTAACGTGAACCGGGGTGTGTTGGTGAACCGGGTTAGTCGCGGTGGCGCGGCAGAAGAATCGGGCATTCAACAGGGTGATGTCATTACGGCTATCGACTCACGGCCGGTAAATACAGTTTCCGAATTACAAGAGTGGGTTGCCCGCAACCGACCTGGTAAAGAAATTTCGGTAACGTATGTACGAGGGACTGAAAATGTTACCGTACGTGCCCGCCTAAAAAACAGCGATGGTAACGAAGCACTTATTGAGCCCGAAATCAAAAATGAACTCAATGGTGCTTACTTTGAAGATGTGCTGTATTCCGACCTGCTCAATTTAAAACTTGAAGGAGGAGTACAGGTTAAAAAAGTGGAAGAAGGAAAATGGCAAACAGCCGGGTTGCGCGAAGGCTTTATCATCGCGTATGTGGATCGGGTACCGGTAGATAACCTCGCTGATTTGAACCGCATGCTGGAGTATAAAAAGGGCGGTGTGCTGATTGAAGGCTATTATGCGAATGGTGAGAAAGCAACCTACGGGTTAGATTGGTAAGCATTACTCAGGTGTTTTTCGGATTGATTTTTTGCCCGCAAACGCCATAGTTGCCCGTAATTCTCCATAACTGAATTTGCCACCCAGTTTATCGAATAATTCTTTTGAGCTAAAGGCATCAGGCATCTCATTCATACCCTGTAAAATTTCTTCAACCCGTTCCTCAGGCACAACTTTGAAAATATTGACGCGGCCCATTTCAACGGCTTTGGCTAAGTGCGATTGAATGGTTCCGGCCACAAGACCTCGCTCTTTCGCAATTTGCTCAATCGTCATGCCGGCATTAAAGTAATCCAGGGTCACATCATACGTGCTTCGCTCATTCTTTTTGGAACGTGTACCTTTCTTTTGCCTGGGTTTTGATACTACCGGTTCAATGGTTTTATCAATTTCCTTTTGCATGGCGTGGCGCGTTACCGATCGTTGTTCGGCCAACGCGGTTAATCCTTCCGGATCTTCCCCACTTAAAATGGCCTGCGTAAGGATAGGTGCTTTGTCAACTTCCTCCAGTTTTTTTGAAAGCAATTGATCGATATCCTGCAAGCTGGTCAGGTAAGCTTTTACCCGTTTGCGATGTTTGGTTTCTGCGATGTGGCGTAAAAGTATTTCGAGATTTTTATACAACAGATTTTTGTAATAGGCGCTCCCTTTTTCAATTCGATCCATTAAGGTTTGATAATCCTTACGATGAAGCAGGTTATCCAGCTGCTGCTTGAATTTGATGGTCGTTCCACTTTCAGCAGCCAACGATTCCTGTATTTGCATCAATACCGGTTTTGTAGCGATGTCGTTTACCGGATTGTCGGAATGGCCTTTTTGTAAAAAGCGAATCTCCTTCACCAGACTTTCAAAATCGAATGTTTTGCTCAGCATCTCAAAAGCAAAATGTTGCTGACTTGCCTTTAGCTCGGCAAGTAGTTTTGAAGGTTTGTTGTATTGCTCAGAAAACGCGACAATATTCTTATTGGTGCCAATTACCCTGGGGTTGATTGGGGTGCGCAGGATCAGTCCGTCCAGTGAGCGTAACCGGGAAAGCGCTACGTAAACCTGACCATCGGCAAAAGCCTGATCCACATCAATGACAGCTTTATCAAAAGTAAGTCCTTGGCTTTTGTGCACGGTAATGGCCCATGCAAGTTTAACCGGATACTGGACAAACGTGCCCACCACTTCTTCATCAAGTTCGCGGGTATCAGCATTAACGGTATACTTTTTATTTTCCCATGTTTCTTTTTTGAGCGTATACGTGTCGTGCGAATCGGCCATAACCACAATAATGCTGTCTGAAGAAAGTGTTTTTACAGTAGCTAGGTTGCCGTTCACATATGCGTTTCCTTCCGAATCATTTTTGATGAACATAATCTGTGCGCCTTCTTTCAGTTCAATTTGTTGGAGCACTGGATACATGCTTTCCGGAAAATCTCCTTGAATGATGGCGTCAAAGTAGTGGGCGGGTGACTTCAACTCGCGCAACATATTCCGGTTCAATTCATCGGCTTTATAGTTATGCGTGGTTAGGGTAATGACTTCCTTTAGTTGCTTAATCGACTCAGCCGGTTGATAGTATTGGTTAAGCTTTTCAATGTCCGACTCTTGGATAATGTTATTGCGCAGGTTGTTCAGGATGTTAATAAAGGTATTATCCTGCTGCCGAAAAATTTTATCCAGTTCAATGTACACAAAGGGCTCGTGTTGAAGTGCCTTTGCTTCATAAAACCAGGGCGTTGTGTAATACCGCCCAAGCACCTGTGCTTCTTCGCCCTTAACTACCGGGGGCAGCTGATACAAGTCACCAATAAACAGCACTTGAACCCCACCAAAACTTTGATAAAAATTTCCGCGCGCAGCTTTCAGGCGGTAGTCGATTGCATCCAGTACATCGGCACGTAACATGCTCACCTCATCAATCACCAGTAAATCGATGGATCGGAGTACCTGTTTTCGATCACTGTTTAACGGATGTTTTCTTCCCAGCACATCGGTTGAAAAGTAACTGCCATTATCCTGAAAGTCGTGTGGAAGAAACCGTTCGGGCAAAAAGGTGCCTCGCGGCAGTAAAAATTGTGAGTGGATGGTAACGCCACCGGCATTAAGTGCGGCAATCCCGGTAGGGGCAATCACCACAAACGATTTATGTGTTTTGCGAGCGAGGTTTTTTAAGAATGTGGTTTTACCCGTTCCTGCCTTTCCGGTAAGGAAAATATGACTGCTTGTTGTATTGATAAATTTAACCGCGGCATCAATCCGGTCTGTTACGGTTTGTTCAAGTGATGGGCTGCGCGAATCGGTCATCCTGCAAAGTAAAGGCATCCATCAGAAGTAAGCAGTTTTCTGCACGAATTCTTGCCAGGATAAACACCATAAATATGCCTTCCAAACTGCAAATCCGTTAGATTTGCAGCTTTACTAACAGATCATGAAGAACTCAGCCATTCAAAAAACGCTCGTATCACTTGGTGTCAAATCATCCAATTCGGGTGTATCAACCGGAAAAAAATGGATCAAAACAAAAGGACCGGTTATTGAATCGTATTCACCGGTAGATGGTGCCTTGATCGGCTCCGTTCAGGCTGCCGATGAGAAATCCTTTCACGAAGTAGTAGCCGTTTCAAAAGAAGCGTTTAAGGAATGGCGGAAATGGCCTGCACCAAGACGCGGAGAAGTGGTGCGGCAAATTGGTGAAGCATTGCGTGCCAATAAAGATGCGCTTGGTAAGCTGGTTTCTTATGAGATGGGGAAATCGCTGCAGGAGGGACTGGGTGAAGTGCAGGAGATGATCGACATCTGTGATTTCGCGGTAGGTCTTTCACGGCAGCTTCACGGATTAACCATGCATTCTGAGCGCCCCAACCACCGCATGTATGAGCAGTATCATCCGCTCGGTATTGTTGGTATTATATCTTCCTTCAATTTTCCGGTAGCGGTTTGGTCATGGAATACCATGTTGGCCTGGGTGTGTGGCGACACGTGTGTGTGGAAGCCATCTGAAAAAACTCCGCTGTGCAGTGTTGCCTGCCAGAACATCATTGCAAAAGTGTTTGAGGCCAACGATGTACCGGAAGGTGTTTCCTGTTTGGTGAATGGCGATGCGTCAATCGGAAAAATGCTGGCACAATGTGAAGATATTCCATTGGTATCAGCAACGGGTTCAACCCGAATGGGCCGGGCTGTTGGAAAAATGGTGGTTGAGCGTTTTGGTCGCCCTTTATTGGAGTTGGGTGGAAACAACGCCATCATCATCACGGAAAATGCAAACCTGGATATGGCCATTCGCGGTGCATTGTTTGGGGCGGTTGGCACGGCCGGTCAACGGTGTACCACAACGCGCAGGTTAATCATTCATGAAAAAGTTTATAACGATGTTAAGAATCGCCTGAAGAAGGCATACAGCCAGTTGTCGATTGGTAATCCACTTGATTCAAAGAATCATGTGGGTCCGCTTATCGACCAGAATGCGGTTTCGCTTTATTTAAATGCGCTTAGTGAAATAGTAAAGCAAGGCGGAAAGTTTGTGGTGGAAGGCGGTGTGTTGAAAGGGAAGGGGTATAACTCAGGATGTTATGTTAAGCCGGCTATTGCCGAAGTAAAAAACAACTACCCGATTGTTCAGCAGGAAACCTTCGCCCCGATTTTATACCTGATTAAATATAAGAACCTGGATGAAGCCATTGAGATGCAAAACAATGTGAAACAGGGATTGTCATCGGCCATCATGACTACTGACCTGCGCCAGATGGAGCAGTTCCTGTCGCATGCAGGGTCGGATTGTGGCATTGCCAATGTGAATATCGGTACTTCCGGGGCCGAAATAGGAGGGGCATTTGGTGGCGAAAAGGAAACAGGAGGAGGCCGTGAATCGGGTTCGGATGCCTGGAAAATTTACATGCGCAGGCAAACCAATACCATTAATTATGGCGACTCCCTGCCCCTGGCTCAGGGCATTAAATTTGACATTTAAACTGCTTGGAATTCAGTTGCAAACATCTATTTTTATAAACACGTATACCCTAAATTTTTATGGCTGAGAAGAAGTTTCGCACCGTTATGTTGATTGATGACAATGAGATTGATAACCTCATCAATCAAAAGATGATTGAGTCTGCCGCAGTTACGGAAAACATCTACACCCACACCGGAGCGAAAAGCGCCATCGAATTTTTGCGAAACATGGAACGCCTGGATGTAGCCGATAAAGTGTTACCCGATGTAATTTTTCTCGACATCGATATGCCGCTGATGGATGGCTTTCAGTTTTTGGAAGAATTTGAGAAACTCAGCAACGTAGCGAAGAAGAAATGTAAGATAGTCATGCTTACCTCCAGTATCAACCCGCAGGATTTCAGCCGATCTAAAAAATATGAGAATGTGAAGCTTTACCTGAATAAGCCGCTCTCTCACGAGAACATTCTGAAGCTTGAAGTCTGATATCAATACTCCGTTAGATTTTTGACCAACTTTTCATCCAATCGTACCAATAAGGTAGGCGCAAAATAGCTGGCCTGTGCGGCCTGCAACTTGGGTATAACCGCATTAATCTTTTTCGCTTTCTCCCGTTTGGCTTCACTCACAGCTATTTTTAATATTTTAATAAACAGTTGAATGTTATCGCAGGCGTCTTTTCCAATTAACCGTATCTGACGCTGAATGCTGTTTGCGAGTTGGTTGAACAATTCATAATCGCGAAGCAATACATATTGAAGGGCCAGCAGCGATTTAATTTCCAGTTGGGTGATAGGGTACTTTTTCAGGCTTACTTCGTTCAATAAATTGTTGATCAGTTTGGCGGCTTCATCAAATTTATCAGCATAGTAAGCCGACAAGGCTTTATACGTTACGAAAATAACGTGCCGGGGTATATCCAGCACATCGGGTTCATAATCCACAAACAAGTTATCGTTTTCGGCATAGAGGTCGCCTTCCGTATTCAGGCGCAGGTGGCGTTCGAGTTTGGAGATGAGGAACTGCGCAGGGAACGTATAGGTTGCGTAGTTTGTTAACAGGTTGCCTGCGGCATCGTTCACTTCTTCAAAATACTTTTCAGCCTGCCGGTAAACTTTGTAGTGATTGTAATACTCCAGTTTCAAAAACTCAAACACCAGGTTCAAGTGGTAGTAAATGGAATCCAGGCTGTAGCTTTCAAAAATCTTCTGAACCTTGGCAAAGGTATCTTCAATCGATTCGGTATCCTGCTGCAGGTTTTCATCCGGCTCAACAAACAGCCTGTGGAAAACATGCATAGCGCTGCGGTAAACATACAAGCGGTGTGATTCGTACAGGTTTGAAACATTCGACATCTCCTTTAATAAAAGTGAGAGTCCGAGTTTCTCTACCTCATCACCTGTAAATAGATAGCTTCCGAATTTCTTAAAGTAATCCGCCAGCAGGTCTTCCGCTTTATCGAGCGCCAACATATAAGCCACATGGCGGTTGTACAACTGCGAGTACTGGAAATAATCGGGCGAGTTTACTTGGAGCTTTTTAAGCGATTTATAAATGATGGTAAGCTCGTTAGCCAGATCGTAATCGATCAGTTCTTTTTCAAGTTTTTTTAGGGTGGCAATGGCGATAGTGCGCTTCTTGGTAAATACAATTTCGTTGATGTTGGCCACCTTGCGCAGCACGTCCGTACGTGGGCTTTCCAACTGCTGCATCAGGTACTCTTCAATCTTTAGGTTTAGCCGAGATCGCAGGGTATAGTATGCATTGGCGTTCACTTCCAGTTCCGTCATAATTTTGGTATCGGAGAGGGAGCGTTCGCGAAGGGCTTTTAAGAGGTATGCGGATTTTTCAGCATTGCTTTCAATCAACGAGTCGTGGATGGCTTTAAAATCCTTCTCAGAAAGTTGCTTGATGATGTTCTTGAGTTTGGCCATTGCTGCAATTTAACAAAGTGAAAATTTACAAATTTTATTAACGCCAACAACAATATATTAACCCGACTTTACAATTTTATCCGCCCGAGCGGGACTTTGGCGAGTGTGGCCATGTCGTTCAATGCAAACTTTGTAGCTTTGAACGTATTGATTCTGTTGTGTTGAGCTATCGTTTCGTCATAGGGTTTATCGTATTGCTGGGTTCGCAAGCTTCGGTTGCGCAGATGGTAACGGAACGTCAGGCCTATACGAATCTTCAAAAGGGAAAGTGGGATAAGGCGTGGACGCAGGCAACAAAAGTTATACAGAAAGACAGTACAAATGTGGCGGCCTGGTACGTATGTGCCACTTACTTTTTCGATCCGGCTAACCCGGCCTATCAGGTTGACTCGGCCTATAAATACACCATGACTGCTCTCAACCAGCTACCGCTGGCTGGTGCCCGGCAACGCGACCGAATGAGGCGTTTCCCGTTGGATAGTGCCGACCTTATCCACACCCGCCAGTTGATTGATAGTGCCGCATTTGAACGGGCCAAAACCATTAACACCGAGCAGGCTTATCTCGATTTTATCGATCACTTTCCATTTGCCCGCCAACTTGACCGGGCACGAGAGCTCCGTGATGAGGTGGCCTATATTGACGCCCTCAAAGAGAATACGTATTCCAGTTTTTTAAAATACCTTAACCGATACCCGAATGCATCACGCGCGCCCGAAGCCCGTGAGCGATATGAGAAATTATTATTTGAAGCGAAAACGAAAGACCGAAAGCTGACCAGTTACAAGACATTTATAAAAGAGTATCCGGCATCACCTTATCGCCACCAGGCCGAGCTGCAGGTTTTTGAAATTTCCACTGCTTCTGGAGAGCCGGATGATTTCATGGCGTTCATGAGGGAGTATCCGAACAGCCCACTCTTCAACAAGGCCCGAAATATTTTTTACCACATCGCGCAGGAAAACAATATAGCCCTTCCGCAAGCTGTTTTAAATGATTCCTTAAAGATGCTGATCAAACTGGAGCAGGAATACCTGGTTCCTGTTTACCGCGATGGGAAATTTGGTTTTATGGATGCACATGGGAATGAGATCATAAAACCTTTGGCAACCGAAATTGGACGGGAGTATCGCTGTGGAAATATTCTGGAAGAACTGCTGGTGCTTGATCAGTTGGTAGTGGCACGAAACGGAGCAGTTGTTTTTAAAGGTGAGGTGGAAGAATTAGATGACCTGGGTTATGGCTTCTTGTTTATTTATGGAAATGATTGCGGAGCGGTTGTGCATAAATCGGGTTTTGTTATAGAGCCATGTGTTGACGATGCCCGTGTGCTCAGTGGTGCTTACCTGGCAATACGAAAGCATAAGCAATGGAGTATAAAAACATTTACAGGTCGCGAGTTAGCCATTGGTTCTTTCGATGATGCAGATGCGATTGATGACGTATTGGTGCTGAAGCAGGTAGGCAAGGTTATATTGAAGCGCAAGGAGCAGCTTGCGCCAGCAGCTGATCAGTTGCCTGTTACATTTGGAAATAAATATGATGAAGCAAAGCGTTGGGGTTCGGATATGATCTGGGTTCGAATGGGTAACAAACAAGGATTACTGGATATGAACCTGAAGGAGCGAATTGCACTGACAACCCGCGAAATACAACCTGAGTTTTTTGGTGCGGTTTCAAAAACAGCAGATGGATACAAGACGTGGACAAAAAGCGGAGGAGAATCTGCAGCGTTTAGTCAGGTTAAAGTACAAAAGCCATGGGTAGCGGTTAAACACGATGGTTATTGGCGCATAGCCAACCGGTATGTAAATACGTTTAGTAAATCTACGTTCGATAGTATTTACTTTATTGGTCCGTTTTGTATGGCTGTTCGAGGTGACACCACGCATGCATACCTAACCGATGTACATTCCGTTGCGTTAACCGGTAATGCGCGTGTGCAATTTTTGCCCGGTAAAGATTCTGTTTATTTCATGTTGCTTGAAGAAGGCGATAAAAAGCAAGTATTCAGTTCTACAGGTGAACGGTTGTTTTCAGTTCAATACGACCGAATTGATTTTGCCGGTGAAAACTATTTTACCGTAATCAAGAAAGACAAACGTGGCTTGATAAACATTCAGGGCAAGCAGGTGGTTGCACCCGATTATGATGCTATGGGCAATATTGATCAGGGAACTGTACCGCTTCTGAAGGATAAAAAATTCGGAATGCTGGATGTAGTGAACCGAAAAGAGATCAAGCCACAATACGAAAAGAACATTGTTCGATTTAATAGCCAGTTGCTGATTGCATTTAAGGGTGGCTATTGCGGGCTAATCGATTGGAATAATAAATCGATAACTCCTTTTGAGTATGAAGAGATTCGTTATTGGAGTGATTCAAGTGCATTGGTGCGGAAAAATTACCAATGGTTGGTGTATAATTTTGTTGAGAAGAAGGTTATTGCAGATAAGATAGGGAAGTTTATCTGGTTGCGGGAAACCAACGGAGATAAGCTTGCCATTGTGCAGCAAGAGCACCGTTACGGTGTGTTGAGTAGTACACGGGGATTTATTTTGCAACCCACCTTCAGCGATATTGTTAACCTGGGTTCATCTGCGCATCCACTTTATTTTACCGAAAAGCATGTGGAGGAAGCCTCCATTTATGTGGTGATTTATTACGATGAAGACGGGCAATTGCTGCGCAGGCAGGTTTTTGAAAACGATGATTACGAGCGCATTTACTGCTCACAAAATTAATTGAGCGTTCATCCTCTATTTACAGCGCATCCTTTCCGGAAGTAGTATATTGCATTCTTAGAATTGATATTATGAGAGCCTTAGTTTTGTTATTCTTTGTTGTCCTGATCGTTCCGGTTTTTTCTCAACCATCTGAGCGACCTAAACTCGTTGTTGGTATTATGGTGGATCAGATGCGTCAGGAATACCTGTATCGGTATTGGGATAAATACGGTGATCACGGATTTAAGCGATTAGTCAACCAGGGATTTACTTTACATAACGCGCATTTCAATTATGCCCCAACGGTAACCGGTCCCGGTCACGCCTCGGTTTATACCGGCACTACACCGGCTGTTCATGGCATTATAGACAATGCGTGGTTTGATAAAGTAACCGGCAAAAGTGCCTATTGTGCTGGTGACGACACTCAGCAAACGGTTGGAAGCGAAACAACTTCTGTTGGTAAAATGTCGCCTCATCGCATGCTTACTACCACCATTACGGATGAGTTGAAGCTGGCCACACAGAAGCGTTCAAAAGTTATCGGTATTTCATTTAAGGATCGGGGTTCTGTTTTACCTGCCGGTCATTTGGCGGATGCAGCGTATTGGTATGATGGCAGTACCGGTCGGTTTGTGACCAGCACCTACTACATGAGCAAATTGCCGGCATGGACAGAAAAATTTAATAGCCTGAATTTGGCCGACAAATATTTGTCAGGAACCTGGAATACATTACTCCCGATTGATCAGTACACCGAAAGCGGACCAGACGTAAGTCCGTATGAAGGTAAGTTGGGTGAAAATAAATCTACGTTCCCCTATGATCTCAGCGCACTTAGAAAAACCAACGGAAACTTTAATCTCCTCTCACAAACACCGTTCGCCAACGATTACCTCACCGAATTTTTTAAAGCCGTTATTGATGGCGAGAAAATGGGCAGCGGCAAGGACACAGATTTTTTGGCTATTTCGTATTCAGCGCCTGATATTATCGGGCATCGTGTTAGTCCTCAGTCGGTTGAAGTGCAAGATGTGTACATGCGTTTGGATAAGAACATTGAAGACCTGTTGAAAAAACTCGATCAAACAGTTGGGGCAGGAAATTACCTGGTGTTTTTAACTACCGATCATGGCGTAGCAGAAGTTCCACAGTATTTAGCAGATAACAAAGTGCCTGCCGGCTACATCCGTTCGAGTCAGTTGGGTGCAGAATTAAAAGAGTTACTCAATCAATATTTTCCTGATCGTGAAATTATCCGGTCTTTTTCAGGAGATCAGATTTTTTTTAATCATGAAGCGTTTAGTACCGATCCGCGTTCTGGTGGTGTTGAGTTGATGTTGGCCACTGAAATCGTTTCTAACTTTCTAATGCAGCAAAAAGGTATTGCCAATGTATTTACCCGCCAGCAGTTGCGCATGGGCGATTTTAATGAGGGTGGAATCAAGGGAATGTCCATTCGAGGATATCACCCGAAGCGCAGCGGTGATCTGGTAGTGGTGTTGGAACCCGGTTGGTTTGAAAGCAGTCGCATTCAGGGCACTACGCACGGCTCGCCCTATAGCTATGATACGCACGCACCCATTATTTTCTTTGGTAAGGGGATCAAGCAAGGGTCATCCGTTCAATATCATACCATTACCGATATCGCGCCAACGCTATCCATGTTACTGAAAATAAAATTCCCCAACGGCTGCTCGGGGCAACCCATTGGGGAATTGTTTGAGAAGTAGGTGTAGGATTATGTTCCGGCAAACACGCCAAATACGCCTATCATATTCAGTAACACCACTAAAATAACAAGCGGGCATACGTAGCGGATGAAGAATATCCACAACTGCATGGCGGTTAAACCACCGATTATTTTCTTTTCGAATACCGGGGCACCGATACCAATTTCGGCTGCCAGTTTCTTGACATCCATTACCCAACCGGTATAGATACAGGTCATCAAAGCAACTACCACAATAAATAGACCTCCCCATAGTGCATCCATAATGTCAAGGAAACCGGTTTTGGTTGAGCCGAAAATATCTATCGACATTTCGGTAAATAATTTAGATGCGCCACCTGATAGGGCAGAAGGTATACCTACAAGAAAAGCGAGTATACCTACCGTCCACGCAGCCTTTTTCCTACTCCATTTCTTCTCGTCAATCAAATAAGAGGCTGGTACTTCAATCATGGAAATGGATGAAGTTAACGCAGCTACACACAGCAACAGGAAGAAGGAAGCACCAACAATATTTCCACCGGCAGGAATCGAATTAAATACTTCAGGCAACACTTGGAACACAAGAGCAGTGCCTTGCGCGGGATCTTTACCAAAAGCAAATACAGCAGGGAAAATCATCAAACCGGCAAGCAAAGCTACGCCAGTATCCATCAACCCAATCCACACGCCACTGGTTACAATGTTATTGCTCTTGGGCAAGTAAGAACCATAGGTGATGAGAATTCCCCAACCAACCGAAAGCGAAAAGAAAGCCTGACCGAGTGCGGCCAAGACTACCTGTCCATCAATTTTACTGAAGTCGGGAGTGAGGTAATAGCGTACACCTTCCATAGCGCCAGGGAGTGTTAAGCTGCGCAGCATCACCAGAAATACCAATAAAAACAAAACAGGCATCAAAACCTTTGATGCCTTTTCAATTCCACCGGAAACACCACCCAATACAATCAGGATGGTAACCAGCATGAATACCGCAAAGAAAGGAATTACGTAAGTAGGGTTTGCCTGAAACGTTTGGAAGTCTTTAATAAAATCAGTGAACTCGCTGATAATATAACCGATCGTCCATCCGGCAATAACGCTATAGTAACTTAATACAAAGAAGCTCACAAGCAGCGCCAATACTGCACCACTGGCCATCCAGAATTTATTGGCTCCCGTATTTTTAAAAGCACCGATAGTGTTTTTTCCGGTTAACCGACCGAAGGCAACTTCATTATAAATAAGTGGCAAGCCGATTAGCAAAACACATAAAATGTACACAAACACAAAAGCACCACCACCATTTTGACCAGTGATGTATGGGAAACGCCAGATATTACCCAAGCCAACAGCAGAACCAGCTGCGGCCATGATAAAGCCGAATTTGGAGCCCCATTGTCCGCGATTATCAGAAGATTGTAACGACATATACAGTTAGGATTTAAAGGGCGACAAATTGTAAAATTTAATTGATTACGCAAAGGTTAAGGTTGTTTTATATCATAGTACATTTTTGGATAAGTATCTCGATACCAGGTAAATCATTCGCTTACTTCTGCATTCTGAACGAGAAAGAGCAACCTTGCTGTAGCAGTACAGAAGTGTGTCTGAATTTAAGTGTGGAGTTGCTGTTTCAGCACAGCTAGTCCTTCTTCAAAACTTTTGGGTGCGTATCCCAAATCACGAATAGCTTTATCCAGGATAAATCCAGTCTTCAATGGCCTGCGTGCAGGTTGCTTGAATTGCGTTGAGTCGGTTGGGTTGACCAGGGATTCATTCAACTTAAAAAACCGAGCCGTTTTTATGGCAATATCAAAAGGACTTAAAAAATCCTTTCCGGAGATATGGTAAATGCCTGTAGCTTTTTTCTTTGCTGCCAGCCAGCAACCCATCGCCAAGTCTTCGGCCAATGTGGGTGTGCGCCATTGATCATTTACCACATTAATGGTTTTTCCTTCTTCCAGACTTTTCTTTACCCACAACACAATGTTCGATCGGCTCATATCGGTAGAAACTCCATACACCAAAACCGTTCGCAGAATGCACCACGATATGTTGCTTTCCTGAATGATTTTTTCTGCCGCAAGCTTACTTTCTCCGTAAAAGTTTACCGGAGCGGGGATTGCTGTTTCATCTAGTGGACCTTCCTTGCCATCGAAAATAAAATCGGTGGAAACGTGGATGAGATGAGCGTGGTGTTGTTTGCAAGCCTCAACTAAGTACTGAACAGCTGTTACATTCGCTTGCCAACAAGCTTCCTGTTCTGTTTCGCAGCGATCAACATTGGTCATGGCTGCGGTGTTGATGATTACATCGGGTTTTGTATGAGCAAGGACTTCATTTACCTGTTCCTGATTGGAAATATCCAACAACTGAAATTCACCTTTCACCAATGGAAGCACCAATGGCCGATGAGCCGTTGCTACAAGTTGTACATCAGGTTGTTGTTGCAACAGGGTAATCAGCTTTTGGCCGAGTAAACCGTTGGCACCGGTAATCAGTATCTTCATCCTACTTGCTTTCGGGGTATTTGTATCCGTAGGTTTTTTCAATTTTGTTCTTGCTCATCTCTTCCACGGTAACTACCATGGGCACATCCACAACTGGCCTGTCGCCCGGGCCTTTTTGCACCGCAGCAATTTTATCGATCACATCAAGCCCTTGAATCACTTTACCGAAAACCGTATAGTCGCCATCCAGATGCGGAGCCCCGCCCACTTCTTTGTATCGGGTGCGCTGAGCTTCGGTAAAGGAAAATGGTTTGTATTCGGGTTGAAATTTTATGATTAGTGTATCCGCGTGTTCAAAGAATGAGCCAAGCCACGCGCCATCACCGGCACGTTGTTTGGCAATTACTTCTTCACGAATTGATTCACATTCGGGCATAAACAATACTTCACGCAGGCATGTATTCTTCTTGTTATACTGGATACTTTGTTCCAGTTGTGTCAACTCTTCATCGGTGTATTTTTTTCCTTGAACAATATAAAACTGACTGCCACTGCTGGCTTTTTTCGGGTTGGCCGTATCGCCTAATCGTGCTGCCGAGAAGGCACCCTTCTCGTGAAAATATTGCGGAACAAATTCAGCATCAATCGTATAGCCCGGTCCGCCCGAACCCAATGCCTGCCCCGGCTCTGCATTTTTTGAATTCGGATCACCGCCCTGAATCATAAATTCTTCAATCACCCGGTGGAACAGCAAACTATCGTAGAATTTTTCCTGAGCGAGCTTTACAAAGTTTTCCTTGTGCTTGGGTGTTTCATCGTACAGAATGGCCACCATATCGCCATAGCTGGTTTTAATGGTGATTACGTAATCGCGACCTTTTTTCTGTGCGCAACTGTTTAAGAAGAACGAAAATAAAATCAGGAAGGTTAATAATCGATTCATACCAAGCGATGGTTTAATAAGGGCGTAAAAATAAGAATTTGAGTAATGCAAAAAGTAGCTATGAATTAAACGCTTTAGAAATTTTAAGCGATAAATCCATAAAAATCATTTTCGGGCTGCCATTCCGTTCCAGGTGGTAACTGGCTTCGCTGATCAGTTTGGCGCTATAATCTACTCGGGCCAGGTTCATGACTTTGGAAAAGTCTTGTACAAATTTCAGTTCTTCTCCGCGTGAGCGCTGAATGGTCGTGGCACCTCCCAGTTGAAGCAGTACTTCGCGCATCATGTTCAGGCTGTATTGCAACATGTTACGTTGATGCAGTTTATCCAGTCCGTGAAAATCATCAGCAAAAGAAACCAACTGAGCAAAATTCATTTTAAAACATGCGCGCATCCATTCGGCAAAACGTTGGGCCTGGTCATCTTCTTCATCGTCTTCGCATAGTGCCAAAGCCAGGTTTAAATTGCCTTCAGCCTGACGAGCGATAACGGATGCTTTTTTTGCTTCAATATTCTGGGCCATCAGTTGTGATTCGATCTCTTCATCAGTCAGTAGTGACACAGAAATAATTTGCGTACGGGAAATTATGGTAGGTAATAATTGATCAGCAGCATTGCTTACCAACAGGAAGTAGGTATGCGGTGCAGGCTCTTCCAGAATTTTCAGAATTCCGTTTGCTGCTGACGGATGCATTTTTTCCGGCTGCCAGATGATCATTACCTTGACCTGGCTTTCAAACGGTTTGAGTGAAAGCGTTTTTATTATCTCCCGACTTTCTTCCCGTGAGATCAGTGCTTGTTTGTTTTCTCCTCCGTAAAATTCAGTCCAGGCATCAAGATTAGCATAGGGTTGTGTTAATAAAAACTCGCGCCATTGTTTCAGAATATCAGACTTAAAGCGTTCTTCATCTTTATCGCCTTTAACATTGCTGAGCGGAAATACAAAATGCGTATCCGGATGAATAAATTTCAAACTCTTGCGGCAGGCTGCGCATTCACCACAAGCGTCATCACCTTTTTGTTCGCAATGCAAATACGTGGCATAGGCAAGCGCCAGGGGTAAATTCAACGCGCCCTCAGCTCCAGCAAAAAGTTGGGCATGAGCCGCATGTCCGTTTTTTACGGATTCAACCAAAAGAGATTTGACTTCAACTAAGCCAGGAATGAAGGAGAAGTTCATGATTATAAATTCTCGTTTTGAGTTTTGTTGCTTTTGTTTTGTTGATTGAGTTTCCGAAAAAATACAATTGACATTGTAACGAAACCAACGAACGCTACCGAAGCGAGCGTAATCCGCCATGGCTCTTTACCAATACTATTGATAAGTACGTTAAATGACCAGAAGACCATAGGGAGCATTAGTAGTTTGGCTACGACCTGTTTCTTCATAACTTATTTTTTCTCCCAAATCCGGTTTTGTGCCGATTGCTCAAACACGTGTTTCAAAATATTTTTTTTAATCTCATTCAACTGTACGTTCCGCCTGGCCATCACTTTGCTTGCGGTTTCAAAAGCTTTGTTTAGTTGAAAAGTAGTAAAGCCGCTGGCGCCTCCCCATGCAAAGGAGGGGATAAAGGTCCGGGGAAATCCATCTCCAAAAATATTGGCCGAGACGCCCACTACAGTTCCGGTGTTGAACATGGTGTTGATGCCGCACTTGCTGTGGTCGCCCATCATCAAGCCGCAGAACTGCAATCCGGTATCATGGAAACCACCCTTGGCGTAATTCCAGATTTTAACGTTCTCGTAATTATTTTTCAGGTTTGAGGTGTTGGTATCGGCACCGAGGTTGCACCACTCGCCCAGCACACTGTTGCCGAGAAAACCATCGTGTGCTTTGTTGCTGTATCCAAAAATTACAGAGTTGCCAATTTCGCCACCCACTTTGGAGAACGGTCCGATGGTGGTGTCACCACGCATTTTCCCGCCCATGTTCACATGCGAACCTTCACATAATGCAAAAGGACCTTTGATCAATGCACCTTCTTGTACAACCGAATTTTTTCCCAGGTAAATCGGGCCGTCTTCGGCATTCAATACAGCTGCGCGAATTGTAACGCCTTCTTCCAGAAAGATCTGATTTTCGTTATAGGTGCGTGTGTGTTTGTCGGTTATCGGAGCAGATTTTCTTCCGGCTGTGAGGCGCTGGAAATCTGATCGTATCTGTTGTGCGTTGTGTTGAAAAATTTTCCACACTTGGTCGATCATCACCACTTCACCTGCATATTCTTGCGTAGCGGATGCGTTATTCCAATCCAATGTAGTTGAGCGAGTAGCTAAAACGTTACCTTCCTTAACGATTGTAGTGTTCAGGGGTAATTTTTGAAGGGCCGTAACCAGGGTTTCATCCGGACAAAGTGCACCATTTATCAATAGGTTATCTGATCCTTTTTTTGCTGGAAACTTTTCTGCGAGATAGACCTCTGTCAGATAGGAAACTTCCCCAAGGTAGTGTTGCCACTTTTCGGCTATGGTAACGATGCCGATGCGGATGTTTGCAACAGGCCGCGTAAAGGTAAACGGTAATAATTGGGTTCGGATAGCAGGCTCGTCAAACAATACAATGTTCATGGGCATAAAGATATGCGATAAAGCTTTTCTGGACCGGGATCAATTCAAAAAAGACCGTGTAAAACCGAGCAGGCTATAAAAAAGAAAAGCCCCGGTGAATAACGGGGCTTTCATGCATATAAGAAGAAGTAATTAAGATTTCTTTCCGTATTTCTTCTGGAATTTTTCCACACGACCTGCAGTATCCACAAACAATTTCTTGCCGGTGAAGAACGGGTGCGATGCAGAACTAACTTCCACCTTTACCAAAGGGTATTCTTTGCCGTCTTCCCACTTAATCGTTTCTTTCGACTTGATGGTAGAGCGGGTCATAAATTTATAATCGCTGGAAGTATCGTGAAATACTACTTCCTTATAATCCGGGTGAATGTCCTTTTTCATCGTTTTTAGCCTGTTTTGCCTCTTTTTTCGTTAAGGGACTGCAAAGATAGCAAGTGGCAATCTATTTTCAAGCAGGCAGTGGCGAATTTTGGCTATAGGTTTAACGTGCGTATTTTGCCCGTTTCCTGATCGATGATGAGAAAGATTCTGTTTTTGATCGGTTTTTGGCCTTTTGCCCTGGCGGCCCAAAGTACGTTTGTACCGTTAAATGAGGCTTATTACCACACGGTAGACCGGTATGAGGTTAAAACCGGCCGGGTATTGCCTCAGGTTTTTACTTCAGTAAAACCCTACAAGCGTTCCGACCTTGTTCTTTTTGCCGATTCAGCGAATGCATTGGGTGTTTTCTCCTCAAAATCAGATCTGTTCAACCTGGAGTATCTCCGGAACGATAGCTGGGAATGGTCACGACCCGAAACCAACGACAGCCGTAAGCCAATCCTGAAACATTTCTACAAAAAGAAATCGGATTTGTTGTTTGTGGATGTTCCGGATTTCGATCTGCACATTAACCCGGTTTTATATGTGGGTGCCGGAAGGGATTCACAGCAGGATGATTTGTTGTTTGTGAATACCCGCGGTATTGAAGTGCGGGGTATGGTCGACAAGCGGGTAGGCTTCTACACGTTTATTTCTGAAAACCAGGTGCGAATGCCGCAGTACATTACGCAAACCATAACCCAGGATACTACGCGTAGCTACTATCCGGTAATTCCGCATGAAGGTTTCTGGAAAACATTTAAAGACAATCAAGGCTACGATTTTTTTCATGCGAGGGGGTATGTTTCGTTTGAAGCGACCAAGCACATTAACATCCAGTTTGGCCACGACCGTTTTTTTATTGGTAATGGATATCGCTCTTTAATTTTTTCCGACTTCGCACCGCCTGCCTGGTTCCTGAAAGGGAATGTGAAGGTGTGGAAACTTAATTACATGTATTTGCTTAATCAGTTCACGGCCGATGTGCGCGGAACGTCCGGAGGAAGTCAGGGTTTAAAGGGTGGATACCCGCAAAAGTTTGTGGCGTTGCATCACCTGAGTATCAACATTGGTAAGAAATTTAACTTGGGAGTTTTCGAATCAGTAGTGTTTAGTCCCGATGATGAAGATGGTGCTGGGCGTTTCCGGATTGATTACCTGAACCCTATCATTTTCTTTCGCGCCATTGAGCAACAAAATGGCAGCAGTGACAATGTGATACTGGGCGCTGACTTTAAATGGAACGCTTTCAAAAATGTTCAACTCTACGGGCAGTTTGTACTGGATGAATTTTTACTAGACAATATTCGTGCTCGTAACGGATGGTGGGCCAATAAATATGGCATTCAACTGGGGGCTAAATATGTAGATGCTTTTGGTCTTGATAATCTTGATCTACAGGTTGAAACCAATGTGGTGCGACCGTACACCTATTCACACAATACAAAGTATGGAAGCTATACCCATTACCGGCAATCCATTGCGCATCCATTAGGTGCTAATTTTAATGAGGTGGTAGGCATCGCCCACTATCAACCTTTACCTCGCCTGAGTCTCACAGGAAAACTGATTTATGCGCAGGTGGGTCGTGATACGGTTGGATTTAATTTTGGAGGAGACATCAACAAGAGAAATTCTTTCCGAAATACCTACCTGGCCGATGCTAATTTTGGCAACACTATCGGGCAGGGGGTAAGCAACACCATTATGATGGCCAACTTCACGGCTACCTGGCAACTGAAACATAATTTGTTTATCGATGCTACAGCCGTTATTCGCAACAGCGAAAGTACGGCAGATGCCTTCAATAACAATTCCGTTATAACTTCCTTAGCTTTGCGTTGGAATATCGCACAGCGGTTGTACGAATTTTAGATCAATGAAAATATACCTCAGGATTTTACGATATGCTCCCGGGTACGCATCCAGGATAGTTAAGTTTTTTCTCTACGCCATTCTGGGTGTGGTTTTCAGTGCGGGTTACCTGGCACTCACCATGCCCATGCTAAAAGTTTTGTTCGATCCGGTTGTAAGTGCAACTGTTCCACCGCTACCCGAAACGTTCGAATTATCGAAGACCGTTGCTGAGCAAACGTTCAATCATTATTTCATTGGCTTTGTTCAACAATATGGTCCGCACAACACCCTGCTCATTATCTGTATTGGTATTGTTGTGCTGATCATCATGGGAAATACGCTGCGCTACCTTGAACGACTCACTGCTTCCCGAATTAAAGTGGATGTGGTGAAGAATATGCGCATGGACATCTTTAGTAAAGTATCGAGTTTAGATATCGGGTATTTTAACAATCAGCGTAAAGGCGATTTGATGTCGCGGTTTACAAACGACATGTCGGAAGTAGAGGGCTCGGTGGCGAATAGCTTAAAATCTGTGTTGAAGGAACCGATAACTTTGATTGTGTATCTAACGGTTTTATTTACTATTTCCTATAAGCTCACCTTGTTTACTCTTATTCTGCTACCCATTACTGGCGGGTTGGTTGCTGAAATTATCAAGCGACTGAAACGTAAAGCGAGGCAAAGCCAGGAATCGATGGGAAGAATTGTGAACATATTGGATGAGACCTTTGGCGGCATGCGTGTGATAAAGGCTTTCAACGCCCGCAATTTCATCTTGAAAAAAATAGATGATGAAACCAGTTATCATCGTAGGGTAAACTTATCCATTGCCAGAAAGAATGAATTGTCTTCTCCGTTGTCAGAAGTGCTTGGTGTAATCATCGTGGCCATTATTCTCTATTATGGTGGCAACCTGGTGTTGGGTGGCTCAGGTGAACTGGAGCCGCAGGAGTTCATGGGATTTCTTGTTTTTTATGCTTCCATGATTCAACCGGCAAAAAACTTTTCGAATGGAATTACTTCCCTGCAAAAGGGTACGGTAGCGGCCGACCGGATATTCAGAATCATTGATACGGAGCCTGCCATCAAAAACAAAGAAGGAGCCATTGTGCTGGATCAGTTTAAGGATTGTATTGAATTTAGACAGGTGAGTTTTTCGTACGGTACAGATCCGGTGTTGAAAAACATCAACCTGAAAATTGAACGAGGCAAAACGGTTGCGTTGGTTGGGCCTTCGGGTGGAGGCAAATCTACTCTGGCCGATCTTGTTCCGAGATTCTATGATCCAACACAGGGTGAAGTATTACTGGATGGAATTGCTTTGCCCGAATATGAGTTGGAGTCATTACGCAGGGTGATGGGCGTGGTAACGCAAGAATCTATTTTGTTTAACGATACCATTTTCAACAACATCGCTTTTGGGATGGAAAACGTGAAGGAAGAGGATGTGATCCATGCTGCCCACGTAGCCAATGCACATGAATTTATTGTGCAAACCGAGAATGGCTACCAAACCTTTATTGGCGATCGTGGCTCCAAACTTTCCGGAGGTCAGCGGCAACGTTTGGCTATTGCCCGTGCGGTGTTGAAGAACCCGCCCATTTTGATTCTTGATGAGGCAACTTCTGCTTTGGATTCAGAATCTGAAAAGCTGGTTCAAGATGCCCTCACCAACCTGATGAAAAACCGGACTTCCATTGTGATTGCGCACCGTCTCAGCACCATTCAGCATGCCGATGAAATTGTGGTTATACAAGACGGACACATTGTTGAGCGTGGTACACATGCCGTACTAGTGCAACAAAATGGGCTTTACAAGAAACTCAGCGAAATTCAGAAAGCCTGATGCCGTGCTTTTTGCGCATGTTTTGGGGTGCTTTTGCCTTTTTTGGTTAAGCTGAAAACCATTAAGTTTGTTTTCTCAATCCAGAAACCAATGAAAAAGAACCGTCTCATTTTCTACTCCGTTTTCGGGGCGCTTCACCTGTTTATTTTTTTCTTTAGCCTCTACATGGATGGTCAGAAAGAAAACATTCAATTCCTGTTTCAGTTACAGGGTAAAATCTGGATGTTGAAGTACGGCTCTTTATTATTGCTATTGTTGATGGCGGCCAATGTGATTCTTCATTATCGTGATAACAGACGAAATGAGCGTGAAAAAGATCAGTTGAATCAGGAACTGAATACCCTGAAAGCGAAGTTGTATGACCTGCAGGAGGGTGCAAAGAAAACTCCTGCTCCTGAAAACCCCTCAAAATAAACATGGACAATCGGCACATTATTACTACTGAGTTACAGCAGTCTGTAACCATACTGGAAAATTTTTTAAACGAAACCAGCAACACGCAGAAAATCGATGATGCTGCGCGTGTCATGATTGATGCGGTAAATGCTGGCGGGAAAATTATTGCATGCGGTAACGGAGGCTCGCACTGTGTGGCCATGCATTTTGCTGAAGAACTTACCGGTCGCTATCGCGAAAATCGCAATCCGATTCCGGCTGTTTCTATTTCCGATCCTGGTCATATGTCGTGTGTGGGTAATGAGTATGGGTACGAATATATCTTTTCCCGTTATATAGATGCCATCGGTCAGCCAAACGATGTGTTGCTGGCTGTAAGTACCAGTGGTAATTCTGCCAACGTAATTCGCGCTGCAGAATCAGCCAAGCGCAAGGGCATGAAAGTAATTGCCTTAACGGGAAAAAATGGGGGCAAGTTGGGTCCGCTGGCCGATGTTGAAATTCGTGTTCCGCATTTTGGTTTTGCCGACCGCATACATGAAGTGCACTATAAAATTGTGCACGTATTAATTGTGCTCATCGAAAAACACGTGTAACACATGCTCGCAAAAACCTACGGCTGCGCGGTATTTGGTGTAGATGCCCGAAAGATAACCGTAGAAGTGAACGTGGGGCAGGGCACGCGTTTCTGGATGAGTGGTTTACCCGACAGCGCCATTAAAGAGAGCGAGCATCGCATTGAATCATCCGTAAAACAATTCCGGTATTTCATGCCTCGCGAGAAGACGGTGGTCAATCTTGCGCCTGCGGATATTCGTAAAGAAGGTTCCGCGTATGATCTTCCCATTGCCCTTTGTGTATTAAAAGCTTCAGGTCAGATTGAAACCAATCGCCTGGAAGAGTTTGTGATCATGGGCGAGCTTTCGCTTGATGGTACGTTACGACCGATTAAAGGTGTATTGCCCATTGCCATACAGGCGCGTAAAGAAGGCTTTCATGGATTTATACTTCCGAAAGACAATGAACGCGAAGCAGCTATTGTAGATGGCTTGAATATTTATGGTGTTAGTACATTAAAAGAAGCCATTGATTTTTTGGAGGGCAAGCTTGAACTGACTCCTATGCAGGTAAATGCCAAAGAAGTTTTTACCCAGCAGATGTTTCACTACGATGCCGACTTCAGCGATGTGCAGGGACAGGAAAACATCAAGCGCGCGATGGAGATTGCTGCAGCCGGTGGACATAACGTGATTATGATCGGACCGCCTGGTGCCGGCAAGACCATGTTGGCCAAACGGTTGCCCACTATTCTTCCGCCACTATCGCTTAATGAAGCATTGGAGACAACCAAGATTCATTCCGTTGCCGGAAAGTTGAATCGCGATACTTCATTGGTGGCTACACGACCCTTTCGCGCACCACACCATACGATATCGGATGTGGCGCTCGTGGGTGGCGGAGGTAATCCCCAACCCGGTGAAATATCGTTGGCTAATAATGGCGTATTGTTTTTAGATGAGCTACCGGAATTTAAACGCACGGTGCTGGAAGTGATGCGCCAGCCCATGGAAGAAAGACGTGTTACCATTTCGCGTGCAAAAGTTTCCATCGACTATCCCGCCAACTTTATGTTGGTAGCCAGCATGAATCCGTGCCCGTGCGGGTATTACAATCATCCGGAAAAAGAATGTGTATGCGCACCGGGCGTGGTGCAGCGTTACCTGAGCCGGGTAAGCGGTCCATTGTTGGATCGCATTGATCTTCACGTGGAGGTTGTGCCTGTAAGTTTTGACGAGATGACTGCCAAGCGCAGCGTAGAAACCAGTGCACAGATTCGTGAACGGGTGGAGAAAGCGCGTGAAATTCAATCGGAGCGATTTAAAGAGCAAAAGGATATTTACTGCAATGCCATGATGCCCTCCAATATGGTGAAGGAAATCTGCCAGATTAACGAAGCAGGAAAAGGATTGTTGAAAACGGCTATGGAGAAGCTCGGATTATCCGCTCGTGCGTATGATCGTATTTTAAAAGTATCGCGTACCATTGCCGATCTGGCTGGCTCGGATGAAATTCGGGTAGAGCATTTAGCAGAGGCCATTCAGTATCGCAGTTTGGATAGAGAAGGTTGGGCAGGCTAATTTAGCTAGCAATGAAACGCATCATTTTAATCTATAGTCTTGTGCTGGCATTGGCTATTTTTCTTCTGAAAACATTAGAGTATCGCTATCTCTTCCGCCAGCTTTCTGTAGAAATTTATATCGGCATTATTGTGGTGCTGTTTACTTTGCTGGGCATTTGGATGGGGCAGAAAATTACCCGGAAGAAGAAGGTATTTGTAACCCCTCAGTCGGGTGAATTTAAAGTGAATGAAAGGATTTTGTTAGAAACCGGTATCAGCAAGCGGGAACACGAAGTGCTGGAACTGATGGCCAAAGGGCTTACCAACCAGGAAATAGCCGATAAGTTATTTGTGTCCTTAAACACGGTGAAAACGCACACGGCCAATCTTTTTGTGAAACTGGAGGCCAAAAGACGCACCCAGGCTATCCAGCGAGCCAAGGAACTACAGCTTATTCCTTGAGACCTATCCTTCATTCGAACTATTTCTCCTAACTTAACTCCAATTCATCCTTTCGGGTGAGTGATTTTACAGCGTGGCCCGGTTGTTTTGAGGTAAAAACAATAATCCTATGAAAAAAATAATTCTTACCTATGGCCTTATTGCAGGCGCTATTGTATCAGTAATGTTGGTGGTCACACAACCTTTATTCAGAAACGGTACCCTGAATATTGACAACGGTGTTTATGTTGGCTTTGGTAGCATGATCATCGCCATGTCGTTGATCTTTTTTGCCATTAAAAGTTTTCGCGATCAGCACCTTCAAGGTGTTATTAGCTTCGGTAAGGCCTTTAAGGTGGGTATTCTCATTGCACTTGTGGCTTCGCTTATGTATGCCATTACTTGGGAAGTTTATTATAATACAGTTGGTCAGGATTTTATGGAGTGGTATCAACAGTGCCAGCTTGATAAGATGACAAAAGATGGCGCAAGTGAGCAGGAATTAGCGGATGCCCGCATTGAAATGGAAGAGATGGCCGTCCATTATAAGAATCCCGTCTTCAGGTTTGGATTTACACTCATTGAAATTTTTCCGGTTGGATTAATCATTACCCTGGTAAGCGCAGGATTATTGAGAAAGAAGGAATTTCTGCCGGCATAGTAATCTAACATAAAAAATGATCTATCATGGTAATAGATTAGTAACGCTAAAATGTAGAAGGATATGCGAAAAATAATTTCATTTATGCACATATCGCTTGACGGTTTTGTGGCAGGACCGAACGGAGAACTTAACTGGGCTAAAGTTGATGAAGAGCTTTTTGATTATGTAGGTAAGCGGATAAGCGAAGGCGATACTGCGTTATACGGACGCGTAACCTACCAGATGATGGAAAATTACTGGCCTACTGCCGGAGATAAACCAACAGCGACCAAACATGATATTGAGCATTCAAAGTGGTATAGCAAAGTTCATAAAGTTGTGTTATCAAAAACAATGAGAGGAGCTGGGTTGACGAATACAAAAATTATCAGCGATAACCTTTCTGATAGAATAAATGAGATAAAACAACAACCGGGAAAGGATATTTTACTTTTTGGTAGCCCAACAGCAACGCATTCACTTATTCAGCTTAACTTAATTGACGGATATTGGCTGTTTGTTAATCCAATTATTTTGGGACAAGGCATTCCATTGTTTACAAACATCAACAATAAAATAAAGCTTAACCTGGTATCAACCCGGCAATTCAGTAGCGGGGTAACTGAGCTGAATTACATAGTTGACAGGTAATAGCTGATTTTTTCCAGTTGGCTTCTGTTTAAGAATTTTATATTTTCCTGCATCAAATGAACAGGTGTTGCAGTTGCGATGCCATAACTATTTTTTCATTCGGTTGTTTTGCCTGTAAACTGATGCAATGAAACTATTGGTAGTTGAAGATGAGCCAAGCTTACTGTCGCTGATCCGAAAGGGATTTTCAGAGCACAACCTGAGTGTAAGTGTAGCGATGGACGGCAACACTGCGTTACAGATGCTAGAAAAACATGAGTTTGATGTTGTGGTGCTGGATATTATGCTGCCGGATGTAAATGGGCTGGAGATTTGCAGGAGAATTCGTGCCACCGGAAATTTTGTACCGGTGTTGTTGCTCACAGCTTTAGGTACCAGTGAGAATATAGTTACCGGGCTAGATGCAGGTGCTGATGACTATCTGGTAAAACCTTTCCGGTTTTCCGAATTGGAAGCACGTGTGCGCGCTTTAGTCAGACGGTCAAATTATAAAGAACGAAATACGCATGCCCTTGAACTTGGCGATTTGGTTGTTGACCGCATTTCAAAATCAGTAACCCGAAACGGCCAACCGATCAAGCTTACTGCCATGGAATTCAAATTATTGGAGCATCTCATTCGGCATAAAGGTATTGTGTTGTCGCGCAATCAGCTTCTACAAAGTGTTTGGGATATTCATTTTGATATGAGTACCAACGTGGTAGATGTTTACATCAACTACCTGAGAAGAAAAATTGATAAACCTTTTGAAGAAAAATTGATACATACTGTAAAGGGCCTGGGATATGTGCTCAGGCAAGAGTCGGAACATGACAACCAAAGTTAAGATAACACTAACCTTTGCCATACTTACCGGAGTAACAGTTATCCTGTTGTGTACGGTGGTTTTCTTTCTTGTGAAGAAAAACAAGCAACAGTATTTTGTAAGCCGGCTTAAAGACAGGGCTAGTATTGTTGCGCCCGATTTGGTGGCTGGTGAAGAGCTGCGGGTGTTTCGGGAAGACCTTGATCCATTATCGGAGGAGCAATATTTTATCATTCCGGTTAATGGGAGTGTAAAGAACTCGGAAACTCAAGCAAGACCTCAATTGCCTGATTCATTTAATGATCGCGTACTCAGTCAGGGTGAAACATGGGTTGTGAACCAGTATGTATTTCATTACGGGCAGTTAGTTTCGCATGAAGGGAAAAAATTTGTGATTGTAGTTTCCGCACGCGATGAACTGGGAAAAGTGCGGCTTTCATTTTTGCGAAATGTGCTCATCTTCGGCTCAATTGGTTCTATTCTCATCACGGTTGTGGTAGGGCGTTTTTTTGCCAGGCGGGTTATTCAACCGGTTTCGGCTATTACAAAGGAGGTTAACCGCATCAGCGCTTCAAACCTGCACATGCGTTTACCCATCTCAACTTCATTTGATGAACTTGAGCAACTCAAGCATACCTTTAACGATATGCTTGATCGGCTTGAAACATCGTTTGAAATTCAAAGCAATTTCATCAATAACGCTTCGCATGAATTGAAAACACCCATCGCAACCATTATGGCAGAAACGGAGATTTTGCTTTCAAAGAAACGTGAAATACCCGAGTATGAAGATGCCTTGCGAAACATAAACAAGTATGCCCAGAAGTTGGGTACCCTTACTGAAAGCTTGCTCAAGCTTACTCAAACCGGGTATGATGGACAAAAGCAAGTGTTGGATATCGTTCGGGTTGATGAGATTTTGCTGGAAGTTTTGGGTGATTTAAATATTCTTTTTCCGGATAACAAAGTAAACCTGCGCATGGATGATTCTCCGGAGGATGAACTGTTGCTTACCTGGCCTTGCAACCGCCCGCTACTTAGTCTTGCGTTGCTCAATATTATCGGTAATGCCGTGAAGTATTCAGATAATAAGGAGGTTTTTGTGGTTCTATGTGTTAATGATGAAGCCATTCGTATTACCATCACCGATGTAGGTATTGGTATTGCTTTGGAAGATGTTCCGCATTTATTTGAGCCTTTCTTTCGTGGCAAAAACGCTGGGCGGTATACCGGGTACGGACTTGGTTTACCGATCGCGCAGAAAATAATACGTATTCATGGTGGGGTGTTAAACATTCAGTCAGAGCAAGGTAAAGGAACACTGGCTACCATTTCATTCAATCGGGCTGCATTAAAAAACGTTAATCTTAATTCTTAGGATTTTCTAATGTTTGATTAAGGACGCTCTAAGACTGGCGCAGTTTATTGTGATATGTTTCACTTAAACACCTGGTCTTATGAAAAACGTTCTTATCCCTACAACGCTTAATTCAGATACACTGAAAGCGGTGAAAGCAATTACTGCGAACATGCACAACGGCAATACAAAAATTGTTTTGCTTTTGTTGTCTGAATGCCTGATGGTATCACAGATTTACTCTTCTCTTCCCGTTCAGCAGGTGAAATTTCATTCGATAAGCGGCAGGTATTGGATGAATGCCGCAAGTACACCGAAACCTTTAAGAATGTTTCCTTCCATGTACATCATCAATATGGTGTGTCGGGCCCATTGTTGCGAAACATTATGAATCATTACAACATTAACCTCACTGTGCTTTTACCTTCTTATAGGGTGGAAAAGGAATCAGTGCATAAGCAGGCAGTTTCAATCTTAGGAAATTGTTCATGTCCGTTGTTGTACTTACCTGAAACACTTGAATCACTTGTTTTGGATCAGGCCATTTACCTGGAAAAGGAACCAACCCGGATTTCCATGGAGGAAGTTCAGCGCATGCTGCGACAGGAGTTTGATATTCGGGTGGTGCGTCAGGCTAAACTTAACGGATACAGCGAAGAGGAACTAAAGCCTGTTTTATCTGAAACAATCGACAAGAGTAACGTTGGACTGTTGGTTGAAACGCGTAAGCCTCAAAAGCCAGGATGGCGGGTAGCCAACAAAGCGCAAATTTCTTTGGCTGGAAAACTGGGAGTGCCTGTACTAAGCATTATTGATAATTAGCCAGTCGTAGGTAAAAGTTAAAACTATGTTACTTAGAAAAGATATCCCGCTCCGGTATATTCTGGGGAAGATAAAATTCGAGTTTGCATTTGTGTCGGTGTATGCGGTTATCATTGGGTTGATTCACAATTACCTGAACATTAACAGTATTACGGTGCCTATAGCTGTACCGGCTATTGTGGGTACCATCATATCGCTGTTGTTGGCGTTCCGTTCCAATCAGGCGTACGACAGGTGGTGGGAGGCGCGCATCATCTGGGGCGGAATTGTTAATGACTCGCGTACCTTGGTCAGGCAGGTGCTTACCTTTTATGAAGGAGGCGGTGGAGAAGCGCACAGGGATTTTGTGAACCGGTTTGCCGCCCGTCAGATGGCGTGGTGCTATTCGCTTGGCAGTTTTCTTCGCGGGCAGGATGCACACGTGCCAGCCAAACGATTTCTTACGGATGAGGAATTCCGATTTGTTTCAAAACACAGCCACGTTCCAAACGCGATACTGATGCTTCATGGCAGGGAGATACGAACAGCGATGAATGAGGCTAAGTTAAACCGCTATCAGCAGGTAGAAATTGATAACACCATTACACGATTGTGTGATGATATGGGGAAATGTGAGCGGATAAAGAACACCATATTTCCAACAACGTATAGTTTGTATATACATTTTGTGCTATACCTGTTTGTGTTGTTGTTACCGTTTGGCCTAACCGAATACTTCGGCTTTATTCAGGTTCCGCTGGTAATCACCATTTCATGTGCTTTTTTTCTCATAGAGAAGATGGCAATTCATTTGCAGGACCCGTTTGAAAATAAGCCTACTGATACTCCGCTAACAACCATAGCCCGTAACATTGAAATAAACCTACGGCATATGGTTAGCGAGTTCAATCAGGAGGTTGACATGAAAAAAATTGACATCGAGTTGCCAAAAATGCAGGGCTCGTATTATGTTTTATAAATGCAACGTAACTTTTGTCAGTTAATATGTTTATGAACCGGTCAGGTCTGATTATTGAAATTATGCTAATTGAAGGGTTTGTCTTGAAATTGAATAATATAATTTGGCTACTTTTTTAAGGCAGCCCTTCACTTTTTCTAGGTTTAATAAGTAGGGTAATATGGGAGTTTTTGCGTTGATGATGTTTTGTACTACAATAATTTCTGCAGGAATCTTTTATCTGCTTTATAAGTGGATTTTTCGGGAGTTTAGAGAAGAGTAACAAGGTGTTACATGTAAAAATACCGGCTACTTTTTAACTCCACGCTGCCTCCTGGCCTCAAATACCACTACGGCACACGAAGTAGAAACATTCATCGAATCAATTTTACCCTGCATGGGAATAATGATGTTGGCCGTAGAATTTTTTACCCATACATCAGAAAGTCCCGTAGCCTCGGTGCCCATCACAATCGCACAAGGTTTTGTAAAATCAGTTTGATCATAGGGCTTGGATGCTTTCAGGTAGGTACAGTAAATGTTGATGGAATTTTTCTTCAACCAGGTAATGGTTTCTTCACTGCTGGCAGATGCAATCTGACTGGTAAACACGCATCCCAAACTCGACCGGATAACATTCGGGTTGTAAAAATCCGTTTGTGGATCGCAGCAGATTACTGCATCCACACCGGCTGCATCGGCTGTGCGAAGAATGGCCCCGAGGTTCCCCGGTTTTTCAACGGCTTCTAGTATAAGTACGAGAGGTGTTGCGCTAAGTTTGATTTGTTCAAGCCCATGTACTTTCATTTCTGCAACGGCAATCGCACCACCTGAATTTTCGCGAACGGCAATTTTATCGAACACTTCTTTCGATACAGGAATGAGCAGTTTATCCTGTATACCAAGCGATGTCAGTTCGTCAGGCCCGATCAACTCATCGCAAAAAAACAAGTTGCCGATTTTGTACCCAGCCTCCAGCGCAAATTGGATTTCTTTTTTTCCCTCAATGATAAAAAGCTGCTGTTTTCTGCGCTCCCGGGGTTTCTCAAGCGCAAGCAGACTTTTAATTTTTGGATTTTGCGTGCTGGTTATCCGGAAATGCATTGTGTTTAAGGTTCTGAAGTTTAACGTCTAAAGTTATCCTAAAATAATAATTAAAGAATCTTGCTATTTTATTGGGTCAAAACTTTAAACTTTGAACCTGAAATCTTGAATATCATATCTTGAACTTGAAACTACTTCACCCCGCCTCCTGGAAAGACTATGAACTCATCGACTCTGGTGAGGGTCAGAAACTTGAGCGTTTTGGAAAGTATGTACTTATCCGGCCTGAACCGCAAGCCATCTGGTCGCGGGTTTTGTCTGAAAAGGAGTGGAACAATACGGCTAACGCCCGGTTTGATCGGGAGCAAAAGGATAAGTTTCGGTTTAGTGATGAGGTGAAAGGCGGCTGGACACGCAGTAAAGGAATGCCCGAGAGTTGGCAGGTGAATTATAATTACGGTGAATTGAATTTAACACTGCGGCTGGCGCTCACCAGTTTTGGTCACGTAGGTGTTTTTCCTGAGCAAGGTGAAAATTGGAATTTTATTTATGACACGATTACGAGTTGGAAAAGTGAACGAGCCCGTGTGTTGAATTTATTTGCCTACACAGGAGCAGCTTCAGTAGTAGCGCGTTCAGTCGGAGCAGAAGTAACGCATGTTGATGCCTCGCGACCAGGTTTAAACTGGGCCAATCAAAATATGCAGATGAATCAGTTAACGGATATTCGGTGGGTGTATGAAGATGCCTTTAAGTTTGTAAGACGCGAGGTGAAGCGCGGAAATAAATACAATGGTATCATCATGGATCCACCACCATACGGCCGCGGCCCGGAAGGAGAGAAGTGGACCTTGCAGGAGCAACTGAACGAATTAGTACGCATGAGCAGTGAATTGCTGGAAGAGAAAAACAGATTTTTTATTCTGAGTATGTACGCGGTCGGACTTTCTTCTTTGGTGGGATTAAACGTAGCCAAGACACATTTTGGAAATCAGGTCTATGAATCCGGAGAGTTCTTTTTGAAGTCGACCCAAAACAGGGATTTACCCATGGGTACATTTTTGCGTTTTCGTTCTTAACGATGAAACTAATTTCTTTCGGTAGTCATCCTTATTAAAATTCCGATTGTGCTCCGAATCCTGATCTTCAGTGGTTTATTGATTTCGTTTGCCGGCTATTCACAGCGGCTCTATCGGGGTATTGTGGTTGATTCGGTGAGTATGAAAAACATTCCTGACGTTCATGTTTCAATCAAGAATACATCACGCGGAATTTTTGCTGATCCGGATGGCAGCTTTCAAATCGTGGCGCGTGCCACCGATACCTTAATCTTTACCAGCCTTGGGTATACACCGGTGTTGCTTCCCTTGCTTTTCCAGGAAGATGTGATGATGGTGTTGATGAAAGAAAATGTTCAGATGTTAGCCAATATTGTAGTGCGTTCAACACGACTCTATCCAAACAAAGTAATGGATCAAACCAAGGCCGAGCCAAAAAAGATGGATGCTTTTGATGCGGTAATGTCGCCCATTGATTATTTCTTCTGGCGTGAAGAGCGCGACCGCAGAAAATTAGCGAAGTACATACGGGAAAATAATCGTACACAAACCTACCGGCAGGTAGTGCTCGATCCTGACGTTACCAAGATCATGATGGAAACGTATAAGATCAGTGAGGATAAATACTATGCCTTATTATCTCAGTTCAATGAAAGAAATGTTCATGTTCACTATTTTACTGATCCGGATGCCATCATGGAAGAACTGCATACTTTTATTGAAACTGCGCTTGAAAAAGAGAAGTGAGTATGATCTCATTGGAATTTTGACCACCCCGGCCTTCGGCCACCCCTCCTTGTAAAGGAGGGGCCAGGGGTGGTTGACTTACCACAAACAGTACCAGAAACCAGATTAGCCAGAATCTTTGAACCGCCACCTTATTCCTAGCGTTTTCATGCGTATCTTTGCGCCCTTAAATGAAGCCCTAAGCGGGTAAAAAGCAGAAAACAAGCAGAATTCAAAGGTTTATGGACGTTAACAAAATCAGGAACATCGCCATTATTGCTCACGTTGACCACGGTAAGACTACCCTGGTAGATAAATTATTGCATGCCGGGCATTTGTTCCAGGCCCACGAAAATCCGGGCGAACTCATTATGGACAGCAACGAACTGGAACGCGAACGCGGAATTACGATTCTTGCCAAGAACGTTTCGGTGCGCTATAAAGACTATAAAATCAACATTATTGACACTCCGGGCCACAGCGATTTTGGTGGAGAAGTGGAACGCGTGCTTAACATGGCCGATGGTTGCTTGTTATTGGTGGATGCGTTTGAAGGTCCGATGCCGCAAACACGTTTTGTGTTGCAAAAGGCATTACAACTGGGCTTAAAGCCAATCGTGGTTATCAATAAAGTGGATAAGAAAAATTGTACACCGGATGAAGTACACGAGCAGGTTTTCGACCTGATGTTTTCCTTGGATGCTACAGAAGAGCAGCTTGATTTCCCGACCTACTATGGTTCGGCCAAGCAAGGTTGGATGAGCACCGATTGGAAACAACCCTCTCCGGATATTACACCTTTGCTGGATGGAATTATCCAGTACATTCCTTCACCAAAGAAGGAGGTAGGTACACCGCAAATGCTCATTACATCGCTTGAATACTCATCATACATCGGTCGTGTAGCCATCGGCCGTATGCACCGTGGCGAATTGAAAGCCGGTCAGTCAGTAGCCTTGGTAAAGCGCGATGGTAAAACGATAGTGAAAGCGAAAATTAAAGACCTTTATGTATTTGAAGGTTTTGAGAAGCAAAAAGTAGAATCAGTTTCGTCTGGTGAAATCTGTGCGATTGTTGGCCTGGAAGGTTTTGAAATTGGTGATACCGTTACCGATCCGGAAAAGCCTGAAGCATTAAAATCAATTGCGATTGATGAGCCTACCATGAGTATGTTGTTTACCATCAACAACTCACCGTTTTATGGTAAGGAAGGTAAGTTTGTTACTTCACGCCACATCAAAGAAAGATTGGATAAAGAGTTAGAGAAAAATCTGGCGTTGCGCGTGTTGGATACGGGTTCTGCTGATAGCTTCATGGTGTACGGCCGTGGTGTATTGCACTTGTCGGTGTTGATTGAAACTATGCGCAGGGAAGGTTATGAGTTACAGATCGGTCAGCCGCAGGTAATTTACCGAGAGATTGATGGTGTTAAATGCGAGCCAGTTGAAGAACTGACCATCGATTTACCTGAAACCGATGCCGGTAAAGCCATTGAAACGGTTTCTGTCCGCAAGGGTGAAATGACCAACATGGAACCGAAAGGAGACCGGATGATTTTAAAATTCATCATTCCTTCACGTGGCATTATCGGACTAAGAAATTATTTGCTGAACGTAACAGCCGGTGAAGCGATTGTTACACACCGTTTCAAGGAATATCAACCGTACAAAGGTGAAATTCCTGGCCGTATCAACGGCTCACTGATTGTTATGGAAGAAGGGGAAGCAATCCCATACAGCTTGCACAACTTGCAAGATCGTGGTAAGTTTTTTATCGATCCGGGAGAACCCGTTTACGAAGGTCAGGTAATTGGCGAACACAGCCGCGGTGGCGATCTGGTAATCAACGTTACCAAAACCAAAAAGCTAACCAACATCCGTGCTTCTGGTTCAGATGAAAAAATGCGGATTGCTCCGGCTATTAAATTTTCACTGGAAGAAGCATTGGAATATATTCAGTCGGATGAATACGTGGAGGTTACACCCAAATCGATTCGACTGCGTAAAATTTACCTGAAAGAAAACGACCGCAAACGCGAACGCAACAAAGCAGTAGCAGTATGAGGCTAATTGCCTGCATCGGAATTTTCTTATTTACCATTTCATTGACTTTCGGGCAATCGAAGCCAACGAAAGCTCAATTGGCTGAAGCCTTGGGAGATACCCTTGCCCAGCAGGAAAATTTTTCAGAGGCACTCAAGCAATACGCAAAAGTCATCAAGGCAACCAAACTCAAAACCAAAGAAGATCGCAAGATTCTTTACAAGCGTGCACTGTGCTTGTTTTATCTGGGTGAGTATGAGAAGGCGTTGAGCGACCTGAATGTTTTCATTCCGGAAAACGAAGATGCTCCACGTGCCCGACTGTTTCGTGCCTTTGTGTATCGCGAGTTGGATGATCTGGAAAATCAATTGGCCGATATTCAATACGTTATTGAGCAGGATCCCATGAACCCGGACTTACTGAAATGGGAAGCCGGCTTATTGGTAGAGATGGGTATGAATGAAGAAGCTGTAGTGGCGTTAAAGAATATCAAACAGTGGGGTACAGATGCGGAGGTCGAGTTTTACCTGGGTCTGGCTTATTACGGGGTAAACAATGCCGATAGTGCTATTTTTCATTTTGATGAGGCCATTGCCATAAATGGTGGCTTTGTTCCGGCTTATACCTATGCCGGGGCGCTTTGCCTCGAAGAAGGAGCTTATGAGTTAGCCCTAACGTATATCAACCTGGCCTTACGGTTGGAGGCCGACAATCCGCAATTGCTCTTTTATAAAGGAATTGCCTTGGTGGAGATGGGAAAGAAGGATGAGGGTTGCAGCTGCCTGAACCGCGCTTTTTACAAGGGCGTTGATGATGCCGGGGGCTACCTGGAAGAGTTTTGCTTTGATGCAGAATAAGGGGGGATAATTCGCCCTGTTCTGCTTGCTGACTGACTTTGCCCTGCTATTTTTGCACATGCCTGAACAGATATTAATCCTTGATTTTGGTTCACAGTATACCCAATTGATTGCCCGCAGGGTTCGTGAACTGAATGTGTACTGCGAAATTCATCCCTTCAATAAAATTCCTGAAATAACCAGTCAGATCAAGGGCATTATCCTTTCCGGGAGCCCATGTTCCGTTCGGGATGCAGGATCACCTGATGTAGATTTAAAGATTTTTAAGAACCTACCGGTTTTGGGGGTTTGCTATGGCGCACAGTTAATTGCTCATAAGAGTGGCGGCTCGGTTTTACCTTCTCAAATCCGGGAGTATGGTCGGGCTAAACTTACTACCGTTGATCATCACAACGAATTATTAAAAGAAATTTCACTCGATACTCAAGTGTGGATGTCGCACAGTGATACCATTGCCTCCGTGCCCGATTCGTTTGAAATTATCTCCAGCACACCTTCTGTAAAAGTGGCAGCGTATCACGTAACCGGTACGCAGACTTATGGCATTCAGTTTCACCCGGAAGTAACCCATACGGTAGAAGGTAAAAACCTGCTACGCAATTTTGTGGTACATATTTGCATGTGTTCACAAGACTGGACACCCGATCAGTTTGTGGAAACTACTGTTGCTGATCTTAAAGAGAAATTAGGCAATGATAAGGTGGTTATGGCGTTATCAGGTGGTGTGGACTCAACGGTGGCGGCAACGCTTATACATAAAGCCATTGGAAAAAATCTGCATTGTATTTTTGTAGATAATGGATTACTGCGCAAAAATGAATTTGAGCAAGTGTTGGAATCTTACAAAGGCATGGGCTTGAACATCAAAGGTGTAGATGCAAAAGAAAAGTTTTATTCCGCCTTGAATGGATTAAGTGAACCTGAAGCCAAACGTAAAGCGATTGGTAAAACGTTTATTGAAGTGTTTGACGAGGAGGCACATCACATTACCGATGTAAAATGGTTGGGGCAAGGCACCATTTATCCAGATGTGATTGAATCTGTTTCTGTGAAAGGTCCATCGGCTACAATCAAATCACACCATAATGTTGGTGGCTTGCCGGAAAAGATGAAGATGAAAGTAGTGGAGCCATTGAACACCTTGTTTAAAGATGAAGTACGCATCGTTGGTAAAACGTTAGGCATAGATCCATCAATATTAGGTCGTCATCCATTTCCGGGCCCTGGTCTGGGTATTCGTATTTTAGGAGAAATCACGGCCGAAAAGGTTCGGATTTTGCAGGAAGTTGATGCTATATTTATCGGTGCGCTTCGTCAACATAGTTTGTACGAATCGGTGTGGCAGGCAGGTGCAGTGTTATTACCGGTGCAGTCGGTAGGTGTGATGGGCGATGAGCGTACGTATGAGCAAGTGGTAGCGCTACGTGCAGTAACCAGCACCGATGGCATGACAGCCGATTGGGTGCATTTACCATATTCATTTTTAGCAGAGGTATCAAGTGACATTATCAATAAAGTAAAAGGGGTGAACCGTGTAGTGTACGACATCAGTTCGAAGCCACCGGCCACCATTGAATGGGAATAAGCTAATGGCTACACGATTTATACTAATTGTAATTGCAGCAACAATTCTCAATTGTCAGTTGGCAGTTGTCAATTTGGTTAACGCACAGGTTAATTACCAGCAACAATACTCCAATGCCAAATCACTTTTTAAGGAAGGCAAGTACAGCCTGGCAATGGAAAGTTTTAAATCATTGATTGCGTACGACAAAGAAAATCCGTTTTCTGAGTATGCTTCCTTTTACTATGCGTTGAGTGCGTATCAACAGGGATATAAATCCGTAGCAAAAGACATGCTGCTTCAAATCCGTCAGTTGTATCCTGCCTGGGATCAACTGGATGAGGTGAGTTTATGGTTGGGTAAAATTCAATTTGATAATAAAGAGTACTTCCAGGCCATGAACCAGTTAGGGGCTCTGAAAAACCAGAAGCTTCAAAAGGACATTCAGCTGATCAAGAAGACGGGCCTGGCTTCGCTAACGGATGTACAAACGTTGATGCGTTTACATGAAGAGTATCCAAAAGATGCCATAGTCGGTGAACGATTGGCTGCAGAACTTTCTAAAAGTGGACTGGGAAGGGAGGAGCAAGAGTTGTTGGAAAAACTGGTTTCAACATTTAAGCTAAAAAAGTCTGAATACGTAACAGGTCCGCCTCCAACCATATTCAAAGACATATACAGTGTTTCGGTTTTGTTTCCGTTTCAAGTGAATACCCTGGAGCCAACCCTTTCACGCAAGCGTAACCAAAGTATTCTGGATTTGTACGAGGGTATGAAACTGGCGGTAGATACCCTGAAGAAGATGGGAATCAACATCAGCTTGCGCGCATACGACACAGATCGCAATCCTGAGAAAATAAAATCGATTCTTGAATTGGATGAATTAAAACACACCGACCTGATCGTTGGTCCACTTTTTCAGGAAGAGAATGATGCGGTGCAGGAGTTTTCCAGAAAGAATAAAATCAACCTGTTTAATCCGGTTACCAATAATTTTGATTTGGTAAGTGATAATCCCTTTGGTTTTCTTTTTCAACCTTCATTGGAGACCCTGGGTGAGCAATCGGCAAAATTCATGGGCGAATTTCTGACCAATAAAACATGCATGGTGTTTATGGGTAATACCAGTCGCGATTCCGTGCTCGCCATGAGCTTTTTGAACGCGGCACTAGACACAGACCTCAAGATTACCCAGATAAAGGGCTTTACCAAGGAATCATCAGGTGAAATTCTTAAAATTCTGGCTACGCCAACTGAGTTTGATGAGTTTAAATATCCAACTCAATTTACGTTACCGAAAGATAGCCTGGGCGGTATTTTCGTTGCCTCTGATGATCCGCTTATCTACACGAAAGTAATAAGCAGTGTGACCACGCGAGGCGACAGTGTGTTGATTTTTGGCTCGGAAAGCTGGCTGGATCAAACCACTGATTATGAAAAACTAAATGCCCTGGGCGTAGTTATGTTTGCCTCTAACTTCACGTCACCGGAACATAATCTGTATAATTATTTCCTTCAAAAATTTACGCGAACACATGGCCGTACAACCAGCACTTTGCCGTATACTGATTACGCAAAGATTGGGTTCGACTTTATGTACTTTGCGGGCCATATGCTTAAAAAGTACGGGGTGTATTTTCAAGGAGGATTGAACAACGGTGAAATTCCCGGATACCTGACGGAGGGTTATGATTTTCAACATAGCCGCGACAACCAACATGTGCCCTTTATTCGTTTTAATAATGGTCAATTAGTACGGATTACACCTGCAGACAAGTGATGGATTTGAGACAACTCTTAGCCTACTTTTTTCTTGTCATCATACTCAATGTGGTCTTCTTTCACCCATTGGAAACTTTTCAATATGGATTTAAAGAACACGAGGAGGATCCAATCAACTCCATGACCGAATTTGTGGTAGAGGTCTGCCTTGATATTGAAGACATGCAGCCTGGAGATGAACGGGAATCTGAGTCTGAGCAGTTCAATGGTTTTACAAAACTCATCACAGTTTTCAATGGCGGATTTATTTATCGACTTCCACACGTGACATCTTTCCGTTCCCAAAAGCAAATGCCAAAACAAGAAATACTTTTTATCTGTAAAGGTTTCTTTGCCGTGTTTAGCCCACCACCAGATTTTTCATAGTATACACATGTATTCAATCCGAATGCTCTTGTCAGCATTCTGATCTAATCATTTTAAGTTTTTAATCACTTTTTACTATGAAACAATTTCACAGTGTGTCACTGTTGTTGGCAATATCTTTTTATTCTTTTGGTCAGGTTGCTGATTCGCTTCATAAACAGCAATCAAAACATGTTAAAGTTCGGCATGCTGAACCGCTTTATATTGATTTAATCCGTGACCTTGGCGCACACAAGGGTGAACGTGAGTGGAACGTGGGTTTTGGTATGGTGGATAACCTCCGTTACGATAAATACATTGCGCTTGTTGAATATGAGTGGGCACCCGTCAACCGACTCGGATTGGAGGTTGAGCTTCCGTTAACCATCTACACAGCCACTACCAATGGTGCAAATGCTGAGAAGCCTTCCAATCGGTTAGAGTCAGTGAAAACTGCAGCTCAGTGGACTTTTCTTGTGTCGCAAAAACACCAAGCCTCGTTTGCCTTAGGTTATTTAAATGAATTGGAATTTACTGACCTGAATACCATTAGCCGGTCGGAAGCTTTTAATGGTAATTTGTTCAATCCGTTTCTGGTGGCTGCCAAACGATGGGGCGATTTCCACAGCCTTGTGTACACAGGCCCCAAAACCCACCTGGATTTCAAAACGCGAAAGTGGAACACCCGGTTTGAGTGGAATACAAGTTTCCATTATATGATACCCGGATCACGTAATTTTATTGGAGTAGAGTTGAATAAGGAGTTTTTTGAATCCGCCTACGAAATGACCATCCGTCCTCAAATGCGACTGGTTATTCACGATGCGCTGATGATCGGGATTGTGCAGGGCATACCTGTTTCAAAAGATCGTGAGCGGCTAAGTTCCTTCTTGCGGCTCATCTATGAGCCTCGTCATAGGCGGTAACGGGCCGTGGAATCTGTTTATTTTTAAGGAGAATCTTACATCCGCGGGGTTACGGGGGCTATTAAACCCCCATTTATCCCCATAATTTTCTTACTTTTACCTGTTATAGAAACTTTCTTATGAGAAAAGGGAAGCACTTTTTTGCAGTTATGGGCCTGCTATTTTTTGGTTTTGCGGCCTTAGGTCAGGATGACCGGAAAGATAAAACTGCGGTAACCTATGAAGAACTGTACGATGAGCCTTACTCCATTAATAAGCTCTTTGTCGGGTTTCAACCACTCTACGGGGAAATATTCGCTACGAATATTAATGCCGGTTTTGGCTTTGAGGCACAGTATTTTCTTCAGGATAAGATGAACTTCAAGGCGCAGTTCAGAAAAACCTACAGTAAAACATTTTACGATTTCTCCCGCGACCTGGCACAGAAAATCAGCGATGTGGACAACCGCACCGAAGTGTACAACTACTATGAATTTGGTGGAACCTATCACGTTAAGGATTTTGAGTCCAGCTCGAAAACAAAAATGTTTTTATATAAAAACAGCTACAAGGGAAATAAGTGGGCTGCACGTGTTCCGTTGAATGCCGAAATACCTTGTAAAGTGAGAAAAATTTATGGCGTGCGCCTGGGTGGTATTATTTGGGATAGCTCAACCGATATTAACCGCGCATTGGATGCACAGGACCTAACACATGCCGATCTTCAGGATGCGGAAGGTGATGGACTTCCGGATAACATTGATGTATTCTCTAACATCGCCTCAAAGGGATTATATGTTGGAGGTTCCATGACATGGATCCGCAACGTGGCGGTAAGTTTCGATAAATTTGAAACCGGTGTAGATGACCTTATTCTAACCACCTATTTCGATGTTCTCGTTTCACCCTGGATTTCATTGGATGATGTGGTCTATCAGGGTGAAGTGTACAGCATTGATGCGATTAAAACCAACAAGATTGGTTTTCGTGCCGGTATTGAAGGAAGATTTAACCGCGTATTAAGCTGGTCGTATGGAGGTGAGATTGGTTACCGCCCCAGCATTGATGGCCGCGGCTTTTTTGCCTTGTTAAAAATCAGCTTCCCGGTGTATAGCACCAACCTCGATTACAAAGTAGAGGCATTCGGTAAATAAGCTAACTGGTGGCCTGGGATATTCTCATTCAGAATATTAAGGGACTCGTTCAGGTCAGAGAAAACATTTCCTTGCCGCTTAGGGGTATGGCCATGGGTGAGTTGCCTGTGTTGGAAGATGCTTACCTCGCTATCGAAGGCGATCGCATATCAGCCTATGGTGCGATGCACGATTTGCCTAATGAATCTGCGAAACAAATTATTGACGCAACCGGTCGTTTTGTTTTTCCCTCCTTTGTTGATTCACACACCCACCTGGTTTTTGCGGCAAGTCGCGAAGAAGAGTTTGTGATGAAAATAAAGGGGGCAAGCTATGAACAGATTGCTGCCGCTGGTGGTGGAATTTTAAACTCAGCCAAAAAACTTCAGCAAATTTCAGAGGAGGAATTGTTTGAACGTTCACTGGTGCGTGCGCATGAAATTATTCGGCTGGGTACAGGCGTAGTAGAAATTAAAAGCGGATATGGATTGACACTGCGTGATGAATTGAAGATGCTTCGCGTGGCCAGGCGCATTGGAGCAGAGACACCACTTAAAGTAAGAACTACGTTTCTGGGTGCCCATGCTGTTCCAAAAGAATTGACAAAGCAGGAGTACATTAAACAAATACTCGAAGAGATGATTCCAGCTGTTGCCGAAGAGAATCTGGCCGATTACATCGATGTTTTCTGTGAACAAGGATTTTTCTCACCTGAAGAAACGGAACAAATTGTTGAACGCGGAAAAGCGTTTGGTATGAAACCCCGCATTCACGCCAATCAACTTCATCGCTCAGGCGGGGTACAAGTAGGGGTAAAGACGGGCGCATTAAGTGTAGACCACCTGGAAAATATTGGTGAGGAGGAGATTGAATTGCTCAAGGCAAGTGATGTGATGCCAACCGCGTTACCGGGTGCGGCTTTTTTTCTGAGCTTACCTTTTCCGCCTGCCCGCAAGATGATTGAAGCTGGCTTACCATTGGCTATTGCGTCAGACTATAACCCAGGAAGCTCGCCCTCCGGCAACATGGCACAAATGGTTGCACTGGCTTGTATTAAAATGAAACTGACACCTGAAGAAGCCATAAATGCAGCAACCCTTAATACAGCATGCACATTGGAATTATCCGATCAGTACGGAAGTATCACGAAAGGAAAAATAGCCAATGTGTTTATTACCAAACCTATTCCTTCTGTTGCTTACCTTCCATATGCATTTGGTAGTAACGTAGTGGATACGGTAATCCTAAATGGCAAAGTCGTATAGTCTACCCAAATGACTCAAATCCAAACACCTAATTCTACTACGGTTTTCTTACCTCAACGGAGAATGTGATGGTACTGCTTATAGAGGCAGCTACCGAGCAATATTTTTCCAGCGATAGCGCTGCCACTTTGTTCAGCTCCTCTTCCTCAACATCGGGAGAGGTGATGATGTATTTGCAATGAATGTCGGTGAACCTGCGAGGGGTTTCATCCCTGCGGGTGCCCGTGGTTTCGATCACAAAGTCGGTTATGGTCTTTTTTCTTTTTTTAAGAATAAGTACGATATCCACCGCGCCACATCCGGCTACCGATGAAAGCAAAAGTTCAGTGGGTGATTGTGCTTGCTTTTTATCGGCTGAGCGCATATCCATCCGTACGGCATGTCCTGCCGCATTGGTGGCTTCATACACCTCATCTTCAAGCATTCGGGTAACTATTTTCATAGACAGGAACGTTATTGTTTTAATTATGTAGGTACTCCTTTATTTTTGGCAAGTTATAAAAATCCACCGATGACGCTCGAGCAAAGAATAAAAGCAAGCATTCGCGATGTTCAGGATTATCCCAAGCCGGGTATTGTGTTTAAGGATATCACCCCTGTGCTGTCAAACCCCGAACTATTTCGGGAAGTTGTGAAAGAAATGGCTGATCATTTTCGCAGCAGAAAGATTGACGCCATTGCTGCTGTGGAGGCCCGTGGCTTCATTTTGGGAGGCATTTTAGCGCATGAGTTGGGTTGTAGCTTTTTACCGGTGCGGAAAGTGGGGAAGCTTCCGTACACAACACTTTCAGAGAAGTACACCCTGGAGTATGGCACTGCGGCCATTGAAATGCATGTGGATGCCGTAAAACGAGGATGGAATGTGCTGATTCACGATGATCTGTTGGCCACGGGTGGAACAGCCGGTGCTGCTGGCCGTTTGGTAAAGCAATCGGGTGGGGTGGTAGCCGGATTTTCTTTCCTGATTAATTTGTCTTTTTTACCCGGGTACACCCTTCTTGAACAAGAATTTGGTATTCAGCCTGATTGTTTGGTTACATATTAACCATTCAGGGAGTTAAGTGTTAAAGCATTATGGCTCGCATAACCACCATTCCCATGTTTCCGCTTTCGCTTTTGCCGCTACCGGGTGAATTGGTGCCGTTGCATATTTTCGAGCCCCGGTATAAGCAACTTTTGGAAGATGCCGAAAACGCAGATATTCATTTTGGTATTTATTTCAACAATACCATTAACGAAGAGAAGATCGGTTCATTGATGAAGTTGGAGAGTGTAATCAAGCGTTATCCCGGTGGCGAGTCGGATATTATTGTGAAGTGCCTGGATAATTTCTATTTGCATAAACTGTATCGCACATTTAAGTCGAAGTTGTACCCGGGTGGAGAAATTACCTGCTGGGAGACTGATCATCACGCGTTACCGGGCGCCAGACTAAGCGAGCAGTTCAGGGATTACTTACAGAAACGAAAAATCACCAGGCATGAAGCCTTTTTTAATGTGTTCTCAATAGCGCAAGAACTGCACCTGGATATTCAGGAGCGATATAAATTACTCACCGAGGAAGAGCATGGTAGAGAAAAGTTTTTATTGTCAAAAATAAAGTTTCAGCTTCACGTACTTCAGCGCGAAGAAATCAGCAAGGACTCGTATCATTTAAACTAAAAAAGGCTACCCGTTCGGGGTAGCCTTTTAACCCAACGTTCAGGAGATTACTTTCCTTCGGCTTTCGCCTTTGCTTTTGCAAAATCTCCTGCTTTTACCATGTTTAGCTTGTCGTAACTCAAATGCTTTTTCATGGCAGCGTTTATTTCTTCTACGGTTAGTGCCTGAACCTTCTTTTCCAGCTCGGCATCCCACTCCATGGTACGACCGGTAAACAAGTAGTTGTTTAGTGTGCCTGCAATGGAGGCATCTTGTGCCCGACCAACCGTTCTGGATTGTAGCCAGCCTGATTTAGCGGCTTCAACTTCTTCAGCTGTAAAGCCTTCATTAACTGCCTTCAAAATCTCCTCTTTAAAGGTCTCTTCCAGTCGTCCAACATTTTCAGGAGCATAAATGGCATAGGCTGTAAAGCTTCCTACTTTATCCAGGTTTCCTGCACTGAAGAATGATCCAACACCATAGCTGATCCCCTCTTTTCCACGAATCCGTGAGAACAATCGTGAAGCAGTACCACCACCTAACATGTAGTGACCAAGCGTTAAGGCTGCATAGTCGGGTTCGGCATCACTGTACTCCCAGGAATAACTGGCAAGGAAAAATGCATTAGCCTTATCGGGAGTTTCAATTTTTTCATCGATGGGTTGTACATTTTTAATCCTGGCCTCCAAGCGTTTGTAGTTGGCAGGACTTTTCCAGTTACCAAATTGCTCGCTGATAAGGGCGCTGATTTCGCTAGCATCAAAATCGCCTGAGATGGCCAGTGTGGCATGGTTAGTTCCATAGAATTCTTTATGGAATTTTTTTACATCGTCAAGCTTCAGGGCGTTGATTGCAGCCAGCGATTCATCGAAATCTTCGGCATAACGCGGATCACCCTTGGGATATGGTGAGGTATGCTTCTGTAAACGGATGGAGGCTGCGGCCTGTGGTTCGCTTCGTTGCGATTCAATTGCGGCAATCTCTTCAGCTTTTAACTTTTCAAATTCTTCGGCTGGAAATGAAGCTTCTTTTAAAATCTGGCTTACCAGTTTAATGGTTTCAGCCAGGTTAGGGCGGGTGGTTTCGATGTTAACACTTACAGATGTTGCACCACCAAAGAAATTCACACGTGCTTTCAGCCTGTCAAATTCATCTTTAATTTGTTGACGCGTCATTTTCGAAGTGCCTTTGTCAAGCATACGCGCTGCATACTGTCCGGTTGTACCTTTGTTCATCAGGTTTTTCTCATCACCGAAACGTAAAGTCATGCGGAATTGCACAGACTCTCCGCGCGTTTTCTTTGGCAGGTAGGCCACCTTCATGCCATTGGCCAGCGTGCTACGCTGAGTGCGTGCTTCAATGTTAGTGGGTGAAGGGTCAAATTCCTCGCCACTGGCAACGGCCTGCTTACCTTTATAATCTTTTACCAAAGCAGCTACATCCGGTTCGCCTGGAATTTCAGCGCGATCAGGTTTTTCAGTTGGAATAAAGTAGCCAACGGTGCGGTTATCATCTTTCAGGTAGTTCTTGGCTACACGCAGAACATCATCGGGTGTAACTTTTTCTAACCGATCGCGGTACAGAAAGAATAATCTCCAGTCACCCATAGCAATGTATTCACTTAAAAATACACCTATGCGATCAGCATTATTAAAGTTTAGTTCAAACTGTTTCAGTATTTCTGTTTTTGCTCGATCAACCTCTTCTTTGGTGGGGGGAGTTGTAACTACATCGTTAAACGTTTTCACCATCGTGTTTCGGGCATCTTCAACAGACTTCTCTTTTAATACTTCAGCAAAGGCCATCATCAAACCCGGCTCTTTTGATGAACGGGTCAGTGAGAATACTGCACTGGCTTTTTTAGTATCGACCAACGACTTGTATAACCGACCAGAAGGCTGGGTGGTCATGATGTTTGAAAGTATCGAAAGCGGGGCAAAATCTTCATGTGAACCTGGCGAAATGTGGTAGGCGAGTGCAACGTACTGAACATCACCAACACGTTTTACAGTCACTGTTCTTTCACCGTCCTGAACAGGTTCGCGTGTATAAAAGGGAGCAAGTTCCCGATTAGGTTTTGGAATTGCACCAAAAAACTCGTTGATGTAATTCAGTGCTTTTCCCTCATCAAACTTTCCTGCAAGTACAACCACAGCATTATCTGGCTGATAGTACTTTCTGTAAAAGGCTTGCAAGCGATCGATAGAAACATTTTCAATATCGGAGCGTTCGCCAATAGTGGATTTTCCATAGCTATGCCATTGGTAAGCCGTACCGGAAAGTTTTTTGAATAATACACCAATCGGGCTGTTTTCTCCGCTTTCATACTCATTGCGTACAACGGTCATTTCGCTGTCGAGATCTTTTTTGGCGATGAAGGAATTCACCATCCGATCGGCCTCCATTTCGATTGCCCACTTCAGATTTTCTTCTGACGCTGAAAGGGTTTCAAAATAATTGGTACGGTCCAATGACGTTGTGCCATTGAAACTTGCACCCCGATCCTCCAGTTCCTTCATAATATTGATCGGATACTTAGGGGTTCCTTTAAAAACAAGGTGTTCCAGCAAGTGTGCCATACCCGTTTCTCCATAGTTCTCGTGCTTGGAGCCAACCAGGTACGTCACGTTTATGGTAAAGGTTTGCTTTGAGGCATCCGGAAATAGTAGAACGCGGAGGCCGTTATGCAGCTTGTATTCTGTGATACCTTCAACAGAAGTGACTTTTGCTGGAGGGGGAGTTTGTGGTTTAACTTCGGGTGAAGGAGCAGTTGTTTCTGCCGGTTTCTTGTCGGGGGACTTGGATTTCTTCTTTTGTGCAAAGCCATTTCCGGCCAGCAATAACAGAAGAATCCAAACAAAAATCTGTCGTTTCATCATAGTTTGGGTTTTTTAGTTTGAGGTACCCAAAGTAGTAGGATAAGCCCTTATATCCAAAGCACATTAACCCAATTTTGTTCGCTTTTGGGATAGTTCTGTTCACGATTGAACGATCAGAAAAACCATTGCCCTTTTTAGCCATGGTTATTTTAAAGATCAACATCCCAAACTTATGCGTATGCGCTTGCTAAAATCCGATTTTTTTTGACTTAACGATATTTTAACGCAAATGCTGAAACCGAAAATGAATTTTAGCGTCTATAGTGTAGTATAGAAAGCAGCGTAAGTGGGTATGCGAAAGATGTTGTTAATTTTTTGTTTGCAGATACTGTCAATAGCAACATGGGCCAATGGTACTTTGATGGATATGCCGGAGAAAATTCCAGGGGTAACCTTCATCACCAAAGATGCTACGGTTGAGGTGTTGTATTCATCCAGTGAATGGTGTAGCACAAAAATTGAAATCAGAAATTCATCCGGCCAGGTTGTGTTTTCTGAAATTGTCCGCGCGCGCAATGGATTCTCCAGGCCGTATAATCTATCAGGTTTACCGCCTGGTGTTTACAAGGTGAGTGTTTCAAATGACCGTGAGTCGGGTTCAGAGAAGGTAATAGTCAGAAAGAAGCACCGACAGACCAGCACAGTAGTTACAGCGGCAGGATAGTTCACCTCCGTAAACGTGTGCATAAACCAAACCTCCTAAAAGTTGGTGGAATAGCTTTGTTTTTGATTTGATTGATCAAATCAGGATAAAAAATTTCCGCAAACGTTTTCTTACTCAAAAAATACGATTGTCTTACAATAGGGCAACCTTGGTTGGTGAAGCCCGTACATTTGCAGTGTAATTAAATTTAACAACTATGAAAACAAAATCATTATTACTTACAGCCCTGATGGCCGTGTCGTCTTTCCTGGCTGTTGCAAACGATGATCCGAGCAATACAGGTTTGTTTGTTATCTCCGGAAAATCGGGTGTTTACAAATTAATTTATGAAGGAGAGAAGCCTTCTGCAATGCTGCTTACTATTTCAAATAGTAAAGGCAAGGTAGTTTACAGTGAATCCGTAAGAAGCCTAAAAGGATTTATTCGTCCAGTAAACTTTAAAGGAATGGCAGCCGATACATACACCATTCAGTTGAAGCAAGGTGATAAGGTTCTTTCTGCTTCAGTAGACTATGCTCCTGAGCAAAAGTCGAACAAAGTAGCTTCCCGTGAAGTGGATGCCCGTAAGTTTGCCGTGATGGTTGCCAATGAGGGTACAGAGACAATTGAGGTCAGGATTTTTGACGAAAATCTGAACCTGATCAATACGTACCAGGAAACTGTTTCAGGTAGCTTCGGTAGAATTTTTAACCTCAGTGAAGTAAAGTCTAAGAAATTCACGTTCGAAGTTTACAATAGCGCTGGTTTGATTGAAACCCTGACATTCTAATCCATATTAGTTAATGATGAAAAGCCAGAGTGATCACTCTGGCTTTTTTTATTTTTTCTTTTTCTCCTGTTCTTTAAAATACTTGCGTAAAAATGCGCTCCGCTTTAATGCTTCCATATTTTCAGTGAATGAAGCAGTTCCTTCTTTTATGTTTTGCAGTGATTGCTGGACATCTTTAGCAACCGCAGTGTCGTAAAGTAAGAGCGGTAATGCTCCCTGACCTTGTTGTATAGTTTGAAGTACTATACTGACGCTATCTGAAACAGCCTGAAGTTTTGTGCCGGTTTGTTGAAGTTTAGTAAGTGTGTTATTTACCTGGTGCGCGGTTAAGGTGTCGTTTAATAGCCAGCCAATTGTACCTCGACCTTGATTGATTTCATTAGTAAGTGTGTTTAGCTCCTGAATAAGTTCGTTGGTTTTCTGCGCGGTTAACCGAAGATTTTTTACAGTCAACAATACCTCATTGCGCAAGGTGGTATCGTATAGAACGGAGGAAACCGTTCCCTTCCCGGTTTTGATTTGTTGGGTAATCTCCAGCAGATCATGTGTTAGCATGGCTGCATTATCGTTGGTCACGTTCAGGGTGTTGAGAATGTCATCTGTCTTAATACGACTGTAGGATTGAATAAGACTGTTGTTTTCAACGGGTAATGCCTGACCTTTTCCTGGGGAGATGTTAACAATCATGTTTCCCATCAGGCCATCGGTTCCAATTGTCGCCAAGGCATTTTGTTTAATGTGCTGGCGCAGACTTTCCTTAATGCGCATCCTTACTTCAATAACGGAGTCGTTCATAAAATTTACTTCTGTTACTGAGCCGGCATCTATGCCTGAAAATCTAACGTTGTTACCGGGTTGCAATCCGTTCACGTTATTAAAGTGAGCAGCAATTTCAAATGTCTCACTGAACATGTGTTGCTTTTGCCCGATCAGGTACACGGCAACCGTGAAAATAAGCACACCCAGGATGACGAATATTCCAAGGCGAATGGTGGTTCCGGTTGACTTTTCCATGGTTTTACGTTTATAGTTAAGTAAAGAAAGCCTTCACGGCTTCATCTTTTGATTGATATAATTCATCGTAGGTTGCTTCCGCATGATTTCGACCCTCATGTAAAATAACCATCCGGTTACTGGTAATTTTAGCGCAGCCTAAATCGTGGGTAATAATAATGGCAGCCGTGTTGAAGCGTTTTTGTATTTCGTTTATCAGCAAACTTATTTCTCTTCCCGTCACCGGATCTAATCCACTGGTTGGTTCGTCATACAAAATAATTTTTGGACGCATGATCAATGTGCGCGCAAGCGCAATTCTTTTTTTCATCCCACCCGAGAGTTCTTCGGGCATCATATCAACGGCATGCGCCAGTCCTACACTTTCCAGCGATTCCATCACCAATTCATGGATGGAAATATTCTTTACCTTTTCCGGATGCCTGCGCAGTGGAAACTCCAGGTTTTCACGCACCGTCATCGAGTCGTACAACGCACTGCCCTGAAACTGAAACCCAACTTCAGTACGCAATGCGTCAATTTCTTTCTGGTTTAGATCGGGTACGGACCGGCCCAACACATTAAGTGTGCCTTTATCGATAGCAATAAGTCCGATGATGCATTTAATCAATACAGATTTTCCTGATCCGGACTTTCCCATTACAGCCACGTTTTCACCTTGGCATACATTCAGGTTAAAACCTTTGAGCACATGGTTTGATCCAAAAGATTTCCATAAGTCTTCTATGGTTATGACAGGCTCGCGAGAATCGATGTTGACTGGTGCTTTCATCACAATTCGTAAAAGATATCGGTGATCAGAACGGCAATAAAATCAAGAATGAACACCAGCATGGAGCTGATAACAACAGCCGAATTTGCTGTCCGGCCTACACCTTCTGTTCCCTTTTTAGAGGTGAAGCCTTTGTAACACCCAACGATACCAATGGCAAACCCAAAGAAGAAGGATTTTGTAATGGATGGTATCAAATCACTAAACTTCAGGTATGTAAAAACATTGCTGAAGTATAATTGAAAGGTCACTTTTCCTTTGATAAGTTCAACCAGTGAAGAGCCGATGAGTGAAACCACATCGGAGAAGATTACCAATAACGGAAGCATGAGTATGCAAGCGGTGACGCGTGTAATCACGAGATATTTATAGGGATTGGTTCCTGAAACCTCCATGGCATCTATTTGTTCGGTTACTTTCATGGATGCCAACTCAGCACCAATTCCGGATCCGATTTTACCAGCACAAATCAACGCGGTTAATACCGGCCCGATTTCCCGAACAATAGCAATGCCCACCATTGAGGGCATCCACGATTCCGCACCAAACTCTACCAAGGTAGGTCGGGTTTGCAATGTGAGCACAACACCCATAATGAAGCCCGTAGCGCCAACCAGGCCGAGTGATTTATTTCCAATGAGGTAGCATTGGCGTAGCAGTTCCTTGAATTCATAAGGAGGAAAGAGAAATTCCTTCACATACCGCCAACTGAACAACGTCATTTGGCCGGTTTCCAGGAAAAATGTGCGTAAAGATTTAACTACACCCATACTTAAAAGTATCAGGTATGGTTAAAAAGCAGACTGATGTTTGTCAGCGATTAAACTGATTTATAGATAGATCAAAAGTCAATTTTCGATAGTCCATAGACCATTGACTAAATGCCATGGACTATGGACTAAAGACTACATGTTTCGCCTGTACTGTCCGCCTACTTCAAACAAGGCTTTGGTAATTTGCCCGAGCGAGCAAACCTTGGCAGCCTCCATTAATTCCTCAAAGATGTTTTTGTTTTGGATGGCAGCTTGTTGTACACGCTCCAGCATGGCAACTGTTTTATCGGCATGGAAGTGATGCAGGTTTCGGAGCATCGAAATCTGGTATTCTTTTTCTTCCGTTGTGGCACGTATTACTTCCTGTGGCAATACTGTTGGCGATCCTTTTGAACTCAAGAATGTATTCACCCCGATAATCGGATATTCGCCTGTGTGTTTTAATGTTTCGTAATACAAACTTTCTTCCTGAATTTTTCCACGTTGGTACATGGTTTCCATTGCCCCCAATACACCACCTCGTTCAGTGATGCGATCGAACTCCGATAGCACAGCTTCTTCAACAAGATCAGTAAGCTCTTCAATAATGAATGATCCCTGTAACGGATTTTCATTTTTGGCCAATCCTAACTCTTTATTAATAATGAGTTGAATAGCCATGGCTCTCCGCACGCTTTCTTCTGTAGGAGTGGTGATGGCCTCATCATATGCATTGGTATGAAGCGAGTTGCAGTTATCGTAAATCGCGTAAAGTGCCTGCAGGGTTGTGCGGATGTCGTTGAAGTCGATTTCCTGTGCGTGTAATGAGCGACCAGAAGTTTGAATGTGATACTTCAACATCTGCGAACGGGCATCCGCTCCATATTTGTTCTTCAAGGCTTTCGCCCAGATTCGTCTGGCAACGCGACCGATTACGGCATACTCCGGATCAACCCCGTTGCTGAAGAAAAAAGACAGGTTAGGAGCAAAGGCGTTGATGTCCATGCCTCTGCTTAAATAATATTCTACGTAAGTGAAACCATTTGCCAGCGTAAAGGCCAACTGTGTAATCGGGTTGGCACCAGCTTCGGCAATGTGGTAACCTGAAATGGAAACCGAATAAAAGTTTCTTACTTTTTTATCAATAAAGTACTGTTGTACATCACCCATTAACCGAAGGGCAAACTCTGTAGAGAAGATACAGGTGTTCTGAGCCTGATCTTCTTTTAAAATGTCGGCTTGTACGGTTCCACGCACCTGTGATAATGTCTCGGCTTTTATTTTTTCGTACACCTCTTTTGGTAGTACCTGATCTCCGGTAATACCAAGCAGCATTAACCCAAGTCCGTCATTGCCTTTTGGTAACGCACCCTGATAAGCAGGTCGTTCATTTTCTTTGCCTTTATAGAGGTCAGCAATTTTCTTTTTTACTTCTTCTTCCAGTCCGTTTTGCTTGATGTAGATTTCGCATTGCTGGTCGACAGCGGCATTCATGAAATAGGCCAACAGCATCGGTGCCGGACCGTTAATGGTCATCGATACGGAAGTTTTCGGATCGGCCAGGTTGAAACCGCTGTAAAGTTTCTTGGCATCATCCAGGCAGCAAATGCTTACACCCGAGTTGCCGATCTTACCGTAAATATCAGGTCGGTAATCCGGATCGTTACCGTAAAGGGTTACTGAATCGAATGCGGTTGATAAACGTTTGGCCGGCATGGCCAGACTTACATAATGAAAGCGTCTGTTGGTGCGTTCTGGTCCTCCTTCACCAGCAAACATGCGGGTAGGGTCTTCGCCTTCACGCTTGAATGGATAGATACCTGCCGTGTATGGAAATTCACCGGGCACATTTTCTTGCAAACTCCAACGCAACAAATCTCCCCAGCTTGAATATTTGGGAAGAACAACTTTTGGAATCTGTGTGTGCGATAACGATTCGGTGTGTGTTTGAATACCGATCTCTTTATCGCGAACCTTGAATTTAAAAACCGGTTCTTTGTATTTAGTTACTTTTTCTTTCCACTCTTCAATTAACTTCCAGTTTTTCGGATCAAGGTTGAGTTTGATCTTATCAAATTCTGCCTGAAGTACTTTTTTGATGTCGGCATCGGCAACAGACTCAATCGTTTTGTTGAATGCAAATAATTTTTCAGCTACAACCACCTGTTCATTTACCCATTCATCGTATTTGCGGTTGTTTTCTGAAATTTCACTGAGGTAGCGCGTACGGTGCGGAGGGATAACAAAAATCTTCTCCGACATCTCGCGGGTAATCTCAAACGATGATTTGAGATCAGCGCCAGTCTTTTCTACAACCTTATCAATAATGTGTTTATACAACTGATTCGTACCCGGGTCATTGAACTGTGAAGCAATCGTTCCGAACACGGGCATGTCTTCCGGTTTTTTATCCCAAAGTTGGTGGTTGCGCTGGTATTGTTTCTTTACGTCACGTAAGGCATCCAGAGCACCGCGTTTATCAAACTTGTTCAACGCAATCACATCGGCAAAATCAAGCATGTCGATTTTTTCAAGCTGAGTGGCAGCACCATACTCTGGAGTCATGACATATAGTGAAACATCACTGTGATCCAGTATTTCCGTATCGCTTTGCCCGATACCCGATGTTTCCAAAATGATCAGATCAAACCCAGCCGCCTTTAATATTTGTATCGCTTCCTTTACATAAGCCGACAACGCCAGGTTGGATTGACGCGTAGCCAGCGAACGCATATACACGCGAGGATTATTGATCGCATTCATGCGGATACGATCACCCAGCAGCGCACCACCGGTTTTGCGTTTGGATGGGTCAACGGAAATCAATCCGATGGTTTTATCTTTAAAATCAACTAAAAACCTTCGCACAATTTCATCGACCATGGAAGATTTCCCCGCGCCACCCGTACCGGTTATGCCCAACACCGGAGCTTTTGAAGTTGCTGCCTTTTTATTGATCTCGCTGAAGAAATCCTTATGCTCATCATAATAATTTTCCGCAGCTGAAATTGCCTGCGCTATCGGTACGTAATTGTTAATTGATAACTGCTTATTGCTAATTGTTTTCCCCGTTGGAAAATCACTCTTCTCCACCAAATCATTGATCATTCCCTGAAGGCCCAGTGCACGGCCATCATCCGGAGAATAAATTCGGGTAATGCCGTATTCCATCAGTTCTTTGATTTCATCGGGCAGAATAACTCCACCACCTCCGCCAAATATTTTAATATGTCCTGCGCCCTTCTCTTGTAAGAGGTCGTACATGTATTTAAAGTATTCGTTGTGCCCACCCTGATAGCTGGTCATGGCAATGGCCTGTGCATCCTCCTGAATGGCGGTGTTCACCACTTCTTCCACGCTACGGTCGTGGCCTAAATGAATAACCTCCACACCTGTCGCCTGAATGATCCTGCGCATGATGTTGATAGCGGCATCGTGCCCATCAAACAGGCTGGCAGCCGTTACAATACGAACTTTGTTTTTGGGTTTATAGGGTTCCGGGGCCTGATGGCCAGCCAGGTTGGGTTTGTCAGTTTTCTTAGGGGTAATGGTTTCCGTACTCATAGCTTCAAAGTCTTCAACAAGGCCAAAAATACGGACTAACACACGGTTTTACTAACGGGGGTTAGGATTCTAAAAGTGAGTCACTACTGCATTGAAGTGTACGATCTTAACCTGCCACCCGTACGTTAACATCCAAAACCGGACAACATCAAAACTTTATGTAACCTCCGCTCGTCTTTGGAGTTGTACCTTCCAAACTACCCCTTATGATCCGAAACCTCATCCTTTCCGCGTTGCGGGCCCTACGCAAAAATGCCTTTTTCTCATCCCTCAATATAGCCGGTCTGTCTATTGGCATGTGTGTGTTTTTGCTCATTGCCCAATATGTTTATTTTGAAAAAAGTTATGAAGCATTTATCCCGAATGCAGATCACATATATCGGGTATCGCTAACTACGTATGTCAACAACGAGCTGGTTATGACCAGCGCAGAAAATTATCCGGGTGTTGGTCCTGCGTTGGTGGAGGAGTTACCGGAGGTGACAGGCTACGCGCGTCTTTATAACCTGGGATATAAAAACAACGTCATCATTACGTATGAAGATGCAAAACCTGACCCGATAGCTTTTAAACACAGACGTTTTCTGTATGCCGATTCTTCTTTCCTGCCGATGATGGATTACGCCATGATTGCGGGCGATAAATTAACTGCACTGGCTCAACCCAACTGTGCCGTAATCTCTGAATCATACGCCAGGCGATATTTTGGAGATGCAGATCCAATCGGAAAAATGCTGCGCATGCAGGATGATGATTTCAACAACGAGCTGGTAAAAGTTACCGGTGTGTTTAAGGATCTCCCACCGAATACGCATCTGAAGTTTGATATTTTGTTTTCCTATAAAACTTTGCTAGGCAGGGGTGAGTGGGCACCTAACCGATACCATCAAAGCTGGCAACGAAAAGATATGTATACGTTTATTTCGGTACAGCCGGGAACAGATGCAAAATCATTGGAGAAGAAATTCGGGGCAATTGTAGAGAAATATAATCCTGCGCTGAAAGAACGAAATCAACACGACATACTGAGTTTGCAACCGCTTAAGAGCATTCACCTTACCTCAAGTCTGGCGGAAGAACCAGAGCCGAATGGGGATTCGCGCATTGTATTCTTCATGGCCATTATCGGAATTTTTGTGTTAGTGATTGCGTGGATCAACTACATCAACCTTTCTACGGCAAAAGCGATGGAACGCGCCAATGAGGTTGGCGTGAGAAAAGTAATGGGGGCGTTTAAAGGCCAGTTGATTTTGCAATTTCTTGTGGAGGCGATGGCGGTGAATTTCTTTAGCCTCGTGTTGGCTTTTGGATTGGTCGCGCTTGCACTTCCATATTTTAACCAGTTATCCGGATTGACCCTTACATTCAGTTACCTGGTTCAACCCTGGTTTTTGGGGTTACTAGGTTTGGTATGGCTAGCGGGCTCTTTGCTTTCCGGATTTTACCCTGCATTTGTTTTGTCTTCATTTAAACCTGTTTTGGTGTTGAAAGGAAAAATGCTCACCAGCCGCAGGGGATTACTGTTACGCAAGTCGTTGGTGGTTTTTCAATTTGTTGCCTCTGTAGCACTTATCTCGGGTACATTGATCGTGCATGATCAGCTTAACTTTATGATGAACCGAGACATTGGTATGAATATTAAACAAGTGCTGGTGATTGAGCGACCGGGAATTGCACCGCGTGATCGTCAGGCTTTCTATTCCAATGTAGATGTGTTTCGTAATGAACTGGAAAAGGATGCCACCATTCAAGGGGTCAGCACCTCGGCTACTATTCCGGGAAAACAGCGGGAGTACAAGGCGGTAATCAAAAAATATGGCGCCAATGATGATACGGCCATTACGGTTCGATTCAACAGTATGGATTATGATTTTATTGATGTGTTCGATATGAAGCTGTTGGCAGGTAGAGGTTTTTCAAAGGATTTTACCAACGATCCGGATACATCCATGATTATTACGGAATCAGCGGTTAAACTTTTAGGTTTTGGAAAGCCTGAAGACGCCATCGGTCAAACGCTTGCTGTTCCACAATTTCAGTGGAATGGAATTGTTGTGGGTGTAGTAAACGATTATCATCAGGTATCACTCAAAAAGGCACTTGATCCTACTGTATTTTATTGCACGGCCTACGGAGGTGAATTCTATTCTTTAAAGATCAACACCACCGATTTGCCCGCAACACTGGCCAGCATTCGAAGTGCCTGGACTAAAGCTTTCCCCGGAAATCCTTTCGAGCATTTCTTTCTGGACGATTATTTCAACATGCAATATGAGAATGAAAAGAAGTTTGGCAAGCTGTTTACTACGTTCTCTCTTCTGGCCATTATGGTAGGTTGTATCGGGTTATTCGGGTTGTCGGCTTTTACGGCCACGCAACGAACCAAGGAAATTGGAATACGAAAGGCATTGGGCTCATCGGTAAACGGGATTTTTCTATTGCTATCAAGAGAATACCTGAAGCTGGTTGGCTTTTCTGTTTTGATCGCGGTTCCTTTGGTGTACCTGGTTATGCGCGATTGGATTCAAAGTTTTCCTTACCGGATCACCATTTCCTTTTTTGTTTTTGTAAGTGCCGGAATAGCCGTGCTGCTGATTTCATTATTAACCATCAGTTTTCAAACGTTGCGTGCAGCAAAAACAAACCCGGTTGACTCTCTGAGGTATGAATGAGGATAAATAAAAAAAAAGAGGTCTGGTATAAAACAGACCTCTTTAAGTTTTTATTAATGTGAGACAGGTTCATTCCTAAACGCTTTCGTCATTGCGAACGGAGGCGTAGTTATGTGTGTTGGCGTGAAGCAATCCCAAGGGTACGTTTAGTTCTCTCTATGTAGTGGGGGATTGCTTCGCTCCTCCTTACAGCCAACCCTTCCGCTCGCAATGACATTCAATTTTTATTGTAGGACGGATGCTACTTTTTGTTAATCAATCGAATTACTTGTTCATATACGCATCGCGCACAGCCTTAAACTCCGATCCTTCCTTCCATTGTGGCCATGTAGTTTCAAAGGATAATTTTTTGCCTACGTTGAATAACAACTTCGCATCGTCTACCGCGCCTTCCAGGTTCCAGCGTGAGGTGTCGTATTCATCGGATGGTTTGTGGTAGTATTTGGCTACGTATTCATCCTGAAGTTGCTTGCCGTATTCAGCACCTTTTTCGAAATGATCGATGCCCGTTCCGGTATACAATGCAGGAATGCCCACTTTGGCAAAACAAAAATGATCGGAGCGAAAATAATATCCGGCAACCGGATTGGGCTCTGGTGAAGTATACCGACCAACGGCTTTCGCTTCTTCATTCAGGTAATCTTCCAAATCAGATTGTCCGATGCCCACCACCACAATGTCTTTCATTTTTCCATACGGATTGATGCCGTCTATATTAATGTTGGCTACGGTTTTTTCTCTTGGATAGATCGGGTTCTGTGCATAATACTCCGATCCCCACAACCCTTGCTCTTCAGCGGTTACAGCTAGAAAAATGAGTGTACGATTCGGTTTTGCTTTCATGGATTTAAACGCCTTGGCAATCTCAAGCATGCCGGCTGTTCCGCTGGCGTTGTCGAGTGCTCCATTATATATGGTGTCACCTTTTTCATCGGCTTTGCCAATGCCGAGGTGATCCCAATGCGTAGAGTAAATGATGTATTCGTCTGGTTGCTTTGCGCCTGTAATCTTGCCAATTACATTATACGTTTTGTCGTATTTCGATTTCACTGAAAGTGTAGTGGAGAGTTTGAGGTTCATCGGCATGCCTTTAAAGCCCGGTTGACGTGCAGCCGAAACGGTAGTAGCCCAATCGATACCAGCTGCTTCAAATAATTTTTTTGCGGTAGGATTGGAAACCCAACCTACCGTAGCACAGAAGTATGGATTTTTATCGCGTGTATCTAAGTATAATTTCGATGCGTTCCAGCTGTTCTGCACCACCCAGAATCCGTAACCGGCCGGTACATCATCATGAACAATCAATAAACCTTTTGCACCCTGTCGCGCGGCTTCTTCAAATTTGTACGTCCAGCGACCGTAGTACGTCATGGTGTTGCCTTTAAACAGCGAAGCATCTTCCGAACCGAATCCCGGATCGTTCACCATCACCAACACAATTTTATCTTTTACATCCAGGCCTGCATAATCATTCCAGTTGTATTCGGGGGCTACAATACCAAAGCCTGCAAAAATCAGATCTTCCTCTTTTAATTCTATGGTTTCCTGTGTGCGCTCCGTCCAGATTACATAATCTTTCAATCCTTCAAGGGTGAATGATCCTTTCGTTGATTTAACTTCCATCGATGGCGCTGCTGTAGAAGTGATCTCCACCATGGGTACTTCCTGCAGGAAGCTTTCGCCATTCCCCGGCTCCAAGCCCAACGCTCTGTATTGATCTTCCAGGTAAGCCAGTGTTTTTCGTTCGCCTTCCGTGAACGGCTTACGGCCTGTAAATTCATCGGCAGACAAGATTTTGATGTGATTTTCAATACCCGTAACAGAAAAAGAGCTTAGGCCATCTTCCCGGTTAAAGGTGGCTTCTTTTTCGGCACAGGAAATAACCAACGCAAGAATGACAAGTGTGAAAGGCAGTTTTTTCATAGTTGAGTTTTTAAGCGTATCAATGTTACGCATTTATTGCGTTTTGTGCCCGAACATTTTTACAAAGGGTTGGATGAATTGCGGATAACCCATAACTTGAAACCGAACATTGAAGACATCAATTAAGACAGACCTTGTCAGGCTGAGCTTGTCGAAGCCTATTTGGTATGATTTAAGTGTTTACGTTTCGACATCCTGATGATGACTTTTAATATTAGATACTAAACATTGAACTAAGCTATGACACGCATTGCCATGTTGGGTACCGGTTTTATCGGCCGGTTTTACACCGATTCGCTTCACGGATACAGAAGCAAGGATAAAATTGTATCGGTGTATTCACGCAGAGATGAAAGTGTGAAAAAGTTTATGGCCGATTACGATGTGCCGTTCGGAACCACCAATATGGAAGAAGCTATTAACCGACCCGATGTGGAGGTGGTTTGCGTTTCGTTGCCCAACAACCTGCATGAAGAGGCGGTGATGTTGTGTTGCAAACATAAAAAGGCGGTGATGGTTACCAAGCCGCTCGGCCGAAATGCCGAAGAAGGAAAGCGTATGCTGGAAGCGGTGGAGAAAGCTGGTATTTTCAATGGCTACCTCGAAGACCTGGTGTACACGCCCAAGTTTTTAAAAGCGCATGAAAGTATTTTGAGCGGAGCATTAGGAAGAATTCTGTGGGCCAAATCACGCGAGACACATCCCGGTCCGCATAGCGAATGGTTTTGGGATATGGAGCAAGCCGGAGGCGGATGTATTCTCGACCTCGGTTGCCATTGTGTGGAGATTGCGCGTACCTACATCGGTAAAGACATCAAGCCGATTGAAGTGATGTGCTGGGCCGATACGCAGGTGAAACCGATTGATGCGGAAGATCATGCCATCGGGTTGGTGAAATATGAAAACGGAGCCATCGGACAGTTTGAAGTAAGCTGGACGTTTCGCGGTGGGTTGGATTTGCGCGATGAAGTGATGGGCTCGGAAGGTACCATCTGGACAAATGGATTTTTGCGCACCGGTTTTGAAATGTTCACTACAGGAAAGGGGGCAGATTATGTGGCCGAGAAAGCTGAGAGCAATACGGGTTGGCTTTTCCCGGTAGGCGATGAGCTGAACGAGTTAGGCTACAACCACATGTTTACCGATATGCTGAATGCTTTTGAGCAAGGCACACAGCCGAAAGAAACCTTTTACGATGGCTATGTGGTGAATGCCATTCTGGATGCTGCGTACCGATCAGCCAAAAGTAAATTGTGGGAACCGGTAAAGCTCGATGTATGGCGCGGTAAAACAGGCGTTAGCAAAGATAGTCACCTGCAGGAGTATGATGCCGAACATTACTTGGTAAAGGAAGAAGTAACGCACTACGGAGCGAAGAAGTTGATTTTGAAGAATAAGAAGACAGGAAAAATATCAGAGCAGGTAGTTAATGAATCTTAGCGCATTCTTTGCGGCTTTGCGACTTAGCGTGAAAGTTTTTAAACATGACTGAAAAAATTACTCTAACTGGCATAGCCCGAAACGGAAAAGGAGGCGCGTTACTCCAAACAACTGATGGTGTCTTTTATATTGATGGCTTGTCAGCGTGGAATGAAGGTTTGCTCAACCAACAGGTAGAAGTAACCGGATCAGTTGAAATGGAAAAAGTTGACGAACAGGATTTGATTAGTGATGCAGGTGAATGGCGTGCGGGTTTTTCAGGAGAGAAGAAAACACTGGTTGGGGCGATGTGGAAACTAGTTGAAGATTAAATATTTCACTATACCCTTCGACAGGTTCAGGGTACAAGTTATGTACAATATCAGTTCTGTAGTTTTGTGCCTTCGTAAATATCCATTAACGAAATGCTCAACTTTAGCGAATGAAGAACATACGTATCGGCTGACGATTTGTACTCCGTCAACTCCCAATGTCCTCTTTCATTGATGCTGTATACCTCAACGAGCATGCTTTCTGAATCAACGAGTACATATTCTTTCAGCGAAGGAATATCGCGATACAATTTGAATTTATCGCCCCGATCGTAGTTGCGTGTTGAAGGGGGAAGAATCTCAATCAACACCGTTGGAAGAATCGCTGTATCCTGATCGGCTTCACTGGTAACAATATCGCCACAGATGACGGAAATATCCGGATACGTAAACAATGTGTTTTCAGGTATATGAATGCGCAGATCGCTTCCGTATGGTTTACACAGACTGCCCTTTAGTTTAGTAACCAATTCTCCGAAGAGATTGGAAAAAATTACGTTGTGCCGCGGACTGGCCCCCGACATGGCAAATATTTCTCCCTTGAAAAACTCGTGTTTCTCCGGATTTTCTTTTTCAAACGTCAGGTATTCTTCAACTGTAAACCTGGTCTTGTTGTAAAGCGCTATCGGATCACGAACTTCGATCATACGTTAAAAATACGAAAAGGTACCTTCTGGTAAAAGGTTTACATCAGCTCGTACGCACTCTTATAAAATCCTTTTTCCTGAACGTAAGTCAGCAATTCAAGATAGAATGGATGCGAACCCAGTGTGGCGCTGTCGCCCAGCATGATTAGTTTTTTCTTAGCCCGGGTCATGGCTACGTTCACGCGCCTGATGTCGCCTAAAAATCCTACTTCACTTTTTTCGTTGGAGCGCACCAAACTAATGGCGATTACATCGCGCTCTTGCCCTTGAAAGGCATCAACTGTGTTGATGGTGATGCGCGAAGCCAATGTGGAGAGTTCTTCGGATTGTTCAGCCAGCTTGATTAACCGCTCAACTTGTGCACTATAGGGTGTAATGATGCCGATGGAGAAATTCCACTGGTCAACACCAACATGCAAAATCAGTTTCTCTACTTGCCGGATTAAAAACTGCGCTTCTTCTTCGTTGTAGCGACTTAGCGTTTCCGGATCTTGCGCTTCGGTAAACCCGCAACCGGCTGTGTCAATAAAATCGAAGGGAGACATGCCTGGTTCCAGCAGGGCAGAGGCAACAGAAGCATCGGCAAGTAATTTATTTTCATAAAAATACGTGGCAGAAAACCGCATGATGTCTTTGTGCATACGGTACTGGGTTTGCAACATCACCGCAGTTTGCGGATGGTGCTGAATGCATTTCTCAAAAAGTGTTTTAGATAAGCCCGCTTTGCCCGCCTCAAACGATTTCACCGTTGGTGGCAGTTGATGGTGATCACCCGCGAGTACCACACGTTCTGCCCGCAGAATGGGTATCCAACACGCGGGCTCAAGCGCCTGTGCGGCTTCGTCAATAAAAACAGTTTTGTAACGCTTGCCGCGAAGGGTAGGATGCGAAGCACCCACCAACGTACACGCAATGATTTCGCTGGTTTGCAACAGATCATTCACAATGTAAAATTCCAGCACATCTGCATCAGCTTTCAAGGCTTTCGCTTCCTGCATCAGCAGTTTTCGTTGCTGGCGTTCGGAGTAACCGAACTCGCGTTTGTACTTAAACGCCATGTCTTTCAATTGTTCCATGCGCCTGCGCATGTTGCGCAACTCCCGAAAGTGTTCGTGCATGGCAATGCGCACATCCAGGGTTTTACTTAAGGTTTGTTCGGTAACGCGTGCCGGGTGCCCGATGCGCAGCACATTCAGTCCGGCTTCGCTGAGTTTATCCACCAATAAATCAACCGCTGCATTGCTGGGTGCTGTAACCAACACTTGCTTTTCTTCCTGCACAGTAACTTTTATGGCTTCCACCAGCGTAGTGGTTTTTCCCGTACCGGGCGGACCGTGAATGATGGCTACGTCTTCGCTGCTTACTATTTTTTGCAGAGCTTCCTGCTGACTTATGTTTAAAGCGGTTACCAGTTGTCGGTCACCGGTCACCGGTAACAGGCGACTGGTTGCCGGCAACCGGTAACCTAGCAATATCTCTCTCAGTTCTGCTACCCGACTCGTATCCGCCTTAATCACTTCCTTCAGCGCGAACTCCATTTCGCGGTAGGTCATTTCATCGAACATCACGTCTACGCCAAGTAACGGATCGTCCATCCAGTCGGGCAGGTCATCGCTGTTGAGGGTGATCACCATCGTGTTGTCGCGTACGTAGTTGATTACCCCGCCCACGTGTTCCTTCTCGGGTGTGTTGCGTGCATTGCAAAATACGTTTACCACTTTGCCCGATTGAAACACATGCGCCTGGTTGAGGTGTTGCGTGCGTTCAATTTCAATGATTAACCGTTCGCCTGTGCCGATGTAGTGCCGCCTGAGTTTTACCGGGTACCAGCTCTTGCCTTCTTTTGTTTTGCGACTGAGCGGAAGCAGCATCACCTTATGCTTGTATTGCTCCAGGTCGGCATTACGCTCTTCGCGCAATAGTTCAAGGGTTTTGTATAGGGCTTCGGTGGAGGTCAAGGGGATTTTGGAAGTGGGATTTTAGAATTCGGATTTTATGGCTTTAAGCTTTAGACCTGACCTACTATTCCGTTTCGAAATACAGGTGATAATGATTTTTACAACCGGGGTTGAAGGGCGCGGTGCATTTCGGGCAGGTGTTGTTGCATTGCATGTACTCATTGATGGTGAGTTCGTGACCGCATACGCCACAGAGGATGCCTTTTGTATCAAATTCTTTTTTGGGCCATACGGTGGCCGCATGGTCTGCAGTTTCTTCATGGCAGGAGAAGCATGGATAGTACTGGTTGCAGCAGTTGAATTTGATGGCAATGATATCCAGCGGGGAGTGCCAGTGAACACACCGCGTTTGGTTATCCACGGGTTTGCCGAAAACGGGAATACCCTTTACCGCAGCCTGGCTTAGCGGAATGGCGCTGGGTTGTGCCTGGAGGTACCAAACACCTGACGAAAGCAGCAGAAAGGCCAATAGGGTACAGGTTTGCATAGTTATTTTTTTATTCAATAAAACACGGGTTCAAAGGTATGGTTTCCTGAGGTAATATTTTTAGCTGTTAATTTTTAACTTTAGGAGGATGTTCATATTCATTATTGAAATAAGGTTAATAAGTATATTCAAGAGTTGGGCACCATTTTTATAGGACAATGACGGCTGATGAATTAATTGAAGAATACAAGACTCTACCGAGAAGCTGCTATAATGTTGATTACAGTGATAAGAAAGCTCTGAAGAAAAACAATTACTCGGTGACAAGAATGTACCAGATAGTTGAGATTATCAAAAATAAATTTGGGGCTGAAGGAATTGGAAAATTAAAACCTCTACTTGATATTACCGACTTCCAGACGAATTTGTGGATTGCGACTCACTTACTCGAAAAAGTTCCATTGGACAATGAGACGGAGAAGAAAGCATTAAGCATAATTGAAAAAGTAGCATCAGGTGACGATGTCTTAGCGCTTGGATATCAGTTCTGGATGAAGGAATGGAAATTGAAGCAGAGTAAATAAAAACGGTGCCCATCACCAGGCTTGGTCAATGGCGTGGTGATGTGTTGTGTGTAAGGTATTATATTCGCTATAACGTTACCCGCTGAAATATTAGCGAAATATTAATGAGACAATTATCTACTAGCAAAACCTTTGAAGACATCTGGCATAGTCTGGGACAAAAAATCAATAGTCACCTGATAGGGCTTGATGATGCTAAGAATGAGGACAAACAAAAAATACTTGAGTTATGTCAAGTTGGTAAACTTATTTCATCATACTTTGATGACTTCGAGATTATGAAAGTATCTGAGAAGCCTGACTTTGTGATTTCTAATGGACAATTGACAGTAGGGCTAGAACATCAACTCATTCTCGACCCAGAAACAAAGTCAAAGGAAGGTTTCTACAGTAATATCTTTGACAAAGTTGAGCGTAAACTAATCCAAGATGATGCAATTCCAAATTTTTTACTGAATGTAATTATTAAAGGAGATGCAGACTTGACAGTTAATAATAAGGACTTAATCATTAATCAACTTGTTGACATACTTAGGGATTTTCTTTTTACCGGAGAACTGAAGGAAAACGATTATATAGTTAGTGCGCGCTCCATGAAGCACTCTAGAAAAAGTATAAGTGCAAATTATGGGGCCTATATACAAAGGTTTATTGATAAGAATATAATTCTTGAATTCCTTAAAAAGAAGGATGATAAAATTGATACTTATATAAGCAACTCTTGTCCAATTCAATGGCTGGTTCTTGTAATCGGAGGACTTGGGGAGAGTTCGTACGAAATTGATAGTAATTCTGACCTCGAAATAGATACAAAATTTGACAAAGTATTTTTATATGAAGACTTTCGTAACAGGCTTTATGAGTTGAAGTAAAACACTTTATTCTCCGCAGAGCGTCCTGCAAGGCACTCTGCGTTAAGTAGTATATTTTTTAAAAAGTAACACATCGCAGTCCCTGCTTGCAATAGGCGAGCTATATGAGAGACACTGCTTAGAAGAAAAGAACTGGTATCGAATGAAGAAATCCCGACTAGAAACAGCAAGATTAGCGTTGATTGAATTCTTTGAGAGTAACTTGAAATTTCTTCTTGACGATCTTGGCTATACACGAAGTTTGGAAATGGAGTTTGATGAGTATGTAGGAGCGAAATTCTATTTTTTGAGGTACACTAACTACCATCGACAAAGACAAATGGAGATCATCCTTCATAGAAACAGTGATTACCGACTTTGGCTAATTAAGAGGATGAAGGGTTCCGCAATTCCTGACTATTATGACAATGTAAATATAATAGATATTCCTGGTTTGGACTTACTGACTCATCCCACCACGTATGATTCTATGCAACATGCTGTATTCTCAGAGGAGAAAAAGCGACAGTATGTTTTGAAAATGATTGAACTGATCAAAAGACATTGGTTGGGAGTTCTAGAGGGGTCCCAATGGATAGATAGAGCACAGATTGACAAGGTTTCATTCAACAAGTGGGGAGTAAAATCTGGGTTTCATAGAGATGAGCTACTTGAGAAAATCAAGACTGAATTCAAGTTCCTCGAAAACTATGGTTATAAATTGATTGAAGACACAAACTTACTTCCCCTATATAAGCAATCCTGTACTTGTGAAATTATTTATTCCAATCCTGACACAAATGAAAATTATCGTATCCTGAATGACTATAGAGATTATGGTTTCAGAATTGAATATTTCACCTCTGAAGGACAAATTGGTGAAATGATAAATTACGTATTGACCGAAGATCAAGACAAAGAATGGGAATTTGTGACCCGAATGGCAAATTGGTTAGAAAATAGAATACGAAATACGTAGATAATTTAATCTGTAATCATTACTGTTAAGAGTTTTAAAAAAAGGGCTTGAGAAACCTCAAGCCCCGGAGAAAAGTGGCACCTATCTGTGCCCCACCTAATTAAAAGTTTAAAGTTTAAAAGCCAATATTTCGTTAGGCTTCGATTTGTAGTACAGCATGCCGCCCCACTCGTCAACCTGGTATTCCGGTTTTTTGTCTTTCAGTACAATCTCTTTTTCAACCTTCCCGGTATCCTTGTTTACTTTAACCAGTCCAACGCCACCATCTAAATTGGTTAGAATGAACTGTGCATTTTCGGTTGCGGCAGTTGCCTTGAAGCGCTTGTTCATTTCGTTAAACGATACGGAGGCAATGTCAGAAAAGGCATCTTGCGCAAGCTTGGCTTGATAGCCCGCACTGTTGTAGTCGCCCAACGAGTTTTTGTTGGCACCCGCTTTCACAGCAGAAGAGGCGGCCACCACAACGGCTGCCGCACCCAGTGTTCCCATCGCCACTTTCATAATGCCGCTTTGGCCGGGTGATTTATGATAGGCGTGAAAAATTTCCGAGCCTTTAAAATCCAGCAGCATTACATTTTGATCGGCAGTTAACAACAACCCACCTGTGCGTGTGGAAAAACCGGTTGGATATTCTTTTTCGTTGAATTCGTATTTCGCCAATGTGCTCAGGTCACCACTGTTTTCGTCAATGGCTAAAATTTCTGTACCTGTACTGATGAGGTAACGCTTGTTTTGCGCATCGTAGGTGCTGGTAACCGATTTGGCTTTAGCATACTTAATGGGTTTCGACCACACCGATTCACCGGTTTGCAGGTTTACAATGTTTGCATCGGTATCGGTAATGTAGATAAGTCCCTTCGGTGTTCTGGCCATGGTGTGGATGTTTTCACCTGTGGTGAGCGGCTTCTTGAAGAGCGGCTGTCCATCAAAGGAAATTTTATTAATGCCACCGGAAACCAATCCGAAAAGAATGCCATCTTCCATGATGTAGAAGTGCTGAACAAAATCTTTTGTCTTGGGTGCTTTTTCCCACAGGTCTTCACCGGTAGTTGCGCTCAAAAAGGAAATTTTCGATTCAGATGCACCGGCCATCAACCGGTTGAGTGTGGCGCTGGAGGCATTTTTGTTTACATCGGCCACTACAGCCAATCCGTTTGCCAGAATTTCAAAGCGCGTAACGGTGCCTTTAATCTTGCGCTCGTCTTTCCACAACAGCTGACCTTTGTCGCTTACCTTATGAATGCGTGTGTCACCGTTGGGTCTTTCTTCAAATCCGTAAATTTCTTTGCCGGTTTCATCGGCTACCATCCACGTAATTTTGTTTACATCGGCTTCCCACAAAATGTTTCCGTTTTTAAAATCAGCGCACACCAACGATTTTGTTGTTGGCACCAGCACAATGGAGCCCACCATAAAAGGTGCACCAGAGCTCATGGGAATGGCTGCCGCACTGCGGGTTTTACCTGCGTTTGGATCAAGCGAAGCAAAACCATCCTGGTTCCCCGTGGCCAAATCGTAAATGCCTACGGCCAATACTTCCTTTTCTGATTTGGCGCGGTTTCCAACCACCACCAATTTATTTTCCGGAAGGAATACTTTCAGTTGTGCGATTTGCTTCCAGCCTTTGTCTTCCGTAGCAAAAAGTTTTTTTCCGGTAACAATGTCGATAACGGAGCGCTTACTATTGGCAAAGATGGTTCCCGGCATTTGTGATTTTCCGCCTTGTGAAATGATCACGTAAGGCGACATGGGCACCAGTTCAATTTCTTCTTCTTTCACGCCACCGTATTCGGTGAATTCAAAATGTGGTTTGTCGGCTTCGGGCTTGATGCCTGCCAGGCCACCGCTGCCGGCTACCAGCAGTACGCCTGCATCGGTGAGCTTCATAATTTCAAACTTGCCGTTCAGTTGATACGTGAAGTCGGGCTTGTCGGTTTTTTGAGCCGCGAGGGTAAGGGAAACCAACAGCAGCAATAAGGTGATTGTGTTTTTCATCATGTTTGTGTGTTTTAGGTAGATAATTTTCTCTACACAAACATGCCCAGGCTATTGGCCCCGGAGTATTCCCGCAAGGGGGTATTTTCATATACCCACCAGCACGGATATGCGTCAGATCAGGTTATTGGCGTAGGCGAATTTGATGAGGCCCACCAGCGAGTTGGTTCCGGTTTTCCGAAAAATGTTTTTGCGATGCGTTTCTACCGTTCGTTCAGAAATGAAAAGCTCTTCGGCAATCTGCTTGTTGGAATATTCTTTGGCGATGAGTTTCAGAATTTCGCGTTCCCGATCGGTGAGCAGCCTGTTTTCATCAGGGTTATTCAGACTCCTGATCAGCATTTTGTTGATTTCATCACTCAGGAACACTTTGCCGTTATGCACTTGTCGCAATGCTTCCAACAATTCCTTATGCGAATCTTTTTTAAGTAGATAGGCATTTACGCCTTCTTTCAGAATTTCTTTTACCAGGTGTGTTTCATCGTGCATGCTCAGCACCACAATTTTCATTTCCGGATAAAGTTGCTTTACCCTGCGGATGAGGGATAGCCCGTCCATGCCGGGCAGGTTGAAATCGGTAATGAGTAAATCGGGTTTGTGTTGCCGCAACAGGTCCAGACCTTCTTCCGCATTGGTGGCGGTGGCCAGTATGTCGTGTTCACCATCGCGTTCCAACAGCGCGCGGATGCCGTCTAATAAAATGGTATGATCGTCAATCAGGATTGTTTTCATGTGTTTTCGTATTTCCTTACGCCTGATGCTCCATGAAAACTTCATGGAGGCAAATGAAGAAGGTCTGAAAATAATAAGCCATCCGTATTACGCGGTATTCTTTACTCCCCAACTGAGGGGAGCAGGTTGTTCCATATGCTCCGGATGTATGGGCAACTCAATGATGAGGGTTGAGCCGCGTACGCCCGGTTGTGTGTCCAGGTCCAGTTTTCCGGAAATTAAATTCAGGCGGGTTTGAATGTTGCGCCACCCGTTTCCATTACTTTTTTCAAGCGCATCACGATCAAAACCTTTCCCATCGTCTTCAAGGGTATAGGTGAGCGAATGTTCATGCTGCACCAACTGGATATTTATTTTGGTTGGCGAATTGTATTTCAAAATATTGTTGATCCATTCCTGCGTTATACGATACAGATTAATTTCTTGTAGCTCATTTAGTCGTTCGGTTAAGCCAAAATCACTGGCCGTTACCTGAAGGTTGCCCGTGGCTGAAAGGCGTGCGGCCAGTTCTTTCAACGCAGCCGGTAAACCACTTTGAATGAGAATGGCGGGCATCAGGTTAAAGGCGATGTTGCGCAGTTCGGTGTGCATCTCTTCCATAACGCGTTCCGTCTTCTCAAAAATCCGGTCGCGGGTTTCGTAATCTTTTTCCTGATCAAGCTGATCGAGGTGTAAACGCAAGGCCGAAATAAGCTGACCGAAGCCATCGTGCAAATCGCGGGCAACGCGTTTTCGTTCCGCTTCCTGCGAGGCGAGGGCCGCATTGATTTGAGTTTGCTTGACTAGCAGTTGCTGGTTTTGGTGCATGAGCTGTGCTTTTCGTTTGTTGCGGTTAACGATAAACACAATCAGGATAACGGAAAACACCAACAACAAGAAAAGCGAAATTGCCAGCAGCAGGTTGCGCTGATTGATGGCTTGCTGTTCTTCCAGTTGTGCTTGTTGAAGGGCAATCTGTTGTTCCTTCTTTTCGGTTTCATATTTCACCTGCAAGTCGGCAATGGCATTGGCATTTTGTTGCGAGAATACGCTGTCGCGAACTGCATCATACCGATCGAAAAGATTTTGTCCGCTTTGCGGATCATTCATCAGGTAATGTGCCTGCGCTGAGCTTTTAAAAAGGGTAGGGGCGTAGCTTTCCAGTTCAGGGTGTTCATCTAAAATAGCTAACCCTTTTTTGGCATAGACAAGCGCCTGCTGGGGTTGATTTATCTGAACATAAATGTTGGTTAAATTACTGAGCGCACTCAAATCGCTTTTCGGATTTTTACCCAGGTGTTCCGGAGCACTAAGCGCAGTAAGAAACAGCGGTAAAGCGCGGGCATAATCTTTTTGGTCGAGGTACAGGTTGCCCAGGTTATCGTGCAGGGAGTAATACATGCGCATGTTGTTGGCGGCCTTAGCCAACGCAATGGCGTTGGTGTAATGGGCTACCGCTTCCTGTACGTTACCGATGCCGATGTAGCACACACCCAGGTTGGCATTGGATATTGCCTGATCGTTGGCGTGCGAATATTTCTCCCGCAGTTCCAACGCTTGTTTGTGGTAATCGATGGCGGTGTTGAATTGTTTCAACTCCTGATAGACCAGCCCGATGTTGCTCAGGTATTTTCCCATGCCCACAAAGTTTTCTGGTTGATTGGTTTTCACCAACTCATGGCCGGCCGAAAAGTGTTCAAGCGCTACACTGAACCTGCCACTGTTCAGGTTGTTCATGCCCAAATTGTTCAGGCTTTTTTCTTCCTGGTCGGGCCAGTTGTTTTCGCGACTTAATTGCAATGCTTTTTCAAAATAGAACTGTGCCGAATCGCTTACGCGGAGTACATCGAAATAAATACCGGTTGTGTTTAAAAGCTGGTTGTAACTGTACGGTAAGCGGTTTGTTGAAGCATACGTGTTTCCTTCCTGCAATAGGGCGTAAGCTTTTTCGGGATTGTTGAAGATAAAATAAAACGCAGCCTGATTAATGGCCCTCACCTTGAGCGAATCATTGTCAGTGGTTTCAAGCACGTGCAACAGGCTGTCGATATGCGCGGGTATTTGCGCATGGGTAGTGAATGAAATAAAGACAAGAAAAATGAAAAAGCTCCGCATGCCGTGTGTTTAAAGTGTATACATCCTTTAAGTTGAAGCCATCTCAAAAATTAGGTTCATCTGTCAGCCTGAGCTTGTCGAAGGCTTTCTCGGATACTAAAACCGGTTTCGACAGGCTCAACCTGACACAGACAGTATTTTTGAGATGGCTTCTACAAAGAAAACCATGTACAGGAAGTATCCAAATTAAACTTTTGGCAACGGAGCGGTTTTTAGCCAGGGTTACTCACTACGCAGCGACTTTACCGGGTTGGCTTGTGCCGCCCGTACGGCCTGGTAGCTGATGGTTAATGTAACAATGATTAAAATTACGGTCAGGCTCAGTACGTAGGTCAGCACATCAATGCTGGTGTGGTAGATGAAATTTGTGAACCACTGATTCATAAAGTAATACGACACCGGTACAGCCAAAACGAATCCAAGCACAATGAGCCATGCAAAATCGCGATAGATCAACACAAGAATGTTGCTTACCGTAGCGCCCAACACTTTGCGTACCCCAATTTCTTTTACTTTGTGTTTTACAGTAAACAACACCAATCCATAAACGCCAAGGCATGAAATTAAAATGGCAATGGCGGTGAACACCTGAATGATGGTTCCGAAATTCTGGAAGTTGGCATATTGCTGATTAAGCTGTTCATCAAGAAACGTAAACTCAAACGCTTTTTCCGGAAACAACCTGTTCCATTCTTGTTCCAGTTTGTTGATCGTGGTTTCCACATTCTCATTTTCAAACCGAATGGAAAGCGTGTTGAACTGATTCCGATCTATGGCCATCACTAAAGCAGAAATGGCTGTGGTGAGATCGGCAAAATTGAAATCCTTAATCACGCCAACCACCTGTCCTTTTTTTCCTTCGCGGTCGATCGTTTTACCCAATGCTTTTTCGGGTGTTTCCCAGTTGAATTCACGCACGGCTGCTTCATTCACCAGAAAACCTTGTTGTTCATCGGATGGATAATCCAGGCTGAAGGCGCGCCCGGCAATCAGCTCCATGTTGTACGTTTTCAGGAAATCATAATCGATGGCCATGTTGGCGGCAAAGATGTTGTCTTCACGCGTAAAGCCTTCGGGTATCGTGCCCCTGAACACACTTCCGCTTCCGGGTGAGCCGGAGGATAAGGTCGTGTGCATAATTCCGCTTTGTGTTTCCACCAGATCGCGAAAGGTTTGCAGCCGAACCTGAAACGTAGAGTCGCGTTGCTGAAAGTATCCGTTCATGTTTTGGCTGTATAACGGAATGTTGATCACATGCTCGCGTTGAAAACCCAACGGGCGACTGTTCAGGTAGTTCAGTTGTTTGATGATCAGCAATGAGCCCGACAACAACATGCATGCAATGGTTAACTGGACCACCACCAATGATTTGCGTAAAAACTGATTGCCATCTCCCGTTGTGCCCGAACCTTTCAGCGCGTTCACCGATTCGAAAGATGAAATGAAGTAAGCCGGGTAGCCACCCGCCAGCACCGAAATGACCACCAATAGAACAAATGAAAGTATAAGGAGCGTGCCATCTACCACCTGTAAAAATTCCAGGCTCTTACCGGTAAGCTGGTTGAGTAGGGGTAATGATAAATCAAACACCAGGTACGCCATCACCATGGAGATGAGGCAGAACAAAAAGCTTTCAGCCAGAAACTGAACAATGAGTTGAACCCGCATCGAACCCATAATTTTCCGTATGCCAATTTCTTTCATGCGCGTAAACGACTGTGCCGTGCTGAGGTTGATGTAGTTGATGGAAGCGATGAGCAACGTGAGAATACCCACGCCAATAAAAATATAAATGTTGGTCATGGTGTTGGTGGTCGTAGGCTCAGCCAGCAAGGTGCTTTTCAAATGTATGTCGACCACAGGCATGAGGGTAAACACCTGACCTACCAGAAAAATGGGTTCTGCGTGTTTTTTAATAAAGGCATCCATGCCGGCATTGATGTTATCGGGTGTGGCGCCAGGGTGAAGCAATACATAGGTGTACGAATGGCTGATGATAAAATTACGCGAGAGGTTGTTGCGCAGCACGGCTTCGGTTCGTTCGTCTTCCAGGTCGAACATGTCATCATACGGAACCAGCATGTTGAAACGCAGGTGAGAATTTTCGGGAAAATCTTTTACCACACCCACCACCTTAAACGATTGCCTTCCGGAAAAAATCAGCGACTCGCCAATCGGATCTTTATCGCCAAAATATTTTTCTGCCATTTCTTCATTGATCAGTACGGTGAATTTGTTGTGCAAGGCGTTTTTCGGATTTCCTTTTACGAAATCGAGTGTAAACATTTTGGTGAAGGCGGAATCGGCAAACGCAATTCTGTTTTCTTCAAACGCTTCAGCCTCATTGGGCAAGCTGATGCTTACGTTTCGAATGTATACCCGCGCGGCTTCTTCAATTTCTGAAAATTCATCTTTCAGCTTTGGCGCGATTGGCGGGGGTGTGGTGGCCAGTTCCAATCCGTTGGGTGCAGAATACCGCAGCCGGTACAGCCGGTCGGCCTTTTCATGAAAGCGATCGTAACTCAGTTCGCTGCGTACATAAACCAAAATGAGCAGGGTAAGGGCAATGCCACAGGTAAGCCCGATAAAGTTGATAATGGAGTACGACTTGTATTTGAGAATATTCCGGTAAGCGGTTTTAAAAAAATTGCGAAGCATGGCATTGCGGTTTATGTGATACTACGCAATAGGATGTTGCCCGTTTGCAGTTAGTTGATAAAGCTCAAAAATTTGTGATGGATGGTGTTAAAGTCACAAACACTTTGTCCGGAAACGGACTTCCGGTCTTGAGCCGGAATCCAAAAATTTAAAAGTGTTTACTAAAGGCCATCAAAAAAATACTCACCATGTCAGGTTGAGCCTGTCGAAACCGATTTGATAGCTCCAAATAGCCTTCGACAAGCTCAGGCTGACAAGTGAAAAACTGATTTTTGAGATGGCTTCTACTTCAGTTCACGCAACAATCGCTTCCTGAATTTGTGGTAATCCACCGTGATGGTGTGTCGGGGCGTTTTGATTTGCCGGTAATCCGGGTGGTCTACTTCGCGTTGGGCTAATGCTTTAATGTTGGCTGGTCGTTTCCATTTACCTGAAAGTTCGCGTGCCATGATTTTGCTTTGCAGCTCCGATCCCGGCCAGATGCAACCGATGGGTTGAAACAACCCGATGAAATACAGGTTCGGAATTTCGGGATGTAACATGCGCAGGTACAGCGGCACATCGCCATGCGAGTAATCAATAAACGACTTATCGAAAAACGGATGATCAATCCAATACCCCGTGCAGGCAACCACGGTATCGTATTCGGCTGAACTTCCATCGGTAAAATGTACTGTGTTTCCTTCAAAGCGTTGGATGTCGGGCCGTGGTTTTATTTTTCCGTGCCGGATGAAATAAAACAATTCACTATTCAGGGTTGGATGGTGAAAACCAAAATCATGTTCCGGTTCGGGTAAACCATAACGTGTGTTTTTTCCTTGCAGGATGCGCACCATCAGGCTGGTTATTTTTCTGGAGATGGCAGTTGGTAACATTTTAATGATAACCCCGCCAATGGTATCAGAAGGTTTTCCGAAAATAAATTTTGGGATAACCCAATAGCCCCTGCGCCAACTGATGTCGGTTGCCGTTGAAACCCGGCACGATTCCACCGCTACATCACAAGCGGAGTTGCCGCCCCCGATCACCAATACGCGCTCACCGGCAAAATCTGAAAAACGCTTTACATCGTGCGAGTGCATGAACCTGCCCGTAAACTCACCCGGGTATTCCGGGTAACGGGGTTTCCAATGGTGTCCGTTACACACGACCAACGCATCAAAGACTTCCGTTTTTACACGGTCGTACTTTTTGGTGGTCACGTGCCATTTGTCGTGCGAATCACGCGAGCAGTGAACGACAAGCGTTTCGAATTCAATATGCGGATAGAGGTTGAACTTTTTGGCGTATGCCTGAAAGTAAGTGGCCAATTGGTTATGCGATGGATAGTCCGGGTAATCGTCCGGCATGGGAAAATCATCGTACTGCGAAAGTGTTTTAGAGCTGATGATGTGCGTGGTTTCAAAAACGCTGGAGTGCGAAGGCTTGTCGCTGAACACCCAATTGCCACCAACCTCATGGCCGTAGTCATATACAATAACGTCATGATGTTCGTCCAGCAGGTTTTTAGCAGCCGTTATTCCTGATGGCCCGGCCCCGATCACGCACACGCGTTTTTTCTCTGACATAGAATAAATCGCTTTGAGGCAAGATAGGGAATTATTGAACCGGCATCTTATCTTTAGCGATAGAAATTAATCAACCTAGTTGCAAGGCGTGAGTCGTATTAAGTTTGTTCATGAATCGAGTTCAATGCTTCAAACTCAGTTTTGGTTTAGGGCTCTGGCGTTTTGGATAGATTTCTGGATATTCAATAATATTATATTGCCGTTCATTTTATTTGTAATACCATCCTTACGGTCTGAGCGACCATCAGATTTATCGGATGAGATTGCTTTCGGAATTATGATGAATGAAGTTAATATCAAATTATTGATGCTAGCCCTGCTTTTTATTTACAATTCAGCATTAGAAAGCTCCCCGTTGCAGGCAACCATTGGAAAATGGTTTATGAAGATTAAAGTATATGATAAAGAGTATAAAAGAATTTCCTTTTTAAAGGCATTGGTGAGAAATGTCCTCAAGATAATTTCTACTATTTCTGTTGTGGGAGTATTTTTGATTGATATGACCCCACGGAGGCAGGCTCTTCATGATCTGCTTTCCGGAACAATTGTATTGAGGCGCTAGCTATTGGCTTCCGCCTGTTTGAACAGATTTAATGCACGTCACAAACACCACGTCTCCCGCCATACAAATTGATCCGGCATTGGATTCTTCGTATCCGATTATCACTTTCTGACCGGCAACCAACTCGAAGTAATACAGCGGATCTTCTTCCGGCTTTGGCGGCTGAACGTATGTTCTGCGTTCTGGTTCCAGTATGGTGCCGTCTTCCAGTTCCAACACCAGTCCGCAGCCATCAAGGCCAGTCAGGTCTTTAACGGTGGCTTTGGTGGTGCATTCTTGCGGAAAGCAGACGATTACTTCCGTGGTATCGCATTGCCAGAGGGCAAGAAACATGAAGGTAAATCCGAATAAACGCATAACGTATCCTTTGCCTGATTAGACACAGTTAGGGTAAAAATGGTTGGGATGGATCTTTTAGAGCCGTAATTATTTCACCGCAAAGGCGCAATGACGCAAAGGTAATTCGCGTCTTCTTAGCGCCTTAGCGTCTTAGCGGTTATAAGATACCAACCTGATTGTCGGAAAAAATGTTGTAACTTCAATCTTAAACCAACCCTAAAAAATTATGTCAACCTCAACAAAACCTCCTGTTTGGTTCTGGATTGTGGCCGTAGTGGCCCTGCTCTGGAACGCCCTGGGCATTATGGCCTACCTGATGCGTGCATACATGACGGATGAAGCCTTAGCAGCTTTGCCGCAGGAACAACAAGTGTATTTGCAAAATCAGCCCGCGTGGTACATAGGCGTATTTGCACTGGCTGTATTTGGAGGAACATTGGGCTCCTTGCTACTGCTGTTGCGCAAGGCCTTGGCCTATTGGATATTTGTGGTGTCATTGATTTGTGTGGTGGCGCAATGGAGTTACGACCTGTTTATGGTAGAAAATTCACCCGCCTTTGAATCCAGTGGAATGGCCATGGCCGTTATGATTCCCCTGTTTTCTGTGGCGCTGGTTTTTATTTCGCGTACAGCTAAGTCGAAGGGGTGGATTGGTTAAACTGTTAAGGAGTTGTTAATGTTCGGCCTGGCATACAGGGGATGGCTATCTTGCCTGAAACCCCTGCTGTCATGAAAAATTTAATCGCCTTAATTCTACTTACTGCTGTACTAACCGGTTGTGCAGACAAGAAAGAAACTTCTGTACTAACAGCCGATGATCGTGAGAAACTTACCACGCTAAAAGAAGTGTTGTGGCCAAAGGCTTATCGCGAACAAGACACCGTGTTGCTGGATAAAATTCTGGCGGATGAATTTCAACTGATTGATGCGGACGGCAACTGGTCGGATAAAAAGTTTGAACTCGATTACATTAAGAAAAATAAACCTGCGTATGATTCTTTCCGGTTTGAAATCAAGCGATTGGATATTTTTGAAAATGGAACGGCCATTGTTGCGGGTACTGGTCATATTGAGGGTAACGATGAGACCGGTCCTTACAAAATGGTGTATCAATCCAGCAATGTGCTGATTAAGCGGCAAGGTGAATGGAAAGCGATTGCTTCGCATGTTTCGGGAATTAAAGCTGCAGAATAAATTAATATTCTATTTTCTTTGAAGAGGTAATTTTCTTTGATCGGGTGAGTTATTTTTGCCTGACATGGATATCCTGATTATTTGCATCGCAGCATTTTTTACAGCCATCCTTACTTTTTTCTCCGGCTTTGGGTTGGGTACCATTCTCACGCCTGTGTTTATGATTTTCTTTCCTGTGGATCTGGCGATAGCTTTAACCGGTGTGGTGCATTTCTTTAACAATATTTTCAAACTGGTATTGGTAGGACGCCATGCCGATAAGCAGGTATTACTGCGCTTTGGTATACCGGCCGTAGTGGCTGCCATTATTGGTTCATGGTTGTTGCTGAACATTACAGAGTGGGAGCCGCTCTTCACCTATCAGTTGGGTGAGCGATTGATTTCAGTTTACCCGATGAAGTTTATCGTTTCAGTTTTGCTGTTGATTTTCGCCCTCATTGATCTCATTCCGTATTTCAGCAAACTGCAGTTCGATAAAAACAAACTCCCGCTTGGCGGAGCGCTCAGTGGTTTCTTTGGTGGACTTTCCGGAAACCAGGGCGCATTGCGCAGTGCGTTTTTAATTAAAGCCGGACTTTCAAAGGAAGCTTTTGTAGGTACTGCCGTAGTGGTGTCCACGTTTGTTGACTTTACCCGGTTAAGTGTGTATGCTACTCGTTTCACTGCATCGGGTCTCACCGAAAACCTGGTGTTGGTTGCCAGTGCCACGGTATCGGCTATCGTAGGTGCGTATATCGGAAATAAATTATTAAAGAAAGTTACCCTTCGGTTTATCCAGGTATTTGTGGCGGTTTTGCTGATTTTTCTTTCGCTTGCACTGGGGGCCGGTTTAATTTGATCACAATCGCTCCGTTAAAATAGCGAGAAACGTTTTCACCGCATCCACATAATTTCCTACACGAATGTTTTCATTTTCTGCATGCTGATTGTTATCCGGATTAACCGTAGGAACACTGACAGCCGGAATGCCCAATGTAACCACAAAAGGAGAAATGGGAATGGAGCCACCCATCATACGAATTTTGATGGGCTCTTTGTCAAAAGCTTTTGTCATGGCCTTGCTTAACCATAAGCCCACTTCCGAATCAAACGGAGTTTGAAACGGACCATAAGAAACACTCGACTGCATGGCTGCAATGCGTGGATACTTCATGCGCTCTTCTTCGGTGGGTTCCGTATCCACTATGTAGTAGCCCTTATCCTCTACATGTTTCCTGACTAACCCGATCAACTTTTGCGGATCGCTTGAAGGAACAAGTCGGATATCAATTTCAGCAGTAGCCCAGGCAGGGATTAACGTGCGCGCCTTTGAACCTACGTAAAGCGAATTCATTCCGCGAATATTCAGCGTTGGGTATTGAATCGACTCCTGAAAGTTGTCGCCAATTTTATCGGGCTCAGCTATGCCCAGAAATTTTCGGATTTCATTTTCGTCATCGGGTACTTGCGCCAGAATTTTTTTCTCTTCCGGTGTAAGTACCACACCATCGTAAAAACCGGGCAATGTTACGCGACCGTCATCATCTTTCATGGAAGCCAGCAATTGCGATAAACGCATGGCGGGATTGGGTGTGTAGTTACCATAGTTGCCGCTGTGCGCAGGTTGTCTCGGGCCAAACACCGTGAGGGTAATTTCACAAATACCACGCGCACCGAAACTTAAGGTAGGCTGATTGGAAATGTGGCGCGGCCCATCAAAGATGATGAGCATGTCGGCTTTCAGATCATTCTTATATTCTGTTACAGCTTTAGGTAGGTTGGGTGAGCCGAGTTCTTCTTCAAAGTCCATAATGACTTTCATGTTGTAGTTTGGTTCCTGCTTTAGCTCAGCCAATGCATCCAACGAAGCGAGAAAGGCTCCAACCGGTCCTTTGGCATCGGAAGCAGCGCGGGCAAAAATCCGCCAGTCGCGGTCGTAGCCTTCATACAATCGTTCATAGGCAATAGCGTTCCAGTTGCCTTGTGCATCTTTTTCTTTCAGTGTAGGTTTCCACGGACTTTCCTGGTTCCAGTTGGAAGGATTTACCGGTTGGCCATCAAGCTGTAAATAAATGAGAACCGTTCGTGTGTTCTTCGATGGCTTTTTGACGTTACGCTCTGCGAGCAACAACGGAACAGTTGGTGTGTTTAATCGTTTGGTTGAGAAACCTCTTTTTGAAAATGCGGCTTCACACCACTGCACATTTTTTTCAATGTCTTCCGGATGGTGTGCATCGTTGGGGATACTCAGTAAATCATAAAATTCCTTAAAGGAAGCTACTGCATGTTTTTCTGCCAGTGCATCCGTATTTATGGATTTTGTTTTTTGTGCGGATAGGGCACCTGTACTGATAATGAATAGGGAGATGAAAATTGATCTTAACATATCTTAATAATTTTTCGTCATTGCGAGCGGAAGCAGTGGCTGTGTGATGGAGCGAAGCAATCCCAAACTTCAAATTTTATCCATATTATATAGTGTGGGATTGCTTCGTCACACGAACAATTTGTGTTTGCTAATAAAGTCCTGGTAGTGTTCCTCGCAATGACAGTGATTCATTTTTGTGGTTTTACTTACTTCAAATACTTATCTGGCAACGGATACCCGGCACTTTCGGGGCACCAGAAAATATTCATAATCGCATAGCGATCATTTTGCTTAATCAGTTGAATGCTATTAATGCCGCGATTGGTTACCGGCCCATCTTTCTTTTCTTTTGTTTCATAGGTACTGAACACATGAACAATCGTTCCGTATTCTTCGGTCACACGATATAATTCCCACTCGAAGAATCCCGTGGTGATGCGCGTGGTAAACATGGTTACATAATCCTCAGGCGACATGGTACGATATGTAATTTTTCCTTCGGCATTTTTTCCTGTTGGGATCAATCGTGCATCGGGTGTAAATAAATTCCGGAAGCGATCCCAATCGCGCGGAGCACCCGGATCACCGGAAATAACTTCGTATAGGGCTGCAATAATATTGTCGATGGATTTTACATCATTGTTATAATCTTTTTGCGCTTGTGTACAAATCGGAAAAGCAAGAGAGAGAAGTACGAACAGGTATTTCATAGGAGTAACTGATTTCTTCGAATGTACGAAAATTAGGCCCCCGTCAGGCAGGTATTTGATCAACGTGCCAGTACTTACTTTTTCGGTTAATTAACCTCCGGGTCTTGAATGCACAGCATTAGCAAATGTGGTTTTAGGTTGGCTCCAGATGGTTTTTTTAAAGGCATTATTTACTCGAATCGCCTTAAATGAGGCTTCTAAAGCCTTGAAAATGACCACCTTTGTTTGGATTTTATGAATATTGTCAGATATTCGAAGTTGATCTAAACGCGCCCATCATGAAGTATCGTATTTTTTGGTTTCTATGCTTTGTTTTTACTGGTTTTCAGCAAGTCTATGCCCAATCAGGTCAAGAGTTACCAGCCGGATATTATGTTACCGTAGCCGCCTACTCCAAAGCCCGCGAAGACTATGCACAAAAATTCACTACGAAGTTAAAGGATAAAGGCCTGGATGCCCGGTACGGATTCAATACATCGAAGAATCTGTATTTTGTTTACCTCAGTTATTTCACTTCCTTAAGACCTTCACTAATCGAAATGCAAAAAGTTCGGGATCAGGGAGAGTTTACCGATGCATGGGTGAGGGTGGTTACTGGAGATATTCCTCGCGAAGATGTGGTGGCAACCCAGGAAACACAAAAGAAGCAAAGCGAGGAGAAGGTGGCGGAGCAGGTAAAGGAAGGTGAACAAAAACCTGCTCAGGTTGAGCCTGAGAAACCGGCCGAAGAAGAGAAGCCGGAAGATGAAATTGAAATTACTGAAAACCCACCGATCGTACAGCACGATCCGATGACGCTTGGCAATACGGAAGTTTTTCTGAGTTTATTCAATGCTGCCAATAACCGCATTGTGGATGGTGAAGTTCAGGTAATCGATACGGAACGCAGTCGGTTGATGACCACCGTAAAAGGTAACGAGTACCTGATCCTTCCTGATCCGAAAAGTAAATCCGGTCAACTTACACTGGTGGGAGAAGTATTCGGTTACAGAAAACTTCAGTACGAAATCAACTATCCGCTGCCGCTGGCCGATACCGTTAAGCCCTATGTGGATCTTATGGGCACTACGGTGGCTGTGTTGTTTGACATGGTGCGCTACCACAAAGGCGATATCGCCACATTGTATCATGTTTATTTTTTTAACGATGCGGCCATTATGTTGCCGGAATCAAAATATGAGTTAAACAGCTTATTGCAAATGATGCAGGAGAATGAAAATTATCGCATCCGCCTGCATGGACATACCAATGGGAATTACCACGGAAAAATATTGGGCTTAGGCCCCGAGAAAAACTTCTTTTCACTGGAAGGATCGGCCCAATCTGTGGGTTCTGCAAAAGATCTCTCCTTTAAGCGGGCTGAAACGATAAAGGAATACCTGGTAACAAACGGTATTTCTGCTGAGCGTATTGAAATCAAGGCCTGGGGTGGTAAGCGCCCGTTGTTCGATAAGAATAGTGTGAATGCCAAGAAAAATGTACGCGTTGAAGTGGAGATCATTCAGGAGTAACTTCATTTGTTAATCCCGTTCGTTATGTACAATTTCACAGGCTTTTAAATTTTCAGGCGTGCTATGAAACGTGTTCTACGGAGTTTTTTTCTTATCATCAATTATAAAACCCTGATCATTACGATCCTGGCGGTAATCTCAACATACTTTTGCGATAAGTATAACCTTACCGCGCGTTTTCCCGATATGCTGGTGGGTGTGGCCATTGTGTTTCCGGTTGTGTTCTCCATTAGCTCGGCCTACACACGAAGAGAAACTGCTTTACAACGACTATCTGATTTTAAAGGTCATGCCGTGGCTATTTATTACGCTACCCGCGACTGGACAACCGATAAACAAAATAACATGCCTGAACGCGCGCGCACCCTGGTAAACTCACTTACCCGAAATATGCGTGATATGTTTACCCGATATCATCGCCATGAATGGGAGAAATATGAGCATGAGGTATACCGGTTGTTTTCCGATCTGTCCAAATTCAGCATGGAACTTCCCAGGTACGGGGTTCAAGGCAGTGAAATGTCGAGGATAAGCCAGTACATCAGTAAAATGATTATTGCTTTCGATAACCTGAAGGTGATTCATGCCTATCGTACGCCCATTACCTTACGGGCTTACAGTAAAGTGTTCATTTATATTTTCCCGATTATCTACGGGCCATACTTTGCCGCTACCGCGCAGGATTATTCACATGGCCTGGAGTATGTAATGCCGGTGTTGTACAGTTTTATTTTGGTAAGCCTGGATAACATTCAGGATCACCTTGAACATCCATTTGATGAGGTTGGCGAAGATGATATTCGCATTGATGAGCAGGATATGGTAGCGGTGATGCATTAATCCATGAGCACACCTCCCGATCAGCAGAAAAAATCAGGCAACAAGTGGTTGATTGCTGCGATCATTTTTTTGTTGGTGTTTGCTTTCTTCTGGTCGGTTGATACATTGTTTATTTACCTCTGTCTAGGTGGATTTGCCTTTTGTGTTGCGCAATACCTGTTAATCCGTTGGGATAAAAAGGATGAACACCAGGCATCCTATCAACGCGAGGAACGTCCTCGGCCATCGAATCAAGATTCATTTGTTGAAAATTTCAAAAAGCTGCTGAATCGTACCAGCCGCATAGATGGCAAAACATTAGCCGGCTTAATGATTTCCTCCATAGTTGGTTTTGTGTTTTTAGCCATCATACTGGGCGTGATTTTTGGCGATGATTCAGCCGTATTTTCAGATGAAGAACTTATGGCGCGTGATTACTACTATGCCGGCCAGTATGATTCTGCATTGTATCATTATAAACTTGCACTGAAGGAAGAACCTGATAATACCTACATCCTGGTTGAAACCGGTAACTGTTATTTGTACCTGAACCGGAGCGATTCGGCTTTGTGGCACTATAACCGGGTGCTTGAACTTGATCCCGGTAACCTTGATGCAACTCACAATAGAGGCCTGGCGTATTATCAGCAGAAAAAATACCGTGAGGCAATCGATGCTGCACAACAGGTGTTGGTCAGTAACCCTTCGCATGTAGATGCGTTACTGCTCGCTGGCGATTCCTTCTATACACAAACGCAATATGATTCTGCCCTGGTGTATTATGTTGATGCTTACAACCTGAATTACCGCACCGCCATACTCACGCACATTATGGCCTACATTTATGATGTAAGAGGAAACACGCAACAAGCCATAGCATTGTATCGCGAAACCTTGCAACAGGATGATTCCATAACAGACATTTACGTACGATTAGGCGAATTATTACCAGGAGAGGAGGGGCAGGAATATCGCACCCGTGCGGCACAACTTCAGCAGGGTAGTCAGCAAACCGATTGGTAGGTTTAGCGCGAGAATTCCATCAACACCGATTCGTCTTTTTGTAGCATGAGTTTATCAGCTGTAAGCTCAAATCGATTTACTTCACCCATCGTTTTTAAAAAAGCATCTTCGACTTCCATTTTTTCCTGACAGTACATTTTAGTTGTACCTAACCCACTAAATCTAAGATCAGCATCTTTTTTGGTATACGAACCAAAGTACCGGTTGCATCCGGCAAAGCCTGCCACTTTGTTATCAGCAGAAAGCGTGAGTGTTACCGGTGGAGACAACGTGGTATAATCTTTTCCATTCAAGGAAGTAAGTTTCCATTCTACATCGGTGAGCGATAGGTTTTGTGTCTGGCAGCTGATGAACAGGCCGGCAAACAAGAGCATGGGAATTAATTTTTTCATACACATTATTAGCGATCTAACACATCGCGATAAGCTTCCGTTTTATCAAATACCGATTTGGCAAACGGACAAAGCGGTAAAATTCTGATTTTGTTTTTGCGGGCATATTGCACAGCAGCCTCTACCAGTTGCTTGCCCGCGCCTTTACCACGCAGCACATCAGAAACATCCGTATGATCGATAATCATTCGGGTATCACCTGCCATGGTAAAAGTCATTTCAGCCAGGCGCTTGCCACCCTCTTCATAGTAGAAAGATCCTTTGGTTCCGATTTGTTCGTATTGGATGTGCATGTATTTGAATTTTAAAACAAGCCAAGATTATTACCTGGCCTGCGTTTGCATGGTTTGTAAAGATATTCGAATTTTGAATGGATTCTTAACCCCTAGTTAAATTCTATGCCTACCGATAAACGCATTGATGCCTACATCGCTAAAGCCGAGCCGTTTGCGTGGCCTATCCTTGAACACATGCGCGCACTGGTGCACAAGGCCTGCCCGGAGGTAACCGAAACCATAAAGTGGGGTATGCCTTCATTCGATTACAAAGGTCCGTATTTCAGTTTTGCGGCATTTAAAAAACATTGCGCTTTTGGTTTCTGGAAAGCGAAACTTCTTAAGGATCCAAAAAATTACCTGGGACTCAACAAGGCGGATGGTGGTGAAGCGATGGGCAACTTCGGTCGCGTGAGTAGCCTGGAGGATTTACCGCCTGATAAAGTACTGTTGGACTTTTTCAAGCAAGCCAAAAAACTAAACGATGAAGGCGTAAAGCTTCCGCCAAAAAAGAAGATCGCATCGAAAGCAGTAAAAGCACCAGCTTACTTATTGACTGCCCTCAAGAAAAATAAAAAAGCACTATTAACATTTGAAACCTTCAGCCCCTCCAATAAACGCGACTATATTGAATGGTTGACGGAAGCCAAAACTGAAGCTACCCGCGAGAAGCGATTAGCACAAGCTATTGAGTGGATGGCAGAAGGCAAACCGCGGAATTGGAAGTATATGAAAAAATAGTCACCAGTTGCTGGTTGACAGGCAACTGGTGACCAGCAACTACTCATACCTCAGCGTATTAGCCGGATTAGTCATAGCAGCTTTTAGCGTTTGTGAACTTACGGTAATCAATGCGATGGCAATCGCTACAAATGATGCCAGTACATACAACAACACATTCATTTCAATGCGATAGGCAAAGGTGTTCAGCCATTTGTCCATAAAGTACCAGGCCACCGGCCAGGCTATTACGTTTGCCACGATTACCAATATCACAATTTCGCGCGAGAGTAAGGTTAAAATATTCGGAACGGATGCGCCCAATACTTTTCGTATACCGATTTCCTTAATGCGCTGCAAGGTGTTGAAGGTTGCCAACCCGAATAACCCAAGGCAAGCAATAAAAATAGCCAGCATCGAAAAGCCGGTAAACAACTGACTTTGCTTGGTTTCGTTTTGATACAGGTTGCTGTACCGCTCATTCATAAAGGTGTATTCGAACAAGCGGCCGGGTAGAAATTCGCGCCATACTTTTTCAATGTGGTTTAATCCATCCTGAAAGTTAGTGCCCGCAACCTGAATGGAAAGACTGTTGTAGGCTGGTCGCTGAATGAGAAAGATGATGGGGTTGATCGTCTGGTGCAGCGATTCAAAGTGAAAATCCTTCACGATACCGATCACCTTTCCGTTAACCCCTCCGTATGAAAATTCCTGATCAACAAGTGTTGTCGGATCGTTGATGCCCATGGCCACCAGTGCAGCTTCATTCAATACATAGCCGAGTGAATCATCGGTGCGTACTTCTTTTGAGAAATTACGACCGGCAACAAATGGAATATTGTACGTATCAAAAAAGGTATGGTCGACACGAATATAGGCGATACGTGAGCCTACGTTTTGCAGCGAATCGCCTTTGCGCATTTGAGCACCCATGGAGTCGAGCAAACGACCAGTTGGAATGCGCGAAGAACGACCGGCATTTTTTATCGAGGAGTGTTCTGTAAGTGCATTATAAAATGCATCGAAATTGGTATTCAGGTCACTGTAGTAGGGCAGGGTAATCACCTGATCTTTGGCATAGCCCAGGTCTTTGTTGTTTAAATAGTCAAGCTGACTGAAAATAACGGTAGTAGCAATAATGAGCACGATGGAAATGGAAAACTGAACCACCACAAGGGCTCTTCGTAAAATGGGTTTTCCACCCGATTGTTTGCCTTTTAAAATTACGGCCGGACGAAATGCTGAGATCACAAATGCCGGATACAAGCCCGCCAGGATGCCAATCACTATGGTGCCACCCACCATGGCCAACAGCAAATTTGGATTTCCGAGGAACAAAATGGATTTTCCTGTAAAACTATTCAGCCACTCCAATGCAACATATCCGATACCCAGCGCTAAAACGCATGCAAACAGGGAGATCATTACAGATTCACTCAGGTATTGATTCATCAATTGTGTTTTGAATGCACCGGCCACTTTTCTTATGCCTACTTCCTTAGCACGTTTGGTTGCCTGTGCCGTGCTAAGGTTAATGAAATTAAAACCGGCAATCAGAATAATGAACAACCCGATGGTGCCCATCAGGTATACCGTGTTGATGTTTCCCGGTGGTTCCAGTTCATCATCGAGGTGTGAGTGCAGGTGTATGTCGGTAATTTTTTGAAGTTGAAGACTGGTAACTTTCGAAGCTACAAAATCGGGAGGGACACCAAAGTTGGCGCGGGCAAACGTACCAAAGTGCTTATCCAGAAAATCCGGAAGTTTGCTCTCCAGTGATTTGGCGTCCTCGCCTTCCTTTAGCACAAAGTAGGTACCGAAGGCATTATTACCCCAGTTGGTTTCCAATCTTCTTCTGCCATAAATAGTAGAGTCATTCAGTGTGCTGAATGAAATCAGAAAATCCGGATGGAAATGTGTTTGCGGTTTGAACGGTTTGTACACGCCCGTTATCTGTACGGGGAATCCAAACAACTCCAATGTTTTTCCCTGCACCTGTGTGGAGCCAAAATATTTTTCAGCCATCGCCTCGGATAACACCATGGTGCCGGGTTTTTCCAATGCGGTGGCTTTGTTTCCTTCCGTCAGGTTTACTTCCAACATGTCAAAGATTTCGGGTTCGCTTACAAAAATGTTGGGTTCCCGAAACGATTTGTCTTCGTTGCCATTTTCCCGAAGTGTTACGGTGGTGTTGAGTGGCAACATCCGAAACAGTTTTTCGATTTCCGGAAAATCATTTCGCATGAGCATGCCTATAGGAGGGGCCACGTTGGCTAAGCGCAAACTGGCATTGCCATCCTGATCATAGAAATAGCGGGTAACACGATACAGCCTGTCGGCCTGTGGATGATGCTTGTCGTAACTTAACTCATCCACTACATAGAATGTAATCAGCAATGCACTGGTTAACGCCAATGCCAACCCGGCAATGTTTATAAATGAGGTAAGCTTGTTCCGAAAAATGGAACGCAGGGCAACTTTCAGGTAGTTAGTGAACATGGATTAGCGGTTTGGTTGAACACTCCGGTTTCAGGCCTTGGTTACAAAGACCGTGAAAGTTTTTAAAGGTTGCGTTTTTTAGCTACTAATTAGCAATAAAGCAATGGATGACAAAGTCTGGCTGTTCGATATTGACCGGTTATTGTCCGGTTGTGTACGGATGTTTTATTTTGTGTTGCCATAAAACTTCCTGTAACCTTTTTCCGTCTTCAGGGTACTTCCATATTGATTGAACCGCGCAACCTTTTGTTGAAGCGTTTGTCTTTGTGAAGATTTAACCCCACACCCATGCTCAAACACAGTCTTCTTCTCATTTACCGGAACTACGTCCGTGCAAAAGGATATTTCTTTATTAATCTGATTGGGTTGGCTACCGGCCTTACCTGTACGTTGCTCATTTACCTGTGGGTACGCGATGAGCTGAACATGAATAAATTTCATGAGCACGATGCACGCCTGTACCAGGTTATGGAGCATCAGCAATATGCCGATAACCTGATGACCACTTCCTCAACACCCGGTATTTTATCGGAAGGGTTGAAGGATGAGTTTCCGGAGGTGGAGTTTGCGGCTACGCTGACGTGGGTCAATCCGTTTACACTTTCCGTAGGGGAGCACAATGTAAAAGCAAAAGGCTTTTATGTGGGTGCTGATTTTTTTCAGATTTTCTCTTTCCCACTGATTGAAGGACAAGCCGATAAGGTGCTTACCGATAAACTTTCTATTGTCATTTCGCGCGATATGGCAATGAAGCTATTCGATACCGATCAAAACCTGATCGGTAAAGTGGTGGAGTTTCAACATCAGAAGTCGTTTACAGTAACGGGTGTTTATGAAAACCTTCCTTCATCATCTTCATATCAATTTGATTTTGTGTTACCGTTTGAAGTTTTTAAGGAAGAGAATCAGTGGGTAACCGAATGGGGCAACAACGGTCCCTCTACCATGATTGTGTTGCGTGAAGGATCGGATGCGGGAGCATTTTCTGATAAGATTAAGGATTACATCAAAGGAAAGAATGAGGAATCGAACGTAACGCTGTTTATTCAAAAATTTTCTGATCGTTACCTATACGGCCGTTATGAAAATGGTGTGCAGTCTGGCGGGCGAATTGAATATGTGAATTTGTTTTCCATAATTGCCATAGTCATCCTCATCATTGCGTGCATCAACTTCATGAACCTGGCTACCGCGCGCGCATCGCGCAAAGCCAAAGAAGTGGGTATTAAAAAATCAATAGGTGCACAACGCAGGTCACTCGTGTTTCAATACATCAGCGAGTCGATGGTTTTGACAGTGTTGGCGGTGTTATTGTCGCTGGCATTGGTTTGGCTCATCTTACCTCAATTCAATTCCATTACTGAAAAGAACATTTCGCTATTATTGAATGATCCGCAATTGATGATGTGGCTCTTTGCGATCACCGTGTTTACAGGGATTGTGGCAGGATCATATCCGGCCTTGTATTTATCGGGCTTTAAGCCTGCTGCGGTGTTGAAGGGTGTGGTAAAAGGATCGTGGGGTGAATTATGGGCGCGCAAGGGATTGGTGGTGTTTCAATTTTCGATTTCTGTATTTTTAATTGTGTCGGTGTTGGTGGTATACAAACAGGTTTCGTTTGTGCAAAGCAAAAACCTGGGCTATACCAAGGAGCAACTCATTCAATTCCCAATTGAAGGTAAGGTTCTTGATAACCGCAAAACATTTCTGGAGCAGGTAAGGAATATCCCCGGAGTGGTTAACGCTTCGGCTATCGGCCATTCTTTACTGGGCCGAAACAGCAACACGGGAGGCTTGCAATGGGAAGGCAAAAATCCGGAAGACATCATTTTGTTTGAAAATATTCGCGTGGATTATAACCTGTTTGAAACCCTGGAGTTGGAATTCCTGGAAGGCAGGCCGTTCTCGGAAGAATATGGAGCCGACAGCAGCAAAATCATTTTTAATGAAGCGGCTATTAAAGTGATGGGCCTGGATGAGCCCATTGGTAAAACCGTAAAACTTTGGCAGCAATACGATATGGAAATAATTGGGGTGGTGAAGGATTTTCACTTTCAATCGTTGCACGATGTCGTGAACCCGGCCTTTTTTGCACTCACGCCACAATACACCTGGAACATCATGATTCGCCTGGAGGCCGGTAAGGAAAAGGAAACGTTGGAAGCGCTGCGTAATTTTTATGCTGACTTCAACCCCGGCTTTACCTTTGATTATCAATTTCAAGATCAGGAATATGCGCGCATGTATGCGGCTGAGCAACGTGTAGCGTCCTTGTCGTTTTATTTTGCTTCGATGGCCATTGTTATTTCGTGTTTGGGTTTGTTCGGATTGGCAGCCTTTACAGCCGAGCGCAGGCAAAAGGAAATCGGCATTCGCAAAGCATTAGGTTCTTCCTCTACTAATATCGTGTTGCTGCTCTCGGGTGATTTTACGCGCATGGTATTAATTTCCATTTTGATTGGGCTGCCGCTCAGTTACTGGTTGCTGGATCAGTGGCTGGAACGTTTTGCTTTTCACATCAGCCTGGAGGCCTGGTATTTTGTTGCCGCTGGTTTTCTGGCACTGCTGATTGCATGGCTAACGGTAGCCTCGCAGGCCATCAAGGCAGCTAATGTGAATCCGGTGAAATGTTTGCGTACTGAATAGGAGAGTTACAGCAAAAATTCAATCGTGGTATTCTTTTGAAACACATAGGCACATAGGGCACATAGAAATTCATAATAGAACCTATGTGCTCTATGTGTCTATGTGGTTTAGATTTTTTTACTTGATCAACTATTTTATCATCACCGGTTTTTGATAAAATCAATTAAAAAGGAAATGCCAAACAAAACATTCGCACCGATCAGCAACCAACACAGTATACGCGTTGCTGTAAATCGTTTTTTGAAATAGAGAATCAGGAAGGAAATTTCATAAAGTACAAAAATCAAAACCATTCCGAGTGCATACATGGCCATTAGGGCATCACCAAGTCCGCCATGCACGGTATCGTTACCCGGTTGTTGGATGAAGTATAGAATAAATGCAACATCCAGTACAACCAATACGGTGGTGCAGATCAGGAAGAACTTATTAGACATTGATGGAATGTTCATCGTTATCGCTGATAGTACAAATAAATGGCATAGCCGATCATGCCGCGCAGTTCTTTCTTGTCAAGTTTGTTGTAGGTGTTGTGAAAATCTTTGGTCATCTGTTCTACATTAAAGTCTTCCATCTCGGCATACACCGAAGGCGTCTTCTTGTAATACGTTGAGTTGTTGGTTTTTGAGATTTCCGTATACAAATCGTTTTTGAATTGACGGATGTAGTCAACCCGCTCCTGGCTGTAAGGGGCAAGCTTGTAGTACTTTAAGCTTTGTTTGATTTTCTTTTCTGTTTCTGATTTATCTGTAAAAGAAAACTCATACAAAAGCTTGCTGAAAAGAATATAATCGTAAGATTTGGAAGCTGAGGGCATAATTGAATTTACTATTTATGAAACCTGATTCCTTATGCCAGCCTATTTATTTATGATAATTAATACATACGCTGCTATATAACAAATCAAGGCAAGGCCTATTCCTCGAAGTGGAATTTTAAACCAGTAGTTTTTCGCAAGCCACAGGTAAAAGCCGAGCGTTAGAATGTTAAACAGAAGCAGGAACGTGCTGTTTTGAAGCAGATCAAAATGATTGGCTGCTAAATAGATGTTTACCATGCCGATAAATATGGCTCCGCTGCTGTGACTGGCATTAAATCCCATCCATGCTTTCCACATGGTTGTTTGTTTTGTCGGCACGGGGCTGATTGATTTCATTTCTTCTGCAAGTTCAGCTTTTCGGGGAAGAAACTTGTTTGAGAAAAACGTATAGAAAAGATGGGCTGCTCCTAAAACGCCAATGATTGCAGAGCCTGATAGCCAAAGGTATTTTGCGAGGGTCATGTTACAAACGATAAGTCTTTCTATCTGTCAAAGCTTTGATAAAGTTAGTGTTGTTGGTGGAGAAGACAAACAACGGTTGAGTATAGTCACCCTATCGATTTAACAAATAGATATATCGATATCAGAACTGAAAAAATCCCAATGACTAATAGAGATTCCTTACCAAATATGGGTCTTTCCAATCAACTGGCTCCTCTTTTCCTAGTTTAAACGAAATGATGCCTACCAGGAATAGCAGTAATGCATAAAGGAGGTTTTCATTAATATCCACCTGACTTTAGGTCTTTAAAGTTTTTCAGCAAGAATTTTCTCAAGTTCTTCTGGTTTGGGATCGAGGGATAGTATTGTTCCATCTTTATCCACCAATATCATAAGTCCTGTTCCGTTACTGATTCCATACGTATTCCAGAGGTTAAGCTTGTCATCCAGTTCAACTAAGTTCAACCACGAGAAATTCTCTTTGCTTAGTCGTTTTTTTACGGCATCGGTATTTTTAAATTCCCGGGCAATGCCAACAATTTTAAATCCTTTGTCTTTGTACTGTTCATAAATCGGGACGACCATTCTGCTTTTTGCAATGCACGGGCCGCACCACGATCCCCAAAAATCAAGAAGGGCCACATGATTTTGAATGACACCGGAGAGCTGTACGGAATCACCATCAACGCCTGGCGCCTTAAAATCAATGTACCGGCTACCAACCTGTATGGTGCGAAGTCCGGTTACTTGTCTTTCAAGAAGTTTCGTGTAGATGTGTTCCGGGTAGGTCTTTTGATAAAGCGGAAACACATGGGTAATGAGTTGGGCCACGAGCGGATTGCTCTTCATGAGCATATCAGCATCCTTCCAGATAAGGTAATACGTGGCCAGGGAGATATGGCTTTTTATGTATTCATATTTTGTCAGGTGCTCAACTCTTTGTAATGAGTCATATGGATCCACAAATAAGCGTTTTGCTTTTTCGGTATAGCGGGCGTGCGTTTTCTGCAGTTCATCAATTTCCTGGTAAATTAATGCCTTGGCTTCATCGTTACTATCATTTGTGGCTTTAAGGCGTTGTCTTAGTTCTTCAAATGCCGCACTGTTGTATTCATTCTTTTCAACAAGGTCGGCTTCTATTTTCGATAACTTATTTTTTGGCTTATCGAATCGCTGACTCATGTAGTGGTGATACGCTTTAAGTTCATCATTCAGTTGGCCGCCTATGATGGTGTTTAGCATCCATTGATCCTTGGGGTGGAGTTTAAATTCAATTGTTCCGTTTGTTGGAAAAAATGTGATGGCCCTCCAGGTGCCCTGTTTGGCTTCGTCTTCAAATATCAACTCGTAAGCTTCTAACTCAGTAAATGAAAAGGTGTATTCAAATTTTCCTTTTTTAATGGAAATCTTTGTGTGGTTATTTTTAAATGAGTTATACCCTTCTGAATACTTATGGATCAGGAGGACTTTGCTATTGCGATCAATGATTTCTCCTTTGATGGTGCATTGTTGCCGGGCAAATGAACCAAGGGCTATCAGGAATAGCAAAGTAAAGGCTGAGGGTCTTATCATCTTTCTTTTTATTGTTTGCAGTTAGTATTTGTAATGCTAAACGTTGTTGGTTAAGAGCAGTAACGGACAGCTATCAAGGACTGAGTCTATATCTAAATCCAATTGATAAAATTAGTCCGTAATGATTCATATTGCGGTTAAAATAATCTTTATTGGTAAAATCCGTAAAACTATGTTGGTACGAGATAGTCCCCAAAAACCAGTAATTGTCCTTAAGCTGAAAGTTAAACGCAAATTCAACTAATCCTGCAAAATCAAACTTTGTAACACGGTCTGTTGTGTTTATGGTTTGACCATTGTAAACCTGTCCTCCAGATTCGTAAGGCGGTAATATTGTTTCTGATTTAATAAGACAGGACGGTACAAATCCTAAGTTTAGACCTATTCGTGTTCTGTTTTTTGTGTAAATGCCAACTTTTACCGGCAACGACAGATAGTTAAAGTTATACTCAGTGGTAGCTTTTTGACCCGTGGGATTGCCTTGATTATCGGTGAATATTATTTCCTCCGTAAATCCGCGCTGATTATAGAGTAGGTCTGCGCCAAATGAAGTATTCTTTTTTATAAATAATTCATAGGTCAGTCCGCCAGATAGTCCGCTACGTGAATTTCTCATTTTATATAAATCATTGAATGAATTATAGGTCAGGTTTAGACCACCCTTTACACCAATAAAACTTTGTCCCCATGAGGTTAGTGATGCTGCTATGAGAAAAAGGAGCACGAAGTATCTCATAGATCCGATGTTTAGTGTCCAATGTCAGTTGAAATTAACTCTTTCTAAAAATTGCTTACTACCAACTTCTAAATACATTCATTGAGCATATTTCAGTACTTTGTCTTTGTTGCGGTTCTTCTCCAATAAAGTTGAATATATTTATTTTGTTTAATTCAGCGTGGCAGTAATAACCTGTTCATATTTTTCGAATTCTTCTCTTGTAAATTTATAGTTGCTTCTTGATCCAACAGGATGTAATTGATCGAGCATAAACTGATTAACTTGTTGAGATATAACCAAACAACTATTCCCCAGGATGGTTTCTACTTTACTGGTATCAGATAGGTGTTCTAAGAATATATCCTGAACTTTGTTATGATTAACATACACCAACGCCATAAAGGCATGGCATCTGATGCCGATATCTTCACTTTGAGTTAGTTCGATAAGGGTAGAAAAATCAAGTTTGTTCAGGAACTTTGCAGCCTTTTTGTTTTCGAATATCTCTATGTCGACCTGATTACCTGCCAATTTGCTCATTTGTTCACGTGTCCAGTTATTAGCGGGCTGAGCAAAAGCATCTATTATCTGGAGTGCACTGAATAGAATAAGTAAAGTGTTAAACAAAGATCTGAACATGTTCAAATTATTTGTATGTCAGTAATTTTTGTTCTATGTCGCCCGCCATTAAATAAACCCGGTGTTAGCGGCCGTTGCGTCATCCCCGATTAATTGTTTAATTAATAATTCTCTGTTCTCCTCATTAAAATCTGAGAGGTCTATACTTATTGGTGTTATTGGTTTTAAATTAATTGGATGATCTGTCGTTATAATTATTTTTCCCTTTTTGAAGTCGATAGTTGTTATCCTTTCAAATGGTATTGTCATCCCGTCAATTGAAATGTATTTTTTTGATATTTCAACATTTCTCTTGTGGTCTAGAATCAATATGATAGATAAGTATAAAATGAAAGTCAGGAGAAGCGAGTCAGGTAATTGTCCTTCATTATTTATTAAAAGAAACAATAAAAAAGCAACGCCAATTAATTCCATGACTCTCCACCATTTGAAATCTAGCCTTTCAATAGTTACAGAGCCCGATGATGATAGCGATTTTCCATTTTTTAAGAAGTCGTTGGTTAACCAAAGCCCACTTATAATGATTAAGAACACCCCTGCGTATATGTCGTACTCCCAATTTGTTAGAAGTCCGCTTATATGAATAATTCCTGATACTGTTAGAAGTCCGCTTAAGATTTGTCCTGTCTTACGTGTCATTTTATTTATGCTATGGCCCCTAACTTCCAAATACATTCATTGAGCATATTCGACCACTAATATAACAATACCTTCAATAAAAAGGGCGGTTGCCCGCCCTTTCACCCCACAGGAGAACAACGCTAATGCTCCTTGCCCATCTTAATCAGTCGCTCTACATCGTTGTTAACGGCCAGTATTAGCAGGCATGTGGCCGTACAAAATACCGGGCTGGTAATGCAGTGGTGGCCGTTCCAGCTGCCGTCATTGTTCTGTATTTTCATCAGGCGCCCGCTCATGTTGTCGTACCAGGTTTTCCAGGTTTGGTCTTTGCCGATAATCATGCCCTCACCGGTTTGTAAATAACTTAGAAACTCTTCGCCTCCGTTGTTGCCAAAACCATCTAATACATCATCCCGCTGTGCAGTTTGCTTCGCTGAGTTGTACACCTCGTAAGCAGTTGAATACCGTATGGCTTCATCTTTAGTGAACCCAATCTTCTCCAGGTTTTCGGCAGATGGTGAAGCACTTGGTGAAAGTTGGCCGTTTCGTTTGGCCTCTTCCATTTCTTCCTGCACCCTGCGCGCTTCTTTTGCACTCGCCCGAGTTGAACCAGAAACGGAGTACAGCACAATGCCTGCACCACGATCGGTTTTTGATTTACCGGTTTTTGCATCGTAATTTCCTTTCTGGAATTCGCGGGCTTTTGTCAACGCATCTTCGTCTACGTTGGCACCTGTTGCCTGCGCGGCTTCAAGCGCGGTGGTGGCAAAGGAAGATTGTAACACACCGGCCCAGCCATCACCAGCCATGCTGCCGTCACGATCTTGCGCACGCTGAATTTTAGCCACGCAGGTATTCAGGTTTTTCTTCACCCGCGCCTGCAGTGCTTTGTTGTGTTCCGTGTGCTCCACCATGTTCGACAAAAATTGTGAGGCCAGTACCACATCAATGTTGGCGCCTAGTTTGGTTTGGATTTGCGTGCCACTAAGTTCGGTGATGTTGTAGGTGGCAGCGGGACTTTGTTCAACAGCACGAAGAATATACTCAAGTGCTTTATTAAGTTGTGTTGAATATTCGCCTGTGGTGAGTGTGCTGCCACTGCGCAGAATGGCCATGGCCACCATGCTGGTTGTAGCCGGATCGGTTTGTACGGCATGCGGGTCCATAATGTGCTGCCGCGAATGACTGCCCGCACCCCAGCCACCGTTTTCGTGTTGGGCTTTGGTGAGCCAGGTAAGGCCGCGGTTAACCGATAGCCTCACATTTTCGGGGGTGTTGTACAGTAAATCGTTATCGGAATTTTCTTCACCCATTACGGTGCGAAACACACAACCTTTCGGGATTTCGCGTAAGGTGCTGCGTGTTGACGAGCGCGTTTCTTTCAGGGTGAAGGCGGCCAATGAAAATACGAGCGCACCTGTACCCAGAATAAGCGGAAGGAATCTGAACTTCTTCATATGCATTGTATTTGAATTACAATGCTTGAGATGCAGCGGGAGTCACGATTCCATAAAGTGTTTTCAGAAATTTTATAATGGGCAACGGTTTAGGATGTAATCCCAAGCCCACTTATCAGGGCTAAATATGGTTTTTTGCGCTAGAAGAAGCATTAATAGTCCGGTTTGAACTCCCTTGTTCCTTTGAAAATCAATAGTGTTGATTTGTCTAAGGATTTGATTTCAAAATCGAATTGAATTTTAATTTTATCGGCTGCGGATTCAAGAATCATAATTTCACCTTTTGGTGAAACAAATGATTCAGTGAATAGATGCTGCTTCATGGTACATTCGATAATTAAATCGGACACTGAATCGAAAGTATAGATTTTATTTTTCTGAAACGAGCTCCAGGTTTTGCTTTCCTTTGACTAAAGGAATGAAATGATATCAGTAGAACAGATATAATTAAAAAGTAGTATCTCATTCCTTAAAATTACTGAATCCTCCCAATCGCTTGCATATACTTTTCTTTTACCATTTTTCTCAGGCGCGTGGGCATGAGGCGTTTGAAGAGCCAGAGCTTGCGGGCCATCTTGGGCAGCACGATGTAGAGTTCGCGTTTGCCGGTGCGTTCCAGAATTTCTTTTGCTACATCATCGGCTTGCAGGTTTGATTTTTTGATAAACACCTGTGTAATCTTTTTTACACGATCGCCACCCCGTACACTTTCGGCAATGTTGGTTTGAAAGTAGGAGGGCATCGCGCAGGAAACGCCAATGTGATCATCCATCAATTCGCCATACAACGTTTCGCTAATGGCCACTACGGCAGCTTTGGTCATGTTATAGGCGCCCATTTGCGGAGCACAACTTACTGCGGCCAGGCTTGCAATGTTTAAAATGTGCCCCGACTGTTGCTTTTTGAATGTGGGAATAAACAAGTGACAACCATACACCACACTCATCTGGTTAATGCGCACCATCCACTCCCAATTCTCCAATGGATATTCTTCAAAGTTTCCGCCATCGCCTACGCCTGCATTGTTCACGAGTAAATCAATGCCGCCTGCTTGTTTCAAAAATTCTGTTGCCACTTGTTTGTACGCTTCTTTGTCCGAAACATCCAGTTGAAATGAAATCGGTTTCCCGCCTGCTTGTTCAATTTTCTGATGTGTATCTTTTAATCCTTCTGTGTTCACATCACTGATTCCGATGGTCCAGCCATCTTTTGCGAGATGCAGACTCAATGCTTTGCCAAGTCCTGAAGCAGCCCCGGTGATGAAGGCGCGTTTGTGGGGGAAGTGTTGGGTAAGTGCAAACATAATATTTTTGTTTCCGGTCTCCAGTTGCCAGTTGCCGGTGACTGGCAACCGGTAACGATTTATAATTTTTGAGTTTCCAACGAATCCACTCCCTGTTTCACCAGTGCCTTGATCACGTGTATCAATCCGCCAAAGCGTGGGTCTTTGGAAAAACCTTGTTTCCAACGCGCGTAAATTTGTTGGGCGATCACCGCATTCTTGAATAATCCGAACACATAATAAAAGTGAATGCCTGAAACATCGCGACTGCTTTTTTCCGCATAGCGATCAGTAACTTCTTGTCTGGTTAAATTTCCGGGCAAGGCCGTGAGGTTAAAACTTTGCAACACCGGGTTGTCTCCCGCTTCGCTCCAGTATGCCAGACTTGCGCCTAGGTCCATCAGCGGATCGCCCACGGTGGCCATCTCCCAATCGAGTACACCGATGATGTTGCTCAGGTTATTCGGATTGAGGATGACGTTATCGTATTTAAAATCATTATGGAGAAAGGTAGGTTGTTGTGATGAAGGTTGTTGTTGCTTCAACCACTCAGTCAGTTGATTCATGTGTTCGAGTGAATCGGTTTCAGCGGCATAGTAACGTTTGATCCAACCTTCCACCTGGCGTTGCACGTAACCTTCGGGTTTGCCGAGTTGATCCAGTCCGGTTTTTACAATATTGATGGCGTGTAAGTCAACCAACGTATCCACTAATGCTTCTGAAACAGATTTGAAAATTTCTGGTGAAAGCTTCAGTTGTTGCGCATGACCCGCCCGCAGGATAACACCCTGCAACCGCTGCATGATGTAGAATGGTGCGCCAATCACGGTTTCATTCTCGCAGTAAATTATGGGAGATGGAATTTTATCGAAATGCGGTTTCAATCGCGTGAGCACCATGAACTCGCGACCCATGTCGTGGGCGGATTTGATGTTGGCCCCAATGGGTGGCCTGCGTAGAATGTATTCTTGTGAAGCTGTTTTTAAACAGAATGTAAGGTTCGAATAACCACTTGGAAATTGTTCAATAGACAACACCTCACCGAAATGGGGTGCAACTGATTTTAACCACGCGTTTAGTTTGTGTACGTCCGGTACTTCATGCTTACGGGCTTCTATGGGTTGATCGGGCTTCACGTGTTCCATCAGAATTTAAGTCCGTATTGTTTTAAAATATGTTTAGCGAGGGCCGACTTGTGCACTTCATCGGGGCCATCGTAAATGCGGGCGGCCCGTTCATGCCGGTACCAGAACGATAACAGCGTGTCATCGGTGATGCCCAATGCCCCATGCACCTGTATGGCTTTGTCGAGTACGTCCATCAATACATTCGCGACAAAAAATTTGATGGTGGAAATTTCTTCTTTCACCGCTTTGGCGCCCTGTGCTTCCATGGCGTGTGCCGTGTGCAGCACCATCAATCGTGCTGCGGTAATGTTCGCGCGGCATTCGGCAATCCAATGCTGAATAACTTGCTGATGCCCGAGCATCTTGTGTTCGCTGAGTTCGCGTGTAGCGGCACGTGTGCACATCAACGCAAACGCACGCTCGCAAATGCCGATCCACCGCATGCAGTGGTGAATGCGTCCCGGACCGAGGCGTGCCTGTGCCAGCGCAAAACCTTTTCCTTCATCACCAATGCGGTTGCTCACCGGAACCATGCAGTTGTTGAATTTCAATTCGGCATGACTGAGGTAATCTTCACCGGCATCGCCCATGACCGGAATGTTGCGCACGAGTTCAACGCCATCGTGTGGCAATGGAACGATGATCATGCTCGCACGTTCGTACGGATTTTTATTCTCCGGATCAGTCACCGCCATTACTACGGTAAAGGCTGCTCCATCGGCACTGGAAGTAAACCACTTGTGTCCGTTGATGATGTATTGATTATCTTTTTTTACTGCGGTTGTTCCTAAATGCACAGGATTGGATCCGGCAAAGGCAGGTTCGGTCATGGCAAAGCACGAACGGATGTCGCCTTGCATCAAGGGCTTCAAATATTTTTCTTTTAATTCTGGTGAAGCAAATTCATGCAGCAACTCCATGTTGCCGATGTCGGGAGCCTGGCAGTTGAAGATGTAATGCCCGAGTGGTGAAGTACCGAGCAGTTCACTTACTTGGGCAAACTCTACCAGCGTAAGGCCAACGCCTCCATCTGCCTGAGTCAAATGCGGATTGAACAACCCGTTTGCTTTAGCCTTTGCGCGTAGTGCCTGCAACTTCGGCAACGACTGCCGGAATGATTTGTTCAGCACATCCAGTTCGATGGGGTAGAGGTGTTCTTCCAGAAACTGTTTGTATTGAGGTAATAGTTGATTGGTTTTATCGGTTTGGAAAAAGTGCATGTGTTTGTATTGAGATGGAAAAGATAGTGAATTCTGTGATAAGAAAATGTATTGACCGCGTCATTGCGAGCAGAAGTAGTGAATGTGGGTGGTGCGAAGCAATCCCGCGTTTATATGGTGAGAGCTAACCGTATAGATTGGGATTGCTTCACTTCATCGCACCTCCCAGCTCTCCCGTTCGCAATGACGAAGAAATTTACATTCAGTAGTCAAAGGCCCAAAGGACTCCTGTGGAGGATACCTTTGGAAGAAGGAACGCTCGAGTTTAACTATCCGCTAATTTTTCTCTTCATCTTCACGCGCTTCGTCTTCTTTTTTGTCACGCCTTTCAATTTTTATTTCATTGTCCATATAGCGTTCCCTGTTGTTGGCTAAGAAATTTCCGGTTATGCCTATATCTGAAGCGGCTAATATCAATAAGAGAACCATGACTAATAGTCGTAGCCCTGCTTTAACTTTTTTCATTGGTCAAAGTTTTATCCTGTCTGCGTGACTGGATTGGTGTGAATAAAATGGGTAAGAATCAGTCAGAAAAGATTTTGGCTGGAGTGGGAAGTGTTATCCCATTAGTTGGCTTGAGTCGTGCTCTTTTGAGTAGTTGAGTGCGTGATAAATTAAGAACCCTTGGCTTTGCTTGGTTGTGAATTTTTCAATGTTGTTTTTAAACTGAACGGTGATCTTTTTATGCTGATCGATCAGGGAAAAAATGAAATGTACGGTGCAACTTGACTGAGTTGAAAGCGAATGAAGAAAAGCCTTTAAAGAAACAGTTTTCTTGTAACGGACGAATCTTTCTTCGTTTAACTCTGTCTTAGCGGGTTGGGATCCAAGAATTCTGAATTCAGAAACCGGGGCAGAAAACGTAAGGAGGCCTACTATTAATATAGTATGCGTTAACCATTTTAATAGTCGGTGTTGTGTTATTTTGCCCGTGGCCTGCTCCATTTGATTTTAAATATACTTAATTTCGTCATCACTCCGTACCCTCCGTGAAAACCTTTGTGTGCTCTGTTTAAAAGTTTAAACCGCAGAGCACGCAGAGAAAGCACAGAGACTATGATTAGGATCGTCATTGCTCCGAAGGAATGCCTTTGGCACGAGGAACATTGATAAGACTTAATCAATTGGTCGAATTGTTCAGTGACGAAGCAATCCCACATTACATAGTGGTAACTAAACATGTAAATTTGGATTGCTTCGGTCTTCCGATATGCATCGGAATCCCTCGCAATGACGAATAAGTTTTTTCCTTGTACCGAAAAATCCGTTACTTCATCCCATGAACCGTAAAACCTTTCTCACCACCGCCTCGCTGCTAGGCGTAAGTGCTGTAGCTGCGCCATCAACACTTGTGCAAAAATCAAAACTGTTGCACCAGGTATATTTCTGGTTGAAAAATCCCGAATCAAAAACCGATCGCGAGAAGCTAATTGCCGGCATTCGTTCACTAAAGGCCATTGAAACCGTGCGCGAATTGCACATTGGTGTGCCTGCGTCAACCGAAAAGCGTGAGGTAGTCGACAATAGTTTCAGTGTTTCGGAACTGATTTTCTTTGATGACGTAGAAGGACAGAACATCTACCAGGATCATCCCTTACACCAGAAATTCGTGGCGGAGTGTTCACCGCTGTGGTCAAAAGTAGTGGTGTACGACTCCTCATCGGTGTAACCTTCCATCAATTCCACTGTTCCGTCCAGTTGTATAATTTCACCGGCAGGAAAAAATGCTTTTTTGTTATTTTAAGCCCCGTGTATTGATGCTGGATAAAACGTGAACGAAGAAGAAATTAAAAGATTAAACGAATTGCTGAATGAACGCACCATGAAACTCATGGAGCGCGAAAGCGAACTGGCAGACCGTTTTGAAGAACTGGAGGCGCAAAAGGAAGAACTGACAGCCGCGGTGGAGGAGTTGATCGAAAAAAACAAACTGCTGGCAGAACGAAACCAGGAACTCGACCAGATTTTATACCGTGCTTCGCACGACCTCGGTTCGCCTGTGGCATCCATGGTAGGCGTACTGAGCCTGTTGCAACTGGAAGCTATTCCTGAAAACTTTAAACCCTATTGCCAGCATTTCGAAAAAGCCATCACCCAGATGCAAGCGGTAGTGAAAACACTCATCTTGCTCGGTCAGGCTACGGATGAATCATTTAATCCTGCTGTGTTTACTATACAGGATGTAGTGGAAGATGAAATCAGTCAGTTGAATTACCTGGGTAACTTCAATCAGATAGCGTTTAAAAAATCATTCACAGGCAACACGCAGCTTTACACAGATGAAGCTCAGCTTCGTATCATCCTGAAATGCGTGTTGGCGAATGCGGTTATTTTCCGCAAGCCCGGTAAGGGACAGGTAGCGGTTGACGTACACGTACAGCTCGATCAACTTAGCCTGCGCATTGCGGATGATGGTGAAGGTATTTCGACTGAAACAGGTAAAAAGATTTTCGATATGTTTTACCGCGGCTCTGAAAAATCGGTGGGCCTGGGCATGGGCTTATACATGGTGCGCAAAATTGTGGATCGGCTACGCGGCTCACTCATGTGGCAAAGCGGTGACGGACAAACCGTGTTTACGATTTCAATTCCTGTAACTGCTGCTCCAGTTTCTTAACGTGTGCAATGGAATCGGAAAGCATAATTTTCCGACACATACTGATTTCCATAACGTACCGGGTTTCACTTTCCAGCACGCTGAGTTGATGGGATAGTAAATCAAGCGACCCGGAAATTTTCCGGGCCACTTCATTATCCCATGCTGCAGGTTTAATTAACTCCGAAACTGTTCTTAATTCAGCTTTTGCGGCTTCAATGCACTGCAGGATTTTTTCTGGATTATCGCCTACATCCGAAAGGCTGTTCATGTGTTTATTTTACGATGGCATCTTCCAGCGTTTCCGCATACTGGATATCCATTTGCTGGTACTTTCCATTCGGATGGTTGGCCTTGATTTTTTCGCGCCCGATTTTCACACTCTGACGAAACACTTCATCCTGTGGTAAAATTTTGCGGTGTGTTTTTAAGCCGTGTTCAAACATTTGTTCTTTCCACTCAACGAAATACCATTCCATAGAAGGTTGGTGAAACACGGTTAATTTTCTTTTGTCGAATACGAGTTTGGTAATCTTTTCTTTCTTCACCAACTCGCCAATGGCGGCAAAAATTTCCTTGAATTGTTCAATGGGAATATAGGTAGCTGTAGCTTCCACTACGGCAACTTCCGGATTCCCTTCCACGGTTTTGATTACAGCGTGCTTGAAGGTGCGTGCCACAGTCAAATTCAGCTTTTCTGTCAGATTCATATCGTTGTTTACGTTTTAGTACAGGAATAACATAACCAAAACGGTATTGTTTAACAATGCCGAAAATAAATCTGAAAGCTGCGGTTATAGCTGTACCGTACTCTTGATTAGCATCACGCGATAGGACGTACTGAAGTCTGCTTCTCGCTTCGGCTGAAGTGCATCTCTGTTTAGCCTCACCCCAACTAAAGGCCTGCTAGTAGCAAGAGTCGCGGTGCCCCTCTCCAAGGGAGAGGGGCCATTCAGGTTTTCCCAATCCGATGAAAATGGATGGGGTGAGGCAAAACCCAAGCTCATGTGTGGTGCATGTGAGATACAAATAAACCTGAAAGTTGCGTCTATTGCTGTAACGTACCCGGATCAGTTAACTGCCCCATGAATAAAATCGCTCCGGTGTGTTTTTCGCGAATCATGAACAGAAACGGTTTATCGATAGTGATTTTTGGCGGTGATTGTGGGCAAACACAAACGAATTCCATTCCTATGGCTGTGGCTGCAGTTGCTTCTGAACCTTCTTCGTTTACTTCCAGGAAGGATTGATGAATTACCTGGCCTACTTTAATAAGAGGAGTTGGTCCTTCAAAAAGAAGCGGATAGCCGGTCATGATCATGCCCATTTGCGCAAGCGATTGTACCAGATCATCTCGCCAGTTCATTTTAAACTTCGGTAGCTCCAGTTCAACGCTGATGGAATCTGACTCATCGATCAGTGTGTTGAACGTTTCTGCGTTAAGGGTTTCAACCAGTGAAGTAACTCCGGCATATTCGTTTGGCATCAATATCGTAAACCTGAACTGACCGTTGCCATAGGGTATATCCAGCAACTGAAAATCCGGTGTGGTTTTGTATTGCATCGAAACACCTTTCGAGAACATCATGTCTACCTGTGTGGTTGTTCCGCTCAGGGTAGTGAAGGGTGCTTTTTTGGTTTTGGATTTTTCGAACTGGTGTGTCCAATCGCCTTTAAAGTAAATGGCATTGACCAGGAACATCGCGTGATCCGGATTAATCTGTTTAATCAGGTCTTTGATGCGGTTGTTGGTTTTGCTTTCCACCCAACTGTTGATCACATCCTTTGATGCAGGGTCATCAAAATCAAGACCTTTTATTTTTCCGTCATAATAATTTTCAATGACAGAAGCGAATTGATTGTTGACAGTCAACTCTTCACGATACCACACGGAATTGGCCAAACCGAAATTCACTTTCTTGTCCATCGACAATAAAAGATCGGTCAGGTCATGAAAACCTGCATTCACTTCTTCAGCAGTAAAATCATTGAAGTCGATAGTGTTCAGGATGCTTTGCCGCACTTCGCCATCCGTACCATTCAGCAACATGCCCAGCGCCATGCTCACGCTGAGTGGAGAGATAAATGCATTATCGGTAGGGTCTGTAGGCAGGTTACGAAACAGGTTGAAGGCAAAATCATTTGAACTCTTCGAGGCCTGTCGCTCCGCGGCTGAGAGTGTGCGGAGGTTAGGCGGATTTTCGGGCGCAACGGCTGTTTCCTCGCAGGCAGCGAAAAAGAAAATGGGGAGAATCAACAAAATTCTTTTCATCAGGCTCATGGTTTTTGGGTCATCATGCACGTTAGACCCACTCGCGGCAATAAAAGTTGGAAAATAGCAGCAGTGCGTAAATAAACAGCCCTGCTTTTCTAAAGTCTGCATCTTTGTTTTGTTTAGCCTCACCCCATCTTTTTTATCAGGTGCGAAAAACCTGAATCGCCCCTCTCCCGCGGAGAGGGGCAGCACGACCCTTGCCAATGGCAAGCCCTTGGTTGGGGTGAGGCTAACCCTCAGCAAAATAAGTTGGAAAAAGTTTACACTCCGTGAAACCTTTTCTCCTGCTTTTCGTGATCTTTGCCATCGGCCTCACAAGCCCCAATCGTTAATGCCTATGATTCTCACATTCTAAATTATCCGATGTCGGCATCCCTTTCGGGGATTGACATGGGATATTTTGTTGGTTACGCACCAACCGGCCGCACGTCCGGCCATTACTTCAATTATTATTTACAAGGAGTCATCTCAAAAATTCTCCTAATGTCAGGTTGAGCCTGTCGAAACCGATTTGATAGCTCAATATAGCCTTCGACAAGCTCAGGCTGACACGTGAACTGATTTTTAAGAGGGCTTCTACTTAACTCACTACAGATATGTCTGTTTTTACCAAAGCAGGTTCGTTGTTTCGTTTATTCAAGCAAGCCCTCAAAGGCGAGGAGCAGAGTTACACCTCGGGCAGTATCGACAAAGCTATTATTCTGTTGTCGATACCGATGATCCTCGAGATGTCGATGGAGTCGCTCTTTGCCATTGTGGATGCGTTTTATGTTAGTCGCCTGGGTGTAGATGCCCTCGCCACCGTTAGCCTTACCGAGTCGGTGCTCACGTTGGTGTATGCCATCGCCATTGGGTTGAGCATGGGCGCTACCGCCATGGTGGCGCGCAGGGTAGGTGAGGGCAACGTGCCCGAAGCGGCACGCTCCGGTGTGCAGGCCATTTACCTGGCCACCGGCATTTCGTTACTCATTTCAGTGGCGGGGTTGTTCTTTGCCGAAAACATTCTCGCGCTCATGGGTGCCTCGCAGTCGGTGATCGACACCGGTGCAGGCTACACGCGCTGGATGTTGGGCGGCAACATCACCATCATGCTCATCTTTTTGATCAACGCCATCTTTCGCGGGGCAGGCGATGCTTCGCTGGCCATGCGCGTGCTCATTCTTTCCAACGGGCTCAACATCGTGCTCGACCCGATTTTCATTTTCGGATTTGGCCCCATACCGGCATTTGGTGTAGAAGGTGCCGCCATTGCCACCACCATTGGCAGAGGCATTGGCGTGGCGTATCAGCTTTCGCATTTGTTGTATGGCAAAGGACTGATTAAAGTTCACCGGCAAAACCTGCCTGTCGATTTTGGGTTGATCGGGCGACTGATCAACGTCTCCGCAGGCGGAACGGGGCAGTTCATCATTGCTTCTGCGAGTTGGATTTTTCTGGTGCGCATTGTATCCACCTTTGGCAGCGAGGCGCTGGCCGGTTACACGATAGCGATACGCGTAATTGTGTTTGCCATACTGCCCGCGTGGGGCATGGCCAATGCCTCGGCTACGCTGGTGGGGCAAAACCTGGGTGCGGGCCTGCCCGAGCGTGCCGAGCGATCGGTATGGCGCACAGGTTTTTTCAACATGGTGTTTATGGTGTTCATCACCATTACGTTTCTTACGCTGGCGCGGCCCATCGTTGAATTTTTTACCACCGATGCCGTGGTGCTGCACAACGCCATACAGTGTTTGCAGATTGTGGCGCTAGGCTACGTGTTCTACGCGTACGGCATGGTGGTGGCGCAATCGTTCAATGGCGCGGGCGATACCCGCACGCCTACGTTGCTGAATTTTGTGGCCTTCTGGATGTTCCAGATTCCGCTGGCGTATGCACTGGCCATTGTGTTCAACCTCGGGCCCATGGGCGTGTACGTGGCCATTGTGGTGGCCGAGTCATTGTTGGCGGTGGCGGGCATTCTTATCTTCCGCAGGGGCAAGTGGAAGACGGTGAAGATTTAGAAAGGACCCTAAGCATTGAATTGATGAGGAGTTGGGCGAAAGCGGTAAAGCCGCTGGTGTTGCCAGCTCCTTATTTTTTTGGTGCATACCGTAGGAGTTACTCCTACACTAAACTGCAAACACATATTGTTTTTTAGGGCTGTAGAAATAAAATTTAGATACAAAGTTATGTCAAAAGCCAAATCCCCAAGCCTCAGGTTGATATATCTTCAAAATGGTTAAATTTGAATAACCATGGAAATTGACATTAAAGGTAAAATAAGTGAGAAAAAATTGGCGTACAGTAATACGCTTCTTCCACTTTACGAAGCAATCGTCAATTCCATTCAAGCAATTGACGAGGAAAGTGCAACAAAGCCCGGTATAATTGAAATTGATCTTATTAGGACAGCTCAAAAGGGATTAGAACTTGATGGTAAAGAAGATTTGCCGGAGATAATTGATTTTGTCATTAGAGATAATGGTATCGGATTTAACGAAGCTAATTATGAATCATTCAATTACGCTCATTCTACTTATAAGAGAGGAGGAAAGGGAGTTGGGCGATTTAGTTGGTTGAGAGCATTTCACCACGCTGAGATCGAAAGCCGATTCAGAGAAAATGGGCAATGGAGTATTCGAAAATTTCAATTTGAGCCAACAAAGAAGGGTATTGAAAAGCACACCTTAATTCCAGTCAGCTCATCTGGTGAGAGATACACTATTGTAAAATTGAAAGGGTTAAAGGAGGATTATAGAAAATGGTGCAATACCAGAGCTGAAGATATTGCTATAAAAATAATTGAACATACATTCATTTATTTCTTGACTGAACACTGCCCACGAATTCTTTTGAATGATTTGGGGAATCAAATTGTTGTGAATGACTTATTTCAATTATTTACAAACGGTCAAGTGATTCCAAAACAACTTTCAATAAGAAATAACGATTTTAAATTAAGTATAGTTAGGCTGTACAGTAGCAAAGTTGATAACAAAATTCATTATTGTGCGGACAATCGCGAAGTTTTAGTTGATAAAATATCAACCGACATACCTGAGCTAGATAATACGATGGTTGATAGCGAAGGCAAACCGTTTTCAATAGCTGTTTATGTGGAAGGTGACTATTTGGATCAAAATGTAAATGAAGAAAGAACAACTATAAGTTTTAATAAAGGCGAAGTCGATTTCCCTGATGAGACAACGCAAGAAGAGTTAAGAAAAGCTATAACAGACTTGTTGCAAGTCGAATTTGAAGAGTATATTAATGTACTGTCAGAAAAGCGTGTATTACGAGTTAAGGAGTTCGTTTCTCAACACCCGCGCTACAAACAGCTTCTCAAGTACAAAGCTGACAAGATAAAAAAAATTCCCTCAACACTTTCAGATGAAAAAATGGAGCTTGAGGTTTTTAAAATTCAACAGGAGCTTGAGCTTGATGTCAAGAAGGAAACAAAGTCAATTTTGAAGTTCATAACAAGTGAATCTGATATGGACGAATTTGACCAAAAGCATAAAGAACTTTATTCAAAAATCATTGAAGTTGGTAATGCAAAGCTCTCGGAATATGTCATTCATAGAAAACTTGTTTTAGATTTATTTGACAGAATGTTAAAACGAAAGGCAACTGAAAAAGCAGTACATAGCTTAATATTTCCTCTGCAAACGCTCTCTGATGAAATTGGTTTTGAGGACCATAATTTATGGATGATTGATGAGAAGTTATCCTATCACAAGTACTTAGCTTCTGATAAAACATTTAAGAGAATTGAACCGATTGAGTCTAACTCTAACGATAGACCTGATATTATTATTTTTAATAGGCCGTTTGCTTTCTCCAATGATGAGAAGCCATATGAATCAATAGTATTGATTGAGTTCAAACGTCCGATGAGAGATGACTACACTGACCAAGAAAATCCGATTTCTCAAATAAATAAGTATGCTCGGGAAATTATTGATGGCGATGCCAAAGATAAGAATGAAAGGGAGTTTAATTTTAGAAAAAATACTCCCATTTATGCGTTCATTGTTTGTGATCTTACAAAAAGGTTAAAAGCATTTGCGAAAGATGCTGGCTACAAGCTACTACCGAGTGGAGATGGTTATTTTTCATTTAATGACAACTACAATATGTATATAGAGATACTGAGTTTTGATAAAGTGCTTAAGGATTCCAAAGAGAGGAATAGGGTGCTTTTTGAAAAACTTAATCTGACATAATGTTTATTCAGCAAAATACTAGTTTGAACGAGTGATGATTTGAGATAAGTTTTGAAAGGAAAGATCAATAAAATGAAAGTTAATTTCAAAAGGATAAAATTTCCAAAACTTGAAAGTATTTCAACATTTGTTTCGCTAGTAATTGCAATTGTTTCGTTAATAATTTCTGTAATAGCATTGAGAATATCTGAAAGAACCTACATCTTTTCATCGAAGGACTATACGCCAAATATTCAATTTAGTATTGACGAAAACGACAACATTGAATTAACAAACATTAGCAGCGATCTCTTCTCGATTGATATGATTAATTTTCTGAAAATTAAAATAGTTGGCTATGAAGATTATGAGAGTAAGGTAATTGTTGAAATACCGTATGTAGACAATTCGCTTTTATACCAGTGGATTGATGATGATGGAAAGGCGGAAAAAGTTATTATTAAATCGAAGACGCCAGGACCTTGTGCTTACATTTGTAAATATGATGAAAGTCTAATAAAAAGTATTGAAGCAAAGATTGATTCGTTATATTCCATTGGTAGTGAAAGAGGATATGCATTACCTTCATTACAAAGCCAATTCTATATTCTCGAGGTCGTATATACAGACAACTTTCAAGAACGTAAGTCAGTTGTTTATTTACAAGAACACATTCACGGTTTTGGTTACGATAAGACAAAAATTCAGGAGACAGAATTCAATGAAATACTAAACAGGGTAAACTTACCAAAATTCAAAGATGGAAATGAATTGTGGGATTACGTCACGCATAAATATAGCACGCCTAGTGAGAAATATTTTGGAAAATACCATTAATACCCTATTACACCTCAACAACGTCACTCGTTTTCGGACGTTCATGTTTTGAACTAAATTTTGAATGCTTGAGGGTGGAGATAATTAAAGTATTAATTTAATGAGAGTACTTTTAATAACAGCACTGACTTATTTTATTTCACTTTCAACCATTGCACAAGACAATGTTAACCTGAAGGAGATGGTTGGTTTTGGTTGTTACTATGAGGGACGCTCAACCAAGACGGTTATTAAGGTTACAAAGTTACTGAAAGCAAAAAATTACAAAGCCATTTCAAACCTTTTAACTTCTGGAAATAACGGTGAAAAATATTTAGCCGTAATATCACTTCAAAGGCTGGCTGAAAGCAATCAATACAAGTTAAGTGACACCGAGAAGGATTTAATTGCAAAAGCAAAACTATCAGACGAGTTGGTTTCCGTTTGTTCGGGTTGTACCTATTTTGATAAGGTTCCAATGAAAACAATCCTTACCGATAGTGATGTAATTGGATCAAAATTTTGGTTGGATAGGCTCATAAAAGAGTAAGATGCGGTATGGACTTCTTTGAATTAAAAGGAGAGAACGGATATATCAGGATTAGTCTTGTACGCGTTAATGGATTCCCTAACCAGACGAGTCATTTCGGGGGATATGAGACCGAGTGCGAAATTGAAATAAAAAGTCAAAGTTACTTTGTGAAGGGGTCTATATGGACGACAACGGGAGAAGTTCTTCAATTCTTCAAACAGCTTGAAAACTGTCATGCAAGTGTAAGCGGTACGGCTGACTTTGAGAATTATGAGCACAACCTGAAGTTAAAAGTTGTTTATAGCGAAAATGGTCAGGTGGATTTAATTGGGGAGTATCAGGAATTCTTTCATTTACATACGCAATTGATTTTTGAGATTAAGTCTGATCAATCGTATCTAAGTGAATCACTTGTTCAGCTAAAAGTGATCGTTGAAAAGTATGGAAATAGTAAAGGAGTTAATCGGTGAGCAAATGCCAAATCTCTTTTCCTATATCGTAAAGCACGATAGTGGTGCAGCTCCAAATCCGTTTTGGGGTGTTTGCACGCTAACCATTTGCAAGCCAACCATTAGGCGTACTGCCAAAGTGGGTGATTGGATAATCGGTACAGGTTCAAAAAATGCAAGGTTGAAAGATGGTAAGGTTCACGATCTGTCCGGGTGTATTGTATATGCCATGAAAGTAACCGCTATCCAGTCAATGGCTGAATATGATGCGTATTGCCAGAAGAGATTGAAGAAGAAAATGCCCAACTGGTTTAGTAAAGACTGGAGACGGATAATAGGTGATTGTATCTATGATTATTCCGGAGGGCCTGAGCCAAAATTAAGGCGTGGCGTCCACACGGAAGAGAATAGAAGAAGGGATTTGAGCGGGCAGCATGCACTGCTCTCCACACACTTTTATTATTTTGGAGAAGAGCCTCGCGCTATACCTAAGGAACTGAAAGCAATTGTAAAAAAGAGTCAGGGACATTTAAAAATTGAAAACCCTGAACTGATTAACGCTTTTTTGAAATGGATAAAGAAATTCAAGAAGAACAAACTGTATGCTGATCCACAGCTTAGGTGGAAGTTTGGTCGTGTATCAACGGAGGATGTGATTATGGAGTGTTCAAAAGAGCATCTGAAAGAAGATAAGCGAGACATTGAGAAGGTGATTTGTTAAGTCTTCAATGGGAAACAAAGTTATATTCAATAGCACATTACGAACAGCCGAGTATTATCTCGGTGAAACCGGACCTATTAAAATAGAACTCAATCAGGTATTGGCAATAGGAGAATTTACAACTTCAGCAGGACCTGCATCTGATGATTATTGCTTGTATTTAATTACGCCTGTATTTTGGCATGCTATTCCAATGGACGCTGATGGAATGGAAGCGTTTGTAAAATGGCTTGAAGTTGAATTTAATACAGACTTAAAAACTGCCCTGGCGAATAGTGTTATTGAAAATTCAAGAATGATGTACCCTGAACAATTGAGGGAGAAGGAATTTCTGCAATTCGTAGATTATCAACCAAAAAACTGGTTTGATAACTTGAAGGTACGACTCGGACTAAAACCTGACAAGATATTTAAATTACATCCTGAGGTAAATGAAATTCTTGTAAAGATGATAGAGCGTGAGCGAGATTCTGATCAAGAAAAATTGATCATGAAGTTCACTCCCCATAAGTGAAAAATGAAAAAGCCTGCTATTAACCACTGTTTCAAGAATGAAAAAGGTTGAGCAAATATTATTTGTACTCGCTGTTATTGGTGGAATTGGAGTGGCGCTGAGTGCGCTAATTTATTGGGACACGATTATGATTTTCTTTTGGCTGACAAACATTTCATTGATAACATTAATGATTTACTACATAGCTATTCTGGACAAGTCATTGTGGACAGTAGTAATTACTTTAATGATTACGCGGACAATTGGATACGTATTTACTGTTTTGCATTTGACTGGAGGCTACTTAATAGAACTTATCGGACTGAGTGGTGTATTCATACTGTCAACATCAATAATACTGACATACAGACGTCAATTTAGTTCGGACTTTAAATACTACATTTTGTTCGCAGGGTTAATCTTCATACAGGGACTTTTATACTTGCATCCTGATCATAATGTGATATTTGTCGGTAGACTGATGAATTTTTTAGTTGTGGGAATTATAGGGACAATAAAACTTAAAGACATAAGAAGTACTTTAGGGCTTGAAAAAATACTAAATGTATTTCTTGCGCAAGGATTAATTACAATATCTTATGACACAATACAATTATTGAAATGAATGTTGATGTTTTTGAACTATTCGTTGAGTTTTTAAAACCAAAAATAGTATGCCCCCAACCAACACCTACGTTATTTCCTACCACGCCTTAAGGCGGCTCATCGGCATACTCGGTATAGCGCTTCCGTTCCTATGCTGGGGCATCAACACGTTTGTCAACAATTATGATTTGTTGAATAACCCCGTCTTTGTAAATGCCAAGTACAGTTGGCCATATACGGCAGGTGCGAATTTAAAATCGTCAATCAGTCATTTTTACTACACCGCAGCCGGGCCGTTGTTTACCGGGGTGCTCATTACGCTGGCCATCTTTTTGGTTTGTTACCAGGGTCATGCCAAAAAGGAGGGTAAGGACAAGTTTGCGTGGCTAACGGATGGACTGCTGTCAAAAGTGGCAGCCGTATGCGCGCTGCTGATCGTGATTTTACCCACCGGCTCAAGCGAGCCCATTACCGATAACATTCACATCTACGTCTCCTCCGATGCGGCCGGCACCATGCACCTCGTTTTTGCCGCGTTGTTTTTTATTGCCATGTCGGTGTTTTGCATCATTAATTTCAGAAGGAATGGCAACAACGGGTTTATCAAAAATGCAGAAGGAAATATTTATTTGTTTTGCGGCATCGGCATACTGGTGTTGTTGCTTATCCTATTCATTGATATGCTCACCGAAGCGGATTCACCCGGCAGCAGTTTTGTTTTCTGGATGGAAGCAGCCATGCTGGTGTTGTTTGGGTTGGCGTGGTTGGTGAAAGGCAAGTCGGTTGTAACGGAGTATGTGCTGGAGAAGTTGTAAAGGATTATTGGATGGTATTGTAAACCGCAAAGGCGCTGAGGCGCAAAGAAATCGCGGAACACTTTGCGCCTTTGCGTCTTAGCGGTAGGATCAATTAGCCTATTGTTTATACATCAGTATCTTGACAGAATTTGTCAGTATTAATAAGTGGTGTAGTTTATCCAATGAATTTAAAGGCGTAACTTTTGAATGAATAAGGCGATAAGTTATGAGTGATATAAAACTATTCGAAGCCAAAAAGGTCAGAACGCATTGGGATGAGGAAAAAGAGGCTTGGTATTTTTCAATAATTGATGTAATCGAAGCCTTAACCGGAACAGACAGACCGAGAAAATACTGGAGTGATCTGAAAACCAAACTTTTAAAGGAGGGTAGCCAACTGTCCGAAAATATCGGACAGTTGAAACTGCAAGCAGAAGATGGAAAAATGCGCCTGACTGATGTTGCAGATACAGAACAATTGTAATTAAATGTCAATATTTCAACACGGTTACGAATAAATCGTAACATTGCAGCAAATTCTAATCCCCCGAAGCATGAAAAAAATAATAACTTCCGTTATCATTGGCGTGTTCCTAACGTTTACCCTACAGGCAAAAAACATAGCAGGCAAAATCATTTTAGGGAACGACACCCTTGATGTTATTTTCCAGATTCCGGTGAAGCTCTTTTCAGGGCAACCTAATTTTGAAAAACTTCAGTATAAGGTTCGGTACCTGGATTCGAACAAGAAAAAAATCACCTTGCGTCCACATGAAGCAAAGGAGATTCAATTTATGCATGGGGCCGAGCAGGTGCGGATGCTTTCCCGGTTCAATACACTCGGTTTGGGAAACATTTTTTCAAGCAACACCCATATTTTTCTCCGCCTGGAAATAGATGGTCCGTTAAAACTGTTTAGTTATTACTATACGCAACAATCACCGGGTATGTACAATGCTTCAACGGGTGTTGTTACCGGAGGCTATGCCTACAGTGTGGAACGCTACATTATGCAAAAGGGATCGGGTGAATTGAAAAGACCGAAAAACCTGAGTTTCAAAAAAGATATGGCGGAATATTTCAGTGACTGCCCGACATTGGTAGATAAGATTCAGGATAAGGATTTTAAAAAATATGACATGGAGGCGATTGTAAGTTTTTATAACAAGAATTGCAGGTAGCCTTAGTACCACTAGCCCATGTGTCAACCCAACGGAAATTTCAAACTCTGCAGTTGTGGTAGAAAAGCAACCCGCCCGGGCAAGTTGAAAATTGCCTTGCGAAGTGTGCAGGCATTTGCCCGTTTTATAAAACCACATAGTGCGGGTTTGATATTAGAATCGGAAGCCTGCACGTGGTACCTGTACCAGCGCAGCAACCATCATTATATAATTGGCGACCTGGTGATGGACCCGGAGTATCTGGCCCGTGAAAAGGAAAAACACAAGACTTATCAATTTCTGGTGGATGCACTCAACACCCGCACCGATTGTTTCGACTTTGCCTACAAGCCCTTGCCAAACGATTGGCTTTGCCTGAAGCTAAACGATAATGTATTGCTGTATTTAACCTATGATCAGGGCCGTTGGCGCATGGAGCAACAAGCCGATGTGCTGGACGATTGGGATCATTGGTTGCTGAACCACGGACAGATAAAAATGTAAAAATTTTACAAAATAATCTGCAAAATGTAGATTATCATGTTAAAATTTTACAATTTTGCTTAATGAATTCCGTTGAGCAAATTCGTCAGTACGCGCATCAGCCCCTTACGCACCAGCTTTTGGTTTCACTGCTTAAATCGTTCAAACAGCCCAACGATAAGATTTATAAGTTGATGCGCGATGGATTAATTATACCCGTAAAAAAGGGGCTCTACATTGCGGGCAATATCCTAAATGCCGGGAGGCCAGAGCCTTTTCTGTTGGCCAATCACATGCTTGGTCCGAGCTACGTTTCGATGGAAACAGCCCTGGCCTATTATGGTTTCATACCGGAACGGGTGCACGAAATTGCATCCGTGACCACCAAAGCTTCGCGGACGTTTGATACATCGGTTGGAAAATTCACCTACACACGGATTCCTTTACCGTATTATACGTTTGGTATCCAACGGATCATGTTGTCAGATGATCAGTATGCTCTGGTAGCGTCACCGGCAAAAGCCATTTGTGATAAAGTGGTAACCACATCGGGTTTATTGTTACGCAGTAGAAAGTCGGCAACCGAATTTCTGATTGAGAATATGCGTATGGATGAGGAGAAGCTGCAGGAACTCGACTTGGATGAAATGGAAACCTGGGTGGCACAATCTCCGAAGTCCGAAAGTCTGCAAATGATTATTGAGGCAATCAAAGAACTATGATTAAAGAATGGCTTGCTGAATACAACCCTGCCAATAAAAATGAGGCGCATGCTGCGCTGCGTGAAATTATGCAGGAAGTAGCCCTGGCAGGATTATACAGATCGGGATTTTTCGAAAAGGCAGCTTTCTATGGCGGAACAGCGCTTCGTATTTTCTACAAGCTTGATCGTTTTTCTGAAGACCTTGACTTTTCTTTATTAGAATCCAATCCCAATTTCTCACTTGATCGGTATTTGGTAGCAATCCATGACGAGTTTGAATCTCTGGGGATGAAGGTTTCGATCAAGGAAAAAAAGAAAACAAAAGAGAGTCAGGTAGAATCTGCTTTTCTGAAATCGGAAACGCTCTGGAAAGAATTAATATTGGAGAGCATGTTACCGCAGACAGGTTTGAACCAACCGGTAAACATTACCATTAAGATTGAAGTTGACACTCTTCCGCCCGGTGGATTTGAAACCGAGGAGAAATTATTACTCAAACCTTTCTCGTTTTATGTAAAGTGTTTTTCACTTCCATTTCTCTTTGCCGGGAAAATGCATGCCTTACTTTTTCGGAAATGGAAGAACAACGTGAAAGGTCGTGATTGGTATGATCTGGAGTGGTACATCAAGAATAAGATATCAATGAACCTTTCGCATTTCATTGAACGCGCCAAAGCAAGTGGTGATTTGCCTTCGGGTTCTTGTTCGGAAGAAACCGTTAGAAAACTGTTAGCCGAAAGAATAGAAACAATTGACTTTGATAAAGTAAAAGCTGACGTGATTAGATTTATACCAGATAGCCACCGGCTGGATGTATGGTCTCCAAAATATTTTCAAGACCTGACGTCACATTTACTGATAACATCTTAGTGAAACGATGTGAAGCAGAATTTGTGTACCTTATTCCTGCTTCTTCTTAAACGCAGCCTTCACGGCATTCTCCAATTCCTTGCCGGCACGCTTCAGGCTGCTTTCCACTTCCTTCCAGCGATCTTTGTTTTCGGCCTGGGCTTTTAGTTTTTCAGCGGCCTGCTTCAGGTCTTCGTATTTGTCTTCAAACTCCTTGTTCAGTTTGCCGCCTGCTTCGTTCAGTTCTTCCATGAACTTATCAACCTTTTTGCCAAAGTTTTGAAAAAGTGTTTCGGCTTTACCTTCTTTTGTTTCGTCTGCCATACGTCTGGTGTTATTGAGTTCTTAAGTTAAAACGGATATTGCTGTAACGCAAAATCAGACGCCAGCGTTCACTTAAAATTACGTTATCGGGAGTATTAAATTTCCTTATTTTGCATACCTCAATGCATAATCATGGAAAACGATCAGGATCACATCGATTACATCACCCAACTGCTGGAGAGTAAGTCGACCGCCAAGCAAAAAACCTACAAGCACTTGTTGGAAGCTTTCACTATGTTAAAAGAGGAGGCCACGCGCATTGTGCAAGAGTTACAAAAAAAGGCGCATCCCGGTGATGATGATGTTACGGTTTCATTTACCATCATCAACGAACACGAATTTCATGTAAAGGTAGCGGGCGACTTGTTGATTTTTGTGCTGCACACCAACGTAGTTACGTTTGATGAAGAGCATTTTGTGATGAAGGACACCTACACGCGGCAGAATGAATACAACCGCTACTACGGGCAGATCATGATCTACAACTTCATGGCCGATTCATTGAAGTTTAACCGCATCAACGACCCGGGTTATTTGCTTGCGCGGTTGATGGTAAATCACGAGAACCGTTTTTTTGTAGAGGGCGAGGGGCAGTTGTCGTTTTTATTCAACAAGGTTTCGGAAGGGCCGCTGCAGCGCGAAAACCTGAATGCGCTGGTAAAACTGGCGCTGGCCATTGCCATTGAAAACGATTTGATGGCCATGCCGTATCCGCAAGTGCGGTTTATTACCCTTCACCAAAAACTGGAGCACACACCCGATTTGGGTGGCGGGCAGAAGATTGGGTTTAAGATGAGTTACCAGAAATAACTACACCCCCTATTCCTCCCCCTGATAGGGGAAGGTGTCCGCAGGACGGAGGGGGTGTTTCCAAAATCCCCGTTTCATCCTAACTTGCCGGTATGAAAAGTGCCGTGTTGTTCAAGCGAATTTCCCTGGTTTTAATCCTGTTATCCGCATTGCTGTTCAGCGATTGCGCATCTCAAAAAAAGCATAAGCGCCTGAAGCCCGGTAAGCCCATTCCTTGTCCGCAAAAAGACTGCTGATGAACCTGAGTAAGATTGTTATTGCGATAGACGGATACTCCGCCTGTGGTAAGAGCACCACGGCCAAGGAGGTAGCGAAAATATTGGGCTACCGCTACATCGATTCGGGTGCCATGTACCGTGCCGTAACCTTGTACTTTCTCGATCATCATGTTGCGCTCACCAATCCGAAAGAAATTCATCGTGCGCTGCAACAGATCAACATTTCATTTAAGATTAACGCGAAAGGCGTTACCGAAACCTTCCTGAACGGACTGAGTGTGGAAGAAGAAATCCGCCAGTTGCGTGTGTCAGAGCAGGTGAGCCCGGTGAGTACCATAAAAGAAGTGCGCGAAGCCATGGTAGCACAGCAACGCAAACTGGGCAAGGAAAGAGGCATTGTGATGGATGGCCGCGACATTGGCACGGTGGTGTTTCCGCAAGCCGAGCTGAAACTGTTCATGACAGCCGATATGATGGTGCGGGCCTTTCGCAGGCAACAGGAATGGCTGGCGCAAGACCGGCTGGTTGACCTGGATGAGGTGATTGAAAACATCAAAAAACGCGATCACATTGACACCACACGGGCAGAAAGTCCGCTAAGGCAGGCAGAAGATGCCATTGTGATTGATACCACGCACATTACCATCGATGAACAGGTAGATGAGGTGGTTCGGCTGGCCTTTTCGAAGATCGTTTCAACACGAAAAACAGCCCGCTAGCGAGGCCCCGTTAAACACAATTTTTACAGTTGAAAATCAGGTGCCAACCAGCACCAAAAAGCCTTTTTAATATCGTTTTAATCATTAATTTTGCCCCCGATCAAATCAAAATTAACCCGTACGCATGGGCAAATTCATCCGGTTAAAGAAGGGCTTTGACATCAATCTTGCAGGAAAAGCCGCACCTAAAATTGCCAGTATTGAACAACCTGAAACATTTGCCGTAAAACCCACTGATTTTCATGGCATTTACATGCCTAAAGTGGTCGTTCAGGAAGGCGACAATGTAAAAGCAGGTACCGTACTGTTTCACGATAAAAAACACAGCAACATCGTATTCACCGCTCCTGTAAGTGGTGAGGTGGTGGAAGTCAAGCGTGGAGAGAAGCGCAAGTTGCTGGAAGTAAAAATTCTGGCCGACAAGCAAATCGAGTATGTGTCGTTCAACAAGTACTCTGTTTCCGACATAGCCAACCTGAATCGTGAGCAGGCACAGGAGCAGATGTTGAAAAGCGGGGTGTGGGTAAATCTGGTGCAGCGCCCGTTTGGTATCGTTGCTGATCCGGCTGAAAAACCCAAGTCTATATTTATCTCAGCTTTCGATTCCAGTCCGCTTGGCGCAGATTATAATATCATCTACAAAGGACAGGAGCAGTTCTTCCAGGTGGGTGTAGATATTTTAAAGAAGTTCACTTCGGGTCTTGTACATGTGAATGTTCACTCCGAGCGTGAAATCTCCCCTGTTTTCTCACAAGTAAAAGGCGTGGAGTTAAACAAATTCTCAGGCCCGCATCCGTCAGGTTGCGTGGGCGTGCAGATTCACCACCTTGATCCCATTAATAAAGGAGATGTAATCTGGACAATTTCACCTGCAGGTGTAATCCAGATCGGTAAACTTTTCCTCAACGGAATTTACGATACCTCTAAAGTGGTAGCAGTGGCCGGATCGGAAGTGAAGGAGCCACAGTACTACCTCACGCATTCTGGTGCTTGTGTAAACAAGTTTCTTCAGAATAACCTGAAGCAAGATCACGTACGCGTGGTTTCGGGTAATGTGCTTACCGGTACCAACATCGGCAAAGAGGGTTACCTCGGTCATTTTGATCACGTGGTTTCGGTAATTCCTGAAGGAGACTATTTTGAATTCCTTGGATGGCTTAAACCCACTGCAAGCAAATTGAGTTTTCACCGTGCCTTTGGGTTGTTCTCCTTCCTGAATGGCAAGAAAGAATTTGTGCTGGATAGCAACACACGTGGCGAACCCCGTGCCTTTGTTCAAACCGGTGTGTTTGAACAGGTTACCCCAATGGACATTTTGCCGACTTATTTGTTAAAGTCTATCATAGCCGAAGATTACGATGAGATGGAAGCGCTGGGTATTTACGAGGTTGTTGAAGAAGACCTGGCCCTGTGCGAGTTTGTGGATGTTTCCAAGCACAATGTGCAGTCTATATTGAGAGAAGGAATTGATTTAATGCTGAACAGTTGATATGAAGTTTTTACGCGATACACTGGACAAAGCCAAGCATAACTTCGAGAAGGGTGGCAAGTATCACAAGTACTTCTACTTGTTCGAAGCCCTGGATACGTTCAACTATTCACCCAACACGGTAACTCCGGCAACGGGAGCACAAATCCGCGATGCGGTGGATCTGAAACGCCTGATGATGACGGTGGTGATTGCCATGGTTCCGTGTCTGGCTTTCGGTATTTATAATGTGGGATACCAGCATGCCCTGGCAACAGGTGAGCAACTGACAATGGGTGCCATGATTGGAACCGGATTGATCAAGGTTCTTCCTATTGTTATCGTTGCCTATGCGGCAGGAGGTTTGGTAGAAGCTGCTTTTGCTGTATTTCGTAAACACCCGATTAACGAAGGATTTTTAGTTACAGGTTTGTTGATTCCATTGGTTATGCCTCCGGATATTCCGCTGTGGCAAGTAGCTGTGGCTACCATCTTTGCTGTAGTCATTGCCAAAGAAGCTTTCGGTGGAACGGGAATGAATATTTTAAACGTTGCGCTTACCGCGCGTGCGTTCCTTTACTTTGCGTATCCGCTCCAGATTTCTGGTGAAGTGTGGACGTATCTGCCGGAAGGCGCAAAAACAGTTGCCGGTTATTCCGGTGCCACTCCGCTGGCGGTTGCTGCACAAGCTTCTACCGATGGTGAAAGTGTAGTTCAGGCGTTTAATTCTTTTGGCTCAGGTTGGGCCAATGAGCTGTATAGTTTCTCTAACATGTTCTTTGGCTTTATGCCGGGCAGTATTGGTGAAACCTCTACCTTCATGTGTTTGATTGGTGCATTGATTTTAGTGGTTACCGGTGTAGGTAGCTGGAAGATTATTGCCAGTGTATTTGCCGGTGCATACGGCATGGGTGCATTCCTGAACCTGGTTGCCGTGAATGAATTTATGGCCATGCCTGCGCACTATCATTTGGTGATTGGTGGGTTGGCATTTGGTGCTGTGTTTATGGCTACCGATCCCGTAACGGCTGCACAGACCGAGGCCGGTAAATGGGTGTATGGTTTATTGATTGGAATTTTAACGGTGTTGATCCGCGTGTTCAACCCGGCTTATCCGGAAGGGATTATGTTGGCCATCCTGTTCATGAACGTGATGGCTCCGCTGATTGATTATTTTGTAGTTAGTGCAAACAAAAAACGGAGATTAAAACGTGCGACAATCTAATTTATACATCGTATTATACGCTGCCGCGCTTACCGTTATCTGCGGTGGCTTGCTGGCACTTGCTTCTGAAGGTTTAAAGGATCGTCAGCAGGCAAACATTGCGCTGGAGCAAAAGAAAAATATTCTAGGTACCGTAATGGCGGTGGATAAAAACACCAACGTTGAAGAAGTGTACGCCAGCAAAGTGAAATCGTTTGTAGTAGATGCCAGTGGCAATGTAGTAGAAGGTGTAAATGCTGCCGATGTGGTGGTGTTGGCCGAATACAAGAAGCCGGCAGATCAACGCAAGCTGCCGGTGTACGAATTCCGCAACGAAAGCAATCCTGATAAAATTGATTTCGTGGTGTTGCCTGTTTTTGGTTTCGGCTTGTGGGATAACATCTGGGGATTTGTGGCGTTGCAGGAAGATATGAATACCATTCAGGGTGTGTCGTTTCAGCACAAAGCAGAAACTCCGGGTTTGGGTGCTCGCATCGATTCAAAAGAAATTCAGGATCGCTATAAAGGAAAATCCATTTATGATGGCGCCACGTTGGTTGCCGTTACCATGATGAAAGGAGAAGGCGTTGACTACTCCGATGATTTGCACAAGGTTGACGGTATGTCGGGCGCTACACTAACAGCGAAAGGTGTCAACACCATGTTGTCGGGTTACCTTTCTTTATATGAGAATTACCTGAAGAAGGTGAAAGCCGGCAGTGCTTCTGCGAAAGTAGAGGAAGTGGTGGAAGAACCTGCAGTTGAAGAAAAAGAAACAGAATCATCAGACGAAACAAAGTAACTATGAGTACTGAAGTAGCTGAAGTAAAAGAAGTAAAGAGCGAACCGCTGTTTTCGAAAAAGAACCGTAAGCTCGTCTCCAATCCATTAGATATTGATAACCCGATTACCGTGCAGGTGTTGGGAATCTGTTCGGCCCTCGCGGTAACCACACAGATGAAACCGGCCTTTACCATGGCAGTGAGTTTGGTGGTGGTGTTGATTGCGTCCAGCATGGTAATTTCTGCGTTGCGCAATACGATTCCTTCACGCATTCGTATCGTGGTGCAGTTGGCTGTAATTGCAACATTTGTGATTTTGGTTGACCAGGTTTTGAAAGCGTTTGTGTACGATATTTCCAAACAGCTTTCTGTATTTGTGGGCTTGATCATCACCAACTGTATTGTGATGGGTCGTTTGGAAGCCTTTTCAATGGGTAACAAAATCGGGCCGTCCTTTATGGATGCCCTCGGTAACGGATTGGGCTACGGTATCATTCTGATGATCGTGGCTTTCTTCCGTGAGTTACTCGGTTCAGGTGCAATTTTCGGTTTCAAGGTTTTTGAATCTATCGGATTGAAATATCCCGGAAACGGATTGTTATTGTTACCGGCCGGTGCCTGTATTGTAGTGGGCATCATCATTTGGGTACAACGTTCATTAAACGGTTATCGCGAAGGTTAATCAACAGGCATTATGGAAAATCTTATCAGCATAGGCGTACGCTCCATTTTTATTGACAACATGATCTTTGCCTATTTCTTAGGCATGTGTTCATACCTGGCCGTTTCTAAAAAAGTAAAAACTGCTTTTGGTTTGGGTGTGGCCGTTGTGTTTGTATTGGGTTTCACCGTTCCCATCAACTGGTTAATCCAAAACCACATTTTAAATCAGGGCTCACTGGCGTGGATCAGTCCTGAACTGGCCACGGTTGACCTGACCTTTTTGCAATTCATTGTGTTCATTGCGGTAATTGCTTCCATGGTACAGTTAACGGAAATGGCGATTGAGAAATTCTCACCTGCCTTGTACGGCTCATTGGGTATTTTCCTTCCGTTGATTGCGGTAAACTGTGCAATTCTTGGAGGTGCCCTGTTTATGATTGGTCGTTCTTATACATTAGCAGAGGCTACCGTTTTTGGATTGGGCTCCGGCATTGGCTGGCTCTTGGCGATTGTGGCGTTAGCGGGTATCCGTGAGAAAATGAAATATTCCAACGTACCAGGTCCGCTTCGCGGGTTGGGCATCACCTTTATTTTGGTAGGCTTGATGTCGTTGGGCTTCTTAAGCTTCCTGGGCTTCTCGTTGTAAAAAATTATTCTTTTTGATGATAAAGGCTTCTGTGCAAACGGAAGCCTTTTGTTTTTTCAGGGAGTTCAAAACTTACCCGTACCTTTACCGATATGCAAACAGTTGGTGTAGCACTGCTTTCATTCGGTATGTCGGGACGGGTATTTCATGCTCCGTTTATTGAGGCGCATCAGGGACTCACCCTGGTGGGATCGTGGGAGCGTTCAAACAAATCCATACAGCAATTCTATCCGCAGGCAAAAAGTTATGCTTCACTTGAATCATTATTAGCCGATGAGCGTGTTGACCTCGTTATTGTTAACACACCAACGTATACCCATTATGAGTTGACCAAGAAAGTGCTTGAAGCAGGCAAACATGCGGTGGTAGAAAAGGCATTTACCGCAACAGCGGCCGAAGCGATGGAATTGAAAGCGCTTGCGGAAAAAATGAATAGTAAGCTCTCCGTTTTTCAGAACCGCAGGTGGGATAGTGATTTTAAAACCGTGAAACACATTGTTGATAGAGGCGTGCTGGGTAATCTGGTGGAAGTTTCATTTTCGTATGATCGGTTTAATCCGAATCTTAGTCCGAAGCTGCATAAAGAAATTCCTCGCCCCGGTGCAGGTGTAGTCCACGACCTTGGCCCGCACCTGATTGACCAGGCTTTGTATTTATTCGGAATGCCGGAGGCTGTATTTGCAGACATTTCGATTACGCGTCCCGCTTCGCGGGTGTATGATTATTTTGAAATATTGCTTTACTATCCATCGTGGAGGGTTCGGTTGAGAGCCGGATATTTTGTTCGCGAACCTGCACCATCTTATATCACTCATGGAACGAAGGGATCGTTTTTAAAAACACGGGCTGATGTTCAGGAGGCAGACTTGCAGGCAGGAAAGAAACCATTAAATCCTGATTGGGGAGTTGAGCCGAAACAGGAGCAAGGTTTGCTTCACACCGAAGTAGACGGAAAAATAATTCGTGAGCGGATTGAAAGTTTGCCCGGCAATTATATGGAATATTATGAGGGCATCTATCAGGCGTTGGTTCATGATAAGCAATTGCCTGTAACCGCGCTTGATGGCTTACAAGTGATGCGCGTAATCGATGCTGCCTTTGCAAGCAGTGAAGAAAAGCGAGTGATTGAATTGATTTAAAATCCAGGTATTATGAAATCTATAGCCTTACTGTTTTTTGTGTTCACCTCATTCACGTTGTGTGCCCAGTCGTATACCATCGAAAATTGTGTGAACGAATTTTCTAAGGAGCAAACCGAAGAGACACGGGCAGGATACCAATATTGGTTTGCCGATAAAAATTTTCTGGGAGACGGCCGCACACTGAAGATGAGTGTGGTTGAACCTGGAAAAGCCACTCATGCTCCGCATCGTCATCCGGAAGATGAATTTTTCTTTGTTCTGGAAGGTACCGCAGAATTTTTCCTGAATGGAAAAACGAAAGTTGTTGGGCCATACACCAGTTTGTATTGCCCTTCAAACAGTGAACACGGCATTCGCAATGTGGGGGAAACCCAGTTGAAATACCTGGTAATCAAACGATATGAAATGGTTGAAAAGTAGAAATGAACAAACCTGTAGTTTCAACACTATTTTAATGACCAAGAGGTCTGTCTTTTACATGCGCTAAACAAAACCTGATATGGAATCGTCTTTTCGAAAAACCCTTCGCTACTTTTTCAGTGGCATGCTCTTTATAGTACCGGTAGCCGCCACCGCTTATGTCATTTATATTTCATTCACGTGGCTGGATAATTTGCTGGGTATACCGTATCCAGGTGTTGGTTTTGTGATCATCATTGCGGCCATTACGGTGTTTGGGTACCTCACCTCCAACCTGGCGTTTCAAACCCTCACCACCTGGTTTGATCACATCATCAACCGCATTCCCATGGTGAAGTTAATCTATTCATCCATTAAAGATTTGATTGGCGCGTTTGTTGGGGATAAGAAGAAATTCAATAAGCCGGTGTTGGTGCTGCTGAATAAAGAAAACAACCTGCACCAGATCGGATTTGTTACGCAAAGCGATTTAAGCGAGTTGGGATTGAAAGACATGATATCCGTTTATCTGCCCCATGCCTATAATTTTTCAGGTGATCATTTTGTGATTTCAAAAGACCGCGTTACGCCATTGAATATTTCCGGACCGGTAGCGATGAAGTATGTGGTGTCGGGTGGTGTTTCGGGGTTCGCGAAGGAGCAGTAGGTTAATCTGAATTTTTTAAGATGCCGCCCCTCCGGGGCTCGGTATTTCATAATTGATTTTTCTAATAAGATGCCGTCCCTCCGGGACTCAAAAGCAGCTCTGTAGGGGAGACATCTCATTTAAGAAAAATGAAATAACAAAACCACCCCCGGCCCCTCCTTGTCAGGAGGGGAGTTGTGTAAAGCTTATTATTCCGTTGCAAATTCAAGTACTTGTCAGGAGGGGAGTTTCGTAAAACGGAAATCTCGTTAAAAGTTCAAGCTCCGTAGGAGCGTAATTTTATTAGCTGAAAATGTAATTGTGTTTTGAGCTCCGTAGGAGCGTCATTTGATTCAAGAAAAATACCACCCCCGGCCCCTCCTTGTCAGGAGGGGAGTTGTGTAGAACTTACCATCTGGCGCAAATTTCAAGCTCCGTAGGAGCGTTATCTTATTAGCTGAAAATATAATTGTGTTTTGAGCTCCGTAGGAGCGGCATCTTATTCAAGATACAAGCAGAAAATTAAGACCCCCTGGCCCCTCCTTTGACAGAAGGGCAGTTGTGTAAAGCTTATCATCTCGTTTAAAATCATTCTGTTACCGCCACCGCGATTTTTGAATCGGCTGTGCCGTAATACAGGAACCAACGGTTTTTGAATTGAACTAATCCTTCCACAAAACAAACGTTGTTCACCTGACCGGTAATTTCATAATCTTTATCGGGTGTGATGAAATAATTCTCAGACCGCTTCAACACTTCTGCAGGATTCACTTTGTTCAATAATATTTGCCCCGCTGCATAATTTCCATCGGGTAAATTTTTATCTCCCTTCTCCAATTTATTCCGACTGTTATAAATCAATAAAATTCCATCTTCTTGTATCGTGGCGTGCGGGCCAGGTTCTACCAGGTCGCTATCGAATTTACCGGGCCGCGGACTAAATACTTTTACCAGCGCATCGCCATCATACACTGGTGTCCAATCCACCAGGTTATCGGATGTGGCCAGAAAAATATCTGTATCACCCCAATACATATAGTATTGTGTATTGATTTTCGTGGCAACAAATTGATTCTGTTGTTGTGTGGTTATAATCGCTCCTGACTTCGACCACAGTTCCGAATGATCTTTAAAGGCAAGCCCATGTTTTGTCCAATGAATCAAATCGGTAGAACTCGCCACGCATAACCGCGCCAGGTTTCCATCATACGAAGTGTAGGTAAGAATATACCTTCCGTTTTCGTCTTCTACCAATCTTGGGTCTTCGACACCGCCTTCCCACTCATAAACTTTCATGCTGTCCTCATCCGGGTAAAATACGGGTTTGGGCATGCGTTCAAAATGCAACCCATCATCGCTAACCGCCAGTCCGAGGCGCGAGGTACCTGCATGTTTCCCAACCGTATCTTCCGCACGGTAGAGGAGGTATACTTTTCCATCGCGCACTACAGCGCTGGGGTTAAACACATCTTTCTCTTCCCAACGAACCGTGTCTTTTCTTACCGGACAATAAAAAGTGGTGTGCGTTAGTGGCTCCAGCACCGGATTGAGCGAATCCGTTTTTACAAACGGTCCGAGTTGCCAGGATGTGTTTTCTTCCTGATCGGTTTTTGGTGTACAGGCCGCGAATAGGAGCAATGCAAAGAATGGTGTCAGTTGTTTCATAAAATCTAAGATAAAACAAAATGAGCACTCGTTGACCTTAACGATTTTCTTAATGCCATTTCAATTGAAAAGATTAAAGCAAAATACAAAGGCGCAAGGCCCGTATCGTCAGTTAGCTGATCACCCCTGAGCCAATCAACTCATCGCCCCCATACCATGCAGCAAACTGCCCGGGCGTAATGGCTTTTTGTGGTCGTTCAAAAATAATGTACAACCCTTCTTCTTTTTTATGGAGGGTGCACGGCTCAAGCGGCTGGCGGTAGCGAATGCGTGCCATGTAATTTTTCGATTCACCAACCTGGAGTTTCAAATCTTCACGAATCCAATGTTCATCTTCATTGGGTACAAACAACCCTTTGCGGTACAAACCCGGGTGATCTTCACCCATGCCCATGTATAAAATGTTATGTTCGGTATCGGTGCCGATCACGAACAACGGCTTTGGCTGTCCACCAATATTCAAACCTTTACGCTGACCGATGGTATAGAAATGCGCCCCGTTATGTTCGCCCACCACTTCACCTTCGCTTTGTTGATAGACATACGGTTTTGTCATTGAAATCAAATCGTCCATCGACTGGCCGTTGCTGTATGGTTTAGCGGTTTCGGGGATAACAATTGCTTTTCCTTTTTTGGATTGTAAACGCTGCTGCAAAAAATCGGGAAGGTGCACTTTGCCCACGAAGCACAACCCTTGTGAATCTTTTTTGTTTGCAGTGGTCAGTCCGGCTTTCGAAGCGATTTCACGTACCTCAGGTTTCAGTAATTCGCCCACAGGAAAAAGTGCTTTTGAAAGTTGCGCCTGCGTAAGCTGACATAAAAAATAACTTTGATCTTTATTCGGATCTTTTCCTGCCAGCAACTGATAAATTTTTTTTCCGTTTACCTCAATTTCATTTCTGCGGGCATAATGTCCGGTGGCCACATAATCAGCGCCAAGCTTAAGGGCAGCTTTTAAAAATATATCAAATTTGATTTCACGATTGCAGAGTACATCTGGATTCGGTGTGCGTCCAGCCTGATATTCAGCAAACATATAATCGACAATGCGCTCTTTGTATTCCCTACTCAGGTCAATGGCTTGAAAGGGAATGCCGAGATGTTGGGCTACAATCATGGCATCGTTACTGTCGTCAAGCCACGGACATTCGTTGGAAATGGTTACGGAGTCGTCATGCCAATTTTTCATGAACATGCCGATTACCTCGTAGCCTTGCTCTTTTAATAAATAAGCTGCCACGCTGGAATCAACGCCTCCTGATAAACCGACTACAACTCTTTTTTTCATACTAGGCTTTAGGCTGCAAGCTACTAGCCTCCAGCTGCTAGCCTATAAGTTGTTGGCTTAGGCTTGCAGCTAGAAGCTAGCGACTAATAGCTATTTAATAACTGATTCACAATTTCATTAAACCGTTCCTGCTGTTGTTCATAGTACACACCTGTTCCCGGTCCTGAAAAACCAGTGTGGATGTGTTTCACTTGTCCATCTTTCCCCACAAAGATAGTGGTTGGGAAAGCAATTACCCGATTGAGTGCGGGAAGCGTTTCGCTGGCATTGGCGTTGGTTCCTGCAATCAAAATGTCATATGGAACGTTTAGTTTTTCTTTCATTTTCTTAACCCTTCCACTGGCGTAATCAAATTCAGCTTTTTGTTCGTATGCCAACCCGATGATTTCCACTCCGCGATCTTTATTTTTTAGATACCAATCGGTTAAAAAGCGGGTTTCGTCCATACAATTCGGGCACCACGATCCTAAAATCTGTACCACCACAACCTTATCTTTAAAACGTTCATCCTGAAGCGAAACGGGTTTTCCATTTATATCCGGAAAGGTGAATTCCAGGGTTGAGTATCCATCCTTTAGAAATGTAAGCGATTCGGAAACAGGTGGTTTGGCCTGATCGTCCTTCACGCCTTTCCATTTTCGGTAGCGCGATTTTCCCAGCCAGTGTATCCCCGCAAGGGTATCACCGGATTTGACTGCATTAAAAATATAGAGATGGTTTCCATCAAACCCGCTGAGCCAAAGCGTATCGTTCACCACATTGCCTTCCAGGTAGCGGTAATCCCCGGTGGGGGTTAAAAATGTGCCTTCCGCGTAGTTTCCTTTTTGGGTGATGATGCCCAGTGCATCAACGGTATTGTTTTCATTGAAAAACTGAACGGCATATTTTCCTGAGAAATCTGCGACAGTGGTCGTGGTATCGATTGGAGCAAACCGGTAGTCCTTTCCGTGCGTGGCTCTGAACGGAACACGGTAATTATCAGCGTATTGGATGATAAAAAGCCCTTCCATTTCCCCGTCCTTGATAGCGGCTTTGAACACGGCATCAAAAATATGGACGTTCATGGTGATGGAATCGGCAGTTACTTCAACCTCGTCTAAATAGAGTCGTTCCTGCCCGTTTCTGATCCAGGCCACATACTGATCACCCTTTTTATCCAGGTCGAATGTGAAAGGCAACTCCTGACCTTGTAATTCGAGCACGGCCCGCCAGGTGCCGGTGGAAATCAACGTTTTATCTGAACCAGAACAAGCCATTAGGAGGAGTAAAATAACCGGTAAAAAGCGCATAGAACGTAAGGTTAAAGGTTGAAAACAGGCATTTGCCTGAAAATGTTCGTTTGCAAAGAACCCAAAATCCTTTCGATTTATGTCATTTCTCTTTAGAATTTGGACTCGGGCAGCCTAAAAAGCGTGGTTTTCCTAAAGAATTTGCGACTATTTTCTAAGTAAATGAGACTGGAAAGCAGATTCACAGAAGTAAATGAGACCGAAAATTTAATTGGGTCAACCATTCAATACCAATAAACAACAATCAAACTATGAGCTAATCGATTTGGTTGGGCTTGGAGGAATTCTAGCTACAAAAGATGCGGCCCGCTCATTAAACATAGAAATCCCGATGTTGGCTGTCGTATTATTTCTCCATCAATGTTTTAATTATTGATTCTTTATTAACTCCCTTCTCATCTTGAACATCTTTCGTCAGTCTATTTTCTTTTCTCTCTATAATTAATTCATTTGGTTTAGATGAAAGGAATTTTGAGAAGTCTAATATATACTCTGATGTCTTACGGGGCGAAAAACGTCCGCCAAATGAAATTATAATATTAGCTTTATTACCGTTTTTTTCAACTTTGTAGGGATTGAATAGAATTATGTCAGACTCCCTTACAGGTTCGCCAAAGTAGAAAATTTCTTTTGTACAATCCTTATAAAACTCTTGTCCATTTAGTCTATACATATGTTGATGACCAGGAATTTGATGATTCGAAAAATGTCCGTTGTCAACAAGCACTCTAAATGATAGGTCTTCTTCATTTTGTAATGGTGTCCAGTTAAAAAAGTACATATCAAAGTCAACTCTATATAGACTATCATTATGAATGTCTGTCCCTGTTATTTTAAAAAGAACTTCAATATTTGGGTACTTAATTCGTTTGAATAATGCTTCAATATAGTGATGTGGAGCTGGTTTACTTTGTCCATCAATCCTCATGTAGTAGGTATCATATGTTTGATGAGGTGAATATTCACTTTTGTCAACTTCAATTATCACAAGAGAATTTGAATCTTTGTTTAGAATTTTAATTCTGATAGCAGATGGTAAGGGGATTATGCTGTCAGAAATTTTGCTTATAACAAAATCCTTCTCTAATACTTCTTGAAACAGTGTCAGTTCACCAGTAAAAACCTTTTCTTTCCTTCCTTCTACCTTTTGTCCGATTGGTGCTCCCCAAATAATTAGTCCACCACTTGAGTTTAACATCGCACAGACGCTTTTATGTATTCCTTTGAATTTGTCGTCTAAACTCCCGCTTGGATGAATAGATTTAAATTCAATTTGGTCCGTTTCTGTTCTTTCGATTTGAAAAAAGGTCTCAATGTCTTGAATTGTCAAGTCATTAAGTGATTTTCCGAAATGTGATATACAATAGTCCATAATATGGCGGTCAACGTTTGTGTTTCTGCAGTAGTGACTTTTCGAAGCCGCGTCCTGTCCCACGAACCAAAAACTTTGAACGAAGATAAAACTTTAAATTAACTCGTCCCGGAACAACTGTAGAAACATTGTGTTATGCACAGTTGCATTCTCTATTTCTTCTTGGAAAACGGAAATGCTCCATAGTTCTCTGGACTTGTAATTCTTAGAATATATCCAATACTAAAACTCCAGTTCGATGTCTGTTCCGTTGCACAATTGCAATTGTCCCTAGTTAACTCGGTCCCTGGAGAATATGGGTACTTTGAATTGAGAGTGCTTTCAATTGGCAATCTGTATGGGGTAACATTAGCAATAAAGGTAAATAAGCTATTCTTATTTTTTGGAAGTCGCCAAGCTATTCCACCACCAAATGCAACAGCTTCATTGAACAATCCGATGTTTCCATTGAAAGATGTCAGAGGTAAATTTGCAACGAAATTCCATTCTTGTTTTCGTCCGACTGGAATGAGTACAACTACAGACAACATTCCTGTACTCAGACTTTTGCTACCTGTCTTGATTGTTGTACTGTCCCTTTGAATTTGGTACACTGCCGGACTTGCAAATGTAACATTATAACCTAGGCTTAAACCAAATTGGAGTGGACTTTCAAATTTTATTAGTGATTCATTTAACTTTTCAATTGAGTCACGATAAATCACACTTGCCTGATTAAGTACGGTATTAAAGGATTCGTGAGTTTTTATCAAGCTTAAGCTGTCAATGTTAACACGATTAAGTAAAAGCGCCTTATCATCAACTGTAATAGCTAAGACTTGATCTGACAGTCAGGTAGGCATTCCTTCCTCAAAGGCAAAGGTAGCCACCGCTCCAAAGAAGTCAAGGGCTGCGCGAGTGGCCGCGCAAAATCCTACACACAGCCAAAGCCACCCTTGACTTCTTTTCCGCTTGCGGCTGTTTGCGGCCTATGAGGAAGCAATGCGGACGAGTGATCATGCTGATTCATAATTTTGATCAACCATCTTCTGGATAGCAAGCTCTTTGGAAGCCAGGAACGTTTCCCAGGGAGTTCTTCCAAAGCAATACTTTCCTGAGTGCGTTCTTTGCTCGTTGTATTCTTTGATCCACACATCAAGATCTGCCTGAAGTTCTTCCAGTGACTGATACAACTTTTTCCGGAAGGCCACCGCATAGAATTCATCCTGGATGGTCCGATGGAAGCGTTCGCAGATTCCGTTGCTCTGAGGACTTTTTACCTTCGTTTTTGAGTGTTCGATGTTTTCGATTCGTAGATAGAGCTCATATTCATGATACTCTGCTTTTCCGCAATATTCGGTGCCACGATCGGTAAGGACACGCAGCAATGGAATTTCCTGCTCCTCGAAGAATGGAACGACTTTGTCGTTTACCATATCTGCTGCGGTGATAGCGTTCTTACGATCATACAGCTTGGCAAAAGCAACTTTCGAATACGTATCAATGAAGGTCTGCTGATAGATTCTGCCTACCCCTTTGATATTGCCAACGTAGTAAGTATCCTGTGCGCCAAGATAGCCCGGATGTTCAGTCTCAATCTCTCCGAGGGCTTCGCGTTTTTCTCGCTTACGCTCCATGGCGATCATTTGTGCTTCGGTGAGAATGATTCCTTCCTGAGCAACCTTTGCTTCAAGCGCAGCTAGCCGTTTAGCGAAAGTCTCCATGTCGTGGCGCTGCCAAACGCAGCGCACGCCAGCAGGAGACACAAATACACCGCGCTTGCGAAGTTCATTGGCCACGCGCACCTGCCCTAGAGCGGGTTGATCGATAGCCATCCGGACAACGGCTTGCTCAACTTCTGGCTCGACACGATTCTTTGGAATAGCTTTCCTGCGACTGACCTCTTTCAAAGCCAGTTCACCACCTGTATCATAAAGCTCTTTGATTCTGTAGAAGCTGTCGCGGGAGTAACCCATCATCCGACATGCCTGGCTGACATTACCCAAATGTTCAGCTAAATTGATAAGACCTAATTTCGTTTTGATTAACTTCGTTTCTGTTCTCATTTTCTGACAGTTTAAAGGGTTTAACTTGATTGTTTGCACTTCTAAGTTAACCCAACTGTCAGATTAAGTCGAAACTACTTCACATCAACTAATTTCTTGTTTGCCCCTTTTAGTTCTTCAATTGTTGATTTCAGTTTTTCATATTCAACAGCTTGTTGACTGTTTAACTTCATTATTTCAACAATCTGCTTGGTCTGGTCTTCTTTTGCATTTTTACTCACCACAGTTAGCGTTTCGATTGACTTCTTTAAACCAATTACTTCGTCCTTAAGTCCTTTGATCTCAGATTCCTTATTGCCTAATTGACCATGCAACTTTGAAATCTTTTCCTGCAACTCATTGATTTGTTTTTGCACTTCAATATCGTAGACTAAAGTGACTCCATTAACGCGGTCAAATGACTCACTTAAAGACTTTTTGGCCTCATCATACTTGTTTTGGTCAATTAGGTCGCTGACTTGTTTGATTCTTTCGAGCATCATTTTTCTTAGCCCTTCAATTTCAAACTGAGTCTGTTTTATTTGTTCTTGTCCGTTTGCTATAAACGTAAAGCAAAGTCCTATTAAGAATAATATCGCTCTCATATTTATTAGGTTAGGTTGTCTCATTTGTAATGGGGCACAACAATCGAATATATTCAATTGTAAATACTTGCTTTATAAAACATTCAAAATTTAGCTCAATTCATCCTTATTATAGCGAATTGTCTTAATTATTTATTTCAAAATCATGCTAGTATAGGACTAACTCCTAGATTTAGTGTGGTTAAAATACCTACTTTTCGTTTTGTGAAGCTCTGCTCATAATTGCTGATCCATAACGAATGAATATTAAAATTTTGGTCGATGAAAGCTTCATTGGTTATGGATTGACAGTTACGATTCTCAATCCTCCCAAACTACACTTAAGCCAAAGTCATAATCACGAATATAATTGCAATATTCAAGCATTACAGGATTGTCCTTCGGGTGGGTTGAAAACCAGGTAGATTTGTCAATCTCCTGAAGAGTTTCAATTGACTTATTTGACTTAAAAAATTGGCCCATCACCGAATCAGGAGGTGGTGGGAGATTAGAAGTTATCCGGAGTCTATATTTTGTCCAGCCAGCAACAAAATCGTGGTCAGCAGACTCCATACTCTGTGACAGTTTCCACCATTTTATTTTATTGTTCTTCGCAGCGATCACACACACCGGGTGGACGTTAGCTTTCAGTATTTTCAGGATAACTGCTATTTGTGTAACCTGAAAGGTTTCCGCTAATTGCTTGATAAGCTGTGGCCCAAACTTTTTTCCCTTACACTGTTGTACGAATAAATTCGTGGGCATTAACAGTTCCGAAGCAAAGTCGTTCGCTTCCTTTTCGTGGCTACCCAGTTGATACCAATTGCAAAGTTCATATGGAGTATCTGCAGGTGGTTGGACGTTTTTATGTAATTCAAAATGCCCAAGTTCATGTGCTGCAGTGAATCGCTTTTTTCCTGTCCCGACAATGTTTTGATTAATGGAGATGACTGATTTTCCATTGAAGGTAACAATTCTACCATCCATGCCGTTGAGGGCTACCTCTTCATAGTAAGCACCCCTTGCCTGAATAATAGTTTGTAAATCTGTAGATGTCAGGGCCGTGATTTCATTAAGGCCAAATTCGGCAAGTATTTTTTTTGCTGTGGCTTCAGCTTTCGATGGAAGCATAATGTGAGCTAGCCTTCATTTTGTTCGTTTTCATATTTAAGAAGGAAATACCGCTCCAGAAATTCCCGTATTTCAGATTCATTCATTGTTTCAAAATTTCGGTAGGCGAGGTTGATGTTATTGGTTTTGAGAAAGTGACCAAAATTAAACTCGGTGCTCAAGAGTTTTTCAACTTCTGATTTTGCCCGTTGAAGAAGAGTTTTTCGAAGTTCAAGGAAATTCTTCTGGGTAGACTCAGCCTCAAGCTTCATCTTGATTCTTTTAATGTGTAGTAAGGTTTCATTAACTACTTGATCGGGGTCAAGTCCAGCCTCGCGAAGTGTATTTTCAGATTCCTGGTCTGAGGAATGATACATACTGTATTCATCAATTAATCTAATCAGTTTTTCATCCGTGCTTTTCATATTCTTTCTTGATTACTATTTCTTAAGTATTTTCTTGACTATTCTCATAAACCTTCTGCTGCCATTGTTAAAATCATCAATACTGATGCCGAATTCCTTACAGATGCCTATTCGATTGGAGAGGCTGAAATCATGAATGCAGACAGCGGTAAAAATCTTTTTAACTACCTCATCGTCTTTAATCGCATTTTCAATACTCTTAAGGATGATATCCCTATCGATTTCGGAGGAGTCATTGACCGGAAAATTACGCAATATCTGTTCAGGATGATTTGGTGGCATCTCAATCAGGTAACTTTCTTCTAATGGCTCCTTAAATGCTTTCCTTTCTCTTCTTTGATAAGGCATTAAGTCATTGTAAATGGCTTGTTTGATTAGACTTCTCAAGTACATCTCAATTTCAAATGTAGTGCCATAAATCTGATCTTTTGCACGGAGATATTTCTCGATAGCATCGATAACATAGTCATCATAGCTTTTGCCCCGTTCATTTATCTCCCGCCTGTACAGAATGTTATATTGACTATATGCATAGGCATGTAAATTACGAAGCATTCTGGCTCCATCTGAAGTATCAAATTGAATTCGATCCATCTTACTATAGTATAATGCTAACCAGCAGGTCAAATATTACCATCTAGATTGAAAAATATTTGAAAATTTTCTTATTCAAACCATAAAGGTGAGATTTTTTAAAACTTTTAAGGCGACATGGCAACATTCATGGGTCTTGTTAGCAATAGGTATCTGTAGGCATGAAAATCATAACCTGCCGAATTCAGTAGTCCGTATTGTTCAACAAAATCTATCCTATGAAGCATGGCCCAGTAAGAAAAGTCCGAAGTAATGGCTTTACCGTTGTTGGTGAAGTGTCTACGGCTAAAGCCCAAAACGTTCAATTCGAATCCTCTTTGGAAGAAGGCTTTATTCTCATCTTGAATTTTGACCCGGATGTGGTAACCATCAAGGATCAGCCCATCAAAATACCGTATACCAATACTGATGGGAAATCATCCTGGTATACCCCTGATTTTCTGGTGCACTTCACGAATAGAAAACCCGTCTTGTTTGAGGTTAAAACACGGGAATACCTTCGAAAGCATAAGAAGGAACTTAAAACCCGATATGATGCGGCAATTGAATTTGCCAAGGAAAAGGGTTGGGATTTTTACGTCATAACAGACAAGAAAATCTTAACGCAGTATGTTAAAAATTTATCATTTCTGTTGGGGTTTCAGACCAATGAGCCAACCCTCATAATGATAAACAGGCTTCTTAATACTCTTTCCAAGCCTGAAAAATGGACACCCCAGCTGGTGCTCGAGCTTGGTACTTCCGATGAAGAAATGTTAGACATCCTCTCATGCCTGTGGGTATTGGTCAGCAAAGATCGTGTTACGTGTAATCTGAAAAAGAAACTGCTTATGAATACACGGGTTTCTGTTAAGGCAAATGCAGGTTCAAATTTTTTAAGATTTCCATACAAATAATTATGATAAAGCTCAAAGCAGGTGAAACAGTCTATTACCAAGGATCAGCTTGTGTAATCAACAAAGCTTCAGGTCAGACAAGCGTCTTGGTCTGCAATAAGAAAACGGGTAGGTATCAAATTGCCAAAATTGCTGAACTACAGGAAAAGCCCGTAGAAGAAATTATTTATGACCCGGATATTCCGATTGAAGCCATTCCCGAAAAGAGGCTTCAACGTGCTGAAATGCGCTATAATATCATTAAGCCATTTCTTAATGAATTACGTGGTGATAAAGCCGCATTAATAAAGATGGCTAAAGCCCATGATCTAAGTCCTTCAACACTTTACAGATGGCTTAAGAATTATCGTACGTTTGAAGATATAAGGTGTTTGGTTGATGATGAAGGTAAAGGAGGAAAAGGAAAAAGTAGGTTGGATAAGGTTCAGGAAGATCTGATTGCTGATGTCATTGAAGAGGTGTATTTAAAGGGTTCGTCTTTCAACAAGACATTTGAACAAATCGTAAATCAGTTTTCAGAACTAGGCCTGGAAGTTCCTCACCCCAATACAGTTCGTAGACGAATAAAATTGATATCTGAAAAAGAAAGAAATGCAAAGCGTCTAGGTCCAAGAACAGCCGCACAGCAATACGATCCAAAACCTGGCTCAACCCCAGGTGCTAATGCTCCATTATCCTTAGTTCAAATCGATCATACGCAGCTTGATATTATTATGGTCGATGAAGTTGAACGAAAAGCATTTAAGCGACCGTGGATAACCATTCTGATTGATGTATTCTCCAGGGTGATACTTGGTTTTTATATCTCTTTTGACCCACCAGGCGCTTTTGCAGTGGGTAGAGCAATAGCGCGTGCGATATTATTGAAAGACAATTATATGAAGTCTATTGGGCTTGAAAATGTTGAATGGCCTTGTTATGGGAAAATGGTACGAATTCATTGTGATAATGCAAAGGAATTTCGCGGGGCCATGATGAAGGAGAATTGTGCGAATTATAAAATCACATTGAAATACAGACCACCAATAAGACCAGAGTATGGGGGACATATTGAAAGGCTGATGGGCACCATTAGTGGACAGTTAAAGGATCTTACCGGTACTACGAAAGTGAGCCCTGAAATGCGTAAGAATTTTAAGCCGGAAAAAACAGCTTCCTTCACGATATCGGAATTTGAGCAATGGTTTGCCCTATGGGTGACCAAAGTCTATCACCAAAAGGGACACGAAGGTCTTCACGGGATTAGTCCGCTATCCATGTGGGAAGCCGGACTTAAAGGCGGTGAAGGATATCCCGGTATTGGTAGGCCTCACATCTATACAGATGAGAAGAAACTCATGCTAGATTTTTTGCCTCGTTTTGAACGGACGATTCAACGTACCGGTGTTCATTATCTAAAGCTTCGGTACTACTCAGACGCATTGAAACGATGGATAGGTGCTAAGAATGAAACGATTGCTGGAAAAAGTAAACCTAAACGAAAATTCACATTTCGATATGACCCAAGGAACATCAGTTCGATTCTATTTCTAGATCCTATCGATTCCCAATACAGGGAAGTACGAAGTGTGCTCAATATTAAACCCGATATTATGAGCATATGGGATTATCGCCAAAGTGTAAAGAAACTGAAGGAGAGTCACAGAAAGATCGACCAGAATTCCATTTATGCAACATTCCAGGACTTAAGGAAACTGGAGCAACTTTCGATAAAAAAGACTGCTGAGACGAAAAAGCGTCTGGAACGTGAATCAAGAATGAAAAAAGATCCGGTGATCTCGGTGAAAGCTGAATCAGAATCGACCGTTCCAGAATTACCTCCAATTGTTGATTCTGAAAACAAGGAAATTAAACCATTTGATGAAATTGAAATAAATCCCTATGTACGCTCATTTAGCTAAATCAGTTGAAGAATATCTCTTACAGAAAGGTAATGAGGATGTTCAAAAGCGAATACGTTTAATTGACCACGAAACGTGGATCGGTTATGAAAAGGCGAAGTCGATTATTGATAAAGCAAAAGATATGATTGACCGTCCACGTGTGACCAGGATGCATTGCATGTTGGTAATCGGATCTTCTGATAATGGTAAGACCACCATACGAAAGCGAATTGAAAGCCTGAATGAAAGCCGGGCATGCGAAAACGGTAAAAGTCAGATAAAGGTAGTGAGTCTTCAAATGCCCCCTAATCCCGATGAACGAGGATTTTATAATTCCATTTTTTCGGCTATGCTTCATCCCATACACGTATCCAGTAAAAGGGATTTCGTATTGAGAAGTCTTATCATGCATATGCGTGATTATGGGGTTAGGTTATTGATGATTGATGAAGTACAGCATATAGAGCGATTGGCAAACAGACGTCAACGAATTATTCTGGATGCCATTAAACATCTCTCATCGGAACTATCACTTCCCATATTAGCGTTTGGTCCGAATGAGGCGCTGAATATCTTCGCCTCAGACATACAGCTACATAACATGAAGTAGTTTCGACTTAATCTGACAGTTGGGTTAACTTAGAAGTGCAAACAATCAAGTTAAACCCTTTAAACTGTCAGAAAATGAGAACAGAAACGAAGTTAATCAAAACGAAATTAGGTCTTATCAATTTAGCTGAACATTTGGGTAATGTCAGCCAGGCATGTCGGATGATGGGTTACTCCCGCGACAGCTTCTACAGAATCAAAGAGCTTTATGATACAGGTGGTGAACTGGCTTTGAAAGAGGTCAGTCGCAGGAAAGCTATTCCAAAGAATCGTGTCGAGCCAGAAGTTGAGCAAGCCGTTGTCCGGATGGCTATCGATCAACCCGCTCTAGGGCAGGTGCGCGTGGCCAATGAACTTCGCAAGCGCGGTGTATTTGTGTCTCCTGCTGGCGTGCGCTGCGTTTGGCAGCGCCACGACATGGAGACTTTCGCTAAACGGCTAGCTGCGCTTGAAGCAAAGGTTGCTCAGGAAGGAATCATTCTCACCGAAGCACAAATGATCGCCATGGAGCGTAAGCGAGAAAAACGCGAAGCCCTCGGAGAGATTGAGACTGAACATCCGGGCTATCTTGGCGCACAGGATACTTACTACGTTGGCAATATCAAAGGGGTAGGCAGAATCTATCAGCAGACCTTCATTGATACGTATTCGAAAGTTGCTTTTGCCAAGCTGTATGATCGTAAGAACGCTATCACCGCAGCAGATATGGTAAACGACAAAGTCGTTCCATTCTTCGAGGAGCAGGAAATTCCATTGCTGCGTGTCCTTACCGATCGTGGCACCGAATATTGCGGAAAAGCAGAGTATCATGAATATGAGCTCTATCTACGAATCGAAAACATCGAACACTCAAAAACGAAGGTAAAAAGTCCTCAGAGCAACGGAATCTGCGAACGCTTCCATCGGACCATCCAGGATGAATTCTATGCGGTGGCCTTCCGGAAAAAGTTGTATCAGTCACTGGAAGAACTTCAGGCAGATCTTGATGTGTGGATCAAAGAATACAACGAGCAAAGAACGCACTCAGGAAAGTATTGCTTTGGAAGAACTCCCTGGGAAACGTTCCTGGCTTCCAAAGAGCTTGCTATCCAGAAGATGGTTGATCAAAATTATGAATCAGCATGATCACTCGTCCGCATTGCTTCCTCATAGGCCGCAAACAGCCGCAAGCGGAAAAGAAGTCAAGGGTGGCTTTGGCTGTGTGTAGGATTTTGCGCGGCCACTCGCGCAGCCCTTGACTTCTTTGGAGCGGTGGCTACCTTTGCCTTTGAGGAAGGAATGCCTACCTGACTGTCAGATCAAGTCTTAGCTATTACACATAACAGGTTTAAGAAAGTCGTTCTTCCCAAATGGGAACCTGACGACAATTATCTGCGCCTGCTGACAAGTTTTGAGCAACTGATTCCCTTAAAAGAACCATCAGGTTTATCTCAAAAAGATATGGCCAGTAAAATTTACCACCGTACAAATGGCACTATAGGTGAAATTAATACATTAATCAGAGATGCAGCAAAGCTTGCGCTCAAGAGTGGCTTGGAAAGAATAACTCCAGCAATTATTGATCAGGTCGAATTTGAATCGGCCGGTGATGTGTTTATCTAAATTTTACATCTAAAATTCAAAAATACTTTGCGAATTATTCATAAAGCAGACAATCCAGTCTTGAAGACCGATTACAAAAGCTATTATCTGATTTCCAGGATTATACAGATAGCCAACAGCCATTATTGCTCAAAATTCGTGTTCAGCATGAAAGGGGTTGTACATGCTGACTCAAATCTGTTAAGTGTTTATGCGGCCATTAATTATATGCTTAACAAGTCAGCCAATAACCTTACAATCTGGCCGGAAAATGCTTGTTCGGTCCGGGTTTCCATTACGAAGGATATGTTCGGCTATTTTGGGGGCTGGGAGCATTTGTTGAACAAGGTATGTATGACTACAGGATCAAAGGTGTATACCTTTGATCCTCATGAATACGAGCGATTCAATGATTATCTTTTTTATGATGCATTCACACAGAGCTGGAAAAAAGTAGTGCCGTATCACTATATAACTGAGTTTAAGCAAATGCTCCGTGAACTCTATCGAAACGCAAGCAAGCATTCACACTCTAACAATCCGATATTTATTTCATCGGGTTTTGATGGTGAATTTCTTCGATTTACCATTGTAGATTGCGGAGTTGGCTTTCTATCTACCCTGAAAGTAAAAGAAGAAGTCGTATGTGAGTCTGATGCTATTCAATATGCCTTAAATGGGGGTAACATTGGCGTAGGAAAGAATCGATCACTTGAAGGTATCGGCAGGTATTGTTATGAAAATGAAGGTGAGTTACTGGTTATTTCCGGTGGCACAGCAGTTTACTACGGTGATGATCGTTCTCATATAGTGAACCCACTACCGGGTATTTTTAGGGGCTCAATAATTAATCTTTCTGTAAGGATTAAACGTGTTGAATTTGCTCAATTGGCCGCTTAATTGCAGATTGAGGTTTGCTCATTATCGATATCTAAAACATGACATCATCCCATCTGAATTTAGCTAGTAATCTGGCCTCTGCGAGAAGTTTAGGTGTAGGGACCTCAGACTTGTTTACCAGCATTACCAATTTACACTTGGTATTTTTGGGATTGTTCATTTTTCGGGTAGCGATAACGATCAGCGCATCGTTAGAGAATGCTCTAAGTATCATGAATTTGCTCGTGCCGCTAAGCCTGGATCCAACCGGAGGGGGATTAATGGTCCTTTTAACTTTCTCTAAAACCTTTACCAGAATCTTATCATGGTACAAGACCTCTTCCATGTAGCCACCAATTACACCGATGTATTTTTCTCTTCTGTTTGCTCTAAGGATTGTTAGCATGATAGTATGTATTAACTACCATATCCTTATTGAATAAACGCGGTAAAAAATAATGAAGATACTCCCCGCTACATTATCCGCTTAGGACGAGTAACTGTCCTGAATGAATTCGATCATGATCTGGATAAAGATAAGGCTTGCCAACGCTTGGCCTTCATTAGATTTTTAGAGAAATCTTATTACTTATTTGCTGCATCAGTGCTTTCAGGAATCGAACTTCGAGGATACTTTAAGAGTTGATGGCTCCAAGTAATATTACTTTATCTTATTTAAGGTCATAAAAGTTTTGACTGTTGCCCTGTTAGCTTTGACTAAATTTCCGATAGTAGAGAGGCTGAAACCCCGTTTACGATATTCACGTATTTCATTTTCCCGTCCGGTCAATTTTATTTTAACTGATTTTTTACCCTTTGGTCTTCCTACACTTTTTCCATTAGCCTCTCGCTTGATACGACCATTGGCAACCCTTTGAGATATAAGTGATTTTTCAACTTTCTGACAAAGAAGTAGGCAGGCTTTGAGCTGTGGTGTTTTTTTGCCGTCTAACAGGATATCCTCTTTGATTGCATAAGTTCGTATATTCTTGTGGAGAAGCCTCTGAAGAGCATCAGAGACAATGGTAAATGAAGGTCCCAATACAGAAATGTCGGACAGGATTAGCATAGAACCCGCTTTTATAGCTTTTATCGCTTCAATGTTTGCTTTTGGAAAGTGCCGTTTTCCCCCCGGAGAATCCTCAATCCATTCTGTGACAGAAATGTGCTTGGCTGAAGCATATGTTGAGATCAATTTTCTCTGGTTGAGTGAATCCATGACCCCAGCTGCTGATCTCAAAAGCGCATATTTTACCAAAGCCAATGTTCAATAAATTGATATCAAAAAATTAATCAAAAAACGTTTAAATAAATGATATAAAAAAACTATCTTACGTAGACTTTTAAATGAAGTGTTTAAAGTTCGGTTGGCGTTGATTTTCAGGGAATTTATTTAATATTATTCAGCGACTCTCGTTTGAATATTCGCCTTAGGATGTTGAATTTTGTAAATAGTAATGCTTATGGATATGGGTGTAAATAACAAAGCTGAGCTGATGCTTGCATTGCTTTATGCGGGGATGGATAATTCACAGAATCAGAAGTCTCAGCCAGTTGAGGGTATAACCCGATTGGAAAAGTTGCTTTTCCTGCTCAAGATGGAGGGGGGCTTCCTGAAAAATGTATCCGATGAGGATGATTTTCATTTTTACCCATTCCGGATGGGGCCTTGGACAAACGAAGTGTACGATGAGATTGACTTTCTCGAATCATTAGGACTGGTAACTAAAAAGGATGATGCCAGTAAGGAAGCGAACCCGGCTGATCAGGCCTATGTTGAAGAACTTATTTCAAACACGATCCTTACCAAATATCAAAAGACCGACTTTGGAATGGATAAGGGAACTGAAGTCTTTAGTCTGACAGTTGAAGGCAAAAATAAAGCACTGAATATATGGAATCGTTTGAGTCAGGAAGAAAAAGATAACATTGTTGATCTGAAGAGGAGATTCAATACAATGAACCTTAAACAATTTCTTCGCTATGTATATCAAAAGTATCCACAATACGCCACGGAATCAGAAATCAAGGATGCTTTAGGTATCGACTGGTAAACGTATTACCTAACCTCTAAACCATGAGTCAGTTCCTAGAAGCTTTTGGCACAAATCTTACCGTCATTGCTGCCCTCTTTGCTATTTTCCTCTTTTTCGCACAGGCTTTTTGGAAATTAATTGAGTTTGAAAAAACATTGCGTGATGACAATTGGCAAAAGGTAAGAGATTTGAACAACCATTTTCGCAAGGCAAGCATAGAACCAAGGATTCAAAAATTATACTACGAAGTTTACAAAGGTGGGTTCCGGTGGGGAGTTGATTTTTTAAAAGGCTTCATTTATCAGACGAATGATGCTACCGGGGAAAATGAATTGTTGCCAAATGAAAAGATCAAGGAGGCTCTAACCGAACTACATGATGGGCTAGTTGCTGAAAACACTAAAATTGATGATGAATCGAAGAAGTTTCCTTACTCAATTGAGGGCCAGAGTTTCTTTGCAACGCTAGATAGTCTTTATGAAGGTAAACGAAAGATCAACTCACGATATAAGCGAATGATTATGTTTTGCAGGCTGGTGGGAGCAGGCACCCTTGCATCGTGTTTACTTATGTTGATTGGAATATTTCTGCAAGCTGGTAAAATGACTGATGAAAAAATTATGCTCATATGGCTTTTGATCAGTATTTTGGTTGTTGTTACAACTTTGGTTTTTTTGGCCGTAACACTACATGCAAAAAATAAATTAAGTGATGAATGGGAGTTCAAACAGATCTACGGCAATGAATGAGCGAAAGGTTCTTTCAGAAAATGCTGTGAACGATTTGGTTTCTCAAAGCTTAGTTAAAGCAGGGTTTAAAGTTTTAACTAGGGTAAGATTAAATCCTGCTGAATTAGATATCGTTTTATTTGACCCCCGGACATTGGAGCTCACTAATATAGAAATAAAAAAGAATCGATGGGAACGCTTGTTTCAACAAGCATTGAGGGGTAAGTTATATTGTCACTATTCAGTCGTGATGGTACCAATTTGGTCGAAAGAGAAAATTGACCTAACTTCATTTATTCATGAGGGGATAGGTATCATTTTTTATGAAGAGCTATCTCCTACTGAAGTTAAGCTTCATTACGAAGCTGCCCCTATAAGAAGTACGCAATTGAATAGGAATTTAAAAAAAATGCTCTACCAGGAAATTTCATCCAAGCACGCTCACACCATATATGCTTAAGCAAAGTAAGGAACTTCAATTATTCTTGCGTTATGGACTTTCCAGGAAGAAAGATCTGCTTAAGGACATGAAACCCACTTATGATGGTTTGATTATTCCGGCAAATATTCTTCTCTATCAATATAAAGGAACACCTGCTGTAATTTACACCACCGGCCAACCATTTGCCGTTGACCCAATGTCATTCTTATTTGCTCATCCGTTAAGTGATTTTAAGAAGCGAATAGCAAAGGGTAGTCAAAAGTTTAAACCTTCCTTTGCTAAACTTGTTACCGGTTATGGCGAGAACCCTGAATTTTTTCTAAGCACCGACTACCGAACACTTGTTGAATATCTGACCAAGAACGAGAAAAGATTATCTCCCTTTGTTGATAACTGCCTTGAGTTTCAATGGTCTCTTGTTCAAAGTACAATTTCCAAATCAAAAGATTTACTACCTGAAGGAGTTGAACCTGATGTAAGACCTGCATTTTTGGCCCCACCATACTTTGCTTACAGCGCGGGTGACGGAGCTGCAAAGTTGAACGCGAAAATATTGGAGTATGTTGCTAGTCATGAAAGATGGAAAAAACTTGATTTGTTTCCGGTTATATTCGCAGAGCGTAAAAACCTTAATGATGAGTTCGTTGAGCATATCCGAACTGAGGTAACGAAGTATAATTTCAAAGGTCATTGCATTTGGATTGATAATTTTGATGAACGGGATGCCAGAAAAAATGAAATAATTTCTTTAGGCAACCTTATTAAACTTTTAGCTCGAGATGGGAAACAGACGTTGATCATGTATGGTGGCTTTTTTAGCATGCTGTTTTTTAAGTTCGGCTTGACAGGTATTTCCCATGGAATAGCCTATTCAGAGTCAAAGTCTATGTTCTCTATGGTTCGGCAGTCGAGTGGAGCTGCGCCTGTGCGATACTATATTCCCATGTTGCATCAGTTCGTTACAATCGAAAACGCGCTAACCATCCTGCGTGTTCGTCAGGACTTGGTGTGTGACTGCCCGGTATGCAAAAAGGTCATGAGAGGTGACATTGAAAATATCACCAGGTTCCTTAAAGAAGAGGAACTGGCTGAAATTCATTTTTTACTTAATCGTGAAAAAGAAAAAAAACTGGTTTCAGGTTTCGAAAACCTTAATGATATCGTTCATTACCTCGACTACATATTAGATTTGAATAAAGGAATTGATGCGATCACTCGTAAATATAAAATTTCTGAAACTAAGTATGAAGATCGACCAATAGTGACCTTTGAAGCAATGAAAGCATGGAAATCAGCTTTCGAGGATATGAACAAATGAATTTTTATTAGTCAAACTGGCATGTGTTATAAGTACAGTATTGACTGCTTTCTCATCTCTATCCACAAGTGAATGTAATATATACTATATTCACTATTTTGGATTTCGGTGTTGACTTTTTGGACAACATGAAATAAAGAGAAGAAGTAATCTGCCAGTCCGAAGCTATTCAATGCGTATTGAATGGAAGAAAGCTCAAGGACATCACGGAATTGACTATTTGAAACAATTAGCCGAAATTTTCTTGAGAATGATTCGGAGCCATTGGTTATATCAGGAGGAACCTCGGTTTAGTATAGTGAAAATGGTTTTCATAAACATTACTTGTTGCCTGGTGTTTTTCGAGGTTCAATAGTTAATATTTCAATAAAGGTAAAACGAGTTCAGTTTGTACGGTTTGCTGCTTAAAGAATATTTTGATATCAAATTAAAAACATAACCTCTTCCCACCTGAATTTAGTAGGTAACCTGGCCTCAACGAGAAGCCCTGAAGTAGGGATTGCCGATTTGTTTGAAATTAGTAATAATTAATTAGAATTGATCGGATTACGACTCCACCCTCAACAACCCATTCCTATGAAAATACTCCACCAGCTCAATTGAATTCGAAACATTGAGCCTCTTGATTAGACGGTGCCGGTAGGTTTCAGCTGTACGGACAGAAATTTCCAATTCTTCAGCAATTTCTTCACTTGAATACCCTTGACTGAGGAGTTCGACCAGTCTTAACTCAGTCTCGGAAAAGTCAAAATCCAAAGCGCCTTCATTTTTGAGATTGATATGCTCTCGCATTTTAGGGCAGATATAAGTTCGTCCCTTCATTACTGCCTGAATGGCCTTAACAAGCGTTTCTGGATCATCGCCTTTAGTAACAAATCCTTTAACACCAAGCTGAACAAGGCCATTCACCAGGGCATGACCGTCAAACATGGTGTTTACGATAATCCGGGTGTGCTTATTTTGTTCTAAAAGAATTTTGGCTGTTTCATAGCCATTTAGCTCAGGCATGGAAATGTCAAGGAGAAACAAATCTATCGGGTACTTTTTTGCCAGGTTAATCACTTCATTACCATTCGCTGCCTCATAAAATTTAGAGGCAACCTTGGTGACTTTCAAAAATGTGATGACGCCTTTTCTGACCAGCGCATGGTCATCGGCTACGAGAATTGAAGTACGTACAGGCATATTCGGGGGACGTTAAATTTTGCCTTATTTTTTAATGCCAAGGTAATAAAGAAGTAAGATTTGTTCTACTATTCAAGAAAATCAAAAATTTTCCTTTGAAAGGAATCTGGATTCAGGGTTCGTGTCGTATTTCTACGACACTTTTTAAGTGTAAGAAAGCTTAACGATCATATTACTCTCATTTTTCTTAAATTTTTAATTTTTGCCCTACGAGTGGATATGATTTAACTGAATCATATCCTTCAAGTTAATTTCAAACAAAATTTAAATCTTTAATGAGAGTCCTACGCATCCTTTTCATGTGCCTTGCAGGTATTTTGATCAATAATTTCATGGTTTTTGGTCAGGCTGACCCTACAGTAGCACCTAATATCAATGCATTTAATCTATCGGCTGACAACTTAGGCGCTGTGGCTAATGCGGTCAATCTTTTTACAGGAAGTGTAAACTTGCCAATGAATCTAGCTTCTTTACCTAGTAAAAACGGACTCAGTATAGATGTATCCATATTTTATAACTCAAATGTCAGAAATCAAGTAGATATACATAATCTCGAAGCACCAACAGGTGTGCTAGGGTTGGGTTGGTCGCTCCCTACAAGTCAAATTGTAGTCGATAATAAAATGACTGGAACTAGGGAAGACGATGAATACTACTTTGTTGATGGCGGGGCCTCCAGTAAACTAATATGTGTAGGAATAAATGGTGGCACTAGAAGTTATAAAGTAGAGACTTTTCAAAACTGGATAATTACATATACTGCAGGTCAGGAAAAATGGGAAATTATAAAGGATGATGGTGTAAAATATATCTTTGGCGATCAAGCCAGTGGAAGAAATACCGTACAATGGATTGTTAAATGGGGCAATTGGATTGGCAATAGTGCTTTGAGCACAGGACAACAGCGACAAGGCCTGGTTTGGAGCATATCTGAAATTGTTAATCTGATAGGTGATAGAATTGATTTTACATATGAAAATGTCGAGAATCGGGTGGGTTCATCAGGACTATTTCATACCGAAGCATCTTACTTGAGATTTATTGAAGATAGTTGGGGTAACGAGGTTGAACTGATTTATGGGAATAAAGCCGCTGGTGAGTTTGTCGAACCCCACACTGAAGCTGTTGAGCCTGATGCTTACCAAGAGCGATATGAAAAGAGGTTTCTTGAAAAACTAAAAGTAACCACCTATGGAGTTTTTGCTTATGAAATCCAATTGGGATATGCGATTAACTTGTTAGGAGCTGGTAACCTGACCAAGAGGCTACTGACGTCAATAACTAAAATAAGTCATTTGGGTAATGCTATTTCAGGCCCTTCATTTTCCTATGTTACAACTGGATTTGTAAAGGGTATTTTAAATTCAATCACTCTTCCAACTGGTGGCTCAGTAAATTTTACCTATCACCCAACAGGATTAGATATTGCAAAAAGCAGATTGGATCGTAATGTAACAGCTCCAAGTGGCTATAAGGAACCTAGGGTTTTCGTTGAAGATGATTATACGGTTGTGACATGGCGACAGTTAAATGGGACCAGTCACGATAATAATCCCCGCCCGGTTCAGACTTATGTATACCAATGGGATGGGGGCTGGAAAGAAAAGCCGTTAGGATCAGTGGGAAATGTAAAGATGTTAGACTATGAAGAACAGGATTTTCAGGTTGCTACTAGTAAGAATCACTTCGCACTTCTACGTCCAGTATACGGATCAACAAGTTATATGCTATATATATATCACAAGGATGAAAGAGTACCCGGGGAATGGCTCGTAAATTCTTACAATATAAATCTCGATTCCCATGATGATGAAAAGGAGAAATTACTCGTTGGAGATAATTTTGTGGCAGTGAGTAATGGAAAAGGGAAATTGTTCAGATACGTTTGGAATGGGTACTCTTGGAATAGTAGCGTAGTAACATCCTCTTCGACACACAAACATTATACGACATCGGGAAGCAATTACATCATTCACCATGATACAAGGGGTGAATATCTCACAGATTTTGTCGAAATTCACTATTTAGACGAGTTACGTAATTGGCAATACTATGCTTCTAACCAGTTTAATTCTGGGCCGGAAGACTCCTATTGGCATGCAGGCAATAACTTTGCTGTACTTACGGCTGATAATGCATATGAGCGCATTTACCAAATCAATGAAAACTACAGCCTTTCACCGATCACTTTGAATTTCGATATGCATAGAGCTTCAAATGTTTATATAAGTGGGGGATATCTAGTGTCATTCATTCATGGCACAACAATGCGTTCGGTAGGTTTTAATGGTAACTCGTGGATTGATGGTGGAGATAAATCATTCTACAATAAAATGAAATGTTCATTTGGGGAGAATATAATCCAATGGGAATCTGATGGTATTTCACCAACACTCGTTGGTCATATAAAGGAATATAACCCCAATATGAATACCTGGAAATCTGATGTGAACTACAGTTTCACCTATGATCCAGTTGTTTGGAATCCTTCCATAATGGGTAACAATGTATATGTACTTTCTAAGGACTATTATTTCAGAAACCCAAATGGTAGCTGGGTTGATGGTGGTGATATATATTATACACCGGGAACTGATAGATTATGGCCTGGACGCACGAGGATGGGGCCTAATTTCTTCCTATATGAAGGAGATACTCCATGGAAACTCTACGTGCAGTTTTTTAAGAATAATTCACTAAGTACACTACATGAGGTTAATTCGAAAACCTTTACGCCCAGATACTCTTTGTATGCATACAGTAAGTATATGCCTTTGGCAGGTAATAACAGCTTTGTAACAACATCAAATAGCCTTAACTTCTTAAGCTGTACAAGTATGACTCTTCACAGGGTTATGGATGAAAAATTTTCTGGATTTGTGAAAGACTATCCTGTTGTGAAAATTGAAGTGAACGATGGAATTAAAAGCAGACCAACCAGTTTCGATTATGTTGCGAGTAATGCAACATGGAACCCTCAAGGCGGATATGCACAATACAACAAAGTAATTACAGTAGAAGGAAGTAGCAATCCAACGCTCAGGCCATACGGTTGGGTTGAGAACTCGTTTTTTAATCTTTTATCAGAAACGGAATTGGGTGACACGTTTCCGAAAGAGTCACCTAGTGGAAACGCAAACGCTTATTACAAACTACTTACAGGAAGTCCTTACAGGACACGCGCATACGATCCAACTAGTGTTCTTGTTGCAGAATCGAACACAATGTGGAATGTAAGTTATATTGTTGCAAATAATGGTACGACAGGCCTTGAATGGATGTTTATTCCTAGGGTATATAAATCAATTGATAAACGAGATAATATTGAAGTTCAGACCATTAATGGATATGATATCACAACAAAGCAATTGACATATCAGCGTGTCTTAAACAAGCATGCGTCTGGCGAAAACCAACTCGTAGATAATGAGTATACGTATGCGTGGCAGGTGTACCCGGATTGTCTTGCAAAGAATATTCTTAATCCAATTGTTCAGGTGAAACGAGATATTAACGGAAGTCAATATACCGAAAGTTACGTAACTCGTTGGAAGAATTGGATGATGAATTATGATTATGGCCACCAAGTTCCGATGCCAGCGGATTCATATAGCTGGCTTGGTACTGGTTCTCATACTTTTACAGTTTGGGATGTTGCTCAATCTCCTTCTGATGATTGGCGATTTTTAAGTAAGGTATCTCGAAGACATAGCTATTCGGGTGTACCAATTGAGGAAGTAAGTAATGGAGATCAAGCCAATGCCAAGGTACTTAATTCAAATGGAAATTTAGTATTAGGTGATGTATCAAATTCATCTTCATTTCTGGTTAGGTATTACGGTTTTGAGGAAGCAACAACAGATTTTTCGAATGATGCTAAATGCGGTTTGAAGAGCAGCACAACCTCATTGACTGTATATATTCCAGCTACAGGTATTTATAAACTTACATATTGGAAGAAGAGCACTGCGGACTGGGAGTTGGTTGAACAAGTAACTTCATCAAATGTGACAATTGGCGGTAGCGGTATGCTTATTGATGAAGTCAGACTCCATCCGTTAAAAGCACGAATGACAACCTATTCATATGACCAATTCGGTAACCTGATTACGGTGTGTGATCCTAATAATGTAATCTCTTACAAAGAGTATGATGATTTTAATCGCCCCAAAGCGGTCAGAGATCAAGACGAGAATATTATTCTACACACTTATTATAACATTAAGAACTAAGTTATGTCCCCAATAAAGTCTTACTCTAAACAGATTGTATTAGTTTTAGTGATTACTATATGGTGTTTTACTGATTCGTTTGGTCAGTACCAATACTATTTTAACATCGTTGGCCCCACCTCCATTTGTTCAGGGTCTACTTATAGTTATTCAACTTCGGGATACACAGGTCAGGGTACAGTATATTGGTCTGTTGTAGGAGGAACATTTGTTGGCCCTTCATATGGTCCATCGGTTACCGTAACTTGGAACACTGAGAATGGTTCCTTATCCGCTTCATCCTGGCATATGGACTGTAGCGGTGGCGGAGGATGTATTATTGAGCCTTGTGAAATCGAGCAATTTTCTTTCAACTGCTATGATTATTATTATAACTCGTATCCGTTTTACGTATACGGTATAGGTAATCCTTCCATATCCTATAGTGGATCCACAACAATTTGTCAAGGCTCTAGTCTTCAGTTGACAACCGCTGCAGGGTATCAATATCAGTGGAAAAAAGATGGAGTAAATATTACGGGTGCGACTCAAAATATTTACAGTGCAAACCAAACAGGAGCCTATTCTGTGATTGTTACTATCAATGGATGTACTCGTCCGTCTAATACAGTGAATGTTACGGTAAACCCTTTGCCAACTAGGCCAACCATTTCGGTTAGTGTTAACCCGTTAGCCCCAGGAGGATCAATTTTGACAGCCTCTAATGGCACAACGTATCAATGGTACAAAAACGGAAATTCGTTGGCTGGCAAGACGAATGAAACGCTTAGCGTTACATCAGCCGGTACTTATACTGTTACAAATACTGTAAACAACTGTACAAACACCTCACTTCCAGCAAGTATTACATCTGGAAATGACTACAATTTTCAAGCTACAACTAAGGTCAATATTCCTGGTGTAACCACAGAAAGCCAATTACTTGCTTTAAGTATTCCATCAGGTGATATTTCTCAAACAATAACCTATCTTGACGATCAGGGTAAGCAATTTCAGGAAGTTCATCGACAAGCTTCAGTAGGCGGTACGGATATCATCAAACCAAATGTTTATGATGATCTTTACCGGCCATCGAAGTCCTTCCTTCCCATGATAGCATCTCAAAGTAATGGAATGGCTTTGTCGAATGTTTTAAGCGGAAGTTCTGGAGAGGATAATTACATAGGCAGCCCTCATTACATTTTTTATAATTCCGGGTCCCAATACTATCCGAATGAACCACAACCGTTTGCAAAAACTGAATATGAATTAACTCCCTTAAAGAGACCTAAACGAGTAGGTTCAATCGGCACAAGCTGGCAGCCTGGAAATGCAGATACGGAGGTAATCTATACATCTAATGGCACTGACATACGACTTTGGACTATTAATGCGGCTGGACCACAATCGCTGACAACGTGGCCATCAAATACTTTAAATGTTACGCGTAGTATTTCAACTGTCAACACTTCACCACTTAAGCGAATAGAACAAGAGACTATCTCAAACCGGGAAGGCTTAAAATTGGTTGAACGAGTGAAGCATGACGGAACAAACTGGGCTGAAACGCATTATATTTATGATAGTAAAAATAACCTACGGTACATTCTTACACCCCAACTCATTGAACTGTTAAGAATCGCTGGAAATTTCGCAACAACACAGACGCAAATTGACGATTGGGCATACCAATTTATTTATGATTCTGATAATCGTCTAATTGAAGCAAAACCCCCTGGGGTTTCGTGGAAGTATTTGGTTTATGACCGAAGGGACAGGGTGATTCTCAGTCAAAATGGAAATGAGAGGGGTAGGAATGAGTGGAACTATACCAAGTACGATGATCTTAACCGACCTGTGGTTAGTGGTATCTACAAGCCAGGCGTTGCAATCACCCGGGCTGACATCCAAATCACAGTAAACTCACTTGGTTCTGGTTTAGGTTATCAGAACGCTGAGTCTGCCTTAAATCATTCAACAGTATTTCCAACTACCAACGTTGAAGAATTGATGTTGAGTTATTATGACAGCTATGATAATTGCCCACCTTGTGCAAACTCTCAGCTAGCGTTTAGTGCTCAAAGTTGGGTAAGTATTCCACTGGCTGGGATATTTGAAAAATTCAATCGTCTACTTGACTTACCAACGGCTGCTAGTATAAAGATATTAGATAGTGAACAGTGGTTACACTCGGTAACGTACTACAATAAGTACCACCAACCAATCCAGGTTGTTAACATAAATCACCGTGGTGATGTAGACCGTGAATCAATGCTATATGATTTTTCAGGAGATTTAATTGAAACAGTGTCTTCATTAGATGGCCAAACCATTAGACGGAGATTTGAGCATGACCCGTCAGGAAGACTAATTCAAGTTCGTCATCGTATCAATGATCAACCCGAGGTAATTCTGCTGAAAACGGAGTATAATGAATTAGATCAGGTGATCGCAAAATATTTACATAGTAAAGATAACGGTGTATCCTATCATCAAAAACTTGATTATAGGTATAGTATCAAAGGTTGGCTCACGCAGTTGAATTACCCGTTGTCTACCAGCGAACCGGTTGATTACTTCGGAATGCAATTTGCGTATGATAATGTATTACCAACTGGAAATAGTAACCGACTTGATGGAATGATCACTGGTGCTGTTTGGAAGAATAATCTCTCCGAACAGGAGCATGGGTATAATTTCAGCTACAATGATCTTGGGGCATTAACAACAGCAGAGTATAAGACCAAAGAATCCGCCTGGATCAACTCCGGCTTAATGACAGAGTCAAATTTAAACTACGACCTTAATGGAAACATCACATCCTTAAATCGATTTGGAAATAGTGGTGGAACAGCCCAACAAATAGATCAGCTAATATACAACTATGGAACCGGTGGCAATATGCTCTATAAAGTAACAGATAATGCCCCAGTTGCATTTAAGGACTTAGGATTTAAGGATGGGGCCAATCAAAACAATGATTTCTCATATGACGTTGATGGAAACCTAATTGGAGATGAGAATAAGCAAATAAGCATTGAATATAATGCAATCAATCAACCAGCCATTGTCACGTTAAGCGATGGGTCCGAAATTCGATACAAGTATGATGCTATTGGAACACGGCTATCGCAAGAAGTATACGATGCCGGTGAAAACCTGGTTAATAAAATTGATTATGTAGGAAACTACCTATATGTCAATGACGAGCTAGAAACAATCTTTCATGAGGAGGGCCGTATGGTTGCTCCCTCATTTACAAATCTGATATCCAATACAGCAACCCGGGAGGCAAATACGTTGGAAGGTTATGCAGCTAATTTAAGTGTATCGCTGACCAATACCCAGGCTAATGGTGAGACTCACGTTAGAGTGGTAAGCAATCAATCAAGCGGAAGACCAGGTGTGTGGCCTATCGGTGAAACCATTACAGTGAAGGCTAATGAGCGGTATGCTTTCAAAGTTCTCGGTTACAGGCATACCTCACATGCAGCTAACTTATACGTGTGGAGTAACACCGGAGATTTAATCTGGACAGGACCAGTACTGCCATTAGGTCAAGCGAATGAGACTTGGGTTACTGCTGAGTTCACCATTCCAAATGGAATCACCCAAATCAAAGTTGGTGTGCTCTGGAGTAGTCCGACAAATGGTGCAACGATGTATATCAATCGCGTTGCAGTCTACAAACTTGATTGGGAATATCAGTACTTCTTGAAAGATCATCTCGGTAGCTCAAGGGTAGTTCTTCAGACTGAACCTCACACTTATACTTATACGGCAACTATGGAAACTGCGAATTTCAACAAGGAAAGCGAGCAGTTTTTAAATCTTAACAGCAGTTATGAGATTGCATTTGGCGCAGCAAATGCCACTGCAGGTGGTCTCAATGCACTAAAGATGAATTCCACGTACCGCATTGGCCCCTCCAGAAGCTTCAAGGTTATGCCGGGTGATATTATAGATGCCAGTGTAATGGCTTATTATGTAAGTGGCACTTATACTAAATCGCCTGTAGCCGCCATGGCTTCGTACGTCATAAGTGCACTGTCAGGTGGTGCAAGTGGGGTGGTGGATGGGATTAATTATTCCTATACAAATTCTGGCACTGGCTCTCCTTTCCTGTTGAGTCCAGATCAAGGTAGTTCAAAGCCTTCTGCATTTTTGAACTATATTTTATTCGATCAAAATTTTGAACCAATATCAGCTGAAAGTGCTCCTCTTGGCAGTAATCCTAGTCAGCTGCACGCAGTCTTGCTGCCGTCAATTAACATTACAAGACCTGGATATCTGTTTATATACTTAAGCTATGATAACGACACAGGTCCTGAAGTTTGGTTTGATGAACTGAAAATTACTTATAAAGAAAGTCCTGTCATACAAATCAGCGATTACTATGCATTTGGGTTGACCTCTTTCCAATGGTTAAGGGAGGGTGAGAATGAGAATAAGTACCTCTTTCAAGGCAAAGAGCTTAATGATAGTACGGGAATGTATGATTTCCATGCTAGGCAGTATGATGCTTCGATCGGGAGATGGCTTGGAGTGGATCCTAAGTCACAATTTGCTTCACCGTATTTATTTGGGTTCAATAACCCATACATGACTGTCGATCCTGATGGAAAATTGGCTTGGTTTGTTCCAATTATAGTAGGAGCTGTAATTGGAGGAACAAGTCAGGGGATTATGGCTGCTAACAATGGCGGAACTTTTTTAGGCGGATTTTGGCGAGGCGCCCTTGTTGGTGCAGCAGCTGGCGCTGCAGGAATAGGAGCTACTGCTTGGGCAGCAGGAACTTCATTTACTGCTGTGGGTGCTGGAACCGCATCTGTAGGCTTTGGAGCATCTTTGGTTGGAGGAATAACTGGCGGTGCAGTAAGTGGTGGGTTAGGAGCTTTATTGAATGGCGGTGATGTTGGTACGGGAATTTGGCAAGGAGCACTTGGTGGAGGAATAGGTAGCATCGTAGGAATGAATGCTCCTGGTATTTTAACTGGTGCCATTACTGGTGGCGCAAGCGGTGGGTTGGCTGGTGGTTTGACTGCAGAATTAACTGGCGGTAGTTTTAAAGAAGGTTTTGTTAATGGTGCAATAGCAGGTGCAATAACTGGTGGAATTTACGGTGGTATTGCTGCTACTGAATCAAAGTATGAAAGGAATATTTTATTCGGGAATGTTACTAGAAATGGAAAGCAAAACTTTTTAAATGATTTAGCTAGTTCTTCTGATGCATACAATCAGGGTCTTAACAAGGTCATTTTGGCTAAAAGAGGAGATCTTGCGCCAGATGAAAATGGAGTTACCAGACCAATAATTAATGGAGTAGAGTCTGATCTTAATACTTATGTACTTGATGGCTGGGGGGCTGGCACAAAATCGAATGTATATATTAAAAGTAATTCTCTAAAAGGGATGGCTTCTACTTTTGGTCATGAAATGGTTCATGTGAGAGATTATTTTACTGGTTACGTCAAGATGCATTTTATCAATAAGTACATTGAATTACGTAGCATTCCATTAGCACATATAGCGACCAAAAACCATTTGGAATATAGAGCTTATCAGTCTAATATTCAATTCGGATATCGGGTTAGTCAATATCAAACTGAATTGAACAGATACTTAATGTATAAATAAGAGTTCTATGATAAGAATTTTGTTACTGCTTCTATTATTAAAGGTCATCGTTACTGACTCCTATGCCCAAAGGTGTTTTAAGGGAACTGCTAAAACAGGAGATGAATGCTATTTTATTTTAAACAACGACAGTACTTTTGAAATGACTGTTCTATCAAAGTTTCATAGTGAAATAAGTTCATTTAAAATTGAAGGAAGGTTTACTGAGACTAAATCGGGTTTAGTTTTAGATAATTATTTTAATTATAAGAATATGGAGATAAATAAAGTTGGACGATCGATAGAGATAACTCTCTTACATGAAAAAGTTCGGTTAAGGAGATTTAAATGTAAAAAATTGACTCACCTAGAATTAAAAAAGTAATGACTGGAATGAAAGTGATATAATATAAGATCTTAGTGCTGAATATAGAAAAATAGATGGCATATTATGAGGTTATTGATTAAAATCTTATTGTGTACTCAGCTAATCTATAGTCATGCCCAATCAATAGACAATATTCTTCATGGAAGACAATTAAAACAGAACAAAAGATTTAACATATCCTCTGATACACTTTTTAATATTGCAAGTCTTGATTCATTGCAAATGAAGGATGTTGGGAGAAATCAGATTAACGATACTTTTAAAATTTATGATTTTAGCTTGAAATGGTCTCTCGATAGCATTAATTCTAAGAGAATCAACCACGCCTTAAAGAACAAGTCGGAAATCTACTCCGATAGCGCATCAAAGCTAATGTTTAAGCTGAATGAATACTTGCCAATCAGAACAACAGTGTTTCACAATGACTTTGGTATACCTTATTCGAAAAATAACCCCCTTTTTGAGTCAAAAAATAATAGTGATATTATCCTTATTGAAAAAGTTCCAGATCATTTTAACTTTGTTGAGCCTGAGATGTCTCCAGTTTTGAATGGAAAAGCTCCTTTGTTAAGCGATTCATTAAATCTTATTGAGAGCTTTAGCTTACCAGATAGTTTACCTGAAATTGGACTCGAATCAGTTGAATCAGATATACAAAAATACTTAGATAGCGACCAACTCGAAAATTCACTTTTGCAAAGAACTGAGATAAGTGAGGTAAATGAGTTGATCGATGAGGCTGAGTTAGAAGCAGAGAAAGCAAAACGAATGTATGATCCTCAAGTAGCTAAAGAAGAGCTTGTAAATAAAGCCAAAGTACTTGCTACCAATCACTTTGCTGGTCATGAGGAGGAGCTCAAATCCGCAATGGATAAAGTTGCTAAGCTAAAGGCTAAACTGAAAGAGACTGATGAGGTTGTTACTTTACTCCGCAATAGGCAAACTGTTAAACAGAAAAGGCCACTAATTGAGCGATTTCGGCCTGGCATAACTGTTCAGTTAAGTAAGGCTAATGCAGTCAGGTTTGACTTTAATCCATATATAGCCTATCAGGTATTCTCACCAATATTTGTTGGATTAGGGTGGAATCAGCGAGCCGTATTTGACCATTCAAGCCGTGAATTGGTTAATTCTGAACGAGTATTTGGCCCAAGATTATTTTTTGATTATTCCCTAAAAATGGGTTTTGTTCCACATTTTGAAATTGAGTATTTGAACGCTCCTGTGAAAAGATTGCCAGATAATCTCCTTTCGGAGCGTCAATGGGTTTGGACTTCTATGGTGGGAATGAAGAAGGAGTATAGGATATCAAAATCCCTACAAGGGAATATTCAGGTTCTATATAACATATTTGATTTTAAGCATAAAAGCCCCTATGTGAACAAATTAAATGTAAGGATGGGAATTGACATTTCTATTCACCGAAAAAAAATACGATAGCAGCTATTGAATACTCAACTAGAGTTGGATAGTAATGGGTGTATTTTGGTGTCGATACTTTTCGTTGAGCAAGCTGGCATTTACAAAAGTAGTTTTCCCATTTTGTATCTGTCCATAATTTTCATGGATATGCCCGCACACTGATAGTTTTGGTTTTATCTCTTCAACTTTGGATAATAGTGCAGGACATCCACAATGTTGACCATTTACGTTGATATCCAGAATGCCATAAGGTGGCCCATGAGAAATCAGGATGTCTATGTCTGACGGAATTTTGTTAATATGCTTTTCAATATCCTCACCCGGATGGCGATTAAATGCCCAATTAAGAAAGTATGGGGTAATCGGAGTTCCGTATATCTTATGACCTTCAATAGTGATGCTAGATTCCTGTAGGTAAATGACATTCTCCGGGATCAATCCTTTAGCCGTTTCCAGGTCATGTTCAAATAGAAAGTCATGGTTTCCGGCAATGAAGATTTTGTATCTGAATTCCTGTTCGCTAAACCACATTAGAAAATCTTTTACCTGGGATTCCGTTCCCCCAGCGGAAACATCTCCTGCATGAATGATCATGTCACCAAAAGGCAATTGAACATCACGGTGTCGGCCATGGGTATCACTAATACAGACAATTTTCATGAATAATAATTTGGTTGGGTAGACTTGCAATCACCATTTTGCAAAATTATTTCCTGCCTCAGGAATCTTTTATGGTTCACTAAAAAGCCCCGATTTGTCAGTCTCGAAATCCATTCCAACAGACCAAAGCCATAAAAAAGGGGAGGCGAACCTCCCTTTCTTTTCATCTTCATCCCGAATTGTTGTCCCCCGACATTCGGGAAAGAATTAAAATAAAGTTAGTGATTTAAACTGACTTCGAAACCAAATTCTATAAATCAGTAATCCGTTATTGGAGCGCTAATCTGATCTGCCGTTGACCTAAACACATTAGCAAGTTTTCCTGAAGCTGGGTGTGCGGATCACTGATTCTGACGATTGGAGTGCTATTCAAAATTTCACTTGGTCCGATTTATATATTTAGTGATGAAATGATCTCTCATATGATTAATTGCTACTCCGGTTTGAGCGTCCCCGGTATTGGTCATAATTACAATACCAATATTTTCAGCGGGTATAAACTGAAATAAACACCAACTACGCCCTCCAATATTACCCCTATGTAAAATAACATCGGTATTATTCACTTGTTTACACCCCCAGCCCAAGGCATATTCTGGTAAGCCACAATGAACAAACCTGAACTTTTCTTTGGGCAGAAATTGACTATCACCGTTACCCCCTCTCATATTTAACTGAACATACTTAACAGCATCAATAAACGGCATAAAAACAAGCCCTCCAGCAGCCAATGGTTTTCTTACTCCTGCTTCATCATTTGCTTCCGGTGCTACCGGATAAACACGTTCATCATGAAGCCAGACGTTATTTATATCCAATTCATTGGGGAATTTAAAGTATGTAACGATTCCTTCTTCAGCCATGTAATTGTGAACAAGTGTTTCCCAAGTTAAACCAGTTACTTTCTCCATCATTAGTGCCGCAAGCAGGTACCCACCATTTGAGTAGTTATACGTTTTTACCAAGGGTACTTTTTTCTGATTTAATATCCATTTAGCCAGACGAATCCTGCTATGCATGGTGGTATCAGTCAGTAAAGTTATATCGGGCATTTTTTCTTTGTTCTGTCCCGTCAGCGGTGGAACCTCTGCACGATGCGACAACAGATTTAAAAAGGTAAGCTTATCAAAAGGTGGCTTTTTTATTTTAAGTTCAGGATATAAGGAGTAAAAATCAGTATCCCATTTAATGAGTCTTTCATCAACCAGTTTTGCCGCAATCAAGCCCGTTACCGATTTTGTACATGATCCTAACGCCATGATGTGATTAATAGAAAGTTGGTCGGGTGATCCATATTTCTTAACACCAGTACTACCAATCGATAATATGCTATCACTGGTAAACACTGCGTAGCTAAGACCCGGAATCTGGTTGGCTTTAATTATGCTGTCAGCATAACTTTGGTCCGAAAGTTCTTGCGCTTTTAAATAAGATGAGATGACTATCAGGACTATAGGTAAAATGAGAAAATTCTTCATATGTAATTTGCTTTGATGAAAGATAAACACGAATTAGTTAATCCCCTTATGGTCTCGGAGCTAGTGTTTTCGGTTTGAAAATAATGACAGTTATAATTCCCCATAAGGTAATTATGAACCCCATGAAATTCATCAGCCTTTCATCGGACATATCAGCAGTAAAGGCAATATCGACTGTTGCATGAAATACTGCACAAATCAAAATACTTCCCTTCGATGCATTAAACAACCAGGTTAAAAGAATACTACCCGTAAGCAGACTGAGTGTCCAGCCGAGGATGTCTGCAACCTCCATAGAAGTGTAACCCGCCCGATACAGGAAAAGGGGCCAGTGCCAAAGAGCCCAAAATAGACTAATAATTATAGCCGAGGTCAGCGCATTGAATTTGGTTTGAAAATACGGAAGAGCAAATCCCCGCCACCCGACTTCTTCCCCGAAACCAAAAAAAATGAGGTTGTAAAGGAAAATGGTGAAAAATCCGAATTCCGGAAACTCCTTATTAATAAGCATACCGGATAGCTCCATAGTCTGACCGCCAGAAAAGTAGCTTATTATACTGGCTACTAGAATCACTGTGAATGGACTAAACAGTGCAATGGCCAGATAGGAGAATGGCCGAGTTTGAACGCACTTTTTCCCCAGTTCAACGACACCTTCCCAGCCATGAAAGAAAAATGAAGTAATAAAAGCAGCAAGAAGAGGTCCCAATCCCCCAAGAGCATGGTGAAAGGGTAAAATGGGTAATTGTGATAATCCTAAATGATGACCATACAAAGGCAACCAAATAACCCAACTAATGATGTAAGCCAGGATAAAAAATATGACTACTTTCTTCATGTTAATTGATGCCTATTACTCCAACTGCCGAGTTACATATTATAATAGAGAGCCCCTTTAATCCAGTGGTTACTAATTTATTTCTAAATCATAACCTTTTTGTAAACCTCTATCTATATCCTTTGAGGGGATCTCCTTTATTCTATCGAAGTAGTACCAGAAAAATCCTTAAGGTAGGAAAACTTCGAATTTAAGCCAGATTTAAGGTTTTTGCATTTCAGTCGCGAATACTTAGGTCATGAGTCGCATTTAGTACGCATCAGTCGCATTAAGTCTGAGAAATGACAATTTAGCTGAAAATTTGAGGGTTTATGGGCGGAATTGCCTGAAAATGTAAAAAAGTGGGTGAAAGTGGTTGAAAGTGGTATAAAATTACTTATGTTTGTTATCAAGGAATAGACAACCACTACAGTCCATGACCTTTTTCACCAGTGAATATGAAAGTAAGCTCGATGCCAAAGGCAGATTGGTTCTGCCTGCGCGCGTAAAGGCTCAACTTCCCGAAGGGGACAGTGAGCTGGTATTGCGCAGGGGCTTTGAGCGCTGCCTCATACTCTACCCCATGGTGGAATTCAAGAAGGTGTTCTCCAAAATTTCCGGATTAAGCGAATTCAACGAGGAGTACCGTACACTTCAACGCAACTTTTTCAGTGGCACCGCCACGGTTGAGCTGGACAACAACGGTCGTTTTTTACTCCCGAAGAACATGCTCACCTATGCCCAACTCGAAAAGGATGTGATGCTGGTAGGCATGGGTAACAAAGTTGAGATCTGGAACCCTACGCTCTATGAGAAACACCTGATCGCAGACCCAAGTGAGTTGTCGAAACTGGCGCAAAAATACCTTGATGTGTAGTGAACATGGCATCGGACTATCACAAGCCGGTCATGCTCCACGAATGTATCGAAGCGCTGAATATTCATCCCGAAGGAACGTACGTAGATGCGACTTTCGGTGGTGGTGGACATAGCCTGGCTATGTTGGAACACATAAAAGGCGGTCGGTTGATCGCTTTCGATCAGGATGACGATGCCAGGCGCGAGGCAGAAAAAATCGCGCACCGTTCTTTCACATTCTGTCACGCCAATTTCAGGTACCTGAAAAAGTTCCTGAAGTTGAATGGAGTAACCAACGTGAATGGCATACTGGCCGATCTTGGAATTTCTTCACATCAGATTGATGAGCCGTCACGCGGATTCTCTACCCGGTATGAGGGACCACTGGATATGCGGATGGACAAAGAAAGTTCGGTGACGGCAGCAGGTGTTGTAAATGAGTATGATGAAGCCGCGCTGCATAAAATTCTGGGCATGTATGGCGAAATCAAAAATGCCCGTACGGTTGCCAAGGCCATTGTTCAGGAACGTATAGGAAAAAAGATTACGCGTACCGAAGATTTAAAGCAGTTGTTAAGTCGGTTTGCTCCGCGTGGAAAGGAAAATAAATACTTCGCCCAGGTGTTTCAGGCGTTGCGCATTGAAGTGAATAACGAGATGCAGGCGCTGGAAGATTTTTTGCACCAGGCGGGCGAAGTGATGGAGCCGGGTGGACGATTGGTAGTGATGTCGTACCACTCACTGGAAGACAGAATGGTAAAAAATTTTATAAACAAGGGTAAAGTGTACGGTGAAGTGGAGAAAGATTTTTACGGAAACGTACTGAAGCCCTTTGAAGCTGTAAATCGAAAGCCGATTGAAGCTTCAGCAGATGAAGTAAACGAAAACAAAAGAGCACGTAGTGCAAAGTTGAGAATAGCAACAAAATTATAAACCTTCCTCTCCTTTTAGGAGAAGGATTGGAGTGAGGTTATGGCTGATAATAAATTCAGAATCGAACCAAAAGTAAAAAGCTCTGCGAGTAATGGCAGTGGTGTGTTTTCCGGATTGGAGAAGAAGTTAAAACTGGAAAATTATTTTGAAGAGGGCTTTCCGGTTAAGCATTTGCCAAAAATGATTTTTGTGATGGTGTTGGGCTTGTTGTACATCAGCAACACACACTACGCAGAAAAGACCGTTAGAAAAATAAACGATGTGCAGGCTGAAGTGGAAGACCTGCGTGCCGACTACACCACCATGAAGGCTGATCTGATGTTTGCCAGCAAGCAATCGGAAGTGGCGCGTAAGGTGAGTCCGTATGGATTAAAGGAAACGCTTCGTCCGCCCTATAAAATTGTTGTGAAGAAAAGTGAATATTAAAAAATCCATATTACTGCGTGTTCGGGTAGCCTTCTTGTTTGTGCTGCTCTTTGCCATTGCTGTGGTAGTGAAAATCAACCACATTCAAATGGTGCAAGGCGAAAAGTGGGTAACAATGGGTGAACAGATTTCTTTTGACTATAAAAAAGTAAAAGCTACCCGTGGCAACATCTATTCGGATAACGGAAGCCTGCTGGCCACATCCCTGCCATTTTATAAAGTGGCCTTTGATGCCACATTACCGAATGAAAAAATATTTGATGCCGGTGTAGATTCACTGGCACGTAAGTTATCCGCCTTTTATAAAGACAAGCCTTATCTGGAATACAAGCGCATGTTGATTGATGCACGCAAAGCAGGCAAGCAATACATCATCATCAACCGCAAGCAAATTGGTTATCAGGATAAGAAGATGATGGCCGAATGGCCCATTTTTCGTGAATGGCGCTTGCGTGGCGGGGTGATCTTTGAAAAAGTGGATGTGCGCTATCGCCCGTTTGCCAACCTGAGCAGACGTACCATCGGCTTTGTAAATGAAAATGAAAAGGGGGCCGGACTGGAATACAGCTTCAATGATCAGTTAAGCGGTCAGGATGGATATGCCTACTACCAGAAAATTGCCGGTGGTGTATGGAAGCCGGTGTTTGATCGTGAAAATATTAAGGCTACTAATGGTTTGGATTTACAAACCACTATTGATATTAACCTTCAGGATGTAGCTGAGACTGCCTTGCACAAAGCGATGCGCCAGCACAATGCCGATGACGGTCTGGTAGTGGTGATGGAGGTGAAGACCGGTGCAGTGAAGGCCATTGCGAACCTGAGCAGCGATGGCAACGGAAACTTTTACGAGAAATTCAATTTTGCGGCCGGTGGTTTGTTTGAACCCGGATCCACATTTAAGCTGATCACCATGATGGCCTTGCTGGAAGACAGCAACATCGAGCTAACCGACAGCATTGATACCGGAAATGGAGAGCACATGTTCTATAAGAACAGGGTGCGCGATCATGAAGAAGGTGGATTGGGCAAGATCACCATTCGGGAAGCATTTGAACATTCTTCTAACGTGGCTATGGCCAAGCTGGCCGATAAAAATTTTGGCACACGTCCGCAAAAGTTCATGGATCATGTGGAGCGTTTAAAACTTCATCAGCCGCTAGGTATTCAAATCTCTGGTGAACCGCAACCGAAATTCAAGTGGCCAGGTCAGAAGGGTTGGAGCGGCATCAGCTTGCCGTGGATGGCGTATGGTTATGGCATTGAAATTACTCCGCTGCACACCTTAACCATGTACAATGCAGTGGCCAACAACGGCAAAATGATCAAGCCGGTATTTGTTGAGTCGGTGAAACGTGCAGATAGTGAAAAGGAGAATTTCTCAACCGATGTGATTGTAAATAAAATCTGCTCCGGAAAGACATTGAATAAATTGAAGATGATGCTGGAAGGTGTTGTGGAAAACGGAACAGCAAAAGGCATCCGTGGAACACATTATCGCATCGCGGGTAAAACCGGAACTGCGCAGATACTTGAGAATGGTCGGTACACGAAAAAATACATTACCTCATTCGTAGGCTACTTCCCGGCACATGAGCCAAAATATTCGGCTATTGTACTGATTAAAAATCCACGCGGCTGGCACCAGTATGGCAGTAATGTGGCCGCACCGGTGTTCAAGGAAATTGCCGACAACATTTATTCGCGCGACATCAACCTGCACCTGGCGATGGAGAAGAAATATGTTGAGCCTGGAATCTTCCCGGTAATACGCGCGGGTAACCAGGAAGAGTTAACGATGCTGTGCAACGAGTTGGGTATCTCGAATCATTCTTCCTCGGAAGAAGATTGGGTGCGAACCTCAATCAAAGGCAATTCCATCAACTGGCGTAAGAATACGATTGGTCAGGGCATTGTGCCCGATGTGCAGGGTATGACATTCCGCGATGCACTCTATTTATTGGAGCAATCCGGGTTGACCGTGATATACGAAGGAAAGGGAAGGGTAGTAAGCCAATCGCTTACTGCAGGAAGAAAAGTTTTAAAAGGAGATCGCATTTATATACAACTGGGTTAATGGCTGAGTTGAAAGACATATTATACAGAGTTTCCCTAACCTCAACCTATGGCAACATGGATGTTGAGGTGAAAGGCGTGTGCTTTGATTCGCGCAACGTACAACCGGGATTTCTGTTTGTGGCCGTGAAGGGTACTCAGTCGGATGGGCACGAGTTTATTTCAAAGGCGGTGGATTTGGGGGCAAGCGCAATTGTTTGTGAAAAATTACCTGACACCATATATGAAAAAGCAACCTACGTCACAGTTAAAAATAGCGCGCAATCGCTGGGAATTATTGCTGCTAACTTTTTTGGCAACCCGTCACAAAAACTAAAGTTGGTCGGTGTAACCGGTACAAATGGTAAAACTACAGTAGCCACATTGCTCTATAAGTTGTTTGGCACGTTGGGGCATCGCTGCGGACTTATTTCTACTGTTGAGTATCGGATTATTGATCAGGTGCTGCCATCAACACACACCACACCTGATCCGGTTCAACTTAACAAGTTGTTGAAGGATATGGTTGATGCAGGATGCAACTATGCCTTTATGGAGGTAAGTTCCCATGCCATCGATCAGGATCGGATTGCAGGGCTTCAGTTTGCCGGAGCAATTTTTACCAACATCACGCACGATCACCTTGACTATCACAAGACCTTTGAAAATTACATCAAGGCCAAGAAGAAATTTTTTGATGGCTTAAACAGCGATGCATTTGCTCTGGTGAATGCAGATGATAAACGAGGCATGGTGATGCTGCAAAACACAAAAGGCACGAAGTACACCTTCGGTTTGCGTAAGCTCACCGATTTCAAAGGCAAGATGCTCTCCAACACCATTGAAGGATTGGAGATGGAGGTGATGCAAAAACCGGTTTGGTTTAAACTGATCGGTGATTTCAATGCATACAATATTCTTGCGGTATATGGCACAGCTATGTTGTTGGATCAGGATTCTGATCGCACATTAACAGTTCTTTCTTCCATGCAGGGAGCGGTTGGTCGGTTTGAACTCATTGGTCGTGGGTCGAAGATCACAGCCATCGTGGATTATGCGCATACACCGGATGCCTTGAAAAATGTATTGGAAACGATTAAGCAGTTCCGCAGTGGAAATGAACAGGTGATTACGGTGGTTGGCTGTGGAGGTAATCGCGATAAAACCAAACGGCCATTGATGGCCAGCATTGCAGTTCGCTTTAGCGATAAAGTGGTGTTGACATCAGACAATCCGCGCGATGAAGATCCGATGGAAATCATCCGCGAGATGCAGTCTGGCATTGGTCCGAGTGATGCCAGAAAAACGTTGGTAATTCCTGATCGGGAGGAAGCAATTAAAACGGCCTGCATGATGGCCAACCCAAAAGATATTGTATTGGTGGCTGGCAAAGGCCATGAAACATACCAGGAAATTAAAGGGGTGAAACATCCTTTTGATGACCGCGAAGTAGTAGAACGAATGTTAAAACTTGTTGCGAATTAACGATGCTGTATTACTTGTTTGATTATCTGGACAAGCAATTCGACCTGATGGGAGCAGGAGTGTTCAAGTACATCTCTTTCCGTGCAGGTATGGCGGCATTTTTCTCGTTGCTCATTACCATTACGTTCGGAAAGACCTTAATCAACTTTTTGCGGAGAAAGCAAGTGGGTGAAGATATCCGTGATTTGGGTCTTGAAGGTCAGCTTCAAAAGAAAGGTACACCTACTATGGGCGGGCTGATCATTATCGCGGCTATTTTAATTCCAACACTGTTGTTCGCCAGGTTGGATAATATTTATGTGATTCTATTGATCGTGGCAACCGTGTGGTTGGGTGTGATCGGATTTTTGGATGATTACATAAAGGTATTCAAGAAGGATAAAGAAGGATTAGCAGGTCGGTTTAAAATTGTAGGTCAGGTTGGGCTCGGTTTGATCGTTGGCCTCACGCTTTATTTTCATGATGAAGTGGTAGTACGCGAAGTACAACCCGATTCCTTGGCAAGCATCAGTGCACTCACATTCACCCAGGAAGAAGAACAGGAGCCAGAAACATTGTTGAAATATAAAGATGTGAAGTCGACCAGGACGACTATCCCATTCTTTAAAAACAACGAGCTGGATTACAAAAATCTCCTTCCTTTCCTGCCAGCAGATTTTACCTGGATTACATACGTACTCGTAGTGATTGTAGTAGTAACTGCAGTTTCTAATGGTGCGAATATTACTGACGGTATTGATGGACTTGCTGCTGGAACATCCGGAATCATTGCGCTCACGCTGGCCATCTTTGCGTACCTCTCCGGTCGTGTCGACTTTTCCAGTTACCTCAACATCATGTACATACCCAACCTGAGCGAGTTGGTAATTTTCACCACCGCATTGGTAGGTGCATGTCTTGGATTTTTGTGGTACAACGCATATCCCGCGCAAGTGTTTATGGGCGATACGGGTAGTTTAACCATTGGCGGAATCATTGCTGTATTGGCATTGGCTGTGCGCAAGGAATTATTGATACCGGTAATCTGCGGCATATTCCTCATTGAGAACCTTTCTGTGATTCTTCAGGTGTCGTATTTCAAATACACCAAGAAGAAATATGGTGAAGGCAGAAGGATATTCCTGATGTCCCCGCTGCACCATCATTATCAAAAAAAGAATTTACATGAAGCCAAAATCGTAACCCGGTTTTGGATTGTGGGGATACTGTTGGCAATTCTCAGTCTGGCAACCTTGAAACTACGATGAGCAAACGCATAGTCATATTGGGTGCAGGTGAAAGCGGAACAGGCGCAGCCTTACTTGCAAAAGCTAAGGGATACGAGGTTTTTGTATCGGATAAGGGTACTATGAAGGATAAGTATCGCGATGAACTTGTCCGGAATAAAATAGCATTTGAAGAAGGCGGACATACTGAGGAGAAAGTTTTGAACGCGTCTCTGGTGATCAAGAGCCCGGGCATTCCGGATAAGGCAGAGATCATCTTAAAGCTGAAAGCAAAAGGCATTGAAGTAATTGATGAGATTGAATTTGCCTTCCGATTTATTCAGGGTAAGGTGATTGCCATTACCGGAACAAATGGAAAAACTACTACTACGCTGTTAACCTATCATTTATTAAAGAGTGCAGGATTCAGTGTGGCCCTGGCCGGCAACGTAGGTGAAAGTCTGGCTGGTAAAATCGCCCACGGTAATCACGACTGGTATGTGCTGGAGATTTCCAGCTTCCAGTTAGACGGAACAAAAACATTCAAGCCTGCCATTGGTGTGCTGCTTAACATCACACCCGATCACCTTGATCGGTATGAGTATAAAATGGAAAACTATGTGGCCTCCAAGTTCAAACTTATTCAAAACATGGATGCTGCTGATCACTTCATTTACTGTGCCGATGATGAACGCATTGATGCTGAAATAAGCAAACAAAAACCAACCCCACATTTGGTAAACATCAGTCTGAAATCAGACACAGCGGTGAAGTTCGATGGTAAGCACATGTGTTTTTCATTTGATGAGGCTTTTGAGATTGCGCAATCAGAAACTACGTTGAAAGGCCCGCACAATCTGATCAACACGATGGCGGCTGTTTCCGCAGCCTACCTGGCTGGTGCAAAGGTGAAGGCGATTCGCGAAGGACTGAAAACCTTTAAGAATGCTCCGCATCGGTTGGAATACATTGCCACCATCAACGGAGTTGACTTCATCAATGATTCAAAAGCCACCAATGTTGATTCGGTAGTATATGCACTCGGTAGTTATGATCAGCCGTTGATCTGGATTGCGGGTGGTATTGATAAAGGTAATGACTACAACCTGGTTAAAGATCAGGTGAGCAAAAAGGTGAAAGCCTTGATTTGCCTGGGTATGGAGAATGATAAGCTGAAGAATTTTTTCGGTGGAATCGTGAAACGTATTCAGGAAACCCAACAGGTTTCAGAACTGGTTCGATTGGCACTTAGCGAAGCGCAACCCGGTGATGTAGTGTTGCTTTCGCCTGCCTGCGCAAGTTTTGATCTGTTTAAGAATTACGAAGACAGGGGTGATCAGTTTCGTAAGGCGGTTTTGGATTTAAAGAAGGAAGTAGAAAATCAATTGGCATGAACAAAGTAAAAACATGGGTAGATGAAAATCTGCAGGGCGATCGGGTGATTTGGGCCGTAGTGTTCATTTTATCCATGATCAGCATATTGGTTGTGTATTCATCTATTGGAACACTGGCGTTTAAGCGTGCGGTAAGTCCTGAAAAATATTTGTTCACGCATACCTTACATGTCATCATCGGTTTAGCGGCCATGTGGTTTGCACATCGTGTGGATTACCGATACTATTCTAAACTTTCACGCATTGCTTTATGGATCAGTATTCCGTTGTTGATTTACACATTTAAGAACGGTACAGAAATCAATGAAGCTTCACGCTGGATTCAAGTTCCGTTCTTCGGCTCATTTCAGCCTTCCGACTTTGCCAGCCTGGCACTTATTGTAAACCTGGCTAGCATGTTGAGCAAGCGTCAACAAAATATTGACGACATCAAGGAGTCATTGATTCCTATTCTATTCTGGTGCGGCATTATCTGTGGGTTGATCGCTTTAACTAACATGTCGACTGCAGTATTGTTGTTGCTCACCTGTATGCTCATCATGTTTATTGGTCGTGTTCCTTCAAAATATCTGGCCATGCTCATGTTTGTAGGTATTCTCTTTGGAGCGTTGGCGTTCAAGTTTGGTGTTCGTGGCGGTACAGTAATGAACCGCGTGAATGATTTTGTGGGATACGTGCAAGGAGAAAAGGAACTACCCTTCCAGGCGAAGCATGCGCACATCGCCATCGCAACAGGAGGAATTGCCGGAAAGGGTCCGGGCAACAGTGATCAACGGAACATCTTGCCTCACCCGTATTCCGATTTCGTGTATGCCATTGTGATTGAAGAGTACGGCATGCTGGGCGGCATTGTGGTGTTGATGCTTTACCTCGTATTACTGCATCGTGGAATGAAAGCGGCATATAACAGTGAGCGAGCCTTTGCGGGTTTGTTATCTGCCGGATTAAGTTTTGATATCGTCTGTCAGGCTATGATCAACATGGGTGTTGTGGTGGGGTTAGGTCCAATTACCGGTCAGCCGTTACCACTCATCAGTATGGGTGGAACGTCCATGGTATTTACCGGTCTTTCACTGGGGATTATACTCAGCGTAAGCCGTGGCGAACGTGATGAAACATGGTCGCAGAAAACAATGCGGACAGAAGATAGTAAGAACATAGAGGCTAAAGCAGCATAGGGGGAATTTAGGATTTAGTATTTAGGATTTAGGATATAGAATTTTTTTTGATTGTAATTATAGATGAGTAAGCAAAAAGAGCATAGGGAACCTGCAAAATCGTTTCGCGATTTGATTGTATGGCAAAAGGCCCATCAATTGGCGCTAGCGGTTTATAAGGTAAGCTCAGGCTTTCCAAAAGAAGAAATCTTTGGATTGACTTCTCAAATAAGACGTTCCTCAGTTTCTGTAGCAGCAAATATTGCAGAAGCATTTAAGAAGAGAAGTGACAAGGATAAGGTGAGAATACTAAATATTAGCCAAGGCTCTTTGTCTGAAACGGAATACTTCCTCATGCTTGCTCACGATCTTCAATATACAGATACATCAGCTTTAAAGAGCAACGCTGACGAAGTTGGAAGAATTTTAGAAGGCTATATAAAATCGATCAAGGGTGACTAAATACTATATGCTAAATACTGAATACTAATAACTCATTTGTTGAACAAAAAAGAACCATATCGACTAATCATCAGCGGAGGCGGAACAGGAGGTCACATCTTTCCTGCGGTAGCCATTGCCAATGAATTTCGGGAGCGTTATCCGGACGCAGAAATTCTTTTTGTTGGTGCAAAAGGAAGAATGGAGATGACGCGGGTGCCTGAAGCGGGTTATAAAATCATCGGACTTTGGATCAGCGGTTTGCAACGATCGTTTACTATTTCAAACCTCATGTTCCCGGTTAAGGTGATTGCGAGTTACCTGCGAGCCATGGTGATTCTGAAGCGCTTCAAACCGAATGTTGTCATTGGAACGGGCGGTTATGCAAGCGGACCGATTATGATGGCGGCAACGCGCCTGGGTATTCCCACTATTGTTCAGGAACAGAATTCATTTGCCGGTTTAGCGAACAAGCAAGTGGCTAAAAAAGTGAGTAAGGTTTGCGTGGCTTATCAGGGTATGGAGAAATACTTCCCTAAAGAAAAAATTGTGTTCACTGGAAACCCGGTACGGAAAGATATTCTGGACATCAGCAGGAAGCGCGAACAGGCATTGAACAAATACGGATTTGAGGCCAACATCAAAACGCTGCTGGTCATTGGTGGAAGCCTGGGTGCACGCACCATTAACGAAAGCATTCTGGCAGGCATTGAAAAATTAATTGATGCCGGTGTTCAGGTAATCTGGCAAACCGGAAAGGGATATTACGAAACGTGTAAGGCGGGTGTGGCTAAATATGATCTGAGAAGAATTCGGGTGCATGACTTTGTGAAGGAGATGGACTTGGCGTATGCCGCAGCAGATGTCGTGATCTCGCGTGCAGGTGCCTTGGCAGTTTCTGAATTGTGTGTGACCGGGAAGGCGTGCATTCTGGTTCCTTCGCCAAACGTGGCAGAGGATCACCAGACTAAAAATGCGAAAGCGTTAGCTGATCAGGAAGCAGCTGTTTTGATCAGCGATAAAGATGCTGCTTCACGCCTGGTGGAAGAAGCCTTACGCCTGTTGTTTGATGATCAGCGCACCAAAAAACTTCAGGCAAGGATTACGGAATTGGCTAAGCCATTCGCTACACGCGACATCGTGAATGAAGTGGAAACACTGATAGGCGCAAGCGAAAAGAAAATATCCGCAGACAACCTGAAAACCTTGTCGGTGGTTATGAATTGATTACATGAACGAACTGAATACATATCGCAACATTTACTTCCTCGGCATTGGCGGCATTGGCATGAGTGCGTTGGCGCGTTGGTTTAAAAAGAAGGGACTTTCAGTTTCGGGCTATGACCGTACATCAACAACGCTTACGCAACAGCTTGAGGCGGAAGGCATGCAGGTTCATTACGATGATTCTGTTGCTAATATTCCGGAAGTTGTATTGCAAGGGAAGAGCGAAACGCTGGTGGTGCTTACTCCGGCTGTACCAAAAGATCATAAGGAATACAATTACCTGCTTAAGGCTGGCTATACGATTATCAAGCGATCTGAAATTTTAGGATTGATTACCCGCAACTACAAGACAATCGCGGTAGCCGGTACACATGGTAAAACGACCACGTCATCCATGGTAGCGCATATTTTAAAATCTGCCGGAAAGAACATGGTTGGGTTTTTAGGAGGCATCACCACGAACTACGAATCAAACCTGGTGATGCATGGAGAAGTAAATGCGGATACGCTGGTCGTGGCCGAAGCCGATGAATTTGACCGTTCGTTCCTTCGTCTTTTCCCTGAGGTAGCGGTGGTTACATCCGCTGATCCGGATCACCTGGACATTTACGGTGATCACGACAGCATGATTCAGTCGTTTAAAGATTTTATACGTCAGGTTAAGCCTGGCGGATCATTGATTATTCATGAATCAATTGAAGAAAAACTGGCAGGTGATGTAACACATCTGACAAAATACATTTACAGCATGAGCCGGGGACAATTTTTTGCCGGCAACATTACTGCGCATAGCGGATTTTTTGAGTTCGACCTGATTGGTTTTGGTGGTCAGGGTGAACGAATCAGGCTCGGTGTCCCCGGTTTTCATAATGTTGAAAATGCAGTAGCGGCTGCTATTGCCACGCATGTTTGCGGTGTTACGGTTGGTGAAATCAAAACTGCACTGGAATCCTTTAAAGGTGTGAAGCGCAGATTTGAATTTGTGTATCAGAACGATAAGGTGATTTTCATTGATGATTATGCGCATCACCCAACGGAGATTGAGGCATTCTTGAAATCGGTGAAGTCCATGTACCCGCGTAAGAAGTTAACGGTAATATTTCAACCGCACTTGTTTACACGTACCCGCGACTTTGCTCCCGGCTTTTCAAAAAGCCTGAGCCTTGCGGATGAACTGTTTTTGATGGATATCTACCCGGCAAGGGAACTACCGATTGCGGGTGTGGATTCGGATATGCTGATGGAGGATGTTACCAGTGCTGTGAAAATTCGGTGTGGAAAAGCTGATCTGATGCAAAAGCTGGCTGACCACGAAGTAGAGGTAATTGCCACGGTAGGTGCCGGGGATATTGATACGTTTGTTCAACCGATTAAAAACCTGTTGGTGAAGCGTTATGAAAATTAAGTTCAACATCGGTAAGAAAGTAAAAATTGGTGCGGCCATGGTTGTGCTGTTCGTGCTTATTGGGTTTAGTGAAGGCCAGCACGGTGAAGTTGCTGTGAAAGATATCGTCATCAAAATTGAGAACATTCGTGAAAATCATTTTATCGATGAGCAGGATATTATTGAGCTGATGGAACTTGACTACGCCAATCTGAAGGGAGCAAGTCTGAGTCGGTTAAACCTCAAAGAAATTGAAAAGCGCATCAAGGCCGATCGGTTTATTGAAAACGCGCAGTTGTATAGCGATGTAAAAGGAAACCTGGTAGTGAAGGCAACACTACGAAGACCCATTGCCAGAATCATCAGATCGGATGGACCTGATGCGTACATCAGTGAAGATGGTACGATCATGCCCACATCGGAAAAGTTTACAGCGCGCGTGGTCCTGATTAGTGGTTCGTATGTGAAAAACTTCATGACGCTGGAAAACATCCGGCAACATGAAGATGGCGATGAGTTAATGGAAATGCTTTATACGATCGGACAGGATGATTTCTGGCGGGCGCAGATCGCGCAGCTAGATATGGATAGCAAGGGTAGGATCAACATTATTCCGCAAGTTGGAGGCCAAACCATTGAGTTTGGAAGGGCCGAAGATCTGAACATCAAATTGAGGAAGCTTAAAATTTTTTATAAAGAAATATTACCGCAAATGGGATGGAATAAATACAAACGGGTTAGCCTGGAGTATGCGGGCCAGATCGTTGCGGAATAAAATGAAATAACGTAAACCAAAAAAATTAACAACCACTATAACACAGTACAATATGGAACACGAAAAAATAGTAGTCGGACTCGATATAGGCACAACAAAAATTTGTGCCATCGTAGGGCGCAAAAATGAATTCGGCAAGCTCGAAGTATTGGGCATGGGCAAGGCTGAATCGGAAGGCGTTGTAAAAGGTATTGTTTTCAACATCGATAAAACCGTGTACGCCATTGAACGCGCCATCAAAGAAGCCGGAGATCAGGCAGGCATTGATATTGGCGTGGTAAACGTGGGCATTGCCGGTCAGCACATCAAGAGTTTTATTCAGCATGGTGGCATTACACGCTCTGCCAAAGAAGAAGAAATTACCATTGATGATGTGGAACGCCTCACGCAGGATATGTACCGCATGGTCGTTCCTCCCGGCAGCCAGATCATACATGTAATGCCCCAAGACTATATGGTCGACTACGAAGAAGGTATTAAAGAACCTGTTGGCATGTCGGGTGTGCGCCTTGAAGCAGACTTCCACATCATTACGGCACAGACCAATGCCATCAACAACGTGAACAAGTGTGTGCGCAGGGCAGGTTTGGAAATTGAAGACTTGATTCTTGAACCGCTTGCTTCAAGCCTGGCTGTGCTTAGCGATGAAGAGAAGGAAGCAGGTGTTTGTCTGATTGACATCGGTGGTGGTACAACCGATATTGCCATTTTCTATGATAACATCATTCGTCATTCCGCTGTGATCCCATTCGGTGGCAACATCGTCACCAATGATATCAAACAAGGCTTAATGGTTCTTCCGCAGCAAGCTGAACAATTGAAGACCCGTTTTGGTAAAGCTATTTCAGAAGAGGCCAGCCCAAATGAAATTGTTTCCATTCCTGGTATTCGCAATCGTTCAGCAAAAGAAATCTCAACCAAAAACCTGGCGAACATTATTCAGGCGCGCATGGAAGAGATTATTGAAATGGCGCATGCAGAAATCATTAGCTCAGGATTTGAAAACCGGTTGGCCGGTGGCATTGTCATCACGGGTGGTGGTGCACAACTTAGCAACCTGAAACAACTGGTTGAATATATGACCGGTATGGATACGCGTATCGGTTATCCGAATGAACACCTCGGCAAAGGAAAAGTTGAGGTTGTAAAAAGTCCGATGTACGCCACGGCTGTAGGCCTGGTGTTGGCGGGCTTCCGCTCGCTTGATGAGCGGCAAGATCGTTATCGTGAAGCGCGTGAGCTAATTAAGGCTACGCCTAAAGCGAAGCGAGCTGTATCGTCCCGTAATTTCTTCAATGAAATTCTTACCAAGACCAAGAGTTTGTTGATTGATGACCTGGACGGAAAGAATGAATACTAAGTTTTAAAAATGAATCAACCACTAAAACCATACAATCATGATTGAATCCGGATCTTACCAATTCGACATTCCCAAGCATCAGGCGAGTACACCTCGCTCGATCATTAAGGTGATCGGTGTTGGGGGAGGAGGCAGCAATGCCGTGAACCACATGTATCGTCAGGGCATTAAAGACGTAGAATTTGTGGTGTGTAACACTGATTTGCAGGCGCTGAAAAGCAGCCCTATTCCTACGAAGTTGCAAATTGGTGAAGAACTTACCGAAGGACTTGGCTGTGGAGCCAATCCTAAAGTAGGTAAAGGCGCAGCCATTGAAAGCAAGGAACAAATCCGTGAGTTTCTGGAAGGCACCAAAATGCTTTTCGTGACTGCCGGTATGGGCGGAGGAACCGGAACAGGTGCTGCCCCGGTTATCGCCAAAATAGCCAAGAGCATGGGCATTTTAACAGTTGGTATTGTTACCGCGCCTTTTGCTTTTGAAGGAAAGAAAAAGAAAGATCTCGCTGACATTGGTATTAAAGCACTTCGCAGAAGTTGTGATACCGTGTTGGTGATTTTAAATGATAAACTCCGGGAGATTTACGGAAACCTGCCGATCGGTAAAGCATTTGCACAAGCCGATAACGTATTAACTACTGCGGCCAAAGGAATTGCCGAGATTATCACGCTTACGGGTTATGTTAACGTTGACTTCCAGGACGTACGTACCGTCATGTATAATGCCGGCCCTGCTGTAATGGGTACTGCGGAAACACGCGGTGAAAATCGTGCCCGCAATGCGGCCAGTGGTGCACTTGCATCTCCGCTACTCGACAACTGCGACATTATGGGAGCCAAGAAAATATTACTCTCTATTATCTCCGGTGCAGAAGCTGAGTTGCAGATGGACGAGCTGATGGAAATCACCGAATACATCCAACAGCAAGCCGGTCAGGATGCCGAAGTTATTTTCGGTCACGGTGTTGATGCTGGTCTGGGTGACCGTTTACGCGTAACTGTAATTGCCACCGGTTTTGATCGTGAAGAAGAACACGAGGATGAAGAGGTTGTTGAAAAACAACCTGCAAAAAAGGAGCCTGAGCAAAAAAAAGTGCATGATTTGGAGCGTAACCAGATTTGGTTGTTCGAGCAGGACAATGCCATCGGTGCTCCTCGCGAAGTACAATTGAAAGTATCGGAAGAGCCGAAAGAAGAAAAACCTGAAAAACATGAAGACGAAGTTGTTTTTACAGGTCCTTTCAATCGCATCGATTCAACATTTAATGATGACGATGATACGGATGATGGTGATGCCGGTTTGTTTGCCGATGACGAAGATGAGTTTGATCGCACACATGAAAAGTACAGCGATCAGATCATTAATGAGGAAGGCATGATGGAACTGCGCAATACCCGTCAGCGCCTGGAGCAGCAAGCCAAGGAACGTAAGGAGAAATTGAAGACTGCGCGTAAGCAGGAAATGACCAAGGAGGAGTTCAACGAGAAGTGGGCATTACCGGCATACTTACGCAGAGGAATCAAGATGGATAATGTTCCCCATTCTTCTGAGTCGTTTATAAGCAAGTATAACCTGAATGACGACAACAATATTCTGGGGAACAACAAGTTCCTGCATGATAATGTGGACTGATCTCAGGTAGAAGAAATGATCCGATTCCGATCAACGATTTCAAAGGTATGGCATTTCCGGTGCGACTGGTATTTTACTCCATTCGTAGTGGTTGTTGGTGGTAAATATTTTTTGCCGGCACCGGTATGCCTTTTCATTAATCCCGGCTAACGGGAACCATTTTTTACCTTTGAGAAGCCCCGACAGACGGTCGGGGCTTTTTTTATGATTTAGCGCTACGGAAAACCACGTTTCAGGGTTGCATAATTTTGGTATTCAGATTGGCCCCATCCTTGCAATACAGGCAGTATACCAACTTCAATTGTTATGAAACGGTTACTTTTCTTCGCTTTGCTGATCGGATTATCGGGCTGCGAATTTTACTATTACGATCCTGTTTACGATTCTCGTGAACGTGTAATCGGACGTTACGATGTTGAGGAGTATAGTGAGACGTTTAATGATTATACCTCCTTCTCCGTGTGGATCGAACGGTCGAATAATTATTCCGATGAGGTTTGGATTGACAATTTTTATGCAGTGAACATCAGCGTCCGGGCCGTCATCAATTACGATAAACTAACTATCCCGCGTCAGGTAGTGAATGGTTACGAAGTAGAAGGCGTGGGAACCATATATGCCTCAAGTATTTCGCTTAGCTATCGGGTAAAGGATTTGTACAATAACTCCCGAACTGATTTTCTGGAAGCAACAGCGTACAAGCAATACTGATACACGTGTTAGGTTAGAAGTGAGGTCATGGGCGTTAGTGCCCATGACTTTTTTTATGCTTTCTTTACGCGTAGCGAAGTTGTCTCATCATCCAGAACCACAATGGCATCACCTTTTTCAATGTATTCTCCACGGGTATAGGCATCGTAAAGTTGTCCTTCAATCATCACTTTCCCACCTGGACGTAAAACCGTATGGGCTACTCCCGTTTTTCCTTTCATGGATTGCGCAGCCGCACTTACGGTAAATCCTTTTTCCCGTTCCTGGGTATCGGTAAGTGCAATGCGTTTAAAGAATCGGGTTTCATGCAAGCGCGAACCACCAACAAACAATAGAATGATCCCACCTAAAATTCCGCCAAAGGTTGCCGCTACCGCATACAGCAATTCATTCGCAGGTACGAAATCAAAATTAAAGGCATCGTTGTTAATCATGATCAGGATAAGCGACATTACCGTGAGGGAAATGCCGGCAATACCGGCAACGCCAAATCCCGGAAGCACAAAAATCTCCACTGCAATTAATGCTAAGCCGCAAAACAAAGCAATGATCTCCCAGTTTTCGGCAAGACCGTTCAGGTAGTAAGGCACCAGATAAAGTATGAGCGCCACCCCGGCAGCAAAAAGTGGAAAGCCAACACCGGGTGTTTGAAGTTCAAAATATATTCCTCCAATAATGATCAAAATAAGTAGCCCACTGATGAACGGATTCAGAAAAAAGGCAATTACTTTATCGGTAGCTTTTAATTGAAACCGAACCAGGTTGTACTTTTCAATTTTATTTCGCTCTAAGATTTCTTCAATGGATTCAACCTTAGCTTCACAAAAACCAAATTTGATAGCTTCTGAAGTTGAGAACGTTACGATCTGCCCGGCTTCGGTAACACTATCAATGGCAATGTCCTCATCAACCATGGCTTCGGCAATTCTCGGGTCGCGTCCGTTTTCTTCTGCAGTAGTGCGCATAATAGCCCGCATATACGATTGATATTTGTCAGGTGCTTTTTCACCCGTTCCGGTTACCACAGTCGCTGCCCCAATGCTCGCTGCTGGCGACATGTAAATACTATCGCAAGCAATAGAGATCAGGGCACCTGCTGAAGCGGCATCGGAATTGATGAACACCCACACCGGCTTTTTATACTGCATGATGCGATCAACAATTTCCTTGGCATCGGTAAGAATACCTCCGTAGGTATCCATTTCAATAATCACAATGTCGGCATTTATTTTCTTTGCATGATCAAGGGCCAATTCAACATACCGGTTGGTTCTGGGGTCTATTTCGCTTTTGATTTCCATTACCATAACAGTTGGTTCCTGCGCGTAAACGATGGAAGCAACCGAAATGACAAACAGCATGGAGAAAAGAAACCTCATATATTTCGACTTTATCGTGTGGTAAATACGTACAAAAATAGCCATTAAGCAACCCTTAAAGGCATTCGGCATTGGGGCATTTTTTTGGCGGGTTATTTGTTACCAGAATGGGTAAGGTTTAGCAGATTTAGCCTTTTTTACGGCTTTAAGTTTGTGTAATTTGGTATCAAAATAAGTAACCGGGAGGTTCGTTACTGAGTAGTATGATTAAATTTTTGATTATTACTGGTCTCTCATTTTTTAATCCCCCGCAAGATTCGATCGGGATTGAGACCATCAACGGAAAAACATTTGTCATCCATAAAGTGGGAGAGAAGGAGACCCTATATGGTATCTCCAGGCGATATGGTGTAACTGTTACGCAGATTTTGGAATTCAACAAGACCGCTGATGCGGGATTGGAAATTGGCCAGATTCTTAAAGTACCCTATATTCCCAGCCCGAAAACTCCGAAAGGGGCCACGGTGCATAAGGTTGCTGAAAAGGAAACGCTGTTTTCCATTTCGCGACAATACAACGTAACCATTGACGAGATTAAGCAATGGAACAGCCTGCCCGACAATTCGCTTTCAGTTGGTCAGGAGTTGGTGATTAAAGCCACAAACACGATTCCCGGTATGCCACAAGCTCAGCCGATGGAAATGAAATCGGCCCGCACCGTTCACACCGTGGCGCAAAAGGAAACGTTGTTCAGTATTTCACGTCAGTATGGTGCCACAATAGATCAATTGAAAACCTGGAATAACCTGACCTCAGAAGAATTAAGTATCGGACAGGTTCTTTTTGTGGCCCAGCCAATCTACAATAGCACTTCTCAAACTCAAGCCAATCCGGTTGTTGAAACAACACAACAAACAACAACACCAACTCCAGTCAACACAGAAGTACCGGTTACAAAAACGGAAGTTACACCCCAGGTAAAAGCACCGGTTGTCACCATATCTGAATCCGTAACCAATAAAGACGAGATTAAGGAATCTGGTCTGGCCGAATTGATTGACGGAACGGAAGGCAACCGAAAGTACCTGGCGTTGCACCGCACCGCACCTGTGGGAACCATTTTGAAAATCCGCAATGAAATGAATAACCGTGAGGTGTTTGTTCGGGTAATCGGCAAACTTCCGGATACGGCATTAACGGATAAGCTCGTCATCAAAATTTCAAAATCAGCCTACGACAGGTTAGGCGCGATTGATCCCCGCTTTCGTGTAGAAGTTACCTATTACAAATGATTCGCCTGGCACTTTTAGGTGGATGGCTTATGTCGTTTTCAGCATGGGCACAAAACCTGGTGCCTAATCCAAGCTTTGAAGAACTTATTCGTTGTCCGCATAGCTTCAGCACTGATCGCAAAGATTTCATCGTTCCGGGCTGGGTCTCTGCCACGCGCGGCACACCCGATCAATTTCACGCGTGCAGTTGGGGCGAAGCCGATGTACCCTATAACTGGGCCGGATCATCAAATGCAAAAACCGGAAAGGGATATGTGGGTATTTATGTGTGGATGAGTCGTACCGATGACAACAACTACCGCGAATACATTCAATGCGAACTGGCAGAACCCCTGCGAAGTGGAACACGCTACCGGGTGGAGTTTTATTACAAGCTGGCCTCCTATGCCGTGTATGCGGCTAACCGTATTGGCTTACACCTTTCATCAGAGCAACTTATGTACGATCACGATCAGCTTATTGATGTAGTGCCGATTCTTTCTGTTGAAACTGATTCAGCAATAACTTCCAAAACGGGCTCGTGGGAGCATGCGGTTATGGAGTTCAAGGCAACCGGTGGGGAGCGCTTCGTGACCATCGGCAATTTTTACAATAATACACAAACCAAATCAACACGACTGCCACAACGAATTGGTAAGAGTAACATGTTGGTGAATAGTGCATATTATTTTATCGATGATGTTTCCGTTGAGCCGCTGGATTCAGTGCCCCCAATTACACTGTCGCGTACAGAATTTTCGTCTGAGCATATTGAACTGGATCGCGATTACATTTTGAAGAACATTCAATTTGAGTTTGATAGCTATATGTTACTCAAATCTTCATTTAGAGAGTTGGATATGGTTGTTGATATACTGAAAACCAATCCTACCTTCAATGTACGGCTATCCGGGCATACCGATTTTATTGGCTCCGATGAGTATAACCTTACCCTGTCGCGTAATCGTGCCCGAAGTGTTGCCGATTATTTTATTTCAAAAGGAATTAAACCGGAACGCATTCAGTCGTTTGGTTTTGGAAAGACAAGACCAATTGTATTTGAAAAAACAGACGAAGCACGAATGATCAACCGCAGGGTAGAGATTCGGTTTACAGCACCGGAGCCTGTTGGTAAGTTTTAGTTGTCCAGTCTTCCAGCCGACTATTCATTTGAGTAAACCAAAGGGGTGGAACAAGTGCCATCAAAATCATGGTAGGATATCCATACGGCAACTGCGGACTTTCATCATAATGCTTGAGAATCTGATATCGCTTTCCCGCATAAGCATGGTGATCGGAATGGCGCTGCAGTTGAAATAAGAAAAAATTACTGATTAGATGACTGGCATTCCATGAGTGCAGTGGATTTACACGTTCATACTTTCCAGGAGAAACTTCTCTTCTGCTGACTCCATAATGTTCAACATAGTTCACCAACTCCAGAAGAGTAAAAGCCAAAAAGCTTTGAGCAAAGAAAAACACAGGAATAGTCAAGGTGACTTCACCCAGCCATAGCGAAAATGCACCTGTAATCGCCACACAAAAAATGATGGGCAGGAGGGTAAATGCAATCATGGTGTTTTTCCAGTGATATACAGGGAGTCCTCTTTTCTTCATCACCTCATTCTCCAGCTTCCATGCGTGCCGGTATCCACCAAATACGGAACGAACCCAGAATTGATAGAAGTTTTCATCCTTTTTGGCTGTGGCCGGATCAAGTGGTGTGGCCACCCAAACGTGATGTCCGCGGTTGTGCTCCACGTAAAAGTGCATGTATGACACCGTCATCAATAAAAGTTTGGCGTAAAATCTTTCCCATGCCGATTTCTTATGCCCGAGTTCATGTGCAACGGTTATACCGATACCTCCGGTTACAAGTGCAACGCTGAGTACAAAGCCAAACCATTCGGTAAGTGATAGCAAGGTTCCGGTGGTTACTGCATAACAAGCCCAGATTATAAAAGCAACCTGAATGTATGTCCACACATACGTGACAAACCGATAGTAATACTCCTCACTTACCTCCTTTACCTGATCATCGGGTACATTGGTTGTGTCAAGTCCGGTAAGCTGATCAATGATGGGTATGATGATAAAAGCAAAAGCAATGGCCAGGTAATTCCACCATCCACCGGCATAAAATCCTACGACTACAAGTGCGGGTAAAATGAAGGCTGTAAAAAAGCCGATTTTCTTGAGGTGTCTCACACCTCTAAAATACACAATTTTAAAATTTTGAAATAGGGGGAGTTATTCAGAAACCATCTGGAAAAGAGGCTTCTGCTCTACCTTACTGGTGTGATCGATCTCGCGCATGTGATCTTTGTTCTCCTGGATGAATTTATTGTAAGTGACTACAATGGCATCATAATCCGAGCGGTAGTGTTCAATACTTTCTTCTGCTTTGCGGATTTGATTTACCAAATTCTGCATGGTGGTGTTATAGGCATAGGCGGTGTGTCCTTCCGATAGTGAAATCAATTCGTTGACCAATGAGTTTGAAGCAAAATCGTATTCGGCAACAAGGTCGGGGTTCGACATGCTTTTGGGGGTGTACCGGATTCGCTTTAACTGTTCAATCCGATGTTCCAGTGATTTAACCTTTTCAGGATCCAATTGAGCTGATATCTTCAGTTCATGCAGTAGGTTGTGCATGGCCTTTATTTTCTGGTTGTCATCATTAATCATCAGGTTCCAGGCGGTGTGCAGGCTGTCTTGTAAATCCAGGTAGACTTCCGTTAGCGAGTCAACGTGTGTAAAATGGGTTGCCATATCCCTGGTTTTAGGATTGTCGCAACTTGCTAAAATCAGCGCTCCGCTAAAGAAAACCCAGGTGATGTGATGATGTTTGTTCATGTTAAATGCTCCTGAAGTACGAATACGGCTTATCGAAGTAAAGGTTTATGCTATCCGAGTGACATTTATCAGCAACGTGCTAAAATGGTCAATTTTCAACTAAATCGCTTACTTATAAGGGTTTAAACTGTTCAAATGCTTCCCGGCAATCCTCACAATAGTGTATCGACCGGCACAAGGTGGGGCCAAACGGATTTTTAAGGGTTGTATTTGAACCTCCGCATCGGGGGCAGGCGGCATGTTCGAGTACGTCAATATCGGAAAAAAGATTTTTACCCACAGGTGGCGGAGCCAAACCGAATTGTTTAAGGGCTTTTCGGCCCTTTTCAGAAATCTTATCGGATGTCCAGGGCTCTTTAAAAGATACAGTAATGGATACGTTGTTCATGCCATTTTTTGCCAGCACATCTTTCACATCTTGCTTCATCATGTCTAAAGCCGGGCATCCTACAAAAGTTGGTGTCATTTCTATATCGACCTGATCGTTTTCAACGGAAACATGGGTGATAACCCCAAGATCCACCAACGACAAAACCGGTATTTCCGGGTCCTTCACCTCTTCCAGCAACGTATAAATATCTTCGGATGATCGCATCATATCTAAAACAACTGAATCAATGCTTGAAGGGTTCCATTACCACTCGGCAGTGGGGTCAATACGAAATACCTCACTCATTTCATTTAGTAGTGGTTGCAGGTGTTCACTATGCTTTCCTATTCTTCCACCCAATACAGGTTGAACCGTGTTCAAGTCGGGTAACTGAAGTCGTGTTTCATTAATGATGGCGCTGATTTTCTCCAACCATTTTTCCTGTAGTTGCTTCTCTCCGGCAAAAACGCCACTATCTATTAATTCCTGTTCGTATGGCGATTCTTCAAACATCCCCAATGCGTAGGGAAGCGCATGCTCAAGCGATTTCTGCAGGCGTACTACACTTTCTTCAGTAGCGCTGCCCAATTGTTTTACCCACGTGTTGGCGTGAAGCGTATGGTAACGGAGTTCTGCACGCACCTTCACGGCCAGTTCGGCCAAGGGTTGAAAGGATGATTCCGTGAGCATATCGAAGCGCATGATCTCGGCTGTGTCGTATAAAAAGTGACGAATCAGACTAAAGTCGTACTCACCATTGGGCAATTCGGTAAAAATGGAGTTATGAAATTGTTCGGCATTGCGTGTGAAGGCAACCGTATCGGGTTCTTGTTCCCCTAATGAATGAAGAATGGTATAGAGTGCATAACTCTGCCCCACTTTGTCTTGCGCCATGGATGAGAAGGCAATATCCTCTTCCAGTAGCGGCCCAAAGCCGGTCCACTCTGAATTGCGATGCCCCAGGATAAGCTGGTCATCAGCCATTTTGTACAATAGTTCTTTTATGGCGAGTTCGTTCATGATGATGAATCCTGATTTGATACTTGTTCTATTAATGAGCTATTGATGATTAGATTATTTAATAGAATTGAAAGCAGTATGAATAAAAAGTAAGATTGTGATGTTGTTAGAGATAAGATGCTGAGTACTATTGTTAATAGTGGCAGTGCCAATAGAGTAACTTTTATAATGATATTTTTTACCCGATAGTTCTTTTGGTCGTATATGTAAAGAATGCCTTGAGCAATTGCACCAATGTAAATCAATTGAAAGCCTAAACTCACTCCGGCCGAATATAAGATTATCCCACTGAGAAGGATGAAAAATGGTGGGAAGTCTATGATTTTCTTTTGTTTCACTTTATACGTTCCAAAAATTCTTTCAACTTATCTCCACCTTTATAGTTCGATGCATCCCTGAATTTTTTTTCAGGCAGCGTCATCCACAATTCCTGTTCTTCTGGTTTGGTAAACCGGATATCGTCTGTACGAATTGCCCAAATGTTATACACTACCTTGTCGGTTTGAAATTCCCGCTTGGCTTCACTCATGGCTTCGTTGGGTGTGCGTGCCAGTACAGAACCAACGTGCACATGCTGTTTACCCCGCTTCGCTAATAAAAAAATCTCATAGCTTAATTTTGCCCCAGGCTGTTCGGGTGTATTGTGTATGAAATCAAATACAGTTATGTTTCCTTCCGTCATGGGTGAAACAAAAACGTGGCGGGTATCGGCAACGAAAAGTGATACACATAGAAACCTGCGGGTGAAGGTTTCTTTTGCCAATACAAAAGCCATCTCCAGGTTGGGTGCATGCACAGCGCCTTCATGTTGAAAGGGTTTGCCTTCTTTCGGTTGTACAAACACTTCAAACGTGCCAAACTGATCAAGCGGAGCTTTCGGCTCGGCTTGTCCGGGTTGGCCAACAGCGGGTAATCGGTTTACTCTTGGGTCGAGTGAATTCATGTTTATAAGAAAATGAAAAGCCGGCAGTGAACCGGCTACACAATAACAAATCAGGCCAACGGTGTAACGTATGCCGTGCGCGGTGTTTTTAACGCTTCGCGTACCCAACGGCCGCGCTCTTCTGCAATACGTCTTACTTCCAGGCGCTCCCTGTTGCAAGGGCCATCGCCATTGATCACACGCTTGAATTCTTCCCAATCGGGTTCGGTGTATTCCCAGCGACCGGTTTCTGTATTTTTCTTCAGCTTCGGATCGGGTATGGTAAACCCGAGTTCCCAGATTTTAGGAACGTACATATCCAGAAACTGATTACGCATGTCATCATTGGAAGCCATTTTCACTTTCCACTTCATCAACACTTCGGTGTGTGCAGAAATTTTATCGGAAGGGCCGAAGAAATGCATCATCGGGGCCCACCAGCGATTCAGAGCTTCCTGAAACATGTCGCGCTGTTTCTGTGTGCCGGTTGCCAGGTAAATCACACAATGGTGACCGTACTTCAAATGGAACGACTCTTCTGCACAAATGCGATCAAGTGCACGACAGTAAGGCCCGTAACTTCCTTTGGCGTTGGCCAACTGGTTTACGATGGCACCCGCATCAACCAACCAAGAAATAAAACACGAGTCGGCCCAGGTGAATGCCGGGTAGTTGAAAATGTTTGAGTATTTGGATTTACCGGTAATCAGGTCGGTGATCATCTGCTCACGCGACTTACCCAATGTTTCGGCAGCACTGTACAAAAGCTGGGCATGCCCGACTTCGTCCTGCACTTTGGCCATCAAGGCAAGCTTGCGCTTAAAACCGGGTGCACGGGTAATCCAGGTTCCTTCCGGCAGCGCTCCAATAATTTCGCTGTGCGCATGTTGTTCAATCATGCGGATGAGCTGCTTGCGGTACAACTGGGGCATCCAATCTGTAGGTTCAATTTTTTCGCCCCGCTCAATGCGGGCCTCGAATTCGGCTAATTTTTCGGGATCTTCCTGTACCAGGCTATCGGTCTTAATGCCTTCAAACGTGTTTCCTCCTCCGTACATGGCTAATGTTTTTTGGTAATGACAAAACTAACAACTGTTAGTGGAAGAACAACAGGGCTAAGCCTTTTGTTTCAGGCCATCTATCAGCATGTCGGACAGTTGCTGGCCCAGTTTTTCAGGTTCGATGGTGCTGTCCGGGCTGAACCACGCAGGCATCCAGTTGAGGGAAGAGAACAGCGTCATCACAGCCAGCTTGGTATCAATGTCTTTTTTGAAATCGCCTGTGGCAACCCCTTGTTCAATGAAGGTTTTAAAACGGTTGATGTAATTGATCCGAAGTAAGAGAAAATCGCGCAGGTAAGGCTGACTCAGGTGGCGGTGCTCATTCATGAAAACCGCAGAGGCAGTAAGATCTTTGGCCATAACCTTTACGTGTCCGATAATACCCAACCGAAGCTTTTCGCTGGCAGAAACGTTTTGCTTTTCAACTTCTGAAAGCGATGATCGGAATTCCGCAGCCATGTCGAAACACAAGGTTCGCAGAATTTCTTCTTTGGATTTTATATGTGAATACAGACTGGCTGCTTCGATGCCCAGTTTCTGCGCCAGGTCGCGCATGGAAGAAGCCGAGTAACCCTTCTCCTTAAACAACTCAGCCGCCATGCGAATGACCTGTTCCTTTCTTGATAAGTTTGTTACTACATCTGCCATATCCTTTTCGCTTATCTTAGCTTATCAAAAATATGAGAAAATAGTTACCCGTTGAAACTTCAAATCGATAATTTGCTAAACTGAATTTTATATTCATGAACTACCATTCGCTTAACCAATACTTTTATAAACTATATGCCCGGTTGTTTATGCTGGCGTTGGTGCCGATTGGTGTGTTCATATTTTTATACCAGGCAAGCGAAACGAATTGGTTACCCAATACAAAGTTGGATATTGAGCCTGAAATGATTGTTTACGCAGCCGCAGCCATTGCTTTTATGGATTGGTTGATGGCCCTGCTTATTATGTATGTAGGATTAAAGCGAGTTCGTAAAGAGGTTAGCCTGGGTGAACGCCTGAGCCGGTATGCCAACCTAACAACCGTACGTTCTGCACTTTTTTCTTCGGGCATGTTGATTCTGGCCATCGGGTATCACCTCTCGCAACATCAATGGCTTACCATCGGGTTTATGGTTAGTTTGATTTTGCCGGCTATTTTTTGGCCGGTGCCAGGTCGGGTGTGTTACGACTTGCGCCTGAAGGGGGATGAGCGCATGATGATCTTGTATAAGATGGATAAGTTATAGTTCCGAGTAAAAAAAATCGCCCCGGGTATCGGGGCGATTGACTTTACTTTGGATTCTATTTTTTTCTTAGAAGATAATTCCAAAACTAAACGCATTCAATTTCGGGTTGTTTTCTTTTTCGGTGCTGAACAACTCGTTCAAATCGTAGTTAAAGAAGATGTCGGTTGAACGAATACCCAGTTGCACGCGCACACCGTAACGGAAGTTGTTCAGGTAAAAGTTGTCACGGTTTTTATCTTTTTCACGACCGCCATCATTGTATACCAACTTGGATCGACTGCTCAGGCGATAGCCTGCATAAGGTCCGGCACCAATCCGGAAATTGCTTCCGTATGAACTCCAGAACCGGGCTTTCTTACCTCGTCCGCCAAAGTCGAGCATGGGAATGAACGACACGTTCGCGTAAGTAACACCGAGTTTGCTTTTGATGAAGTTTACATCGCGCAAATCTTCCTCAAAGAAAACTCCATTTTCATCTTTACCGATCAGAATATTGTCTTGTTGAAATTTGAAGTTGTACCAGCTTAAGCCAAGTCCCCACTCAATAAAGAATTTACCACCCACATGCGTATGCTGTACCGAGTTGATGCCCACATACCACGAGCCCCACGGACGAACCGAATAGAGTTCGTTGTTTTCATCAGGAAACTTTCCATCTTCCAGGTAGTTGTTTACACCTAAATCGAAGTTGATGGAATGACGGGTTCTGCGCATGGTACGAATGGTACGGCTACGTTCCCATTCTTTGTCTTCTTCATCGTCTTCATCCCAGGTAACGGGCTCATTGGTGGTTTCTATTTCACGTGGCTCGCTTGGTTGAGCCGGAACAGAATCATTCGCAGGTATTGAGGTTACCGGTGTTCCTTCAATGCGATTGAGGATATCGGTGAACAACGCCTGAAAATTATATTGGCGCAACACAACTAAGTCTTTGCGATCTTTAATGGTAAACACTACCCGGCTTGTGTTGGCAAGCTCCACTACTACGGTGTCGGGTTTTTGTTGGGCAGGTGAAGCATAACCTGCCGTGATCAACATCAGTACTACAAGAATCTTTTTCATCTCAGTTTAATTTTTTTGTTTGTTTTTTGTCCTCCAGGAAATTCAAGGCGAACAACTCATCTTTCTTTTGCCTCAGGTCGCCCATTGGACCATCGCCATCAGCGATGTTCATGGCTACTCCCATCAGCTTTTGCATACGAGATGATTTTTTTCCTTCTGAGGTTGCTTCATCTTCTGGTTGTGGTAATAAATATTTTTGGTTCACTTCATTAGCAGTCATTACAATATAGACTGCTGTGCTATTTTGTGTTTCTGTTGCTTCGACTGTGTTGGTTTCAGCTTCTGCAATAAGCGTTTCTGTTTCAGGTTGAACGACATCAACTGGAATTTCTTCCGGTGTGGGTTCAACTACAGCCAGCTGCTGATCGGAAGAAGTGGACTGTTTTTTATAAACCGGAATGTTGCGATTAGTTTTCTTTTCAGTCTTTTCCTGTTCAACTTTTTTATTCTGATCAATTGCAGCTACAGGCGTTTCTTCCGGTTGTGTGGGCTGTATCTTTTCAGGAGCAGGTTTAGTTGTTTGAGGCTTTGTGTTTACCAATACGTCTGTTTCAGCAGGTTGTATTTTCCAGATCAATACAGAAGCAATGGACAACAGCAGCAATCCGGCAGCAATTTTCAACCACAGGGCTTTGTTGGATTTTTTGTCCAGGCCGGCTTCAATGCGATTCCACGCATCAGCCGAAGGCTTAAGCTGAAAGTTTTCCAGCTTGTTGTGGAACAGGTGATCAGGTTGTTGTTTCATTGCTTTGTTTTTTAGAAATCCAGTCGCGGTCGATAAGCATTTTTTGCAAGTAGGTACGTGCGCGACTCAACTGCGACTTAGAAGTATTTTCACTGATGCCGAGTTGGTCGGCTATTTCTTTATGCGAGTAGCCATCGATGGCGTACATGTTGAAGACAATTCTATATCCGCTGGGAAGTTCCTGAATCATCTGCATCAGTTCTTCTGCTTCCAGGTGATCGCTGATGTTTTGATAATCGGGTTCCCGATCGGCTGCCTCCAGATCAGTCTCGAGGTACATCGAACGGTTTCGTCTGAGGTAGGTGAGGGCTTCATTTACAATCACGCGTCTGATCCACCCCTCAAAACTTCCTTCGCCCTTAAACTGATCGATACGTTCAAAAATCTTGGTGAAGGCGGTAACCAATACATCCTCTGCCTCCATGGAATCTTTCACATACCGGTAGCATAACGCATACATTTTGGATGAATATTGGTCATACAGGCTGCGTTGGGCATCGCGATTGCGTGCCTTGCACCCGTTGATCAGCTCATCTTCTTTAGCCCGGTAAATTTTCAGATCCATTTAAACGTTTCAGCAATAAGATGCCCAATTGCTTTTTGGGGTTGCGTGGCCCAAAACTTTTTTCTTAAAGAATTGCCCGAAAAAAGCGCAAATCCTTTGATCAATAGGCAGCTTCGTAATTCACCTGTATGGTAATTTCAGTGAATTCGCCCGGTTTTACGGCCACGCAGTGTATACGGTTCTGCCCATCGAACTGATTAGCAAACAGGCCTTTCTTTTCCTTAATAAAGATGGAGTATTCCCCTGGTGCCAATTTTACCCGAAAACGCCCTTTGCAGTTGCTTTTTATCTTCTTTATTAATGTGGTCTTTATATCGGAGAAAAAAACGCCATCCGGGGCGTTGGCATCCGCCATGGTGGTAGGCTGGTAAATCCAGATTTCGCGCTTGATGCCTTTGGCTTTGGTGGCTGGCCTGTCGGGGCCGGGCATTTGGTTGCCGCTAATCCACTCCACACGACCGGCAATTCCCTGATTTTGAGCAAAAGCAGGAATTATGGCCAACAAAAGGCCAAGACATAGCAGATATTTCATGAATCAAAGATAACGCTCACCTGAACAGGGAGCCAATGATCATGCCTATGAAAAAGATCAGGAAAATGAATACGAGGATAAAAAACATAGGTTGGGTTGGTTTTATGGGTTTTGACGAAAATATGCTGATAAGGTTACAACAAACCGGTTAAACTTTGGTTTAGTCTTTAATCACTTCGGTAGGGTTGCCTTTATAACTCACTTTGCTGGCCAGCCCTTCTTCCACCTCAAGGCGTCCGGTTACAAAAACGTACGCTTTTGATGCGCCATTGGCTTCAACGATTGCGTCTTTCACCCGGTATTCATATCCATCCATTTTCGAGGCGCCCAAAATATTCACATCCATTTTGTCGCCCTCACCAGTCAGCGTTAATTCCGATGCACCGCTTAGGTAAACAGCCAGATCGCGTGCATTCATGTTTGCGTTAACTTTTATGGCTCCCAGAACCTTGAGGCGTATATCGTCTTGGGTGAAACCGGTGAAAGATGCCTTGCCGGCACCTTTCAAATCAATCTTTTCAACTTCGGGCATGGTGATGTTGATGCGTACCTGTTCAACTTTCAACGGATTGCTGCGCCAGTTAAAACGCTTTTCATCATCGTATTCAATTACCAATGTACTGCCTAAACGCACAATGCGATATTTCGCTTTTTCTTTATCAGGGCCGGTGAGCTCAACCGAGTAATTATTTCCTTGCTTAACGCGGATATCAAACAAGCCACTGATTTCCAGTTCATCGAAATCGGTGAGGCTGCTGGTAGAGACATCTTCGCCATACAGATCGCTATCCCAGCCTTCTTCACTTTCTTCTTCTACCGTCACTTCTTCCGGACAGCTCACGCATTTCAACTGGCCACCTTTCTCTATGATCCAGGTATTGCCATCGCGTTTTTCGTAGTCGATATACTGGTTGATCAACCTCCAGGTATTGTCATCCAGTACAAATTTGTAATCGTACGGAACATACAGGGTCATGCGCAATCGTTGTCCGCGGAAAACCGCATCGGATTTAAAGCGGATGTTGGAGTCGAATGTGAGCACGGAGTCTTCCTGTGCCACCGTGTACTCCACCATCTGTGCATTTTCAGCAGCCTGCATGCGGGTTACGCCTTGCGATTCAAATACCTGAACCAGTTTCAGTTCGGTGCCTTCATATCCCTTCAGCGCCAGCGTGGTTACATCGTAATCATCCAAACCGGTTTCGCGAATTTTCAACACAGCAGTTTTGCCTTCCAGATTATAGACCTGTTCAACTTTGTATTCGCCATCTTCTTTGAAGTTGATTACGATTTTAGGAATCGAAACACTCAACACTGCAATAGACAGGAAGAATAAGATAAACAACGTCCAGCCTGCAGTTGCGCCAAACACAATCCGGTTAGCGATGGCTGATATACCCAACAGCATGATGATGATGCCCGGTATCAACGCCCCGATAAATGCCATGATCGCGGTGAAGGAAGGAATGGCTCGGCTGAATGCTTCCATCGGCAGGCTCACATCGTGCCAGCCAACAATCCATCCGGATGATAACAGTCCAAACAGTACGCCACCGGTGATCAATACGGCCACCACCAGGCTCAGGCCCATCAGCATAATGAAAATACCAATGCCTACGCGGAGTACATCTGCCAGCGGACTTAAAATTTTACCAAGACCTGTGAGTATCCAACCGATAGCGCGGAAAGGGAACAGGAGTATTTTAACTAATGCACTTTCTTCTTCGGCTGGTTTTTCCGTTTGTTCCTTTTTGATGTTTGATTCAATATTTGAAAGCGTTACCGGTTCGCCTTGCATTTGCATTTTATCAGTAATGGATCGTGCCTCGGGGGCTACGATCCAGAATACGATGTAGGCGATAAACCCGACCCCGCCAAAGACGGCTGTGATTACAAAAATCAGCCGGACGACAAACAAGTCCATCTTCATGTAGGCAGCCAATCCACTGGCTACACCTCCCAATACTTTTTTATCCGGGTCGCGGAAAAGTTTTTTGGTGATTTGAGGTTCGTCCAGATCATAAGAACCCGGAACGGCAATCCAAAGGATGATGTACGCGATCAGTATCAATCCGTAACCAAACGTCAGCAACACAAAAAGCAGGCGTATCCAAACCGGATCAACATTGAAGTAGTTACCCAACCCTGCGCAAACGCCTCCCAGAATTTTGCGTTTCTGGTCGCGCATAAATTGTTTGGATGCGCGTGGCGTATACGTTTTATTTTCCGTTTGCTTTTCTTCTTTTGGTGCTTCGGCATGCACTTCTTCTTCCTCGGCAGCTTTAAAATCGCTCACACTACCCATCGTGGTTTTCAGCGCGTTTACATCATCGCTGGTAATTACCTGTTTGCCTTCGTATAATTTGCTCAGGAAGATTTCAGCAATGCGGCTTTCGATGTCGGCCAGAATTTCACTGCTGTCCTCATAGGATGAGAAATACTTATTGATCGAATCCAGGTACTTTTTCAACACTTCGTAACCGTCTTCTTCAATGTGGAAGATGATGCCGCTTATGTTTATGCTTATATTCTTTTTCATGTCCGTTAAGAGTCTGTAGGTTGAGTCTTATTTAAGATGCTGCTTTTGATTTTGACGTAATCATTTCGGTGGAGTGAATGAGTCCTTCCCAGGTTTCGGTCAATTTCTCCAAAAAATTTCTTCCTTCCAGCGTAAGCTTATAGTATTTGCGTGGCGGTCCCGATTTCGACTCTACCCATTTGTATTCCAGCAAGCCCGCGTTCTTCAGGCGGGTAAGCAGGGGGTAGAGGGTACCTTCCACCACAATCATCTTTGCGGCAGTCAATTCATCCAGCATGTCGGAGGCGTAAATTTCGCCCCGCGATATTATGTGAAGGACACAGTATTCCAAAATGCCCTTCCTCATCTGCACTTGTGTGTTTTCCAGATCCATTACTTTCATTTTTGTTCCCGTTAGCCCTTCTAACGCAGAAGTACTTGGCATGACCAAGTACTAAGCCAAAATATTATTGCTGTCTGAAAAGGCCTTTTTTGAGCTTGAATCGATGTTTTTTCGTAAGTGGGTTGAAATCAAAATCCAGAATTCTGGTCATATCCGTACACCTCAAAATCAAAAGTGTACACTTTTTTGATGGTGTTAAGCGTGCTTTCGCGATAGGAAATGGGTGTAGATTCCGGAGTTTTGTTCAGGTGAGGAAGGGTAATGTCATAGCGGTGTAAAAATTCCTGTAATTGTTCAGGCTCTTCCAGCTTAAAAGCCCGAACGTTTATTCCTTTTTGCTGGTAAGGTTTTACAAATGCGTGCTGCGGCTTGAAATGCTGATCCTTAAACCGATCGGGAATGTCATGGATTCGCTCCACGAATTCATCAAACGACAGGTTTTGCGGAAGGATGCCTCCGAGATAATTCTGGTAGATAAAAGGTTTGGTTTTATCCGACAAAAAAAAATCGCGGTACACGGAAAGCAAGCGGCTTACCGGGTGACGCACGACCGTAAATCCTGCGAAAGATTTCAAATCAGCAGTGCATTGGGTTTGCAACCAGGCATCTGTTAAAAAATTAAGCTGTGTGGAGTTGAGGGATTTATTTTTTAAATCAGGTTTGATCAACCCAAGCATGACGTGTGAAAGCGAAGTGCTGGCCGCTTTGGGTATGCGCACGTAAAATAATTTTTGTTTTGGTACGATCAGATGTCCGCCTTTTGTTTGGTACCCGGTTTTGATTTGTGTTACTGTTGCAAGAAAGTTAAATAAAAATGGATTGCGTTTCTTTTCTATGAAGGAGGAGGGTGTATAGTTTTCAGGTAAATAATCTTTCAGGTTTAACAAACTTTGTGCGCGGAGGTGATTGAAATCGAGGATGTCGGCTGTAAGCTTTCCTTTTTGAAGTATGATGGAACAAAGTGTTAGTAAGTCGTACACAGTAAAGATTCTACATGATTAGATTGTAAATCATTTGAGAACAAAAATGCAAAACCACAAAGATCACAAAGTTTGCACGAAGGACACTAAGGACTGAAAATTGATAACCTTCCTTTGTGAACGTTGTGCTTTCTTTGTGCAACTTGGTGGTTAGCTTAGTTATTGGAATTATGGAGATAAGCAAATACCGCTTTCAAATCCTCTTCTGATAATGAAGGGTAGCTTTCAAAAAGCATTTTTTCCGACCAGCTATTGGCAAGCAAGTCAAGAATTAGTTCGACAGAAATGCGTGTCCCCTTGATGGTAGGCTTACCTAACAAAACATCTTTATCAGATATGATATGATCACGCCAATTCATATATCAAATATAGTCGTTCCGAGATTAACTATCCAGCCAGTCACATTCAACAATCTTGCGGCATTAACTTCCTGAATAATTTACCTCTTGACTGTACATCGTATTTAACCCAAACCTGCCGTATATTGCAACGTGATGAAGTTGGTTATCAGGAGTTTACAGCGCTATATATATTCACTGGGGCTTTTTTTAGCTGGTATGGCCTTTTTTACAACGGCTTCCGCCCAAACAGGTAATGAATGGATTCAGTTCAGCCAGTTTTATTATAAGATTCCGGTAGCGCAAACGGGCCTGTATCGGGTTACCTATAATGATCTACAGGCAATTGGTTTTCCCGTTGGATCGGTTGATCCGCGCAGGCTTCAACTTTTTCACCGGGGTGTGGAACAAGCCATTTATATAGAAGGAGAGGGCGATGCGGTTTTTAACGCTGCCGACTACATCGAATTCTACGGACGAAAAAATGACGGCACTTCCGATACCGAATTGTATAAACCCACAACGGCCCAACCGCATACGTACCACAACCTGTTCAGTGACACCACCTGGTATTTTCTTACCTACAATAACCTGGCTGTTCTGGGTAAACGTATACCCAAAATGTGGGAGGTGAACGTGACCAGCATTCCGCAGGAAACGGCCCACACCGATGAGAAATTATTAGTCAACACCCAACAACATTCCGATGGCATTGCCTATCAGCAGTATATTCGCAATACATACTTTGATATTGGCGAAGCGTGGACGGGCGTAATGATCTCCCAAAACCAGAACATTGATTATGTGCTGGACGGAATTACCAATGGCGTTACGGCAGCCGGGCTACCACAACTGGAAGTGATGGTGGCCGGTCGTGCGGAAATCTCTACTCCGCACCGGATTGAAATTTATGCCGGCCCGAATGCTTCCGGACTTCGACTATTGGGAACACAAGACGTTTTCAATTTCAACGTGCACACCTTTAATCTTCCATTAGCATGGACGGATATTGGTGCGGACGGTCGCATGACGGTGCGCATGCGTTTACTCGCTACCGGTACGGCAGCCCGTGCCAGTGTATCGTATATCAAACTTAACTATCCGCAAAACTTTAATGCCACAGGCGCCACCGAAAAATATTTTCAGCTGGCAGAAAATGGTTCGGGTAAATCGTTCGTCAACATGACCAACGTGCCGGCCAACAGCCGGTTATTTGATGTTACCGACCCTGCAAACGTAATCTGGTATCAACCTCCGGCATCAACATTTAATCCGGTTATTTCCAATACGGAAAGTTCGCGCAAGCTTTTTCTCACCAACATTACACGAACTGTTACCGGCATCAAGCGTGTAAACTTTCGCAACATCAATGCGGCACAACATAATTACATTGTGATCAGTCACTCTTCATTGATGAAACCAGCCGGAGAATACAGCGATGCGGTCAGAGCCTTTGCCGGTTATCGTTCATCTGAAGCAGGTGGATCGTACGATACGCTGGTTGTTGATATTGATCAGCTCTACAATCAGTTCAACTACGGAGAAATTTCTCCATTGGCCATTCATCGGTTTATGAAGTATATGGTGGATAATGGTGCACCAAAATATTTGTTCATCATCGGCAAAGGGTTGGATTGGTCACTTAACTACCACCGTAACCCAACAGCACCCGCATTTAATGTTTACAAAGACCTTGTCCCTTCTGCAGGTAAGCCTGCTTCTGATATGTATTACACGATCGGGTTAGGCAGTTCATTGCACGAACCTGCCGTACCTACCGGAAGGATCTCAGCAACCAATCCCACGCAAGTGGCTGCATACCTGAATAAGGTTAAGGAAATGGAGGCGCTTCCGTTTAACGACCTGTGGCGTAAACGCATCATTCACTTAAGTGGCGGACTTACACCTGTGGAAACGCAGTTGTTCCGGTTATACCTGGAGGATTTCAAAGAAGTTGCCGAGGATTTATACCTCGGTGGTAATGTTCGTGCGCAAGCCAAGAACACCACCGATGTAGGCGAGCTGATCAATATTTCGGATGAAGTAAACAATGGACTTAACCTGATTACGTTTTTCGGTCACTCATCACCCGAGACCAATGATTTTGAAGTGGGCTTTGTAACCAACCCTGCATTGGGATACAACAACGCAGGTAAGTACCCGATGTTTCTTATTAATGGTTGCAACGCAGCGGATTTTTTCACCACGGCCACACGCTTTGGTGAAGACTGGGTGTTGGCATCCAACAAAGGTGCTACCGGATTTATGGCGCATACTTCGTTTGGATACTCCAACACGTTGCGGTTGTATTCTGATTTTTTTTACAACGTTGCGTTTGGTGATTCTGTGTTCATACGAAGAGGGGTGGGAGATATTCAACAGGAAGTAGCCAGGCGTTATATGCAAATACAACCGGCTACGGTGGGCAACCTCACACAGGTAAGCCAGATGTTGTTGTTGGGCGACCCGGCTGTAAATGTATTTGGTGCCGGTAAACCCGATTATGAAGTGAACAATGAAAATATATTTGCCACCTCAACTGATGGCGAACCGATTACCGCACTCAGTGAATCCTTCACGTTAAATATTATTGCACAAAATTTTGGTCGCGCAAAAGAGGATTCCATACACGTACGCATAACGCGAATCTATAACGATAACTCCACCGAAGTATATGATACCTTGTATGCCCCTGTGTTATATCGGGATACACTTGCATTCACTATCCGGCAGGAACGAAACAAAGGATTCGGTAACAATATTTTTCAGATTGAAGTGGATCCATTCGCATTGATTGGTGAATTGAATGAAGATAATAATGCGGCATCGTATAACCTGTTTATTCCGCTTAACGTAACCAAAAATCTTTTTCCATACGATTATGCCATCGTAAACCAGCCGAATGTAACCCTAACCTTTTCCAGTACGGATGTATTGGGCGCTGCCCGAAATTTTGATGTGCAGGTTGACACCGTGCATACGTTCGACAGTCCCTATTTGAAAAGTTTTACCGTTAACGGGGTTATTGCTGAACAGCCGCTTGAACTGCTTACGCAGGATTCACTCGCGTATTACTGGCGCACCCGCTTTACCGATCCGCAGGAAGGAGAGGTGGCGGAATGGGTAACATCATCGTTTAGTTACATTGAAAATTCACCGGTAGGTTGGGCACAACTCCATTTTCCGCAATACTTGAAAAATGAAAGTGTTGGACTGGTAAGAGATGAATCGATACGCTTGCTGAATTATGTGGAGTCATCCTTAACGCTGGACATCCTCACCTTCGGCAGCAACCACCCCGCTCCGCACACCGATGTGTCCGTGAAGATTAACAATGCAGAATACAATCCGGCAGATGTGGGCATCAAATGCCGCGACAACACCATCAACCTGATTGCCTTTGATAAGCAATCGATTATTCCCTACACCGCTGTTTTGTTTAATCCGTTTGATGGCCGTGCGTGTGGCAGACGACCGCAGGTGATCAACAGTTTTACAGCCGCGCAACTGCAAACCGGTTTGGGTAACGATATCTTTCAATACATGCTTAACGTACCCGAAGGCGATTCGGTGGTGTTGTTTACCATTGGCGACCCTGGTGTGGCGTTGTGGCCGGTTGCCGTGAAAGAACAATTTGAGGCTTTGGGTATTTCGCAGGCGCAACTCAACGCGGTGCAACCGGGTGAGCCCATCGTGATTTATGCACGCAAAGGTGCAGCGATTGGTACCGCCAAATTTTTCAGGCCCGTAGCGGCACCACCGGATGTGCAAGAGTTGACTGTAAGTGGAACAATTACCGGAAGGTTTGATTCCGGAACGATGACTTCTACGCTGATCGGTCCGGCACAACAGTGGCAGCAACTGGTTACGCATGCGGAGATTTCAGAATTGCCGCAAACCGATGTGTATGGTTTTGATGTGATCGGTGTAAACCTGGAAGGTGAGGAAACTGAATTGTTCAGTGATGTAAATGGAGCGCTTGATTTATCCGTAGTTGATGCGGTTAGTTATCCCTATTTGCGGTTGCGCTACAACACTCAGGATGCTATAAACCTTACCCCGCCACAACTCAACCAGTGGCTGGTGTTTTACACACCTGTGGCCGAAGGTGTGTTGATCTTCAATGGTTCTACGGCACAACAAACGCTGTCGGAAGGGGAGGTGTGGAGTGCACCGTATAGCTTCCGCAATATTTCGCAGCAAACATTTACCGATTCCCTAACCGTGCAACTGGAAGTATTCAGCCAAACCACCCGAAGCATGGAGCGGACGCATTTTAAAATAAAAGCACCTGCACCTTCACAAACTACCGATTTTCTGGTAGCCACCGAAACCCTGAACAAAGCCGGCCTTAACGATGTGAATGTGTTTGTAAATCCGCGTGTGTTACCGGAGCAGTATTACGAGAACAACGTGCTCAAACTGAGCCGTTACCTCAACATAGAAGCCGATGAGTTTGAGCCCGTGCTCGATGTTACGGTTGATGGACGGTATTTAATAAATGGTGATTTTGTTTCCGCCAATCCGGAAATTCTGATAAAGCTCTGGGACGATAATTCGTTTATCAAAAAGACAGATACAGAAGGCGTGCGCATCCGGCTTACTTACCCGGGCGCTGCAACTGCCACCGACATTACGTTTGATCGGGAAGATGTAGCCTGGTTTCCGCAAACTGAAACCGAATATTTCCGTGTACGGTTCACGCCCGAAAATTTACCTGTGGGTGATTATGTGCTGGAGGTAGAAGCCCGCGATGTACGTAACAACAGCAGCGGAGCAACACCTTACCGCATTGCATTTACAGTGGCAACTGAAAACAGCGTGGTGTTGCAGGCGCCTTACCCCAATCCGTCCAGCGGAGTGGTACGGTTTGATCTGGTCCTAACCGGTGAACTGCCCGATAACCTGCGCCTGAGCATCATAACACCAACCGGAAATGCTGTAGGTTCATTTGAGTTATCTTCCTTTCATGTAGGCACCAACCGAATAATATGGGAAGGAAAAGACGTTATCGGCAACGATTTGCCGGGCGGGCTGTACATCTACCAACTTGAGCTATACAGAAACAACCAGCGCGTACCCATCACCATTCCGGCCGGACAAACATTTTTAAAAAATGGTTTTGGGAAGGTGTTGTTGAGAAGGTGAGGTATCAGCATATTGGGTTTGTTGTTGGTGGAGAACCTGACTGCTACATTTTATGCTGTTAAAAATGGAATTCTCTTTAATTCTTGCCATTCGTTACCAGTTATTATATCTAATGTTTCCTTGGTAGTAAATAGGTCAATGTAAGCCTTTGCTAGAAACTTGTCCTCCGTGTCTTGCCGATGATGTTCAACATTGCATAATATGTTATACTCTTCTGTTCCTAGTTTATAGATAAAGAATGAAAAGCCATAGTCGGTGTAAAATGGCTCTTGTTTTATTATGATTTTCAAGCCCTTGTCTTTATTTGTATAAATAAGGTGAACTGACCAATCTTGGTTATTAATCTGATTCGTCTTCACCTCGTCAAGTGTGTATCCATACTTGTCTACCAAGTCTTTGAATATAATAGGGGCTACCTTTTTAAAATTCTCAAGCTTGTCGGCCATAAACTATAAAAATTAGGCGGTCGTTGTAATTGTCGCGACAAACCGCATCTAGTTAAATTCGTAGATTAGTCGTGTTTTCCTTCCTCGCAGTGTCTCTCGAAGAGGACACTGCGATACTCAGACTTTAAACAACCTTACAATGTTTAACGCAGAGTGCTTTGCAGGACACGCTGCGAAGAAACAACGTCTAGCTATAAGGCGTGGCGGCACTCCGAAATATAAAAATTAATCATCAACCGTGCCGCCATGACTTATAGCTTTTGTTAGCGGCTGGCTTTTTCTACCAGCTGCCGAAAAAGATACTCTCTCCTTCGACAAAATTGTCAATGAAATTCTTTTTGAATTCCTTTTTAAGTTCAAGGTCATCATTGTCCCAAGTTGGCTTGAGATACAAACTAGCTTTAAGAACTGAAGCTTTGTCAAAATACAACTTACAGTTTTCAAAGTCCTTATAAAAATCCTTATTCATTCCCTTTCGCTGATAACCTTTAGCAGTCCAGTATAGTCCTTTTATTTTTTTTGAACCTGTCTCATATGAAACTGTATGGTAGTAGACCTCTTTCGCTGTCTCTTTAGTCAATAGATTGTCAATGGATTTTAGAACTATAGGGTCCGTTTCCTTAACTGAATTTTCAGTTGCTAATTTTTTCAGTTCTAAGTTTAGGTCATCAATGTCACCGACTAAAGTTGGCTTGTCAATATGGCTTGGAGTCCGCTTAACTACCAAGTCTTTGGTGAATTGGTCAGGAAATACTAAAATCTCAAAGTCAAATTCACTCTCCTCTATTTCTGCAATCAAATGGAAATTCTTCTGAAGAAAAGTTGGTTCGTCCTCAAACTCGTCCATGGTCAGATACTCCAGAGTGTCACTCGTTTTCATAGAAGGAATTGCGTGATATAAGTCCAGTCCCATTTTTTATATTTTTAGAACGTCCTCTGTCCAAAAAAGCTTGCCGCTAACTCTCCAATACATGCAATTGCATATATTTCGCTTATAAAAATACTAAAATTCCAACGCTTTTAGTACGCTTTCCTGCTCTCCAAATACTTCTTTACATTCCCATGAAACTCCTTCAATGCTTTGGTATGCAACCCAGGGTAGAGTATTCGGTCGCGAAACCAGGAGTTGCTTTTGTAGAAGGTGTCGTGTGTAACGCGGGTTCCTTGTGGCGTTGAGGTGAGGCGAATAAACTGTGAACCTTGTGAGGCTGAATTTTCCAGGTAACAGATTTTGATATTTTTTTCAGCCTCATTCACTTCTTTTATTTCATGCCCTACGCAGAGGTGAATGGCTCCTCCAGCCAATTTCAGGTTAAGAATAAGTACTTGCCCGGCTTGCAAGCCGCTGGTAGTGTTGTCGCCTGCGTAAATAATAGAGTGATCAATCCGGGAATATTGCAAGCCAAAATGAATCATGTCTCCATTCCATGCCCGTGCCGGATCTATGGTTTTATACGCACGCCATACCTGATCGATGGGATGATTGAAGTCAAATACTTCCTGATGTGTGTAGTAGCTTGTGTCTTGGGGATCGTAACAAATAGATTTTATCCGGGAGAAATCTTGTGCGTGGGTAATGTTATAGTCGTGTAAGAATTTCCTCACTTTGACATGCGCAATTCGATCCAGATCAATGACGGAGTTTTCTTTTTCTGTTACTTTTAAAGTTAGTGTCATACTCAGTCGGATTTGATGCATTATACTTTCTCTTTCTTGAGCACAAGATGTTTCCAAGCCGCATTAAGGAAGCCAAGTCCATAACCAAATAACTGTGTATAACTTGTTACAACCGACACCACGCCAATGAGAATGTTTTTATTTTTTACACTTGAGTCAGTTAATATGAGTGCCATATGAATGGGTACAGGAAGAATCAAGAGAGGTGAATGAATGATTGATAATATCAATAAGGCCAATATGCCAATCGTAAACAGAGCTGGGGCCAGGTGTAAAAGCTTGAGTGATTCCGGATGTCGTTTGTAAATGGTTATTCGGGCATAGCCAAAACTAAAAACCTGATTGAAAAATTGTTTTAGACTCGTTCTTCTTTTGTGATACACGTAGGCATCGTGTATCAGTACGGTTTTAAACCCAAGTTTTTGTATTTGTATGCTGAGGTCCAAATCCTCGCCAGCTGCCTTGCTTTTGGCAAATCGGATATTGGGAAATCCTCCCGTTTTGTCAAATACGTCTCTGGAAAAGCCCATGTTAAAACTCCTGGGTTGAAACCTGGCAAGCTTTTCACCGCCACCCCGTATTCCACCCGTGGTAAAGAAGGAGGTCATGGAATAGTTTATTGCTTTTTGAAGTATAGTGAAATCAGCATGTGCCTTGTCGGGGCCACCAAAGGCATCGGCATAATCTTTTTCCAAGGTGCCTTGAATAATCTCAAAGTATTGCCTGGGCAGAATGCAATCCGAATCAACAAAAATACAGTAGTTACCGCTCGCTTTTTTAAATCCATAATTCCTGCTGTCACCCGGACCGGTATTTTGTTTGAAGAAATATTTCAGGTCAAGTTTGCTTTCAAATTCCTCGTATACTTTATCCGATTTTATTTCGGAACCATCCTCAATAATAAGCACCTCAAAATCCTTAACCGTTTGGTTGGCCATGCTTTCCAATAGTTCCCTTACTTCCGTTGGCCTGTTATAGACTGGAATGATGAATGAAAAACTAATGTTTCGAGCGGTATTTTCTTTCATCCTGCTAATTCAATGGAATAAGTACGAATATACCCGAGCCTAAGTTAAATCGAAATGGCCTTTAAACTATTTTGCACAACGCCTCCGCAAACAATTCCGCAGCAGCATGATGCTTTCTGAACCACAGTTCGGGTTCAATCAACTCCAGCTCAGAAACACAAAGTTGGTGCTGGTTATTCCAGATTACATCCACACGGGCATAAACAGGTAAGGGTTTGCAATGCGCAACCACACGTTCAGCAAATTCAATTTCCTGATTGGTAGGTTTGTAGTCGTGCACAGTGCCACCAAAATCATCTTGCACCCGGAAGTCGCCTGGCTTAGCTTTTTTCAACACTGCATGGCTGAATTTTCCTCCAAACAACATATAAGCCACTTCGCCTTTTTCCAACACCGGCTTTTGAAATTCTTGCAGCAACATGGATTCATGGGCAATCAGTTGCCTAAATATTTCTTCGTGTTCTGAAATATTTTTCTGATTTAATCGGTACGTATGTCTCGCTGCACCGGATATTGCCGGTTTGAGAATGCAGTCTGTCCAGCCTGTTGGCGCGATAATTTCAGCTAGTGTGCGCTGATCACCCGGCTCAATAAAAACCGTGGGTGGAATGCGAATGCCTTGTTGTTCCAGGTCATGCAGGTAATGTTTGTCAATGTTCCAGCGTATCAGCGAAAGCGGATTAACCAACTTGGTTTGCGTGTTTACTTGATCAAGCCATTTTGAAAATTCAGCGTAGCGATCAAAGTAATCCCACGTTGTGCGAAATACCGCCAGCTTTGTTTTTGTCCAATCATAATCCGGGTTATCCCAATGGGTTCGGGCAACGGTCAGGCCTTTTCGTTCCAGTGCTTCGCGTACCAGCCTGTCATCCTCCAGGATGTTTTGTTTATACCAATCGGGATTTACCGGGTTCACATAGCGAGCATCGGTAAGAAGCGTAACATCAACCATCAGAAGAACCAAAGTTTAACAGCCAAACCAATAACGGTAATTACCAGCACACGCTTGATCCACACCTCGCCTTTATCTACACTCCACCGGCTGGCATACCAGCCACCAAAGCCCTGGCCAACGGCAAGGGTAAGGCCCATCATCCATTCAATTTTTCCTTCAATCGCAAACACGATAATCGCCACACTGGTGTACACAATGGCAGCAAATACTTTTACATAGTTTGTTTTTACCAATCCGAAGTGGTTGATGTTGGTAAGTACGGCAATTACCAGAAACCCGATACCTGCCTGAATGAATCCGCCATAGACACCCAAAAAGAAAAATGCCAGTATACCTAACGCCTGATGTTTGACACCGAGACGTTCCGGTCGGTTAAGTTTTTTCGTGCGCGGCTCCACCACAATGCTGATCACCACCAGCACCATAATGATGGCGAGTATGCGGTTGAATAATGTATCGTCAATGTCAACGGCTAACGTGGCGCCCAAAAATCCTCCGCCCAATGAGGCTAAGCCCAGATACAGACTATACGGAAACGGAAGTTTAATGCCCTTGCTGTTGAAACCCGTAACGGCAAAAATGTTTTGTGAGAGTATGGCCACACGGTTGGTGGCATTGGCTACAGAGCCGGGCAGGCCCATAAAAATCAATACCGGCAAACTGATGAGTGAACCGCCACCCGCTACCGTATTCAGGAAACCCGAAATGAACCCGATGAAGATGATGAAGACAATGTTGAGGATTTCCATGCACAAAATTGCGAGGCCTAAAAATAAGTAAAGAAGTGGTGCGTTAAAGTATCGTTGTCAATAAAGTTGAAACTAAACCCTCTGCTCAATCGTGTGTCCCCCAAACCGAATTGTCTTCGTTGGCTTATTGTTACTATCGCTAACAGGAATAGCCCAACCAAAGAAGCCAGATGAAAAAATCTTTCAGCTTTCACTGCTGCCCGGCTTGGGAACAAATGGCCTTCATCCGGGTGGGTTTACCAATGTGTTTTCGGTTAACCTGACGTCCGGGTATTCAAAGGCTACTTTATTTCTTGAGGTTGGTGTGATCTCAAACCTGAATGAAGAAAAAACCCGCGGACTGCAACTTGCTGGATTGGCCAACCTGACAGGCGCCAACGCTTTTGCCGGTTTGACAGAGAAGGAAATCAGAGAAAAAATCATTTCAGGTTTTGAAGCAAACCTTACGGGATTGCAACTTTCCGGACTTACCAATGTGGTCATCAACAATACGTTTGGTGGCCAGCTTACAGGTGGAGTGAACATCAGCAAAGGCGCCATGTTGGGTGTGCAGGTGGCTGGCTTGATCAATCAAGTGAACAAATACATTTTTGGTGTGCAGGTTGCGGGTTTATCCAATGTGGCGATGCAGTCGGTTGATGGTGTTCAGCTTGCCGGACTTTCCAACTACACCGATGGTGAATTGTTTGGAGTACAGATCGGAACGTACAACCGAGCACGAAATATGGAAGGCGTAAACTCGTACGACAACAACGATCCTACCGGTGTACAGATCGGACTTGTGAATCGTGCTTTCAAGATGAATGGTTTTCAGATTGGAATAATCAATATCGCCAGGCGCAGTCAAGGAACACAAATTGGCTTGATTAATATTTACCGAAAGGGGAAAGATGTAGGCACGCGCGATGGTACATCCATCGGGTTGATTAACATTGGCGATGTGGGTTATGCCGCTATGTATGCCAACGATATCTTTCTTCAGAACTATGAACTCTCCACCGGAAATTATTTCAAGAACAGCCGGGTGTTGGAGGATCGTTTCAATAAAAGTGTTCAGAATAGTTTAATCTATTCGAGAACAAGCTGGCAAGGCAATATGTGGGCGATGGGGTATGGGTTAAGGAAAATGTATTTCATTAAATCGAGTATGCCCGGCATGGGTTCATTCCGGTTTTTCAGTTATGGATTGGATGTGCAACACATCAATCACGGTAAATCTTTTTCGCGTGAGTTGAGTTTGTTGGTGCGGCCGAAAATTTTGGCTGGTACGCGGTTGTCGCCTAAACTTCATAGCATTTATGTAATTGCATCAATCGACTTGAATTATTACCGAAATCATTCCGGCATGGATATTAACACGCTTACGCAACAAGAGGAGCAGGCACCAACCAGTGTGGTGCAAAAGCTATGGCCAGGTTACTCGCTGGGTGTTATGCTTCGTTGAGTTAACGCACCTGCGCGCTTCGGATAATGCGCGCCAATAAATTTGGGAAGAGTCGTTTCAGGTAAACGGCAGTCGTTTCTTTCATGCCCGCGATATACACCTCGTTCTTTTTGGCTTCAATGGCACGTACCATTTTTTTGGCGAGTACTTCAGGAGGCAAGCCGGCAGCTGTGGTCGGATCCATCTTTTCATTTTTGCTGCCATCGCCTACCAGGGCATTGATGGAAACGTTCGTGCGTATCCAACCTGGACAAACCAGGGTTACATAAATGGCCGGACTTTCATTCCAGAGTTCTGCACGGAGCGCGTCAAAAAATCCGTGCAAGGCATGCTTGGCTGCCGAGTAGCCCGTGCGATACGGTGTGCCCACTTTGCCGGTAATGCTGGTAATGGTTACATAATGCCCTTGCTTGCGTTCAATAAAGTGCGGGATCAGACTTTTCGTCAACGCGATCTGACCAAAATAATCCACTTCCATCACTTTGCGGTCAACATCAAGAATGGTGTCTTTTGCCAAGCTCCGCTGACTGATACCGCCATTGTTAACGAGTACATCCACATGACCAAATAATTGAATGGCTGCTTCCGCGGATAGCTTAAGCGTATCGGATTGACTCAAGTCGAGGGGAAGAATACGGATGTTGGCTTGTGCATCTGCCGGACAATTTCCCTTCACGCGTTCCAGTTCTTCTTTTCTTCGCGAGGAGAGGATGAGTTTGTTTCCGCGTTTGGCCAATTCATAGGTGAGTGCCTCGCCAATGCCGGATGATGCCCCGGTGATCCAGATTACTTTGCCTTTCAGTTTTGTCATAGTGGTCTATAAAATCAAATTCTTTGTGAGCGTATTTTTTTAACCACATAGGCACATAGAGCACATAGTTTTTTTGGATTCATCTCAACAATAGAAAGACTGAAACCGCGAAGAGTACAAAGGTTTTCACAAAGGTCTCAAAGGGGTCCAATTCAGGGGCTTTTCATTGTGAACTTTGAGCATTCTTTGTGTGCTTTGTGGTTAAACTTATTTTGAGGTAGACTATAATTACTATGTTATCTATGTTTCTATGTAGTTTACGAATTACAAGGATATCTAACTATTTTTTATTCACTTCAGCGTATACCCAAATCGTGTAAACGCCTAACGCGGTACCAATCGGGAATGAGAAAAGTTTGAAGCAGCCCATAATGAGCAACAGGGTTAATGCCCACGACCGATGTTGGAGTAATGCTATTCCACCAATGATGGAGGGAACTGCAAACAAAATGATGAGTATCCAGAATAAACCCGGAATAGCCCAGCCTAATAATTCCAAAATCCAGGTGCCATCAGGGCCGGCTTCATCGGCTATTAATGGAAACAAGGTGGAAAGAAAAAGGGCAAGCCCACCAAGAATTAAAACCTGGAAGCACCCCGATACAATATACAGGATGGCCAGAATGCGTTTATGTGAATCCATATGTCAGGAATTTATTTTTTGATAAACAACAAAATCGAATGCATAGCGGTGGCGATCATCTTTTGGGTGATGAAGTCGCGAAACTTCTTTCCATGAACGTGTATCAAATTCTGGGAAGTACGTATCGCCATCCAGCGTTGTCAGAATTTCAGTCAGGTAAAGTTTATTGGCTTTTGGCATGCCTTGCCGGTAAATCTCAGCGCCACCAATAATGAAGATTTCATCGGTAACAATATTGGTGGCTTCGTCAAGCGCTTCTTCCAATGAGTGAACAACCACGCAGCCTTCTGCAACGAAATCACGTTGACGGGTTACAACAATGTTGGTACGGTTGGGCAAGGGCCTGAATTTTTCAGGAATGGAATCGTAATTTTTTCTACCCATAATAACCGGATGCCCTTTGGTGGTTTGCATGAAGTACTTCATGTCATCGGGCAGGTGCCAAGGCAGGTCATTGTTTTTTCCGATGACGCGGTTTTCGGTTAAGGCGGCTATGAGTGAAATGGTCATTCGGTGAGTGCTGGATTTTAGATTTCAGATTTTATTGCCCCGAAAAAATTCTGCAATGCTCATTCGCTTTTTTCCTTCCGGCTGAAGCTCTAAAATAGAAATGCTTCCGTTGGAAGTCTGGTGGTAAAGATAAGTTTTATTGTCTGTTTGAATCGGACCGTTGTCACTATTTAATTGATTGGGCAATACCTTCGTTTTAAAGATTTTGAATGTTTTTCCGTTTAAGGTTGTCCAGGCAGTGGGGTAGGGGCTTAACCCACGAACAAAATTATGAATGTGTTCAGCAGGCTGGCTCCAGTTGATCTGACACGTTTCCTTAAAAATTTTTGGAGCGTGCTTAATATCTGCTGTTTCAGATTGTGGTTGTGCAGGGTGATTTCCGGAGGCAATAGCTTCAGCTGTTTTTAAAACAAGTCCTGCGCCTTTTTTCATTAGCCTTTCATACAAGGATCCCACATCATCGGTATCATAAATCGGTTCTTTTTCCTGAAAGATGATGCTGCCGGTGTCGATTTCGTGTTTTAGAAAGAAGGTAGTTACACCTGTCTCTTTCTCACCATTGATAATCGCCCAGTTGATGGGTGCAGCTCCACGGTATTGCGGTAGGAGAGAGGCATGTAAATTAAAAGTCCCGAATTCAGGCATCGACCAAACCACTTCAGGTAACATCCGAAACGCAACAACCACTTGCAGGTTGGCATTATAATTTTTCAACTCCTCCAAAAACTGTGGCGATTTCAGGTTGGTGGGTTGCAGTACGGGAATGTTATGTTTTAACGCGCATTCTTTTACAGGTGAAAAGGTAATTTTTTGTCCCCGGCCCTGGGGCTTATCAGGCGCAGTAATTACCGCCACCACATTGAACTTGTGTTCAACCAGTATTTCCAGACTGGGCACGGCAAATTCGGGGGTGCCCATGAATATGATTCTTAAATCGTTCATGCTTAAAAGGACTGCAAAATGTCAAAAAATTGGCTTGATTGAACGAATCATTGATGAAAACCGTATTAAATGATAAATTTGATTGTATGAAGAACTATACATTCAGGATATTACTGAATAAGGAGCCAGAGGGAGGCTATACAGTAACAGTTCCGAGACTTCCGGGATGCATTACCTATGGCGCTACGATTGAAGAGGCAATCGAAAACGCCCGAGAAGCTACCACGTTATACATCGAGAGCCTTGTTGAGGATGGTGAACCGATTCCTACGGAAGAAAATACATTCGAGTACTCGCTTTCAATTCCTGCGTGAGCACCACTTCTTCGTATACGTCAAAGGCGGTTATTAAACTTCTTGAAGAAAGGGGCTTTGTACTGCATCGTGTGAAAGGGAGTCATCACATTTTTAAATCGCATGACGGTTCGAAACGAGTTATTGTGCCAATGCATAATAGGGATTTGCCAAAAGGCACCTTCTACGCTATTCTTAAACAGGCTGGTATAGACAAAAAGAGCATTTAGTCCAGCAACGCCTTGCGTAAATATTTTTTGCAAATCGGACATTCGTTCCAGTTATGCCCCCGAGCCGGGCAATACTTTCGGCCATAGTATATAATTTGAAGATGAGCCTTGTTCCATTTTTCCTGGGGAATAAGTCGCTTTAGGTCGCGTTCAGTTTGTTCTACACTTTTTCCATTCGATAACCCCCAGCGATAAGCCAGGCGGTGAATGTGTGTGTCTACCGGAAACGCGGGTTGACCGAACCATTGGGTCATCACTACCGAAGCAGTCTTGTGCCCGACAGCCGGTAGTTCTTCCAGGGCTTCCATAGAAGGCGGAACTTCTCCATTATACTTTTCTACTAAAATTTTCGACAACCCGTAAATCCCTTTCGACTTCATGGGTGACAAGCCACAAGGCTTGATGATTTCGCGTATCTCTTCAACCGAGAGTTTAATCATGTCGTATGGATTGTCGGCAAGTTTGAAGAGATGGGGTGTGGTTTTATTTACCCGTTCATCTGTGCACTGTGCCGATAGCAAAACAGAGATAAGCAAGGTATAGGCATCTTTATGGTGCAACGGTACAGGTGCTTCCGGTATGTATTTATCCAACAGCTTCAGGATGTCTTTTACCTTTTCGGATTTTGTCATGGACTTTAAAAGCTCAAAGCTGGCAACTTGAAGATTTATTTATGGATACAAAAGATATTTCTTTCTTAGTTCTTTAAATTTTTCCAAATCTATACGCCAACTCTCACGTATCTGCGCTTCATCCAATCCCTGCCGTATCTGCTCACGAAGTTTTTCTGTACCGGCAAGCTTTTCAAAATAGTTGTTGAAAAATTTATCCTTGTCGGGAAATGCCCGGTAAAAACTGATCAGGTAACTCAGATCAAGCTGAGGCTTCACTTTTACTTCACGAAGGTCTAGTCCATGACACACTTTATTTTCCAATGGCGGATTTTTCGACATGCCATCAATACTAACCGGTGTAAATTGAAAAGGCATGTTTTTCAAATCCGGGTGACCGATAATCTGAAACGGCATTTGCGTGCCACGCCCCAGACTGATTACTGTACCTTCAAACAAACAAGTTGAAGGATAAAGCGCGATGGCCTGGTCGTTTGGTAAGTTGGGCGAAGGTTTTACGGGTAACGAAAACGGATCAGCGTGTTTCCAGTTTTTCACCGGGATAACTTCCAGGTCGCACGTTTTGTTTCCCTCAAGCCAGTCTTCACCGTTAATCATGCGGGCAAGCTCTCCGATGGTCATGCCGTGCACGATGGGTATCGGGTGCATGCCCACAAACGATTTGAATTCTTTTTCCAGAATGGGACCATCTACATAATGCCCATTCGGATTTGGCCGGTCGAGCACGATCAGCTTCTTATTATTTTCTGCGCACGCTTCCATTACATAATGCAACGTGCTGATGTACGTATAAAACCGTACGCCAACATCCTGAATATCAAAGATCACTACATCAATATCCGCCAACTGTTCAGCAGTGGGTTTCTTGTTGCTTCCGTAAAGTGAAACCACCGGCAGATTTGTTTTGGAATCAACCCCATCCTTTATTTCTTCCCCTGCATCAGCCGTTCCCCGAAAGCCATGTTCTGGAGCATAAATTTTTATCAGGTTAACGTTTCGCTTCAGCAAGGTGTCGGCCAGGTGTGTTTTGCCCACCAACGAGGTGTGGTTTACCACAATACCCACTTTTTTTGAAGTCAGCATAGGCAGCAACACATCCAGCTGCATGGCCCCGGTAATTACAGCAGGCTTAGTTGCAGGGTTCACATCTGGATTAGGTGGAGTTGATGGCTGGCCTTTACAGGCTGAACACCATAAAAGAAGAATTAAAAATTTTATCTTGCCCACGAGTTTAATCGTTTATCCCAAAGTTGAACCTCTCTTTCTTCATATCCAAGCGCATCAGCAAACAAACCGGTGAGGGGTTTTCATCAACCATCCACAAAATTGCGGTGGCCAGTATTGGTATTGGCCTGGGGGCGGCTATCATTTCCTTCCTGATTATGCGGGGTTTTCAGGATACGGTGAAAAACAAAATCTACAGCTTCAGCGGGCACATGTTGGTCACCAAGTTCACCATGAACAATTCTATGGAAGAAACGCCCATGGACATCAATATCGATTTGTTTAAAAATTATTCCGTGTATCCGGGCGTAAGGCATGCACAAGAGTTTGCACATAAGGCGGGCCTGATTAAAACGGATGATGAGGTATTGGGGGTGGTGTTGAAAGGCGTTGGTAAATCGTTCGACTCAACCGTGTTTCAAGATAATATGGTGGCGGGGCGGTTTCTTCATTTACCCGACAGTGGGTACGCCAACGAAGTGATGCTTAGCTCGGTTATCGCCCGAAAGATAAGAGCCGAAGTGGGTGATCAGGTGATCGTTCATTTTTTTCAGAATCCCCCTCGCTTCAGGCGATTGAATGTGGTGGGCATTTATGAAACCAATCTGTCGGAATATTTTGATGGAAAGATCATCATCGGAGATATCCGGTTGATTGCCCGCTTAAACGAATGGGCCGACAGCGTGGCCGGTGGAATTGAATTGTTTGTAAGTGACGTCAATCGTATTGAAGATATTGCATTAACCATTGGTGAAACCATCGACTTTGATCAAAACGTGCAGCCAGTTAGTGATAAGTATATCCAGGTTTTTGAATGGCTGCACTTGTTAAGCCGGCAAGTGAATATTTTGTTGGGCGTTATACTTACAGTTGTGTGCGTGAATATGATCTCAGTTATTCTCATTCTGGTCATGGAACGCACCCAAATGATCGGTATGCTCAAAGCGTTGGGTGCAACCAACCGCGTTATCCGAAATGTGTTTGTATATAACGGAGTTAACCTCGTTGTGAAAGGATTATTGTTGGGTAACCTGATCGGGTTAGGCTTTTGTTTTTTACAAGACCGGTTTAAGTGGATCAAGCTCAATCCGCAAGACTATTACATGAGCTTTGTGCCCATCAGCTGGCATTGGGAAATGGTACTGGTTTTGAACCTGCTTACCTTTATGATTGTAACCGTTGTATTACTGTTGCCTACGGCCATCATCGCGAGTATTAATCCGATAAAGGCGATACGGTTTGATTAGCACCTACTCTTTTCGACTAAAAACAAGATCAGATTGCTGTGTTTGTATAATCCGGCTAAACAGTTCTTTCAGGTACTGATATTCCTGTGAATGAAATACAGTTTTGTTAATAGCAAGTGAATAGTTAATCTGGAGCTGATTTTCACGTGATGTAATATCAAATAGAAATTTTCCACCTGAATTAGGCAGCACTAGCGCATTTGATTCGGGCTTGCCAATAAGCTCAAATTCAGTTGGAACATTTAGTGTTAGTATCATGGTCCTTTCCAAGGGTACACCAAAATCGACTGGGTAAAGCCTTTCATTCGATTTGAATGGATTACTTTCAATTTTGTCGGTAAAAAATGGATTAAGTAACAGGTTATTTTTATTCAAATCATCAAAACCTTCAATGACAACTTCAAATTTTTCTTTTATGATGCTTTCAAAGTCATCAAAACCTTCAATTTCATGACTTATAATTTCAGTTGAGGGTAATTTCTTTTTTATTGAACTTAAATATTCGTCAACCGAATTGAATGATGCGATATATTTTCGTTGATCGACAGACCGATATCCATAATAGGTATGTTCAATTGTTCCTATGAATGAACCGTCTTGCTCTAGTGAGAGGTTAAGCATGGTGATTTTCTTTGACTTTTCCTTCGGCTTTAATTCTTCCCAGAAAGATCCTTTATCCGTAAATACTCTACCTTTTCCATTGATGCATCTCTCAGGCAGCATGCCAAACATGAGAAATGGGTCTGAAGCATCCAGGAAAATAATTTGATCGCCTATAACAACACGGGCAACCACATAATTAAAATCACTGAGAACCGGATGAAGCTCAATAGGTAAACCATTCTTGCGTGTTGAAAGTAACATTGGATCTGCCGACAGCCCTCCGAAGTTTAATGCTGCAATCAGGGATAAATTAATATCACCGATATTTCCTGTTTTGGTGTCAAAGGCTTTTTTGATACCAAATTCACTGAAGTATCCATACGTTTCATTCCATCGATACCAGGTTTTGATAAAATTGTAAATTCTTCGTGCTTTCTCAGCTGGATCTGATATGCCTGCAACAATTTCATTGATTTTTTGACTAATATCCTTTCCGCGTCTTAACTGCCCTCCAAATCGTTGTTCCTTTTTTAGTTCCAGCTCAGCATCTTTCCATTCCTTGGTGATTTTGTCCACTCGTCCATCAAAATGACGGATTTCCGAAAGTTCAAAGTTTATCGCAGATAGATAGTTTGATTTGGCCGTCAGGTAATCTTCTTCAATAAATGCAGGTACATTTTTAATGGCAAACTTATACTGTGCACAATCGGCTGAGCCAGCATTATATCCTGAACCAATTGTGATGCATTTGGAAATTAACGAGTTTTCATTTTTTGTAAGCTTTAAAAATCCTTTGAGGGTTATGTTGTAGACATAATTCCCAGGTATACGGGCCCAATATTCACTTTGTATTTTTGGGATATCAGCCTGGAATTCCCATTTTCTGAAATTAAAAATGAAAGGCGATTCAATTGTGTACACTATTTCTATAACACTGCCCACCCGTACATTTGGAAGTGCAAATTTTTTCTGATCCCAGTACTTGTTTAAATCTTCTGTAAAAACATTTCTTACGTCCAGTGAGCTTTCTTCAATTCGGTTGTTTACAAGGTTAAAGGTTGATGCTTTAATATCTTTTATTTCCTCCTTTTTTCCTGAAGCACTTTTGTACAGCGGAATAGCAATATCAGCCTGAGAAAGCCCATCTTTCTTTAGAATTTTAATCTTAACATGGTAATTGAAAATGAGATTATAGTTTTCGGACTCGATGTAGGCATTGCCAAACTCATTCAAAACTACGGCTGAGGCAGAGGTGTCTCTTTCATAGGTAGTCATTGTAAGTTCGTCAAATAAGGTTTTTCCAAATGGAAAACCATATTGCTGAGCAACTGCAGCAATTGAAAGAGATGTTAATAGCAAGGCGATTAGTACTACTCTCATGGGGGACAGAGTTTAGGGTTAAAGATTAGTATTTTATGTCAAATTCCATAGCGAATGCTACCAACTGCCAATATGGTGGCCGGTAGCCGTTCATTTGAATAAAAGTATTTACTTTTTCTTCGGTACCTGATCGCACCTGCTGATACATTTCTACAAATGAATTATTCTTTAACGCCCGTGTCGCACTCATGCCTTCCGGAATGATTCCGGGTTTGCCGAATGCATTTTGAAGCATGGAGTATCCTTTCACCATGCGTGCCACGGGCAAAAGCCAGGCTGAATACGTAATCTCTTCTCCGTTGTTGGCGCGTTCCAACAGGGCATCCATTACTGCATTGTCCAAATGGTCCTTGAACAATGTTTCCGGATCGCACCATTCAGCAACAATAGCAAGTTGTGGATCATACTCCAGGTCGGAGGGCATTTGGGTTACAAAATTTTCAACGCCAAAGGTGTTCAACCAACTTGCCGTACCAACTGATGAAATGGTTGACTCCGCTTGCCACAGTTGTATACCGTGATTCTTGTAAGCAAACGATCCAACCTCCGAACAGAACATGGCCGTTGAATCATAGAAATTCATTTTAAAATCGTAGGGGATATGCCGGTTTTCTGATTCCTGCATGGCAAACTGTGCGGCCTGATGGGGAAGCAACGGATTTTCTTTTACCTGAGGTAAATCGGCACGTGGCCGTAATACCATGAAGCGCAGTTTTTTATCTTTCAAATATTCTTCTGCGGTAGCGATGGCCACACCTTTTTCGATATGTGCTTCTATGAAACTGGCTTTACCATCTTCACTTACATGCAGCAATGCCACATGTGAAAAATTTCCCGGATAATCATTACCACGTGAAATGAAAGCCGAAACCTCCGCACCGCCCCGCGATACCAACAAGTCGCCACTGTGCACACGAATGCCTTGAAGCAGGGTGGAGGGCGTAGCCGAGGGTTCATCTTTCACCGCTTGAACGGGATTGAAGTTCAGTGTGTCCGTCTGAAGCAGCACTTCCTCAACGGCAGCACGCATGCCGTACATTAATGTATAAAGGCTGTTCCGATAAGATGGTTCATTTGGATTCCAGTTCCGGGATTGTTCTTTAATGAATTTCCGAAACTGGTTATAAATAGCTACATACTTGTCGGTTTGTCGGGTGGCCGCAACAACAGGTGCCGTTTCAAAAAAGGCATCGAGGATTTGGTTTAACCGTGGATCATTGAGTTTGACTAAACTGTCGTGCATCAATTGACTTACCTGTTCCTCAAGGATGAGCATCTGAACTTTGTACAGGGAATCTTTTTCATACTGTGGCAAGTTTTTTAGTGCGGCAAAAGAAGTTTCGAGGGATTTCCACCGCTCGTCCATGTTCCAGATAAAGGGTTTTGCTTCCGCTACTTGAGGTTGTGATGGATCGGTGTCTGGAATGAGCAGCAACAGGTAAAGTAGAGCCAATGGAAGCAATACGTATTTACCCAGTTTTTTAAACATCACGTATGATTGACTTTGTATTTGCGGAACCAACTTCCAATCTCCAGTTGCAGCACACCAAAAAATGCTTCTTTAAAAATTCCAGCCGACATTTTAGATTGGCCGCGTGTGCGTTCAGTAAAGATAATGGGTATTTCCTTTAGCCTGAAACCGTATTTCCAGGTTTTAAACTTCAACTCAATTTGGAAAGCATAGCCTACGAATTTGATTTTATCCAACGGAATGGTTTCCAAAACCTTTCTGCGGTAGCAAATAAAACCGGCTGTGGTATCGAAAACCGGCATGGAGGTGATTAACCGTACATACCAACTGGCAAACCAAGAAAGCAGCACACGCCCCATCGGCCAGTTTACCACGTTTACACCCGTTACATACCGACTGCCAATGGCCATATCAGTTGATTCGGTTTCGCATGCTTCAACCAATCGAACTAAATCTTTCGGGTCGTGCGAAAAGTCGGCATCCATTTCCAGAATAAAAGCGTACCCTTTTTCCAATGCATATTTAAACCCGGCAATGTAAGCGGTGCCCAGCCCCTGTTTGCCCGCGCGCTTAAGTAAGTGTAATCGCGTTTCGCTTACGTTGATTTTGGTTTGCAGTTCCTCAACAATAGAAGCAGTTCCGTCCGGTGAATTGTCATCTACAATCAGGATGTCTACCTCACGGGGTAAAGCCAGCACAGCCTCAATAATGAGCCGAACGTTCTCGCGTTCGTTATACGTGGGTATGATAACAATGGCGTTACTCAACGGGGTATTGGTTTGGCGTAAAACTAAGAAAAAACGATACCTCTGCCAGTGCAACCTTGTTGAACGGTGCAGGAATTGAGGGATGATGTAAGATTTTAGGCAAGAAAAAATAATCGCCCCGGTGTGGGGCGACTATTCATTAAACTATGGTTTGATTAAGCCATCTCTACTTCGTGTAGTTCTTTGGCCAGCTTTTGCTGAATTTCAAATGGCACCTGGGCAAACTCGGCAAACTTTTGTGAGAAGCTTGCCCGGCCTTGCGACAACGATCGCAGGGTAGTAGAGTAGCGATCCAGTTCGGCCAGTGGTGTGCGGGCTTTTATAATCTGGTAGTTGCCTTTTGAATCAATGCCCATGATCAACGACCTGCGGGTTTGTAAATCGCCCATCACTTCACCCATAATTTCTTCGGGTACTAAAATTTCCAGGTCGTATATCGGTTCCATTAAGGCGGGCTCGGCATTCATAAACGCTTCCCTGAAAGCCATCATGCCGGCAATTTTAAAGGAGATGTCGTTTGAATCTACCGGGTGCATTTTACCATCGAATACCATTACCCGAACATCACGCACGTATGAGCCGGTAATCGGACCTTCTTCCATTTTTTCCATCACACCTTTTAGTATGGAAGGAATAAAGCGGGCATCAATCACACCTCCGACAATACAATTATAGAAAACGAGTTTGCCTCCCCACTCCAGGTCGATCACTTCTTTACCGCGAACCGAAAATTCAGTCGGCTCAGCCATACCTTCATAGTATGGTTCGATTTTTAAATGCACTTCACCAAACTGTCCGGCACCACCCGATTGTTTTTTATGCCGGTACATGGCTTGTGCCGGTTTGCGAATAGTTTCGCGATAGGAGATGCGCGGTGAAACAAAATCGACATGAAGTTTATATACATTTTCAAGATACCACTTGCACACCGCAAGGTGCATTTCGCCCTGGGCCGCAATAATCAATTGTTTTAACTCACGTGAATAACCAACTTCGATAGTGGGATCTTCCTGGTGAATTTTGGCCAGCACTTCGCCAATTTTTTCATCATCGCCTTTGCTTTGGGCCACCACAGCCGTACGAATACGTGGAGCAGGATATTCAATGGGTTCGATGGTAACATCAAATCCTTTAGCGTGTAGGGTTTGGTTAGTGTAGGTGTCTTTTAGTTTTAAAGTAGCACCGATATCACCAGCAACCAGTTTATCAACCGGGTTTCGGGTTTTACCATCCATGATAAAGAGTTGGTGAAATTTTTCGGTAGCACCGGTTTGGCTGTTGATTAGTTCTGATGAAGAATTCACTTCACCCGATATAACTTTAAAGAACGAGAGCTTGCCCAGGTTTGGTTCGATATGGGTTTTGAAAACAAATAATGCGGTGGGTTTGGTGCGGTCGTAGGCAAGTTCTTGCCCATCCGTGGTGATTTCGGGTTTGGCTTCAAGCGGTGAGGGCGCTACGTTATCGATGAAGCCCATCATGCGGCCGCTGCCCATGTTCTTCTTGGCCGACATCACAAACACGGGGAATACATCGTGGTGGATCATGCCCAGTTTGAGTCCTTCGCGCATTTCATCTTCATCCAGGGTACCTTTTTCAAAATATTTTTCCATCAACTTCTCATCGTTCTCGGCAGCTTTCTCGACCAACTCGTTGTGCAGGCGATCGGCTTTTTCTTTTTCGGATGCCGGTATCGGAAGTTTTTCAGGTTTGCCACCTTCTTCAGGAAACTTATACATTACCATTTTCAAGAGATCGATAATGGCATTAAACCCTTCTCCTTGATTTACGGGGTATTGCATTTGTGTTACCGCGCTGCCAAAGGTTTGTTTTAATGACTCCAGTGCATCATCAAAATTGGATTTCGGATGATCTACCTGGTTGATGGCAAAAATGACGGGCTGATTAAACTTATCTACATAATTCCAGATCAGCTCAGTACTGACTTCAACACCGTGTTGTGCGTTAATCACCACCACGCAGGTATCTGCCACGCGTATGGATGAAATCATTTCTCCGGCAAAGTCGTCAAACCCCGGTGTGTCTATGATGTTGATTTTATAATCGCGCCATTCGGTGTGCAGCACAGTGGCGAAAATGGAGTTGCCGCGCTCTTGTTCTATTTCATGGAAATCGGATACGGTGTTTTTTCCCTCAATGGTTCCTCTGCGGTGGGTGATACCGGCTTCAAAAATCATGTCTTCGGCAAGAAGCGTCTTGCCGCTTTTCGGGGCTCCCAACAATACAATGTTTTTCAGGTGTTTTTCATCATAGACTTTCATATGCGTAGGATTTTAATGGCGAATGGAAATGCGTGATCCGGCCCCTGGCTGGCGCACACGTTTGCTGTGTCAACCTTGAATTTGATAGGAAAAGGCGCTCACACTGTTTTTCCATGGGTCGGATGTTTACGTGAGACGTTTTTTTGAGAAAGGGAATTGAAATTATGAAGAAATATTCAAAAAGGGAACCCAAACTTCAAATCGTTTAAGGCTGATAAAAACCCGCTTTTTTACTGATATAAATCAACTCTTTCGCTGACTGCAATCAGCATAATCACTATTTTACGTCTATACTTTTAGGGCATCAAACAAAACACAAACTGTTATGAACACGAACCGAAAAAACCCCTTAATGATCCTGGTGATTGTGTTTTTACTGCCGTTGGCAGCATTTGCGCAGACTACTTATTCTATAAAGGAATATAAACTCACCGTACAAGGAAGTTCAACCCTTCACGATTGGGAATCGGATGTCACCCAAACCGAAGCCAAAGCCACCATCACCCTTCAGGATAAGAAACTTACCGAGATTAAAGATGTAACCGTAAAAATTCCGGTAACCAGTATCAAGAGTACCAAAGGCAAAATCATGGACAACAAAACATGGGAAGCCTTCAACTCCGATAAGAATCCGAACATTCAGTATAAACTAACCAGCGCTAAAATCACTGCCAGTGGTGCCGAGTACACCATTATAGCTAGTGGTACCCTAACCATGGCTGGCACCTCCAAGCCGGTTGAACTTACGGCTAAAGGAAAAGTATTGGCCAATGGCGATGTTCAGATCATCGGATCAAGAAAACTCAATATGAAAGATTTCAACATGGTGCCACCTACCGCCATGATGGGAACCGTAAAAGTGGGTGAAGAAGTAACCGTGAACTTTAATTTAACCTTAACCAATTCATCAAACAATTTGTAACAAAACCAGTTAATTAATCGAAACCAAAAAAACTCAAATCAAAATTTTATGAAAACAATATCTAACACAATAAGACTCTTGGGCATGGTACTGCTTACAGTCTTTGCACTCGAAGTTGTGGCTCAACAGCCAGCCCTCCAATACTTCCGTCCGTATGACAAGCGTGGTATCAACGTATTCGAAACATCTAAAGAAGACACCGTAGGGTATGATGGGTTGAAATTGCGTATTGGCGCAGGCTTTACTCAGGGCTTTCAAAAACTGAAGCACAGCAATGGCATTGATCCAACTGGTTTGTATGAAATGGGTGGTGGATTTCCACTGGCACAGGCAAACTTCAACATTGACGTTCAACTGTACGATGGTGTTAGCCTGAACCTGGTTTCTTACATGTCATCTCACCACCACAACGAGTTTTGGGTGAAAGGTGGATATCTGCAAATTGATAAGGTTGGTTTCTTGAAAAGTGAATTCTTTGACAACCTTTGGAAAAACCTGACTCTAAAAGTTGGTCATATGGAAATTAACTATGGTGATGCACACTTCCGCAGAAGCGATGGTGGACACACCTTGTGGAACCCATGGATTGAGAACAACATTATGGATGCGTTCACTACCGAAATTGGTGCTGAATTGTACTGGCAGAAAAATGGCATCATCGCTATGATTGCTATGACCGATGGCGAAATTCAAGGTAACGTGGCCGACCCTTCAACTCCTGATGGTGCCAAACGTAAGCCTTCTATCTATGGTAAAGTTGGATTCGATAAGCAACTGCAAGACAACCTGCGTTTTCGCTTAACTGGTTCCTTCTACACAACGAAATCTTCTGCAAGCAACACCATTTTTGGTGGCGACCGTACAGGCTCCAATTACCAATATGTAATGGATAATGCCCCTGTAACTGTAACCGGTAACTATACTTCCGGCAGATTTAACCCTGGTTTCCGCGATAACGTTACAACCTTTGTGATCAACCCCTTTGTGAAGTTCAGTGGCCTTGAAGTATTCGGTACACTTGAATTTGCCAAAGGAAGGAATCAATTTGAGAATGGTGAAGGTACCACGCCCGCACGTGCTGCGATTGATAACCGCGAAGCTAGCCAGATTGCAGCCGAAGCACTCTATCGTTTTGGTAAAGATGAGCAGTTCTACTTTGGAGGCCGGTTCATTAAAGTTGATGCAACAGTTGCTGAAGGTGTAACTGCTGCCAGTGCAGGTATTCAGTATGATGTTACCATTGATCGCTTCTCTGTAGGTGGTGGCTGGTTCATTACCAAAAACATCTTGTTGAAAGGTGAATATGTAAATCAGAACTATGACGGTTTCCCTGATACAGGTGCAAACAACAGGTTCTTCGAAGGTAACTTTAAAGGTTTCGTAATTCAGGGAGCAATCTCTTTCTAATACAAGCTCAGGGTAAATAAAAAAGAGGCTGTCACACGACAGCCTCTTTGCTTTTAAGAAGATTTCTGAAATTTATTTCGAAGGATACCCCAGCACCTTCAACATGCTTTCTTGTGTTTGCTCAGGTGCAAACAATTGTGTTGAAATCTCTCCGTCTTCGTTCCGGTCAATCAACACATGCTTGGGAGCGGGGATCAAACAATGCTGAATACCCCCGTAACCTCCAAGCGATTCCTGGTAGGCACCCGTATGAAAGAAACCAATGTAGAGCGGCTCTTCATCGTTGATCATCGGCAAGAAAACTTCGCCTGTGTGCGCTTCGGAATTATAATAATCATGGCTGTCGCAGGTAAGGCCACCCATATTTACTTTGTGATAAGGATCATCCCATTTATTTACGGCCATTAAAATGTATTTCTGGTTCAGGCCCCAGGCATCAGGCAGATGGGTAATGAACGAGCCGTCAATCATGTACCAAAGCTCCTTATCGTTTTGAAGTTTCTGATCCACTACTTTGTACAATACGGCTCCGCTTTCGCCAACGGTGAAGCTTCCAAATTCAGTAAAAATATGAGGTACGGCTACATTGTTCTTTTCGCAAATCCATTTAATGTTTTCTACAATCTGCTCAATCATGTATTTGTAGTCGTAGTTAAACCACAACGATTGTTTGATAGGGAAGCCACCACCGATATCGATGGAATCGAGGGTTGGGCAGATTTTTTTAAGTTCGCAATATTTGAAAATAAACCGGCTGAGTTCACTCCAGTAGTAAGCGGTATCTTTTATACCGGTATTAATAAAGAAATGAAGCATTTTGAGTGATGCCTTTTCACTCTTTTCAATTTTATCGCGGTAGAGCGAATTGATGTCACTGTACCGTATGCCCAGTCGGGAGGTATAAAATTCAAACTTGGGTTCTTCGTCAGCCGCCACACGAATGCCCACCTGGTAAGGTTGGTTCACGTTGGCTTCATAATGATCGATCTCGCTCAGGTTATCCAGAATAGGAATACAGTTTGTAAAACCATCATTTAACAATTCAGTAATGTATTGCCGGTAAAGCGGCATTTTAAAACCGTTGCAGATGATGTAAGTGTCTTTTGAAATTTTTCCGCGATCGTACAAGCTACGTACAATCGGAATATCAAACGAAGAAGACGTTTCAATGTGCACATCGTTTTTCAGCGCCTCCTCGAGGATGAATGAGAAGTGCGAAGATTTGGTACAATAACAATACGTGTATTTGCCATTGTACTTGAAACGTTCCATGGCCGCATTGAACGTAGCTTGCGCAAAGCGAATGTTTTCGCTGATGCGTGGCAGGTAAGTCAACTTCAGCGGGGTGCCATATTGTTTGATGATGTCCATAAGCGGAACATCATTAAAGAGTAATTCATGGTCGCGTACCTTAAATTCCTTTTGCGGAAATTCAAAGGTTTGTTCAATCAATTCGCGGTAACTCTTCATGTATAAGGGAATGGTTTAAAGGTCTGAATTTTTGGATTAACGAATGATGATTAACGAATTTTGATTTTTGAAGTGATTGTCTGATTGTTTTTCTGTGCTGTTTTGGCACTGGATACAAAAATTGCGATTAATTCGTTTGCTTCCTTTAATGCGTGAAGAATTTTCTCCTCCGAAGAGAATAATTTGCTTCGATGGATAATTCTCAACGCAACATGTGACTCCCGTAATTCCTTTAAAACAACCTTAATCTTATGAATAAAGTCGTTTCTGGATTCGCCACTTTGTGCCTCACCGTAGTTAAGCGCTGGCGATGTTCCGGACCTTAACAATTGCCCACCCATGTGATTTGAGGCTCTTGTATTTGGCATGGTTTCAATAATCTCAATTATTAAAACAGCAAAACTTATCAGACGTTCTTCAAGATCCTGCTTGTTCATGGATTCAACTTCTTGATTCAAAAATCGTTAATCTTCAATCTTAAGTAAGAATTTCCAGTATCTATAAAAACACAGAGCACCTCAAAAAAGGAGTGCAATATTGGCATAAATTTGCCATCTTTGCAACGCGTTAACCGCCATGAAAAGTCTGAATTTCAATGCCTTTTATGCCGTAGTCTACAGCGGCACCTATGCCTTGCCCGACTATTAAGTTTGGCCGGGTATTGTCCCTTTTTTGCATTGAATTGTCTTTTTAAAAAATCTGTTAATTTTCCATTACCGTGAAAGCGTTAAAAATCATAGAAGTAAAATCCGAAATCGGTGCGGGAACCCGTGGTGCAAGTCTGGGGGTAGAGGCATTAAAAATTGCTAGCCTTGATTTAAAATCCGACTTCTTCAAACAGCATGAATCTGTTGAAGTTGAACACGTAAACGAATTGTTGTTTGATGGTGCCAAGCATGCGTACGCCAAGTTTATTGATGGCGTAATGATTATGGAGGAGCGTGTGTGCCTGGAAGTGTACGAAACCATTTGGGATGATTTTTTCCCATTGATTATAGCCGGTGATCACAGCACCGCATATGGCACCATTGCCGGAATTAAAAAATCAAACCCGGGTGCACGACTCGGTGTCATTTGGATTGATGCGCATGCCGACATACATACGCCATACACCACACCTTCTGGTAACATGCACGGTATGCCGTTAGCGATGGCGTGTGGCATTGATAACCTGGAGTGTAAAGTGAACGATCCACGTGGTGAGACCTTAGAGTACTGGGAGCAGATCAAAAATGTGGGCATGCCTGGTGCTAAAATTTATCCGGAAGACATTGTGTACATCGCGGTGCGCGACCTTGAAAAGCCGGAGAATTATTTAATCAATAAATACAACATCAATTTTATTGAAACGGAAGAGGTGAAGAAATTTGGTGCATCGGTAATTGCCACTAAAGCATTGCAGATGTTGGATCATTGCGATCACATTTATGTTTCCTTTGATGTTGACAGTTTAGATAGCCGCATTTCAAGCGGAACAGGAACACCTGTACCCAATGGATTAACTGTGGATGAAGCGAAAACCCTCAATGTGGAGTTGGCGAAAAGTCCGAAGTTGGTAGCCTGGGAAATTGTGGAAGTAAACCCCACACTCGACAGCCAGAATCAAATGGCCGAAAGTGCTTTTGAAATTATGGAGGCAACAGCAAAATCAATTGTTGGGAGGCCGGTTATTGCTGAGTAATTGTATATTACTGGTTCAAAAATGCGCGCGGCTATGCGTTTGAAACCGGGTCAGATATTTTTATTCTTACTTTTTGATTTTCTCATTCCGGCAGGTATGGGGTACCTGGCCTTCACCAATTACCCGGATGGTGACTGGAAAATTTTTGCAGGTATTGCAATTGCCAGTTTGGTATTCAGTTTTGTTTTAATGTTTTCGTTTTGGTCGCAATTCAAAGTCGCGCAGAAGAACGATCCCATTCGCCAAAAGATAGCATCGTTGCGCGCATCAGGTCAGGAGTTGCATATGAACCGCGAAGATGTTTTAACGGGCGAAGACATTGCCATCCTGAATAAATATTTGAAAAGTACCTTATTGATTGTGACTATTGTGTTGGGTATACTGGCTTTGTTGTTTGGTATACTGGGCGAGGATATGGTAAAGTTGGTTGGACTCGCATCATTGATTGGCATTTATCCGATAAGAAAATATTTCAGCAAGGATATGGAGCGGGTAATCACTGGAAGAAAGAAAAGGGTTACGCGAGGAATTATCACCGACAGGTTCACCACTACTTCAGGTTCAGGTAAATCAAAATCTACAGATTATTGGTTGACAATTGGTGATGTGAAATTGAAAGTAGCGCGAGCAAAATACACGGCCTATCAGGTAGGCGAAGCAGCCGAGTTTCATACGGTGGATTACCCGAAGGGATCCGTGTTTGTGCTGAGGGATGAAAAATTGGAGGGGGCGGGGTTGAAGTAATACTTTTTCTGACCTAGACTAGCTTTGATCTCCAAAACAGTCCCCTGGGGAGAATCAAGATTCGTAGTTATATTGCATTACCCTAGCTTTAAATATGATCTGGAATTATATCCTCAATCGTATTGGTGCAGTGTTGACTTATGGTGCTGCATTTGTTGTGGTATTTCTCATTTTCATTTACCTGCAAAAGGAATGGCCGGAGATCTATTACGGAGAGTATCGCGATTGGTGGTTATTCGCCATACCATTTGTTGTATTTGGGGGAATCTATCTCTTTCGGAAGCTAAGTAAATCACCCAGTTCGAAAGTACGCAAAGCCATTCGAACCTTAGAAACAGGCAATCATTTTAAGTCAACAAAACGAATGGTTCCACTTAGTGAAGTAGATTTAGGAAGGTTAACCAGGTTTAGAGTTATTGCCATAGCGGCCAGTGGTCTTTTTGGATTATTGCTAGCGCTACTCTGCTTTTACTTTTATTGGCGCGATAGTGACCAAACTGCGCTTTATGTAGCAATAGGAATTGTATTAATTTTCTCGATTATTCTTCCGCTTTATAATAACGTGCTTAAGCGCCCGCTGAAAGATGGTTCAGAAAAAATGATTGTTCAGGGAGTGGTTACTAAAAAGTTTACGGAACGTATTCCTACTATTCGAGGTAATAGAGATTGGGAATTGAAACGTTACTTCATCGTCATTGATGATTTACAAGTGAAGGTTTCAGCACCGGTTTTCATGCACTATAACGTTGGTGATGGAGTGGAATTCCATGTGCTCCCCACATGGGGCAACAAGGTGTTGCATCACGAATTACTTTTTGCGAAAGAGGAGTTTATTGAAAGACAAGTGGGCTGAGAGTAAACCCACTTTTTGTCCTTGTTCTGAAGGCCATATTCCTTAATTTTGCCCCTTAGTAACTTTGAAAACCAACAACCATGAGTCAGCAAAGACCAATTTCGTCTTTTATTGAAAAGCATTACCTCCACTTTAACGCAGCCGCGTTGGTGGATGCCGCCAAAGGCTATAAGAAACACCTGGCCGAAGGCAAGAAAATGATGGTAACACTGGCCGGTGCCATGAGTACCGGTGAGCTGGGCATCAGCTTTGCCGAAATGATTCGCCAGAATAACGTGCACATCATTTCCTGTACCGGTGCCAACCTCGAAGAAGACATTATGAACCTGGTGGCGCATTCGCATTACAGGCGCATACCCAACTACCGCGACCTGACACCGGAGCAGGAATGGGATTTGTTGCAAAATCATTTAAACCGTGTAACGGATACCTGTATTCCCGAAGAGGAGGCTTTCCGTAGATTACAAGCACACTTATTTAAAGTGTGGAAAGATGCAGAAGATAAAGGCGAGCGGTTGTTCCCGCATGAGTTCATGTTTCGTTTGCTCAATAGCGGTGACCTGAAGCAGTATTATGAAATCGATCCGAAAAATTCGTGGATGATTGCCGCTGCCGAAAAGAATTTGCCGATGGTGGTTCCGGGCTGGGAAGATTCAACCATGGGTAACATCTTCGCGTCATACTGTGTAACCGGTGAGTTGAAAGCCTCTACCATGAAGAGCGGTATTGAATACATGGTGTGGCTGGCCGATTGGTATACGCAAAATGCCGGCAAAGATGGTATTGGCTTCTTCCAGATTGGTGGAGGTATTGCGGGAGATTTCCCGATTTGCGTGGTGCCCATGTTGCATCAGGATCTGGAGCGTGATGGCGTGCCGTTCTGGAGCTACTTCTGCCAGATCAGCGATAGCACGACTTCGTATGGTTCCTACTCAGGTGCCGTACCCAATGAAAAGATTACTTGGGGAAAACTCAGTATTGAAACGCCCAAATACATTATTGAATCAGATGCCACCATTGTGGCGCCACTGATTTTTGCTTACATCATGGATTGGTAATCAACCTGCTTTATGGCCAAGAAACGTCCGGTACTTAAATTAAGAAATCTTCACATTAGTGATTATGATGCAATTATCGACATCATGCGAAATGCGTACATCACAATGGGAGGCACCTGGAAACCGGAACAGATTCAACGGCTGATTGAAATTTTTCCGGAAGGCCAGTTGGGTATTGAGGACAAGGGAAAGATTATTGCCTTTGCACTCACCATTATTGTTGATTACTCCAAGTATGGTGATGATCACGATTATCTCACCATAACCGGTAACTATTCTTTCTCCACCCACGATCGTAAAGGAGATGTATTATACGGAATTGAAATAGCGGTTCATCCTGAATACCGTTCCATGCGGCTCGGCAGAAGGTTGTACGATGCGCGCAAAGAAGTGTGCGAGAAATTAAACCTGCGATCGATTGTGGCGGGAGGACGCATGCCCAATTACCATAAGTACAGCGGTAAACTTAAACCACGCGAGTACATCCGAAAGGTTCGCGATAAAAGCATTTACGATCCGGTGCTTACATTTCAATTGAGCAATGATTTTCACGTTCGAAAAATCTTAACCGACTACCTCCCTCAGGATAAAGAATCGAAAGCATTTGCCACATTGATTGAGTGGAACAACATCTATTATGTTGCGCGCCCGAAAATCATCGGAAGTAAAAAAACACATGCCCGCATTGGTGTGGTGCAATGGCAAATGCGTAATGTAAGTGATCTTACTTCTTTTTTCGATTACGTTGAATTCTTTGTGGATGCCGTAAGCGATTACGGAGCGGATTACGTGTTGCTGCCCGAATTCATCAACATGCCGTTGATCGGGCATTACAAAGAAATGGATTCAGCTCGTTCAGTTCGAAAACTTTCTGAACATACGGTTGAAATTCGCAACAAGTTTGTTGAGTTTGCTGTTGCCTACAACATCAACATTGTGGCGGGGAGTTTGCCGTTGCTGCAAGAGGAGAAGTTATATAATGTTTCTTACCTCTGTCGAAGAGACGGCACCTGGGATCAGCAACTGAAAATACACATCACGCCAAGTGAAAAACAGGAGTGGGGCATTTCCGGAGGGTCGGAAGTGAAAGTGTTTGATACCGATGTAGCTAAAATCGGCATTCTCATTTGTTACGACAGTGAGTTTCCGGAACTCGGTCGTAAGTTGGCAGAGCAAGGCATGCAGATTTTGTTCGTACCGTTTTCAACCGATATGGAATCGGGTTATAATCGTGTGCGCATTTGTTCACAGGCGAGAGCCATCGAAAATGAATGTTATGTGGCCATTGCCGGAAGCGTGGGCAACTTGCCGCGCGTAAAAAATATGGACATCCACTATGCGCAATCGGCAGTGTTTTCTCCATGCGATCATGCGTTTCCATCAAAGGGTATTGTGAAAGAAGGTGTACCCAATACCGAGATGGTAATCATTGCTGACGTTGACCTAGATGACCTCCGGGAACTTCATCAATATGGAAGCGTGCGCAACCTGCTCGACAGGCGTAAGGATTTATACGAGATAAAATTCAACACGCCTTCATTCAATTCAAAATCGTAAACAGTTTACTGCGTTTTTTCATATGAATCTTGATCAGGAACTTCGTTCTGCCATACAACAAGCGATTATTACTTTATTCGGACAACCGGTTGACCAACTTCAGCTTCAACCCACCAACCAGGAGTTTGAAGGCTCGCATACATTAGTTTGTTTTCCGCTTACGCGGATTTCCAAACTGAAGCCGGAAGAAACAGCAAACGCCATTGGAAACTATTTGGTGGAGCACTCCGGTATAGTTGCGCGTTTTAATGTGGTAAAAGGTTTTTTGAATCTGGTGGTAGCGGATAGCGTATGGGCGACTGTATTTGCTTCTGTTTATGCCAATCAACATTACGGACAGCTGGCTGCCAACGGCAAGGAAATTATGGTGGAGTATTCTTCACCAAATACCAACAAGCCGTTGCACCTTGGTCACTTACGGAATAATTTTTTGGGTTATAGCGTAGCAGAACTTTATAAGGCTGTTGGATACACGGTGCATAAGGTTCAGATCATTAATGATCGCGGCATACACATTTGTAAATCGATGGCTGCGTGGAAACTATTTGGGAACGGAGAAACGCCAGAAAGCAGTGGCATCAAAGGCGATCACCTGGTTGGAAAATATTATGTGGAGTTTGATAAAAATTTCAAAGCGCAGGTAAAGGAGTTAACCGATAAAGGAGTTAGTCAGGAAGAGGCCGAGAAGCAGGTACCCATTATGCAGCTTGCCGTTGACATGCTGCGCAAGTGGGAAGCAAAGGATGCAGAAACCGTTGCCTTGTGGAAGATGATGAACGAATGGGTGTATTCCGGTTTCGATGCAACCTATATAAAGATGGGTGTTGATTTTGAAAAACTATACTACGAATCGGACACCTACCTGTTGGGAAAAGAAGAAGTGTTGAAAGGACTTGATGCTGGTGTTTTCTTTAAAAAGGAGGATGGTTCCGTTTGGGTTGATCTCACCTCCGATGGATTAGATCAAAAAGTGTTGCTACGTTCAGATGGAACATCAGTATACATGACACAGGATATTGGTACTGCTATTTTACGTTTCCGCGATTTTCCGAAAATAGAAGGGCAGGTGTATACGGTAGGCAATGAACAGGAGTATCACTTTAAAGTTTTGTTTCTGATTCTGGGCAAGCTGGGGTACGAATGGGCAAAGCAATGTTATCACCTGTCGTATGGAATGGTTGATTTACCAACCGGCAAAATGAAAAGTCGTGAGGGTACGGTGGTAGATGCCGATGATCTGATGAATGAGATGATAGAAGAAGCCGAAAAGCAAACCCGTGAACTCGGAAAAATTGAAGGCTTAAGCGATACGGAAGCGAAGGAATTATTTGAAATGATTGGCCTGGGTGCGCTTAAATTCTTTTTGTTGAAAGTTGATCCGAAAAAGCGCATGCTGTTCGATCCGAATGAATCGATTCAATTGCAAGGATTTACCGGTCCGTTCATTCAATATACGCATGCACGCATCAAAGCCATTTTGCGCAAAGCGGCTTCCATGAATATCTCAGCGCAGTCAGGAGATTTACAGCTGGTAACTTCGCTGGAACCAACCGAGCGCGAGATATTATTCTTGCTGACCAACTACGAACAAAAAGTGCAGGAAGCGGCTAACCTGTACTCACCGGCAGTTATTGCCAACTATGCGTATGAACTGGCCAAAACCTATAACCAGTTTTACCAGGCCATTCCTATTTTCAATGAAGCGGATCAGTCGAAATTGAAATTCAGGATTGCGATGAGTGAAGTGGTGGCGCATGTGATAAAACATGCTATGAGTTTACTGGGCATTCGTGTTCCGGAACGGATGTGATTATTTTCTCCGCGGCTCTCTGCGTAATTTTCTCTGTGACCCTCTGCGGTTAAAATGTATCTTTGAGCGAATACCATGAAGTACCTCCTTCACGATCAGCAATCCGAGCGACTTCTTTTTCGCCCCATTCAGTCTTCTGATTTTGATGAGTGGCTTCAGTTTTTTATCGACCCCGAGTATTACCAGTATTGGGTGGCTGAAAAAGACACACCCGAAGCGGAATGCAAAAAGTGGTATGCGAATCAATTCAATCGCTACGAAAAGAACCTGGGTGGCATGAATGCACTGATCGAAAAATCAACCGGTGCTTTGGTGGGTCATGCCGGTTTATTGGTTCAGGTGGTGGATGGCACAGAAGAACTGGAAATTGCATATTCCCTTCAACCTCATTTTCGGGGTAAGGGTTTTGCTACGGAGGCTGCTCAAGCCATTAAAAAGTATGCCTTCGCCAATACGTTTTCGCCTTCGCTTATCTCCATTATTAGTCTGTCGAACCTGCCATCGCAGAGAGTAGCCGTCAAAAACGGAATGAAAATTGAAAAGCAGACGGTTTACAAGGGAAACGCGGTTTATATTTTTCGGATTTTTAATCCCATTATCGGCTAAAAAGCGCGAACTTTCACGTCCGAAACAATTTCGATCTCAATCTTGTTTCATCACTGTTAAACCTGCAAACTATGAAAACCTTATTCGCTGTATTATTTGCATTTGCTATGAGCGCATCTTCTGTGTACGATTTTAAAATGAACTCCATTGATGGTGAGTTGATCGATTTTGCCAAATACAAAGGCAAGGCTTTGTTGATTGTTAATGTGGCATCAAAATGTGGCTATACTCCGCAGTATGCTGATTTAGAAAAGCTGCATGAGCAATATGGTGACAAGGTGGTGGTGTTGGGCTTTCCGGCCAATAACTTCGGTGGACAGGAGCCGGGCTCCAACCTGGAGATTGCCGAGTTCTGCCAGAAAAATTATGGCGTGAAGTTTCAGATGTTCGAAAAAATTTCAGTGAAAGGCGATGATCAACATCCCTTGTATCAATTTTTGAAAGAGAAAACCGGCAGCGAACCTTCCTGGAATTTCTGCAAGTATTTAGTGAAGCCGGATGGTACGGTTAAGTTCTATCCGTCCAAAGTAAAACCGTTGGAGTTAGTCGATGAATTGGGTTAAGATTATACTAGGAGTACTAGCAGTTATGGGATTAGCATCTTTTTTGGCAGATAAGCTTTCCGGTTCTGAACCGGTTCAGACAACAGGTTCTATTTACGATTTCAAAGTGAAAAGTCTGGAAAGTCAAACCATCGACTTCGCACAGTTCAAAGGAAAGAAATTGCTGCTGGTAAACACAGCTTCAAAATGCGGTAAAACACCACAGTATGCCGATCTGCAGAAATTGCACGAACAGCATGGCGACAAAGTTGTGGTGTTGGGTTTTCCAGCTAACAATTTTCTTTGGCAGGAGCCGGGATCCAATCAGGATATAGCCGAGTTCTGTGAGCGCAACTATGGCGTTACCTTCCAGATGTTCGAAAAAATTTCAGTAAAGGGAAAAGATAAACACCCGCTCTATCAATGGCTGGCTGGTAAAACCGGCAAATCACCCGATTGGAATTTTGCCAAATATTTAGTTGGCGAAGATGGTGAAACCGTTACGTTTTTCAATTCCAGTGTTAAGGCATTCGAAAAGCCGATCATGGAAAAAATTCTTCCGGGGTCGTGATAAAAAGAGTTTTAGGTATTAAGCCATTTTCGATCGATTTGGCTGCTTTGCTGTTGCGGCTGTTCTCCGGCTTATTCATGATGTATTACGGCTGGAAAAAATTCACCGGATTTGAAGAACGTGCTGAATCCTTTCCTGATCCTTTTCACATTGGAAGTCCGGCATCACTTGGGTTAACCATTTTCGGTGAGTTGGTATGTCCGGCATTTATTGTGCTGGGTTTGTTTACACGTATAGCGCTCATTCCTTCCATCATCACCATGCTCGTTGCCATTTTTTATGCACATGCAGGTGACCCCATTATTCAGCGGGAGCATGCATTCTCTTTTCTGATTCCATACCTGGCTTTGTTTTTCATAGGGCCTGGAAAATATTCAGTTGACGGGCTCATTCGGAAATAATACTTTTGATGCACGTATGAATGTTAAAGTCTGGTTAGCTGCTTTCCGGTTACGAACATTGCCCTTGGCGCTCTCGTGTATCGGCATGGGTGGCTTTCTGGCAGCATCGCAGCAGGCTTTCCGATTAGATATCTTTCTGTTGTGTGTGTTCACCACCATCTTCCTGCAAATTTTATCCAACCTGGCTAATGATTATGGCGACTCTATAAATGGTGCCGATCATGCCGGTCGTAAAGGGCCAAGCCGTGCGGTGCAATCCGGTGCCATCTCACCGCAAAAAATGCGGTCAGCACTTTTTCTTTTTGTGGCGCTTTGCCTGGTAAGCGGACTGTGGTTGTTGTGGATTGCCTTCGGGTTTAACTGGAATGCCTTTTTATTCTTTTTTGGATTGGGCCTGCTCAGCATTCTGGCAGCCATTGCCTACACGGTTGGGAAAAAGCCATATGGCTATGCCGGGTTGGGCGATGTTTCGGTATTGATTTTTTTTGGCGTGGTGGGCGTGATGGGTTCGGCTTATTTATTCACACAGGAGATTATCCCGATTCAGTTTTTACCTGCCCTGAGTTGTGGCTTTTTTTCCATGGGCGTGTTGAATGTGAACAACATCCGTGACATCGAATCCGATCAGGAGGCTGGTAAATTTTCCATACCGGTTCGTATCGGTCGGCTAAATGCCATCCGGTACCATTGGTTTTTGTTGCTAGGTGGCATCGTTTCGGCCGTTGTGTATACCGTTATTACGTATCAATCTCCGTGGCAACTGCTTTTCCTGTTAACAGTGCCCCTTTTTCTTAAAAATGGTTTTTCGGTTCAGCAAAAATCTGCTGCTGAGCTTGATCCTTACCTGAAACAGCTAGCCTTGTCAACCTTGCTTTTCGTGCTCTTGTTTGGCACCGGACTCGTGTTGTCCGTCTAAATAATCTGACATAAATCAGGTGTAGTCTTGATCGGTATCAGCCGAAAGTTGGTATTTTAGGGAATACCTTTGTTTTGACAATTAATCCCCCAAGACATGAAGAAGATTCTTGTTCCGTGCGATTTTTCCGAACAAGCTGTTAGTGCTTTTCGGTTCGCGATTGATGTAGCCACCCAAGCGAAAGGGGAGATACACCTGATTAATGTAGTAGAAATTCCGGTGTTGCACGATTCAGTATTGATGCCGGTAATGGCGTTTGAAGAAGCGCTGTTTAAAGAACTCCGGGAAAAGGCTGAGAAGCAATTCAAAAAGTTACGCGAGAAGTATGCACCTGAAAAGATGAAAGTTACCAGTCAGGTAATTTTTGGACCGGTTAGCCATATGTTGGCCGACTATATTGAAGAAAAGGGAATTGATTTGGTAGTGATGGGCACGAAAGGAGCCAGCGGTGTGCGCGAAGTGTTGATCGGTTCCAAAGCTGAGAAAATGGTGCGCAACTCGGCTGTTCCGGTAATTGCTGTAAAGAAATATGTAAAGGCGGCATCCATTAAAAATATTGTATTCCCGAACACCTTAAATACTGAACATCAGGAAGACCTAGTGATGAAGGTAAAGGCGTTACAGAATTTCTTCAAAGCGACCTTGCATATTGTGTGGATAAATACCCCCACCAACTTCACCCGCGATTCAGTAACCCATAAACGGCTACAGGCGTTTGCGAAGCGGTTTATGTTGAAGGATTACACCATTAATGTATTCAACGATCCGTACGAAGAAGCGGGAACGATAAATTTCGCACATGAAATTGGTGCCGACATGATTGCTATGGGCACGCACGGAAGAAAAGGGATTGCGCACTTCTTCAGCGGAAGCGTTGCCGAAGATGTAGTCAACCACGTGGATTGCCCTATTTGGACGTACGCGATAAAGAAGTAATCAGCAGTATTTTGTAATTTATTTTTGTGGCCACTACACAACACGCTAGCACGGAAGTACAACCCGTAACCGATCAGGAAGTTACCTGTTATCACTGCGGTGAAGTGTGTGATGACTTGTTGTGGCAAGACGATAAACCGTTTTGCTGCTACGGCTGTAAAACGGTTTACGAAATTCTCAATGCCAATGATCTGTGTGCGTATTACGACCTGGAAAAAAATCCGGGTACCACGTTGCGCCACGTAAGCGATGAAGCGTATGTGTATCTGGACGATCCGCAGATTAAAAGAAAACTGGTAAGCTTTGATTCTGATACATTTGCCCGTGTTCAGTTTTATATTCCGGCCATTCACTGCGTTTCGTGTATCTGGTTGTTGGAGAATCTGCAAAAGTTGAATACCGGTATTCTGCGATCAGAAGTAAATTTTGTTCGAAAGACTGCCACGATTGATTTTAATCCGAAGCTTATACCATTAAGCGCGGTAGCGCGACTGATTACCTCGGTTGGGTATGCGCCCAAAATAAACCTGGATGCCGAACAAAAAGCAGAAAAATCAGGTGCGGTCTACGATAAATCATTGGTGTTAAAACTTTCCATTGCCGGCTTCTGCTTCGGCAACGTGATGTTGTTCAGCTTTCCCGAGTATCTGGGCCTCGATCCTTCCGAAGGGCAACTGGCACAAATTTTTTCATGGTTGAATATTTTACTCTCGATACCGGTATTGCTGTACAGCGATTCCTATTACATGGTTTCGGCCTGGAAAAGTTACAAGCAACGGCAGATCAACATTGATGTGCCCATTGCGGTAGGGCTGATTGCCTTGTTTGCCAGAAGCGTTTGGGATATTGTTACCGGTTACGGTCCGGGTTACCTCGATTCATTTACGGGTCTGGTGTTTTTCTTGTTGATCGGGCGGTGGTTCCAAAACAAAACGTATGAAAGCCTGGCGTTCGATCGGGATTTTAAATCGTATTTTCCATTAGCTGTATTGCGAAAAGTAAAAAATGACTGGGAACCGGTTGTGGTGTACAACCTCGAAAAGGGAGATCAGATTAAGGTACGCAATATGGAAATCGTACCAGCGGATAGCCTCTTGCTGGATGACAAAGCCTTTATCGACTACAGTTTTGTGACTGGTGAAGCAAAGCCGGTGCTCGTTAAAAAGGGTGATTTGGTTTATGCCGGGGGTAAACTGATCGGGCAACCCATTACCCTGGTGGTTGAAAATCGCACATCACAAAGCCACCTGACCAGCTTGTGGAATAACCAGGTATTTCAAAAACCTGAAGAAAGCCGGTACAAGCGGCTTATTGACAAAGCAGCCAAGCGCTTTACCTGGGTAATTCTTGGTTTGACCCTTGTGGCTGGTGTGTATTGGTATGTGGTTGATCCTTCGCAGGTTTGGTTGATTATAACCTCTATTTTAATAGTGGCTTGCCCATGCGCATTGGCATTAACCGCTCCATTTACCTATGGTAACATGTTGCGGGTATTTGGCAGAAATAAGCTTTATTTAAAAAATGCTGACGTAATTGAGCGTATGGCCGGTATCAATGCGGTTGTTTTCGACAAAACCGGCACGGTAACACACGGTCAGGAACCGGAAATTGTGTTTACGGGAGAACTTTCGGAGGAAGAAAAGAGTTGGATTTACACCTTAACAGGATATTCTACCCATCCCTTAAGCAAGCTCATACACAAACATTTAGGTTACCGGCACACGTATGAGGTAAAAAATTTTAAAGAAATTACGGGTAAAGGGTTAGAAGGAGTTATATCCGGTATTGAGGTTAAGATTGGTTCTGCTATCTTTGTAGGATTCCACGAGCGATTAGAGGATATTGCGTCTACGGTTTTTGTGTCCATCGCGGGTGAAATAAAAGGATATTTTGCGATTCGCACAGCCGTGCGAAACCATATACAAGAAATGTTGGGTCGTCTGGGTGATCAGTGTGTGGCGATGCTTTCGGGGGACAGTAAAGCGGACTATGGGCTGATTCGAACATTGTTCCAACCAGCGACTCAACTTCTTTTTAACCAAAGCCCTCACGATAAATTACACTATATCAGCAACTTGCAACATGGGGGCAAGCGTGTCATGATGTTAGGCGATGGCCTGAATGATTCAGGTGCATTAAAACAAGCCGATGTTGGTATTGCCGTTACCGATGATACAGGTGTTTTTTCACCTGCCTGTGATGGTATTTTGCATGGCGAACAACTCCCCAAGTTGGATACCTTTCTGAAATTGGCACGTTCAGCAACCCGAATTGTTAAAGCGGGTTTTGTATTGTCGTTTACCTACAACGCCATTGCTCTGAGTTTTGCGGTTACGGGGCATTTAACCCCCTTAGTGGCGGCCATTCTTATGCCATTAAGCAGTATTTGTGTGGTGGTATTTACTACCGTAGCAGTAAATACCGCAGCCAGGAAACATCTGAGTAAACGGTTAGCGTAAGCTTTATGTCTATTATTATTTTGCTCATATTGATCAGTCTCTCTATAGCAGTCATCTTTCTGCTCGTTTTCTATTGGAGTATGAAGAGCGGCCAATATGATGATACCTACACGCCCTCCGTCAGAATGCTGTTTGAGGATAAAAAAAAGGAGAAAAAGTCCTCCATAGATAAAAACAAGCATTCGTCTTGAAATATCTGTATTTCTGACTTTTGTCAGCAAAAATTTTACTAATTTCCCTAATCTTTAATCCAGACGGATGTGAGGGGGAGAATCCACTATTTCTACGGATTCTCACAGCATAACAAGTGATATAAATCAAATGCCTTATATGATTCGAGTCATAAGGGCATAGGTAGCCTCAGGCATACCTTGTGCACAAATTAAAAACAAATTGAAAACCGCAAACTAAACCCATATATTTATGAAAAACCTGATGACTGTTCTCGTTGCCGCTGCTATGCTGGCCGCTTGTGCTCCTGACAAACCTCAAGTAGCAGAAGCAGATGAATCCAAAAAAAGTGCTGTTGAAGAAGTGATTGATCCTACTAAAGGAATAGGGCAAGTAAAAAATGTGACCCTTCATAATCCGCTGGATGCTGAACGCGTTCAGCGCGGCAAGGATATCTATGACATGAAGTGTTCTGCGTGTCACCAGCTTACGGATCAACGCGTAGTTGGCCCTGGCTTTAAAGATGTAACCAAACGCAGAAAGCCGGAGTGGATCATGAACATGATCACCAACGTGGATGTCATGCTGGATGAAGATCCCGTAGCACAAGAGCTTCTGGAGCTATGTTTAATGCGCATGCCTAACCAAAATGTTTCCATTGGTGATGCACGCGACATTCTGGAGTTCATGCGCAAAAACGATGGTGAAGAATAGAAACCATTAAACCCTAAATTATATGAAATATCTTCTGATCATCCCACTCATGCTGCTGTTGGCTTGCGGTCAGCAACAAACAGACAGCACGGCTGAAGCAACCGGTGCTCCGCTTGGTGGCGGACAATCGAATGTGAAAGACGAAACATCTGAACCGGATGTTGTGCGGGTGGCTGTCGGCTCTGCCGATCACACAACACTGGTTACCGCTTTAAAAACGGCCAATTATGTTGATGCACTTTCCAATGCTGGTCCCTTTACTGTATTCGCACCGACCAACGCAGCTTTTGAAAAACTTCCGGCTGGTACCGTTGAAGGTTTGCTGAAGCCTGAAAGCAAGGAAGCGCTGCAAAACATTCTGGAATACCATGTGTATGTGGGCGTGATCAATGAAGAGTATATAAGTGATGGCATGACGCTCAACCAGGTTAACCTGGATAATGTAACCTTGAACAAATCAGCAGACGGAAAAATTACGGTGAACGGAGCCAATGTGTTGGGCAAAGTAAAAGCCTCCAACGGGGTGGTGTATGTTATTGATACCGTATTGTTACCACCTGATAAAAAATAACCAAACTAAATTTTAACAACTAAATTCATGAACACAAAAATCAATCGCATAGTATTAACAGTAGGTGTACTGGTGGTGCTCCTGATCGGCTATGGCTGTAAGCCAAAGGGGCCGGCTGATGTAACCACTGGTGATGCAGCTTCAAAAGTGTATGTAGCGCCCGGCCAGTATGATGAGTTTTATAACATCGTATCGGGTGGTTTTAACGGGCAAATGGCCATTTATGGCATTCCTTCGGGAAGGTTATTTAAAATCCTTCCAGTATTCTCTGTATTTCCTGAGAATGGTTACGGATACAGTGAAGAAACAAAACCGATGCTGAACACATCACATGGTTTTGTGCCGTGGGATGATTTGCACCACATTGCGCTGTCAACAACAAAAGGTGAACACGATGGCCGCTGGGCATTTGGTAATGGTAACAATACCCCTCGTGTAGCCCGTGTTGATCTGGCCTCATTCAGAACTGTTGAAATTCTGGAGATACCGAACAGTGGGGGTAATCACTCGTCACCTTTCATTACTGAAAATACCGAGTATGTGGTGGCTGGAACACGCTTCAGTATTCCGTTAGGCGATAACAAGGACGTGCCGATCAGTTCCTACAAAGAAAATTTTAAAGGATCGATCAGCTTTATCAAAGTAAATCAGGAAACCGGCCGCATGAACATTGAGTTTCAATTGCGCACACCGGGTTTCAACTACGACTTGAGCCGAGCCGGTAAAGGCCCGTCACATGGCTGGTTCTTCTTCTCCTGCTACAACACCGAACAGGCCTACACCTTATTGGAAGTGAATGCTTCACGCAACGATAAGGATTTTATCATGGCCGTAAACTGGAAGAAAGCCGAAGAATACATTGCTCAAGGCAAAGGAAAGAAAGAGAAAGCGAAATATGCACACAATACGTATGATGAAAAAACACACATGGCAACCAGTACCATGTTAGATGAAGTGACTGTGTTGGATGTGATGGAATTTCCCGACCTCGTTTATTTCATTCCTTGTCCTAAGTCTCCGCACGGTTGTGATGTGGATCCTACAGGTGAGTACATTGTAGGTAGTGGTAAGCTTGCTGCTTTAATGCCGGTATTCTCTTTCAGTAAATTCCAGACAGCCATTGAGCAAAAGGATTATGAAGGTGACTTCAGTGGTATTCCGGTTATCCGTTATGAGGCTGCGTTACATGGTGAGGTGAAAAAGCCTGGTCTTGGTCCGTTACACACGGAGTTTGATGCCAACGGAAATGCCTATACATCATTCTTTGTATCATCCGAGATTGTAAAATGGAATGTGAAGACGCTGGAAGTATTGGATCGCGTTCCTACCTATTACTCCATCGGTCACCTTTCTGTGCCTGGTGGTCCTACGGCTAAACCACATGGTAAGTACGTAATCGCTTACAATAAGATTACAAAAGATCGCTATTTACCTACAGGCCCTGAATTAACACAAAGTGCCCAGCTCTATTCGATTGAAGGCGATAAGATGCAATTGTTGCTCGACTTCCCTACAACCGGTGAGCCACACTATGCAGAAGCTATCCCGGCCAGTTTGATTCGTGATAAGTCGGTGAAGATTTACCCGATCGAACACAACGAGCACCCATATGCTGCCAAAGGTGAAAAGATGGCACGTGTTGAGCGCAATGGAAAAGACGTTCACGTTTACATGACAGCCATTCGTTCACACTTAACACCGGATAACATTGAGGGTGTTCGCGTAGGAGATGATGTATACTTCCACGTTACAAACCTGGAGCAGGATTGGGATGTGCCGCACGGATTTGCCATTAAAGGTGCAAACAACGCAGAGATATTAATCATGCCGGGTGAAACCCAAACGTTGAAGTGGACAGCAAAAGAACCCGGTGTAGTGCCTTTCTATTGCACCGACTTCTGTTCGGCTCTTCACCAGGAGATGTCAGGATACCTGCGCGTATCGCCTGCCAACTCCAACACACCTCTTAAATTTTCAACCGGTGATACCGGAGGTCAGAAATAGTGGCGCTGACTAACAGGTTGATCCATAGTTTGCAGGTTGAAAAAAGCGTCCCTGTCCCGCAAGGGGCAGGGCGCTTACTTAATGACGATGGGTTCATGAGTGCTTGTAGAATCCACTAAACAAAACATCATGAAAAAATTAAAAACATCAACGCGGATCATCATTGCCATCGCTTCTTTAGCGATGATCAGCGCATACTACGTACCCTTATGGCAAATTTTGATGTGGGCGCCACAATACCCCGAAGGACTGGAAATGAAAATATGGATTGATAACCTTTCGGGTGATGTGAAAATAATCTCTGCGCTTAACCATTACATCGGGATGAAGCACATTGAAGTAAGCATGTTCCCTGAATTCAAATACATGATCTACATTGTTGGTGCATTGATCGGATTTGGGTTGCTTACCAGTTTGGTGAACAGACGTTTTATGCTCGTAGCTTTTGGTTCTTTGATTATCGCATCAGGCATAGCTGCGCTGGTAGATTTCTACCTGTGGGGTTATGATTATGGCCATAATCTTGATCCGACAGCACCTATAGTTGTGCCGGGCATGGCCTACCAGCCACCCGTTATTGGCACGAAACAATTATTAAACTTTACAGCCTTTTCAGGTCCGGATATCGGAGGATGGATTTTTCTGGTGATTGGATTAACGATTATCGGACTGTTGGCACTTGAAATTTTTAAATACGGAAAATCAGCAAAATGAAACGAATCGCCACATTCATAGCTTTAGCTGCACTGATAGGATTGAGTTCAGCATGCAACGTTGAACCGGAAGCCATCCGGTACGGAACCGATAATTGCCACTCGTGCAAAATGACCTTAATGGATAAGCGCTTTGGCGCGGAGGTCGTTACCGCTAAAGGAAAAATATACAAGTTTGATGACGTGAACTGCTTAATGAGTTTTGTTAACTCTCCGGAGGTTACGTCACGCGATATGAAGTACACCCTGGTAACCGATTTTTCTCAGCCGGAAAAACTCATTGATGCAACCATAGCCTTCTATGTAAAATCTCCGGAAATAAAATCGCCAATGGCCAGCCAGGTGGCTGCCTTTGAAACAGAGGAGGCTTATAAACAACACAAGAAAGAACTAAATGGTATTTATTTAACATGGGGCGAGTTGACCGCACAATTTAAGTGAACGTTCGCAGCCCTCATTTGTCGCCACACAAAATGAAGGACTACATTCGATATAGTATTTTATGTCTTTTTACACTGCTGCTGCTTCCGGCAACGGCCAACATCATTGTTGTTCAGTCAGGCGGAAAGATCAGCAGTATCCGATCGGCCATAGCACAGGCAAATGCCGGAGACACCATTCGGGTTAAAGCCGGTACCTACCGCGAAGGAAATATCTTAATAACCAAGCCGCTCGTTTTGATCGGGGAGGGTAAGCCGGTTGTTGACGGAGAACACAAGGTTGAAGTATTCACCGTTGAAGCGGAGCACGTTACCATTGAAGGATTCCAGATTACTAATTCGGGTGTGAGCAGCATGAAAGACCTGGCGGGTATAGGTTCCTTGCAAGGAAACTTTCTGGTTGTTCGGAACAATGAATTTATCGCAACCTTTTTCGGGGTACACATTTCCAACGCGAAGCATGTTATCGTAGAAGGAAATACGTTCCGTGCTTCCTTACGTGCCGATCACGAAACCGGTAACGGCATTCACCTCTGGCAGTGCGCTAACGCCACCATTCGCAATAATACGATCAACGGCCATCGCGATGGCATTTACTTCGAGTTTGTGACCAACTCCCTTATTTCAGGAAACACCAGCGAGAAAAACAATCGCTACGGATTGCACTTCATGTTCTCGCATGATGATGAGTACCGCGACAATATTTTTCGTAACAATGGTGCGGGCGTGGCCGTCATGTACACTAAAAACGTAACGATGGTAAACAACATCTTCGATCGCAACTGGGGGCCTACGGCCTACGGCTTGTTACTGAAAGATATTCGCGACAGCCATATCATTGGAAACCGGTTTGATCGCAACACGATTGCTATTTATATGGAAGGATCAAGTCGCTCGGAATTTAAAAAGAATACCTTCGTAGGAAACGGATGGGCCGTGAAGTTGCAGGCAAGCTGTGATGATAATACTTTCTCTGAGAATAATTTCACGTCCAATACATTTGATTTGTCTACCAATGGTACGATGGTGCTGAATAAAATTGATCGCAACTACTGGGATAAATACCAGGGATACGATTTGAATAAGGATGGAGTGGGTGATGTTCCATTCCGTCCGGTGAATATGTACGCGATGGTGGTGGAACGTATACCCACAGCCGTTTTGTTGTGGCGGAGCTTTTTGGTCTTCTTGCTGGACAGGGCTGAAAAAGTTTTCCCCGCAGTAACTCCCGAGAATTTAAAAGATGATTACCCAAGCATGAAACCCTATGATCTCAGTTAAAGAATTAAAGAAAAGTTTTGGTAAGCTGCAGGCGTTGAAAGGGGTGAGTGCTGACTTCACTTCCGGAAAATCATATGCACTGATCGGCCCCAATGGTTCAGGTAAAACCACCTTAATCAAATCGGTGTTGGGTATGGTTATACCTACCGCTGGCGAGATTTGGGTGGATGGTGAAAATGTTCGTAACCATTGGAGCTACCGTGAGAAGATTGGCTACATGCCACAAATTGGTCGCTATCCGGATAATATGCGCATCGGTCAGTTGCTGGATATGATGAAGAACATCCGGAAAAATCCTCCCATACTGGATGAAGAGTTAATTGAAGCCTTTAAACTGGAACAGATGCTTGATAAACGCATGCACACGCTATCGGGCGGTACGCGCCAGAAGGTGAGCGCGGCACTGGCGTTCTTGTTTAACCCACCTGTGTTGTTTTTGGATGAACCCACTGCAGGGCTTGATCCGGTGTCGGTGGAGATTTTAAAAGAAAAAATCCTGAAGGAAAAAGAAAATGGCAAGCTGATGATCATCACTTCGCACATCATGAGCGATCTGGATGACCTGGCTACAGAAGTGATGTATTTGCAAGAAGGATTAATCCGATACAACAACTCGATTGCTGAATTGAAAGACATTACCGGTGAACAGCGATTAGGTAAAGCCATGGCGAAGATGATTCGTAGTTTGGAGAATGTAAAAGAAAAAGTAAACGTATAAATAAATGAACCTCGTCATTGCGAGGAATTGGAGGGAATGAGCTTGGGATGACGCCCGCCTGACCGGACGGGCAGGAAGCAATCCGAAAAAAAGGTGAAAGTATACAATGAAATTAGGGATTGCTTCGCGCCAACACAGTTCCCCTTCTTCCGCTCGCGATGACGAATAATCTTAAAAAAATAAATCATGACTCGCGTAATTAAATATGTTTTCTACGATATTCTCCGCACCCGGTTTATTCTGGCGTACACGGCTTTTTTGCTGCTGAGTACAATTGCCATGTTTCAGTTGGATTCCGATACCGGAAAGGTAATCATGAGTCTGATGAACATTGTACTGATGGTGGTTCCGCTGGTGAGTATTGTGTTCAGTACCATTCACTTTTATAATTCGTATGAGTTTATCGAGTTGATGCTTTCGCAACCCGTAAACCGAAGGGTGGTTTTTCTGGGCGAATATTTCGCAGTGGCCATCTCCCTGTGTTTTTCCTTTACCATTGGTGTGGGCCTTCCGGTTGTGCTATACGGCACAGGCGCAAGCGGATTCACGTTGCTGTACACCGGCCTTATGCTTACGCTGGTATTCGTGTCGATGGCGTTTCTGTCATCTGTCCTTACACGCGATAAAGCGAAAGCCATAGGCGTTGCGCTGCTGTTCTGGTTTTACTTCTCGCTGATTTACGATGGCCTGTTGATGTGGATCATTTACACGTTCATGGATTATCCGTTGGAGAAAGTAACGCTTGCACTGGTTTCGTTAAACCCGGTCGATCTGGCGCGGATTCTAATGCTATTGCAACTCGACATTTCCGCATTAATGGGTTACACCGGTGCATTCTATAAAGATTTCTTTGGCAGCAGTATGGGGTTGATTTTTTCTTCCGTGATTTTAATGTTGTGGATTGTGCTTCCGGTTTGGGGTGCTTTGCGTATTTTCAAGCGCAAAGATTTATAACTCCGTTTCATGAAGCATACGTTTCTTCTTGCTGCTTTCTTTAGTGTTTTTGTTTCCTGTAGCGATAGCAAAAAACTGTTTGTTGTTGAGGCAATTAATTCGCCAGCCGGTTCAATTTCGGCCGAGCCATACTTGTTCACCGATCCTTTAGGAGCCATTCACCTGACCTGGATTGAACGCGTGGACACCATCAATTACCTCAAGCTTTCGCATTGGCAAAATGAGGCATGGTCGGAGCCGGTAGTGATTACCTCGGGCAGCGATTGGTTTGTTAACTGGGCCGACTATCCATTGCTGGTAAGTGATGGGAAAGGAAAGTTTATTGCCCACATATTAAAGAAGAGTGGCGAAGGAACATTTGCATACGATGTGGCGGTGGCGCATTCATCTGATGGCACTGCCTGGAGTGAACCAACCGTGCTGCACGATGACGGCAAACAAGCCGAGCATGGATTTGTGTCGTTTGTTCCGTATGCGGAAAACGTTTTTGTTTCCTGGCTGGATGGCAGAAATACGGTAGGCGATGAGCCCACCGATCATGACGACCACGGGCATCATGGCGAAATGACTGTTCGTGCTGCCGTACTTTCGTACGATGGAAATAAATTAAATGAATGGGAACTGGATAGCCGGGTGTGCGATTGTTGCCAGACCACTTCCGCTATTACAACAAACGGACCTGTGGTGATTTACCGCGATCGTTCCGAAACAGAAATTCGCGACATGTCAATTGTGCGGTTGGTCAATGATACATGGACGGAACCAAAACCAATCTTCAGCGACCAGTGGGAGATTAGCGGCTGTCCGGTGAATGGCCCACGCTGTGAGGCCATCGGCAATACCCTGGCGGTTGCATGGTTTACCATGGCCAATGAAAAACCTGCTGCCAGCGTAATTTTTTCTGACGATGGCGGAGAAACATTTAACCAACCCATTCAACTGAATAAAAGTGAAGAAGCCATTGGCCGGGTTGATCTGGTTTTGCTGAATGAGCAAACCGCGGTGGTAAGTTGGATGGAGGGAACAAACATTCATGTGGCACAAGTAACAAAAGACGGAAACGTGGAGCGCGTTTCGGTTTTGGCCGAATCATCGGAGTCGCGGTCGAGTGGTTTTCCACAACTGACTAAGGGAGATGGATTCATTATGGCCGCATGGACGGATGCTGAAGCCAAAACGGTACGTACTGCAAAATTGAAGTGATGCCAAAATTTACTTTTGTTAAACACATAGGCACATAGTGCACATAGTTGAGTAGGCTAAAATTTCTATGTGATCTATGTTTCTATGTGGTTAAAATATTCTTGACTAAAGTTTTGTATGAAAAAGGAAATTCAATCCCGGGCCGAAATCAAACTTTTGGTTGACAGTTTTTACGAAAAGGTAAATGCCGATGAACTGCTCGGCCCTGTATTCGGGCATGTGGATTGGCCCCATCATTTACCCATCATGTACAACTTCTGGAGCTCGGTGTTGTTGGGTGAGATGTCGTACAGCGGTAACCCCATGGCCAAACACCTGAACCTGGCTATCGGGAAAGAACATTTTACACGATGGCTGGAGCTGTTTACGGCAACCGTAGACGAACACTTTGAAGGCTACAACGCCACCGAAGCCAAGAACCGTGCGCATACGGTAGCGCAGTTGTTCCAGTATAAAATGGGATTACTGGAGAAGTAACTATTGTGACTCCACCTTAATCATTTTTTGAAACAACAATGAGTTGGGAATGGTGATGATTTCTTTCTCCTCCGTTTCAATGCTTACGAAAAAGGCACCAATGTCTTTGATTTTTCCGGTTAGCGGATAGTCTTTATCCAGGATGCTGATGGTATCGCCCACCTTGGCGGGATGGCTCACAAACAACAGGATGCTGGCTGTTACGTTGGAGAGCATAGACCATTGCGCGAACAACGCAATACCCATTATGGCGATGAAGGAGGAGAGAAATAGCACTAATTCATTTTGATCAACACCCCAGATGAACAGCAACGTAATGGCCGCTGCCGTATACAAACCGATGTTGATCACTTTTACCGTGAAGAGCGTACGGTCTTTCTGCAGGTGATAGCGGTTGCCAATTTTTTTGAGTGTGCCCTTTATAACCAGCACTAAAATCACCAACCCGACAATGACCAGTACAGTTTCAACAAGTTTTAAATGAAGGGGTTCCATGGATAGATTAAACAGAATCTAGTTTTATTCGTTTATTGTTTTTTCAAGTTCTTTAATAAAATCGACTGTTGGTGGGTAGAGTCTTAAGGCGGTCTCCTCGTCTATGTCAAAAAAATCGTTATAATCTCCCTTTTGCCTTTTTTCAAACAATTCTGAATAATGTTTTCCAAAGTCACGTCCGATCACTCCGGTTTGTATATACAGCTGTCCAAATTTTTGTCTGCTACCGGAGTGACTTGAAACTTCGACTTTGTTTTTTGAAAGGAGTGCTCCAACGGCATAGAAACAAGCGTAGTACATTCTGTTAACTGCGGTATTCCAAAATTTATTTTCAAGCAATACCTTAGTCTCTGCGATAGTTTCGTTTGCTTTTTGTAGCCTGTACTTTATGTAATCTTCAGCACTATAGTCTCTCATAAGAGTTTACCCTCTCTCATAATGTTTGCATAGAATGGGGTTACTCTATGTTTAGTGCGCCATTCCTTTTCTGAATATACCATTGGGCTAATAACTTGCCCGGTTTCGAATTCAAGGTCATAGAGTGGGTAAGTCACACTTTTCTCGACATCAGCTGTAATGTTGTCCTTATTCAAAAGGATAAGTAGATCCCAATCAGAGTCCGGTCGCATGGTTCCCCGTGCCCGTGAACCATACAGATAAATTTTAGCTGTTGGCTCTTTTTCCAGGACAATTCGTTTTATCTCCTTTAGTATTTTTTGTTGATCGGGCATAGCGCAAATTTACTACTTTTTCAGCTTTCCTGAACCCTGTAGTGTGGTTCTGTTAGCTATCCCCAACAGTCATTTTATTACCCACACTAACAAGAAACATCAAAACGTCTTCAGTCAGGTTTCGTTCCGTTCTCAGCAGGCCCCAATTTCCGTTTATCTCAACGGTCAGGTTCTTAATGTTCTCCAGTGATTTCATGAGTCCGTGGGGCAGGTGCTTTTTTACCAGGTCGGGGTTTTCTCCAACAACATAATGGTTTTTACTGAAATTCGGGAATTCAGCAAAATCAATATCGACCTTCGTGAACAGATCAAGTACTTTATCTACAAGCATCTCTTTTCTGATGTAGACTTTGCCCATGTCATGCGGAATGCTGAAAACCAGTACAGGTTCCACTTCTTCAATTTCTTTTTCCGTTCTGCGGTGCCTTTTGGTTTCGATAATGGTGAGGTGCTTATCGATTAATACAATGAGAAATGAACCATTGTTCCCCTTCACTTCAATCACTTTATGGATGTACAGGCTTCTGTATTTTTTCAATTCCTCAAATCTTGATAGAAGCTTAAGTCCGGTGGTGGTGTCTTTTCTTTTTAGTTCAAACTGGTGCTGAATATTTTTAAGGGTTGACTCGAATAGGTTTTCAGTTGAGGGGTCAAGGGGTTTGTAATCCATTAAAGATTTGTTTAATACTTTTGTTGTGGAACAAGTGTACCAATATCGGCCACCGTTTTCACCAGATGGTTAATAAAATTAAAACACTGATGAAAAGTCCAAGTGCAGCATAGTAAAAATGCTTATGAATCGCTTTTTTATCAAGTTGGGCGAAAAAGCCGAATAGTAGATTCATCGCTAACAGGATAATGAAAACCAAAGACGAAATGATTATGCTTTTGTCACTGTCTGAGTTGTATTCGTAACGTACAACTAAAAACAACAGTATTGCATTTATTCCATATATCAATTTTTCCATTCTCTATTCAATTCCACCATTCTGTTAGTTCTTGTTTCTGAGCTTCGATATTTCTATAGAGCCAGGCCTGTTGGTAAATCGCCCATCCTTTGTCTAAGTATTTGTTGCTTGGAGAAAATTCAGCCGCACCTACATCAAAATCCTGGTTAGCAAGTGGAACCCGGAAGTCACCCCAATTGCAGGAAAGCGTTTGTCTTGTTTTGTAACTTACCCAAGTACCTATAAAAGCGTTATTCATATAGCTATCAGCTCCAGATTCGATTTGGTCATATTGAATTCTATTGCTTGAATCGAGGTACCATTTAGTGTAAAGAGTTCCCTCAAACCTTCCTCCTTCAGGCTGCTTTTTACTTTCCTCAAACCTGTATTTGGCAATAAGTACCCCTTGCGCAAGGATATTGCTGTCTGCGTATATATTGTCAACACCAAGATGATGTTTTTTGAATGTATTGATTTGAAATAATTTAATAGTTCCCGAAAAATCCCTGACGAGGTTGTTTCGTAGTGATTTACCTTTCACGGTGTAGGTGTTTGAGTCAGTCTTAAGAACTTCAAGAAACTTGATTCTGATTCTTTCATGTTCAGCGCCAATAATGCCTACGATTAGATGATTTTTAGTTGTATTCCAGGTTGATGAAAAGTCATACTGGTTATACTGTGATATTATGTTATCAGGATTAAGTTCGTCTTCTGGTAAAAACTTATTTATAAAATCAGAGTAATTTTGAGATAATCCCCTCAAAGATATGAATAGTAGTATGACCAATAGTCTATTCATTTTGCAGTTCAATTATTTTGTTGTTGGTGAAGAACCTGACTGCCGCAGGCAGGCACCAACAACGGCTGAGTTGTCAAGTCCTTTCACAATTATATAAGTATCACTTTATATTTTTGATTCGTTAAAATCCATATTGAAGAAAATACGATTATCAATAGTAATGTTGTCAATATGAATTTCCTGTTGTAATTCTCTCTTTTGGATGTTTTATATGTTAACAAAAAGTGTAGAGAGGTAAACAGTATTGGAAGAGTAAATAAGCCAATATTTAAATATATGCCAATTCTGCCTAAGTCATTTGGGTTTCTGAAGTTCATAACCCCTGACAGCAATTCTAAATAAAAGCACGATAACAGAAAAGGGTAAAGATTCTTATTGGAATTTTGCTTTATTAGTAGATAGAAAATAATCGCTTGAAGAAGTGTTATTAGTGGTCCTACACAACTAATAACTGTGTAGTGCCAATCCTTGGTATATTTTCCTGCAATGGGATATGCGGTGTTTAAAGTCATTCTCATTTCATATCCGAGAAATTCTCCCATTGTCCAATGCGTAAGTTCATGAATTAAAAATGTGAATACAACAGCTAAAAGTGAGTACAGAATATATTTATATGTCCACATATCTTAAATAAAAAAACTTGCTGGCACTACGGGCGACTGTGTCGCCCGCCATTAAACAAACCGGGTGTTGGCGGCAGTTTTTACCTAATCAATTACTTTTTCTATTTTTCTAAAGATACTATTACTTTATAGTCCTCAGCTTTGTATTTCTTGCTTATATCGGGATAAGGAGTAATGTCTAGCAACTTATATGTCATTCCGTTTATTAGTGTGTCTCTCTTAAGTTCTGGTGATATATCAATTGTTGCTAAGTCAAATGTATGTTCTGTATTTCCGTCAACAATTAAATGAAATCTTGCAGCAGCATACCCTGACCAAATACAATCAGCACCTTTAGGGCATCGCGACTCATTAATTAGATAGCCCTGTAATCGAATTCCAGTTTCAAAGTCAAAGTATAGATCATTTACTCCTAAAATAACTTCATTGTTCTCCTTGTCGGATTTTATGCTAAACCTTTGATAAATCTTTGTTGGATTTTCCGGAATAACTGTCAAGTCGGAAATTTCAATTTTATCTTTGTCAATAAATGTTAAATCATGTATTGTTTCTCCTTCATTGTCACCGATAAAGTCAATTGCGATTTTATTGTCAAATAACCGGTAGTTGAAATTCTCATACCGTTCGTAGTTTTTAGAGTAAAGGCCAAATCTGCCTTCATTTTTTGAGTAAAATTCTAGGAATTGTAACCCAAAACTCTCGGTATCAATCCACTCTCCACTTAACTCAAAAGTTGTTTCCTCGTCTGAACAACTTATTAGTCCAAGCAGTAATATAAGTCCGAATACTTTTTTAGTTTTCATAAATTAGCCTTTTATTCCGTTAGACACACATTTTCTTCATTTTGTTGTAATGACTAAATTTTTTGGTCTAACTGATAAAATTGCGGCCAACTTTAAAATATATTCATTGAATATATATCAAATATCCCAACATCGCAACGCCAACTCTTTACGGTAATACTTAAAATAGAATTTTATGCCCCTCCAGCTTTAGTTTTCCACCTTGCTCCATTTTTTTTACAGTGCGGATTACCGTTTCCACGCGCAGGCTGGTCATGTCGGCTAGTTGCTGGCGGGTGTAGGGAATGATGATTTTGGTGCCGTTACCATCAGGCTGGATTTTAGATTTCAGGTAGGTTAAAATGGTGGTAAGCCGGTGCTCGGGTGTGTGGGAGGAAATCTCCGTAAGGATCATGGATTTGTACTGAAGCCGGTTGCAGAGTACGTGGTTCAGCTTCAGGTGAATGTCGAAGTTGTGTTTGAGTAATTCCAGAAAATCAGGTTTGGCTAACCGCCACACTTTGCCGGGCGTAAGGGCAATGGCTGTGCTGGGGTAGGGGAAGTTGCCAAACAACGGGGGTTCACCAAAGCTTTCGCCCGCATGAAAAATGCCCTGCGTAAATTCCTGCCCTTCGTGATTGAGGATATACATGCGCACTTCGCCTTCTTCTACTTGGAAATAGTCGTTGGCCGGGGTGCCTTCTTCAAACAGCACCTGGTCTTTGCGCATGCGCACCAATCGCGCCTTGTATTGCTCCAGAAGTTTAGCAGGAATCAACTTTTTCTTTTTTGCAGGAAAAGTAGGCATAGCCGGGAATTAAATTCCTGATGAATGTCAGTTAAAAAGTTGTGTTGTGGCCTTGTATACTAAACTTTCTGAAGCCTCAGCGATTTCTGCGTATTTCTCTGTGGCTCTCTGCGGTAGAAAATTTAAAACCGCAGAGGGCGCTGAGAAATTTACGCGGAGGGCCGCAGAGTTTTCCTTAAACTACCTGGCACGCACCGCCTGCACAAGCTGCTTCGGCTTTGTGGTCGGTTTCGTCATCGGTTTCGTACACGTTTTTCAGGTCGATGGTTTTCAGGCTCTTCTCCAGTTCTCTGAATTTTTCTTCGGTGATGTCTTCAAACGGTGCCTGCTTGTAGTTGCCGGTATCGTAGGGCAATACGCTTAAACCATTGTACGAAGCTTTGTTTTCCCACATCCATTCGCCTACGCGTTCCCAATCCCCATCTTCAATGGAAACCGTAGCTGAAACATTATTGGCGTTGCTGCCTCTGCGGAAACCTTTGCGTACCCATTCTTCATTGAATTTTTTGATGCGTTCCAGTAAGTCCATCACATTTTCGGTTCGCAGTATACTTCCCTCAGGTGCTTTTTGTGGTATGCAGATGATGGCCTGTTTGCTGTTGAGCAAATCATCTTCCAATAATTCAGGATGCGCAATGCGCAGGTATTCATACAGCGCTTCATTTTTCCCGATGCGTATGCGCCTGATGTAATAATCATTATGCCAGGCATGAATACCGGATGATGTGCCCAACACCAATGATGAAGTACCAGAAGGTTTAATGGTGGTTGTGCGTGCGGCAAACTGTATCCCGATCTTAGCCGAAACTTCCAGGTTCACGCGCTTTACTTCCTGTGCTGCCTCATTCAAGTCAAGTTTTTGTACGGCACCGCTGGCAATGCCGGTCATGCCTACACCAATCAGGGCATCCTGCTCAGTGGTATTCTTCCACACTTCGCGCAGGTAGTGAAAGTTGGTGAAGCCAGCCTGTAACGTGCCGAGGTAGGCAGCCGCACGTGCACGGGCGTTGAGTTCGTCTTGTGAATACACATCCGATACGTTCACTTCGCACAGGTTACAAAACTGAAACGGCCGAAGGGCAATTTCACAGCAGGGATTGGTACCCCAGTCTACATCGTTGGTAAAATAAAAACCGGGCTCGCCTGAGCCTGACAGTTCAATCTTCTTCCACAAGTCGAAGAATTCTTCACGCGAAATGTTGTCGCGCTGCAGCACTACGCTGTTGTTAGCGCGACCGCGTTGTTCGTTCAGTTCCCACCAGTTGCCGTACTTGCAGGTGAGCATTTCTTCATCGCCATGTGAGAAGAGCGCAATCATCGCTGACCTTCGGATACCACCAGCCAACACCGCGTTGGCGAGGTGGCACATCAAATCATGACATTCAAGTGGCGTGAGTTTTTCACCGTTTTCTTTTCGGTCGAGTAAGGCCTGCACGTGTGCAATACAAATCTTGAGGGGTTCCGGTCCCGGTGCTTTTCCACCAGCCGTTACCAATCGTGCTCCCTTTGGGCGGATGTCGGAGTAATCAAAATCAGGAATGTATTCGCTGATGCCGAAGTAGCCTTTCAGTAAGACTTTTACCGCATCGGCCCAGCCTTCGAGGCTATCGCCAATTAAAAACCTTCTGCGCTTTTCTGCTTTTTGTATGGGCGGAAGTTTATCAACGTGGTGATACTGTACGGAATAACCAACACCGGTTCCACCCAACAGCAAGAACATCGTTTCCGAAAATGCACGAATGTCATCTACCGGAAGGTAAGCACAATTGTAAATGCGCGAGTTGTTTCGGGCGATGGCAGTGCCGGCAAACTGCATGGCACGCATGGAGGGCAATACTTTTTTCTGCCGAACCCATTTCATCACGTCAATAATTTCTTCGTATTGAAATGGATACTTCTCCGCCATCATGTGCTGGTAGCGATCACAGATTTCATCCCACGTTTCCCTGCGCTTTAGCTCGGGCAGGTAACGCGCATATTTCATGTAGATGATGATGTCGCTAAGTATTTCCTGATTCAGTTGCATATCAGTTTACAGAGTAAGCAGTTGCCAAACGTTCTTTTACTTTTGCAAACAATACGTTGTTTTCGAGGTGTATATGTTGCATCAGATCCTGATCGAATTCTTCCAGTCGCCTGTATGTAACGCGGTAAGTAGGGCACGCAGAAGCGGGAGGTGTGTAGCTGCTGGTAAGGGTTCTGATTTTTTTGATCAGGTTGCCAGCGTGGTCGTGTTCGTCTTCCATGACCTTCATGGGGGCCATCAGGTGCGAGGGTATGGGTGTTGCGTCAACGGGAATACGGGTTTCTTCATACAAGCGTTTAATGGCAGGGAAAAGCACCACTTCTTCTTTTTCCATGTGCAGCAACAGTTCTTCAGCAAGTTCAGTGAAGGTATCGCGCAGGGTTAGCAAGTAGGTGTCACGATCACCGTGTGCTTCGCATACTTTGGCAATCAGCTCGTAAAGTTGTGGAATGCTTCTGCGTACAAAGCCGTGATGGTGTTGCACGATGAAATCGGCCAGCAGGGTAGGCTCCCACGTATCGAAGCGAATGGTGCCAGGCATGCTGTTGGTTTCAGAGCTGAAAAGCTCCGTCATAACCTTATCCGGATTTACACCGGCTTTTTCACAGGCTTCCCGAAAAGGCCTTTTTCCGCCACAGCAAAAATCAATTTGGTATTTATTGAAGACATGTGCAGCTGAAGGGTGTTGAAGTGCTATTTCCGCTACAGTCATTTGATCGAAATTCATGGTTGTATTCATGGTTATTTATATGATTGGTGAGCTTAAAACTAGGCCCATTAAAAGTAGCGCGCTATGACTTCAATCATACTTGAAAGCGATTTTTAGCCCTCAGGGTTGGGAAGCTTCAGCTGAAGGGGACAATAAGAGAATGCTGTTATTTTCGTAAGTTCGTAACCCTATGGATTTACTTTGGACGGTTATTGCCTCGTGTTTCATGATTGCCGGTATTGTTGGCAGCGTGGTTCCGTTTTTGCCAGGGCCACCGTTGAGTTATGTTGGAATGCTCATACTGCAGTTGCGTGAAACAACAGCGTTCAGTACCAAATTTTTGCTCATCTGGTTAGCGATCGTGATTGTAATAGTGGTTCTCGATTACCTGGTGCCCGTGTATGGAACCAAAAAATTTGGTGGCAGCAAGTACGGCATGTGGGGCTGTACCATTGGGTTGATTGCCGGCTTTTGGTTCGGACCGATTGGCATCATTGCCGGACCATTTGTTGGAGCTTTTGTTGGCGAGTTGCTGGCCAACAATGAATCTGATCGCGCATTGAAAGCTGCGCTGGGTTCCTTTATCGGATTTCTTTTCAGCACTTTATTAAAATTAGTGACCTGCCTCGTGATGGGCTGGTATTTTATTAAGGCGTTGTGATCCCTTGTCTGTGTCAACACAGACAAGGGTAATTGAAATAAAATATCAATCGAACTAAATACCCATGAACGCTAACGAAACCCTCATCCATACCTTCTACTCCAGCTTCCAGCAACTTAATGCCGAGGGCATGAAAGCGTGCTATCATCCGGATGTAAAATTTTCTGATCCAGCTTTTCTGGATTTGAAAGGAAAGGAAGCGGGAGCGATGTGGAGCATGTTGATTGATACCCTGAAGAAAAACCCTGCAGATTGGAAATTGGAATTCAGTAATGTAAAAGCCGATGATCAATTCGGTTCCTGTCGCTGGGAGGCACACTATACATTTTCGTTAACCGGGAGAAAGGTGCACAACATCATTGATGCAAGGTTTGAGTTTAAAGATGGCAAGATCATCACGCATACCGATACCTTTGATTTTTATCGATGGGCACGCATGGCTTTTGGCATGACCGGTATGTTGTTGGGCTGGACGCCTTTTTTTAAAAAGAAAGTGCAAGCTACGACACGTAAACGATTGGATGGGTTTATGAAACGTAATGGGTAAACTTTTTAAGAGGACATCATATGAAAATCAAATGCATCTTGATTATTTCTGTTTGTTCTTTGTTCAACGCATTGCTTTCTGCACAGTCATCTATTGATATTCTCACCATCGGTGGCGTAGTGGGCATGCCATCAGCATATCAGCAACCACTAAACGGAAAAGCAACAGAAAGTAACTTGTTAGTTAACCTTAAGCTGCCCATTAAATTCAATGAAAAGACAATCTGGTATAACGATTTTACGTATTCCGGATTTAACGTTACCAACGATATTGATGTAAGGCCGACTGAATACCTCACGGCCATGCGCATGCACGGAATCATTTTTCAAACCGGTATCGTGCAAAAAATAAGCGACCGCAATGGTTTTCAATTATTGGCGGTGCCCAGATACATGTCGGATTTTAAAGGAAGCGACAGCAAGAGTTGGCAGTTAGGGGCCATTGCTTTATTTGAGCACCGCAACCACGAACGGTTGGTGACTCGCTATGGCTTTCTGTACAACCATGAATTATTTGGCCCGCTGCTCGTGCCGTTGTTTTATCTCGATTGGCAACTGAATGATAATTGGAGTATCACAGGTTTGGTGCCGATCAACCTTAAGGTTAGCTACAGAGTAAATGAATCGCTGACGACCGGTTTCAGTCATTTTGGATTCATCACTACCTATCGAATTGGGCAGGAGGAATTTAAAACCGATTACATTGAACGCAACAGCATTGATGAGGCATTGTTTGCACGTTGGAATACACATGGTAACTTTTTTATTGAAACGCGTATCGGGTATTCGTTAAGTCGGGTGTATGAACAATACAACGCTAACGAAAAAATGGATCTCCGATTAAGCATTGTGCGTTTTGGTGATGATCGTGCACCTCAGAACGTAAACTTTGATAATGGACTGATTGCTTCTGTACGGTTGGTGTATAGCCTGCCGTTGAAATGATTGTATTCCCTTTAGCAATTCTGATTTTAATTGGCTTTCTTGATGATTACTAAACTGATCGATGAACAGCAGTCATCCCGATGAAGGCCTGAAACGTGTGGTAGGTGTTCGCACACTTGCCATCAATGCGGTAAACATGACCATCGGAGCGGGAATTTTTGCCTTGCCCGCGTTGGTAGCAGCCGAAATTGGCGCTTCGGCTTTTCTGGCATACTTCGTTTGTACGTTGTTGCTGGGTTTGGTGCTGCTATGCTTTGTAGAAGTGGGCACAAAAATCTCAACCTCGGGCGGTGCATACGCTTACATTGAAGAAGCATTTGGCCCGCTGGCTGGGTTTTTAACGAATACCATTTTTTGGTTGGGGTTCACAGCGTTGGCAAATGCAGCGGTAGCCAACGTTATGGCCGACAACCTGGCCATCTTTTTTCCGAAACTTGGCGAACCTGTTTTTCGCGCACTCTTTCTTATTGCTGTATTTGGAGGGTTGAGTTGGCTCAACGTTCAGGGCAGCAAAGAGAGCACTACGTTTGTGAATGTAGTAACGGTATTAAAACTCATTCCGTTGTTGTTGCTTATTGTCTTTGGTTTTGCTCATATGCAAACTGAAAATCTTCAGGTAACGGCATGGCCTTCGGTGCAACAATTAGGTGAAGCATCATTGATTTTGTTTTTTGCTTTTGGTGGTGGCGCAGAAGCAACCTTGTCGGCATCAGGTGAGATAAAGAATCCGACCTACACCATACCGCGTGGTTTTCTTTTAGGTGTTTTGGTTGTATTCCTTTTTTACCTGGCGATACAATTAGTGGCTCAAGGTGTGTTGGGCGATGCACTGGCAGCTGAAAAAGAGGCGCCTTTAGGTGCAGTCGCCTCAATTGTTTTTGGAAAGCAGGGACTCTCGTTTATGGCTCTGGCGGCTGCGGTTTCTTGTTTTGGACTGATCAGTGGCGATATGTTTGTGTCTTCGCGTGTTCCATATGCAGCAGCACGCGATGGATTGCTGCCTTCATTTTTGGCAAAGATTCACCCGAAGTTCTCTACACCTTACTTTTCTATTGTACTCTATGCTTCCGTTAGTTTTCTGTATGCGATCTCAGGCGGATTCAGGCAATTGGCCATCCTGTCGAGCGCGTCAATTTTGTTGATTTATGTTGGTGTAATTGCTGCTACAATAAAATTGCGAAGCCGAAAAGTTGAAGGGGCTTATGTAAATCCGGGTGGATTGCTCATTCCTGTACTGGCCTTAATGGCTACGGGTTGGTTTTTATCAAACCTGGCATGGAAAGAAATTGTAGCGGTGATTATTTTTCTGGCATTTTTCAGCATTGTCTATTATATCATGAAATCTTTTCAGAAAAAGCAGTAAGCTCTTTCAAACATTCTACGATTGCGCCTCAAATTCAATCGCTAACAACTGTTTGTTCTTTTCTTTTATAACATCGGTGATTTACGTCAGTATAATCCGCAATGAATTGCGCTACCTTTGTGGTGACAATAACCTATGCAAGAACAACTTTATTCGATTATCACCGGTTCAGGTCGGTATATTCCCACACAGCGCATTACCAATTCTGATTTTCTGAATCACACATTTTATGAGGCTGATGGAAAGCGGTTAACGCGCTCCAACGAAGAGATCATTCAAAAGTTTAGCGAAATAACCGGCATACTGGAGCGGAGATACGTTACGGATGATCTGGTCGCTTCGGATATCGGTTACCTGGCTGCACTTGATGCGCTCAATTCATCGCACAGCGATGGTGAAACACTCGATTATATAATTGTGGCACATAATTTTGGCGATGTGCCTGCTGATAATCGTAGAAGTGATCTCGTGCCTGCCCTGGCTTCACGCGTAAAAATGAAATTGGGAATCAAGAATCCGGAAACGGTATGTTATGATTTGCCTTTTGGTTGTGCGGGTTGGTTGCAAGGTGTGATTCAAGCTGACTTTTACATCAAATCGGGAATGGCGAAGAAGGTGATGGTGATTGGTACAGAAACACTTTCGCGCATTTGTGATCCGCACGATCGCGACAGCATGATTTATGCAGATGGGGCAGGTGCTGTAATTCTGGAAGTGAAACGCAGTGAAACACCGGTTGGCATTCTGGCACATCACTCTCAAACCAATGCGGGTGAGTATACTTACGTGCTGAAGATGGAGCCTTCCTACAATCCCGATTACAAGGGTGATGATTTGTTTTTAAAAATGCGCGGACGCACCTTATATGAGCATGCACTAAAAGCTGTGCCGGCTGTGGTAAAGGCAAGTCTGGAAAAAGCAGAAATTCCTATTACAGATGTTAAAAAAGTTTTCATTCACCAGGCCAACACCAAAATGGATGATGCCATTTTGAAGCGGTTGTTTGAGGCATACGGAGTAGAAACTCCAGAAGGCATAATGCCCATGTGTATTTCCTGGCTGGGCAACAGTTCGGTGGCAACCGTGCCTACGCTTTATGATCTGGTAAGCAAGGGTGATATGCCTGAACATCAGTTAATCAAAGGAAGCGTGATTGTATTTGCAGCGGTGGGAGCGGGGGTAAACATCAACGCGGTTGTTTATCGAATTCCAGAATAATTTTAAGTAAGACGTTTGACGAGCTTTGCGTAGGATTTGACTTGGCGAGCTTTGCGCGAAACGGCCTAGTAAATATGGCATAAAAAAAACGGGAAAGTCAATTGCTTGATTTTCCCGTTTTCGTTACACATAAGCCGTAGCCCATGTATAGCGCTAAGGTTAACCCTTGCCAGTGTAAAACTGCCCCAACTTTCCTTCGAAAGCCTTGCTCGGTTTCATGTCACACCAGGTTTTCCTTGCGGACGCCTTCTTGTGAACACAATCTTCCCGCACCGGATTTTTTGTTCCCTGTTTTCCGTAGAAAACCGGTTTTTGTTTTCCGGTGTTGGTCGATCACCCTGTCAATGTTCGACTTAGTGATATGAAAGTACTTGCTTGATTTATGTCTACAAAATAATTACTCAAAAAGTAGTCAACAACTTATCAACCGGGTTATGCACATTTTATTCTGAGCGTTTTTTCCTGCGCCAGTAGATGTAAGCGGCTATCATGATGATAGGCAAAACAATATATAAAATGATATCCGTTGTTGAAGTAAGGTCAATGGGTGTGCTTTGGTTGGGAATGTCTTGCGGAATTTGAATAAAAATCATGATACTGGGTTAGTTCGAATGAATATAGGGATACTCCCGATATGTTTCCTGAATAATTTTTCCATCAAAGAAATAGAATTCAACAGTTCGTTTTTTGTTTGGTCGTGGTAGTTTGATTTGATAGACTTTGTGATGATCCACAATTGGAAAATATTTTATAGTATCTCCATCTTTAAAGAAATACACTTCACGAACCAACGTATCATAATAATACAAAGCCGAGCGAAATTGTTCACCTGAAGGGTAATAACTTTCAGAATTCTGATGCTTTAGTCCGTTTTTAATAAGGCTTTCTGCTGCTTTTGGACCGTGGTAATAGTAGTCAACTTTGAGGCTGTAACCAGCTTGGTCATGAGGATGTATTTCTGTTTTGAAAAGTGATTGGGTATCTGTGAAGGGTGATTTCTTTTTTACGGTAAAATCAAATGAAATAATCACCCAGATCACTGCAACAACAAATGTAGCGAGAACCGTCAGTGCAATTGCTTTGATGATTTTTTCTTGAATAATATTGCGGTGTACCTTTTTGCGTACTCGCTCTCTTAAGGCATCAACATCTACATGTTCATAGCGTAAAGCTTGCCTCTTTATTTCTTCGTTGTAGGCTTCCCGCACTTGTTTCGATTTACTCTTATCAGATTTCTTGAGCAGCCTGCGGTTCTGCTGCATGGTATCGTTCATCTGCTTTAGAAAGCCGCCCATCATTCCCATATCGCTGTGTGTTTATGGATTCTATTAGTATATACGGGGTAAGGAGCAGAGGTGATGCCCGTACCAAATAAAAACCTGACAAAAATCAGGTTACCGAATAATGGAAATCAGGAGCGACTTTTTCTTGAAAACCTACTTTTATCGCGTTAAATTCAAGGAAACGTATTACACCTAGCCTATGGAACTCCAAAAATTCAGTTACGACAACAAAATCGTTAAGGCCTTTATCATCGCCACCGTGGTTTTTGGCCTGGTGGGCATGCTGGTAGGGCTTACAGCTGCTATTCAGTTGTTTTATCCTCTATTCAATTTTGATTTACAGTACACAACATTTGGTCGCATTCGGCCCCTGCATACCAATGCCATCATTTTTGCCTTTGTAGGCAATGCCATGTTTGCGGGGGTGTATTATTCCATGCAGCGCCTACTCAAAACCCGCATGTTCAGCGACATGCTTAGCTGGATTCACTTCTGGGGCTGGCAACTGATTATTCTGGCGGCAGCTATCTCATTACCCTTAGGTTATACAACTTCAAAGGAATATGCCGAACTGGAATGGCCCATCGATATCGCCATCACCATTATTTGGGTGGTGTTTGGCTGGAACATGATTGGTACCATTCTGCGCAGAAGAGAGAAACACATGTATGTGGCTATTTGGTTCTACATCGCCACATTTGTAACCGTAGCGGTATTGCACATTGTTAATTCGTTTGAAATTCCGGTTAGCTTTATGAAGAGCTACTCGTGGTATGCCGGAGTGCAGGATGCACTCGTTCAATGGTGGTACGGCCACAATGCGGTAGCGTTCTTCTTAACTACTCCGTTCCTCGGCCTGATGTATTACTTCCTGCCGAAGGCGGCTAACCGCCCGGTGTATTCGTACCGGCTTTCAATAGTGCACTTCTGGTCACTCATCTTTATATATATCTGGGCGGGTCCGCACCACTTGTTATATTCCACACTACCCGATTGGGCTCAATCATTAGGTACCGTGTTTTCCATCATGCTCATTGCTCCGTCATGGGGTGGTATGCTAAACGGCCTGTTCACTTTGCGCGGTGCTTGGGACAGGGTGCGTGAAGATCCCGTTTTGAAATTTATGGTGGTGGCCATCACAGCCTATGGTATGGCTACGCTGGAAGGCCCGCTGTTGTCGTTGAAAAACGTTAACGCTATTGCCCACTTTACCGATTGGATTGTCGCACACGTGCACGTAGGTGGTTTGGGCTGGAATGGTTTCCTCATTTTTGGTATTCTGTATTGGGTAGTGCCACGCATGTGGGGTACATCGTTGTACTCAACTAAACTGGCTAATGTCCATTTCTGGATCGGAACGTTGGGTATCATTTTCTATGCGCTGCCCCTGTATATCGCGGGTGTGGTGCAAAGCTTAATGTGGAAAGAATTTAATCCTGAAGGTTTCCTGGTGTACAAAAACTTTTTGGAGACAACCGTTCAGATTTTACCGATGTATATGTTGCGCGCCATTGGTGGTGGATTGTACCTGACTGGTGCGATCATCATGACGTACAACCTGATCAAAACTGCTTACGCAGGAAGTTTCATCGCCAATGAACCTGCTGAAGCGGCACCACTTGTAAAAACAGAAACTTCTTCAGGTGGAGGTTGGCACCATGTGTTGGAAAGCAAGCCCATCATGTTCTCTGTGCTTACGCTGATCGCCATTTTAATTGGCGGTATTGTAGAGATGGTTCCGGCATTCCTGATCAAATCAAATGTACCTACCATTGCCAGTGTAAAACCATACACACCGCTTGAATTGCATGGCCGCGATATTTATATACGCGAAGGTTGCGTAGGCTGTCATTCACAATTGGTGCGTCCGTTCCGTTCGGAAGTCGAGCGCTACGATCCGATAGGCGGAGAGTACAGCAAGTCGGGTGAATATGTTTACGATCACCCATTCCTGTGGGGATCAAAGCGTACCGGTCCGGATTTGCAGCGCGTAGGTGGTAAGTATTCCGATAGCTGGCATTACAATCACATGTTAGCACCTGATGCGGTTTCCACTGGTTCGATTATGCCTGCTTATCCGTGGTTGTTCGAACAATCACTCGACCTGGGCCAAACGCCTGCGAAGATTAAAGCACTTCGGAAAATCGGAGTGCCTTATGAAGAGGGTTACGAAGCCATTGCCAATGAGCACCTGCTCATCCAGGCCAGAAGAATTTCTGAAAACCTTCAGTTGGAAGGAATTGAAGTGGCACCTGAAACCGAAATCGTTGCCATGATAGCCTATCTCCAGCGATTAGGAAAGGATATCAAAGAATCTAAAACCGCAGAAAACAAGTAAGTCATGTATAAAAGCGTATTACAAGGTATCGATAACATCGCCATCTGGCCGATCATATCGCTGTCTATATTCTTTATCTTCTTCCTGATGTTGTTGTGGTGGGTGTTTACCGTGGATAAGAAATTTATCAGGCGAATGGAGAACCTGCCGTTTGATCAGGCAGACAAGACCATTGATCAACAAACCCTTACGAATCAAAGCCTATGAAAACGTTTAGTTTAATTCTTTCCTTCATGGTATTAAGCATTGCTGCGCTGGCGCAAGATGTTGCTCCCGAATCCGGTTTCTGGAAAGATCCGTTTGCCGATCCGATGTTTCCGCTTTACCTGGTGATAGGTTTTGTTTTCGTTACCGCCATCTTGGTTATACTGGTAGCGTTGTACATGCTGCAGGTGCTGAATATGTTCATCCGTAAGGCTGCAGAAGAACGCGCTGAAAAGTTGGGCATTACTTACGCACCTGAACCTGGCTACTGGTCGAAGTTTTGGGATTGGATTAATGGCTTTCGTTCAAAAGAGGAAGAGAAGGATCTCATGCTCGAGCATAATTATGACGGCATCCGCGAACTGGACAACCACATGCCGCCCTGGTGGAAATGGTTATTCTATGCTACCATTATTTGGGGTATTGGCTACCTGATTGTGTATCACGTAACGGATAGCTTGCCTTTGAGTGATGATGAATATGCCGCCTCGGTTGAAAAAGCTGCTGAACAAAAGGCCAAATTGCTGGCAGCAAATCCGCCTGCGGTTATTGATGAAAAAACACTCAGTTATGTTCATGATGAGGAGATCATCAAAAAAGGCCGCACGATTTATGTTACCAACTGTGCATCATGCCATATGCCGGATGGGCAAGGAAGCATTGGTCCTAACCTGGTTGATGATTACTGGCTTCATGGTGGAAGCATACAAGATATTTATGCTGTAATTAAAAATGGAGTTCAGGAGAAGGGAATGATTCCGTGGGGCCCGGTGTTATCACCTGAGCAGATTCGTGATGTATCGTTCTATATTAAAAGTATAAAGGGTACTAATCCGGCTAACCCGAAAGCACCGCAAGGTGAGTTGTATGTGGAGGAGGAGCCAGTACCCGCGGATACCGTGAAAGCTGCGGGATCTTAATAATAATTGTGAGGCGTTGTTAATTGTAAAAAGGTGAGTCAAGCCACTGAAAACCTTTATCAATACGATGAAGAATTCCGAAATACCCTGGGCACGGTTGATGAAAAAGGCAAGCGTGTTTGGGTATATCCAAAAAAGCCCGGTGGAGCGTACCATCGGGCGCGTATTGCTGTAACCATTGTTTTGCTGGCCATTTTCTTTGCCGGACCATTTATTAAAATTGGTGGCCAGCCGTTTTTGTTACTCAATATTTTCGAGCGCAGGTTCGTTATTCTAGGTCAGGCATTTTGGCCGCAAGATTTTTTTCTGCTTGCTGTAACGTTGATTACCTTCTTCGTCTTCATCATTCTGTTCACCGTTGTGTTTGGCCGCGTATGGTGTGGGTGGGCTTGCCCGCAAACGTTGTTCATGGAAATGGTTTTCCGGAAAATTGAATATTGGATTGAAGGTGACGCCAATCAGCAACGAAAATTAAACCAGGCATCGTGGTCGGGTGAGAAGATTTTCAAAAAGGGGCTGAAGCAGTTTATTTTTATTATCATTTCGATTGTTATTTCGCATACAGCAATGGCCTACCTAATTGGCATTGAGGAAGTAAAAGTAATTGTGTCGCAACCCCCAACCGAGAACATGGCTGGATTCATCGGATTGGTGGCTTTTACCGGTATCTTCTATTTTGTTTTTGCCTGGTTTCGCGAACAGGCTTGCGTAGCAGTTTGTCCGTATGGAAGATTGCAGGGCGTATTGCTGGACAAAAACTCAATAGTAGTAGCATACGATTGGCTTCGCGGTGAACCACGCGGTAAGCTGAAGAAGGGTATAGTAGACACAACCAAGGGCGATTGCGTGGATTGTAAGCTCTGTGTGCACGTTTGTCCTACCGGGATTGATATTCGCAACGGCACACAGCTGGATTGTGTAAACTGCACAGCCTGTATTGATGCATGTGATGAGGTGATGGTGAAAGTAGGTAAACCGAAAGGGTTGATCCGCTATGCTTCATACAACTCAATTAAAGAGGGTATAGCCAAACTCATGACGCCTCGCGTTATCGGGTACTCATTTGTGTTACTGGCCTTGCTTACTTTTTTGTCGTTTATGCTGGCCACTCGTTCCGATGTGGAGACAACGATTCTTAAAGTTCCCGGTACGCTGTATCAACGTGCGGATGACGGAGCCATTACAAACCTGTATAATGTTGAGTTCGTAAATAAAACATTTGAAGACATTGCACTTGAAGTAAAGGCAGAATCGCCTGAAGGTGCCGTGTTAAATAAAGTGGGCGAGCAGCAGGTGGTAGTTCCGGCTGGTGAAATGCTGAAGAGTGTTTACTTCATCCGGATTCCGGCTGAAAAAATTGTAACTGCAAAAACGGTGGTGTTGGTTGGCGTTTATCGAAATGGAGAACGTATCGAAACACTAAAGGTTAAATTTATTGGACCGGTTAAATCAATTAACAATTAGCAGTTAACAATTGTCAACTGTTAATTTTTGTAGGTAGAGATGATAACTAAAATAGGAAGCAAATGAATTGGGGAAAATGGATCATAGTGGCTTTTGTTTTGTTTGCGGCCTTCATCGGTACCATGATTACCATCATGATGAAACAGGACATTGGGCTGGTAACGAAAAATTATTACGCTGAAGACCTGGCTTTTCAGGAGCAGATGGAACGTAAGCAGAATACGGAACAGCTTGAATTGAAACCGGAAGTAACGATCGAACAACGTCAGGTGCTGAAGGTGTATTTTCCTTCGGTAAGTTTTATTGAGTCGGGTGAGGTGAGGCTGGTTCGTCCTTCATCTGAAAAGCTTGATCAGCAGATTAAGCTTCAGGCATCTGCTGATTCTGTGCAGTTGTTTAACCTGAACCCGCTTACACCGGGGCCATATCGGGTAAAGTTGTTATGGAAAGCGGAAGGAAAGGAATTCTATCTGGAAAAACTGATTGTGATTTAATGCTGATAGCTGCTTTCATATTGGGTTTTACCGGTAGCCTGCATTGCATAGGCATGTGTGGCCCCATTGCCATGATGGTGGGCGGCAAGGCGCAACAGCATATATTGGTGTATCGGTTGTTGTACAATATGGGCAGAACGCTTACTTACATAGCGATGGGCGTTGTAGTGGGTTTATTAGGAAAAATAGTTCAGTGGGGCAGTGTGCAGGGCAAAATTTCCATTGGCATGGGCGTGCTGATTTTAGTACTGCTTGCCATTCCTAGAGTACAGACATACTTTTTGCCTTCATTATCAAAAATCGTTTTGCATTTGAAGCAATCCTTCGGCAGGCAGCTTCAATCGAAAAAATTTTCATCGGCTTTATTGACGGGAATATTTAACGGCTTTTTGCCTTGTGGGTTAGTATATGCTGCTCTGGCGATTGCCTTGGTGCAGGCTGATCTTTCTAGTAGTGCGTTGGCGATGGCCTTGTTTGGATTAGGTACCATTCCGGCCATGTTAGCGGCCAGCTATTCGTGGCAAGCCATTCGGAAATTCATTCCCTGGTCGTTTCAGCGCATTCAAACCATTATGCTGGTACTGGTGGCCGTGTTGATGATCTGGCGCGGTCTGTCATCCGAAACCCATTTGTTTCACAGTCATGGGCCGGATGTAATCTGCACACCTAATTAACTTTTTGCATTAAATATTTCTTAGGTGTTATTCCGAATTTCTTTCGGAAGGCGGCAATAAAATGACTCGGGTTGGTATACCCGATCTGAAAAGCCACTTCATTTACCTTGTATTTTCCTGAATCCAGCAACACCCGTGCATGATCAAGTTTGTGATCCAGCAGGTAACCATATACCGTGTTGCCATAAATTTCCTTAAAGCCTGCCTTGAGTTGGTATTCATTAAGCGCAACGGTTTTAGCCAGCGTTTTCAGACTTGGCGGAGCGTCCATGTTTTTTAAAAGATACTCCTTGGCATTTTTGATTTTCCGAACGGTTTCTTCATCGTTCAGAAAAGGACAGGTTTCGGTGTTGGGTTTTTTCTCTGAGAAATAGAGGCTCAGCAATTCAAATACTTTTCCGTGGTAATATAATTCACGCGCACTTTCGCTTAACTGAATAGTAAACAATTGATTCAGCACCACAACCAGGGATGCCGGAATATCACGTTCATCATAAAACTTCCGGTTTACATTTTCAGCCCTTAAAAAAGGAAGGGGTTCGTGGGTAAAAAGTTCGTGTAAACTTTTTAATGGAATAAAAAGGAAAACCATGCGAGTCCCAGGTGACAGGTAAAGGGTAAAGGGCACATCGCCTTCGGGGTTGTAGAAAAAGTAATTTTTTCCACGCTGGATTTCACGGCTGTAGTGCGGGCCAAAGGCGAACCGTGCTGTTCCGTCAAGGCAAAAGTAAAATTGGATGATGCTTTTATGCAGCGTGCCCTCCAATGCATACTCCTGCTCTTCTTTGTTTTGTGCCAGAATCAGCTTGATATCGTCTCGCCCGAACAGGTTAGTAAGCTGCCCGATATGGGTATTTTCGTTTGTAATGGTGCTCATTTAGTAAAGATATGCTTTTTAAAAATGACAATTATCAGGGCCAAAATTGATGTTAAATACCAATTACAGGAGCAAAAATACCAAATTTTGAATTCAAATACCGATCAGAAGCTGCTATGTTACTATTTATACTTTTAAAGGCATTTTTTACTTGTCTCGCAGTTCATATTTGCGCGCACAAAATGGTTTGTGGCGTATGAGAAGCATTTTTTTACTGACCTCTTTTTTTCTGCTGATAATTACGGTTGGCTTTGCCCAGGTTGAGGTAATTCTGAACGATAAAACCACAGGTAAGCCTATAGAAGGTGCAGTTGTCTTTGTTTCGGTTAGAAACAGTGAGCCCTTTGGGCAGGGTATTACAGATGATGCGGGCAGATCAGTGATTAATCCGGCAAACTATCCTGTACGGGTAAGCACCTCGCACATTAGTTACATCTCCACAACTAGAGATGTTACCGGACCTGGTAAAATAACTATATCATTGGAGCCGGGCGCCACCGAACTGGCCGAGGTTGTGGTTACCGGTCAGTTTGAACCGCAGTCGGCACACCAATCTGTTTATCGCGTTCGAACCATTTCATCGGAGCGTATACAAGCTGTGGGATCCACCCGCTTGCAGGATGTACTGAATACAGAGTTGAACATTCGTTTTTCACAAGACCTTGCCTTGGGTGGATCCAACTTAACCATGCAGGGGTTGTCCGGTCAAAATGTAAAAGTATTGATTGATGGCGTGCCCCTGATTGGTCGGCAGGGCACAGGCAACGAAGTAAACATCAACCAAATTAATGTGAACAGCATTGAACGTGTTGAGATTGTTGAAGGTCCTATGTCTGTTGTTTATGGAGCCGATGCGTTAGCCGGAGTAATCAACATCATTACCAAAAAACCTGAAGAGGGAAAATGGAGTGCATCAGTTCGTTTGCATGAAGAAACAGTGGGTAAAGAATATGGATTTAAAACTGGCATCCACAATGAAAGTGTTTCCATCGGCTATTCACACGGAAAGATTTATGCCATGGGTGATTTTGCCCGGAACTACTTTGGTGGATGGCAGGGCAACGCGGCAGACCGAGACAAAGAATGGCATCCGAAAACCCAATGGTTGGGCAGTACAACAGTTGGAGTAAGGAAAGATGACTTTGATGTGTACTACCGGCTCGATTACCTGAACGAAAACATCTACAACCCCGGTTTATTCAGTGGCATTGAAGCACTCGATCAGCGGTACATCACCAATCGATTTATGCACCAGGTACAGGGAAATACAAAACTGGGTGAACGCTGGCGCTACAACGGAGCGCTCTCATTTTCTGATTACAGCCGAAAAGTTCAAACCACAACGGTAAACCGAAATACGGGTGAAGAATTCCTTGCCTTGGATCCTGACTTACAAGATATCACCACCTTTAAAGGATTAACCGCACGCGGAACATTTCTCTTCAAGGCATCCGATCGGTTGTCGTTGCAATCGGGTTATGATATAAATACGGAAAGCGGTAGTGGAGGTAGACTAAAAGAGGGGGTATCTTCCATTGAGGATTACGCACTCTTTTTTTCTGCGGAGTTAAAGCCGGCAACATGGATTAGTGTAAGACCGGGGGTACGGTTTGTTGAAAACACGGCCTATGCAGCACCACCTGCCATACCCTCCATAAACCTGAAAATGGAATGGGGTAACCGGAGTGAGCTCAGGTTGTCGTACGGGAGAGGTTTCCGTGCGCCATCTATCCGCGAGTTGTTTTTCAATTTCTTTGATGCCAGTCATTCCATTGAAGGAAATCCGGAATTGGAAGCTGAATTGTCGCATAGTTATAACGCGGCCTGGACAGTACGTTTAGTACAACAGGAGGGTGTTCAACTGAGCAGTACCGTAACGGGTTTTTACAACGATGTGGACAACATGATTGGCTATGGAGTAAAGCCGGGCAATACCTCTATTACTACCTATATCAATGTTGACAAATTCCGATCGAAGGGATTAACCTGGGTAAATTCCTTAAAACACAAAAACCTGGATGTTACTGCCGGCTTCGGTTATACCGGAAGGTACAATGAGCTGGCTGCTGAGCAGGAGCAAGGCACTGGTTTTGTATGGGCTCCTGAACTGAATTCCTCTATTTCCTATTCACTTTCGCGTTTGCGTTCATCTGTTTCCATTTATTATAAGTATACCGGCAAAACACCATTCTACATTTTTGATGTGGATGGAACCGTTGGCCTGAATGAGGCAGAAGCGTTTCATTGGGCTGATATCAATCTGCAAAAAAATCTATTCAAAAGATTTACCGTCAATGGCGGAATACGAAATGCGTTTGACGTAACGCGCATTACCAACGCTGCTGCCAATGGCGGGCCGGTACATGGTGGCGGAACTTCTCAGCCCATTGGCTATGGCCGGTCTTATTACCTCGGAATCACCTACAAACTTTAATTGAAAACATTTTTAAACTGAATAATTGATTGAATATGAAGAAGCGTAGATTTTTTTTACAAATAGTTGCATTAAGTGTGTTGCTGACTTTCTTTTTCTCGTGTGAGGAAGATCCACAGTTACCAGATAATTTAGTTGCATTTGAATCGGCACAACTTGGGTTTACTGCTGATGAGGGTGAGCTGAGCGTAAATATCAGTCTTTCCCGTGCAGCGGCCGATCAGGGAAGCATTACCGTAAATTTTGAAGCCAATGGAATTGAGTATGGCAATGACTTCACCACCACTCCAGCGGCAACCGGTAATGCCCTCACGATACCTGTGGCAGCCGGGGCTTCACAGGTTTCCTTTACGGTATCAAAAGGTGAAAACGTTTTGTTGGATGGGGATGAATCCGTTACGTTTTCTATTAACAGTGTTGCCAATGGACTTGTAGTGGGTGAAACAACGCAATTGGTTTTGAGTTTTGCTGAGATATTGGCTGAACAAGCCATCATGAACATCAACGGTGGTGGGCCAACCTATCCAAACAAAGTGTTTATTGATTTAAGTGCCAACCGCCAGACTGCGGTTGATCGTACATCGTGGGATTTAGGATTTTATATGGGAGATGATTTTAGGGTTATATTGAATTCATCCGTTACCATGATGGCGCGTGCCTTAGATAAAACCGATTTGAACGCAGTCACCGCTGCGGATACCGTTGATTTGGATGATGTGATGATCGTGGGTGCAAATTCTTCCGTGGAGGCTATGGCGTGGATTGATGATCCGGCAGGGGATCTTACCAAAACGGCCATTGCTTCTGTTTCAGCAACAGCCGCTGAAAACAAAGTATACATTGTCAATCGTGGGGCTTCCAATCCGCCAAGCGATCCGTCTCAACCCATTCCTTCACGCGGCTGGAAAAAGATTCGCATCATTCGCAATGGAAATGGATACACCCTGCAACATGCAGATATTGCCGCCACTACTTTCCAGGAAATTCAAATAACCAAAGACAGTCAACTTAATTTCCAGTACATCAGTTTTGAAAATGGCGTGGTAACGGTTGAGCCGGCAAAAGAGCGCTGGGACATAGCATGGACTGGATTCACCAACTCAACCAATTTCGGTGGTGGTTTTATTCCATATTATTTTCAGGATATCATGCTGCAGAGCAGAAATGGAGTTGAAACGGCTGAACTGTTAATTACCAATGCCGGCATTTATGAAGCATTTGGAGAAGCGAACTTAACAGGTGTTACCTGGTTAACTACGCAGATTGGTATTGGAGCAAAATGGCGGTCAGGTGGTGGCCCGGGTTCGGCACCAGCAGTACGTTCCGATCGTTTTTACCTGGTAAAGGATGTGGATGGAAATATTTACAAGCTTCGTTTCACGGCATTAACACAAAACGGTGAGCGTGGCCGCCCACAGATTGAGTTTGCTTTGGTGAAGAAAGGCTAACATGTAGTGATCACGACCTATCTCAAAATGCAGGAATATCAATCTGTGTTTTGAGGTAGGTTTTTTTATATCAGTTTTATTTAAGAATCAGTATGATTGAATATATACCTATTGTAACCACACTTTTTTCAATTTATTTCCTGATTGTGATTTATAAACATTGGGAAGTGAAGCGCACAAAGTACTTGTTCTGGTGGACGCTCGGTGTGTTTACATTTGGATTCGGTACAGCAACTGAAAGCATTAATGCGCTCTTTGGATGGAGCGAGTTAAATTTCAGGTTGTGGTATATCAGTGGTGCATTGTTGGGTGGATTTCCATTGGCACAAGGTTCGGTTTACCTGCTGATGTCGGAGCGATTCGCCAATCGTAGTGCGTGGGTTGTGTTGGGTATTGTGGCAATCGCTTCCTGTTGTGTGATGCTTTCGCCTATTCAATTACCAGCTGGATTTGATGGAACACTTGCTGGTAAAGTTTTGTCATGGCAATGGGTGCGCTATTTTTCACCCTTTATAAATCTATACTCCTTTATTTTTCTTGTTGGTGGTGCATTTTATTCAGCGATACATTATGCGCGTCAGCCGGATAAGCAGAAGCGTTTTTTGGGAAACATTTTTATCGCAATAGGTGCTTTGCTTCCAGGTATCGGAGGTTCGTTTACGCGTGCAGGATACGTGAATGTGTTATTTGTTACCGAATTAATCGGCTTATTGCTGATCTATGCAGGATACCAGGTAATCAAACGCGACAAATCAGTTTCGATTCACTCCGCTCAGGTAACGGCCTGATCACGGCCTGATCACCCTCTCGCCACATTCCACTTCACTACCTGTTCGAGTTTGTGCGGATGCAGTACGTTAATTTTTCCACCATCGATGGAAATAATGCCCTCTTCGCGAAAATCTGACAACACGCGTATAACCGATTCAGAAGCCGTACCCACCATCTTGGCCAGGTCATCGCGTGAAATGGAAACCACATCTTTTTCTTTTAATGTATGAATTTTCAGTAGTGCTTCTGCGGTGCGCTGACGAACCGAGTTGTATGCCAGGTTGAGCAGTTGGGCTTCTTTCTCAGCAATTTTTTTACACAGCATGGAAACGAACGTCCGTGAAATTTCCGGATGACCGTGCAGCAGGGTTAAGAAATCATGACGAGGTATAACCGTAAGCTCACTGTCTTCCAACGCCATGGCGGATTCACCGTAATTACTGTTTTCAAGAATGGCCTCGTACCCGAAAAAATCGCCCTCTTTATATAACGAGATGATCAGCTCTTTTCCATCAGCATTGGTACGGAAAGACTTTACATTACCAGATTTAACAAAATAGAGGTTGTTTGGAAGTTCACCCTCCATGTAAATGCCGGTTTTCTTTTTATAGGTTTTTACTTTTCGGTCTTTTGCCAAATCGTTGAGGTTGAGTACGCGTTGTGCATCTTCAATAAATTCATCAAGCCCCGAAGCATTAGCCGCGTATTGCTTTTTTAACAAGCTGATTTTATTTAAGCGCGCTTCAACCGCGTTTAGTAAATCGGTATCATCAAAGGGTTTGGTCAGGTAGTCATCCGCTCCAAGCGTCATGCCTTTTCGGATATCCGCTTTTTCAGTTTTCGCGGTAAGGAAGATGAATGGAATGCTTGCTGTTTCAGGTTTCTTACTCAGAATGTGCAGTACGCCATACCCATCCAGTTCGGGCATCATAATATCGCAGATGATCAAATCGGGTTTTTCTTTGCTGGCAAGCTCAACTCCGATTTTTCCGTTCTCGGCTGTATGCACATCGTAGTTGGCGAGCGATAAAATTTCTGCCGTGTTTTCGCGCACATCCAGGTTGTCTTCAATCAATAATATCTTTTTCATGCAATGGGTAGTGTTATGGTAAAGGTGCTTCCTTTTCCTTCGTAACTTTCAAAATCAATCTTTCCGTCCAGCAAATCTACGTATCGTTTTACAATGTTCAATCCCAGGCCGGTGCCTTGAATATTGGTGGCATTGGTTGCCCTGAAGAAACGCTCAAAAAGGTGCTTGATTTCGTGTTCTGGTATGCCAATTCCTTCATCCCGAATGGCAATTAGCAGGTCGTTCTTGCTTTCTTTACAGGTTATATAGATTGTCTTGTTTTTATCAGAGTACTTGCTGGCATTAGAAATCAGGTTGAATAAAATGTTGCGCATCACCCTGCGATCGAGGGGAATAGTTTTCTTCTTTAATGTGCAGGAGAGTTCAATGGTTTGACCATCTTTCAACAGCGGCCTGATCTCTTCATGAATTTCATTAAAAAACTCATCGACATTTACCTCTTCCCGTTCAATTTCAACACGGCCTTCTTCCAGTTTCCCCAGTGAAAGGAAGTCGTTCAAAATGGCGGTAAGGTGATTAACAGAGGATTTTATCCGTTGTATGTGCTTGTCAATTTTTTCAAGATCGCCCTTGTCTTTATACTGTTGCACCAACGAGGCCGAACTCATTACCGTACTTAAGGGTGTGCGGAATTCATGCGAAGCAATGGAAACGAATTTTGTTTTCAGCTCATTCAGCTCCCGTTCTTTTGCCAACGCCTTTTTGGTTTCTTCTTCAGCTTTCTTTCGTTCGGCAATCTGCTCCTGCAAAAAGTTATTAGCACGCTCAAGATCTTCCACTAATTTATTAAGCGCATCCGTTCGGGCTTGCACTTTCTTCTCCAACTCGGCTGCATACAGCAGTAATTGTTCCTCGCTTTGCTTCAGTGCTCCCTCAACTTTTTTTCGTTCGGTAATGTCAATCACAAAGGCCACTACCATAAACAGGTTGTTGATTTCCTTGTAACTGAGGCTGACTTCCACCGGAAATTCATGCCCATCTTTTCGGATGGCCATCAAGTCGCGGCCAACACCCATGCGCCTGGGGGATGGATTTTTGTGGAATTGTTCGCGGTAGTTAACGTGTTTGGATTGAAACCGGTTAGGGAGAAGAATTTCGAGGGGTTTGCCCGTAAGTTCACCGGTTGAGTACCCAAACATCCGTTCCGATACGGGGTTGGCCAGTTGAATAATGCCTTTTTCGTCTACCATCAGGATGCCTTCGGCCGATCCCTGGAAAATTTCCCGAAAGGTTTCCGATGAGTTAAACGCTATTTCGAAGGTGTTTTGCATGATTTTAAAACTCCTCCAAGATAATGAACCGCGCAAGTATGACAAAAATCAGGTTGGAAATTGATGCATGTCGTGATGATCGGCTCAAAAACCACCTACGTTCGTAGCTGGAAACTTAGTCTCGATTAAAAAATTATGAAGGCAATACTTTGTGCGATAGACCTGGATGGGGCCTCAGAGAGAGCCCTGCGCGCAGCATTGGAGTTGGCCGCTGAAAAGCAAACCAACCTGATTGTCTTGTATGCCTATCGTTTATTGGAACATAATGGCGAGGGGATTACCGAATACAGAAAGAAAACGGAAGCGGCCGCCCGCGATGCTTTTGATGTGCTGTTGAAGAAAATCAGGGCGGATAAAGCCCATGTTCCGGTTGAGTTTATTACTGAAATTGGCTTTATGGCCGACCGGATAGATTATTATGCAAGAAGCCATAAAGTTTCGTGTGTGGTATTGGGTCAACAATTGGCCATTACCATGAATGAGCACAAAGGACTTACTTTCAATCACTTTCTGAATGCCATCAAAATTCCGGTACTCATTGTTCCGGAGGCAGTTGTTGAAACTGTTTGACGATTATTACGCAGGGTGCGTTTGTTTATACGATAAAAATTATAATTTTAGCAACTGCAAAAACCCACAGCTATGAAAAAAATACTCGTTCCCACCGATTTCTCTAAAGAAGCTCAAACCGCGGCTGAAGTAGCCAGTGGTATTGCGCGGAAGTCAGGTGCGCAATTGATATTACTGCATGTAATTGAAGAAGGATCAAAGGAATCGTTTAAAGTAACCGGTGAAGTTGCGTATGCGGACATGGAAGATAAACTCTTCACCATGAAACTGATTGAACGTACACGCAAACAAATGGAACGATTTGCCGAAAGTTCTTTCTTTTCAGGTGTTAAGGTAATTCAGGAATTGCGTATGGGTTCTCCCTATCATGGCATGCGGGCCATCATTACCGAGCATAAGGTGGATCTGGTGGTAATGGGAACAGCCGGTAAGTCGAACCTGACCGAAATGATTATCGGATCGAATACGGAGAAGGTGGTTCGCCATGCGCATTGCCCGGTGTTAACCATTCAAAAGAAACCTGTTCGTTCAGAGTTTAAGAATATTGTATACGCCACTTCCATGAGCAAAGATGAAGAAGTGTTTTCACGAATTGTGAAAAAGGCACAAACCATGTATGATTCAACCATTCACCTGGTGCGCATCAACACACCTGGTAATTTTCAGCGCGATGCAGTGGTGAAGAAATACATGAACGACTTTGCCAAGAAATTACAATTGAAAAATTATACGGTTAACGTATTCAACGATATTACCGAAGAAGAAGGCATTATTTATTTTGCGGAAAGCATCAATGCCGACATGATTGCGATGGCCACTCACGGTCGCACCGGTTTTGCACATGTGCTGGCCGGTAGCATTGCTGAAGATGTGGTGAACCACAGCAAGCGCCCTGTGCTTACCTTTGTAGTAAAGCACCGGAAATAAAAGTGTAACGATTAAAATCAAACTCAGCCCGGGGGAATTTCTTTCGGGCTTTTTTCATGAAAGATTATTACAGCATTTTGGGTGTATCGCCTACTGCACATGCCAGCGATATAAAACGAGCCTATCGCAGGTTGGTGCAGCAGTTGCATCCCGACATCAATCCTGATCCGCAGGCAGCGGAATTAATCAAAGCCGTGAATGAAGCCTATGATGTGTTGGGTGATCCGGCTAAACGTAGCGCGTACGATTATTCCTTACGAAATCCTTTCACCACCATTGTTGTGGACGAAGCGCCACCACATCGCGATCGGGCATATCGAAGGCGAGGACCATATAAACCACCACCACCCAAAGGACCGAGTCACAGCGAAATGATTGCGTGGGTAATGCCGTACCTGATTAATATTGCACGGGTTGGTTTAGGGGTTTGTCTCATTCTGTTGATTGATATTATGCTGCCAGCAAAGCGAATGGAGGATGCAATCCGGCATTTTTATGTTTCAGATACCGGTAGAGGCAATGCCACGATAATGGTTTCAGAATCCGGACGTGAATTGAAACTAAGGCGAGAAGATTTTGTGGGCACACAGGCTGGCGACCCGATAATTTTTGTTGAGACCAAGCTATTGAAAGAATTACTTCGTGTGGAAGGAGGAGAAGGCAGGATTATTTTGAATGATTTTGCTTCGCTGTATGATAATTTCCTTTTTCTCCCGCTGATTGTTGGATTTTGCTCATTGATGATCGTTTTTAAAATCGGTGCTGCTGAATTGCGGTTTAACATGGGCGTTGTGAATACATTCGTGCTTATCTTTACCATTATTCTGATGTTTTAGTTATGGCCAAGAAAAACGACTGGAAAAACCGCGAAGGGGTGGTGTACTCAACATCATCCGACTTTAATTATAGCTACCAGCAGGATGATGAAGCCACTACCTTGCCACCCCAGCAACAACAATTAAAAGTACTGCTTGATAAAAGCGGAAGAGCCGGTAAACAGGTTACGTTGGTAACGGGTTTTGTTGGAGCCACTGCCGATTTGGAAACCTTGGGCAAAGCACTGAAGAATAAATGCGGTACCGGTGGCTCGGTGAAAGATGGTGAAATTATTATTCAAGGTGATTTCCGCGATCGTGTGGTGCAGATGCTGGTGAAGGATGGGTATAAAGCGAAGAGAGTAGGTTGAATTTCAATCATCAAAAAGAAGTTAACCACACAAAACGTAGTACATACTTTTAGTTTTCTATGTACCTATGTTTCGTTGTGGTTAAAATCTTGTTTTTTGTTCCGTAAAAATATCAAGCACTCATTGCCACCTGATTTACCGTTGACTTCGACAGGTACTCATACCCCCGGTACAACACCAGTATTTCTACGATGATGGCCGGAACCATGATGATGTACGCGATGAAGAAAAAGATTACCGTAATCAACGCACAGCCAATAAGAATTTCCAGAATACCGGCCACACGCGACAACTCACCCATACCGTCCTGCAGCCGGATGAGTGCGATGCCAAATACAAAGGTGAGTGCTCCTGATACCGCAGCGGCAATCGAGTAAGGCAACCATAGTCGTTCTGTGTCACCTGAGAAAAGGGTTACGCAATCCAATATTCCAATGCCAATTACAGCAGCCATCATCAGGTATGCGCCAATGGTAAGCAGTTTGTTCTCAAACAGTTTACTCAACAGAATAAATCCTCTGGCAAATAGGGTGTAAGAAGCCATCATGACTACGGTAAGGCCTATGTATACCATGTTTAACCACGGTTCCCAATCCTGCTCTTTGGTTAGCCAGGCAATATCCAGGGCGCCTAAGCTGATTTCAACAGCCAGGTAAATGGCTCCGGCAATTACAGCGGTGAGCAGTACGCTACGACCGGAATGTTCCAATTGTTCAGTTCTTGTTTCCATGTTAGTGGGTTTCGTTAAAAATGTGTCATACGATTCCCCCAGGGCTTCCAGCAAAATTTTCACGGTCGACAGGCGTGGCAGCACTTCCCCCGCTTCAATGCGTTGAATGGTGCGCACGCTCACATGACTTTTTTCTACCAGTTCTTCCTGGGTAAGGTTTCGTTCTTTGCGCAGGGCGGTTAAGCGCCTGCCGAGTTCGGGCTGTTGCATTGTACAATACGGTTTAGCTGTGCAATGATACGGGTAATACCGCTTTGGGATAGCGTATTTAGCCCGTCACTTGCCCGTCATTTACAAAAAGCAGGAAAGCAAGAGAATGGAAGCTCTTTTTGCCTTTTAGATTATGTGGATTAAATAAAAATCAAAGCACTGAAACCAAACCACCGATAACTATTGTCGGCTTCATGGTAACGGTCGATGTAATGGAGTTGGTAATCAGGCAGGCCGCTTCAGCTTTTTCCAGCACGCGCAGTGCCCTGGCCTGATCTTTTTCATGGGAAATAACCAATTGTGGTTCCAGCACTACTTCAGTCATTTTGTATTTACCATCAACCTGCTCCAGTTTTCCGCTGGCTTTGCAGGCAAAACTTTCAAATTCGAGTTTTGAATTTTCGGCAATGGCCAAAAAGGTGGTCATGAAACAGCTGCTAACGGCAGCGGTAAACAAATGCTCGGGCGACCAGATTTTTTCCACGCCTTTCGGGAAGGGCGGGGGCGTGGCTACTGGTAATGAATTTTCGAGTTCTTTACTGAAAAGTACGCCTTGACGATCGTGTTGCCAGGAAAGATTGACGGTATAGGAATGTGATAAAGCCATGATTGAAATGTTTTAACAAAGAAACCATGGCTTGTATATAAGGAGTATGACTTAAGTCACATTAAAGGATGTTTTTTGTCGGATTACTGTTAGAAAAATCACCTGCCGTCAAACCACTCTTTAAAAGGATTCACTTTTTCGCGGCTTACGATTATTTCCTTATCGAACTCCTGGGTCAGTGAAATTTTCAACCGGCTATTGGAATACATCATCACATCTTTAATGGCGTGAATATTCAAAATAAACGTTCGGTTTACCCGGTAAAATACGGCTGGGTCCAGCAGGTCTTCCAATGTTTCCAGGGTGTAGTCGACAATAAACTTTCGGTTTTGTGTGGTTACCAGGTACACATCGCGTCCATCGGCATAAAACAAACTGATCTGATCGGTAGTGATGGAGCGAATATGATCGCCCAGCTTAACCATGAATCGGTTTTTGTAATCTTTGGTTTTGTTGGAACTGAAAACATCACTTAACTGCCGCGTTTTAGAATCATTCCACTGCAATTGCTCGCGCAGGCTTTCTAATTTTTTCAGGCTGTTCGACAGATCGGTGAACGTAATGGGTTTTAACAAATAATCGATGCTGTTTACTTTAAAAGCATCCAGGGCAAATTCGTTGAAGGCGGTAATGAAAATAACGGGCTTGCGCACCTGCACCTGCTGAAAAATCTGAAAGCTCAGTCCATCCATGAGTTGAATGTCCATAAAGATCAAATCTACCTGCTCCTGATGATCTCGTAACCAGGCTACTGCATCGGCAACGCTGTTGAGGCGTGCGGCAATTACAGTTGCAGAGTCGTATTTGAGCAGGTATCGCTCCAGCTTTTCAGCGGCAGGTACTTCATCTTCAATGATCAGAACATTCATTTTCAGGCAACTTCTTCCACAATGCGAACAACCGGAAATTTAACATAATTTTCTTCATAGGCTTTAACCTGAATCATGGGTTTATCGCTATACAAGGTGTATGATTTCTGCAAGCGTAAAAAGGCCTGCAAACTGTGTTCATGTGCAAGCAGTTTATCGTTCAGTTTACTTTGAAGCACGAGGTATTCTTGATCCTCCAGGTAGCAGGATATAACAAAAGTTTCGCGTGTATTGATAATGGTGTTTCGTACAAGGTTTTCTAAGGCAATAGGTAATGATCCCGGTATAAGCACCAATGATTGTTGCGTTACTTCCGGATGAACCTGCAGTACCAATTGCCCTGCATATTTTTCATTTAACAAGCGCAATACATCACGCCCTGCTTCCAGTTCATCACTTACAGGAACAAATTCTTTATGACGATTGGTAAGCATGTAGCGATAGGTGGAGGCGAGACGGTCAATGTATTCCTCGGCTTTTTCGGTGTTGTGATACATCAAGCCGATGGTGCTCTCCAGGCTTTCATACAGCAGGTCGGGGTTGATATCATTTTTGAATTCAGTAATTTCCATCTCCAGCACTTCCTGCTGTTGTTTTTCGGATTGAAGTTTTAAGGTGTTTTCACGATTGAGGTAATAATTGCTATAGTATAAAACATTATACAAGAGAGCAGTAAAGGAGTAGATGACGCAGAATATCAGCAATTGCGATTGCGAAATGCTGAACCCTACAACCCAGTTGAAATATTGGGTGAGGCCCAACGCTACCAGGCCAACACTGATTGCGGAGGAGGTTAGCACCTGAACCGGTATGGCAGAGGATTGCCAGGTTTCGGGTAAGTATTTTTCCACTAGTAAAATGGTAATGCGCACCGCTTCAAAAGAAAGAAACGTGAGGCCGATGCAGATATACACTTCCTGTCCGATGAATATTTCCTTAAGTTGGCTAAGGTTGTTATTGATCAGCAGAATCAGCAGGTATACAATAACACCATACACTACAGGAGCAAGTAGCCGAAATAAAGGATGATGAATGAAGTACTTCTTTTTCATGAGGCTTGATTCAGCTGCTGACGTTGTATGACAGGCAACAATACGGTGTACTGCGCTTCATCTTTGATTTGAACAGGTTTTGATGTGAAGTACCGATAGCGTTGCCTAATATTTTCTAACCCGATTCGGGTAGAAGCGATCTTTGTTTTTGGTGTTTCTGTTTTTGTGTTAACTACTTTTAGTTGTGTATTGTCGATAGCAGAAATGTAGATGTACAAAGGCTGCTCGGCTGTTGCCGGATTATGTTTCACCGCATTTTCAACTAATAACTGAAGCGTAAGCGGGGGAATAACACTTAGCACCAGGTTGTTTGGAATATTAATTTCCACCTGTAACGACTGCTGAAACCGGATTCGCAACAGGTAGAAATAGGATTTTACAAACTCCAGTTCCTCCTGCAGGGTAACATACCGTTTACTTTGGGTAGCTAATACATACTGATAGGTTTGTGCTAACCTGCGAATAAACTGTTCTGCCGTTTGTGGGTCATTATAGAGCAGGGAAGAGATTGTGTTTAAACTGTTAAACAGGTAATGTGGACTCAACTGACTTTTCAATGCTTCAAATTGAAGTTCGAGTTGCTTTCGTTCTTGTTGTAATACATCTATCTGAATTACTGCATAATGCTTGTAAGAATAGAGCAACGAATAAATAACAGCATAAATAAAAGAGGCCACCAGCAACAGAATAGCAAGTTTCCAGGTAAGGTCATCGTCTTGAGCATTAAAGCCCTTCCATAAAATGGAAGTCTTTCCTGTTTCCGTGAGCAGCTTGCCAACCCCAATAAAAATACTGTACGATAAAAACGTATACCCGATGAATCCTGCAATAAAGCGAAGTGCGTAATTTCGTTGCCAGGAAATTACATGGTTGAGAAACCGGTTTAAATAATAGATGATGACTCCTGTCACTGCTCCGGTTAAGGCACTGATTAGAAAACCACTTGTATGGGTGAGATTTGGAAAGCTACCGGTTTCGCTGGTAAACAGGTAGCCGTACAATAAAATACCTGCAATGCTTGCCACTACGGCCGATCCAATAATGCTTCGGATTTTCTCCTGCATAAATGTGCGCTGGATAAACTGGGTTTTCATGGCAATCGAATGTACCAATTTTGTACATCGATTGCCACTTTATTTTGTTAATCGATCGCGCGTATTGCTTTTCCGTAATAAGTTTCTGAGCTGATTCTTTTTGCTGCCTGACGGTAAGCGTCTTTTGTCTCGGTATCACCCTGCCTTACAAGAGGAGCCAATCGGGTAAGCACGGTACTTTTATAATAGTCAGAACCCATGTTTTCCACGCCTTTGCAGATGCTGATGATCTGACTTTTAGTAAGCTGTTGTGATGACGCTTCCTGCAGCACCACCGATGTGTAATGATCCGATCCGATTCGTGTAGTGGCGGCTATCAGTTTTTTAAAATTTTCGTCCGACAACTTTTGGTTTCTCAAAATGGATTGAAGCACAGTTGAAGCGTAATGATCAGAGTTTACTGAATTTCCGGTAATGGTTAACACCTGGTTAAGTACGACCTCATCAAGGTTAGCCTGATCGGTTAGTTTTCTTAATACGGTGGTCTTGTAATGATCAGAATTAACGGTAGCCGTTGATTCGATAATTTTTGCAATCACATTTTTGGATATGCCTCTTTTATCCAACATCTTATTTAATACCTGTGTACGATAGTGGTCGGAGCTAATACGACTGGAAATATTTGCTATATCAGTTAATGACTCTTCTTTAATCTCTTGCTTATTCATTGTAGATGTTAGAACGGTCGATAGGTAATAATCCGACTTAATTGTAGCTGCAGACTCAAGAATTATTTTTACCTGTTCGGGTGCTGAAGCGTATTTATTTAGAGCTTCCTTTAGCACATTTGATTTATAGTAATCGGATGATATGTTTTGTGTGCCTTTAAAGAATGCATCAGCTGCCTCATGTGTTACCATGAGTTTACCGATATTGCTTTGCAGTAAGTTAGCGAGGTAGTAATCGGAACTAATGCTTCCGCAAAGTCCGTTAATGACAGCGGGCAGCTCATTATTGGAAATGTTTTTATCGAGCAGGAGTTTTCCATAATGTGCTTTTACGTAATCACTCTTCATTGATTTGATTTCGCTAATCACACCTGTTGCCCCTCCCTTGCGATAGAAACGGTTTACCCGACTAATGGCTCCTACCGTAGTGGTTCGCACAACCTCGGGAAGTATTTCAGCCAGCCAGTCGCGGCCAGCGGGCTCCCAATCCTTTTTGGTTCGGCCTTCGTAGTACTCCTTTTTTATGCGACCACCACCAAGCGGCTCTATTATAATAGCTCGTTTGCTTCCAAATACTGTTTTACTGATTTCCAGGTAACCGTCATCGGATATCGAACTGATGTCCCGATCATCATCCGTCACCTCAATCGTGCCCCGGTACTCAATATTAAAATCGGTAAAGCCGGTGTTGGTTCGCCACCGTTTGGTGCCGTTTATCGAGGTGGAAGAAGAGGTTTTTGTACTCGCCTCTTGTGCCGGAAGGGATAAGGAAAGGCTCAGAAGCGTCAGTATGAGAAATCGAAGAGTTACTTTGGCTGTCATAGTTGTAATGCGTTTTACTATCGTTTACGGTGCAAGTATGGGGAATGGATTTAACCCCGGGAACCATTCTGTAATGAACTGTAAATTGAATGTAGTGAACCGCTCAATTTGGGCATCTCCAGCCCTTCAAAACCCCGATTTTCAAAAAATGAGGTACCACCAAATGTAAAAATCAACCACCCATGTATTCAGTTTGACAGACAGGTACAATCCCTATATCTTGCCCTCTCAGTTCCTAATCTTAAACTTATTGTTCATGAATCGATTGTACCGAATACCCCGGCAGTGGCTCGCGTTTTTGCTCTGCTGGACAACCCTGGGAGTTTTTGCCCAGGAAGAGGTTAAGTTGGCTCCCGTTACCCGAACGTATGCCATCACCAATGTAAACATTATTCAAGGCCCCGGCCGAAAGGTCGACATGGGTACCGTGATCATCCGCAACGGCATCATTCAAAATGTTGGAAAGAACCTTTCCATCCCTGCGGATGCCATTGTGATCAAAGCCGACAGCATGTATGTGTATGCCGGTTTTATTGATGGTTACTCTCGCGCAGGCGTTACAAAACCCAAGCAGGAGACAAACCGCGAACGACCAAAAGATCCCGGAAACCCGGACCCCGAGCAAGCGGGTATTACACCACAAAATGATGTACGCACGTCATTAAATCCTACCGATAAATCCGTTGAAGAATTACGCGCCTTAGGATTTACAACGGCCCAGGTTGTTCCCTATGGAGGTATGCTACCGGGTACAGGTTCCATCATTCAGTTGGGCGGTGAAACGGCCAACGAGATGGTGTTATTGGCGAATTCAGCTTTCTATTCAGAGTTAACCGGTGCGCAGCGTATGTATCCGAACACGGTAATCGGGGTTATGTCGAAATACCGTGAGTTGTACCGTCAGGCTGCACAGGCTAAAGCGTATGAAAGTATGTACGCTTCAAACCGTGCCGGACTTGAGCGCCCAACCAACGATAAAATTCTGGAAGCGTTCTACCCGGTAATTGATAAGCGCGTGCCGGTGTTGTTCAAGGCCGATCGCTACCTTGATGCAAACCGTGTACTTCTGTTACAAAAAGATCTCGGCTTCAATGTGGTGCTGGGTGATGTGAAAGATTGCTGGGATATGATCAACAAGATTAAATCGGCAAACGCAAAGGTGTTCTTGAGTCTTGACTTACCGGATGCAGTAAAAGAAGAAAAGAAAGACGAGAAGAAAGAAGAAGCTAAAGATCAGTCTAACGCTGAAAAAGAAGCATTGGAAAAGCGCAAGGCTGAATCAATAGCTCAATATGTAGCACAGGCTTCTGCTTTTCAAAAAGCAGGTGTGTCCTTTGGTTTTTCAACAGCATCCGCTAAAACAAAAGATATTCCGGCAAACCTGCGCAGAATAATTGCTGCAGGATTAACGGAAGATCAGGCACTGGCCGCGCTCACCACTGCACCGGCACAGTTGTTGGGTATTGCTGATCGTGTTGGAACGGTTGACAACGGAAAGATAGCCAACCTGGTAATTTCTGATAAACCATATTTTAATGAGAAAGCAAAAGTGCGTTATGTATTTGTGGATGGTGTGCTGTACAAGTACGAAGTGAAAGAAGAGAAAAAGGCGGATGCCAAAAACGGCAACGGAAAGAAAGCCGATCCGAACGGGAAGTGGTCTTACACTACTGAAACGCCTCAAGGAAATTCAACTGGTGTAATCAATATCAAAAACGAAGCCGGTACATATTCCGGTACCATCACCAACAGCATGAGCGATCGTGAAACAGAGTTGAAGTCCATCATGGTCGATGGTAATGTGTTGTCCTTTTCTTTTGGCTTTGATGCCGGTGGAGGCTCCATGACCATTGATGTGAACTTGACTATTGATGGAACTGACTTTGAAGGAACCATGTCGGTTGGACAGTACGGAAGTTTTCCGATGAAAGGTTCAAAAGATCCCAACCGTTAATCTGAAGAAATTATGAAGAAATTAATAATAACCTTATTGTTTGCTGCTGCGATAAACCTTCTTTACGCGCAGGTTGAACGTGGCAACGTGTTGATTAAAGGTGGTACGGTGTTAACCGTCACCAAGGGCACGCTTGAAAATACCGATGTGTTGGTGAAAGATGGTAAGATATCACAGATTGCCAAAGGCATTGCTGCTCCTGCCGGTTATAAAGTAATTGATGCAACCGGCATGTTTGTTATGCCGGGCATTATTGATGCGCACTCACACGCAGGTATTGATGCCATCAATGAAGCTACCAGTCCGGTAACTGCAGAAGTGTTTACCGGTGATGCAGTAAATCCTTTTCAGATTGGATTGTACCGGGCATTAGCTGGTGGCGTTACATCCATACATGCCATGCATGGCTCAGCCAACGCCATTGGTGGAGAGTGTGAAACGTTGAAACTTCGCTATGGCGTGAAAGATCCTGAGTTATTGAAGATGGAAGGCGCACCGCGCACCATCAAGTTTGCGTTGGGTGAAAACCCTACACGTGTGCACGGCAGTGGTAACGCCATTGTTCCCCGTACCCGTATGGGGGTTGAGTTTGTAATCCGCGAAGCTTTTTCGGAAGGAAAGGCTTACATGGAAAAGTGGGATGCCTACAACAAGGCTAAAACACAAAAAGGATTCCGTGGAGCACCACCTGCTTACAATAAGCGCTTGGAAACCATGGCCGATATTCTCCGTGGCAACATCATCATTCACTGCCATTCATATCGGGCTGATGAAATTTACATGTTGCTGAACGTCTGCCGCGATTTCGGAATCAAGCGCCTGGTGTTTCAGCACGTGAATGAAGGTTTCAAGGTTGCCCCTGAATTGGCTGAGTACGGTGCCATGGCTTCTGTATTCTCCGACTGGTGGGCCTATAAATTTGAAGTGTATTACTCAACTGCCTACAATGCAGCTATTCTCGCCAAGAATGGTGTAACCACTTCTATCAATTCAGATGATGGCGAATTGATGCGCCACCTGTATCACGAAGCAGCCAAAACGCAAAAGTATGGCCAGCTTTCGGATGACGAGGCGTTGGCTATGATTACCATCAACCCGGCCAAGCAACTTGGTGTAGATAACCGCATTGGTTCAATTGAAGTTGGAAAAGAAGCGGACATCGCCATCTTCAAAAATCACCCGCTATCTATTTATACTGTACCCATGGTAACCCTGGTAGATGGTGTGGTTCGATTTGATCGTGAGAAGGATGCCGATGATCAACGTATTTATGTTGATCCGAAGCAAACGATTGATGTTACACTGCACACCAGCTCAGGTCATGATCATGAAACCTGCATGCAAGGTGCGGAATACACCTTTGTAAGATTGTTTGGCCTTAACCAACAAGAAAAATGAGAAAGAAATTAACCATACTGTCGGCATTGGTATTTACGTTGCTGACTTTCACATACGCGCAAAGCCCGAAAGGAACAAAGGGAACTTTTGCGTTAACCGGAGCTACCATTGAGACGGTTACACGCGGAACGATTCAAAACGGAACCGTGATTATCAGCGATGGCAAGATCACGGCCGTGGGCGGAAATGTTGCTGTGCCGCAAGGTGCAACCGTAATCGACTGCAAAGGAAAATTTATTTATCCGGGCATGATCGATGGTGGTTCAATACTGGGTCTATCGGAAGTAGGTTCTGATCCGCGTACGCAAGATTACAATGAAGTAGGCGATGTGGTGCCGCAAATGAAGGCACTTACCGCGGTTAACCCGAATGCAGTAGCTATTCCGGTAACGCGCATCAGTGGTGTAACCACTACACTGGTGGTACCGCAAGGCGGGTTGTTTCCAGGTACCGCTTCATTGATTAACCTGCATGGTTATACACCTGATCAGATGTACGCAGGCTTTGATGCGGTGGTGATGAATTTTCCAACAACCGGTCGCAGAGGATTTTGGGATCGCAGATCAGATGATGACATCAAGAAAGCTGTTGAAAAAAGTCTTGGTAAGATTAACGAGGTGTGGGAGAAGACTATTCAGTATCACAAACTGGATTCTGCCAACAAGGGTAAGGTAACGTATTATCCTGAGTTGGAGGCCATGCTACCTGTAGTTCGTGGTGAACGTACACTGATCATTGAAGTAAATGCATCGAAGGATATTCAAGCCGCTATAAAATGGGTGCAGGAGAAAAAGATTAAGAAAGTAATCTTATCAGGTGTGGCTGAAGGCTGGCGCGTGGCAGATGAAATCGCCAAATCAAAAATTCCGGTAATAACCGGGCCGGTAATGAATTTGCCCACACGTGAGTACGATCGTTATGACAGGCCTTATGCCAATGCAGGTTTGATGAAGAAGGCTGGCGTAACCGTAGCCCTTCAGGCAGGCGACAGAAACATGAACTACCGAAACTTGCCATACCATGCCGGTTTTGCGGCAGCATATGGCTTAGGTAGGGAAGAAGCACTTAAGTCGGTTACGATCGTACCGGCACAGATTTTTGGTGTAGCCGATAAATTGGGTTCTATCGAGGTCGGAAAAAGTGCAACCTTGTTTGTTTGTGATGGCGATCCCTTCGAAACCAAAACGCAGGTACAGCATGTGTTTATTGAGGGCTGGCAAATGCCGATGGTAAGCCGTCAAACGGAACTATACGATGAGTTTTTAAATCGTTCTCCTGGTGTAAAGAAATAACTTTCTGGTTTACAGGGCAGTTTATTAGCCCCTACTCAAAGCCGGTCTGACGTTAAGTCGGATCGGCTTTTTTTGTGGAAATAAAAGCTAATTTTCTTTTGTTTAGAATTAGTCTAAATAAATATATTTGCCCCGTATTTAGATAATTCACCTAAAACTCACTTTAAATGCACTATAGATATCTGTTTACCTTACTCATGTTTGCCTGCATTTCAGGCGTTGCGTACGCGCAAACCGGTACCATTCGGGGTACGGTTACAACGGCTGATGGGCAGCCAGCAGAATTTGTTCATGTGGCCTTAAAAGGAACTACGAAGGGTTCCTCAACCGATAAAGCCGGTAAGTTTGAAATCCGAAATATTCAACCGGGTACCTATACCCTATACGCCTCGCTGGTAGGAGCAAACGCACAGGAGCAAAGCGTTTCAGTAACCAGTAATGCCGTTACTGAAGTTTCATTTAGCCTGAACGAAAGCTTTCAGGAGCTTTCTGAAGTTACCGTATACGACAGCCGCATTAATCGCTTTTACAACGACAGTTCATTTGCTGTAGCAAAGCTTCCGCTGAATGATCTGGAAAATCCCCAGGTGTATAATTCCATTTCCCGTAAGGTGATGATGGAGCAGGTGGTAACCAACCTGAACGATGCATTAAAAAACGCAACCGGCATTACCCGGTTATGGGAATCAACTGGTCGTGGGGGAGATGGAGCCGAGTATTATGCTATGCGCGGCTTTGCACTTCAGCCGAATTTGGTTAATGGCATGCCGGCCATCAGCAACGGTGGTTTGGATCCGGTAAATGTTGAGTCGATTGAAGTAATCAAAGGTCCTTCAGGAACCTTGTACGGCAGTCCACTTATTTCGTATGGTGGCCTCATCAACATCACCACCAAACGTCCGTTTGAAACCTTTGCAGGCGATGTTGGCTTGATTACCGGCAGCAACGGGCTCACACGCCTTACGGCAGATGTAAATATTCCGTTAAATGAAAAAACTTTTGCCCGCATCAACACGGCTTTCCACACGGAGAATTCATTTCAGGATGCTGGGTTTACAAAATCATTTTTTATTGCGCCATCTTTTTTAATCAAGTCAAGCGAACGACTGACATTCCACATCAACACGGAATTTCTTTCCAAAGAATCAGCCAACGCTCCGATGGTTTTTTTGAATCGTTCCAATCCACTTTCATTTAGTGAGATCAGTACATTCCAGAATCACTACCAGACTTCGTTTACCAGTAATGACCTGTCCATTCGTAACCCTTCCTTCGGTTTGCAAGCACAGGCTATGTACAAAATTTCTGATAACTGGACATCCCAAACGATCTTATCAAAGAGTAATACGAAAACAGATGGGTACTATCACTACCTCTGGGATTTTTCTGATGGCGATACCTTTGGTCGTTACATCTCCCGCAGAAATGGAGAAACCATCACCACGGATTTTCAACAGAACTTCATCGGAGATTTTAACTTGGGGAATCTGCGTAACCGCATGATCATCGGGTTTGATTTCTTCCGCTCAAATATTCTCAATGGAAGCACCGGATGGAGGCTGAACGGACAAGTGACTTTATCGGATGGCGAAGATACCGGAATATTAACACGTGCAGGTGTTGATAATATTCTGGCTGATTCTTTTGAAGGTAACTCCGAAGCCGAAAGCAAAGTGATCAGTGCGTACATTTCAGATGTTATCAACATTACCCCGGCATTATCCGTTATGGCAAGCGTGCGCCTCGACCAGTTCAGTGGAAGTACAGCTTATTGGTCTACTGATGAGGTGAAATCGCAAACTACGGTATCACCAAAGTTTGGTGTGGTGTATCAGCCGATCAAAGACCAGGTATCCATCTTTGCCAACTACATGAATGGATTTATCAATGTGGCCCCTCAGGCTGTGTTTGATGGAGGAGGTAATCAACAAGGTATGCGAACATTTGATCCTGAACGTGCCAACCAGATGGAAGTAGGAGTGAAGGCCAATACATTAAACAAGAAGCTTACTTTTTCGGCCAGCTACTACAACATTCAGGTCGGTAACCGGGTGATGACCGACCCTGAAAACCTGAACAATTTTATTCAAGGTGGCGAAGTGGAAAGCAAAGGCTTTGAAATCAGCACCATCGCCAACCCGGTAAAAGGATGGAACATCATTGCGGGCTATAGCAAGAATGAGAGTGAAGTTACGGTTGACTATCCTGCAGCAGGCTACCTGGGCATGCGTCCTGAAGAAGCAGGTCCGGAACAACTCATTAACTATTGGACAAGCTATACGCTTCAGCATGGCATATTGAAAGGGTTTGGTATTGGCTTCGGGGGCATCAGCGCAAGTGAACACAAAACGCTTAACCGCGACAACATCGGAACGTTTACGTTGCCCGCTTACCACGTTATGAATGCTTCGCTTTCTTATATGTCGCGTAACTATGCGGTAATTCTGAAAGTGAATAATCTTACCGACAAACAATACTTCTCAGGTTGGTCGACCGTAACACCACAAAACCTGAGAAACATTTCAGTAAGCCTGAACTATCGATTTTAGTGAAATCAAAGGTTAAAAAGTTTGTACGCTTCATGCACCTGTGGCTCGGATTGATTTCCGGGCTACTGGTTTTTATTATCGCCATCACCGGATGTATCTACGCGTTTCAGGAAGAGATTCAGGATATAACGCAGCCGTATCGCTATGTTGAAAAGCAGGATGCTGCTTTTCTTCCGCCTTCGGCCATTCAAAAAATTTCGGATGCTGCCCTTCCGGGAAAACACATTCACGGAATTTTATACTATCGCGATGGGCGCGCGGCCAAATCGATTTACTACAGCTTTGAAGAACATTATTATTATTTCGTTTATGTAAATCCGTACACGGGCGAAGTACTCAAGGTTAAAAATGAGTTTGCTGATTTCTTCCGCATTGTACTGGATGGGCATTTTTATTTGTGGCTTCCGCCCGAAATCGGTCAGCCGTTAGTGGCCTCTTCTTCACTGGTTTTTTTGGTTATGTTAATTACCGGCATTGTATTGTGGTGGCCCAAGAACAAAAAATCGGCTAAGAAAAAATTCACCATTAAGTGGGATGGTAAATGGAGACGAAAGAATTACGACTTGCACAGCGTGTTGGGTTTCTATGCCTCGTGGCTAGGATTAATTTTAGTGTTAACCGGATTAACCTGGGGATTTATTTGGTTTCGCGATGGGCTATTTGCCGTAGCTTCCGGTGGAAAGAAATTTATTGAGTATTATAATCCTGTCTCCACACCAACCGGTGAAACATCTACGGTTCCGGCCGTAGACCGAGTGTGGGAAATCATGCTGAAGGAATATCCGGATGCCGGATGGATTGAAGTGCACCCACCCGAAGAAGAGCATGCGGCCATTGCCGCCAATGCGAATCCGGATATTTCAACGTATTGGAAAATCGACTACCGGTATTTTGATCAATACTCGTTGCAGGAACTTCCGGTTGACCATGTGTGGAATAGGTTTGAAGCATCCACCGGTGCGGAGTTGTTGATGCGCATGAACTACGACATACACGTGGGCGCCATTCTGGGTTTACCCGGTAAGGTGTTGGTCTTCCTGGTTAGTTTAACCATTGCTTCACTTCCGGTAACAGGTGTGATTTTGTGGTTGGGCAGAAGGAAAAAGGACAAGGCCAGGCAGTTTGATGTTCAGGAGAGTCGTTCATCGCAAATTCCTGTCAGTATGAGTTAATCGAAAACTGACTAATTCCAGAGAACAGTTATCAGGATTTATCGGCATCACACTTTACCAATCCACTTTCTAAACTCCGGAGCGGTCTCCTTACTCACGAAGATGTCTTCATTCATGGCAGGCTGAAGAAATATCTTAATCTTACCACTTTCGGGTTTAAACCGTTCTATGGCTTCCCGGCTGCTGATGTACTTTCGGTTAATGCGAAAGAATACCTGCCTATCCAGTTTCGATTCAAGTTCGCTTAAGGTCATGTCAACAATAAAACGCCTGCCTTCCTTATCGCGGGCAAAGGCTACTTTATGTTCTGTATAAAAGTAGGCGATATCAGGTATTTCGAGTGTAATGAATTCGGTCCCTTTCTTTACCACCAGACGTTGAATGGTGGCGGAAGTAGGGGTAAAGGTGGCTAGTTTCAATGCTTGACCTGCAAAATGATGCTCAAACCGCTTTACTTTTTCGATGGCTCGTTTCAGTTTGCTATCGGTAATGGGCTTGAGCAGGTAATCAATGGAGTTATACTCAAATGAATCCAACAGGTATTTGTCGTACGCGGTGGTGAAGATTACCGGAAATTCAACAACGCATGTTTTGAAAATCTCAAATGAGTGATCATCCGAAAGCTGAATGTCGACAAAAGCTAAATCTGGATGTGGGTTTGTGGTTAACCAATGTATGGAACCTTTTACGCTTTCAAGCCGACCAATGATCTCAGCATCCGGAACCAACCGACCGATCATTTCTTCCAGTTTTTCGCGAGCCAGTTTTTCGTCTTCAATAATCAATATGCGCATCACAAGTCAGGTTAGCTTAACCAGGGGCAGGGAAATGGAAAAGAATTTTTCTGTTTTGCTTACGGTTATCGTTTTTCCGGTAAGAATTTTAAAGCGTTCATCCAGGTTTTGCAACCCGATTTTGGATGAGTGACGGATACTTTTTTTCTCCCGCAAGGCATTTTGAACTACCATTTTTGTGCCCTCTAGTTTCAAGCTCACCTCCAGGGGCTCTTGTTCCGAAATTTCGTTGTGCTTCACAATATTCTCCATTGCGATAAAAGCGGAAATGGGCGGAATGAGAAATTCTTTTTCCGTTGAACCATTAAATTGCTTTTGAATATTTAACGCATGGCCGAAGCGAAGCGTTAGCAATTCGGTATATTTTTCCACGAAAGTGAGTTCATCTTCCAGCAATACAAGGCTCTGATCTTTCTGGCTGAGGATATACCGGTAAATATCGGCCAGGTTCTCCGTGAATTGAAGAGCCTTTTGCGAATCGGTAGTGATCAGGTGCGAAAGACTGTTCAAGGCATTGAACATGAAGTGCGGATCGATTTGATTTTTTAAAGCCTGTAACTCCGCCTCAGCCTTGGCTTGTTTTAACAGTGCATTTTTCGTTTGCTCGTGTTGCTGTTCTTTTACCATAAATACGGTTTCATACACGTGGGTGATAAACAACACGGTAATCACTATGAGCAAGGCTACAATTAAAATTGTATTCCAGTTTATCGCATCGAAACCTGCCCATCGGTACCACAAACACAACCAGGCGATGGTGAGCGGAGTGGTATAGAAGATGTTGTTGACAAATAACAGAATCAGTTTTTCGATGGGTTTATCAAACCACGTAAACCGTTGTCGCGTACGAAACATCAGGTAACGGTTGCCTTGCCATACTAACCCGGCTAGCAGAATGAAGTAAGGGTAGCCCAGCCAATAGGCAACATCGTGAAGGGTTAAGTGGCCAAACACTCCGGTAATGTTGGGGATTACAATTCCAAAAAAAGGTATGCCTACCAAACGAATGGTGGTGTCATTGAGCTGAACTTCTTCAGGTTTTTCCGGTTCAGGCGCAATTTTTTCCGGTTCGGTAAGTGTATCAGGTTTCACAAGGATAAAGGTGACAAATTCCGTAATCATTTCAACCAACCCTTTTGTATATGGAAAATATGGATTTGAATTACTGGGCTATTCTGGTGGCCGCTTTATCAACGTTCTTAATCGGAGGATTGTGGTATTCGCCCGCTGTTTTTGGTAAAGCCTGGATGAAGGAAAACGGATTTACTGAAGATGATCTAAAGAAAGGGAACATGGCAAAAATTTTTGGCCTCGCCTTTTTTCTGGGATTAATAGCAGCCATTAATCTGGCCATGTTTATGGGACCCGAAAGCGACCCAACCATGGGTGCGTTGTGGGGTTTTTTGGCCGGCTTTGGCTGGGTGGCCACTTTTGTAGGAACACATTATTTGTTTGAACGTAAATCATTCAAACTATTTTTGATCAATGCCGGGTACAGCGTAGTGGCGCTTACCGTAATGGGCGTAATCATTGCGGCCTGGAAGTAATCTGATCTTCGTAAATTGAATTGAATCGTAACCCGAAATCAACCATGAAAAAACTTAACAACGCGGTAAGCTGGTTTGAAATACCGGCAACTGATCTTAATCGTGCCAGGAAATTTCACGAAACCATTTTTGGTATCGAGCTGACAGAGATCACCATGGCAGGTGATTTGAAAATGGCCATGTTTCCTACCGAAGACGGAACGATAGGCGGAGCCCTGTGTATGCATAAAGATTTTTATCATCCATCACAACAAGGTACAACGGTGTACCTCAATGCAAGCCCTGATTTGCAGGAGGTACTTTCAAAAGTGGAAGGTGCCGGAGGCAAAATCTTCATGCCGAAAACCCAGATCACACCTGAGTATGGATACATGGGCGTATTCATCGACAGTGAAGGAAACAGGGTAGCCCTACATTCAATGGGGTAGCAGTTAAGCGCTTCGCAATCAGATAGCCCTTTCAACCTGACTGGAAATAGTTTCCGGCAAATTACTTAGAGAAAAATAAAAAGTAGCTCCTTCATTTTTCTTTGCTTCAGCCCATATTTTGCCACCGTGGCGGTGTACGATCCGGCTTACCGTGGCTAGCCCTATGCCATTTCCTTCAAACTCACTTTGGTTATGTAATCGCTGAAAAGCAATAAAAAGTTTTTTGGCATATTTCATATCGAATCCTATACCGTTATCACGAACAGCGAAAATTATTTCATTGCCTTCTTCTTTTGAAGATACTTCAATATACGGATGTTGAACTTTGGAGGAATACTTAACAGCATTTGCAATGAGATTATACATAACCTGTTTCATCAGGCCGTAATCTGCCTCAATTTCGTGCAAAGGATGAATTAAAATGGTGGCCTTTGTATCCAGGTCGCTTTCAATATCGCTGACAACCGATTTTGCTAAGGCATTCATGTCGATACGCGTTTTGGAGATTGCTTTTTTATCGAGCTTGGAAAAAGCCAATAAGTCATCCACCAATGCGCTCATACGAACAGCGCTTGTGCGGGCAGCCTGTAGCATTTTTAATTCACCATCTGCTAGTTTTTCGTTTGCATTTTCCGAAACCAGTCGAATCAACGAGTTAATGGAGCGAAGGGGGGATTGTAGGTCATGCGATACGGAATATGAAAAAGCTTCCAGTTCCTGGTTCAGAAATTCCAATTCCGCGGTTCTTTGCTTGACACGTTGCTCAAGTTCGTTGTATACATTAATGTTCTCCATGGATACCGAAGTAATATCGGCAAGTGCTTGTAACAACTCCACTTCCTCTTTTGTGCATTCATGCTCATATGCCCAATAGTTGCCGATGGCACCAACGGGATTCATAATCCGTATGGGTACGATCACCAGGCTCTTCACAAAGGTGGGTGAGTAGGCTTCGGAAGGAACACGCGGGTCAGCGTAGATGTCTTTAATCACTACACTGGCACGGTTAAGCATGGCCCATCCGCTTACGCAATGCTCAAGTGGAAAGCGCTGCCCTTTCCACAACGGGGCAATGGCATCTTCGTTGGCGTAGAAGCAATAGTCTTTATCTTTTAAAACAAATGTGGCTCCTTCTGCCCCTGTTAATTTCCGGGCAGTCCGTTGAACGATCTCAATAACGGAATCCAGATCCCGAATGAGGGAAAGTTGTTGAATGGTGGAGACCAGTAATTTTAAATGTTCTCCTGTCATAATAGTTGTTTCGGTTCAGGTTGAACATGGCGTTTAAGTGCCTCTACGAAGTTACCAAAAATTTTGCAAAAATAGGAGAAACTCCTATTTGCTTTAAATTTCAGGCTTGTCGGATTTTGCCCTTTACATCTGGCCATTAAGACTGTTGTAGTGACACTCTCGGAATTATGATCAGCTATTCAATTGTCAATGCAACAAGAATTATGATCAATAAGTAGAAAAGAGCTCCAGATGATAATAGAAACACTACTCGCTTTCTCTCTTTGTCAGTTGGGTCACCATGATAGAATATCTGGTAGCCTGTGAATCTAACTAGTACTAAAAACGCTAGTGGTCCAAAAAGAAACATTAGAATATCATGTCCTAGACCTTTTCTTTTATTATCAGTTGAATCTACCTTCTTTTCCATTTGGTATACAACGTTTGCTCGGAGAACTTCTTCAGCAATCTTTTGAAGTGACGATGAGGATTTATGTCAACTCACGAATATATAAAATCTCACTCACTTCTTCCCCAAATCCCAATAATTCGGCTCGGGCTTATTGGTAAGCTGGTTCCAGATGTCGGGTGTAACGCGGTGACCGTCTAACGTGCGCAGTTCGCGATTGTACACTTTTACTATGGGATTAAAGGTAACGTCAGGTGTAATGAGGGTATAGGTTTGTTCGCTGCCTTCTTTGGGTGGATCCGTTTCAACAATGATTTCAAGTTTATTGTGGAGTAGCAATTGTTGCAGAAAGTCCGCGCGGTTTTTTGAAACGTTCGCCTCAATGATGCGAAACGTTTTTCCATCTATTTCTTTTGTTGGATGTTGAAATTTATCGAGCGGCATTTTTCTGGTTATTCCTGTTTATTCGTCTTATTAATTCCCGATCACACAAAGATTCTTAATGTATTCAAACACCGGACTATAAAATCCAATAATCAATATACCCACGGAACACGCTACTAAGGAAATGCGCATCGCCATATCACTGGTAAATGCCGTCACGGGCGTATCGCTGTTGTTGATGAACATCGCCTTAACCACCAGCAGGTAATAGTATAGAGAGATTACTGTGTTGAGCACGGCAACTCCGAGCAATACATAGAACCCGCTTTCAGCTACCGCAGTAAACAGAAAGAATTTTCCAAAGAAACCTGCCAGGGGTGGAATACCCGCCAGTGAAAACAAGGCCAGCATCATTACCAGGCTAAGCCGTGGGTTGGTTTTATAGAATCCGTTGTAATCGTCAATTTTAATTTTTCCTGAGGCCTGCTCCACCGCCTGTACCACACCAAACGCAGCCAGGTTGGAAAATACGTATACCAATACAAAATAGATGACGGTAGCCATGCCCAAGGTTGTGCCGCCAACAATGCCCAGCATAATAAACCCGGCTTGTGCAATGGAAGAAAAGGCCAAAAAGCGTTTTAAGTTTTGCTGGCGAATGGCAAACAGGTTACCGATGGTCATGGTAAGTATGGAGGTGGCATACAGTACTTCCTGCCACATGGGTTGAATAACGCGGAACAGCGTGGTGAGCACAATAACCAAAATGAAAACAGCGGAGCCTTTTGATATAACGGACAAGTATGAAGTAACACTGGTTGGGCTGCCTTCGTACACATCAGCTGTCCATAAGTGGAAGGGAACAATGCTGATTTTGAATGCGAGGCCCGAAAAGAAAAAGATGAAGCCCAGCACGTTGATCATGGAATCACCGCTTTCGAACGCATTAAAATACAGGTTGCCATTAGCGGCAAAAAGTACGGAGATGCCAAACAGCAAGATGGCTGATGAAAAAGCAGAGGACAGAATAAGTTTTATACCCGCTTCAGCGGATTTACTTTTGAATTGTTCGTAAGCAGCCAAAGCGGCAATCGGAATGGTGGTGAGTTCCAGCCCGAGATAGAACATAAGAAAATGTCCGGAGGAGATCATGTAGCTAACGCCAATCAGACTGGAGAGCATCAATAAATAAAACTCGGTTACTCTATCCTGGTAGTTGGGTTGATTTAACCAACTGAAGCTTTGTAAAAAAATAATCAGCACACCTATGTTCAGGATGTTTTTCATGAGTATACGAAGCGGATCAGTAACATACATGTTTCCGAACACCGTGCCGGTTTCAGCGGGCAGAAATCCGATAACGGTTACCAAAGCCATCAGCACGCAGGTAAACAGCTTGATGTTTTGTTTACGGTTTTCAGCCATCCCGATTTCTGCAATCAGCAGGATAAGGGCCACTGCTACCAGGGCCCACTCGTGTCGCATAATCATGAGTTCATCAAGACTCATATTTTTCGATTTAAGATTTATGAATGATGATTTATGATTTCAGATTTCGCGAATCTAAATCTTAAATCTTCAATCTTCAATCTAATATCGCCCCCAAGCTTCCCATAATCATATCCGAAAGCCACAGAGGCGCAATACCAATTATTACTATCGCCACAATCAACGTTACCGTAGCCAGCTTCTCATGCCATTTGGCTGGCTCAAGATGTTGATATGCTTCTTTCTTAATCGGGCCCATCAACAAACTGCCTACAACACGCAAAATATAAACGGCTGTTACTACAATGGATGAAATCGCCATAATGGTAATCACCCGATGAAACATATCCGGATGTTGAAAGGCTCCTACGAAAATCGTCATCTCAGCCACAAAGCCACTTAAACCCGGCAAGCCCAACGAAGCCAGACCGGCAATTACATAACACACCGAAAGAAACGGCAACACTTTCATCAATCCACCCATTTCATGTACAATGCGCGTGTGCGTGCGTGAGTACAACATGCCGATCAAAGCAAAGAAGAGGGCGGTCATCAATCCGTGTGAAATCATTTGAAGTACCGCACCATTGGCAGCAGTCTCATTCAGCATGAGTACTGCAAACAATACCAAACCGCAGTGGCTTACGGATGAATACGCGTTGATGTATTTCAGATCGCTTTGCGCGATTACACCCAGCGCGCCATAGATCACTGAGATGGAGGTGAGTATCAAAAAGATCCAGGCCAGTTCATGTGCTGCTTCGGGCATCAAGCCGATGGCTACTTTCAAACAGCCATACCCACCCAGCTTCATCAGCACACCTGCATGAAGCATCGAAACGGCCGTGGGGGCAGAGCTGTGTCCATCGGGTGACCAGGTGTGGAACGGAAACAACGCGCCAATTACCCCAAACCCAATAAAGGTGATGGGAAAGAAGATGCGTTGCATTTCTATGGGGAATTGTTGCTGTGTCAGTTCAAGAATGTTAAAGCTGTGTACACCATTTACATCGGAGTGAAAGTAGATGCCAAGAATACCCACAACCAGCAGCGCGGATCCGGCCATCAGCATAAGCGTAAGTTTCATGGCGCTGTATTCTTTTTTGCCGCTGCCCCAAATGCCAATGAGTAGGTACATGGGGATTACAGCCAGCTCAAAGAACAAAAACATCACAAACAAATCGAGGGAGATGAAGAAACCGAAAACTCCGGTTGCCAGGATAATCAGCGAAGCAAAAAACTCCCTATATTGATCTTTTACTTCCCAACTGGCAAAGATTCCTGTAAAAATCACAATGGAGGTGAGCAGAATCATGGCCACAGAAATGCCATCCACACCGATGTCAAAATTGATGTTCAGTGCAGGATACCATTCAAAGCGGTTTCCGAACAAGATAGCTTCGGTATTTCCAGCGGCTCTTTCTTTTAAAAAGATGAATAGCAGATAAAAAGAAGTAATCAACTGATTACTCATGCCCACAGCCGAGAAATTTTTCGCTTGTCTGGCATTGCGTGCAAACATCACCGCTAAAGCGGTCAGTGCAGGTATGACAATGAGTGCGATCAGTATCATGGGTTAAGCATAAGCGTATAACATAACCAATACAATCAATATTACTCCTGATAAAAAGATGTACGCGTAGTGTTGCAGTTGTCCGGATTGCAACCCTTTTATTTCAGCAGATACTTTATTGGTAGCGGTAGCGGTAAAATCCATAAAGGCATCAATCACCTGCCGGTCGAACCAGGCAATGGGTTTAGATACCAGGTTGAATATTATTTTTTTGGTAACGAACAGGTAGAGTTCATCGATGTAAAATTTCTTCAAGGCAACACGATATAATCCATTTAAAGCGGTAGCAATTTTTTCTGATAAAGGTGACTCCTTTTTATACAACGCCCATGCGATCAATATTCCGGTTGCTGCCACCACCACAGAGAGAATGGCAACGGTTTGATTCATTTCAACATGCAAGGGCTGACTGTTGAATGAAACAAATTTCCCGAAAGGAATGAATCCGGTAACAACCGAACCAACGGCCAATACCATCATGGGTGCCAACATGATGAAAGAAGATTCATGTGGTTTGTGATCATAAACCGTTTCGCGATTCCAAAACACCAGAAAGTACAACCGGAACATGTAGAAAGCGGTGAGTCCTGCTGAGAATGCTGCAATGGCAAAGTAAACCGGACTGCTATCCAAGGCGGCTGTAAGAATCTCATCTTTACTAAAGAATCCTGCAAAAGGAGGAATGCCTGCAATGGCCAGACAAGCAATCAGGAATAAAATGTGCGTAATCGGTTGGTGCCTGCGCAGGTTACCCATTTCCCGAATGTCGTTTGTGTGAATGGCATGAATGATCGATCCCGCACCCAGGAAAAGCAGTGCCTTGAAGAACGCATGTGTAAACAAATGAAACATGGAAGCGGTAAAGCCTAATCCATATTCAGCGTAACCTGAGACACCAAGTGCCAGCATCATGTAACCGATTTGCGACATGGTGGAGAAGGCGAGTATTCGTTTGATGTCGGTTTGTGTGCAGGCAATGATGGCCGCAAACAACAGGGTGAACGCACCAATAAAGGCAACTGCATCCAATGCTTCAGGGGCATGAAAACTAAATACCGGGAACATGCGCGCTACCAGGAACACACCGGCAACTACCATGGTGGCCGCGTGAATCAATGCCGATACCGGTGTCGGACCTTCCATGGCATCGGGTAACCAGATGTGCAACGGAAACATAGCCGACTTACCCGCACCACCCATAAAGATTAGCAGAAGTGCCCAGGTAAGAACCGATAATCCAAGAAATGAACTGCCCGTCATGGTGGTAAAAGCCACATGATTGGGATCGGTAATTGCTGCGAAATCGAATGTACCTGTATAATACGAGAGCAACAGGATGCCTACGAGAAATCCAAAGTCGGCAAAGCGCGTAACAATAAATGCTTTCTTAGCTGCCGCTACTGCTTCGGGCTTATCGTAATAATAGCCGATCAACAGGTAGGAAGATACACCTACCAGTTCCCAGAACATATACAGTTGGAATAAGTTAGTTGCTACAACCAATCCGAGCATGGAAAAGCTAAACAAAGAGAGGAACGCGTAATAACGCACAAATCCCTTTTCGCCATGCATGTAACCGAGACTGTAAAGAAACACCATGAAGGAAACGGTAGTGATCACTACCAGCATCATCACGGAAATGGGATCCAATAAAATCCCCATGTCGATTTGAAGTGTTTCTGTAAAGCGAAGCCAGGTAATTTGAAATGGAATTACTTTTTCAAACGAAGTAGACTGAAAGAAATAGGAGTATGCCGTAACCCAAGCCAGAACCGTTGCCACACCAATCGCCCCGGTAGCCAGCCAACCGGCTAACCTATGCGGAAGTTTACCACTCAGCAATCCGTTTATCACGAATGCTGTGAATGGTAACGCTATGATCAGTAAAACGTATGACATTTTTCACTATTTCACTTTGCGATGCTTTGCGTGTTCTTAGCGAGCTTTGCGTGAAAAGTATTCTCGCAAAGGCCGCAGTGATTACGCAAAGAACGCAAAGGGTTGGTTCATTAATTTAGTATTTCATTTTATCTACCTCCTCCACATCAATGGAGCGAATGTTCCGGTATAAGTTTATAAATATGGCAATGGCCACAGCCGCTTCTGCAGCTGCTATGGCGATAATGAACAAGGCAAAGAAATGTCCCTCAATTTGATCGGGATATAGATACCGGTCAAAAATCACAAAGTTGATGTTCACTGCGTTGAGCATCAGCTCTACGCCAATTAGCATGGTAACCAAATTTCTTCGCGTGAGAAACCCGTATGCTCCAATGAAGAACATGGCGCTGGTCACCATCAATACATGCGATATGGGTACATGCTCCATCATTTTTCAGAAGCTTTACGTTTGGCAATAACAATGGCCCCGATCATCGCGGCCAATAATAAAATACTGATTACTTCGAAGGGTAATACATAACCACCTTCCCCATAGCCAAGTAGCTTTTCGCCAATCACACTTACGGTTACCTCAGCTTGAGGAGCTTGCGAGACTTCAAAAGTATGATTCGAAAGTGCATAAACTGTAAGTACAAATCCGCCCAATACCAACACGGCTGTGATAAAAACCTTACCCCATGCTGGTTTCTCCAGTTTTTCGTTGATGTGTGTGGTGAGTAAAATGGAAAAGATAATCAGCACCACAATGCCACCGGCATATACAATCAACTGTACTGCGGCCAGAAACTGGTAGTCGATCATAAAGTACAATGCAGCTGTTCCGGCTAATGCAAACAGCAAGTAAACCGCAGCACGCAAAATTCTACGACTGGTAACAGCGAGTAGGGAGAAGATGATCATCACTCCTGCAATAATGTAGAATATGATTGCGCTGGTTGCCATTATTTTACTCCATCCATAATTTTTGATCCGGGATTATTCAATACTTTCGTAAGCTTTGACCGATCGAACACAGCATGTTCAAACGTGTTGGCCATTTTAATGGCATCGGTAGGGCAGGCGGGTATGCATAAACCACACATCGTACACATTTGTAAATGATACACGAAGGTGTCTAATGCTTTTACTTTTCTTCCGTCAACATCTACACGCTTATGAATAATTTCAATGGTACCATTCGGGCATGCAACTTCACAAGCCGAGCATCCTGTGCACCGATGTTCATTGTTTTCGTTGTGCAGCAACACCACTTCTCCGCGGAAACGTTCAAACATTTTCAACGTTTCGCGGTTTTCGGGATATTGTTGTGTGATGATTTCTTTCGGGTGGGTAAAATAATGGCCTGTTACCCGCATGCCGGTAACTAAGGACTTCAATCCGAAGTAGATTTCTTTGAAATAGTTTACTATCCCTTTCATTCAGTGTCTTGCTACTTATATCTTATATCTAAAGTCTATTCCTAAAAATGCCAGCCCATCAAACTCAAAAACGCCATCAGTACAATGTTCATCAAATTAATGGGTAACAGGTATTTCCACTCTAACGTCAATAACTGATCGATGCGAAGGCGCGGGAATGTCCAGCGGAACCACATCATCATAAAAATCATAAAGCCAACTTTGCCAAAGAACCAGACAATCGGAGGAATAAAGTCCATAATGGCATTAAAGCCTTCCCAACTGCCAATATGAAACGGCATCCAGCCGCCCAAGAAAACCGTGGCACCGATGCCGGCCACAATAAACATGTTCGCAAATTCAGCCAGGAAGAAAAAGGCAAACTTCAGTCCCGAGTATTCAGTGTGAAAGCCGGCTGTTAATTCCGATTCAGCTTCAGCCAAATCGAACGGTCCGCGATTGGTTTCGGCTGTGCTGGCAATCAGGAAAATGATAAAGGCAATCATAGCCGGAATGTGACCCTTAAATATCCACCAACCATCCGCCTGCGATTCTACAATAGTGCTGAATTGCAAACTACCCGTAAGCACTACAATGGTTAATAGTGAAAGGGCTACGGATAATTCATAACTGATAATCTGCGCTCCTGCCCGCATCGCCCCAATCAATGAATATTTATTGTTGGATGACCATCCGGCCAATAAAATACCAATTACACCCAACGATGAAACAGCTGCGACATAGAGAATGCCAATGTCAAAATCAATGGCTTGCAAGCCTTTGGCAAAAGGCAATGCAGCAATCGCCATAAAGGCAGCGATCATGATCACAAACGGTGCAAGGTTGAACAAAAACTTGTCAGCGTCTTTGTTGATCAACGGTTCTTTAAGCAAAAGTTTGATTACATCAGCAAGCGTCTGGGCTGTTCCCCATTTTCCAACACGCATCGGACCAAGGCGTTGTTGAATCACGGCACTTACTTTTCGTTCGGCATACACCAACACTAACCCCAATATGGCAAACAACAACATGAATGTGATGCCCACCAATACCATTTCCAGTATTACCACCGTTCCCGGCTCAAACCGTGCTGATAATCCTTCGTGGATGGCGCGTGTGAGGTAGGAAAAGTCGTAGAGCCACTTCATGCTATCGGTCAATATCGGGTATAACTAAATCAATGGTCGACATGATGGCTACGAGGTCGGCAATTTTGCAACCTTGTGCCATGTGATTCAATGCAGATAAATTACTGAAGCCCGGTGAGCGAAACTTCAACCGGTACGGACTTTTTTGCCCTTCGCTGATGATGTATACGCCAAATTCACCGCGAGCCGTTTCCACTTTCTGATAGAATTCACCTTTTGGTAATTTAATTACTGCTTTGGTAGGTGCTTTAAATGGTCCTTCAGGTATGTTGTCGATTAGCTGTTCAATGATGGAAAGTGACTCCCACATCTCATCAATACGGCATTGATAACGCGCAAAGCAATCTCCTTCCGTACGAAGAATTTCTTTAAACAGCACTTTATCGTAAGCGCTGTAGGGATGATGCTTGCGTACATCACATGAAAATCCGGAGGCTCTTCCGGATGGGCCGGTTACACCAAAGGAAATCGCATCTTCTTTCGAAAGCTTGCCAATACCCATGGTACGCTGACGAAAGATTACATTGTGGGATAGCAGGTCATCGTACTCCGGCAATTTCTTTTTGAAGTGTGCAATGAAATCTTTGGTGCGCTTTTGAAAGTTTGGATGGATGTCGAACATCAATCCACCCGGAACATTGTAGTTCATGGTTAATCGGGCACCACAGGTTTCTTCAAAAATATCGGTGATCATTTCGCGATCACGGAAGCCGTATAGAAAAGTGGTGATGGCGCCTAAATCCATACCCATAACGCCCCACCAGAGTTGGTGCGATGACAAACGTGTAAGTTCGCCTATGATGGTACGAATAACTTTTACCCGTTCGGGTACTTCCAGTTGCAAACCCATTTCAACCGCCAGGCAAACGGCCTCATTATTGATGTGGCACGAGAGGTAATCCATCCGGTCGGTGAGGTGCACGATCTGCTGGTAGCTGTCGTGTTCACACATTTTTTCAATGGAGCGATGAATGTACCCGATGTGAGGTTCTACTTTTCGGATAATCTCACCATCCAACGATAACACCAGGCGCAGTACTCCGTGTGTAGACGGGTGCTGCGGACCCATGTTAATGAAGTACTCCTGCGACTCAAGCGGTTTGGTGATTACATCTTCCATCAGTAAGCAATCATGTTTACAGGGTCTACGTAATCTTTCCGCATGGGGTAGCCAACCCAGTCATCAGTTAATAGCAGTCTTCTTAGGTCTGGATGATTTTTGAAAACGATTCCATACAAGTCAAAGATTTCACGTTCATGAAATTCGGCTGTGCGATACAGATCGCATACGGTGTCAATCTCCGGATTTTCACGCGAATTAATTTTGGCTTTGATAACCACCATGTGATTCAGTGTAGTGGATTTCAGGTGGTAGACTACTTCCATGTGTTGCGGCCAATCAACACCGGTTTGGCAAAACAGATAATCAAATGAGGTTTGAGGATTCGATTTCAGTTCAGTAAGTATTGCACGGATTTTTTCGGACGGAATGGTCGCCTGTAAATACTGGGTGCCTTGTACGATCTCCGCTTCAGGCACCCGTTGTAGTATAAAATCTTTTAATGAATCGCTGTCCATTCAATATTTGTTATCTCCCCTATCCTAATAGGAGAGGGGTAAGGCGTGAGGTTACACAAAATCCTTCATCGGGTCGCGTGGCTCTGCCAACGACTCGCCTTTTATCTTTTTCTGCAACTGCAGTATACCGTATAACAACGCTTCCGGCCGAGGGGGACAACCGGGAACATACACATCCACAGGAATCACATGATCAGCACCTTTTACCACCGAGTATGTATTATAATAGAATGGTCCACCCGAAGTGGCGCATGCGCCCATTGCAATCACATATTTCGGATCGGCCATCTGATCGTACAATCGCTTAAGTACGGGCGCCATTTTGTTCACAATGGTTCCGGCAATCACGATTAAGTCGGCCTGGCGGGGTGTAGCACGGGCCACCTCCGTTCCAAACCGCGACCAATCATGGCGACTGGCACCGGTGGCCATCATTTCAATGGCACAGCAACTGGTGCCAAATACAAGCGGCCAAAGGGAATTTGCACGCGACCAGTTTACCACACTGTCAATTGATGTGATGACAATGTTGCTGCCGGGGCCACGTACCACTTCTCCGGGAAAATCCTTGAGGAGTTCCTGATGTTGTTGCGGACTTATCGTGTTTTGATTTACTCCCATTTCAACGCTTTCTTTTTCCAGGCATATAACAACCCAAGTCCGAGAATGATCAGAAAAATTAAAATTTCTATAAAAGCAGATAAGCCAACTTTCTTCATCACCACCGCCCAGGGAAAAATGAAAACCGTTTCCACATCGAAGATGAGAAAGAGGATGGCGAACAGGTAATACCCTACCCGGAACTGAATCCAGGAAGTGCCCTGTGTAGGAACACCACACTCATACGGCTCGTCTTTCAACGGGTTTTTTGATTTTGGCGCTAACAGGTTTGATGCCAATATACCGGCCCCTACCATGATTACACCCCCGATGAAAAATATAATTAAGGCTTCACTACTCATTCGCTTGTGTTTTTACCTGCATTTCAAAAATAGGAAAAGTTGGTGTAAGCAGTTGCTTACTTAATCTCCCAAATTTCTCCACTCTTTAATAAGTCATCCACTGAATGGTATCGTGCATTCGCGGTTATCTTTTCACGTTCTTCTGCAATCGCTTCATCATATGTTTTTGCCCTGACCTCACGAATAACTCCCAAGGCCATCGGGAAGTGAGGTGGCGCCATGCGGGCAAGCATCAGGTGAAGCGTTGGATCTTCATTGTGTGCATCATGAACAAGGATGTCGTTTTCGGTGATGCCATTTTCGCCAATCGTTACAACTTCCAGTTTTAAACCGTTCAGACGAATGCCTTTTTTATTCTCCTTGCCAAATAACAGGGGTTGACCATGCTTTACATGCAATTGAAAATCATCGCGGTTTTGTTTCGCAGTAACGGCAGCATGGGCATCGTCATTGAAGATCACACAGTTTTGCAACACTTCCACCAATGAGGTACCTACATGTTTGGCCGCGTGCACAAAAATCTCCGTCATTAATTTCGGATTGGTGTCAATGGTTCGGGCGTAGAAGGTGCCTTGTGCACCAATCACGAGTTCTGCAGCCTGGAATGGCCGTTCAACTGATCCATACGGTGTGGATTTGGTTACTAGTCCTGCCGGAGAGGTGGGGGAGTATTGCCCTTTGGTAAGTCCGTAGATCTCATTATTAAAGAGTATGATATTGATATCAATGTTTCTACGCAAAGCATGAATGAAGTGGTTTCCACCAATGGCCATCGCATCGCCATCGCCTTGAATTTCCCAAACGCTCAGTTTAGGGTTAGCCAGTTTTACTCCGGTTGCCACAGCAGGCCCACGACCGTGAATGGTATGAAAGCCATACGTATTCATATAATATGGAAAGCGAGCTGCGCAGCCGATTCCTGAAACGAAGACAAAATTTTCGCGGGGAATGTTAAGCTGCGGCAATGCATTGGTCATGGCTGAGAGGATGGAATAATCGCCACAGCCCGGGCACCACCTTACCAACTGGTCGCTTTCAAAATCTTTTTTGGTGAGGGTTTTTTCTTGCGGTATATCTATTGTGTTTTCCATGTGATCAGTCTTTTAGGTTTTCTAAGAAAACTTCCTTCAGTTCGGTAACCAAAAAGGGTTGGCCCTGAATTTTGGTGTAGGATAAAATATTCATACCAGGAAACTTGCTCCGTAACAGCGAAGCGAATTGTCCCATGTTTAATTCGCAGACCAATATCTTGTCATACTTTTCAAATACAGCTTTGGTATTTTTTGGTAGGGGATTTATGAAGTTGAAATGAACAAAATCAATTTTCCGATTTGCTTGTTGCAATTCAGTAACCGCAGTGTGCAATCCACCAAAGGTACCGCCCCAACCTACAACCAGTAATTTGCCATCACCATTTCCTTGTACTTCCAGCTCGGGAATGTAGTTGGCTACACGCGCCACTTTTTCCGCACGGATTCGAACCATTTTTTCGTGGTTCTGTGGATCGTACGAAACATTTCCGGTTTTTTCCTGCTTCTCCAATCCACCAATGCGGTGTTCAAACCCCGGTGTACCGGGTACGGCCCAACCACGCGCCAATGTTTCTGCATCACGTACGTAAGGGTAATAAACACCATTGTCCTTATGCGGTTCGCGTAGCGTAATGGGTGGCAGGTCTGCAGTGTGTGGAAATTTCCATGGCTCAGATCCATTAGCCAGATAACCATCGGTTAATAAAATTACCGGAGTCATGTGCTCCATGGCAATTTTTGCTGCGAGGTATGCAAAGTCGAAACAGTTTGCGGGAGTGCTGGCGGCCAGTACCACAGCCGGACTTTCACTGTTGCGGCCATACACGGCAATGTTAATGTCGGCTTGTTCTGTCTTGGTTGGTAATCCGGTGGAAGGACCACCGCGTTGTACATCAACCACTACCAACGGTATTTCCGCCATCACGGCCAGCCCGATGGCTTCACCTTTCAAGGCAATACCCGGACCTGATGATGTGGTGACACCCAATTGACCCGCGTAGCTCGCACCAATGGCGGAACACACGGCTGCAATTTCATCTTCGGCTTGCATGGTGATAACGCCTAAGTTTTTGTGGCGCGATAGTTCATGCAGAATATCGGATGCAGGCGTGATGGGGTATGAGCCCAGGAAAAGTTTTTTACTCACTTTTTCGGCAGCTGCCATTAAGCCCCATGCTGTTGCTGTGTTTCCGGAAATGTGCCGGTACGTTCCTTTTTCGATTTGAGCAGGCGGCACCTTGTACATGGCCGGCAAGGCTTCGATGGTTTCGGCATAGTGAAAGCCTGCATTCAAAGCGCGTTTATTTCCTTCGGCCAAAGCCGGTGTTTTCTTGAATTTTGAATCGATGTATTTCTCTGTCTCTTTTAACGAACGATCGAACAACCAATACATCATGCCCAGAGCAAACATGTTCTTGGAGCGCATGATGCTTTTATTGTCGAGTTGAAGTCCTTCCAAAGCCGTTTTGGTAAGGGAGGAAATTGGTGCTTCTACCACATTGTAATCGGCCAACGTTCCATCCTCTAAGGGGTTGGTCGCAAAGCCAGCCTTTTCAATGTTGCGATCCACAAAGGCATCCAGATCAACAATAACGTTGCCTCCTTTGCGGGCAAATTGCAGGTTTGATTTCAGGGCAGCCGGGTTCATCGCCACCAATACATCGGCCTGGTCGCCTGGTGTATAAATATCAATCTTACCGATCTGAACCTGAAAGCCGGATACGCCTTCAACTGTTCCCTGAGGAGCCCGTATTTCGGCCGGAAAATCCGGAAACGTGGCCAGGTCGTTTCCCCACAAAGCAGATGTAAAACTGAATTGCGAACCGGTAAGCTGCATTCCGTCCCCGGAATCGCCAGCAAACCGGATAACCACTTTTTCCAGTTCCTTAGTCGTTTTTTTGCCGTTTATCGCTGTTTCGCTCATGGCCAGTAATTTCTATGTTAAATTTAACCTACCCGGCTCAGAATAGCTACGGGTTTCAAAATTGGTCTAGTTTATATTTATTCCTTATATTCAAACATGACATTGGTCATATCGTTCCACTAAATTCATCATTATGCCCTACATAATTTGTGAACCCTGTGTAAGCACCTGCGATACTGCCTGTGTGGATGTTTGTCCAGTGGATTGCATCCATGGTCCGATAAGTAAAGACGGTAGCGGATCGGAAGTGAAAGAACCCGGTTTCGATAAAAACGGAAAGCAACTTTATATCAATCCGGAAGTTTGCATTGATTGCGATGCCTGTGTGCCGGCCTGCCCGGTGGAAGCAATTTTTGAAGAGAGCCAGGTTCCTGAACAATGGAAAGGATACATTGCACAGAACTATGAGTTCTATGGTGTTCAACCTCCGGCATGATGGATATCATCGTTTGATGTTGAAGTTGTCCTACCTTTGTGTAGGACATTTTTGTTTAGTCACATATCATGATCAAAATACTTAGCGCAAAACAGATCAGGGAACTGGATGCCTACACCATCAAGCACGAGCCCATTCCCTCCATCGACCTGATGGAGCGTGCCTGTCGTGCTTTTTGTTCATGGTTTACAACCCACTTTGATACCCGCTATACGGTTGGTATTGTTTGTGGCTCCGGTAATAATGGTGGTGATGGGTTGGGCATTGCCCGCATGCTGTTGGATTGGAATTATTCCGTTAAGGTTTGGGTAGTTGAAGGTGCCGGTCGTGAATCGCTGGATTTCAAAACAAACCTACAACGATTGAAAGAGAAAACTCAAATTCAGTCCATTAGCAAACAGTACGATAAGGGCTTGTTTGCTGGATGCGATGTGTTGATTGATGCCTTGTTTGGCTCCGGCTTATCACGACCAGTTGAAGGGGTAAGTGCGGAGGTGATTTCCTGTATGAATCAGGCAGAGGCCATTCGTGTGGCGGTAGATATTCCTTCGGGATTAATGGCCGATGCACCATCTGCAGGTGCCATTTTTAAAGCTGATCATACCGTATCTTTTCAATTGCCCAAGCTTGCATTCTTTTTACCTGAAAATCACGCTTATGTAGGTGAATGGCATATAGTGGATATTGGTTTAAGCAAAGCAGGACTTGAACAAGCACAAACGGAAACATTTCTGCTTACCAGAAAGGATGTAGCCAAGCTTGTTAAACCGCAACACAAGTTTGACCACAAAGGAAAGCGCGGAAATGCCTTACTCATTGCCGGAAGTTATGGAAAAATGGGTGCGGCTGTATTGGCCTCACGTGCGGCCCTTCGCACCGGTGTGGGTTTACTCACATCACACGTTCCGGTGAAGGGATATGAAATCATTCAAACTACGGTACCTGAGGCCATGGTGAGTATTGATCAGGCAGATGCGTGTTTCTCCATCGTTCCGGAAACAGACCCATACTCGGCTATCGGCATTGGGCCGGGTTTGGGCAAGGATAAAAAAACAGTTCAGGCTTTGCGTGTTGCGTTGGAGAAAACTAATGCTCCGATGGTATTGGATGCTGATGCGTTAAACATCATCAGCGAAAATCGGGAATTACTTGCACTATTAAGACCAGGAATAATCCTTACGCCTCATCCCAAAGAATTTGAGCGATTCGCTGGTGAATCAAAAAATGATTTTGAACGATTGGATCGTCAACGGGCATTTTCAAAAGAGTATAAGGTAGTGGTGGTATTAAAGGGAGCTTACACCACCATCACATCTCCGGAAGGCATTATGTTCATTAACAACACCGGTAACCCGGCCATGGCTACGGGTGGAAGTGGCGATGTGCTAACCGGAATTTTAACGGCCTTGCTGGCGCAGGGATACTCTCCGGTTGATGCTACACAATTGGGCGTATGGCTACATGGCCTGTCCGGGGATGAAGCCCGCAGAAAGCTCGGCCAACGCGGACTGATTGCCTCCGATTTTATTGAGCACTTACCGGTGGCTTTTTCGAGCCTGCGGTAAATAATTCACTTTTATTTAAACCTTTTGGGCTTTAGAAGCATCTAATAGGCAAATTCTCAAAACAATTGGTGCGGATTTTGCGTATTTTAAACATATGAACGTGCTTAAAACCTTTACCATACTCCTTTTTTGCCTCTTGTCAGGTGTGGCTATGGCGCAGGACGGTGCTTACCAGGCAGAGCGCGCTTCGTTTGCAAAATCGATTTCAATATACCCCAACCCGGCTACGGAATACATTGAAATAAACCTTGATCAGCTAAATGCCGGTAAGGTTAAGCTTTCGCTCTATAATATCATCGGCAATGAAATGACGGCTGAGACTGAGGTGATTGACGACCACAAGATACGCATGCGGGTAAAGGATTTTGCAGCAGGCTATTACCTGATTGCCCTTCGGGATGATGAAACCAAATTCAAGGGTACCTATAAATTTCTAAAGCGCTGAACATAGCGCTTTTGCTTTTTCAGCAAACTGATCTACTTCTTTTTCTGTCGTGTCGAACGAGCACATTAGCCGGCATTCGTTGGTTCGGTCGTTCCACACGTAAAAGAAAAATTCCTGCTGAAGGGCTTCTGTAATTTCTTTTGGGATGATGGCAAACACGCCATTGCCATCCACAGCTTGTGTAACTTTTATTTGAGGAATTTGCCGAAGGGCATGTTCCAGCCGTTTGGCCATGCTATTCGCGTGCGATGCACTTCGTTTCCATAAGTCATTTGACAAAAGCGCATCGAATTGAGCGGTGATAAACCGCATCTTGGAATGCAGTTGCATACCTTGCTTACGGATGTAGGCAAATTGTTTGGCAACTGCAGGATTAAAAAATACAACCGCTTCGCCAAACATCATTCCGTTTTTGGTTCCGCCAAACGAAAGCACATCTACACCGGCATCTTTCGTAAAATTCCTGAAATCCTGACCCAGACTAACAGCCGCATTACTAATGCGTGCGCCATCCATGTGGAGGTAGAAGTTATACTTCTTCGCTATTTCGGATAGTGATTTTACTTCTTCTGCGGTATATACCGTGCTGTATTCGGTGGATTGTGAGATGGAAATGACCTTTGCCTGCGGATGATGTTGGTCGCCTAATCGTTGAATGCGGTTCTCAACCTGATCCGCATATATTTTTCCGTTAGTGGTTGGTAAGCCAATCAGTTTACAACCTGTAAATTTTTCAGGGGCAGTTGATTCATCTACATTGATGTGCGCCAACTCAGAACATATAATGGCGTTGAACGATTGAGTTGCTGCTGTTAAACCAAGTACATTGGCGCCTGTACCGTTGTAAACAAAGAATACTTCAGTGTCATCACCAAAAAGCGTTTTGAATTTTTTAACCACGCGTGCTGTAATTTCATCAGCACCGTATGAGCCCATGTGCTCGTGGTTGGTCTGGTGCAAGGCCTCCATAATTTCCGGGTGTACACCGGAGTAGTTGTCGCTGGCGAAAGCTTTCATGCAACAAGTATAGAATGTCGATAGTCAATAGTCAATAGTTTTAACCACCATGAACCATTGACTATCGACCAAGTCTACTCCAATCCAATCATCATAAACGCACCCCAATAAATCGGATCGGGATATTCGCTTCGGATTTCTTTCTTGGCTTCGATGAAGCTCTGTCGCATATTATTGGTGGTTAGCCATTTTTGGTAAAACTTCAACATCAGTTTCTGAGTCGCTTCATCATCCACCTTAAACATACTCATGATAAGCACTTTTGCACCGGCCACCAGAAAGGCACGTTGGAGTCCAAACACCCCTTCACCAGCTTGCAATTCACCCAATCCGGTTTCGCAGGCACTAAGCACCACCAGGTCGGTGCGGTCGAGGTTCAGGTTCATGGCCTCATAGGCGGTGAGGATACCGTTTTCCATGTTGTAGTTGTAGTCGGTTTTATCCAGTAAGTCGCCAGCGCCTTTCAATAGCAAACCGTTACGCAGTAGTGGGTTTTGGGTAAGCGCCAGTTCGTTGCCTTCCATTTCATCTTCCGGCCGCAGTTGCTCAGTAGGTTTATAGAAACCGTGAGTGGCTACGTGGAAAATTTTCGGACTGTTCAATTCTTTAATGCGTTCTTCAGTTGCTTTTCCTTCCAGGTACTGCTCGGTTGTCCAGCCCTTTTGTTTTAATAGTAATTGAAGCTGGTTGATTTCTTTCTCTGTTCCGGGTAACTGCGTAATTGGACCATTAGACGCTTGCAGATAAAACTGAGGGTTTCCAAACATAGATGCATTGTTATCCGGTACAGCCCGCGACTTTACCTTGTTCAGGTATAAATCCTTTGTGTTACTGATCAACACAATGTTGGAGTTGTCGAGAATGTATTTGCCGTCAGGTGTGGGTATGGCCTCCAGGTTGATTTGGTTGAATACTCCATCTGCAGAAAGGTAAATCGTAGATACTTGTCCAAGCTCTTTTTGGATAGGGCCCCAATAGGCAGCATATGAAAAATCGTCATGAATTTTTCCGGTAATGGCATTTCGGTAGTAACGGAAATTCCGCCCTTCCATGTTTTGACCGTTGTTCATCAAAATCACTTCCGGTTTTTTACTGTCATTCCGTAAGTACATAGCTGCGTAAACCACAGAATCAGAAAATGTATGATCGAACACCCGGAAGCGGATCATTTCAATAGCCACTTCGTTTGGTTTAAGCGACTTCTTCACATCTTCAAATGTGATGCGTTTGGTGTCAAAACTCTGGCCAAATAGTTCCGACTTCTGACTCAGGAATTTCTCAAGGCGTTCAACTTCTGCAGTAAGCAGGGCAGGGTCGATTTCATTTTCAACCAGCTGTGCAGGACTAAGCGACATCGCCAGGGTGAGCAGTTCTTTTTTCTCTACCCAGTCCTGATAGGTTTTCTTGAGTTCTTCATCGGTGCTGTTCATAATCCGCTCACGGATTTTGATGGACGAGCTTAGAAGCAACGCCTTAGTAAGCAACTGGTAGTTGTACACATTGCCGCTCAAATCCTTAAAGTCATCAATCTTACTAAAGGCTAATGTGTTATAAAATTCAAAGTCGCCTTTGATCGTGTTCCAGTATTTCGCTTTTTCGCGTTCACTCAGAGCAGGGAAGAATTGTTTGATGAAGTTTTCGTAATTATTCAGCGCACCTTCAATATTTTGTTTCGAGCGCTTGAAGTCCTTCTTCATGTAATACACCTTACTCAACTTCGACTGGAGCTTAACATATTCCGGGTGTGTAGCACTGAATTTATCCTTGTACAAGGAACTGGCTTTGTTGTAGAATTCCTCGGCCTTGTTATAATTTTTTTGATGATAATACACATCACCGGTTAAGGTGTAGATACTGGCCGTGTTGATGTTATTTTTTGAGCCTGCTTTCTGTTTCCAGATGTTTTCAGCAATGGTGAGTGAATTAAAAGCGATATCGTATTTCTTTTCGGAGATGTAAAGCTGTGCAATGTTTTTCAGAATTTCAGCGTACTGCGGATTGTCCTTGCCTAATTTATCTGCAATAATATCGCGGGCTTCGACCATAATTTTTTCTACCTCTCTACGATTATCGCCATCGTGGAATTTAATTAAACCAAGTTGCGAAAGTGAACGGGCTACCTCAACGTGTTGCCGACCAAACTGCTTTTCTTGACTGGTTAGTGCTTTGCGTGCATTCTCTTCAGCTTTTTCGTAGTCACCCAGGCTGTAGTAAATATCGCTTAGTAGGCGTTGTGTAGGAGCGGTTTTCGTGGAGGCCTCGCCATATGTTTTTACGGCAAGCTGATTGGCTTGTTGGGCAATGCGCTGTGCTTCCGGATAATCGCCCCGGGCAAGGGCAAGCATACCCTTGTTGGTAAGCGGATCAATCAAACGCATCGACTGTGAACCATATAACTTTTGATATTCAGTGAGTAGTTGGTTAAGCAAAACATCAGTCTGAGAATAATATCCTAATTGAATAAATAAACTTGAAAGTTCTTCCGCTGTTGAAAGTTCATTGCCAACAGGAACATCTGATTTACGAATCATTTTTCGGGTGCGGTCAAGGTTTGCCTGCGCTTCATCGAACATGCCTTTTACGCCATACAGTTTTGCTTGCGTCTCAACGGCATTGATGTAGTCACTCTTCCAGCGATCTTCGCGGTTGTCTTTCAGGTCGAATATTTTTAAGGATTTATCAATGTCGTTGGTGGCTTTGTCATAGTCTCCGATTTTCATCCGCAGCTTAGCGGTTTGGTTCAGTGCAATTGCATAAACCGGATCTTTGTCATCATATTTTAAGCGTGCTGCATCAGAAGCTTTTTCGAGTGTTTTGGAAGCTAGTGCAAATTTATCGGTCAGTTCATAATACGTGGCCAGGTGGTAAAGCAGGTTCAGGTGATCTTTATGTTTGAGATGAATTTCATTTACCAGAAATTTCTCATAGCTGTTGGTGTAGATTTTTCCAGCTTCTTCAATTTTGTTGGTGTAGTCCAGGTAAAAATTCGCGAGCGCAATTTGGCCTAAATGATATTCAGGAGATTGTTCTCCGTACAACTCCTTCTTGGTGGTGAGAATCTGATTCAGGTATGATTCTGCATTTGAGTAGCGTTGAGTCTGAATGGACATCTCGTAAAGAAATTCAAGAATGCTTACGCGCGTTTTATGGTGTTGCGGAAGTGCTTCATCGCTCAATACCCTATCGGCATCTCGCTCTAGATTCCTGGTTTTATCTTTTGATAACTTAGAATCAAATTCAACAGCCTTAAGGTTAACATTCAGTATGCTTGACTTGGTGAAGTACTTGCCCAACATGCGGTCATACTCCGCTTTGAGGTTTGCATAGCGTGCTCTGTTGTCGTTGAGTTGCAACTGTGAAAGTTCAGCCAGGTATAGATCATGCCCCAGCGGAACCGAAGGAGAAGTTCTTTTTTTCAACTCACTGAGTTGGTCGCTGAAATCAGCCCATTTATCCAAACCGGATTGAACCTTTCCGTTGTTGTTCTCAGCCATTACGGAAGTATACGTATAGTCACTTTGAACCAATAACAAACTGGTCTCGCCCAACATTTTTTGGTTTCTTGAAATCCATTGGCGGTTTTGAATGTAATAGCTGTCAGTACTATCGATATCACCTTTTCTTCCGTATGCACTTGTGATCAAGGAAATCAATCTGCCATATCCACCAAAGCGTTGTTTGTATTCCTCCTCCGGTACACGCGTACTTTTAATCTTTCCATCTACAACAGCCGTTTCCTTATCGACAGCGCGTGAAGCAATGAAACTTTCATTCGCACGCAGTAACGCTAAGGCATCGTTGCAAAAGCCCTGACCGATCATGGCTTCGGCTGTTTCAAGTACCCACTTGGTTTTAATTATCGGATCAGGTTGTTCTTCAGTGGTTATTATGGCCTCTGCTTTTGCTAGCAGTTCACGACTTTTACGGTAGTAGCCGTATTGGTTATAAACTTCAGCAATATCAATAAGTGTGTTGGCGTGTTTTGTTGTGTTTTCTCCAAAAAGGGAAGCACTGGTAGTTAACGCTTGTTCGAGATTGCTATCAAAGTTTTTCAACGTACCATACGCCAGATCAAACTTGGCCTGGCGGGTGTAGTAACCCGGCATGTAGGGGTTTGATGCCCCCAGTTTTTTAGTGACCAGTGATTTAAATTTGGTCAGCGTTTTAAGCGCTTTGGCGTAGTCTCCGGAATTGAAACTCTTATCGGCTTTGGCCAGGGTTTTATCAAATTTTTTCTGAGCATACACTGGCATGGCCAACACCAATGCCATAACCATCACAAACGTCAACCGCAGATTTTTCATAAAGGATCGTTTTAGAAAAGGATTCAACTTCGAATCTAAAGAATTCGGCAGGCTTTAGCCAACTTTTGTTTGATTTGTCGGCCCCCATATCAATGGGGAATAATTCACCGGGAGGTAATTAGCTTTTTCAGGATTTCTTTGGCAGCATCGGTAATAACGGTACCCGGCCCGAAAATGAAGGATACGCCTTTTTGCATCAGAAAATCATAATCCTTTTCAGGGATAACTCCGCCCGCCACCACAAGAATATCTTCCCGCCCGATCTTTTTGAGTGCTTCCACTAATTCCGGAATCAACGTCTTGTGTCCACCTGCCAGGCTGGACGCACCAACAAGATGCACATCGTTTTCTGCGGCTTGCATGGCCACTTCATCAGGTGTTTGAAACAACGGCCCGATGTCTACATCAAAACCCATATCAGCAAAGCTTGTAGCGATTACTTTAGCGCCCCGGTCGTGCCCGTCTTGTCCCATCTTAGCCACGAGGATACGTGGCCTGCGCCCATCCAGTGATGCAAATTCATCGGCTAGCTTGCGGGCTTCTTCAAAGTGTGCATTGTTCTTCATCGCACCCGAATATACACCTGAAATGGATTTGATGGATGCCTTGTATCGTCCAAAAGCTTCTTCCATGGCATTGGATATTTCACCCAGCGTGGCGCGATGTTGGGCTGCAACAATTGCCAGTTCAAGCAGATTTCCTTTGCCGGACGATGCTGCTTGCTTCAACGCTTGTAATGCACGATCACATTCCTGTTGATTGCGTTCAGCCTTGAGTTGATTCAGTCGTTCAATTTGTTCTTTGCGTACAGCCGTGTTGTCTACTTCCAGTATATCGAAGTCGGGTTTTTCGTGTACACGATATTTGTTTACCCCCACAATCACATCTACTCCAGAATCAATGCGGGCCTGTTTCGCTGCTGCTGCCTGCTCAATGCGCATTTTCGGTATACCGCTTTCGATGGCTTTGGTCATGCCGCCAAGTTGTTCCACTTCAGCAATGAGCTCCCATGCTTTCTCAGCCAGTTCTTTGGTGAGGCATTCAACATAATACGATCCGCCCATCGGATCAACCACGCGTGTAACACCGGTTTCTTTTTCAATGTAAAGTTGGGTGTTGCGCGCAATACGTGCCGAGAAATCCGTGGGCAAGGCAATGGCTTCATCCAATGAATTGGTGTGCAGCGACTGGGTGCCGCCCAATACCGCGGCAAGTGCTTCAATGCAGGTGCGGGCCACGTTGTTGTAGGGATCCTGTTCGGTTAAACTCCAGCCCGATGTTTGGCAATGCGTACGCAACGCCATAGACTTCGGATTTTTCGGATTGAATTGCTGCACAATCTTCGACCAGAGTAAACGTCCGGCACGCATCTTGGCAATCTCCATAAAGAAATTCATACCGATGCCCCAGAAGAAAGAAAGACGCGGAGCAAAATCATCAATGGCAATACCAGCTTTTATTCCGGTGCGAATGTATTCCAGTCCGTCTGCTAATGTATACGCCAACTCAATGTGTGCGGGTGCACCTGCTTCGTGCATGTGATAACCGCTTATGCTGATGGAGTTGAACTTCGGCATGTGGCGCGAAGTGTATTCAAATATATCCGCCACAATGCGCATGGAAGGTTCAGGCGGATAGATGTACGTGTTGCGCACCATGAACTCTTTCAAAATATCATTCTGAATGGTGCCACTGAGTTGCGCAGGCTTTACGTCTTGTTCTTCAGCCGCCACGATATAAAATGCGAGGATGGGAATAACGGCACCATTCATCGTCATGCTCACCGACATCTTATCCAACGGTATCTGGTCGAACAGAATTTTCATGTCCAACACCGAGTCGATGGCTACACCGGCTTTACCCACATCGCCCGCTACGCGTGGGTGATCGGAATCATAACCCCGATGGGTGGCCAGATCAAACGCAACGGATAACCCACGTTGACCCGCAGCCAGGTTTCTGCGATAGAATGCATTGGACTCCTTTGCTGTCGAAAAGCCTGCGTACTGCCGGATCGTCCAAGGGCGAACCGTGTACATGCTGGCATACGGCCCGCGTAAGTAGGGGGGTATGCCTGAGGTAAATTTTGTATGAACCGAATCGTGAATATCTTTTTCAGAATAAACCGGCTTAATCTGAATTTGCTCCGGACTGCTCCAAGGCTTTAAAACAGCATCGATATACTCATTGCTTTTTTGATGGATGTCGATTTTTGAAAAATCTGGTCTCATGCTGTTTTAATGTTTTGAAGAAATTTATTCCACGCACTTTCGCTTAATTCCTGAATCAGTTGTTCGAGGTAGTACGCGCCTGCTGTTGGATCAGCAACCTTGTTGATGTGCGACTCTTCGCGTAAAATGTGTGATACATTTTGTGCTATTCGTGCAAGGCGCTCATCGGTTTCATCAGCCGGTGTTAGGGTAATGGATGTGCATCCGCCCAGAATGGCTGCCAGACCTGCCGTAGTAGCTTTTAACAGATTCCCATGTGGTTCAAAGCTTTCACTAATCCAGGCTTCGCTGGTGGTGTGGATGCGAATAGATTGCGATTGGAGGGTTGAACCATATGCGTTCATGATTTTATGCCAGAGCATCCGCAACACTTTCAGTTTGACGATTTCAATAATAAAATCCGTTGAGAGGTTTACAGTAAAAAATATTTGTTCAGCGCCTGTGGTTTGTTTTCCGCTTTCAAGTTGGTCGAGTTTTTCGACAGCTTTTATCAGCATGTCGCTGATTTGGTCGGGTACAAGTTGCTCATCGGAGGAAATGCCAATGCACGAAATTTTTTTGTACGAATCCAGCATGTGGATAAGCTTGTGCAAAACTTGTGGATGATGTGGATAAGTTTTTTGATGGATAAAACCCTGAATGGAAGCGGGATCAAATTTTTTTCCGGTAAGATATTTTTCAAGCTGATCGCAGAAATCTGTAGTAATCACATCCAATGTAAATCCGATGCTGCAATATGGCCATTCAATGTTGCGGAGCAGGACTTCAAATGAAAAATCGCCTTGCAGTTCAAAGAGAATGCCATCAGCACCAGCGGCTAAATATTGCAATGCTTTTTGATTAGCTTCCTTCGCATCTAACACCTTGATTTTCGGAAGGTTGTGCCATGAGCGGGCACCCAAAAATTCACTTTCGGACGGAGTGAGCGAAAATGGATTCGTGGGTGTGTTTGCGGAGTCATAATAAGGGAGGCCAGTAATTCCAGATTTATGCCATTGCAGCGCCTCCAACGGATTTTTGCCATCAATTTCAGCAGCGGCAGCTTGTATCCATTCGTTGCGATTAGCAGGAGAAAACCCTGAAAGTAGTTCGTTAAGCCCACTATTATTTTCCATCGCGCCAAGTTAACAAACCTTCAATCGTTTGAATATGGCCAGGCACGATTTCGAACAGAAAAATATTTTTAAAAAAGTTTTCTTTTATGTTGGCTTTGGTATTTGTGCTCTTTTTATAACGGCATATTTTTCAAAAAAATCAAGAGGTACTGATGTTGTTTTCTTAAATCCTTTTTTTACATCTTTGTCTCCCTTTCCCGTTGCGGAAACGATCTTTAACTCAAACATGGAATCTAAATGGTAGCTGACTGCACAACAGTATGGAATGATTGTCTCGAAATCGTTAAGGAAAGTGTAGGAGAAGAGAATTTTAATACCTGGTTTAAACCAATTGTTCCATTGCGTGTAGAAGGTGATGTGCTCACCATTCAGGTGCCCTCGCAATTTTTTTACGAGTGGCTGGAAGATAATTACGTAACCGTATTGAAGAAGGCCGTACACAAAGCCATCGGCCCTGATGGACGTTTGGAATATTCGGTAATTGTAGATAGTGGTAATACACAAAATCCACCGGTAACAGTTAATTATCCAAATGGTATGAATGGCAAACGTGCCAACGGTACCGATACGGATTATTCTCCGTTCACCTTTCGTGCCCTGAATCCGCAAACCGTAAACTCAAGACTTAACCCGAGTTATTCTTTTGATAATTTTGTTGAAGGTGATTGTAATCGGTTAGCGCGCTCAGCGGGCGTTGCCGTTGCCAAAAAGCCAGGAGTAACATCATTTAATCCGTTGATGTTGTATGGAGGAGTTGGTGTTGGTAAAACGCACCTGGTGCAGGCCATAGGCAACGAGATTAAAAATAACATGCCTGATAAAATTGTGCTGTATGTAGATCAGAATGATTTTACCACACAATTTTTGAATGCCCTTCAAAATCATAAACTTCAGGAATTCCAGAATTTTTACTTACAGGTTGATTTGCTCATTCTGGATGATGTGCAGTTTTTGGCTGGCCGTGAAAAAACACAGGAAATGTTTTTTCACATCTTCAACCAGTTACATCAATCCGGCAAGCAGGTAATCATGACAAGCGATTGCCCGCCACGGGATATGAAAGGATTTCAGGAGCGTTTGCTATCGCGCTTCAAGTGGGGCCTTACAGCCGACTTGCAGGAGCCTGATTTCGAAACTAAGCTGGCCATCATTCACCGCAAGATGCAGGCCGATGGCATTGATATTCCAACGGAAGTAGCCGAGTACCTGGCGTACAGCGTGGACACCAACCTGCGTGATATGGAAGGTGTGTTAAACTCACTCATTTTCCATGCTACGTTGTTGAAAAAAGAAATTGATCTCGATCTGGCGAAGGAAGTATTGAAAAACATCATCCGCGAAATCCAGTCGGATGTAAGTGTGGATTTTATACAGAAAACCGTTTCTGAATACTTCAAGGTTGATCTGGATGCCATGAAGGGCAAAGTGAAGAAACGCGAAATCGTTATTCCGCGCCAGGTGGCCATGTATTTCTGCAAGCGCTATACGCAATTAACGCTTGCGCTGATTGGTGAAAATTTTGGTGGCCGCGATCACAGTACGGTTATTCATGCGCTTGAGTCGGTTGAAGACATGATGAAAACCGATTCCAACTTCAAAGCTTCAGTGGAGGAACTGGGTAAGAAGTTGAAGATGCGGATGAACTAAATTTCACGCAAAGTCGCCAAGACCGCCAAGGATTGAAATCGTTTACCGTAGAATAAAATTATATGGTAACACTTCCTTCGAACTGTTCATGCCATACAAGCTCACCCTTCCTTTATATTTTTCGAAGAAGTCAATCACTTCCTGTGGATCTTTAACACGAACACGATTGATGGAAATGATGGTGTAGTTTTCCGGTACGCCCAGTTCCTTCATGTATCCACCTTTTATTTTGAAAATTTTAACGCCATAATCCGTGGCTTCCAGATCGGCACCCAGTGTGGATGAAGTTAGGATTTTTCGTTTTACAATGTCAGTTGTACCATTTTTGTTGGTAAGCGTTACGGTTGTTGTTCCGGGTTTATTGTCGCGCACAAAAGTTATCGCTACCTTATCCCCTGGATATCTGTAAGCCAGTTCTTCTTCAAAAGCACTCTGGCTGTTCACTTCTGCGTTGTTTACTTTGGTAATCACATCACCCAATTGTAAACCGGCTTTCATAGCCGGACCGTCCTTGTCAAGGCTTTCCAACAACACGCCTTTAAAATTCTTTACATTGGTGTTCAGGTCGTACTTTCTGGCATTTTGAAAATCGTATTCGATTACACGGCCACCAAAAATTCCTTTTTGCACAATGCCATGTTTGATGAGGTCGTCCACTACTTTTCGGGCCAAGTCAACCGGTACTGCAAAAGCATAGCCAGTGTAACTTCCCGTACGGGATAAAATGGCGGTGTTGATGCCCACCAATTCACCGTTTTGGTTTACGAGTGCACCACCACTGTTTCCGGGGTTGATGGCTGCATCCGTTTGTATAAATGATTCAATGGGAAATTTATCTTCCAGAATGCCAATGCGCCTGCCTTTAGCACTCACAATGCCTACGGTTACCGTTGATGAAAGTGAAAACGGATTACCCACAGCTACTACCCATTCGCCTACTTGCAAATTTTTAGATGACCCGATGGTGATGGCGGGAAGGTTTGTTTCGTTGATTTTTAGTACGGCCAGGTCGGTAGAAGGATCGGTGCCAATCAGCTCAGCGGTATACACTTTTTTATTGTGCATCACCTCAATCTTTTCAGCGGCCTCTACTACGTGGTTGTTGGTTACGATATAGCCATCGGTAGAGAAAATTACTCCCGAGCCACTGCTAACACGAGTTTGTGAGGTGGTGCCTCCGCCAAAAAACCAATCGAATGGCGAGTAGGAGGTGCCTTTAAAAATGCTGTTGATGTAAACCACGCTGGGGATGGCTTTGTTGGCGGCCAGACTGAAATCAGAAGGTTCGGCATTGTTTTCTGTTTCCAGTTCAACGGTATTGGGCGGAAAAACAGCAGGTGAATCGTAACGGGCCATGTCGTACACAGGTTCCTGCTGAAAGGGATTGCCTGATATTTTCACCAGGTATTGAAAAAACACAAAGGCTCCGGCCAGGCCACTGATAAAACCGATAACAGCAATTTTGAGGAATGTCTTCATAACACGAATTAAACACCAAAACGATGATCCTGAACAAGCAAAAGTTGAACCACTTGAAAAATTTCTGTCAATATTAACGGATTACCCCATCCGGTAGTTCACCATCTGTCATTCGTATTTGCAATTTCGTCACTACTTTTACAACATATGGGTATTCGTTCTCTCCTGGCAAAACCATTCGCTGCCTATGTGGCGGCTCAAACACGAAAGTGGTCGCTTAATCCGGCCTTGTATCAGCACAACATTATGTTGAGCCTTATAGAGCAAGCCAAGTACACAGCATTTGGAAGAGATCATGACTTTGAGGCCATTCGCACATATGATGATTTTAAAAAGCAGGTGCCGGTACGGGATTATGAAGAGCTGAAGCCTTATGTTGAACGCATCCTGAAAGGAGAAGCCAACGTATTGTGGAAAGGCAAACCGGCTTACCTGGCCAAGACATCGGGTACAACATCGGGAACAAAATATATTCCTATCTCACACGAGTCGAAGTTTAGTCATTTTACCAGCGCAAGAAATTCAACCTTGAGCTATGTACATGAAACGGGCAATGCTTCATTCCTGGATGGCAACCTGATTTTTCTTTCGGGTAGTCCGGAGATGGATGAAACTGCGGGAATAAAAACCGGCAGGCTGTCAGGGATTTCCAATCACCTGGTGCCGGGTTATTTGCGTACAAATCAAAAGCCATCATACCAAACCAATTGCATTGAAGATTGGGAAGAAAAACTGGAGCGCATCATCGATGAAACCCTTGACGCGAACATGACGCTTATTTCCGGTATTCCGCCCTGGGTGCAGATGTATTTTGATCGCATTCATGCACGAACGGGAAAGAAGATAAAAGATGTGTTCCCCAATTTTTCCGTGTTTGTATATGGTGGGGTAAACTTTGAACCCTATCGCGCCAAGCTGGAAGAATCTATTGGTAAAAAAGTTGATTCAATAGAAACCTACCCGGCATCCGAAGGATTTATTGCTTACCAGGATTCGCAGCATGATCCGGGATTATTGTTGCTGTTGAACAACGGCATGTTCTTCGAATTTATTCCTACAGAAGAATATTTCACCGCAAACCCTACACGCCTACGCATTGATGAAGTGGAACTTGGAAAAAATTATGCCCTGATCATCAACAGCAATGCCGGGCTTTGGGGATACTCCATTGGCGATACCGTAAAGTTTGTTTCTAAAAATCCGTACCGGTTATTGGTAACGGGCAGGATCAAGCATTTTATTTCTGCTTTTGGTGAACACGTAATCGGGGAGGAAGTGGAGAAAGCCATGAACCAGGCGCGGAAGAAATTTCCGGAAGTGGAGCTGATTGAGTTTACGGTTGCGCCACAGGTAACACCAGCTAACGGATTGCCGCATCACGAATGGTTTGTTGAGTTTTCAAATCCGCCTGCGGATATGGCTGCCTTTTCGCTTGAGTTGGACAATCAATTACGTTCGTTAAATGTATATTACGATGATTTGATTACCGGAAACATTTTGCAAACGCTGAAAATCACCTCCCTTAAACCGCAATCGTTTATCGAATACATGAAATCGCAAGGCAAACTGGGTGGCCAAAACAAAGTTCCTCGTTTATCGAACGATCGAAAAATTGCGGATGCACTTCAATCATTTAAAGTCTGATTTTAGATTACAACTCCTGCATGAACCTCACCCTCGCTTTCATTTGAACTACGCCTTTACCATAGTGCTGGTGTGTCAATCAATCCTTCTTTTCGGACAAGGCAATTCGATCATGCCACCTGATGAAATGATCAAATTAATTCCAAAAAAAGTAGAGGGATTTAATAGTGTTGACCAACACAAAGGCAGAACCATCAAAATTGGAACACTTACGTATTCGATGGTTGAGCAAAGCTTTATTAAAAATAAACGAAAGGTTACCATTTTATTATTCGATTATAATAATGCGCCCATTATGTATTCACAGGCGACCGGCAAATGGTCAAACCTGCCTGAAGTGGAGACGGATACCGTGTCGCAGCGATCATTTTTGTGGATCGAAAACAGGGGTTGGGAGCATTACCATAAACTCAACAATTCTTCACAGGTTTTACTCGGCATCAAGAACAGATTCTATTTGATTGTGAGCGGTGAAGGCGTTGATCTGGATGCCTTGCGCACCATATTGGCCTTGTTTCCGTTAGCTGAATTTCCCGATCAGTACCTTGATTTATCCGATCCCAAACATCGCTAAAGCGCAAAAAATACTCAGGCTTATCGCTTCTTTAGAAAGAGCCATAGGGTAAGTATTCCTATGCCAACCGAAACCAGTACAGCCCACAAGTTCATCTGACGACATTCGGCATACATAGTGTACTCGCGAAGGGCAAACTTGGTGGCTAGCGGTTTCCAAACGGCCACGTTTTGAACAACTGAATCAGCATTGGTATGGATGATTTCCCACGGGAGATGAATTTCGTTTACATATTTTCCGCCATCGTATGCGTAGCTCATAAAATTCAGGCGTGACTCAAATTTTTTGCTTAATGCTTCAAAATCTTTACCCGCCTGATCCTTGTCGAGCGGAATACCAAGTGTATCTGCAATTTGAGCGGGTATGTTGTTTTCGCTTTTCGGATCATCGATAATACGATAAATCAACTCTTTATTTTGATCCAGTGTGTCCAGCCATCTTTTGTCGAGGTTGTTTTTGGCGATTACCGTTTTAATCATGTGATTGGCTTCATCGAATAAGGCCATTTTGACAAAAAGACTAGATATTTTTTCGTTCAACACTTCCAGGTACACACTGTCGGCTTTTGATATGGGGGTGCCTTCACCCGGAAGTCGATCAATGAACGAGAAATCTTCCTGGTTGAAAAAGTTTTCAACAGGGGTGAGGGTAAAGCGGTTAATCGGACGAATGGTTTCTGTGTAATGGATGTAGGTATAAAACCACCGGAATTTTTTGTCGAATGTTGAATGAATCTGAAATAACGTATCAGCCTGCCGATCAAGTTCATTATTTACATCATTAACCGAATTGAAATGTTTACTGAAAGCGATCCGGAATTTGTCATTGTCTTTTTCCTTTTCTGATTTATTTTCAGTAATCTCAACAATCCAACCACTTTGCTTATTAATGCCAAAGTAATTTTGTTCGGCTTTGTCTTTACCGGTTTTCTCCAACACAATGGTTTTGTCGAGGGAACCATCTTCATGCACAATAGTCTTGAATGCGATGGGATTTTCGCAAGCTGTTAGTAAGATCAGTGTAAGCAGGGTGTAAAATATGGTTGTAGTTTTCATGGTTTCTTATTGGAATTGTTGTTTAATACATTCTTTGTACGCCAATTGATTAGTAAATGGTGTCTTACACGTACTAAAAATTGATTTTCGTTTTTTTCGATCTGCTGCTGACGAACGAATGATTGCTGAGTTCAAAATGACTCCTTCTTCCAGTGTTGTTATTTGTGTTTTCTGTTGGGTTCCTGTATGGGTATACTCCAGACCAAAGCTTATCGCTAAAACCAAAGAGAGTGTTGCACACGCATATCGAACCAGTTGGAATGGAGAGAATACTGACGTTAACCGTGTTGTGTGTGAACGTTGTTGCTGTTCATGCACCGCCTGCATAATGCGTGAGGTAAGTTGTGCGGCATGAGGTGCTTTAGTTTTGTTTTTTGAGACTTCACTAACCCGTTGCTGCATCAACTGAACTTGCTGAAACAATTCTGCACAAGTCGGGCAAGTTTCCATATGTTTGCTTACGATTTCTTTTTCTGCGGATGAAATTTCTTCCCACAGGTAAATCGATTGTTCATATTCCCTGCATTTCATAGCTCGCTTATATTTTGTGGTTTGTATTGTAATATTTTTCAAGTCCGGCTTTAATGTGTACCCGGGCGTAGTACAGGTTGCTCTTCATGTTGCCATTGCTCATATCGAGTGCTTTACACACCTCATCTGGTTCAAGTTGCTCCAAATCGCGTAATACAAAAACAGCTTGCTGTTTAGGTGTAAGTTGAGTGGCCAGGTGTAAAATGATGTTTCGTAGCTCTTCATGTTCCAATTCGTTTGTTGCGTTTTCGTTTGCCTGATGTGGTACTGTGTCATCAAGCGTTAATGTTTGTCGATACTTTGCTGATTTCCCTGCATCCAGGCATAGGTTCGTTACAATTTTTCCCAGCCATGTTTTAAAGCGGAAATTAAAATCGTATCGGTTCAGGTTTTTCCACACCCGTATAAAGGCCTCCTGCACAATGTCTTCTGCATCGGTTATTTCGCGCACAAAGCGCGAGGCGAGGGAAATGGCAAATGCCTGATTGGCTTCAACCAATGCACGAAAAGCTTCTGTGTTACCCTTTGCTGATCGCTCAATCAGGTTGAACTCGATTTCCTTATCCATGCAGAAATTTAAGGCTTATACGACTGATGTGTAGTTTGGTCAAATGGCAGGTTAAAGAAAGCCGGAAATTGAGTAAATTTGCATAATGATAACTGATCAGCAAAAGGCCTTGATTATTAACCACCTGCGGGCTTTGTCACCCCAAAAAATTGGTGTATTTGGTTCTTATGCTCGTAGTGAGCAAAGAGCTGCCAGCGATCTGGATATTTTAATTTTTCTGGACAGTTCAAATAAAGTCTCGCTGCTGGACATAGTAGGTGTGGAACAGGAACTATCGGACGCGTTGGGCATTAAAGTGGACTTAATTACAGAACGGTCTCTTAACCCGTTGATTCGTCCATATGTAGAGAAGGACTTGCAATTTATTCTGCAGTGAAAAGCCCGGAGATCTACATTCTTCATATGCTAAATTCTATTTCAAGAATTGAGCAGTATACCAGGGATATTTCTGAGGAAGAATTCTATACAAATTTTCTTATTCAAGATGCGGTAATCAGAAACATTCAGGTGATAGGGGAGGCAAGTAAAAAATTTGAGGAATCGTTTAAAGAATCTAATTTGCATATTCCATGGCGAAAGATAGGTGCTATGCGCAATAAAATAATTCATGAATATTTTGGTATTGACCTTCCTGCAGTCTGGCAAGTTGTTGCGGTTGATTTAATGATATTGAAAGATCAATTACTTGATTTGCAAAATAAGTTGTAACATTCGCCACTCTTTACTTGTTTGATTCATCAATTGCAACCTAAAAAAAACATAGCTCTTCTTGGCTCTACCGGCTCCATCGGCACGCAAGCGTTGGAAGTCGTGCGCGCCTATCCCGATAAATTTGAAGTAGAGGTACTCACCGCGCAAAACAATGCCGACTTATTGATTCAACAAGCCATTGACTTTAAACCCAATGTGGTGGTAATCGGCAATGAAGATCACTATGAAAAAGTGAAAGCTGCCCTTTCGCCTCATAACATAAAAGTTTATGCCGGTGAAAGTGCATTGTGTTCGGTGGTGCAGATGGAAAGCATCGACATTGTGCTCACCGCTCTGGTAGGATATTCCGGATTAAAGCCAACCATCAAAGCGATTGAGGCTGGTAAACCCATTGCCTTAGCCAACAAGGAAACACTGGTTGTGGCCGGTGAGCTGATTACATCATTGGCAAAGGAAAAAGGTGTAAATATTTACCCGGTAGACTCTGAACACTCGGCCATTTTTCAATGCATTGTCGGGGAGTTTCATAACAAAATCGAAAAGATCATTCTGACTGCTTCGGGTGGCCCCTTTCGTGGAAAAAAACGGCAAGAACTGTTAGCGGTAACCAAGGCGCAAGCGTTGAAGCATCCCAACTGGACGATGGGTGCCAAAATCACCATTGATTCAGCTACATTGATGAATAAGGGATTGGAAGTGATTGAAGCCAAATGGCTGTTTGGCCTTTCGGCTGAACAGGTAGAGGTGGTGGTGCATCCGCAATCGATTATTCATTCTATTGTTCAATTTGAAGATGGATCAATGAAAGCGCAAATGGGCTTACCCGATATGCGGTTGCCCATTCAGTTTGCACTTACCTATCCGGAACGTTTTAAATCCGATTTGCCGCGCTTTGATTTTGTGAATTACCCGGCCCTCACATTCGAGAAGCCCGATACGGAAACTTTTCGTAATCTTGCACTTTCCTTTGAAGCCCTTAAACGGGGAGGAAACATGCCGTGCGTGCTGAATGCCGCAAATGAGGTGGTGGTGGCTGAATTTTTACAGGACAGAATTGGTTTTCTCGCTATGCCGGATGTAGTGGAAAAATGCCTGGAAAAAGCGTCTTTTATTCAGCACCCTTCTTTTGACGATTACGTAAACACGGATAACGAAACACGAATTAGAGCTTTAGAACTGATAAACTGATGGATTGGATGGTATCGCTTGCTCAATTGTTGTTGAGCATTTCAATTTTAGTAGCTGTACACGAAATGGGTCACCTGCTGGCGGCCAAATATTTTGGTATGCGGGTGGAACAATTTTCAATCGGCTTTCCGCCAAAACTTATTTCCTTTAAAAAGGGTGAAACCGAATATGCCATAAGTGCCATTCCGCTGGGTGGCTACGTAAAAATTTCGGGCATGATTGACGAATCACTTGATACGGAGACCATGAATAAAGAGCCCCAGCCGTGGGAATTCCGATCTAAGCCAGCCTGGCAACGCCTCATTGTGATGCTGGGAGGAATTTTCGTTAATGTAGTGGTGGGTATTCTCATCTTTATTGGGGTTACCTACACATTTGGTGAAATCTATTTTCTGAAAGATGTCATCAATGAAAATGGTGGTTTTCAGGTTGGCCCGGTAGGAGAGAGCATCGGGTTAAAAACCGGAGATAAGATTGTAAAAATCAACGGACAGGATTTTGAATACCTGCAAGATATCATCAAGCCTGAAACACTATTAGCCGATAACGCCTATTACACCATTGAACGGGATGGAAAATTAATCGACATCAACATTCCTCCCGATTTTATTCAGAAGTTCAATAAACGCGAGGGTGTGGGAACGTTTGTTTCGTTTCGCGTAGCACCGGTTATCGCAGAGGTGAGCAAACAAACACTGGCAGATCGTATGGGTTTGCAGGCAGGTGATAAAATTGTGGAAGTTAACGGACAGCCGGTTTCGTATATTGATGAAGTGAATGCTGCCGTGAAAGCCACCGGTGATTCTATTCAGTTGGGGGTACTTCGCGCAGGCCAGACAATCACTTTTAAAGAATCGTTTAAAGATCAGAAGTCAATTGGTTTTAGGGCCGATACAAAAATGCTTGAGGAGACAATTGAGAAACAAATGAATTATGGTTTCCTTGAGTCTATTCCGTTAGGTACTGAGCGTGCCTTTACCACATTGGTGGTTCAGGTAAAGGCATTTGGTAAAGTTATTTCAGGTGTGCTTTCTCCTCGTGAATCGCTTTCTGGTCCAATCGGAATCATGCAGGCTTATGGAACGGTGTGGGATTGGGAACGTTTCTGGTCGTTAACCGGAGTGCTGTCGTTGGTATTGGCATTCATGAACCTGTTGCCCATTCCTGCGTTGGATGGCGGACATGTTATGTTTTTAAGCTATGAGATGATAGCACGAAGAAAACCATCGGATAAGTTTTTAGAGACTGCACAGAAAATCGGGATGGTGTTTTTACTAACACTAATGGTACTTATTTTCGCGAACGATATTATAAAATTGTTCTGATAGACACAGATTACCTAAAACAGGAAGCCCCACAACATGTGGGGCTTTTTTGTTGGGTTGGTTTTTTTAATGGAATTATTCCTTGTCCGATTGCCGGATTTTCATTGGTGCTTTTTTAGATTTGATCACTACTACACCATTTTTGCCCTTATCCCTGTATTGATCGGTAGCTTTTTCGCCTTTCAATACATCGATTGATTCAATATTTCTCGTGTCAATCTTTTCAACATCTGCCTGTTGAATGATTTTTCCGTCAAGCACAAAAAGGGGTTGAACACCCGTTGAAGGAGAGTAAAAAAATGCACTAGGATTTTGCTCAACGCGTTCTTCTGTTACTTCAGGAGTTAATTCTGGCTTTTTGAAATTTTTAAGCGTAATCACTACCACACCATTCTTTCCAGCTTCACCGAACTGATCAATTGCTTTTTCATTTTTCAATACATGAATCGATTCAATGTCGTTGGGTTTAATATAACTCAAATCATCGTACGTGGTATGTTTGCCATTAACCACAAACAAGGGTTTTTCAGTTGTGGTAGTGATTAAATTGATTTCTTGTGCTGATGCCGTTGCGAAACAGCAGACAACCAATAGGGTATGTAGTGCTTTCATGATTTTAAATTAGTCAATCTTATTCTTTATTTCAAACTCAACCCTGCGGTTTAGTCTGCGGTCGTCATCTGTTTTCTCTTCAACAATGGGTTTTGAGCCCCCATACCCAATGGCCGTAATGCGCGAGGAAGGAACCTTATACTCGTAAACCAGGTAGGCTTTAATCGCATCGGCACGTTCCTGCGACAGGCGAAGGTTGGCTTCCGGTTTTCCTTCTGAATCGGTGTGCCCGCTGATGGTTAGATCAATATGCGGATGATCGAGCATAAAGTTTCCGAGTTTGCTTAAGTCTTCATGCATGGAAGATAAAATATCAGCCTTTCCACTTTCAAACTCCAGCGACTTAAATGCAATCTTGCTTTCAATCGGTTCGGTTTCTTTATTGATTTCCATGTCGCCATCCATAAAGAAAATTTCTTCAATGCGGAAGAAGTCATCGCCTTGGATGATTAACAAATAATTCCGTTTGTTGATCAGCTTAAAATCAAACGTGCCATCAGGCCGCAAAAACTTAGGGGCCACTTCCACACCTTTGTCCAAATCGATGATGGAAACAATACCTTTCATCGGCTTGCCGGTTTGGCTGTTGGTAAGCGAACCCTTTAAGGTTGCGATGGCTTCCGGTTGCGCTTCCATCGGTACCGGAAAGGAGTGAAGATCCAGGTTGGCCGGATCATCACCTTCCGACCGGGCATAATATAATTTTTCCGATTTGGAATCAATGGTGAAATAGTATTCACTTCCGGCACCGTTTACCAGTGGACCAACATTTTTGGGTTCGGCCCAATTGCCATTCTGCTTGTAAGTTTTAAAAATATCAAAATCACCAAAGTTTAACGGATGTCCGTTGGAACTGAAATACAACACATTGAATTTATGGTGAAAGAACGGGCTCACTTCCTGCCCGCGTGTGTTGATAATCGGCCCCATATTTTTAGCCGGTTGCCAGTTTCCGTCTTTATCTTTTATGCTGAAGTAAATATCGGTCATCCCAAAACCACCTTTCCGATCGGAAGAAAAGAAAAGTGTATCGCCTGTGTGCGAGAGGGAAGGATGTGAATCCCAAAATACGGTGTTGATGTTATCGCCTAGGTTACGCACGTTGCCCCAACTGTTGTCTTCTTTTCTATCGGCCACAAAAATATCGCAGCTGCCTTTTGAATCGGGTGAATCACATCGTGCAAAATAAAGTTGCTTACCGTCTTTGCTCAGGCAAGCCGAACCTTCGTTGTAACTGGTGTTGATGGTATTGAAAGGAACAGCATCCATCCACATGTCAAATTCCTGCACGCTGTAAAACAAATCTTCATCGTATCTTCTTTCCAGTGTTTGCGTGTGCAGGTTGCGTTTGGATGTAAAAAGTAAAACGGTATCTACGTTTCCGATGGTGGGTCCGTAATCCGCTTTGGGCGAGTTTACCTGAATGCCCATGTTGAGTAATACACCTTGTGGGGGGCGCAGCGTATCAATTTCCTTTCGGTACTCCACTAGTTCGTAATAGTATTTCAACGGCACATAGTAATCGCTCTGGTATTTGGTAAGGCTATCATATTCTTGTCGTACCTGTCGGCCATCAATATCTTGCTGGTGATGTTTCAAAACTAATTTGTAAAGTAGCACCGCTTCTCCCGGTGGACCAAACTTCTCAGAAAGTTTAGCCAGTTGCCAAAGCATGTTGGTGTTGCGTGAAAAATTCTCAACACCAAACTGTTGAACATAGGCTTTCAATAAGTTGTAATGTGTTTGGTTGCCATTATCTTTCGGGATGGCAGCAATTTTTTCAAGCGATTTTTTATCCGAATAGAAGGAAACGTTGTTGATGTTCGGAAAATTAAAGATGTCAGATTGGCTGTATGTTGTCAGGGTATCGTTTAATTGAACAACACCGCCTTTTTTGAACTTCCGATCGGGTTTTTGGCCAGTTGCCGGAAGAGAAAGTAACAGTAAAAATGCCGGTAGAAAGATTAAAAAATGCTTTTTCACAACATCCGGGTTGGTTGAAGCCGAGTCTTATCGTTAAAGTTGACATAATTTTGCTTCTTTTACAACCTGCCCGGCAGGCCTGCAGACCGGCTTGGCATTACTATTGTCCTTTAAGGGCGCATTGGTTTTTTAGTATTAATTCCATTGGCTTTGTGCCAATTTGACACCTATATATGTTTAATGCATTGCCTATTCAGATGGTTCAGGACGAGACGGATGATTTGATTCAGTTGATTAACCCTGAACAAGAAAGTGATTTAAAACCGACCGATTTACCTGAAGAACTTTCCATTCTTCCCATAAAAAATACGGTGCTTTTTCCTGGGGTGGTAATACCCATTACCGTTGGCCGGCAGAAGTCCATCAAGTTGGTGAAGAAGGCCTACCAGGGTAATAAGATCATTGGTGTGTTGGCGCAAAAGAATGCGCAGGCCGAGGAACCATCTATCGATGATATTTACAGAACCGGAACGGTAGCGCGCATTATCAAGATGCTGGTGTTGCCGGATGGGAATACCACGATCATCATACAAGGAAAAAATCGTTTTCAGATCAAGGAGTTTGTGCAGGAAGAACCTTTTCTTACCGCACAGATAGACCTGCAACACGATGATTCACCTGATGCCAACAATAAAGAAGTGAAGGCGTTGGTGCAATCGCTTAAGGATGCAGCTTTTAAAATCCTGAAACTGAATCCGGAGATTCCGCAGGAAGCACATGTTGCGTTGGATAACATTCACAGCACAGCTTTTTTAATTCACTTCCTGTCATCAAACCTGAACGTGGAAGTAGGTGAGAAGCAACGCATTCTTGAAACGCAAAACATCATCGACCGGGGTACCTTGTTGCTTCAGTTTATGTTGCGCGAAATTCAGATGTTGGAGATCAAGCATGAGATTCAAAAGAAGGTTCATACCGATATTGATCAGCAACAACGCGATTACTTTTTGCGTCAGCAAATAAAAGTGCTTCAGGATGAGTTGGGGTACGATACACCCGACAAAGAAATTGAAGAGCTGCGGAAGAAAGGTGAAGGAAAGAAATGGCCCAAGTCGGTAGCAGATCATTTTAATAAGGAATTGGATAAACTGTTGCGCACCAACCCGGCCGCGCCAGATTATCCCATCGCCATGAATTATGTTGAGTTTTTACTAGACCTTCCCTGGCAGGAATACACCATCGATGATTTTGATTTGAAAAAGGCCCGGAAGATTTTGGATAAAGATCATTTCGGGTTGGAGAAGGTGAAGACACGAATACTCGAATACCTGGCTGTACTCAAGTTGAAGCAAGATATGAAAGGCCCCATTTTGTGTTTGTACGGACCTCCGGGTGTGGGTAAAACCTCGCTGGGCCGATCCATCGCCAAGGCATTGAACCGCAAATATGTGCGCATGTCGTTAGGGGGCGTGCACGATGAAGCAGAAATACGCGGGCACCGCAGAACGTACATCGGTGCGATGGCGGGTAAGGTGTTGCAAAACATCAAGAAGGCGCAATCGGGTAATCCGGTGTTTATCCTGGATGAGATTGATAAGGTGCGTTCAGATTTTCGTGGCGATCCGTCTTCGGCTTTGCTGGAAGTACTCGATCCGGAACAGAACAGCACATTTGGCGATAACTACCTGGAAGTTGAGTACGATTTATCGAAGGTGTTGTTCATCGCCACAGCCAACTCGTTGGATACCATTCACCCTGCTTTGCGCGACCGGATGGAGATCATTGAGATAACCGGGTATACGCAGGAGGAGAAAATTGAAATAGCGGTTCGTCACCTGGTTCCCAAACAATTGGAAGAACATGGTTTAAAAACTTCAGACGTTAAATTCTCGAAGAAGGCCATCGCTAAAATTATTGACAGCTATACGCGTGAGTCAGGTGTACGTAACCTGGAGCGAAAAATCGGAAGCATTGTGCGCCATGTGGCCAAGTCGGTGGCGATGGAAGATGCATTTGATAAAGAGATTACGGAAGAAACCATTCGCAAAGTACTGGGCGCTGAAATTTTTGACGGGGAACTTTATCAGGGTAATGATATTGCCGGTGTGGTAACCGGTTTGGCCTGGACGCAGGTGGGTGGCGAAATTCTGTTTGTAGAATCAAGCCTGAGCAAAGGAAAAGGCGCCCTTACCATCTCAGGTCAGTTGGGTGATGTGATGAAGGAGTCTGCGATGGCTGCGCTCTCGTACTTAAAATCCCATGCGGAAGAGTTAGGTATTGATCACCGTATTTTTCAGCAGTACGACCTGCACATTCACGTGCCGGCTGGTGCGGTTCCGAAAGATGGACCATCGGCAGGTATTACCATGTTCACTTCGCTGGCTTCCATTTACACCCAGCGCAAGGTAAAAGCTAAGGTAGCCATGACCGGTGAAATTACGCTGCGTGGAAAAGTGTTGCCGGTTGGGGGGATCAAAGAAAAAATACTGGCTGCCAAACGAAGCGGTATCAAGGAGATTATTCTCAGCGCAAAGAATAAGCGCGACATTGATGAGATCGAACAGCATTACATCAAAGGGCTTGTCTTTCATTATGTGGATTCCGTTGCGGATGTACTGAAAATTGCCTTACTGAAAGATAAGGTTAAGAACTCCATGAAGTTTACCTTTACAGATGTGAAAGCCGTGGCGTAGATTAGAGCCACCTTTTTAACCCCTGATCTCCTGTGTATCGATTCATGCTAGGAATTGTTTTGATTGCTCTAAGCGAAGGATCGTTGGCACAGATGGGCGGTCGGTCATCATTTGAATTTCTTTCGCTACCTACACATGCCCGCCTTGGCGCGTTGGGCGGTGTTAATGTTTCACATGCCGATCGCGATCCGAATTTCTTTTTCAGTAATCCTGCGTTGGTAAGCGATTCACTTGCCGGATGGGCTTCAGCCGGGTACCTGTTTTACGTAGCCGATGTTGGTCAAGCCACGTTTTCGTATACGCATTCGTTCGACAAAATCGGAGCTGTTTCATTCGGTATTCAGCACATTAACTATGGCGACCTAGAAGGATTTGATGAAACCGGTTTGTCGCTTGGCACTTTTCGATCTGGCGAAACTGCGCTGGTGATCAGTAAGAGTCATCAGGTTTCGAATTTCCGGTTAGGCATTAATTTGAAAGGCGTGTTTTCAAACCTTGCTGGTTTTCGGTCGTCTGCTTTGCTGTTTGATATTGGTGGACTTTTTGTTCACCCTTCGCAGGACCTTACGGTTGGGCTTACGATTCGAAATGCAGGGTTTGTGTTGCAGCAGTATACAGCAACCGAAGATTCAACGTTACCATTTGATGTGCAGGCGGGTGTAACGTTTAAACCTGAACACATGCCCATACGTTTTTCCTTTACTGCGTATAAGTTAACGCAACCCGGTAAGGTGTATGATGATCCAAATGCTGAAGAACAATTGAAATCCCTTAACAAAGTGCTAGGGCATGTTAATTTTGGTGCGGAGATATTGCTGCATCGAAATGTAAACGTGCTGGTTGGGTATAATTTTTTAAGGCAATATGAATTACGTTCGGATGCTGGCGGAGGCGGTACTGGTTTTACATTTGGTATTTCGGCAAAGATCAAGGCATTTGATCTGGTAGTCAGTCAGAGCCGATATAGTGTGGGAAATGCAAACTATGCCATTACCCTAAATGCTAATCTGAACAACATGATTTTAAAGAAGAAGACGATATGATGGATTCAAGTTATTTAACACCGCAACAAATTGTAGCCGAGCTGGATAAGTACATTATCGGTCAGCACGATGCCAAGCGCAATGTAGCCATAGCGTTGCGGAACCGTTGGCGCAGAATGAGTGTGCAGTCGGAGATAAAAAATGAGATTGTCCCCAATAATATTTTAATGATAGGGGCAACTGGGGTGGGTAAAACAGAAATTGCCCGAAGATTGGCCAAGTTGGCGGATGCGCCCTTTGTAAAAGTGGAGGCTTCTAAATTTACGGAAGTGGGTTACGTGGGCCGCGATGTGGAGAGCATGGTACGCGACCTGGTGGAGCAATCGGTAAACATGGTGAAATCGCGTAAGAAGGAGGAGGTGAAGGAAAAAGCAGCGGCCATTGTGGAAGATATTATTCTGGATGCTCTTATTCCACCGCTAAAGCAACAAACTGTCCGAACGGGTTTTTCTCCGCAACCCGAGGTGGTGGGGCAGGAAGTACCTACGTCCGACATGGAGTTGAATGAGCGCACCCGCGCATTGTTTCGTGAGAAGTTGAAAAACGGAGAACTGGAGGAGCGCAAGATCGACATTAACATCAAGCCTTCAGGTAATCCAAATATAGGCATGATCGGAGCGGGCATGATGGATGAGGTTTCTATGATGAACCTGCAAGACATGATCAGCGGCATGATGCCCAAGAAGGCAAAGAAGCGTAAGGTTACGGTGGCTGAAGCGAGAAGAATTCTATTGGAAGAAGAAGCTTCCAAACTCATAGATATGGATGAGGTAAAAGACGAAGCCATTCAACGCGCAGAAAATGCCGGTATAATTTTTATTGATGAGATTGATAAGATTGCTTCCGGTTCAAAAAAAGGTGGCAGTGGCCCGGATGTAAGCCGCGAAGGGGTACAACGCGATTTGCTTCCGATTGTAGAGGGCAGTACGGTGAATACCAAGTATGGTGTTATTAAAACCGATCATGTATTGTTTGTGGCGGCTGGGGCCTTTCATATCAGCAAGCCCTCTGATCTGATTCCTGAACTTCAGGGGCGTTTCCCCATTCGTGTTGAGTTAAACAACCTGACGCATGAAGATTTTGTGCGTATTTTGAAAGAACCGAAGAATGCCCTCACCCGTCAGTACCAGGCTTTGTTTGAAACAGAGGGTGTTGCGGTTGAGTTTACAGACGATGCGATTGAAGAACTGGCCAAGACAGCCTTTACCATTAATGCCGAAGTGGAAAACATTGGGGCCCGCAGGTTGCACACGGTGATGAGCCGGTTGTTGAATGAATTTTTGTTTGATGTTCCTGATAAAATTCCAACAAACGCCCGCATCACCATCAACGCTGATTTGGTGCGCGAAAAGCTTTCAGGATTGGCGAAGAATAAAGACCTAAGCGAGTACATCCTGTAATGCGCATTCTGGCTTTTTCTTTTTTTGTTTTCATTTTTATAGGAGTTACCGCGCAAGACTCCCTGCGCGCGTATTACATTCAGGATTATCCTGAACGGTTTTCGCTATGGCCGGTGCTGAAGCAACGGTCGTTGTCATTTGCTGTACGCGACCGTCAGGAAGAAAGGAGCCGCATTAATTATTATCCGAATAATTCATTCTCATTGGGTGTGGGTGGATATATTTTTGATTTAGCCATTGAAGCAACATTTGCCATTCCGTTAAACGAAAAGAGTAAACAGATCTACGGTGAATCTGAGGTTCGTGATCTTCAGGTAAATCTGTTGGCTAAAAAATTTGCAGCCGATGTTTATTACCAGAAGTATACGGGTTTTTATATTGACGACAGGCGTACGACCATTCCGCCAGGTAACCCGTATCCACAACGTGCGGATATCGATACGCGCAATTTTGGAATAGGAGGGATTTATGTTTTCAACAACCGCAAATTTTCGCTTCGCTCCGCGTTCAACTATGTCGATCAGCAACTGCGCAGTAAAGGTTCATTTATTCTGGGAGGTACAATCAACTCCTTTAAACTTGCAGCTGATTCGGTGGTGCTGACTGAAGCTTCACGAGCAGAATTAGGCGAAGGTGCTGATTTTGATATGCTACGCAGCACAACCATAAGCCTTACACCAGGCTACTCGCATACGTTTATCTGGCGTAAACTCTTTTTGAATGGCACATTGGCGGTGGGGCCAGCGCATCATTGGATCCGTTATCAAGAGACCGGAGTTCAAAAAGATGACATCACCATCAATTCAACTTCTTACGTGCGATTGGGCGTTGGTTACAACAGCGATCGTTTTTTTGGAGGCCTCGGTTTCTCTGCGCAATCACGAACCATCCTGTATGGCGACCTTCACGTGGTCAACACCACTTCCATGTTTCGTGCGGTAGTTGGGTATCGCTTTCGCGAGATTGGCATTTTGGAAAAGCGCGCGGTTGATTTTATCCCGATGGGGTTATAATCAATCTGTATTCTTAGGAAAATCAAAAAAGAGCAGTTGCCCCGACTGCCAGCTAACATCTTTCCATTCTTTCACCGGTAGTTTACAAGCCACAATGCCACACGTAGGTACGTTGTCTATTCGGATGTTCATCAGGCGATTGACAAAGTCGGTAAACCCGGGATTGTGCCCAAACAGAATCACCACATCATCCGGTTCTTTCAGGTTTTGAACAATATCCAGTATTTCTTCTTCATCAGCATGGTACAACCGTTCTTCTGTTTTGATGTTTTGTTTCGGAAATTCAATTGTCTCGGCAAATAACGTACATGTGGTAAGGGCCCGATTAGCCGGACTGGTAATCAGCTTGTCGGGTGTAATGCCTTTCTCTTTAAAGCGCTTACCCATTCGGGGTGTGTCGCGCAGGCCGCGTTCATTCAGGGGTCGATCAAAATCTGAAAGGTCATGGTCGGCCCAACTGGACTTGGCATGGCGTATGAGAATAAGTGTTTTCATTATTTGATGTTGAGAAATAGTATCTTAGCCGCGTGACAAAACGATCGAAGAAATTTAAGAAGATCCGCAGAAAGATACGCTACCCGGCCATTCTAGGACTGGTGCGCATCATGATTTTTATTTCCCGGCTCTTTCCTCGAAAAGCGTGGCTAGCCCTATGCGGATTTCTTGGTGGTGTTTCTTTCTGTTTTGCCAGGCGATCACGCAAGCTGGCCATCCGGCACCTCACCATGGCCTATGGAAAAGAGAAATCAGAAACGGAAATCAAGGCTTTGGCCCGCCAGGTTTTTGTGATGATGGGAAAAAATGCGGGAGATATTATGCGCGCGTTCAAGGTTGATAACCTGGAAGACTTCGATAAAATCAGGGTAGCCAACAGGGCTGAAATTGCGGAGCAAGCTTTCGCAAAAGGGAAGGGTGTTATTTTTCTTACCGCTCATTTGGGTGCGTTTGAATTTGTAGCAACTGAGCTTGCCTTTCGCGGGTATAAGCCGTTGATTATCGGTACACCTATGAAAGACAAGCGGCTCACTGATTTGTTATGGGAACAGCGTAATAAATTAGGTGCATCAGCTATTGAACGTGGCAAGGAAACGGTTCGGTTGATCAAAACACTAAAATCCGGAGGCACCATCACCATTTTAATTGATCAGGATACAAAGGTAAAAAGTGTGTTTGTTGATTTCTTCGGAATACCCTGCGCCACGCCAATTGGTGCAACGCTGCTGGCCCTGAAAACCGGTGCTGCTATTGTTCCGGTTTTCTATCACCTGCGTGAGGATGGCATGCAGGAAGTAAATTTTTGCCCGGAAGTAGAGCTGACGATTACGGGTGATGAAGAAACGGATATGAAGGTGAACACCCAACGCCTCAACGATGTGATTGAAGCGGAGGTACGCAAACACCCGTCACAATGGCTGTGGTTGCATGAACGTTGGAAGACAAAACCAGGGCAAGAGATTCGGTAATTATTCAATTACCAATTGTACATTTTCTGATTTAACCCGTGCCTTAAGCCAGCCATCCAGTTTTTTGATTTCAGTTCGGGTAGGCCTGCGTGCAAACTTGGCATACGCGAGGTATACGGTATCCTGCTGAAGGGAATCCAACCGCATTAAAAAACTTTGGTTCACACTAAAGTTGGTAAGCGTAGGGTAGAGCGCTTTAAGTTCAGGTGAAAGCTCCTGGGTGTAATTGGAAACACGTTTTATACGCGTGAGTTCCGATTCCAGTAATTTAATACGCTCATCTTTATTTCGAAGGGTTTGTTCATTTTGTCGGTAGAGTTCTTCAATAACACCGCTTCGGATACTGCTGGCCAGAGAGGCTTCGTTTACGCCCTCATCATAACCCTGCAATACAATAAGCTGACACTCTTCCAGGTTGTAATTCGATAACTGCTTGCGCGCCTGGTCAATTATTTCTTCGTTTACCGGTTCGCCAAAGAGTGTAACTTCAATAACCGGATTTTTTGAGTCGTACCGAAGATCGCGGCTGATTACTTTCGTATTATCGAAGTTCAACTCCTGACTAATGAAGGATACCGCATTGCGTTCAAAGAAACTATGTTTTACCGTTTGATACGCCAGGTATGTACTTGGTATAATCGTAATGATCACAAAGAAGGTGATCCATGTTTTTACTTTGCGTTCGCGCGCAGGATCTACAAATTCTTTTTTCGGATATTTTAAAAAGCGTACGATGATGTAGGTTGCCAGGCTAATGAATACACTGTTGATGAAGTAGAGGTAAAATGCCCCCAGAAAGTAATACATGTTTCCTGAGGCTAACCCGAATCCGGCTGTGCATAACGGTGGCATCAGTGCTGTGGCAATGGCCACACCGGGAATGGCGTTACTCTTCTCTTTCCGTGAACCAGCCACAATGCCTGCTAAGCCGCCAAAGAAGGCAATCAGCACATCCCAGATGGTTGGGTTGGTGCGCGCCAGCAATTCTGATTGTGCGGTGCTGAGCGGACTTATGGCAAAGTACAATGTAGAGGTGGCCACACTGAATAGCGTAGCGATCATCAGGTTGTTGAACGATTTTTTTAGCAGATCAAGATCGTTGATGGCCACGCCTGTTCCGATGCCCAGTATCGGGCCCATGAGTGGCGAGATTAACATGGCACCAATAATAACTGCCGTAGAGTTTACATTAAGTCCAATAGAGGCAATGAAAATAGCAAAGATGAGAATCCACAAATTGGTGCCCTTGAATTCAACCCCTTTGCGGATATACTCCAGCGTTTCGTGTTCATCGGCTTTGTCGCTCTCCAGGTTAAACCGGTCGCGAACAAATTGTGACAGCATGACCAATAATCGTTTTTCTGATGACATAGCCCGGTGATAAATTTTGATTGGAAGATAATGAAATCTTGAATCCCACCCCTTATTTTATTTATTTTCACCGTTTTAAGTTTGTGCGTTATGAAGGTATCCGGGATCGTGTTTTTAGTGTTTTGGTCGTTACAAGTAAATGGCCAGGTAGTGAATGTATTGGTTGACAGTTCGGTCAATACGCGCGGCCAGTATCCAACCGAACCAGGAATTGCCATCAGTTTTAAGGACCCGAATAAGCTGGTGCTGGGCGCATCATCAGGTAAGGTGTACGTAACTGAAGATGGCGGTAAGGAATGGAAGAATGTGAACCTCACTTCTCCTTTTGGTATCGGTTATGGTGCCCGGGTGTTATCCGACTTCTCGGGTAATTTCTACTACATCCATTTAGCTGATCCGGATGTAAAAGCTTCAGAAACGTTTCATGACAGAATTGTGGTGCAGCGATCGAAAGACAATGGCCACACATGGGATGGTGGCAATGAAGCAGGATATAATCCGCCTAACTACCAGGTTCAGCCGAATGCCATTGCTGATCGGAAAGGAAACATTTACCTCACGTGGACGGAAATTGAAAAACCCGGCAGCAAAGAAGCTGAATGCGTATCGCGAATACTTTTCAGCAAGTCTTCTAATGGATCGAAATGGTCTAAGCCGTCAATCATTTCTGTTCAAGGCGGCAATTGTATTGATGGTGATGGTATGGCAAAAGGGGGAGTACCCGCTATTGCCTCTGATGGGAAGATGTTTGTGGCCTGGTCGCAAAATGGAATCTTATACCTCGATCGGTCCTTTGATGGTGGAGACTTTTGGCTTTCCAATGATATTGCCATAACCGAACAGCGAGGCGGTTGGAAATTTGATATTCCAGGCGTTCAATCGGTAAATGGTTTACCAACCTTGATCTGCAACAATACCAAGGGAAATTTTGCTGGTGCCTTGTATCTGGTGTGGGCCGAACAGGTTGCGGACGATGATACCGATATTTATTTCACACGTTCATTAAACTATGGCGATAACTGGACACAACCTGCACGCATCAACGATGATGATCCGGGTAAACATCAGTTTATGCCGGCCATGACGATTGATCAGGTAACAGGGCATGTTTACATTTTGTATTACGACAGAAGAGATCATGATGACAATAAAACCGATGTGTACATGGCTTGGTCAGACGATCATGGAGCCACATTTAAAAACGTAAAGGTTAGCCAAACGCCTTTTCTTCCGCAAGACGAATCACTAGGAACGCATATCAGCATTGCTGCACATAACGGAATAATCACACCAGTATGGACACGTAGTGATAATGGCAAGTCAAGCATCTGGATGGCGATCATCCGACATTCCGAGCTTGCAGGTGCCCAACCTGAACCTGTTAGTGATAAGAAGAAAAAGAAAAAGTCAGACTGATGCGTTTTCCATCGCAGCTTTTTGAATCACTTCGATAAACGCTTCGGGTGGTTGCGCCCCCGATAGTCCGTATTTGTTGTTAATGATGTAGAATGGAACTCCGGTTATTCCCAATTGTTGAATTTCCTTTTCAGCTTGAATTACTTCGGCCACGCCCACGTCAGTTGAAAGCAGTTGTTCCACCACGTTTCTTTCCATGCCAGCTTGCGTTGCACACGTAATCAAATTTTCATTTTTGCTGAGATCAACTCCATCCGTAAAGTATGCCTTCATAAAGGCTTCCTTCACTTCAGTTTGCTTGTTAACATGTTTAGCCAACTGTATAATGCGATGCGCATGGCGTGTATTGGGTGAAACAGCTTGTTTGTGGAAATTGAAGACGAGTCCCTCCTCAGCGGCCACTTGTGTAACGTGTGCTGTTATTTTATCGTAGCGTTCTTCACCACCGAATTTCTGCGATAAGTATTGCTTTTGATTTACACCGCTTTCCGGAATGGAAGGGTTCAGTTCGAACGGATGATAGGTTACCTCGAACGTATATTCGCTGTTCAGTTTGTTAAGTGCTTTCTCCAGCCTGCGTTTGCCAATGTAACACCACGGACAAACCACATCGGAGATTACATCAACCTTGATGGTTGGTTTAGTCATCTTTTTAATTCAGTTAAACAAAACATTCAAACAGGTCAATCGTTGAAATGGTTCAAACAATTTAGCATTGGCACTGGTTAGAACATGGCTTGGGCATGATAAGGATTTTTGGATCCTTTATGGTATTTTTGCCACTGCTTTAACTCAAAAACTGGCTTTAAACACAAAAAACTCAATAAAAATGGTTGATACGCTGAAATTCAAAGTAAAAGACATTTCCCTGGCAGATTGGGGAAGAAAAGAAATTAAACTGGCTGAAGCAGAAATGCCGGGCCTTATGGCAATCCGTGAAGAGTATGGTGCTAAGCAGCCCCTGAAAGGCGCGCGCATTGCCGGCTGTTTACACATGACCATTCAAACGGCTGTGTTGATCGAAACACTTATCGAATTGGGTGCTGAAGTAACCTGGTCGAGCTGCAATATTTTCTCAACGCAGGATCATGCCGCGGCCGCCATTGCTGCTGCCGGTATCCCGGTGTTTGCCTGGAAGGGCATGAACGAGCAGGAATTTGATTGGTGTATTGAACAGACTTTGTTCGCATTCAAAGATGGCAAGCCGTTGAACATGATTTTGGATGATGGTGGCGACCTGACCAACATGGTGTTGGATCGTTTCCCTGAATTGGTTGCCGGCATTAAAGGAATTTCGGAAGAGACTACTACCGGTGTTCACCGTTTGATTGAGCGTGAGAACAATGGTAAACTTCCATTGCCAGCCATCAACATCAACGACTCGGTTACCAAATCGAAGTTTGATAACAAGTATGGTTGTAAGGAATCGCTGGTTGATGCAATCCGCAGAGCAACTGATGTAATGATGGCTGGTAAAGTAGCAGTCGTTGCCGGTTATGGTGATGTTGGAAAAGGTTCTGCCGCTTCGTTGCGCGGAGCCGGTGCGCGTGTTATTGTAACTGAAATTGATCCGATCTGTGCGCTACAGGCTGCGATGGATGGATATGCGGTTAAGAAGATGGATGATGCCGTAAAAGAAGCCGACATTGTAGTAACCGCTACGGGTAACTTTGGTATTGTACAAGCCCGTCACTTCCAGGCGATGAAGGACAAGACCATTGTTTGTAACATCGGCCACTTTGATAATGAAATTGATGTAGCGTGGTTGAAAGCCAATGCCAGCCGCGATGAAGTAAAACCTCAGGTTGATTTGTATACGCTGAAGAGCGGAAACCAGATCATCTTATTGGCTGAAGGCCGTTTGGTGAACTTAGGTTGTGCTACAGGCCACCCTTCGTTTGTGATGTCAAACTCATTCACGAACCAAACTCTTGCGCAAATTGAATTGTGGAACAATGCAGGTAAGTATGAGAACAAAGTTTACATGCTGCCGAAGCACTTGGATGAAAAAGTGGCCATGCTGCACCTGAAGAAGATTGGTGTAGAACTGGAAACGCTTTCACCTGAACAAGCCAAATACATTGGTGTGGAAGTAAAAGGTCCGTTTAAGCCGGATTACTACCGCTATTGATTTTTGAGAATCATGTTAAGATCAAGAAACCCTGTAGCGATACAGGGTTTTTTTATGATGATGGTTATCTTTGTGGTATGAAAGGGTTTATAATAACAGTATTCAGCGTTTGTTTATTTGTTTTAACCGCCACAATATCACGCACAAGCGAGGAAGTTGAGTTAACCTGCGTTAAGAAACAGATGGCTACACAAACGTGCCATTACAATTTTACCATCAACGGTATCCGGTATCGGTTTATTGACAACGGCTGCAAGAGTAAAAAAGAGGACATCCTGAAAAAGGCCAAAGAGGGCAAACTGGCCCTAGCCAAAGATTGGAAGATTGATTGCGAGGTTAAGAAAGGTGACGATTAATTTTATCCTTTAGAAATTCATTCTTGTTCTGCGCTCAAACCAGGGCTTTAGTATAGCCCGATCGAGTACCAGAAAAGCCAGGGCAATGTTGAGCATGATAATGATGTTCATGATCAGCTTTCCGTTTACCGGAATGGTAGGTAAACTTTCCTGAATGTATTTGTTCTGTATGCCCATGTCATTAAGATCAATGGCGCCTGTGCTATCAAATACGCCAGCTGATAATAGAAAAGCACCTATGCCTACGGCAATCATCACACCGATCAAAAGAAAAATTCCGTTTTTCAGAGAAAGTCCACTACGCAGCGGATATTGATCCAGTCCGCTCATCACGCGCTGTGTAAAATTTTTAGAGGGCTGTTCAAGTGTTGAGGTTTTTAAAACCTGTGTAACGGTTTGCAAGGCAGCCAGTCGTTGTTGCAAAACCGGTGATGAGGCCAGTTCCTGATCCAGACGCGCTTTTTCGGATGGTGATAAAGTTCCATCCAGGTACGCGATCAGGTTTTCTTCTTGTTGTTTGCTGATATTTTTCATGGCCGTATGGCTATAAAGTTAATGCTTCTTTTTTTAATAATAAGGTCAATTCTTCCGCCAATCGCTGGCGTGCCCGGTGCACCCGTACCTTTACGGTATTGGCTTGCATGCCGGTAATTTCCGCTATCTCCTCCAGTGAGAATTCCTCCAGGTAAAACAAACTGATAGCCAGTTTATCGGCCTCATTCAATTTGTTCATGGCCTGCTGAATATACTTTTTTTTATCGCTGCGTTCCAGGATGCCTTCTGCTTCCTGTCCGTACTCCACCACCGTTGTTTCAATATCCTGAAACTTTACCTTGTGCTTCCGCTTATAACTGACTGCTGTATTGAACACAATCCGGTAAAGCCAGGTTGAAAACTTCGCATCACGCTTGAAATTCTTCAGGTGATGGTAGGCTTTTATAAACGCATCCTGTGCGGCTTCTTCGGCCTCCGATCGGTTTTCCAGGATTTTGTAGGCAATGGTAAAGGCATAGCTTTTATGCCTGTCTACCAATTCGGCATAAACGGCCTGGTTGCCGGCAAGAATCCTGTCAATTAACTCAAATTCGGGGTCTGTCATGACGCACCTTGGACGCAGTATTTCATGCTTAAGTTACAGCTTTATCAGGTAAGTTCGCTTTACCTTCAAGCCGATGCTAAACTAATTTTTGTTCGGCCTTGTAACCTGCCTTTAAACACTTGCGTCAAAGGGGCAGATTTCACTTAAATACTTGAAATATGAATGATGCAACCTCAGTAATTGGCGTAATGATTCCGATAGTGGGAATAGTAGGCGCGTTTATAATGATTGTTTACCTGCGTAGGTTTGAAAATACGGAGCGCATGGCCATGATTGAAAAAGGTGTAGACCCTGCACTTTTTGCTAAAAAGCAACGCAGCGGTACTTCGGGTACGCTTCGCGCTTCTCTTTTGTTTATTGGGGCGGGACTTGGTTTACTGATCGCGTATTTTCTGGATCGCGCCTTCTATATGGAAGAAGTAGCGTATTTCTCCATGCTTTTCATCTTCGGTGGTTTGGGCTTGGGTGCCGCGTACATGATTGAAGAAAAGAAGCACCGCGAGGAACAAAACAGATAACCTGTAACAATCTCAGGAGAGGCTGTTGTCATCATGACGGCAGCCTTTTTTATTTTTAGATACGGGAGGTTACCCAAACATCCATTGCACCAAGGTTATGGAAAACAACCAGATGATGATGATGGAGATAATGTTCAACAATGCTCCGGCTTTCACCATATCCTGAATGCGGATGTAACCGCTGGAAAAAACAATCGCATTTGGAGGCGTTGCAATGGGAAACATCAAGGCAATGCTGGCACCCAGGGTAACCGGCAATCCCATCAAAATCGGATTTACATCCATAACTGCGGCAATACCAAAAACAACCGGAACAAATACGTTTACCAGCGCTACGTTGCTCATCAGTTCTGAAAGCAGCACCGCTATCACAATCAGAATAAGCGAAAACCAAATGGTAAATTCATTTTGGCCGGCAATCCATTGACCAACGGCATTGATTATCCCTGCTTCATCCAACCCTTCTGCAAGGCAAAGTCCACCGCCAAAAAGAAACAAAATACCCCATGCCAGCTTTTCCGTATCCGACCAGGTGAGTATGAATTTACCTTGACTGAAGTTCACCGGCACCATAAACATCAACAGCCCTCCGCACATGCCAATGGTGGTGTCGTTAAGCAGCTTGATGTTGAGCCATTCATTTATGGGTTGCTGAAACATCCAGAAAAACGCAGTGATTGTAAAAATTACCAATACGAGCTTTTCACTTTTTTTTATGGGGCCTAGTTTGGCGAGACGATTCGCAATTAATGCTTCTGAACCTTCAACCTTTTTAAGGTTGTTCGGAAAAATAATTTTCGTAACCAGCAGGTAGTTCGCCAGAATCAACAGCGCAGCAACCGGCACCCCAATAACCATCCACTCGGCAAAGGAAATTTTCAAATCAAAAAAATCTTCCAACAATCCTTTAAACACCACATTGGGTGGTGTGCCTACAATGGTGGCCATGCCGCCCAGTGAACTGGCGTATCCAATGGATAGCAATAAGCCCGTTGCAAAATTTCTTTCTCCCTTATTGCTGATGTCTTCAAAGGTTTTGACATCATTGAGCAAAAGATGAACCACCGAAACGGCTATCGGCAACATCATCATCGCGGTGGCGGTGTTACTGATCCACATGCTTAACAAGGCAGCGGCCAGCATGAAACCCAGAATAATGCCATTGCCTGATGTGCCCGTAAACCGAATTAATTTCAAGGCAATCCGCTCATGTAGTTTGTGTTTCTCCAGCGCCAGCGCAATCATGAAGCCACCCATGAACAAGAATATAACCGGGTGTGCGTAGGGTAGAGCCGATTGATCAATCTTCATCACATTCAATAACGGAAAACCAACAAGAGGCAAAAAGGCAGTTACCGGAAGGGGAACAGCTTCGGTGATCCACCACGTTAACATCAAACTGGCGAGTGCCAATACTTCCGGAGCTTGTGGTGAAATCAGGTTTTCGGGAAAGAAAAAGTACAACGCCACAAACAAGAGTGGTCCTAAAAAAAAGCCGATGCGTTTCGTTGTGCTCACCAGTGGAGATTGAACTGTAAAGTAAAAAAATAACCCCGGGGTTAACGGGGTTATCAGGTTTTAACGTGGGAAATTTTTTTAAGATCGTTCCCCCTTTGGATTAGCAGGCTTCACCACGATTACGCGGCCATCCAGCTCTTTTTCATTTAATCCATCAATGGCAGCCTGTGCTTCTACATCGTTGGGCATTTCTACAAATCCATATCCTTTAGAGCGACCGGTTTCGCGATCTTTAACAATTTTCACGGACGAAACTTCACCATACTGAGCAAAAGCACTTTGTAAATCCTCTTGCCGGGTCTTGAAATTGAGTTTGGCAACAAAAATGTTCATGATAACAGAGAAATTAAGTTAAAATTATAGCCGACTGCGCATCGGCTAATCAAATATAAAGAATTAATTGATTTTTAAAATAGCCGCCTTGTGCTGGTGCTGCTTTATTCCAGCGCTTTTACACCCGGCAATATTTTTCCTTCAAAGTATTCCAGCAGCGCACCACCACCGGTAGAAACATAACTCACCTGGTCGGCTACGTTAAATTTGCTTACAGCCGCGGCAGAATCGCCTCCGCCAATCAGGGAGAAGGCGCCCTTCTTTGTGGCTGTCACCACGGCTTCGGCAATGGTTTTGGTGCCCGCCTGAAACTTCTCCATTTCAAAAACGCCCATCGGTCCGTTCCATAAAATGGTTTTCGATTCCTTCACCACCCGCGAAAATACTTCCGCGGCCTGCGGCCCGATGTCGAGTCCCATCCAGCCTTCCGGAATGCCGGTATTATTGGCTATGGAAGTATTGGCGTTGGCGTCAAACTTATCGGCCACAATACTATCGATGGGCAGGTGAAGCTCAACACCCATTCCCTTTGCTTTCTGGATCAGGTCTTTGGCGAGGTCAAGTTTATCGGCTTCCACCAGCGAGTTGCCGATGTTGCCGCCCATGGCTTTGAAAAACGTATAGGCCATGCCACCCCCGATAATCAGGTGATCGACCTGTTTGAGCAAACGCTCAATGATTAAAATCTTATCGGAGATTTTGGCACCACCCATGATGGCCGTAAAGGGCTTCTCCGCCTTTTCCATTACGCGTTTGGCATTATCGAGTTCGGCAGCCATTACCAGGCCGGCACATTTCTTATCAAAGAATTGCGCCACAATGGTGGTGGAGGCGTGTGCGCGGTGCGCGGTACCGAAGGCATCGTTTACGTAGATGTCGCCATGCTTGCTGAGTTTTTCGGCAAACTCAAGGTCGCCTTTTTCTTCTTGCTTGTAGAAGCGCAGGTTCTCCAGCACCAGCACCTCACCGCCTTGTAAGGCAGCTGAAAGCTGATACGCCTCTGCGCCAATGCAATTACCGGCAAACTTTACCGGCTTGCCCAACAGGGCTTCCAGTGTTTTTAAAGTATGCTTCAATGAATATTTTTCTTCGGGCCCTTCTTTTGGCCGGCCTAAGTGCGACATCAACACGCAACTGCCGCCATCGTTCAGAATTTTTTTGAGGGTAGGAATGGTGGAGCGGATGCGGTTGTCATCCGTTACGTTAAAACTTTTATCGAGCGGCACGTTGAAGTCAACACGAATGAGCGCACGCTTTCCGGAAAAATTGATGTCGTTGATGGTTTTCATGAGCGATATAAATTAGTATAATTTTAGATTCTTTAATTAAGTAATGCAGTAAGCATCTTGATATAGCCTTCTGATGTATCGGGTTTTCTTGCTTTATCATCGACTATGGTTCCATTTTTATCAATGATGAAGTATCGGGGAAATGAATTGATCTCGAACTTTTTATTAATTGGATTTCGGTTGATGGGCCAGTTGTCTTTGGCGAAAAGATGATAACCGCCCAGGTTTTCGCGTTCAATAATTTTCGACCAGGTCGGTTTGGTGGAGGCTTTATCCGTACAGATGTACAGGAATACCACAGGTTCAGTTTTCAGGCTGTCATGTAACAGGTTGGAGTGGGTAAAATTGGCAATGCAAGGCCCACACCAGGTGGTCCAAAAATCAACCAGAATGACCTTACCGCGGTGTTCCTGAATAAAGTTTTCAAACACCTCCATCGTGTTTTCACCTTCCAGTATGATTTGCTCCCTTTTTTCGGCCTTTCTGGCTTTTTCCCTTAGTGCTGCGCTCTGATTTTTTAGTTGATCAATGAGTTCAATTAATAATGCATTTTTAACAAGAGATCTATAGTAGTTCTTCAATTCCATTGGCAGACCAGAGAGAGCATACTTGGTAAAACATATCTCTGCTGAAAGGCTATCAACGTAGGAATAGATATTCTCTACAAAAACATCTTTTTTAAATGGACTAAGTTTGCCGGAGTTATTCAAGGCTGCACTAAAAGCTATGACTGAACTTAGGTAGTCAGGTAAAGTTAAATTTGATGAATGAAATGTGTGGTCTCCTTTTTTAATAAACCTATTTGACTCTCTGGCTATCTTCTTGTAATTGGAATCATCAATGGAATAAAAGTTACGCAAATTGAGGTGAAGATATTTGTAATACAGTCGATCTTCTTCAAATTGAAAATACTCTTTTGAAACAAGAATCTTCTTCATCAGGTTATGAAAAGATTCCTGAGCCTGTGTATAGGCTGAATCCAGGTTCATCGTTTCAGGAATGTCTTTTGTGTTTTGAATTAACCACGGATGTAGTGTGTTTAGTTGTTCGAACACTACAATATCATCGGTGTTGGTCTCCAGCAACTCCAACTTTCCAGTGCTTCGGATAACAAATTGAAGTGAGTCGGTTTGCTTTATGAATATGGGATGAGCCTTGCCCTCCAATGAAACATAGAACAGTGCAGGGAGTGGTTCGCTGATGTGAAGCGTTGCTGTTTTCTCCGTCCATACAGCTGGAATTTCTTTTTTTGTATAGACCAACGAAACGTAAAATTGAACAGGCTTATCCGTTTCCAGTTGGAATGTGACAACTGATTTGCCTTTGCAAATAAAGGATAATAACAGTAACCCGAGTGTTATACCTTTGAGCATAGTCGGTTATGGTTAATCCCCAAAACTAATTCCCAATCCTTTGGCTGCTTTTACCAAAAAGGAGTCTTTGTTTACAATGTTGTATTCACGTGTCGCTTCTTCCAATGAAACGTAGGTGATGTTGTTGTTTTTGTACGATACCATTTTGCCGTACTCGCCATGAATAACCAACTCCATGGCCTTAACGCCAAACAAGGAGGCCAGCACACGATCAAATGCAGTGGGTGTGCCGCCCCGTTGGATATGACCTAAAACCGTTTCGCGTATTTCGGCTGTACAGCCCGCATCTTTTAATTGTTTTGAGAGCTGAAAGGCAACGCCACCCAGGCGTACATGTTCCGATCCTTTTTCGCCTTTACGCGACACAATGGTTCCGTCTTTGGGTTTGGCGCCTTCGGCCAGCACAATGTTTACAAAGCCTTTTCCGAGTTTGTAGCGCGTATCAATCCGCTTTACCAGTTTTTCAATGTCGTAGGGTATTTCAGGTATTAAGCATATCTCCGCGCCACCGGCTATGGCGGTGTGCAGGGCAATCCATCCGGCATCGCGGCCCATCACTTCCATAATCATTACCCTATGATGGCTTTCTGCTGTGGTTACCAACTTATCAAAACTATCGGTGGCTATTTGCACGGCTGTTTGAAAGCCAAACGTCATGTCGGTTGCCGATAAATCATTGTCGATGGTTTTCGGAACCCCTACAATGTTCAATCCTTTTTCAAAAAGTACCCGCGAAATTTTTTGTGAGCCATCGCCACCAATGTTGATCACGGCATCAAAGCCAAGTTTGTGGATCTTCTCGATGAGTTCAGACGAGCGATCAGTTTCCTTTACCGAACCATCTTTTTGAATGAACGGAAATTTAAGCGGGTTCGATTTGTTGGTGGTCTTTAAAATGGTTCCACCCTTTACGTGAATGCCTGCCGTTTTTCGTGTATTCAGTCGAACAATCTGCTGGGGTTCATTCAGCACGCCATTAAAGGCTTCAATGCTGCCGTACACTTCCCAGGTTTTTTCTTTTCGCGCGCGTTTAACAATTCCACGAATCACGGCATTTAAACCGGGGCAATCGCCACCACCGGTGAGGACCAGTACTTTCTTTTTCTTTTCGAGCATGTGTAAACGTTTGCGAGCCTGAAAATCGGATAAAGGTGTAAAGTACGCGGACAATCATGAATTGTCAACAGCAGCAGCACGTTTTAACCGGTCGTTAATGGCGCGACCAAGGCCTTCTTCGGGCAGTAGTTCGGCCAGGATGATGTCTATCGGCATCTTATCAAAATCGCGAAGCGACTGAAACAGGTTGCGGGCGGCTTCTTCCATGTTTCCACTGCGTGAAAGAATGCGCTGATAGGGTGAATTGAAATCACGTGAAAAACTCAGGATGCCTGAGTCGTGAGCGGGGTATTCTTGCAGCAATTCTTCCAGCTTGCCAAGCTTGAGCGGTTTGCCGGGGGCATAATGACTTTTTAACTGGCCGGGTGCAAGCGGGTTTGAAGTGGAGAGTGTGTGCACTTTCAATTTTCCGGTAACGGCCTCAAGGCGCTCCAGACTTAAACCACCGAGGCGTAGCACTACCGGTTCCTCACCTTCAAAACCCACAATGGTCGATTCAATACCAATCGAGCAAACACCTCCATCTAAAATATAGCCAATCTTATCACCTAACTGTTCGTTCACGTGTTCGGGCGTAGTCGGACTTACATAACCAAACGGATTGGCGCTGGGAGCTGCCAATGGAAAGGGAAGGTTCGTCAGTAATTTTCGGGTAAGTGGATGATCGGGGCTGCGAAAGCCAACGGTTTTCAATCCGGAGGTAACAAGGGCCGGAATGGTGTCATCTTTTTTTTCAAGCACCAGCGTGAGCGGTCCGGGCCAGAATAACTGGGCCAGTCGTTCAGCTTTTTTTGGAATTTCGGTTACGTAATTTTTGGCGAATGATAAGGCAGGAATATGAACAATAAGCGGATCAAATTGCGGACGGTTTTTCGCAACGAAAATTTTTGCTACGGCTTCTACATTCAATGCGTTGCCGGCAAGTCCGTACACGGTTTCGGTGGGGATGGCCACCAATTCGCCCTGCGTTAACAGGGTTACTGCCTTTTCAATGTCTGTACCGATTTCGGCCATAGGGTGTAAAACTAAAATTTATTTGCCATTTTGATGAGCGTTTAAACCCATCGGGAAATGAAAATTTATGTATCTGCCTTATTGATTGCTATCGGCACACTGGCTTGTTCTACAAAAACGGAAACCCTGGAAAGTAAAATCCAAAAACGTGTGGAGGGATTTCGCGGTGATGTTGGGATTTTTGTGAAGAATTTAAAGACAGGCGAAGAGGTTGCCATCCATGCCGATTCTCTGTTTCCTACGGCCAGTATGATCAAGGTGCCGATTACCATTGGCATCTTCGATAAAATTGAAAAGGGCGAATTAAAATATGATTCAGTTTTAACCTATCGCGATTCGCTGCTCTATGCCGGTGAGGATATTTTGGGCTCGTTTAAGGATGGAGAAAAAATTTCGCTGAGCAAGGTGTTGATGCTGATGATTACCACCAGCGACAATACGGCCAGCTTATGGTGCCAGTATATAGCTGGAACAGGAACGGCCATCAATGCCTTATTGGATAACTATGGTTTTGCCCACACGCGTGTGAATTCCAGAACGGAAGGGCGCCAGGAAAACTGGAAGCAATACGGTTGGGGACAAACTACGCCACGTGAAATGGCTGAGTTACTCATGCGCATCCATGAGGGGAATATCATTTCCAAACGAGCCAGCGAACGCATTTATCGAAACCTGACGCGTATTTATTGGGATGGCGAAGCGTTGTCGCAAATTCCTCCCTATGTGCAGGTGGCGTCCAAGCAAGGTGCTGTAAACAAATCGCGTTCGGAAGTGGTGCTGGTGAATGCTCCGCATGGTGATTATGTGTTTTGTGTTGTCACCAAAAATCAGGAAGATGAAAGCTGGACATCCGACAATGAGGGTTATGTGTTACTGCGTGAAATTTCTGCGTTGTTGTGGAAGCACTACGAACCTGATGCTGATTGGAAACCTGCTGAGGGTATCAGTGAATGGTATTAGTTCTGCTTTGAGATTTCATGTAGTTAGATTCACGCAAAACCCGCAAAGCCAAATGCACGCAAAGCCCACCAAGACGAAAGCAGGTCTACTTTTTGCGAGCTTTGCGTAATTTCTTTGCGACTTCTTTGCGTGAAAAAGTAATTAAAATCGGAGACTCAGATTTTATCAAATTGGTTAGATTGCGCAGTGTTCTTTTGACTTTGTGGCAAACTATAATTTTGGGCAAGCTTTAGAAATTTCGATTCTAAAATCTTAGCTTAGCCAAACTTTAAATCTGAAGATATGAGCAACAAAACCCGAAACATCATTAAAGGCATTGCTGTATTGTTGGTGTTGCTGGCCGTTATGATGCAGATGCAGTGGGTATTGATTCCGGCCCTTGCGGTTTACAAATTCTGGATGGTAGTGATTGCCTTTGCCTTAGTGCTGATTACTTCGCGCTAACAACTTTGTTTTGTGTACCATGCGACTGATAGAAGTATTGTAATCCGTCAGCGCTTCCACTTCGTGTAACGAAATCCATTTCAGCTCGTGTGATTCATCTGAACATTGTAAGGATTGATGTGCGGGTGCAACAAAAATAAACCGGATGTCATAATGAAGGTGTTCTGGAAAACCTTTGTGTTCCGGAATCGGATGAATGTCCAGATCGAAGATACCGGGCTTCACTAATCTCAGGTTTGTAATGCCGGTTTCTTCTTCCGCTTCGCGTAGCGCTACTCTAAAAATATTCTCATCGCCATCGGCATGGCCACCCGGCTGAAGCCATTTGTTCAGTTTGCCGTGGTGGAGTAAGACAACCCGTTTATATGCGTCATCAATAATCCACGAAGAGCCTGTGATGTGTCCGGGCAAATGATCACGATGATAGCATCGTTCAGCCTGAAGCAATTGCAGTAAATCTTCCTGAAAGGCTATTTCTTCTTTAAATGGTGAGGAATAGACGTGAAGCGCTTGTTGCAGTTGCCCGCGACTGGTCAGGCTCATTGAATAACAATAGTCACTTTATTGATGCGCTTTTCCTCCAGTTTTCCGGTTTGTTCACCACCTCCAAAATTATTCAGATCGTCTTTTTCGGCCAACACATAGTAGGAGATGGCTTTCAGTTCCTTGAATTTAACAATGCCTTTTGCGTCCGTAACTCCTTCAGCAGCCACGTTGGTTTCGTTTTTATAATCGTCTTCTGTTTCGAAAAGCTTTACAGTGGCACCCTCAACCGTGTTGCCCAGTTCATTGCGGATGGTAATGTGCATCTGGGTTTTAATGATTTGTTCCAATACGGTTGAGAAAGATGGGAATACAATGATGAGTCCGAGTATTAACAGAAGTTTTTTCATGAGTCTTTAAATTAAATGATGTACGAAAATACAAAACACCGGCACGCGTGTCCAGTTATTTCAGTTCTTCGGGTTTTGGTTTACGGTAATTGACATTTTTGCGGTCGAGTAGCATGAATTGATGGGGTAACCGTTGCACAAAATTGTTCCAGTCGCGGTTTTCTTTGGGCGACCAGACAACCTCAGCTAACGCCAGTGCACGCGGATACGCCATATATTCTGCATGTTCCGGAGTTTGGATGTACTCCGTCCATAAATTGGCCTGAGCACCTAAAATGTAACTCATCTCCTCCTGGCTTAGTGACGTGGGAGCCGGATCATATTCGTAAACCTTTTTGAGCGGTGTATTTCCGCCAAACGCTACGGGTTCATCTTTGGGTTCGCCCTGATAGTGATCAAAGTAAAGGGCAAAGCCCGGTGACATCACCACGTTATGTCCGGATTGTGCGGCAGCAATCCCGCCCTCTTCGCCACGCCAACTCATAACGGCTGCGTTGGGTGCGAGGCCGCCTTCTAAAATTTCATCCCAGCCAATTAATTTTTTGCCTTTGCTGTTCAGGTACTTTTCCATGCGCGTGATGAAGTAGCTTTGCAATTCGTGTTCATCATGCAGCCCTTCGTCTTTTATGCGCTTCTGGCAGTGTTCACATTTTTCCCACCGGGTCTTCGGACATTCATCTCCGCCCACGTGAATGTATTCGCCCGGGAATAACGTAATGACTTCATCCAACACATCTTCCAGAAACTTAAACGTACTTTCTTTTCCGACACAGAATACATCATCAAAAACACCCCATAATGTGGCAGCTTCATACGGTCCGCCTGTACAACCGAGGTGCGGATAGGCCGAGAGCGCAGCCAGGGCATGCCCGGGCATTTCTATTTCAGGCACGATGGTAACGAAACGTTTGGCAGCATAGTCCACCACTTCCTTGATTTCCTCCTGTGTGTAGTAACCACCATAACGCTGTCCATCAAACTGGTGCGGTTGATCGCTGTAATGCCCAACCAGTGTTTCTTTCCGGTAAGCAGCCGTGGTGGCCAGCTTCGGGTATTTCTTTATTTCAATCCGCCAGCCCTGATCCTCGGTGAGGTGCCAGTGAAACGTATTGAACTTGTATTGCGCCATCAGGTCGATGTAGCGTTTAACAAAATCGACAGGAAAGAAATGGCGGCACACATCCAGGTGCAGGCCGCGCCAGGCGAAGCGGGGAAAATCAGTAATGGTTGCGGTTGGAATCTTCCAACGGTTTTGTTCTTGCTGAATTAGCTGCATCAGGGATTGTACTCCGTAGAATAACCCGGAGGCAGTGGTGGAAAAAATATCAACACCGTTTTCGTTTACCACCATGTGGTAATATCCTTCCGGTAACATTTCTTTCGAAACAAAACTACGCAGCACAATGGTAGCGGTAGAATCTTGCGTAAGCTTAGCCGGAACACCTTGTGTTGAAAAGAAGCTGAGTAAGAATTCAGCTACATCCTGTTCTGCGGTTGATCCGGCAGCAATCGTCACGGTATCGGGCAAGGTAAAAAATCCACCCGCTTGGTTAACGGTAACCGGTATGGGAACAATGTTTACGGATGTTGATTGTATAACTTCTTCCTGTTGGTTGGATTTGCAGCAACACAACAGGAATATGGAGAGGGCAAAAATTGAAAATCGGATCATAGGTAAAGGATTTAAGGCAAGTTAAGCAGTTGAGGGTTAGGATAAAAAAGTGCGACCCTGTAGCAGGGTAAACGCATCTAAAGGGGTTTAGCTTTCTCTGCGGATGCTCTGCGTAAGCTCTCTGCGAACTCCGCGGTTTAGAGTTTTACCGCAGAGAGAATACAAGAGAACCCGCTGAGGGCCACAGAGATTTTTAGGGACCTCGATCCTTCAACGCATCAACACCACGCCACCCCGCTGTTCCTGAATTTCTTCTTCGTAGATGCTGCGGTATTTCACTACATACGTATAGGTGCCAGCCGGAAGTAATTGGGAGAAGTTGTTGTTGTACCCACCGTTCCACTTAAACAGGCGGTCGCTCGATTGATACACCATTTCACCCCAGCGGTTGAAGATGAAGACTTCAAATCCGGTATCATCAATGAAGAAGGTGAGCACACCGAATTCACGGTTTAAGTCAATCGGGCTGCCCGGGCGGAAAGCTGTAGGGGCTACAATGCGGGGCTTACATTGTTCAATCACATCGATGATATCGGTGCTTACACATCCGAATGAGTTGGTCAGGTCAACTCCGTACACGCCAGGTTCAATAACCAACAAGGTTTGCGTGGTAATGCCCAATGGTACGCCTCCCTGCGACCAATCGTAGCTGATAAAACCAGCACCCGGATCAAGCAGTATTTCGCGTGTATTCGGATCGGGGTTAGCCGGATTGTTACAAATGAGTGCGCGTTGCGGTAATGCACCGGGTGTAGTTGGGAATAGGTCAACCAGGTTCTCAACAAAGCGTGTACATCCTGGCAATGTACCCGTTACACGATACAAGCCACCGGTGGTGCGGTTAAGTGTAGCATTTGTCGCACCAGTAATGTTATTGCCATCTACCGACCATTGGAAATTGGTTCCAGGCTGGTTGGTTGTGGCGGTTAACGTGAAGGGTGATCCTGTACACGGTGTGGTGGTGGTCATGGTCAATTGAAGATTAGCAACAATTACTTCCTTAGGCGGTGAATCGAAGCTACAACCCGATATTGCATTTTGCACTGTTACAAAATACGTGGATCCATTGTCCGCAATATTAGCCAATATGGTTTGTCCACCCGGTATCGGTGCATTATCGCGTGTCCAGATGTAGGTGTAGCTGCCGGGAGCAGATGTGGTAGCGGTTAACGTTACCTGATCTTCACAGGCATCGGATTGGGTGAAGTCAACAGTAAGGTTGTTGTTCACGTTCACAACAACATCCTGTGTTACCGGGCAGGTGCCTGCGCCACCAGTAACGGTAACGGTATAGGTTTGTGGTCCTTGAGGGGGTGTTGCTGTTATGGAGGCAATATTTGTGGCGCTGGTAATGTTCGGGCCAGTCCAGGAATACGTGCTTCCACCAGTCACCGTTACGGTAACAGGATCGGTACATCCATTTGATGCTACCGTAAAAGCCACGGGAGGATTGGGATTTATGGTGATATCTTCTGTTGCAATACAACTACCATCAGAAACTTCAATAGTATAGTTGCCCGGTGCGGCAACAGGAAGTGTAGTAAAGTTTGCAGCACCTAATGAGGTAGATGGAACTACTTCAGTACCGGTTCCTGAGTCTGTAATTCTATAAGTGGCTGAAGCTATGGTTACAATGCCGGTTGTTTGCACATCGATCGCCACCGGATCACAGGTTGGTGTTTGCGCAACCGCGCTGATAATGTCAATTACATTGTCACTTATTCCAACGGTGGTGATGGTAGCACAACCGGAAACCTGATCGGCAACGGTAATACCATACGTACCCGCACCCAATGCGGTAAGTCCAGCATTTACCACTGCACCGGTTGGCTGATCGATTCCCTGAAGTGTAGTGGATGGACCGGTAACGAAATAGCTAAATAAACTTCCTACCGGACTATTAATGGTTAAGGCAATTTGTCCGGTATTCGTACCACATGCTGCCGTGTTGGAGGGAACAGCGGTGAATGCAGGTGATTCATTGAACGTAAAGGTTACGGTATCCTGAACGTTACAGGTTGTAATCGGATCGGTTACTGAAACGATGTATTCAAAGATACCAGGCACACTGCTGTCAACTGATTGTGTTTGTGCGGTTCCGGCAGGAGCACCATTGATTGTCCACACATATACAGCACCGGGGTTGCTGGCATCCAACGGAAATAGCGGAACATTCTGACACAAGGTTTGATCCGGTCCGAGTTCAACCGGTGGCCGGTTATCGGCCACGATAATGGATCCTGCCGAAGTACATCCACTGACTGTATTGGTGATGGTTACACTTACAAGGCTTTGTTGTGATACGGTAATCTCACGGGTTGTTTCACCGGTCGACCAAAAGAAAGTAAGATCTGCCAGATTGGGAGTTGTTGCGGGTAAAGCTTCCAGCAACAAATCACCATTACAAATTACCGGTTGCGGTACGCCAGCAGGTAAGAATGTGGGATTTGGTGGAGGTGGGAAGATGGTGATGGTTTGTACAAATGTGGTATCTAAGCCGCATCGGTTAAAGATTCTTAACGTTACTGTGTAATCACCAGCAGCCGCATACGTATGTTCAACCTGAGATGAATCAGAAGTAAAGCCATCACCAAAAGACCATTGAAATTCATCGATTGGATCTGTGCCAAATCCAGTAAACAGGGTTGGTTCACCTAGGCAAAATCCTGCGATGTCCATTCCTGGTGGTTGAATCGGGTTGCCTACGTTTTGAATGAAGTTCGGTAAACCCAACTGGCTTTGGCCGGAGGTTAATGCAAAACCAGTCACGTTGAAGTTCGACACCTGTAGCGTATCCGGGTTAACCAAAATTAACCCTAACGCATTTCGATTATTCACGGCTACATACAACTGTCCGTCCGGGCCAATCTGTATGGCACCAAGTTCTTCTCCAATGTCGGCCAAGGGAGGCGAAATCAATTGCGGGTTTCCTTCAAAGTCGATATAAAACTCGCGGATAGCGGATGGTGTACCGCGCAGCGTGGCGAAAATTTTATTTCCAAAAAATTCCACGCCATACACCTGTCCATTGGCGGTGTTTAAATCGGCAATCCGGAAATTAGTTACTACACCGGTAGAATCCACAAAGTCAAATATTTCTAACCGGTTTGAAACTCCAGGCTCCGACAAGGCAACAGCCAACAAATTTTGTCCGCCCAGTTTCATGTAGCCTTGTCCGGCTTCGGGTGTATTGAACGTATGATCCGAACCGATGCTCGAAATAACCGGACTTAAAATACCGGCTTGCGTAATGCGGTAGGCACGGAAGGAATTGTTTCCATATTCATGCGCGATAAGCCAGTTGGCGTTACCGGTGATGCGTTCTGTGCTTCGGGTGAACAGCAGTTGATTGAATTCAATAATACCGCCATTGCCATTATCTTCTTTCAGGTCGAATAGCGTGTAGCGCAATTCATACGTTCCTGAACCGTGAACTTCCTGCGTGGTGAAAATATAGAAGAGTGTTTCATCTCCGGGAACGGGAATAATCAAGGCCGATTGAGTTGAACCTGTTTCGCCACCAATACCGGGTGGTATCACAATTGGTGTTCCGTCAACGGTTTGTGTAATTTCCACATCATTTTTATTGTAAACGCGAACTCCGTCTGTAGAGAGTATAACCTGTCCGTTACGATCACTGATTACCGATACACCTTCGGGACTATTCAGCGGCCCTGAAATGGATACGGGTGGTTGTTCATTAAAATCGATACCTGCGTTTTGCCCGAAGTACCAGATGTTTGCACGCTGGTCTTGCAATCCATACTCACGGATGTTTACACCGGCATATGCTTCACAACCGGTAGCATCAGTTACTACTACATAATAATAACCGGCAGAATCAGGCGTGAGAATTGGACCGGTATCGCCATTTGACCACTCGAAAGATATTGGTGACCCGCCTTGAACCTGAACTTCTACGGAAAAATCATCACTCGTGTCATTCGGGCAAGGTGGTGTGCCGTTGTTTACGGGTAGCTCGCACTCACAAGCCGTTGTGTCTTGTACCAACTGCAATTGAAGATCGAACTGGGTGATGTTTATGGGATTTGTTGCTGTAGCCGTTTCGCCATTTAAGAAAGCAGTTACAGTGACATTGAATGCGCCACCGTTTTGATACGCATACACGGGACTCCATGCATTTGAACTTTGTCCGTCACCAAAATCCCAAACCAAACTATCGGCATCAGGTGTAACAGTTGGAAAAAAGGAAATGGGTGAATTGGAACATGTGCCTGCGGTAACAAATGAAACTGTTAAGTTCAGATCGAATGCAGGGGAGAAGGAAGGAAATTGTGTTCCGTTAATGTTCGGGTTTGAGGTAAACGCAGTGGGTTCGTATTGCACCAAAGTACCAACGCTATCGGCATCGGTTAATCTTCCCAGTAAAAATGGTCCGCCACCCGTTGCCTGATAGATGTGATAAATAGCAGTGTCTGGCGCGATCTGGATGCCGTAACTGCCATTCACGGATACGGGTAACACAGGTGTCAATGTGGTGATCGGGTTTGTGGTGTCAAATTGCAGCACTTGCGCATCGGCACCGGAATCGTTTCTTCTGGAGATGTATAAAAATCTTCCGGAAGGACTCCACTCCGTATCGTAAATGGCACCGACCAGGTTGCTGGCAGAGTTGAGCACAAATTGATCGAATGAAAGTAAACCGGTAACTGGATCAAAATCAAGAATAGCAATGTTGCGATCAACAGTAAGCGGAGAGACAGCAATTTTTCCAATGCCTTCGTGATAGGCAAAGTTGGAGGCTGAAATATTAAATCCCCCGGTCAGGTTGCCGAAATTTGTGGTGGCAAAAACACCTGCGGGTTGTACATGGGTTACGGAGTAATTATCCGTTCCGTTTTCGTGTGTGATCAGCCAGTAGTCGGTTCCATTACCATGCGGTACAACCAGCATGGCTTCGGAGCGATTGGTCAATCCGGCAATCGCCTGGTTTTTAGTAGTCACTTCTCCTGTAAAGGGTGCACCAAATGCCGAATTTCCAGGCAACGTCATGTCGACAATGCTGAATACAATCGAACCACCTGCAACACCATTGGCACTGTTGGTGAACACATAATATTGATTGGGTGCACCCGGTACCGGGCAGATGGCTACGGGTTGGTTTCCGTTTGTGTTTCCTAGTAAACCTGTGCCGTTGGGCATGGGCGTGGCTACGCCAGAAATATCGTACACGCGCGAACCATCTGTATAAAACATCAGGTCGGCATTGATGGGATTTGTGGCTACCGCACTTCCGCCTGTTCCGAACGGAAGCTTTTGATTGGTTACCAATGAAGCTGAATTATCGGAGCGGCTGAACCGGATGGCCGCATTGCTGTTTCCAAAATACCAGTTATACCGTGTAAAATCCTGCGCTGAAACATTGGCTGCCAATCCACACAAAACAATCACCCACCACCGCATTTTCTGAATCATGTTAAACGTTTTAAAACTTCAGATACCTCAACTTGGTTTAAACCCTGTAATCGGGCAACATAAAAACGCCCAACCATCACGAAAGTATACAATTTGACCAAAAATATCGTTAAGAATCAGAAAACACAGGCTTTTACCCGCCCGAGGTTTTTTAAATACTACGAATCGCTTTAATTTGCTCCGATGCTGTTGCGTAAACCGACCCGTTATTCTGTTTTTTTGATTCTCCTTGGCGGAGTGTTTATACTTTTTTCACCGCGGGAAGTAACTGCGCAGGATCCGCAGTTCTCGCAGTTCTACGCAGCGCCCCTTTACTTAAATCCAGCGCTTACCGGGGGTACCGGGCAGGCACGTGCCGGCATTAACTACCGCAACCAGTGGCCGGCCATTGATGCCAACTTCACTACTATGTCGGCTTACTTTGATTATTTCATTGAAGATGCCAGGAGTGGAGTAGGTATAATCCTGAATAGGGATATTGAAGGTCTTGCCGGATTACGTTCCTTGAATGTCGGGTTACAGTATTCCTATGAACTTCAGTTTTCTGAAAACCTCGGGTTTCGCCCGGGCGCACAGATTGCGTTATACAATCGTGATATCAATTTTAACCGGTTAACGTTTGGTGATCAGTTTGATCCGCAGACCGGTGAGATTATTAATCCGACAACAGCCGAACAATTCCGTACCAACTTCAGCAAAACATTTGTTGATCTTTCACTTGGTGGTGTGCTGTTCACCAAATCGGCATGGCTGGGTGTGGCGGCCTTTCACCTCAATCAACCAAATCAATCCATCATTGATGAAAACAGTCCGCTGCCGATCAAGCTTTCGGTACATGGCGGTTTCAAATATTATATGAAGCCCGGAGTGAAGGGCAGTGGCGTGTATGCCCAGGAAGCCGAACGCAGCATCGCACCGGTTTTTCAATACCGCCATCAGGGCGAGTTTGATCAGCTTGACCTCGGGTTGTATTACACGGCCGAACCGCTTGTACTCGGCTTGTGGTACCGTGGTGTGCCATTCAAGCAAGTCAATGGGTTTGTAAATAATGAGTCGATTGTTTTGTTGCTGGGCTTCACGAACATTGGCGCCAAGCAGGCATTGAACATTGGCTACAGTTACGACTATACCATTTCCAAACTGGGTGCAGGCAGTGGCGGTGCGCACGAGTTTAGTATGGTTTATACATGGCCGATGCGCGATCCGCGCAAACCACCCCGCGACAAACTGGTGATTCCGTGTCCGGATTTTTGAGGTTTGTTTAACATTAGTAAAAGTCTATCATGACATGTGTAAAGAAAACTGCTAATCTCTTGGTGGTTTTATTTATTGTTATAATTACTTGTAAATGCACCTTTCATGGCAACAAAGATGGTTTAGTAAGAGAGTACCATAAAAACGGTAAGATTTTTCCAGAAATTTATTACGAGAATGGGAAGAAGAACGGTGTTTTTTTTGTTTGGTATGATAATGGGCAGTTGCATGATTCCGCCTTTTTTAAAAATGATAGTCTAGTTGGGCCTTCAGTATCATATTATAAAAATGGGAACAAGAATAAATTGAGTTATCGCAATGAAAATCATAAGCTTGAAGGAGATTATTTTTTCTGGTACGAAGATGGAGTACTCGGGAGTATAAGGCATTATAAGAATGGAAAAATACATGGCGAAGACAAAATGTATTATAGAACTGGTCAACTGAATAGACTAAAAAATTATAATAACGGACAACTTAACGGTGTGAGTGTTTTCTTTAAGGAAAATGGTGACACTTTAAAGATAGAGTTATACCAAGATGGTGTATTACTTAATTCTAAAGAATAAGCTTATCGGTTGAGATTCAATTTGCTCTTATTTTTGCTACTCTAACTTTGAAGAAATTTAATCCTTGTGGTCTTTCAATACCCGCTTGAACTTATCGGTACATTTTTCTTCGCCATCTCCGGTGCGCTGGCGATGCAAGACAAGGAGCACGACTGGTTTGCCGCGGCCTTCACGGGATTCTTAACGGCCATCGGTGGCGGTACCATCCGCGACATGATGTTGGGAAGCTATCCGTTGGTTTGGATTGGCGACATCAACTTTCTATACGCGGTGCTGATCGGTGTGGTAACAGCCATTCTCTTCTTCCGCGTGTTCATCAAACTACGCAGAACGTTCATGCTGTTCGATACACTTGGTATTTCGTTCTTCACCATCCTCGGTGTAGAGAAGGCTATCGGTCTGGGCGTGCAGCCGGAGATAGCCGCTATCATGGGCATGTTCACAGCGGTAATGGGTGGCGTTATCCGCGACACGCTCACCAACGAACTGCCGGTGATCTTCCGAAAGGAAATTTATGCCACTGCGTGTCTGGCTGGTGCCATCGTCTACCTTCTTATAGACATCCACACACCACTGGAGCGCAACTACAACCTCTCCATTTCAATTCTGGTGATCATCTGCATCCGGTTGGTGGCGCTGAAGTTTAAGTTGGCGTTACCGGGCTTCAGGAAAATTGAAAAGTAACTGACCTTATATTAAGAGGCCGCCAAGACTCTAAGGCACAAAGTTTTTAACGCACCTAAGGTTTCGTCTCACTCATTACAGTCTTGCTCAACGCAAAACTGAATTGCCCTCTCCTGCGGAGAGGGCAGCACGACTTGTATGATCGCAGTTGTCTAGATGGGTGAGGCTACAACACCAGAGGAGCGCTGCGCCAGAAGCGAGTAGCAGAAGTTGCTAACTCCCGTTAGGCAGAATTTTTTATTTCCTGAAAAAAAGTTGACCATTTCTAAATAATTATCGTATACCTTTGCAATACGTTTAAACAAATTAACTGCATGACTTTTATCTAACGTTTTACTTAACCGTAACGAAAGAAATTGAAAACACCATTCACCACTACAAAAGCAGCTACGGCAGCTTTTCAAACCCCCAGAACAATTCTGTTCTCTACACCAGCCTGTATGGTGACCAGGCGATGCCGACCTACGCGCTTTGTGCGTATCTGATACCGTAAGCCCGATTTTATTGGCGAACCACATCTTGTGTAGCACAGGATGTGCCTTGACGTGATTCACGTCCACTCATTCTAAAATTTTATTAACACTGCCCTGATGCCCCACAGGTGTATACGGGCGTAATCCATATCGTAACGATCAATGGAACATAACAACATCATCGTCCGGCTGGCCACAGCAGACGACAAACACTACGCACCCACCATCACACAGGAGATGGAAGAATCCGCGAAAGCGCGCGGAACCGGCATTGCCAAACGCTCACCCGAATACATCGAGATGAAGATGGAGGAGGGTAAGGCAGTAATAGCCGTTACCTCCGATGGAACCTGGGTGGGCTTTTGCTACATCGAAGCATGGCAACACGAGAAGTACGTGGCCAACTCCGGCCTCATTGTGTCGCCCGCGTTTCGCAAGAGTGGTGTGGCTACCGACATCAAAAAGAAAATATTCGAACTGTCGCGGAAGAAATATCCCGAAGCCAAAATATTCGGACTCACCACGGGGCTGGCAGTGATGAAGATCAACTCCGATCTGGGCTATGAGCCGGTAACCTATTCCGAGCTAACCACCGATGAAGAATTCTGGAAAGGTTGCCGCAGCTGCGTGAACTTTGAAATATTGATGAGCAAAAACCGCACGAACTGCATGTGCACGGCTATGCTGTTCGATCCGGCAGAAGCCGCTGCAAAAATTCAGGCGGCACAGCCTGTGAAGTCGCAAACCGTGGTTACTGCCGATGGAAAACTGAAGCGGAAGCGCAGGCGCAGGTTTAAAGGCAACTTTAAGCTGTTTGAGCGTTGGGTGAAGTTCAAGCAGTACGTGCTGTTGCGTTCGCGCAACAAGAATAATGGCTCTGGTACAGGTGAGCCGAAGAAGAATTCTATTTTAAGTTTTTTCTTTTGGTAAGATGAAGAAGAAAATTGTTTTGGCCTTCAGCGGAGGGCTCGATACCTCATTTTGTGTCAAGTACCTGAAGGATGACATGCATGTGGATGTGCATACCATCACGGTAAATACCGGTGGCTTTGATGAAGCCGAATTGAAGCGCATTGAAGCACATGCGTTGTCGTTAGGTGCGGTAAATCATAAAACGGTTGATGAAACACGAACGTACTACGACAAGGTTATCCGTTACCTGGTTTATGGAAATGTGTTGAAGAATAACGCATACCCCTTAAGTGTAAGCGCGGAGCGGATGTCGCAGGCGTTGGCGGTAGCTGAATATGCCAAATCAATTGGTGCAGATGGCGTGGCCCACGGCAGTACCGGTGCCGGTAACGATCAGGTACGTTTTGATATGGTGTTGAATATTCTGCTTCCGGGAATAGAAATCATTACCCCTATTCGTGAGTTAAAACTTTCGCGTGAAGCAGAGATTGCCTACCTGAAAGAGAAGGGTGTGGCGATGAATTTTGAAAAAGCACAATACTCTATTAATAAAGGAATCTGGGGAACATCCGTTGGTGGAAAGGAAACCCTTAACTCGTTGGGTATGTTACCCGAAGAAGCGTGGCCTACACCGGTAACAAAATCCGGAAGTGAGCGGGTGGTGTTGCATTTTGAAAAGGGCGAGTTGAAAAAAGTGAATGAGCAGCAGTTTTCTCACCCGGTTGAAGCTATTCAGTATCTGCAACAACTTGCCGGGCCGTATGGTATTGGTCGTGATATTCACGTAGGCGATACCATCATTGGTATTAAAGGCCGTGTTGGGTTTGAAGCTGCTGCACCCATGCTGATCATCAAAGCGCATCATGCGTTGGAGAAACACGTGCTTACCAAGTGGCAATTGAGTTGGAAGGATCAATTGGCACAGTTTTATGGCAACTGGTTGCATGAAGGTCAGTACCTTGATCCCGTTATGCGCGATATCGAGGCATTTCTGACCAGCACGCAACAACACGTAACCGGAGAAGTACATGTTGAACTCTATCCCTACCGTTTTCAAGTGTTGGGCATTGAATCACCTTATGATTTGATGTCGGCTAAATTTGGCAAGTACGGGGAGATGAATTTGGGTTGGACCGGTGATGACGTGAAAGGCTTTACGAAAATATTTGGCAATCAGGTTGGGATTTATCACGCAATACAGAACGATGTTGAAAATTAAAGCTGGTATTATTGGCGGGGCAGGGTATACCGGAGGGGAAACACTTCGGCTGTTGATTAACCACCCGGGTGTAACCGTGACGTATGTTCACAGCAGAAGCCATGCGGGTAAACCGGTGCATACCGTGCATACCGATTTGATTGGAGAAACGGATTTGAATTTTTCAGATTCAATTTCTTCCGATGTGGATGTATTGTACTTGTGCATGGGGCATGGAGAAAGTAAAAAATTTCTGCAAGAAAACGCAATAAACAGTTCGGTAAAAATCATTGATCTTGGTAATGATTTTCGGCTGGGTGATAGCGCTGCGGGTCGCGCTTTTATATATGGTTTACCTGAATTGAACCGTGAGTCAATTCGCTTTGCGCAAAGCATTGCCAATCCGGGTTGCTTTGCTACCGCGATTCAGTTGGGGTTGTTACCGTTGGCGAGTAAAGGTTTGTTGAAAGAAGTATATACAACCGGTATAACCGGCTCAACTGGTGCCGGACAAAAACTTCAGGACACAACGCATTTTACCTGGCGGGCTAGTAATATCTCGGCCTATAAAACGCTTACACATCAACATGTGCCTGAGATCAATCAATCGCTAAAGCAGTTGCAACCAACATTTGAGGGCAGAGTAAATTTTGTGCCGTGGCGTGGTGATTTCACCCGCGGTATTTTCGTGAGTTCAGTGGTGGAAAGTCAGAAATCGTTATATGAATTGAATCAGTTATACAAGGAATTCTATAAAGGTCATCCCTTTACACATGTGTCAGATGCTATGATCGATCTGAAACAGGTGGTAAACACCAACAAGTGTTTGATCTATCTGGAGAAAGAAGGAAATAAATTAGTGATACATTCTGCTATCGATAACTTATTGAAAGGAGCATCCGGACAGGCCGTACAAAACATGAACATCATGTTCGGATTGGATGAGACCTTAGGATTGAAGTTGAAAGGAAACGTATTTTAAAATGAAACTATTTGACGTTTATCCGCTCTTCAACATTACACCGGTAAAAGCCGAGGGTTCGTGGATTTGGGATGATCAGGGTCAACAGTATCTTGATCTTTATGGTGGCCATGCGGTTATTTCCATCGGTCATTCCCATCCGCATTATGTAAAACGGATCACGGATCAACTCCAGCAAATCGGATTCTATTCCAACAGCGTTCAGAATCCGATGCAGGAAGAGTTGGCCGAAAAACTTGGAACACTTTCCGGCTGTCCGGATTATCAACTCTTTCTTTGTAATTCAGGTGCAGAAGCAAACGAGAATGCGTTGAAGCTTGCATCTTTCGTTACCGGAAGAAAAAAAATTATCGCATTTAAAAAAGCATTTCACGGCCGCACGTCCGGTGCGGTAGCAGCAACCGACAACCCTAAAATTATCGCCCCTTTTAATGCCGGGCATGATATTGTGTTTGTGCCGATGAATGATGAGCAAGCATTTGAAGAGATATTGAATGATCAGGTAGCGGCTGTTATCATAGAAGGTATTCAGGGTGTTGGTGGAATTCACGTTCCTGAGGATTCATTTCTTCAATTTCTTGAATCCAAATGTAAGGCTAATGGATCATTGCTGATCCTGGATGAAATTCAATCGGGCTACGGTCGCACCGGAAAGTTTTTTGCGCATCAATATGCGGGTGTAAAGCCTGGTCTTATTACAACTGCCAAAGGCATGGGCAACGGTTTTCCAATTGGAGGCGTGTTGATTCATCCCGATATAAAACCGTGGAGCGGTATGTTGGGTACTACGTTTGGCGGTAACTACCTGGCGTGTGCGGCTGCGTTGGCCGTGTTAGAGGTTATTGAAAATGAAAAGCTGATTGAGAATGCAGCGAAACTTGGCGGTTACCTGATTGATCAGTTAAATGATTTTAGTGCGATACCTCATGTTCGTGGCCGCGGACTCATGCTTGGGTTTGATTTGCCCGAAGCGAAAAAGTCGGTTAGAACAGATTTGCTGATGAAGCATCATATTTTCACGGGTGAAGCCAAGCCCAACACGATTCGGTTGCTGCCTTCATTGGCCGTAACCAAGAATGAGCTGGATATTTTTTTACAAGCGTTGAAGCAAGAATTGGAATGAAGAATTTTGTTTCCATACAGGATGTGACGAGTATTTCGCGATTGGTGGATAAAGCACTGGCGTATAAAACAAATCCGTTGGCAGATAAGTCATTGGGAGCAGGCAAGCGAATGGGCCTGCTGTTTCTGAACCCCAGCATGCGCACACGACTAAGCACACAAATAGCTGCGCAGAATCTGGGAATGGATACGATTGTATTTAATGTAGGGCCGGAAGGTTGGGCGCTTGAGTTTGAAGAAGAAGTGATCATGAGCGGCACCACGGTGGAACATGTGAAAGATGCAGCCCCGGTGCTGGGTAAGTATTTTGATGTTTTGGGTTTGCGTACCTTTCCGCTATTGAAACATAAAGAGGAGGATTACTGTGAATTGGTCATCAATCAGTTTATCAAGTATTCCGGTATTCCAATTGTGAGTTTGGAGAGTGCAACGTTGCATCCGTTGCAAAGTCTGACCGATGTGATAACCATTTCTGAAACTTTTAAAGAAAATCGCAGACCTAAAGTGGTATTAACGTGGGCGCCCCACGTAAAGGCATTGCCGCAATGCGTGGCTAACAGTTTTGCGCAGTGGATCAACGCGTGGGGAGAGGCTGATTTTGTAATTGCACATCCGGAGGACTATGAGCTGGATGTACAGTTTACAAAAGGAGCAACCATTACCCACAATCAGGAAGAAGCCTTGCGTGATGCGGATTACGTGTATGTAAAGAACTGGAGCACGTATACCGATTACGGAAAGATTTATTGCAACGATCCGTCATGGATGTTGACGAATCAGAAATTAGCAAAAACAAATCAGGCAAAGGTCATGCACTGTTTACCTGTGCGAAGGAATGTAGAGTTGAGTGATGAAGTGCTTGATAGTGCCAATAGCCTGGTAACACAACAGGCCGGTAACCGAGTGTGGGCAGCGCAGGTGGTTTTGAGTGAAATTTTGAAAAGCAATAGAAAATAGGCAAGTGTAATAGCAATCAGGTGTCATTCATGTTGCCTACTGCATATTGCTCACCGCCTACTAGTAATAATATGAATAGGTTATTTGTTATTAAGATTGGTGGTAACGTACTGGATAACCCGGAGGCCTTGAAAAAATTCCTTCAGGATTTTTCGCATATCCGAGAACCGAAGATTCTTGTACATGGCGGAGGCAAACTGGCCACCAAGATTGGTGAGCAACTTGGAATTAAGGCCAACTTTGTAAAGGGCAGAAGAATTACCGATGCCGATACCCGCGACCTGGTAACGATGGTGTATGGCGGATTGGTGAACAAGCAATTGGTAGCGCAACTTCAACCGTTGGGTTGCAATGCGTTGGGCGTAACCGGTGCGGATGGAAACATGATCAAAGCGAAAAAACGACCGGTTGGTGAAGTTGATTTCGGTTTTGTGGGCGACATTACCCCGGCTGATGTCAATACTTCGCTTTTGTATTTTTTACTCAAGCAAAACGTTGTTCCGGTGTTCGCATCGCTTACACATGCCGATGGGGCAATATTAAATACCAATGCCGATACGATTGCATCGGTGCTCGCGATAGCCCTCAGTAAACATTTCGATACGCGCCTGATTTTCTGTTTTGAGAAAAGAGGTGTGTTAAAAAATATTGAAGATGATTCCTCAGTGATTCGGTTGCTGGATGAAAGCAGTTACAAGACCTTGTTGACGCAAGGTTTGTTTGCCGATGGTATTCTGCCCAAGCTTGAAAATGCATTTGCGGCTATAAACGCTGGTGTAAAGGAAGTGTTGATTGGCGAGGCAACACACTTGTTGCAAAACGTAGGACAAGAAACGGAGGGTACGTTGATTGTGAAATAGTTATTGGTTACTGGTTGCCTGTTGCCAGTCACCGGTAACTGGCGACAGGAAACCGGTAACAGAATTTGATAAAAATCAGATGGTTCAATTCGATAGAATAGTAGACCTACTCAAGATACTGATCTCGACTCCATCCTTCAGTCGTGAAGAGGAGAAGACTGCGCAGTTGATTGCAGAATTTTTAGAAGGGTATGGTGTGTTGGTGAGCCGGCATGGAAACAACGTGTGGGCAGTGAATAAGTTTTTCGATGAAAGTAAGCCTACCATTTTGCTTAACTCGCATCACGACACGGTCAAGCCAAACCCATCGTACACACGCGATCCGTTTAGTGCCGAGGTTATTGATGACAAGTTATTTGGTTTAGGCAGCAATGATGCAGGCGGGCCGCTGGTTTCATTGATCGCCACGTTTCTTCATTTCTACAATCAGGAAAATCTGTCCTTTAATTTGTTATTGGCTGCAACCGCGGAAGAAGAAATCTCCGGTAAGAATGGTATTGAAAGCATCTGGGCATCATTTCCTAAAATTGATTTTGCTATTGTAGGGGAACCTACGTTGTGCCAGATGGCCATTGCTGAAAAAGGTTTGTTGGTACTCGACTGTGTTACAAAAGGCAAGGCCGGTCATGCCGCACGGGAAGAAGGGGAGAATGCCATCTATAAAGCATTTCATGATATAGAATGGTTTCGTTCATTCCGGTTTCCGAAAATATCACCAACCTTGGGTGAAGTGAAAATGTCAGTAACCGTAATTCATGCTGGTCAGCAACACAATGTAGTGCCCGCTGAATGTGCGTTTACCGTTGATGTGCGGGTAACGGATGCGTACACCCTGGAAGAAGTGCTGGAGATTATTCAGCAACATGTTTCCTGTGAAGTTATTCCGCGGTCGTTAAGGTTGCGCCCTTCCGGCATTCCGGCCGATCATGTGTTGGTACGTGCTGCGGAGAAGTTGGGCATTGCGCAATATGGTTCACCCACCGCTTCCGATCAGGCGCTAATTCCGGTTCCCTCAGTTAAAATCGGACCGGGCGATTCGGCTCGTTCTCATTCAGCAGATGAGTTTATTTTTGTGAATGAGATTAAATATGGAATTGAAACCTATATTCAATTATTAAACCAATGTTCAATCTTGTTGCCCGTTTCCGGTTTCCAGTCACCGGTAACCGGTAGCCGGTAACCGGAAACCTATGAGCAAGTTGTGGAAAAAGGACAAAGACTCTCTTAAATCTGTAGAAGCCTTTACGGTGGGTAAAGATCGTGAGTTGGATATGCATCTTGCCCCATTCGATGTGCTCGGTTCACTGGCGCATATTCGCATGCTGGAGTCAATCGGGTTGCTGACAACAGATGAGTTGAGTAAACTCTCAACTGAGTTGAAGTTGATTTACAAACGCATTGAATCCGGTGATTTTAAAATTGAGGATGGTGTTGAAGATATACACTCGCAGGTAGAACTTGAATTGACCAAAAAGCTGGGTGATGCCGGAAAGAAAATTCACAGTGGCCGTTCGCGTAACGACCAGGTGTTGGTGGATATTAAGTTGTATTTGCGTCATGAACTTGAACAAATCGTAGAATCGGTTAACAACCTGTTTGGATTGTTGCAGGCACAAAGTGAAAAGTACAAGCAACACTTGTTACCAGGCTATACGCATTTTCAATTGGCCATGCCCTCATCATTCGGGTTGTGGTTTGGGGCTTATGCCGAAAGTTTGGTAGATGATGTGATCACACTTGAAGCGGCTTATCGGGTTGTGAACAAAAATCCGTTGGGTTCTGCGGCTGGTTATGGATCATCTTTTCCCCTTAACCGAAAACTGACAACGGAACTCTTAGGGTTTGATGACCTGAACTACAATGTGGTGTACGCGCAAATGGGTCGCGGTAAAACAGAGCGCATTGTCGCCAGCGCCATGGCCAATGTGGCGGCTACATTGGGTAAGCTTTCTGCGGATGCCTGTTTGTTCCTGAATCAGAACTTCGGATTCATCCGTTTTCCGGATGAGCTCACCACAGGCTCAAGCATTATGCCGCATAAGAAAAACCCCGATGTGTTTGAGTTGATACGCGCGCGCTGCAATCAAATGATGGGGTTGCCAAACGATATTGCGCTATTAACCGCCAACCTGCCTTCCGGCTATCATCGCGATTTGCAGCTCTTGAAAGAAGTGCTGTTTCCTGCTATTCAGCATTTGAAAGATTGCATCACCATGACGCAACTCATGCTGGAAAATGTTCAGGTGAAGGAAAATATCCTGGAGGATGATCAGTACAAGTTTTTGTTTAGTGTGGAGGAAGTAAACAAGTTGGTGTTGAGTGGAATGCCCTTCCGGGAAGCGTACCAGAAAGTGGGAAGAGATATTGAGCAGGGAAATTACTCACCCGAAAAAAATGTGAATCATACACACGAAGGAAGTATCGGTAATTTGTGTACGAGTGAAATCGCGGGTATGATGAAAGAGGCGTTGGCTAAATTCAGGTTTGAGCGTGTGCATGAGGCTACACAAAAGTTATTATGATTCTCTTATTCCTCCCCCTAACTAGGGGGAGGTGTCCGCAGGACGGAGGGGGTTAAAATCCTTATTCCACGTCAGTATATCCTCAAGCGCAGTAACCTTGCGCAACGAACCCGACAATATAATTTCCTCACCCCAATTTGCTGTTAGCTTCTCTGTTCCTCCCCAGGCGTTAAATAAACTAAAGTAACCACCACCTGGCTTGTATAGCGTTTGATTTTCTGTTTCGGATTCGATTAACATATTTTCCTTTACAATTTTAGCGTTTAGTTTTTCCTTAAAATCAGGCATTGCCTGGTGGTCGTTGATATAAAGCGTGCCTGTGCGAAATCCGGTAGTGGCGATCGAAGCCAGTAACAAGGGATAAAATATACCTGCCATCCAGACAAAACTGTCGTTCACATCTGCAACAGTATGATCGATATAGGCAGAAAGGAAAATAAAAAGATTAAATATCACGAGCAGGATCCCCGCCAGTTTCAAAAAAGTTTTCACGCTCCATTTCGATATCTCCTTTCGTATGCGCATAAGTTGAACTATTTTTCCGCAAAATAAGTATTGAACGCATTATGACCTTATCTCCGGAAGTGCTTTTGTGGATTATTGTAGGTATTGTGTCTGTCAGCTTTGTATTCGGCCAGGTGCTGGAGTACATAAACCTGAAGGCTATGCGCACCGACATACCGGCCGAGATCGCTTCGTTTTATGACCGCGATAAATATGAGAAGTCGCAACGCTACCATAAAGAAGTAACGCGCTTTTCATTCTTTACCTCAACCATAGGTTTTATGGGTTCCTTGCTGATGCTCCTGCTGGGTGGCTTTGGTTGGGTAGACGGACTGCTGCGCATCGTAACGGAAAACCAAATTTTACTCGCCTTGCTTTTCTTTGGTGTGCTCGGCATCGCTTCCGATTTACTCACGCTGCCGTTTCAATGGTACGGCACCTTTGTAATTGAAGAGAAATACGGGTTTAACAAGACTACGATCAAAACCTTTGTTACCGATAAATTAAAAGGCTATGTGCTGGGCGCGATTATCGGTGGCGGACTGTTGGCAGCACTAATCTACCTGGTAGAAACCATTGGCCCGGATTTCTGGATGTGGTTTGCCACCATGGCATGTGCGTTCATGTTGTTCATGAACATGTTCTATACGTCACTGATTTTACCGTTGTTTAATAAACTCACGCCATTGCCCGATGGCGAATTGAAAACCGCAATCGAGGAATTTTCCCGCAAGATCAACTTCCCGATTACCAACATTTTTGTCATTGACGGATCCAGGCGCTCCAAAAAAGCCAATGCCTTTTTTTCCGGCATGGGCAAAAAGAAAAAGATTGTGCTCTACGATACGCTCATTGCCAATCACACTACGGAGGAACTGGTGGCGGTGCTGGCGCACGAAGTAGGGCATTACAAGAAGAAGCACATCATCTGGAGCTATGTGTTATCAGTTGTGCAGATTGTGTTTATGCTCTTTGTGCTTTCCCTGATGGTATTTAATGAAAACCTTTCGTTGGCTTTGGGCGGATCACAACTGGCGGTACACCTCAACCTGCTGGCGTTTACTATTTTGTTTTCGCCTATCTCGACAATTACCGGATTATTGATGAATGTGTACAGCCGCAAAAACGAATTTGAAGCCGATGCTTATGCCCGCGAAACCTACAACGGCAAAGCCCTGGCTGAGGCACTCAAAAAACTTTCGGTGGATAATTTATCCAACCTACATCCGCACCCGGCTTATGTGTTCTTTCATTACTCGCATCCGCCTTTGTTGCAGCGGTTGGAGCGGATTGGGTGAATCTAGTGAGCATCAACGTTCGCAATGCGAGACGTTGATGGGGTTAAAGGTCAGACAGAAATGTCTATTGACAACACTTTAATTTTGAGTATATTTTCGAACAAAGGATATCTGTTTACTGAACACTTTTGAAGTTGTTATCCGGACCATTTTTTGATATAGCATTCTACAGGCTCCATCTGGAGCGGTCGATACTTCAAAAACCACTTTATTATCTGATTTGTAAAGCCTAATACTATGCTTTGGAGGAGAACAGCCACTAGATTCTATTAGATATCCAACTAAAATACTTTCACTGAAGTCTATTTGTGGTTGAGAGTCGGAGTTGCAATTAGGAAATGGTGATTTCCTCTTAAGTATATCTTTATATTCGTTATTTGTCGTTATTATGATTTCCTTTTCAAATGAATTTAAATCAAGGCACGTAATATTTACCTCTGTAAAATCAACATCTTGTTGTTGACCACCCGAAAACGCGGAAATGAGAATGGAAATTACCAGGTAAAATTTTGTCATAGTTTTGTCGGTCGTTATTTTTTCACCTGAACGTCTTATTGGAAGGTCAGAATCTGTATCCGACTATAAGATAGAAGTTCCTTCGTTTGCTATTGAGTGTGGAGTAGGGTGATATTCCATTTCCTTGTTCATACCGGGTTTCGAAGGAAAATTTATTACGTTTTACACCTAACCCAAATAGAAAGCCCTGTTCATATTTGCGGATTTCTTCGAGTGCTGGATTTTTGGTAACAGTTTCAACATCGTGAAATATTGTGCTTGTAATGCGTTCGTTTTTCTCTTCATGAATCATGTACCCATTTGTTACTCCAAGATTTGTATAGATTGCCACGCTTTCAGTTGAGTAGAAGCGGTAGCGAACCATATTGCTTAATTTCAGGTAAGTATGACTGAAAGTTATATCGCTCTCTACGTATAGATTTGGATTTTCTTGCGCGGCATACTTCCCGGTTATGGAATAAGGTGTAAAACTAAGTTCATTGTTTATAGACCACTTACCCAAATTTTTACTCAAAATTATATCTATGAACAAACCTGCTGTGAAATTGGGAGACAATTCATAATCAGCTTGACGAATTTGGTCATGTCCTTGTCCGCTAAAGTTGAATGTACTCAGTGAGAGTCCGGCCAAGGCGCCAACCTCAACTTTGATTTTTTGTTGCCCTTGTTGGTGATTGCTTTCCATGCCAATGCATTTGTAATACAATTCGAAGAGATTCAACAGACTTCTCTGGCTATAGGTTGAAGTGTTTATTTTGGGTTGAATGGTTGAGCAATTTCCAAGATAGAGCGTTAGTTGGCCGATGTACTTTTTGTTTTCATTTATAAGCGTTTTTCCCTCTTCGCCAAGGATGTATTTTTTATAAATGAGCAACTCAAATGCTGTATTTTCTCGTATATAAAAATTGCTATTCTCTACATCATTTTTATAGTGGTAAAGACTTACCGGCCCTTCAATCAGCACTTGAAGAAACACAGTATCCGTTCTTGTAGTTGGTGTGGATCCTCTTTGCAGAAGATTAATTTTGGAGGGACTTATTTCCGACTCTACAATGGCGCCAATGTATGCTTCATTATTGACTTCAAAGCGTGAAATTTGAAGCGGGCTGTAAATTACCTCACTTGAGGATTCTTCCTTTTTGAACCTGATTTCTACAGGATTCTTCTCCCAATTTCTAAAATCAATATACCCGGCAATCGTATCATTTTGGGTGGTGATGATTTTTCCTGGTAGATAATTTTTTTGAGCGTAGGAAAATGCGGAAAGGAAGAGCCCGCACACAAGGGCAAAGGTTTTTGGTAATCTAATGGGGGACATAAAGAAATATATATCGACAAATTTAAGTGATGTATTGCAATTTTTAAACTGGATGTTTGGAAACTTGGTATTAATGTCCTCTGCTTCTCAGTTTTGTTGGTGAACCCGAACGCACGCCCACTGCGCAACACCAACAAAGGCTAGAGAGCGGATTAGGTGAATTCGTGTGAGTTAATGGTTTTTATACACCTATCTGTGAACATCCACTAAGGTATTCCTAACTTTCTTAAAATCTGTAACCAAGGCGTAAGTGTAATCTCTAGTTCAAACTTCTCTCTTTGTAAGTCTTCAAGTTTCTTATCCATCTCTAATTTATTTTTAAGCGGGCTGCTAATACAAGTTCTTGTTCGTTGAAAATATTAATCAATAAATATCCACTCAGGATTATTCACCCCCCAATAGTCGCCATTGATTCCGTTACCGGTTGGTGTTTGCTGCGTTGATGTTCCGCTTCAAAGCCGTCTTTCGGGCGGTGGTTAAATGCATTCAGTAAATGTTGTTTGAGTAGCGCATCATCAGCCTTGTTGCGCATCAGGTCACGGATGTTCAGTACGCCATCGTCATACAGACAAGTTTTGAGTGTTCCTTGTGCGGTTAAGCGTATCCGGTTGCAGGTGCCGCAAAAGGTGCGACTAAAGGCGGCAATGATGCCTATGTTTCCGGCATAGCCCGGCACCTGGTATTGGTAGGCTGTGGTGTGCTCGGGGTCGGTAATTTTTTGCAGGGCAGGGTAGTGCTGCTTCAGGTGTTCCAGTATTTTTTTATACGTCCAGGTTAAGTGTGCATAGTGTTGCCCTTCGCCATTAAACGGCATCTCTTCAATAAACCGTACCGAAACGTTTTGATTTTTTGTCAACTCCACCATGGGAAGGAGGTCGTCAATGTTTTTGTTCTCCATGACCACGGCATTAATTTTTACCGGTATGTTGTGGTGTAGCAGTTGTTCGTAGGTGCTCCACACGCGGTCAAATTCATCTCTTCGTGTAATGATTTTGAAGCGCTCCTTATCCAAGGTATCCAAACTCAGGTTTACGGAGGCAATGCCAAGTGCTTTCAGTTCGGGTATGTGCGGTTCGGTGAGCACACCGTTGGTGGTGAGGTGAACATCGTTGATGCCGGGTATGTCTGTAATCTTCCGGATCAACTTCATCAGGTCGGTGCGCACAAAGGGTTCGCCACCGGTAAGGCGTACTTTGGTAATGCCCATGGAGGCCATCAGGCGTACCAGGCGTTCCATTTCTTCAAAGGTGAGCAGTGCTTTTTTGGGCAGGTAGGTAATGCCCTCTTCGGGCATGCAGTAAAAGCAGCGCAGGTTGCACCGATCGGTAACGGCCAGGCGCAGGTAATTGATTTTGCGGCCGTGGTTATCGTATAAGGTGGCGGTGCTCATGGTGGAAAGTTAGGAAATTGAGCGCGGAGAAGCTAAACCCCCTCATTGTAATAGCTTGACTCGGGCTCCTCTGTGTGCTCTGCGCATCCTCTGTGGCTCTCTGCGGTAAAAATTCTAACCGCAGAGTAACGCTGAGAATTCGCGGAGGGCCGCAGAGTAATGAGCTCCTCCGTCCTTCGGACACCTCCTCCTGCAAGGGTGAGGAATGGAGCAGGTGTGAATTTATTTGTTTTATTTGTACCTCATGAAATGCACTGTAAAAACCTTTGGCATAACCCGTGATATAACCGGGACGCGTGAAGTGGAACTGGAGGTGGCTGAAGGCACAACCGTTCACGAATTCAAACAAGCTTTGTTTAAGCAATATCCCAGATTGGCCACGCTCACTTCTTTGTTTATTGCGGTAAACCATGCCTATGCCGAGGATGGTCAGGTGTTGGCGGTTGGTGACGAAATTGCACTCATTCCGCCCGTTGCAGGGGGGTAATTATCCTTTGCGAAATTCTCCTTGCTTTTTGAGGGGCAAAGTTTTACTTTCAATCACCCTTCTGGTTTTCTCATTACATAACAAAACCACTAAACGCATGATCAAAATCACACCAAAGCCCATCGACATTCAAAAAGTGATTGACACCGCCTCCAGCCTGGGTGCCGGAGCCGTGAATGTCTTTATCGGAACTGTTCGCAACACGGCCCACGGTAAAAATGTACTCTGGCTGGAATATGAAGCCTATGAAGCCATGGCCGTTGCGGAAATCCGAAAGATCATTGACGAAGCCTCTCATCGATGGCCGTTACTGGGATGGGCAGTAAGTCATCGCATCGGTACGTTAAAGCCCGGTGAAGTGTCAGTAGCCATTGCGGTATCGTCTCCGCATCGCAAAGACTCCTTTGAAGCATGCCAATTTATTATCGACAAGCTAAAGGAAAAAGCACCCATCTGGAAGAAAGAAATCTTTCAGGACGGTGAAGAGTGGATCTCCGCTCAGCCTAATGTGGCCAGTGTTTACAACTGACTCACCAACAGGATACCAGCGGTAACCATACCAATAGCCATGACCATACCCATAATAAAAATTATGGCCAGGTCGCGGTTAATGGGATTGATGTGTTGTTTAGCGGTTGTTTTCATAAGCCAAAACAGATTATAGACAATGCACTAATGTACTACGCGCGTTAGTGCATTTTCATTTTATGTAAGGTATTGTTCCCTGAAACTGCACGTCAATTCATAAAACAAGAATGGTGCTAAAAAGTATCCCGAAAAGCAGTTAAATTTTTAGTTCGTTGTTTATTAGACGATTACCGATTTAGGCTTGAACCAAGCAATCAATCGATTTGATGAATTTGAGTTTCAGTATGGGAATGGCTTTGAAATGAAAATTTTTTCACCGTCTCAAAATCGGTCATGTAAGGAATCAAAGTATTGATTCAAATCCTGATCGGAATTGATGTTTTTGAGCCAATTTGAATGGGTAGGGGTGATGCAATGTGCGTTTTGCATGACTAAAAATTCACGCGGACTGAAGCCTTTGTTGTGATAGAAGTCTGATAATAAAGTGCTTGCGTGCGGCTCCCAAAGTGTGAGCAACGGTTCGGGCAGCTTACCACTTGAATCCCAAAAGCAAGTGGCAATTTTTTGCGGATCGCGATGGGTTAACAGGCATTGAATCGTATCAGCATTCACATACGGCATGTCTACCGGAACGGTTAACCATGCTTTATTTGGATTGAGTTTAAATGCAGATAGGATTCCATTCAGGGGTGTGTCCACATCAAATGCATCCGTCAGCGGATTGAATTCTTTTGGAACATTAACGATGCTTTTGCATGACAGGTAAACGCTTTCGCAGAAGGGTGAAAGCAGTTCAAATAAATATTCGCGCTGGGGTTTGCCGTGGTAACTGATCAGCGATTTGTCGCGGCCCATGCGCGAACTTTTTCCTCCGGCTAAAATCAATCCGTTTATTGCAGAGGCCTTATTCATGAAAATCTTTTCCGCAATGCGGGCAGGTGTGTTTTTTAGCTTTCGGATTGTGCAGCAGTTCAAAAAATCCGGAAGATAAAATACCAGCCGGCAGGGCCAGAAAGGCTACACCGGCAATGGCAAAAAGTCCGCCCAACATTTTTCCCAATGGCGTTATGGGTACCGCATCGCCATACCCAACGGTAGTCAGCGTGGCCATGCCCCACCACATGGCTTCAGGTATGGAACCAAACTTATCGGGTTGGGCTTCGCGTTCGGCCAGGTGCATGAAAAAAGAAATAATGATGAGGATGAAAATGATGAAGATAAAACTAAGCACCAGTTGTTCTTTGCGTTCTGAGATCACCTTTTTAAAAATGTTCATGGCTTGCATGTAACGGGTAATCTTAAACATGCGGAAGAGGGCCATCAACCTGAAAATTCTCAGGAAGCGCAGGTCAATCGGGAAAAACGTGAGGTAAAAAGGAAGGATGGCCAGCAAATCGACAATAGCCATGGAAGTTTTTGCATACCGTAAGCGTCCGTAAAGCGGGTCGCTAAATTTCGGATTTTCTACAATAGCGTAAAGCCGCGAAATGTACTCGAGTGTAAAGAAGGCTACGGAAAAATCTTCAAAGTATTGAAACCATAAGCCATATTCTTGTGCATAGCGGGGAACAGACTCCAGAATGATCGCAACTATGTTCAGAACAATGATGGTGATGAGCAGGATTTCAAAAATCCGTTCCAGAATACCACCTTTTTCTGTAGGCTCCAGTGTGAGGTAGAGCCTTCGTCTTATGGTCATAGGCTTAACGTTTAAAATCTTTTTTACCCCCGGTTTTTTCCATGAGCTTGATTTCCTTTATCACCAAATCGTGCGACAATGCCTTGCACATATCATAAAGTGTTAGTGCAGCAATGCTCACTGCGGTGAGTGCCTCCATCTCTACACCGGTTTTGGAGCCAATGGAAACAACACTTTCAATAATAACCGAGTCGGTTGTGTTGCGAATGGTAATCTTACAATCTTCAATACCGATTAGGTGGGCCAATGGAATTAGATCAGCTGTTTTCTTAGCGCCCATTACACCGGCAAGAATAGCGGTTTGAAACACGGGACCTTTTTTCGTTGTCAGCTCCTGATTTTTAATGAGTTGAATTATTTCTTTACCAACCCATACGATAGCCTGTGCGCGGGCCGTTCGTTTGGTAACCGCTTTAGCCGATACATCCACCATTTGCGGATTACCGGATGCATCGGTGTGTGTTAATTTTTTACCTTTCTTCACATTTTCAAAGTTAGCAGAATTCATGATCAGCGTAACGGAAGCCACACGGATTATTCAGCAGGTAGCTGCGCCACACACAATCATATCGGTACCCTTAGCCGAAGCTGTCAATCGTGTTTTGGCTGAACCGGTATTGGCCGATCGGGATTTGCCTCCGTACAACCGGGTGGCGATGGATGGAATAGCCATTCGAAGCACTTCTTTCGGAACGCACAAGTCGTTTAAGATTGAAGGCATTCAGGCAGCTGGGGCCGCAGGAAAAGTATTGTCGGATGAATGCCATTGCCTGGAAGTGATGACAGGAGCGGTTTTGCCTGGAGGTACCGATGCTGTTATCCGCTATGAAGATGTAGAAATTAATGAGGGCATTGCCAAGATTCAACTTGAATCCGTCTTTGCAGGTATGAATATTCATCATCAGGGAAATGATGCGCGTCAGAATGAGGTTTTGCTTGCAGCAGGTCAGTTGATTTCACCTGCTGAAATTGCCTTGCTGGCATCGGTAGGTAAAGCAGAGGTGAAGGTTTACGATTTTCCGCGTACTGCCATTATTTCATCGGGCGATGAGTTGGTGGAAGTTGACGCCACTCCACTGGCTCATCAAATCAGGCGGTCAAATGCCTATGCCCTACAAGCTGCCATGCGTGAACTGGGGTGGCAGGCATCCGCATTTCACCTGAACGATACGCGCGAAGATGTGTTGCATGAGTTGCAACTGCTGATGCAGGATTATGATGTGCTGATTCTTTCAGGCGGAGTGTCGAAAGGAAAATTTGATTTTATACCTGATGCATTGAAGGAACTCGGTGTGACCAAACATTTTCATCAAGTGAGTCAGCGACCGGGTAAACCGTTTTGGTTTGGTACATCTGAAAATAAAGTGGTGTTTGCCCTTCCGGGGAATCCGGTGTCAACTTTTTTGTGTTTCTATCGATACATCAAGCCGTGGATACGCAACAACATGGGGGTGAAATCAATTGAGCAAACAGCCATCCTGACGTCAGCTATAGAATTTAAACCTGCACTTACATATTTTTTACAGGTACGTGCCGTGCATGATCAGGGAAAGTTCATCGCTGTTCCGGTACCTGGTGGTGGTTCCGGTGATTTTGCAAACCTGAAAGAGGTAAATGGTTTTCTGGAATTGCCGGCTGATCGATCTTCATTTGATGCCGGAGAGGTATTTCCATTTATTCCGTTTCGCTAGGCGAACGAATACTTTACACTCAACGATTCGTAAATTTTCGGAATGGTCTCCTTGTTGTCGGCCAGGATGGCGAGTTTATCCCCGGTTTCTAAAACGGTTGAGCCACCGGGCCTGATAAATTTCCCTTGCCGGTTAATCATGATGATGATGGCTGTTTTCGGAAACGAGAGTTGTACAATGGACTTTCCAACAACCGGGTTGTTTTCATTTAATTCGATTTCCAGTAATTCTGATTTGAATGAATCCACCAATTCGAGTTCGAGCGGTGAACGCCTCTTTATTTTTTCAGGTACAGCAAGGTGCAACCATTTGGCCACCGTAGATAACGTTGTTCCCTGAAGAATTACGGAAGTAACGGTAATAAAAAATACGATGTTAAAAATTTCATTGGCTTTATCCACCCCGGCCAGCAGGGGATAAGTAGCAAATACAATGGGAACTGCACCGCGCAATCCAACCCACGAGATAAACAACTTCTCGCGGAAGCGCATGCGGAAGAAGGCGAGGCTGATAAACACGCTCAATGGACGTGCTGCTAGTATTAAAAATAATGAGAGTAAAATCCCGGGTCCAACTATCGGTGGTATTTCAGAAGGAAAAACCAGTAATCCGAGCGCAAGGAACATGATGATCTGCATCAGCCAGGCCACGCCATCGTAAAACCGAATCAAACTTTTCTTGTGGATGAAGTTGGAGTTACCCAAGATCACCGAGCTGATGTATACAGCCAAAAATCCGTTACCACCAACAAAGTCAGTAACGGAAAACGTGAACAAGACCAGGGCAGTTACCAACACCGGGTACAAGCCGTCAACATCAAGATTGATTTTGTTAATGATGAAGGTCATGGCACGGCCCATCAGGTAGCCTAAACCTCCCCCGATAATCATTTGCTTTAAAAAGAATGGGAATAGTTCGAAGAATCCACTGTCGGGTTTTTCGAACAGCAGTAGCAAGCTAACCATGAGAAAGTAAGCCATCGGGTCGTTGCTTCCGCTTTCCAATTCAAGCGTTGGGCCCAGGTTTTTTTTAAGTCCGATATTCCTACCACGTAGGATAGAAAAAACCGCAGCTGCATCAGTGGAAGAAACCGTTGCGCCCAGCAGCATGCCTTCCAACAAGGTGAAGCCCATCAGGTAATGGGCAAACACACCCAGCGAGACAGCCGTGATGAGTACGCCCAGGGTTGATAGCGTAATCCCCTTCCACAATACCGGGCGCACACTTTCCCATTTCGTATCAAGCCCCCCGGAGAATAGAATAAAATTCAATGCAATTACGCCAATGAACTGGGCCAGCTTTGGGTCATTGAAGTTGATCTTACCAATGCCTTCTGAACCCGCCAACATACCCAGCAGCAAGAACATAATCAGCGCGGGTACGCCCACCCGGTATGATGTTTTACTGGCCAGTATGCTCAGAAACAACAGGATGGAGCCCAGAAGTAAGATATTTTCTGCTGTCAGATTCATTTAATCGTATAGATGCATTTTTCTAAGGCTAAAGATACTAAAATGAGGCTGTCAACACTTATTGGAATCTGATTTCCCTGTTATAAAATAGCGGTTAACTTTGCAGTCTATTATTAATAGATCAGAAATACATTTTTATGTTCGATAGTTTAAGTGTCAAGCTGGATAAGGCCTTTCAAACGCTGAAAGGGCAGGGGCGAATTACAGAAATCAACGTAGCCAGCACCATCAAGGAGATTCGCAAGGCACTTATTGATGCCGATGTGAATTACAAGGTTGCCAAAGAAGTTACGGATGAAATAAAGCAAAAGGCGCTGGGTCAGAATGTACTGACAGCCATTTCTCCGGGCCAGTTGCTGGTGAAAATCACCAACGATGAGCTGACTGAGTTGATGGGCAGCGAAAGTGTTGATATCAACGTAACGGGAAGTCCGGCTATTATTCTGATTGCCGGTTTGCAGGGTTCAGGTAAAACAACCTTTTCGGGTAAGCTGGCCAGCTACCTGAAAAAGCAGGGGCGGCAGGTGTTGCTGACGGCTTGTGATATCTATCGCCCGGCTGCGATCAATCAGTTAAAGGTGCTGGGTGAACAGGTTGGCGTTGAAGTCTATTCCGAACCTGAGAATAAAGACGCTGTAAAGATTGCCCGTGCTGCCATTGAACACGCGAAGAAAAATAATCACCGCATTGTGATTGTCGACACCGCGGGTCGTTTGGCGGTAGATGAAGAAATGATGAATGAGATTGCGCGTTTGAAAGAAGCGCTCAATCCTTCCGAAACGTTGTTCGTGGTTGACTCGATGACGGGTCAGGATGCGGTAAACACAGCCAAAGCATTTAACGACCGGTTGAATTTCGATGGTGTAGTGTTAACCAAACTCGATGGCGACTCGCGTGGTGGTGCAGCGCTTTCTATCCGCAGGGTTGTAGAGAAGCCGATTAAGTTTATCTCTACCGGTGAAAAAATGGAAGCAATTGATCGCTTCTATCCCGACCGTATGGCGGGCCGGATTCTCGGCATGGGCGATGTGGTTTCGCTGGTAGAAAAGGCACAGCAAACCTTTGACGAAGACGAAGCAAAGCGACTGAATGCCAAGCTGCGTAAAAATCAATTTGATCTGAGTGATTTTCTGACCCAGTTGGAGCAGATCAAAAAGATGGGTAACATGAAAGACCTGTTAGGCATGATACCTGGCGTTGGCAAAGCAATGAAGGGCGTTGATATAGATGACAATGCATTCAAGCCCATTGAATCCATCATTCGTTCCATGACACCGGAAGAGCGACAGAATCCGGATGTAATCAACGGCAGCCGCAAAAACCGGATCGCCAAAGGCAGCGGCACATCGGTACAGCAGGTTAACCAATTGTTAAAACAATTTGGTGACATGCGTAAAATGATGAAAACCATGAATAAAATGGGGGGTGGCAAGCGCGCGTTGTCGGCCATCAATCCATTTGGCCGTTAATTGAATTTTTTTGTGTAAGTTTCACCATTGGTAAAACCTAATTCCCCGAATTGTCGTTTTACCCTTAGTTTACAGGTCGAATTGAAGTGCTCCGGATTTTTCCGGGGCACTTTTTCTATTAACATATAAACCAAAACGTAATCGCTATGAAAACACGTACACTGATTGCTGCTGTTGCACTGCTGCTGTTTGCTTTAGTTGAAGATGTAGCAGCTCAGAAATTTCCTGGGGTGGATGCGAGTCCTGCAGACATTGCTTATTTCCGTCCCGATGGCCGTAATTCAGATCCGGTTATCAAAGTAATCTATGGTCGTCCTTCAAAGAAAGGCAGAACCATGCTCGGTGGAACGGAAGCCTATGGAAAAGTATGGCGCACCGGTGCCAATGAAACTACGGAAATCAAATTATTTAAGGATGTTACGTTTGGCGATAAGACCTTAAAGGCTGGAACCTACTCCTTATATACTATTCCCGACAAAAACGAGTGGACGATCATCTTCAATTCGAAGTTGGATACCTGGGGCGCTTATGCTTATGATGAGACTAAAGATGTTGCCCGGATTAAGGTCGCGGCTGGCAAAACTGAATCAGAAGTAGAGACCTTCACTATTGTGTTTGATGGAAAAGGCGATAATGCTACGATGAACCTGGCTTGGGAGAACACGTTGGTGAAGATTCCCTTGAAATATTAATGAATTAATTTTTGGATAATATGCAGGTAGGGCGATTCCATTTTTTGGGATCGCCTTTTTTTATTACCCTGAAAAGACGTAGTTTACTTCAGTAACAATTATTGTAAATGCATACGTTAGGTCGTTCCGATCGGGTTGATCTGCCCGGATTGGGGTTGTACAACATACACGCCAAAATCGACACAGGCGCTTATACGAGCAGCCTGCATTGCTCGCGTGCTGAAGTAAAAAATGGCGTACTGGAGTTTGTGCTGCTTGATGATGAGCATCCGGAATTTACCGGGATGGTGTTTTACTTTAAAGAATTTGAAACCCGGCTGATTAAAAATTCCTTTGGGGTGGCTGAGCATCGGTACATCATAAAGACAACGATTAAGATTTTTGAGGAGGAAATGCAGACTGAATTTTCGCTAAGCGATAGGGATGCGCTTCGTTTTCCTATTTTATTGGGACGTAAGATTTTACGTAACCGTTTTGTGATAGATGTAACTAAAAAAAATCTATCTTACCGGAATAAGAAAAAAAGGTTTCCAAATCGTAACACCGATTCTTCATGAACATTGCCATACTTTCCCGCGATTCCAAGTTATATTCTACCAGGCGAATTAAGGAAGCTGGTGAAAAACGCGGCCATAATGTGGAGATTATCGATCACATGAAATGTGTGCTTTTTATTGAAAAGAAAAATCCAGTGGTCTTATACCAGGGCCGCAGGTTGGATTACTTCGATGCGATCATTCCACGTATTGGTGCTTCCGTTACCTTTTATGGTGCTGCGGTGGTGCGGCAATTTGAGATGATGAAAGTTTTTTCAGCCATTGAATCACAAGCCCTTATTCGCTCACGCGATAAATTGCGAAGCTTGCAGATTCTTTCACGTGCGGGTTTAGGCTTACCAAAAACGATTTTCATGGATTACTCCCGCGATACGGAAGGCATCATTGAAGCAGTAGGTGGCGCGCCCGTTGTCATTAAGTTGCTGGAAGGCACGCAGGGACTTGGCGTAGTATTGGCAGAAAATAAGAAGGCGGCTCAATCGGTTATTGAAGCCTTTCATGGCTTACATGCGCGCATTATTGTGCAGGAGTTTATCAAAGAAGCGAAAGGCACGGACATCCGTGCGTTTGTGGTGGATGGTGAAGTGGTAGGCGCTATGAAACGTGAAGCCACGCGCGATGGTGAGTTCAGATCCAACCTGCACCGTGGAGGGAAAGCCACGGTTGTCAAACTTTCACGCGCTGAAAAATCGGCTGCTGTTGCCGCTGCAAAAAAAATGGGCCTGGGTATAGCTGGCGTTGATCTGTTGCCCTCTAAACGTGGTCCACTCATTGTTGAAGTAAATTCATCACCAGGTCTTGAAGGCATTGAAGGTGCCACCAAGCTCGATATAGCCGGAAAGATCATTCAGTACCTGGAGAAACATGCCGGGAAAAAGAAAATTCAGAAAGATAAAGTGAACGCATGAAGCTTGTTCGTATCGCCAATGAGGAAATCCGGCCCGGTGAGTTTAAGGAGATTAAAATCAACGTGGCACGTTTGCCATCGCAAACTTTAATCGATACTCCGATTTATGTTTCACGAGGCATGGAAGATGGTCCGGTGCTGGCATTAATGGCCGGCATGCATGGCGATGAAATTAACGGATTGGAAATTGTGCGCAGGATTTTGGATGGCGGGCTACATCAACCCAAGCGTGGAACCGTTGTGTGCATGCCTATTATTAATGTATACGGATTTTTAAATTTCTCACGCGAAGTGCCCGATGGGAAAGATGTGAACCGTTCTTTTCCCGGAAGCAAAAACGGATCGTTGGCCAGTCGCGTGGCGTGGCATGTTACACACGATATTATTCCATTTATTGATTACGGCATTGATTTTCATACGGGTGGTGCCATGCGCACCAACTATCCGCAGGTGCGTGCCGTACTAAACAATGAAAAGAACATGGAGCTGGCCAATGCCTTCCGTGCACCGTTTACCTTGGATGCACCCTTTCGTCCCAGTTCATTACGCAAAGAAGCGGCAAAGAAGGGCAAGAACATAATTGTGTATGAAGGCGGTGAGTCGTTACGATTTGATCAGCAAGCCATAGAGGAAGGGATAGCCGGAACGCTGCGGTTGATGCATCACCTGAACATGATCGACTGGTCACCCGAGCCGAAGGAGGAGAATCGCATCATCTGGAGTTCGGGTTGGGTGCGCGCAAAACATGCCGGATTGTTTCATGCCAATGTTTCATGTGGGCAGTTGGTGCACAAGGGTGAATGGGTTGGCACCATTACCGATCCGTTTGGTACAGCAAAGGAAAAAGTGATTGCCAGCGAAACCGGATACATCATCGGGTTGAATAACATTCCGGTTGTTAATGCCGGAGATGCGTTGATGCACCTTGGCATGGATAACTTTTGCAAGATGAGCAACAAAAAGAAAGAGGAAGAATAACTTCTTCCTCTTTAGCGTCATAATCAAAATTCCTAGTGGTGATGTCCGCCCGGTCCGTGTACGTGGCCATGAGCCAGTTCATCTGATGTTGCGTTGCGCACTTCCATCACTTCTACATCAAAGTTGAGTTCAACTCCGGCTAATGGATGGTTGCCATCAACGGTAACGCTTTCCAATCCAACTTCAGTAATGGTTACAATTTGAGCTCCCTGACTGGTTTGTGCCTGAAACTGCATGCCTGGTCTTACTTCCTGATCACCAAAAGCAGTGCGGGGTACTTTTTGCATAAGGGAGTCGTTACGCTCACCATATCCTTTTTCAGGACTTACTTTAATATCCAGTTTATCACCTTTCTGTTTACCTTCCAGTCCTTCTTCCATACCCGGAATCAGGTTGCCGATGCCTTGAATGTAGTGCAATGGATCTTTTCCAATACTGGAATCAAGTACATTACCCTGGTTATCACGTAAGGTATAATGAATGGAAACTACGGTGTTTTTTGCGATTTGCATGATGTGTTTTTTAAGTGATGATTACGGTTAAACGGGCAGAAAAGCGATCAACTGAGCGGGAGACTGCCGATGTGAATAATTTACTGCAAAAATAAACAATTTCACTGGCTATCACCGGATTTAGGCAGCGTCTTTTTCAACAGTAAAAAGCCCACTGCGCCTGCCAGTATGGAGGCGGAAAGTACACCTACTTTTGCCTCGAGAATAACATCGGGCGATCGAAAGGCGAGATTGGTAATGAATAACGACATGGTAAAGCCTATACCTGCCAGCATACCCACTCCGTATAAATTTTTAAACGACATGTCGGAAGGCAGTTGAGCCCATCCCATTTTTAACGTAAACCAACTTACGCCCACTACGCCTATAAATTTTCCAATCAGTAATCCAAAAAATACACCCAGGCTAACGGGCGTAATCGCTTCAGAAAAGGAAATTCCCTTTAGCGATATACCGGCATTTGCCAAGGCGAAGATCGGCATCACGATAAACAATACAATTGGGTGAAGTGCGTGCTCCAAACGTTGTAGGGGAGTGGAAGCTGCACGCGTTAATTTTTTGATTTTCTCAACCACATGAAGTTGCTCGGGTTCCAACAGCGTAACATCGTTAGGGGGAATGGCTTCGAACTCTTTCACATAATTTCTGAGTCGGGTAGCAAAACCCACTTCATCAATTTTTGTCCGTGCCGGAATGGTGAGCGCAGCCAACACACCCGCCACCGTGGCATGCACACCCGACATGAGAAAGGCGAGCCATAATCCACCGATACCCACGATTCCATAAAACAAGGTGCTGCGTACCCCCAGGTAGTTGGCCGTCATTAACGTGATCATGAACACGGCACCTGTTGCCAGGTTTAAAAATGAGATTTCGGATGTGTAAAAAATGGCAATAACCAACACGGCACCGAGGTCATCGGCAATGGCTAATGCAGTTAAAAATATTTTTACTGATAAGGGTACACGATCACCAAGCAAAGAAAGGATACCCAGCGCAAAGGCAATGTCTGTGGCCATGGGAATTCCCCAACCGCTTGAAGAAGGTTTATCATAGTTGAAGCAGGCAAAGATGAGTGCAGGTGCAAGCATACCACCAACGGCTGCGGCTAAGGGTAAAACGGCATTGCGTGGTGAAGCCAATTCGCCACCCATAATTTCGCGCTTCAGTTCAAGGCCTACCACAAAGAAGAACATGGCCATCAGTCCATCGTTAATCCAGTGGTGAAGGGTGTTGGAAATGGTGTAGCCAGCTATGCCAACGGTAAATTCATGTTCCCAGAAATGATGAAACTCATCGTGCCAGGGCGAGTTGGAAAGAATTAAGGCAGCAATAGAACACAACAGCAGAAAAATACCCGCGGTTGATTCGTTTTTGATGAAGCTGTTGAAGGGTTTTAGTAAATGATCAATGGCTTCGAGTTTCATCGTTTGCTTGAGTTGGTGTCAAAAAAATCAGATCGAACATACGAAAAAAATTATTCATACAAGTGTGATGTATGCTGTTGTGCTGTGGTTTCAATTGATGTGAAGCTTTATATTTAGGCACTTATATTCCAGATATGATGAATACGTTAATTACGAAACTTCATAACGCATTTGAAGAATCATTTCACGGAAATCCGCTTATCGTTCGGTCGCCCGGCCGGATCAATATAATCGGAGAGCATACGGATTATAACGAAGGCTTTGTGTTGCCGGCTGCCATTGATAAAGCGGCATACATCGGCATTACACTTCGCGATGATGATGAGATTCATTTGAAGGCGCTTGACTTCAATGAATCGTTCTGCGTTAACGTAGCCGATATGCAGCCGGTTGCCGGTAACAGTTGGCCGAATTACATACTTGGTTCTGCGGCCCAGTTTATAAAAAGAGGAATCCGACTGCGTGGTTTTAATGCAGTGCTCGTTAGCGATATTCCCATTGGTGCGGGTATGTCTTCATCAGCTGCAGTAGAATGTGCCACTGTTTTTGGGTTGAATGAAGTTTTGCGCACCAACCTGGATAAACTGACGATGGTGAAAATGACTCAAAAAGCCGAACATGAATATGCCGGAGTAATGTGTGGGATCATGGATCAGTTTGCTTCCATGATGGGTAAGAAGGATCATGTGATAAAACTGGATTGTCGTTCACTGGCGTATGCGTATGTGCCCTTTAAACTTGATGGGGTTAAAGTGGTATTGTTAAACACCAATGTCAAACATTCGTTGGCTTCATCGGAATATAATACGCGAAGAACAGAGTGTGAGCAAGCGGTAGCATGGGTTCGGGCGCATGAGCCTCGTGTAAATTCCTTGCGTGATGTCACGGAAGCAATGCTGGATGCATACGTTTTGCCAAAAGATAAATTGATTGATAGACGCAGCCGGTTTGTTGTTCAAGAAATACAACGACTGCTTACCGGATGTGAGGATCTTCAGCAAGGAAATTTGAGGGCGTTGGGAAAAAAAGTGTTTGAAACACATGATGGGCTACGAAATATGTATGCGGTTAGTTGCAAGGAGCTTGATTGGTTGGTGGACCGGGTAAGGGACAATGAAGCGGTGATTGGTGCCCGAATGATGGGTGGGGGGTTTGGTGGTTGTACTGTAAACCTTGTGTATGAGCATGCAATTGACGAACTGGTATCCTCATTGAAACGTGAATATGAAGCTGAAATGAAATTGCCACTGACGCATTATGTGGCATCTGTTGAAAGTGGGACGGAAATTGTTAAAGCATAATTAAAAAAATATTGAAGTTATTTTTCGAAAAAACTTCAATTCATTGTTAAGATTGACTCAATTTCCTTTTTTTAAAGGTTTAATGCATACCATGAAGTCGATTTTCGTTTTTATTTCCCTCTTTCTTTGTTTTTACATTCTCTCTGCCCAGGATAATCGTTGGCAAAAAGCCGCTGATGATTTCCTTAAGACGCAAATGCAACAGGATGATTTATTTGAGGGGTATGATCGTTTACGCGAATTGTTTGACATATTATCATTGAATGAACAGCAAAGTAATGATCCGCATTTGTCGTATTTGCGGGCCGTTTGGGCAGCCGAGTTTGCGGAAGAAACGGAGTCTCTAACAAATCTGTTAAAGCGTTTTGAAAGCGATTCTGTCCGTAGCGCTGTAGCCCTGATGGATTATGCTACATCGCATGGCGACCGATATTCAGAAAGGGATACCGTTCTGCTAGTCTATATGGAAAAAGCGCTGGCATTATTTGAAGACGCTAAACTGGATTCTTCGTATTTGTTTATCCAATCACTTATGGATTATGCTTCCATGCTGAATCAAAAGCATCAAGTACATGATCGATTACGAATATTAAATCGGGCCCTTTTACTAGCTGAGTCAAAACTTGGGGTTGAACATCCACTATATGCAGATTTACTTGAAGCTATTGCCGGCCACTATATATCCATTGGTGAACTCGAGCTGTCTGTCAGATTCAAAGAGAGGGCTGATCAGAACAGGCGAAATTTTCTAGGCGTGAATCAACCGTATCGCTTGTTGTTTGAACGTAAGGAAAAGAGCCCGGTTGAAATTTTGCATGAAGTTCAAGAAGCTGATATCATCCGGAAAGCCTGGTTATATCAGTATAGCAATTGGCTTGGTGATCAATATGCTAACCGGGTAAGTCCTTATCGGAAATGGCTGGCTTCCAACCTTTACACCGATTGGATTAATCATACCTCAGATGTGAAAGGAGCGTACGCGTTGAGTGACATCAAAGTGTTAATCCATAAGGGCCAACTGGAAATGGATAATGCAAATTACAAGGAAGCTATCCAAACTTTTCGAAGTTCTAAGCAACGAATCGAAAACCTGCTCAAATCAACATCGGATACTGACAACCAAATAGCCTATTACAATACCCTTAACCTGTTGGGCTGTGCTTATTATGCAGACAGTAATTATACCGAGGCAGCCCAATGGTTTGAACAATTGCAGAATCACTTTTTGAAGAGCAGGTTTAGCGCTTATGAATGGACGGTGAAGGTTTCGCACAACCGTATTCTGGCGCTTTCAAAATCTTCTGATCCTTCACGAGTTAAAGAAATTCTGAAACAATTTGTTGAAAAACCAAAGGGAATAAATATTGATTTTGATTGGCGTGAAAGAACGGAGCTTTATGGTGATATGATGTTTCGCCTTAAGGAATATAAGTCGGCATTGGTGTTGTATACAGATGTCTATAAGCATGAGTGGCAAGAAGGCTACGAATCTCGTACACAACAAAAGGAGGAGTTAGCTGAGATAGAGATAATTCAAACCTATGGCGATGAAAATATGGTATTGGATATCGGTTCGGAAGCAGCTGTGATGATGATGTATGATGATACCTTTAAACCTTACGGACCGGATTACCGAAAATTGTTGAGAAAACTGTCAGCCACTTCCATTTTGGCAGGCCATCCCCAGCAAGCCATACAGCACAGCGGAGAATATATTAATGAGTACTATCACGAACGTGAGTCGGTTGCACTGTTTCAAGAACTGGGCGGCAAAACCGATTTGCTGGATATCTATGAACAGAAAGAGGCGTTATTTCCGGTTTACGATTGGTTTCTCGAAGGCATACTCAGCGATACTATTTCAGAAAAGGATGTAATCATTGATAATAAGAAACGTGCATTTGCCCATGCGCTCGATGCCAAGGTCAATCTGTTGTATCAGTATCGACATATGCGCAAGGCACTGGAGAGTAGTAAAGATGAGTCGCTTAAGAAATCCTATGAGCAGTTTAAGGAACTTCAACAGCAGTATGCAAGACAAAAATCTGCCAATGCTTCTCAGGAGGAATTGGAGCAGTTGAAAATTGAGCTGGATACGCTTCGGGCTTCCTTATCTTATAAAACCGCTCTTGTTGCAGCACCCTCTGAAAAGTTTGTGTTTTGGCAGCAGGTAAAGGAAAAATTAAAACAACGCGAAGCGGTTGTGGAAATTAAACGCTTTAAAGCACTTGCGAATGATCAGGTAGTTTATGCTGCATTCATCATCAAGCCCGATTCGGAATACCCGGAAATTATCTTCTTACAAAACGGTGAGTTTTTGGAAGGTCGTGGATTGAAAAAATATCAAAACTCCATTCAGGCCCGGATTGAAGATCGCATCAGTTATTATGATTATTGGAAGCCGATTCAGGAATATTTAAAGGGTGTTCGAAAAGTTTTTCTTTCGCCTGACGGGGTATATGCACAGATAAATGTGCATGCCCTGTTCAATCCCGATAAAGGCAATTACCTGATTGATGACTTAACGGTTTACCAAATTGTGAGCGCCAAAGAATTGCCATCAGCAACTAACATTCGCAGAAAGGTTAAAAAAGCTATGTTGATGGGCAGACCGGCTTATTATATAAATGACTATAATAAGCAGGAGGTATTTGATAATGCTGAAACGTATCCTGAGCGCGCGATTACACATGCGCAGATTGCATCGGGTAATGTGAGTGATTTGCCCCGAACTGAAAAAGAAGTGGAAAGCGTAGCCACATCCCTAAAGAAGAACCGCGTGGCTGTGGAACAATACCTAGGCGCAGAGGCAACGGAAGAAGCCTTTAAAAAATCTAAACCTGATATTTTACATGTGGCCACACATGGATTTTGGTTTAAGGAGCAAGAAGCAGCACGTGCAGATGCGATGTTTAATTCCGGGTTGTTGTTTGCGGGAGTGATGAATCAACAGGAGCAAGGTATAACCGATTCAAATGACGGAGTTCTCACCGCCTATGAAGTTCAGGGAATGAATCTGGAAGGCACGCAATTGGCTGTGTTATCGGCATGTGAAACAGGGTTGGGTCATGTAGAAGTGGGAGAGGGAGTTTTTGGATTACAACGCGCATTCAAAATTGCCGGGGTGGAGAAACTTATAATGAGCCTATGGAAGGTGGATGATGAAGCTACCCGACTTTTGTTTGAATCGTTTTATAAAAATTGGATGACTGGCAAGCGCAGCATTGAAGAGGCATTTCAGTTGGCACAGCAGGAAATTAAAAAGGTGTATAAAGATCCCTATTATTGGGGAGCGTTTGTTTTGGTTAATTAGAAGCGCCATCATTCCGTACAATTCAACTTTACTAGCTGCAAAGAGGGTTTCGACCCGTTGGTTAGGGAAAAACAAAAAAGCCCCAGAAAACTTCTGAGGCTTTTGTACCCGGAGCCGGAGTCGAATACACTAACTCCTTTGGAATATCAAAATTTGATATGATTTTGGCCTTTACTGATGCTTTTAAGTGCCTGATTTTGGGCATGTTTGACACACTTTTATGGCACACTTTAGTACCGTATGCTATACATCGAATATGCCTTAAAGTACTCGTAAAGCATGGCACGGTCCCAAGCTGCAATCGACTTAAAATATTCTTCGTACAACCGACCGTAATCGTTAGGTATGCACAAGTAATAGGTGTTGCTCCACAGCTTCGATTTTGCTATAACAAGTGTGCCCGCTACCTCATTGGTTGATGTGCGCAGTACTTGCTTAAAATTAAATTCGTAGTTCGTATTGAAAGCATAATCAAAGGCATCTTTTATAGCGTAGCCGGTTTTGATATCTAAACCCTTTTCAACTGTTTCTTTATAGCCTTTGGTAATGTAATTGTATTCCTCCTGGGTGGTGGGTGCTACCTGTGCTAAAGAAAGAACAGGAAACGCGATCAAAAATAACAGTGCCTTCATATTGCCGTATTTAGCTTTTTTAGCATGGTAAAAAGGTTGTTAAGCGTCTCAATGCTGCCGTCAAGTTCTACAACAACCGAAACCTTTGCCGACTTACTTTTACTGTAAAATGTTGCCGGTTCCTCCAACATAGTAGGGTTGGATTTATACTGATAAAAATGATCAACCGTTTCGCCCAATGCACGGGCAATAGTTTCCAGTCGATCAGACGGTATGCGATCTTTATAATCGTTCTCATACCGGTGGATCGTGTTCAGTGGAAATCCGGTTTTCTCAGCCAACTGCGTTTGGTTCAAACCTTTCGATTCCCGCAGCTTTTTCATTATATCTCCTAATTCAAGGGGCATCATGCAAAAATTTTCAACAAAATTAAGAAGCTGAAAATCAACTGTTTAATAAAAAAATTAGCATTTATAAGAAATAATTTTTGAAATATGCAAAATACCTGCCATGTTTGGACAATCAAACACAACACACATGGCCAAAGTCATTCCCATCTCAAAAAAAGGCAAGGCAAAGCACAAGTATAAGTACACCCTGAATGAGCAAGTGGGTTCATTGCCTCGCGCAACATCCATCGGTGATGTTGTGAAGCATTTGCAGGATTATGGAATAAGTCAAAACGAATTTTATGCCGATCGCAAAATTCCTTTCGGTGCTAAATCTTCCATCCCGTCCGATCGCCTGTTTATCTACGCCCGCGTGTTCGATTGCAACGTGGAAGATTTACTGAACCACGACATACCGCAGGCTGAATCAATCCGCCAAAAACGATTGAAGGTTAAAACTTCTTTGAAGTAAAAAATTTTGCCCACAAGTGTAGAAATTTTTCCACGTAGAATTTTCACCCTATGAACGCAAACCGAATAATAACCACACTGGCTACCATTAAAGGCCAATTGCAGCGTAAGCAGTATTGCAGCCCCGAACAATTGCGCGTGCTACGCAAAGCACGGGCCAAATGGCAAAAGCGCCTCGATAATCTTATTAACACACCAACACCGGCAAGCCAGGTAAAAAAGCACACGCCACAGTTACCGCTGGGCCTTGCCCTGGTGTTGGGCGTGTTAATGCTTGCCTGCCAGCCAAAAAGCAAAGTAACCACACCCGATACGCTCAGTGATGCTGAATTGGTGGCTACAATCCAACACAGCAAACAGGATCATGCAACACGCATTTATAAAATCAAAAGCACGAATTGCTTTGTGAGTATTACCAATAATCGATCATCCATTTCATGCCCCTGCCAATGACTGTAAACATTACACCAAACCCACGCCTGCACGAACAAACCATTGATGTGCTGGCCCTGTTTCAACGCACCGGCAGGTACGATTTAAAGCAGTTTTTGCACGTGCTCAATCAGCACGAAGATCGACACAACATTTATCGCAGCTCAATGGAGCAACTGATTAACAACCCAAAAAGCAAATACCATTTACTGTATTCGCTTAGTGGTGCCATACACTTTCAGGGTAAAATTTTAAACGCACAGCCATGACAACCATACAACAACAAATCAGCTTTGTAGAAGCCCTGCGCGATAGCTTTGATAACAACCAGCGCGAAGCCATGCAAAACACCTACCCGCCAAGTGTGGTGGCTGAGCTGCTGCGCGACATACACGAAAATTTGGTTGCCGTAAAACAGTTGCAGTTGGCTCAAACGCCAAAACTATGTAACGACTGCAACCAACCGGTAAAACCCAACCATGCCATACACTTTGCAACGGATGGCGACAAAGTTTTAGTGCATAGGGGTGAGTATGTGTGCGAACGCTGCACCGAACTGCGCAAATTGAAAACTGAAAACCATCACACACAGCTATGAACAACGGGGCTTCTGTAATAAAAGTAACGGTTGACAAGGTTGATGGTGTTGCCAATACCAAAATTGATTTAACCCAAGCCAACATGACTACTTACGAACTGATTGGTGTGTTGGAAATGATTAAGCAAGATTTAATAAAAGCAAGTCGCGAACGTGCTAAACAAAAAACCTAAACCACATGAACTTTTTACGATACCTGCGCCTGGGCAACTTTTGGTATTACAATGGCGTGTTCGCCATGCTGGTAATAGTGTTGCTGGTTATTTTTTACGTGTTGAAACTGGATGCCATTTTTTGGATAGCCATTTACTTGTACGCATCCTTACTTTTTGCCACGTTAATCGGCAACCTATTTCGCTGGCTGCAATACAAGCGATACAACCGGGCATACAAATTTTACAACGACAAAACCCGGTACAACTAATGACTAAACGGCAACGGCTTTTGCTGGTGGTAAAACAATTTGCTGAACGTGAATTGATCAACAATGTGCAGCAATGGGATTACATACAGGTACAGGCTTACACACACAAAATTGAAGCACTGAAAAACCGAATACCTAAACCCGTTGCACAGCCACCACGCATAAGCAGCCAACGTAAACTTTTTTATTGATGCAAGAACCCAAACGCCCGGCAAAAATATACCTCGATCAAAAAACAAAGATCAACGGTATTGAAGTGGGCCACACATACGAAGGAGTAATTTATTTGATACACCACTATGAACACATCTTAGCCATAGCCACCCCACAGCAAATGAACGACAAAGCGCGCACCGATTGCGCCAAGCTGATCGAAAACCTGAAAATCCACAAAGAATTATATGAGCAAAGCAATAACACCAAACCCGGCAACTGAAACACCTGAAGCCATCCGCGCCAGGCAGTTGGCCATCATTACGCATCGCATTGAAACGGTGGTGGGGTACCGCAACATGGTACAACACCAACCGTTGCGGGCCGTGCTCGACAAAGAACGGTACGACCGTGTGGTGCAAATGCTTTGGGATGAATACCAATTTAAACCTGAACCCATCGACAGCATTAAAGACATCGCATACATTTTACAAAAACGCATAAACCCATGAAAAAGAAGTACGCAAAAATTACCCACGTTGATGGCACCACACACCTGATGCCCCTCGCTGGTTCGGCACTAAACATAGGCCAGCCGTTAAACGCACCTGAAAATATTGGTTCAGCCCTGCGCATTGCAAACACCGGCTATTGCCCCGATGCGAAAGCCCCACAACCGGTAATTGTGCCGCCTGCGCAAATAAAATCGGTACAACTAATTGAACAATAATGTACGATCAACACGAATACGAAAAAGTAAAAGCCTTTATGCAAGCCAAACGAACTACCATTTTAATCGGGTGCCCCATACACACCAGCCAGCTTGAACACAAAACCGCAAGCGCTATTCACTTTCCAAGTAACCGCACCGACCTGGACATACTGAAAATTTTCAGCACCAGCAGTTTGCTGGCCACCAACTTTAACCGCATATGGAGCACCGCCCTTAACTACAATGCCGAACGCCCGCAAGAAAAGCACATCAAATGGTTTTTTCTGCTACATGGCGACATTGTGCCCGAACCAAATTGGGTTGATAAACTGATTGCCCTGGCCGAAAAGCACGAAACCGATTTACTCAGCGTAGTGGTGCCGTTTAAAGATCAAAGCGGGCTAACCAGTACCGCGTTAGGTAGTCCGGATCCATTCAACATTGTTAGCCGCCTAACCATGCACCAGGTAATGGAGCTGCCGCCAACCTTTGGCGCTTCAGACTTGCACAAATACTTTCGGATGGCTGAGGCACCGGTGGCTGAGGCACTCGAAGCCACCGAATACCCCATACTTGTTAACTCAGGGTGCATCATTGTAAACATGCAAATGCCTTATGCGCGCAGCCTGTATTTTACCATTAACGACCACATCCGCACCGATAAGCAAGGCCGGTTGTACCCCGTAACCGATCCGGAAGATTGGTTTTTTAGTCGCCTAATACAAAGCTATGGCGGCAAAGTAATGGCCACCCGCGAAGTAGAAGTTGCACACGTAGGCCAGCGCAATTACAACAACAACCAGGTGTGGGGTGCCACGTGGGATGATCACTATACCAACCAATTAACCAATAACCCTATGAACGGAACCATTTGGAGCCTCGAAGAAGCCAAAACCCTGCATGTACACTCGCCCGGCCTTGCGCATTGGCTTTGCGCAAATTTAAGTGCGCAACAACCCGTGTTTGATTTTGGGTGTGGCATTGGCCGGTACTTAAAAGCCCTGGAAGATAACGGCTTTACCGAAGTAATGGGTTACGAAGGCACACCCGGCATAAAGCAAATAGCCGTAACCGATGCCGTTGAAGAATTTGACATTACTAAAATGCACACCATAAAGCCAAAAAACATCATGCGTGGCCAGGTGTTGTGCATTGAAGTGCTGGAGCACATACGCCCGGAAGATGAAAGCAACGTGCTGGATACACTAACCAATTTTTGCAACAGCACATTGGTATTAAGTTGGGCCATTGAAGGGCAAAACGGCCACGGCCACATCAATTGCCGCAATGCCGACTACGTAGTACCAACCGTTGAAGCCCGTGGCTTTAAAATAGATTTTGTGCGCACCATGCAGGCACGCGCAGCAGCCGCATGTTCGCCAACACTGGCGTTTTTCAATCAATCGTTGTACGTGTTTAACCGGGTGTAGCCATGAGAAATTTTTGTAAGAAAGTGAAGCAATTTTTTTACGGCAAAGAAATTTTGATGGCGTTATACGATAGGCGTACACAAGTAATGACCATACATTATACCAACGAAACCACGGAAAAATACAAAGGCAGTGGCACGGTTTGGTATTTACTTCCATTGATGAAGCGTTGCGAAACATACCAGGAAGGCATGTTGTGTAAAATTTGGGAGTACATTTTAGAATGGGGTAACCCATACCCGATTGCACACCAAAAGCATGAACCACAAATTGCTAAAAGCCATGAGTAAACACGCCCGCATAAGACGCGCCAAACAGCTTACCAACTTTGTGGCTGAGCTGGAGCAACAGCGCACCCGGCTAAAAGCAAAAGTAATTACCGCCTTTGTAGCCGGTGCCGTATTCGGTTTTGTGTTCTATCACTTTTTAACCCTGTTAACGCCATGAACAAAACAACAATTGAATGGACTGACTACACCTGGAACCCCGTAACCGGGTGCACCAAAGTATCGCAAGGCTGCAAAAACTGTTATGCCGAAACCATTGCCAACCGCTTTTGGGGCGATCGGAAATTTACCGATGTAATGACGCACCCTGAGCGATTTGATCAAATACGCATGAATGACAAAAAATGGGATGGTAAAAAGGTTTTCGTGTGCAGCATGAGTGATTTATTTCATCCGCATGTGCCTTTCAATTTTATCGCAGATGTGTTCCGTGAATTTTGGTATTTACCGAATACTACTTTTCAAATTCTAACTAAAAGACCTGACATAGCGCTTGATTTTTTCCAGTCGAAAGCAAACGACTTGAGGTTTATTATGCCAATGGATAACGTTTGGATTGGCACAAGCTGCGAAGATCAGGCCACAGCAAACGAACGCATACCCCTGCTACTGCAAATACCCGCGGCCGTGCGTTTCCTTTCATGCGAACCGCTTTTAGGTCCAATTGATTTATCCGCATACTTATCCCCCCTGGAGGGGGGCAAGGGGGGTGTTCATTGGGTAATAGCCGGTGGCGAAAGCGGCCACGGTGCCAGGCCCATGCACCCCGATTGGGTGCGCTCGCTACGCGATCAGTGCGCAAGCGCAAACGTGCCGTTCTTTTTTAAGCAGTGGGGCGAGTGGGCAACATGGACGGACGTGGCAGAAAATTCCGAAACAACTTTTGATTTAGATAAAATTGATAAGTACAAGTGTACGGTCATTGATGAAGAAAGTAAACATCCTATTCTACTCTACAAAGTAGGTAAGAAAATTTCCGGCAACACACTCGATGGCAAACAACACCTTGAATTTCCGAAGCTATGAAACCAAAAATTAAAATTAAGTTGGTTGGCGATAATGCTTTTTATTGGATTGATGCCAACCAATTTACACGTATTACCCGTATTCCGCTTTCAGATGAAAAACCTGTTGGTTTAGCCTACAATATCAATGGTGAGTTAAGGCTTACTGGCGCTGGTAGATTATTTACGCTTCGCAATTCATCTCAAAAAGTAATGCAGGAAATAATTGCGGCCGTAAATGCCACAGTAGGTCTATAAAAAAGTAAATCCAATGAAATTCCCCATACGCATACTATCCAAACGCCTGCACCTGGAGCAAACACTGGCCGCCAAAGGTGCCGACCGTTTTGCACCCAAGCGCGTGAAGGAACTCAAAGAAGCTATTGAACTTTTACAAACACAAAAACAGCAAATCAGCAAATGATTTCACCCGGCACCATTGAACGCATACGCGAATTACCTGTGTACGACATAATCAGTCGGTACATTGACCTGAAACGCGCAGGCGCAAACTATACGGCACTAAGCCCGTTCACCAGCGAAAAAACACCATCGTTTTACGTAGTGCCGGCAAAAAATATTTTTAAATGTTTCAGCACGGGCAAGGGTGGCGATGCCATACGCTTTGTAATGGAGCTGAACAACATGGATTTTGTTTCGGCCATTGTTGACATTGCCGGCAAAGTGGGCGAACGTGTGGAGTATGAAGAAACCGAAAAGGCTACCGAACAACAAACCGAACGCGAACAACTGTACAAAATTATGCTGGCCGCTTCCAGGCGTTACAACGAACAGCTAAACGCTTTACACAATACACACCCGGCAGCGCTGGAGCTGGCCAACCGGCAATTCACCAACGACACCGTGGCACAATGGCAAATTGGTTGGGCACCGGGCGATGTTTCCGGTGGCTATACACCCGATGCCTGGAAGTTTTTAACCAGCATCCTGCACGAAAAAGCGCTAATCGGGCCAGCGCTTAAAATCGGGTTGGTAACCGAAAAGGATAAAGTAGTGTATGATACCTTCCGCAATCGCATTATGTTTCCCATCCACAACCATTTGGGCCGAGTAGTCGGGTTTGGTGGCCGGGCCTTAACACCCGATAAGTACAACCCCAAATACATGAACAGCCCCGAAAGTGTGCTATTTGATAAAAAGCGTGTGTTGTTTGGCCTGCACTATGCGCAGCAAGCCATACGCACCGTAAAGTGGGCCGGGTTAGTTGAAGGGTACACCGATGTAATCAGCTTTCACCAGGCCGGGCACGAAAACACCGTAGGTACCTGTGGCACAGCCTTAACACCTGAACAATGTGCCCTGCTTAAAAAGTACACCAACAAGGTGGTGTTATTCCCGGATCCGGATGCCGCTGGAGAAGCCAGCGCACTGCGCAGCATTGATTTACTTACCCAACACGGTTTTGAAACCGCCATTGTGCCCATGCCCAAAACCGATGATGGAAAAAAGATAGATCCGGATGAATTGATAAGGGCTTTTGCCAATGTTAAACATGAACCCGAAACCGTATAACCATTTTTTTATTTGCCCATGTTCAACGGATGCACTTCACTTGCCGATTACATTCAACGCCACCAACAAGATGGTGTACTTTGGAAAGCCGATAAGCTGCTGGCCAACATTGAAAACCCAATCATTAAAAACGACCGGGTTGAAGATATTGCCCGCACCCTGGCACACATACCCAAACCCGTAGCCCGCGAAGCATACGCCAAACAAATCGGCAAGCAATACAACATAAGCTGGCCAACGTTTAAAAAACTCATTGATGATTTTATTGCCATCCACAAGCGCAGCGATGAAATTAAGGTGCGCAAAAACAAGGTTAACACCCTGGAAGGCGACCCCACACGCTGGCCGTTTTTTATCGAACAAATTGCGCTGAATAAAGACAGTGAAGAAGTTTTTAAAGGTGTTGAAATTGACCTGGAAAAATTCATTGCCTTACTGGCCAGCTTTGGTTTTACCCGCTACGAAACCGGCAACACACCCAACAGCAAAGAAGATAGCTTTGCGTTTGTACGTTTAGATGGTAACGTAATCCGCAACGTTTCACGCCAGCAAATAATCGACTTCATTGAAAATTTTATCCGAAAGGAATACAACTTTGAAAAATGCCACTACGTGGATAGCTCCATTTTGCTCAATAAGTTTTACAAGGGCATGAAAACGTTGTTCAACAAAGATTTATTTGCCCGCGTGCGCACCGATCAACCCATAATTATCAACAAAGACACACCCGCCAACACGTACTTTTATTTTCGCAACGGGTTTGTAACCGTTACCCGTAGCAGCATTACCATGCAACCGTATGAAGAAATGAACGGCAGCGTATGGGATACCCAAATGCTGGACCGTGATTTTAAACTGATCGACCTGGATGCACCTGAGCGCGAAGCCGAAAAATATCCGAAAGGTGTATTTGCCGATTTTTGTTGGCAGATAAGCGGGCATAACGTTAACCGTTTTCAAAGTTTGTGCAGCATTATCGGCTACCTGCTGCATGACTTTTACGAATACAAATTGAAGGCCGTATTGCTTACCGATAGTAGTTTAAGCGAAGCCAGCGAAGGCCGTACCGGTAAAACACTTTTCGCCAAATGCCTGGGCTACGTGCGCAGCTACACCGAAATAAACGGAAAGGATTTTGACAGTGGCAACAAAAACAAATACGAAGATGTTACCCTGGGCACGCAGGTAGTACACCTGAACGATGTAAAAACCCGTGGCCGTTTCAAATTTGATTTTGAAGATGTGTTTAACGATGTAACCGAAGGCATGATTGTTAACGCCAAATACATGACACCCTTCAGGCAGTTTGCAAAAATGATTATTAGCACCAATAAAACGCTAAACATAATCGGGGCCAGCCAGCGCGACCGTATTATTGAATTCGAAATGAGCGATTTTTTTGGCGAAGATCGCAGCCCACACCAATACTATGGCCAGTGGTTTGGCCGCGATTGGGATGAAACCGAATGGAGCTTGTTTGATAACTTTATTTGCTTTTGTGCGCAGCTATTTTTGAAGGAAGGTTTGATTATGCCGGAAACCATTAACCTGGAGGCCCGCAAGCTAATGAACCACACGGCCACAGAATTTATTGATTTTATGAGCGATTGCCGCGAAGTGATTGAACGCACCGGCAAGCCGTTTGAAAATTACCGCTTCAACGGCACCATGACTACCACCACCAGTTTCGAAGATTTTGAATTTGATAAGCGCCAACTGTACGAATACTTTTTGCAAACCAACACAGATTTTAAGAGCTGGTTAACCAGCAAAAAATTCAATACCTGGTTGCACCAGTATGCTGAGCTGCATTTAAAAATAAAACACCCGCGCGATTGGCGCAGCAATGGCGCAGGGTACATACAATTCCGGCCGGATCCGGAAAAATAAGTGAAAGGGCGAAAGCCCTTTTTTTATTGGATTCACTCTATATATATAGCCTTTACACCCACTTTATAATAATTTAGTAAAAATAAAGACTGAATTAAGGTAATAAACTGAAATACAAGTAATTAGATCAGTCTTTATCCAGTCTTTATCCAGTCGCCATCAAAACCCATAGCGACTGAAAGCCGGTGCGCAGTCGCCATCAGTCGCCATCAAAACCAATCGCGACTGGATAAAGACTGCAATAACGACTGCAAAAAACGCTTAAAACAAGCTGGAAACGCCATTTTTTGGCATATCAGTCGCCATTTTTCAAAAAAAGTAGTGATCAAGAAATTTCTGCAGAAAAACCGTGCGCCAATACCGTACATGCACCATGCTGCGCACAAAAAAAGCCGTTGGCAAACGGCTTTGGTGCATGTACTGAATTATTGTGTGCCATTTGGCTGCCTACGAGGTGGCGCGCTGCCGTTGACACAAACCCACATGCCCGTGCGCAAGCGGCCACCCAACGCGCACGCCAAACGTAAGCTGCCCCACCCACGTCCGACACTTCGCAGCCACACAACACCATGTTTGCGTCAGGCTTAGTGACAGGATATCGAATGACGTTTTTGGCAACATAAAACTTAAATTTTCCCGCACACTATTTTTACTTCATGTACCGTACCACTTGTCATGTGTCTCACCTCTCTCACTTTTCCGTGATGGCTTTCAAAAATTATCACCTCATCTATTCTTGGAATAGGTAAATGTTTTGGGTAATCAAATAGCCCCGGTACACTGTCAATTTCAAGTGTGATAAATGTTGTTGGTTTTTTAGTGAATATTCCCATCGCTCAAAAATTTAAGTTTTATGTTTAGTGTTTTAAAAATAGTTTCATCAATACTTATCGCCCGAACGCAAACACCAGAGGCATTATAGGCAAGTTTTTTTCCTCTGAGTTGTCGCACCCATGCCGGAGGCCGCGCAAACCCGCCCACATGTGCGCCAAGCCAACGCGCCCAAAAACCAGCCTATAACACTGTGTATAACCAATGCAAAAAGGCGTTGACGTGTGTGCTTCGTAGTGAAGTTCAGTGAAAGAAAAATATTTTTAAATGCCCCCGCGCTCATAGGTTAAAACATTGAGATTTGAGCAAGTGATTGAGATACCCGAATACAGGCTGCTTCATATATTTGCTTATCAATTTCAGTAGCGGTAAGGTTTACTTTATACTCACTGCAAGCTATTGCAATTGAGCCGCTTCCTAAATGAGTATCTAAAACTCTATCATTTTCTTTTGCAAAACTATTTAAAATCCATTGGTAAAGTTTAACGGGTTTTTGAGTTGGGTGTATTTTAGTTTCTTGATTTGCCACCGCTCTATGAATGGTTTTTATTCTCATGGCTTTATCAAAAGAAGTCCAAGCCATTTCACCATCTGCTAAACTAAAATCCCTTTGCCCTTTATCCCATATCAACCAACATTCAGAAGGCGGCAATAGGTTTGCAAAATAGTTTCCGCCCCAAATGATTTGATTTTTAGACACGCGCTGAAGTTCCGCAAAGTATTCGGGTTTTGGTATTTCTAAATTCCACCCTTTGTTACACTTCTCCCAATCAATACTTTGGTTCCACCCATTTTTAGCGGACCTACCACCGGACAAATTATTCCCGTATGGAGGGTCCACTATTGCCAAGTCAAAGTGTTTATCAGGAACACCCTTCATATACTCCATGCAATCAATATTCAGTAATTCAATTCCCCCGCTTCGCATTTAAAAATATTTTTAGTGTGTGTTTCATAGTTACTATTGTGTTCGCCTTTTTGCACTGGTTATACACTTGATACATTATAGGCAAGTTTTTTCCTCTGAGTTGTCGCACCCATGCCGGAGGCCGCGCGATCCAGCCCACATGTGCGCCAAGCCAACGCGCCCAAAAACCAGCCTATAACAACGTGTATATGTCATAAAATAGGCGTTGAAGTTTTGTTCTTCGATTGAAGTGTGGTGAAGGCAAAAAGAGAAAATTAAAGCCCCCACCGCACGACAAATAATTAATCTTCGGTTTCAATAAAATCATCTGGGTCAAATTTCCAACCTTCAATAAATCCATCTTCGTTAACACTCATGATAATGTAATCACCATAACCAGGTTCTTTTGGTGACATACATTTTGGAACGTAACCTTCACGCTCTTGAATTACATTACCTTCATCATCTTTCAGTGTATAAACACCTTCATCACATACTTTAAAATGAATGTCGGCTTTTACCCCTTTCTGCCAGTTGGTAATTTGTCCAGTTTCAATATCAATTTCTGGACACCAGCAAGCACCTTTTTTACATGGTGTTAGCGTTCCCTCTTTATCATCAACACCATTAATAGTTGCATCATCCCAATAGCGCACATTTGCCTGAACTGAAAGAGTTTTCAATTCGACTTCTTTTTCAATTTTTACAGTAGCTTTCATAATTGTGAGTTTCCGCCCTCCGGCTTTAATTTTCTTTTTGCTGTTCAGTGTTTTGTAGATAGTTCGTGTTCGCCCATTTTACGCCATATACACTTGATACATTGGCAACAATGCCGCCACCCTCAATAACCTTCGGGCGCAGAGCTTTTTCCCTCGGTTGCCCACGCTTCGTGGCGGCACAGTTGCCAACACCAAGTTTGCACCATTGCGACTATTTTTCATTTTTTTCTGGCTGGCTTGGTTCTGACTCAGGGATGGTGATTACCTTACAGCATGATTTGATTTCGTCATAAGTTAGCCCCGTCACGTCCATAACTATATCTATTGGGGTGAGGCCATCAGGCTCCTCGCTCATAAATCCTATTACAAATTCATCCATATATTTTAGTTTAGTGTTTCAAATCCGCCAGCCAATAGGAGCAACGGTGCAAACTATTGGGGCATTAGCGTTAACCGTTAAGCAATTCGCTTACTTTCTTCAATTGCTCAGGTGTACCGTATTTGGTTACAAACAATTCCAGCTCCAGGGGTGTAAGTGCGCAACTGTGCATAATACCAATGCGCTTTAACCAACACGAAATGGTTTGTTTGTCTACCCCGTAAAGTTGGCCCAATCGGGTACGGGTTTGGATCAGTTTCGGCATGTGCTTCAGGGTTTAAAGTGTGCCATTTACACTATAAAAATAGTTAAAATTAAGCTCAATTCATAACAAATAGGGCGTAACCGGTGCCGGTAAATAAAACCTGCGCATATTACGTGCGCATTCGATTCTTTTTGGAGCTTATGTACAGGGGTAAAGGAGAAAAGGCGGTGAAAGCCGCCTTTTTTTAAACAACTTGAAATGACTACAACGGCAAAAGTATTGATCGTTACGGGCCTGGGAGCAGCCGCCTTTGTTTTATTGAAAGGGGCGCAAAAGGCTAAAGCATGGGCCGGCCAAATTACCGTACAGCTTATCGACTTTTTTCAGCCTTCTATAAAAGATAATGTGTTTACCCTGCCGGTAAAGCTGCGCATCAACAACCCAAGCCCATTGTATGCACCCATTCAAAGTGCCTCACTAAAAATGTTCTATTTGAAAAATGGCATGTATGTGCCCTTTGGCCAGGCACCACCCACACAAGGTTTTAACATCAACCCTAACGATAGCACCGATGTTACTTTGTTTCCTCAAATTAACCTGAAGGCGTTCAATCCTTTTTCCGGATCAAACACACTAAACAATTTACTATCCGTATTGAGCAATCAAAACCCGTTGCTGGATGTAAAGCTGGAATTAACGGTAACCATTACCGGCATACCCATTACGCAGGATATTTTCAAACAGGTGTATTTAAAACAGCTTTTCAAAAATGTGGCATAACCTGTTACAACATCTTGGCCTGGTACCCGGTGGCGCACGCAGCGTAAAGCCTATGCCTGCGAATTTGCGCGGCCTGGTACCAAAGCCTGCCGACAATAATGTAACGGTAAAACCATCCGTGCCCGATGTTGAAAAAGACACCATGCCGCTGATCATCGACAAGGTAAAGCGTACACTATGGCAAACAAAAAAGCTGGCGGCACACCTGAAGGGCGCAACACTTGAACAAACGTTGCGCAACAACAGTCATTTTATTTTGGATTACATCGCCTATAAAAAAGATGATCCAAAGCACGAACAAATACGAAGCCCCAGGCGATTGGTACACGATTTAGCAGGCGACTGCGATTGTTTTGCTGTGTTGCTGGCATCATTACTGACCAACCAGGGCATAAAGTTTAAATATCGCATTACGCGCTATTCGGGCAAAGAGTGGAGCCACATATACATTGTGGTACCGAAAGACCAGCGCAACGAAAACATTGAGCTAACCAACCGCACGCAATACTACGTGCTGGATCCGGTAACCAACCAGCACAATTACGAAGTTGATTTTACAGCTAAAAAGGATTTTCCTATGGCATTACAATATTTAGATGGTGTAGGCATGGGCACATTGGGCCAATGCAGCACCCCAACCGTGGCACAAAAAAGCGTAGAAGAATTAAGCAAGCTGCGCACATACGTAGACAATGCCACCATTAAGCAACAAGGTTTTGTACCTACTGAAGAATTTTTACAGGATAACGGCATACCATATGAAGTAGCCATTAACCCAACCACCAACGGCAGCTTTTTAAAGGTTGATACGCCACAAGGCACCGTTAACGTGCCCACCATTATTACAAAAACCGAAGCCGATCAAATTAACCAGGCTATTCACCAACCGGTGGCCGTAAAAAAACCAATTGACCAGGTACAAACCACTGCGCAGCCTGTTCAAGAAACTGCGCAACCCACACAACCCGAAGTAAAAGAAGCCGGCACCAACTGGTGGGGTTTGTTGATGGTTGCCGGTGTTGCGTTAAGCGCCATGAAAAACAATGGATCCGGCACGGGATTACCACCCGGTTTAGGTGGCGTAAAGCGCAAAAAAATAAAAGTGTTACACCTCTAAAATTAAAAGCATGAGTAAGCAAGTAATTTTTTTAAACGAAGGTCCGCACCACGGAACCGAAATAGAAGTTGAACCCGTTGCCATTGGCGAACACTTTGAGCACAACGGTTGCGTGTACCGAAACATTGATAATAAGTACGCGCAGTTTTGTCGTAAGGCAAGTGCGCAAGTAAAGGCACCCAAAAAACCACAAGCGCCAAAGGCACCTAAAGCACCTAAAGGGCCAAAGCAACCAAAAGTAAAAAAACCAAAGGCATAAGCCTGAAAAGCATCACCGTGCCGTTGGCTAAGGCACCCGAAGCCAAAAGCACGTGATAAAACGAAGTGTAAATTTTAATCATCTGAAAATGAAAGTTGAAGCAACTGTAAAAAAAGTAACGGCACCCGCAGCAAAGTTTGGGGCCGGTGTTGCCGGTTTAGTTATCGGTAACATGGTAGTAAGCAGAATACCGGATCTGACCTTTTTGGCACGTATTCCGGTGGTGGGCAACTTCCTGAGCAAAGTAGCTCCAGGCGTTGCAGTAATGTTTCTTGCGCTGTTAGCCGACAAGAAATTCAAAAATGATTTGGTGCAGTCCGGTGCGTTTGCGTTAGGGCTGGTGGGTTTTATCAATGCCGTTAAGCGCCTTACCGCAGGTGGTGCCGAGGGTTCATTTATGGCCCGTGTACACAGCGCACTGCCTACCGGTTTGGGTGGCGTAAGCCAGGGCCATGCCGTTAATTCAGGGCACTACCCCCCAACACACTGGACCGAAAGCAATGCAGCTTACGACCGTATACCGGGTAAGGTAAGTGGTTTAGGTAATGCGTATGCGCTTGAAGGCGCAGGCACCCCCGGATCAACTGCGTTTAAGCTTGAAGGCTTTGGCCGGTTAGGCAATGCCTACCAGCTTGAAGGCCGCAGGTAAAAAAAATTCTCCAACTCCCCAAACCCCGTACAAAAAAAGCAACCGAAAAAAGAATCGATAAAAATGAACGTGAAACCAAAATTTTTAAAACGACATGAAATCTCGAAACCTTTTCTTTTTTGTTGCAATGGCCATAACGCTGGTTGCAACTATTGTTCTTGGACCTGAAGCATTGGTAAATGGCCTGGTGGCTGGTGTATCACTTGCCGGCATGACTATCATTCCTGCGCAACTTATTGTTGATGGTCAGGAAGTACCACCACTTACCCGCGCTCAGAAAAAACTGTATGACTACATCCGTATGAAGGGTAACGCAATTACGTTGGATGCCCTGCGCGGTGGCGCTATCAAGTGGGATAACATTACCTATTACATCCGCAGAGCAATTACCGGTTTAAGTGGTCGCCAGGCGTTGATCAATGCCGCAACCAGCGAAAGCGTAGGTATTAGCAATTTGGATAAAGGACAACTACCACAGTATTACAACTTCTGCTATGATCGCATTGAAGTAGGTTACACAACTGATAACACCAGCGCATCACTTAGCCCCGCAGCATTAGCCGGATACAGCTCAGTATTATCCTCAATGGATGATGCCCTGCGCAACGGTGAATTGATTGTGCAGCTTAACCGCGAAGTGCAGATTGAAAGCCCCGTAACCGACTACGGATCAAAAGCAGCCGTTAGTGGCGGAAGCGCCTTGAACTTTGACGGTGGCGAACTGGCCGACCCGCAGGTATGGGTTGAGCAACTTCAGGTTGAAGTGGATATTAACCTGGCCGGTACTGTGCCAAGTGCAGCCAACACTACTTACGCCATGGAAGTATTGTTTAAAGGTTGCCAGGCCCGCCTGCGCTAAAAAATTTCAGCAAAGCAGTGTAAGCAAATTTCCCTTTGTCTTCACCGGTGGGTGGGGCCAAAGGGAAAATTTAAAACAACACCCACCAACTGAAATTTTGAAGCAATGGAAAGACAATATCGCAGGCAGGTTATTGAGCTTGGCCAAAGTGCCAACGCTACTGCCAATTCAATTATAGAAACCAGTGTGCAGCTTGATCGCGATTACAACCGCATCATTGCCATTGGCTTTTTTGAAACCGCCAACGGTGGCGCTGCTGCCGGCCTCTACAACGTAGGTGCCCGCGACAAGCGCAGAACATGGGTTGACGACATTAACATTAACGCCTGGAACGCCAACAGTGGCGTAGGCCCGGACGATAAAATGATGAAAGTCAACATTCCGTATGCCAGTGGCGATAATTTCTATGGCCGCGTAACACCAACCGTAAACACCAACACAGCCCTAACCGGCCAAATGGTTTTACTGCTGGCCCGCGACCTTACTGAATTACCCAAGTAAAAAGCCACACACATGGGAAGTTTGCGCATTAACGAAATTGCCGTTAACCAGGCAACACACAGCCCGCAAGATGCCATTGGCCTTGATGAAGATGTGGTTGCCGTAGTTATACGCAATGCCTTTGATAGTACCCAATATATGATGGTGGGCTGGAATCAGCCCGCCAACATGGGTAACTACATACCACCAGCCACGAGCTTGCAATACGGTTTTGAAGGCTTCGACATTGCTGGCAATAAACTGTACATCAAATGGGATGGCACAAGTGGCGGAAAAGCATTGATTACCGTTTACTCAAAGTGTTAACCTATGTTTGCAGGCGTACAAAATCACGAAGCGTTTTTTTTCCTTACGGTAACGGACCTTACTGCGCGTAACAACATACAGCCGCGCAGGTGGGGTATGATTATCCAGGTTACTGAAGATGGCACACCCGCCAACAACGTTGCATGGATTTTAGTACGTGGCCTGAGCAACACCGACATAAACGATAACACTAACTGGCAAGAACTTTCCGATTACATAGGTGCAACCACACCCGCAGGCGGAAGCGACCAGGCAATACAATACAACAATGCCGGAGCATTTGCCGGTTTTGGTTCGTGGGATGGTGCCGATATGGTTATACCGGGCAATGTTATTTCACAAAATGGCGGCAACGGGTTTAACCTGCGCGAAAGTGCAGCCAACCCATACAACAATGCGCAGTTTGTGAATTGGGGGTTTTGGGATACAGCTGGCGCAGCTGGTAACATGGATCGAAACATATTTTTATCCGACACCATAACCGATGCCATTGCAACCATTTTACTTTTTGCACAAGGTATTGCTGAAGATGGAGGCGCAGGCATAAGCAAAGTTATTTCAGCCAGTTTTCGTAAAGATGGAGCAGCCGACCCGGTACAGATTGGAGCCAACACCGATTTGGTAAGTAAAGAAGATAGTGGCGACACACCAACAATAACCATTTCAGCCGTAGGTGGTGGTTTGGATGATATACGGGTTGCCTACGATAGCGGAAGCGTTACAGTTTACCGATGGAATTTCTTTGCCATCATATCATTTGTAAAAGTTGTGTAATGAAAGAAAAAGACTTTATCGAATTTTTTCCGGTTGCCAGCCAGGTAACCGATGGCAAGTTTAAAACCTTGCTTGAAGCCCGTACCACCAGCAACCAGGTGCAGATACGTGGCCGCATTGAAATTGTTGGCCTTGCAAAAGACCAACAGGAAATTATGAACGCACTCAGTAAAAAAATAATAAAACTGACATGAGCAAATGTGCCTTACCCACCTGCGGAAAAGAATTTGAACCGCTAAAGCCTAACCAGGAGCATTGCAGCCCGTGGTGCAGGCGGCAACATAACATTGCCAAAAAACTAACCGCCACACAACCGGATAAACCCGGTTTGCAAGGCAACCTGTTTAAGAAAACTGATGATGAAAAACCGGTAATGAAACGCGAACGCATTTCAATGCCTTCAGGCATGGATATTCAAACGCAGTATGTATTCAACATGCTGAATAAAGACGTTGACCGGTGGGAAAGTGAAGCCAAAGAGCAAAGCAAGCGGGCTGAAAAATATAAAGAAGAAGCCGAAAAGCTACGCAACCAACTGGCCGAAATTAAAACCGAAGAAAAGATAAAAGAAATTGAGCGCCAGCACGAAAAACCATCCGGGTTAAGCGGGTTGCTGGAGCACGCCAAAGGGCTATTTGATAACCCACACACCGGCCCGGTAATAGCCGATATTTTACGCGGCATTTTTACACCGGGTGGCATTATGCCTATGCAGGCACAACAATTGGGTGGCGATGAAGAAACCAACGCAGTGATAATGGAATTACTGCAATGGTTTGCCCACCAGGATAAGCCCGTGCAGCTCAGCTTTGCTACGCTTATTACCGCACTCAATACCGTGCAGGATAAAACCAAATTGCCCGAACTGATTGGCCGGCTGGTCAACATCATTAAAAACGGCAGCACCATTGTAAAGAGTAACGGAACGGCAAGCATGGCGTATGGTACTTGAAAAAAATACAGCGTATAAAGCTGCGCTTAAACTTTCATGGATTGAAAGCATAGCCAGCAACGAAATAGTGGCGAAAGAATTTATAAAAATCGGGTTTACCAATGTGCGCGTAACCGGCAGCGGCCAAAACCGCGAAGCATCCGGCACATGGACCGGTGCCACACAGGAAGTAAACACCATACCGAAACAGGTAACGAACATTAGAAAGATATGAACGCATTTGCACTTTCAGGTTTTTCAGGTTTAGGCTGCGACTGCCAGCAGTTGGGTAGCGTGTTGGCATACGATCAGATTAAAATTGGTGGTAAAACCTATTCAGTAAATCAGATCATCGGCAAAACCATTACCGCCAGCGTTGATACAAAATTGTACAGCGGCCCACGAGGAACACCATCCGTAGTGGGCACCGTAAAGGCCGGGCAACCCATTGGTATTGTGTATAGTTATTTACGACCTGAGCAAGCCGATGGCCGTAGCTGGTTAATGTTTGAAAGTAGCTACACACCAGGAACTGCACCTAAAGTTTACTACGTGCCCAACGAAGCTGCCAGCGGCAGCGGGTTAAAAGACCAGGGAGCCATAACCGTAGCACAAGAAGTTAAAAAAGAGCAGGAAGAAGAAGCCCGCAGAACTGATCCCGTGGGCTACTACCTGAAAAAGTACGGATTGCCCGTGTTGCTTATTGGTGGCGGCATTTATTTGGCTGCAACGTATGGTAAATCATTTATCCAGGGTAAACTATCGCAGGCGGCATGAAAAATATAAAATGGTATTGGTGGGCCTTGCTTATTGCCGGTGGTGCAGCGGTACTTAACCGCCAGCGCATTGTAGGCAACCTCAATGCCATTAGGTTGGGCACAAACTTTACGTTGGATGAGTTTATTCAAACCGCCACCGGTTACGATAACGTACCGGGTGAAAGTGAAATAAATAACCTGCGCACCCTGGTTCAAAACGTATTGCAACCCTTTCGCGATTACCTGAACAGAATACGGCCAGCCGGAACACCCGAACGCAGAATTGTACCTTCATCCGGTTACCGTTCACCATTAGTTAATGCAGCCGTTGGCGGATCTTCCACCAGCGATCACATGACCGGCCGCGCAACTGATTTCAGCGTACCCGGCATGACACCCAACGAAGTGGCCGAAGCACTAAAAAAATCAGGTTTACCGTTCGATCAGTTAATTATTTACCCAACGCATGTGCACGTAAGTTATAAAACACCGTTGCGCTACATGGTTATGACTAATCTAAACGGCTTAGGTGGAATTGATCAGTATGGAAATGAAATTGATGTATGACACGCTTTAAAAAAATATTGAAAACATTTAACGGGTGGTTTGGCTTCGCCATAGCCAGCGCACTGTTTTTTATTGCACCACCTGTGTACCGCATTTTTGATCCAACAGCGGGCCAGTTTGATGCCGGTTACATTCACCCGATTATTTACGCGGCATGTGTGCTTTGCTTTGCCAGCGGATTATCCTTCGCGCTGGTATTTTTTACTGCGCCAGGCTTACACAAGGCATTCGATGAATTTTTAGAAAGCGATGGCAGCAAGCCGCTGGAGGGCTACAAATTCAGCATGGCCAAGCTGGCCTTTATCATGTTTTTAGTGTTCACCTTTTTATTCTGCGCAACCGTATGGTTTACAGTGTAAAAAATAACGCGCCACGGGGCAATGTAATACTGGCGGCAGTGCTTACCGCATTGTTTCTGCTTATGCTTACGTGCTCAGGTTGTGTGCCTGAGCAAAAGCCGGTTATTATTCAGCCACCGGTAAGCAGCTTAATTAAGGCCACCAAAACCCAACGCGAATGTGTAGTTGAAACATACCGTGCTGAAATAGGTGTACGCGAAGCAACCGGCAATAACGATGGCCACCACGTTGAAAAGTACCTGGCCAGCACACAGCTTGGCCCAGGGTACGCCTGGTGCGCAGCTTTTGTAAACTGGAACATGCGCCACTGTGGCGTAATAGGTCCGCAGGCTGCGGCATGGTCGCCAAGTTGGTTTGCAAAAGATAGGCTAACCCATAACCCATTGCCAGGCGATGTGTTTGGCCTGTATTACCAAAGCAAAAAACGCATTGCACACGTAGGCTTTGTTGACGAATGGACCGCAACTAAAGTACGTACCGTTGAAGGCAACACCAACGATGCCGGCAGCCGCGATGGCGTATATGTGAAGTATCGAATACCGAAACAAATTACAGCAACCGCAAACTGGATTGATTGAACTATGAATTTTGAAGAAAAACTTTCGATTTTAGGATTTACAGTTATAGGCATAAACACCATTGCCGACCTCAACCAAATACTGGAGGCTATTTTATTAACCGGATCAATCATTGCCGGTGGGGCCGGTATGTATTGGCGCTACCTCAAACATAAACGCGAAAACAAATGATCAGCACAGCCATACTTTCAAAAATTGGTTTACCGCTACTCATTGCCGGTGGCAGCTTCTTTGGTGGCATGGTGTTTCAGGCCAAAGTATTGAAACCAAACATTGTGGTGGATAGCAAACCGGTGGTAAACATACCCAGGTGCCCCGACTGCAATTGCCCGCCCGCCATTGGCACGGAGCTGGATAAAATTAAAAACACACGCGGCACCGTTAATTTGCATTTACACCAAAACTATACCGTAGCCGGTGATAGCACTGCGCTGCGCACCATAGTTGAAGAAACCATTAACAACGCGTTCGACAAACGAAAAATTAAAAAGCAATAACATGGGATCATTATTCAGAAGGCTAAGTACAGGTGATGTAATCGAACCAGGGATTTCACCAAATGGAAAATTTGTAAGCCCCGATCAGGTAAACAAAGGATCTAACCGGGTAACTTTTAATGGTTCTTTAGCCATGAATAACCCAATTGGAACGGTTTGGCCAGATTACGTTCAAGATGATAATTTAACCATTACTATTGATGGTGATGCTATTCCGGGTGGTACTGATTCAGTACGCATTACAGCGAATGGCGACACCATAACCCTTGACCCAGCCTATACATGGGTGAACATGGCCAACGATGAAATTTCAAACACTGATGGTGCAGTTAATGAACTTATATTTTTCGCCAAATTTTTAAACTACGATAATCAGGGTAATGCTAACGCTGGTACAATACTATACACCTGCAAAATTATTGTATGAGTGGATTACGGAAAATATTGATGGCAATGGGCGGTGCCTACGTTTTTTCTGACGAGTATTTAGCTATTCTCGCTCAGGCTACAACATGGGGCATAACGAAACCTACATTAGCCTATCAAATCCGGCAGGATCAATTATTGCGTAGGTGGTTGGCTGACGGAACCTGGGATAACGCAGACAAAATTTATTTTATAGCCAACGATGGATCAAAACAATTTGGAGAGATTGAATGGAAAAACCCATCCACGCATCGACTGACCGAAGTAGCTAATGGTGGTGCTTTAATTTGGGATAGCGAAGAAGGCACAAAATCTGACGGGTTAGCTTATTATAATGCTGGATTTTCTCTTTCCTCTTTAACACAGTACCAACAAAACAGTGCGTTTATAGGAATTGTTCAGTTTAATCCGGTGGCTAACACAAGCCAAATTACCGGAGTTAGATCAGCATCATCGCAACGCGCAGTATTAACACCACGCAATAACAGCGATGCTTTTTCAGCTATATTTAATTCAGGTACAGCAGTTACTGTAATATATACACCAAGTGCAGAGTTTAATTATTTGTCTGCTAAACGTGATGGAACAACCGTAACAGTTTCAGCTAATGGTGAAATAAATACAGGCAGCCACGCTTCAACAACAGTACCTACACATAACTATTTTGTACTTGCCCAAAATAACGCGGGTACACTCACAGCAGGTTCACAGGTAACAAGCCCAATGAGTTTTTTGATTATAGGAAATAAGGATTTAGATGGTGTAATGGACGATCTTCAGGATTTTTTTGAGGAAGCCCCTATAGAAGGGGCGTTCATTTACGGTGAACTTGAAACACTGTATCCCGAAGCCTCTTTTGAAGAAATTACAGCCATGCGTGTAAACAACATGAATGTGTTGAAAGAAAAGGCTTTGCGAGCTATTGATACAGAAACCGTTTTACAGATTACCGATTACCTTGAAATTTATGCAGAACCCGATCAGGGTGATACCGTAACAAACGGTAAAGTAAACATCAATGCCGATGAAGTGCTGCGCATTAATGCACCATTTACTGTTAATGTATTCCCGTTTGCAAACGATCATTTACGCTATGTGCTTTTTAAAGTTAATTCAGGAGGCACCTTAGAGTTTACAGGCGGTGGTAAATGGACTGCAAATGATGTATTGAGTGGTCAGCTTGAAACCTATAATGTTACGTTGAGAAAAAGCGCTAATCCAAAATTAATTGAGCTGAATGAATCCGCCCGTGCTGGCTTTTGGGATAACCTTGAAGTGGGCAAAACAATTTTAATCAACTATGAATTTGAAACCATTGGTGAAGTAAACACCATTGCAAGTTGGGATGAAATAGCGGGTACCATAACGGTAACCAACGATATTAACACCACCAACGACCGATCAAACGCATACACATTTATTGGTACTGCTTTTGAACCTACCATTTCAGTTGCCGATTATGAGGAATATGGTAGATTTTGGATTTATGAAAACCACCGAAATGTTTTTGTGTACTCTATTCCACCAAACGGTCATCAAGCGGTTTATATTTCAGCCGATAACCTTCAAACCTACGGGTTTAACAGGCACTTCCTGCTAAGTATTGAACGTGGTGAACTCGAATTTACAGGCGAAGTAACCATTGAAAAGAGTGAAATAGGCATTAACTTTTTTGCTTCGAGCGCTGCCAATTACCAAATGTTTAGGTTTGAAACACTAAACCTTGTGGATAACGGGGTTATCGTTGCCGGATCAATAACGAGCTTTACAGCAGGCGATATTCTTGGCTCAGGTGCATACATACATCCAAATATTTTGATACGTGGTGACCAACTGAATTTGATTAGAAATACTGCCTTTGCCTTTAGATTATATTCTGCATCAGGTGGTGGGCCTGTTATCGCTGATCCTGAATACCGCGCAGACTTTAACGTAATTTATTGTGAAGATAACATTGAAGGCGATTTTCGTTCAAGCAACAAAATACCAACCAATGTAAACCAACTGCTTAACAGCACACGGTTGGTAAACCTGCATTACCAAACTACCATTGGTTATGCTGAAATGACACTTGTTGATGTACAACCCGATCATACAGATATTTATGGCAGCTTCCCAACTGATTGCATTATAAATGGTGGTATAATTACGGGTGAACTCTTTATGAGTGGTTCGATTACATTTAACAACACCACATTAAAGTTAAAAAATAAAGAGTTTAATGCCTCTCAGGCTTTATTTATTGTTAACGGTGCAAACCCAACGCTTAATTTAATTGATTGCGAAGTTGATGTTGACGATACTGTAAGTTTATTTACACCGGGTAACGCTGAACCGGGTGGTGCGCAGCTTGCACAAGCCTTGATTTACGTAGGTAATGTTGCTGATGAAACCGCTGGCCCTCAACTTATGTACATTGAAGGGTTAACCGTTGTAGATAATAAATATTATTGCGGATTTTTCCTGAAAGAAGATGACGGGTTTGCCGAATGGGATGTTTCGCAAGTGGTGGGTGGAAAAATAATAATTAAAGATTCATCCATAAACACATCACGCTGGTCGGATTATACACGCTTGCGGCCACACTTACGAACTCAACTTGAAGTTGACAATTGTAGCATAGTAGCAGGTGGTATGCTTCAAACCGGAACCTTACGGGTAATGGTTAATAAACCTTTACTTACAACAGCAAACAAAACAATTAATGCAAACACAGTTAATTTTAACTTTGAGCAGGATGTTTACATAACAGGTGGCGGAACACTTGAAAACCTGAAAGCCAACTATTTTGACGGAGCGAGTTTATTAGATGGAACCATTAACTACAATGGTGTGGTACGAATCCATGCAGTTGGTACAGATATTACAGTTGTAAACACAGGAAATATTAATTACTCAGGTACAATTACAGCGGGTAACTTCCTTGAACTAAACGGATCAACCGAAATAGCCGGGGTGTTAAGTACAGAAGTTGAGCGTGTATTGGCAACATCCGATGGAAGCCTTGATTTAGTGGAAGCTGAATTGCAGGCGCTATATGGGATGGACAATAAATTTATTGAAGATGTTGAAGTGGAAACGGATGAAGTGCTTTCATTTGATGGATTTTTACTTGACGGAACCAATGCGGAAGGATTTGTTGATACACGAACAGGTACAGTAAACATTTTACGAAAAACCGGAACATGGGCTAATGGTGTTGATGTGATAATAAGATATAAATACTACACAACTGTAAACCATTTGGGCGTTTGGCAACCTTAATTTAAAACGTATGACCTACACCGTAAAACCAGGCGACACACTAAGCAAAATTGCCCGCGATGTATTGGGCAACATGGCCCTTTGGCCGGCAATTGCTGAGCTTAACGATTTGAAAAACCCGGATCTGATTTTCCCCGGCCAGGTGTTGATTTTACCCGATAAACTGGAGCCACTAACACCCGCCACACAACCCACCCCGCAACAAGCCGGTGTGCCCGGGTGGTTAGGCTGGTTGCTGGCCTTGAGTATTGGTGGTGGGTTGTTATGGGCCAACCGGCACAAGCTAAAAGCAAAAGCCAGCAAGGCCATTGCAACCGTTAAACGTAAAGCCAAAAATAAATGAGCACGCAAAACAAAATATGGATTGGTGTAGGCATTGCCGGGCTGGCCGCGCTGCTTTACTTTAAGCCGTGGCGCAAAAAAAGCACCGATTACCTGAACCTTGAACCGCATGAGATCAGGGAAATTGACTATTTGATAGGCAATTTTGGATATACCTATGAAGAAGCCTTGAACATAACACTTGATAAATTCCGCAAGGAGTATAAAGGATCATCCGGGTGGAGCTAATTTTTAATTGAACTATGCGAATAGCCGAAAAGCACATACGCCATTACAATCGCCTTAACGGCAACCTGATTACCAAAAAAGCCCTGGTAAAATTTCATGCTGCCCTAAAAAAAGACATTGACAGCAGGCGAATTGATGCACACGTACCGTTTGGCGTAGAGTGTTTGGATATCGAAAAGAAACTGGCAAAGGCAATTACACAGATTAACGGCCACACCATGCAGGTTGAATTAAAGCCGATAAAACTTACTTCAGTAAAAGTGGTACATACCAAAAACGATATTGAACCGGTTAAGAAAAAAAGTAAGAAGGAAAAGCGTAAAGCCTTTAAACCAAAAAGCCGGGGTAAAAAAACTAAAGTGGTGAACGCTCCTAAGTTGAAGCGAGAAAGTAAAAGACCACTGCCACCTGTGGATCGTAACAAGCGCGGCAAGGCCGCAGCGGAGCCTTCAATAAATTTAAAACCGAAAGTGGAAAAGCGTAAACCTAAAATGGCTAAATCACTCAATGGACTGGCCGGTGCCGATCAGCTTACCAGCATACAATTTTATGAGCACGATTTAGGTCCGTTCAAAAAGGAGTTTCATCGCCTTAACAGCGATAGCAACGTAATGATATGGGGCCAGCCCGGCCACGGTAAAACGGTTAAGTTGCTCCAGCTTGCGCAACACTTTGCCAATAATGGTAAAAAGGTGTTGTACGTGGCTGAAGAAGAATACGGCAAAAGCACACTGGCCGAAAAATTAACCACGTTTAAAATCGGCCATCCTAATTTGAGCTTTTCCGGTGAACTGGTGGAAGATCACCTGGCACACTTTGATGTGATTTTCTTCGATAGCGTGAACAGCATGGGCCTAACCAGCCACGATGTAAAGCGCCTGGATAAAAAGTACCCGAACAAATTATTTTTCCTCATTGTGCAAACCACCAAAGAAGGCGACTTTAGGGGTGGCCGTGATTGGGAGCACATTGTAGATATTGCCGGAGAGATCCGCAACCGCAAACTGATCCTGCGTAAAAACCGCCTCGATAGCAACTTTAAAACCAAAGCCGATAAACTTATGGTTGATGCCCTGGTAGAAGAACAAAAGCAAAAGCAGCAAATCAAAAAACTTGTTAAAGAACAAACGGAACCGGCCGAACCGGTAAGCATGTAAACCCATATTTTATGTTTGTAGATACTTCATACCTCACAACCGTAAAGGTTAACGACCCGATTAAGCAGGTTGCAACCACCACAACGCAACCAGCGCCACCACAGCAAAAGGCTAACTTTTGGGATACGCTTTTTAAAGCTGCCGATAGTGCTGCCAACGTAATTAATGCCGTAAAGCAACCGGCCACACAAACGCCAACGTATGGCGGCAGCTTTCAGCCACAGCCCATACCACAACAAAACAACACCATGAAAACCGTGTTGATTGTTGGCGGTGTTGCCGTTGCTGGTTTGGCCGCGTGGGCAATTTTTGGCAAGAAGAAGAAAAAGTAAAAACCAAATTTTTTATGAACGCCTTTGCACTTTCCGGGTTGGGTGTAACCGTTACACCCGATCAAATTAATACCATTACAAACATTGCTTCACAGACTACACCAACCGGTAGTAAGGCTAGCGTTATTGCCAGTGGTGCAGCAGCAGGGGCAGGGTTTGGTACAGCTGTGCCGGTTATTGGTACAGCCGTTGGAGCTGTATTAGGTGCATTTGCGGCATTAATTAAGCTGGGCAACAAACCAGCCACGCATACCATGAAGCGCGTAACCATTAACGGGCTTGAATATATGGAGCTTATACCGAAGGATCCGGCTAATAGATTTCATCTGCTTGTTTTAATTGATGGACATGCAAGTACATTTGTACCAATACTTCCATTAAGTACAACAAATAGCCTTTTAATATCCGGCACGCTTAAAAGAGAGTATGAAGCCCAAATACAGGCCAAGTTGGCGGACTTTTTTTTCTCAAAGGGCATTTTACAGGTGGCTGAAAAAAATCCTAACGATTTGTTAACCTACAAATTCCCCGCTGATATTGTAAAATCTGTGCAAGCCAAAGGCTACGACTTTAACAAGGTAGATAGACTAGTGTTAACTGCACCTGATGGTGTCGTTTACAGCATACGCGGTAATCAAGTATTTTCAAACATGCAGGCACCTGGTAAGCCGGGTGAAGAAAGCCCGGCCATTATGCAGGCCGGGTTTGGTTGGATTGGTGCGCTTGTTGCATTAAGTATTATTGGGGGGTTGTGGTGGAGTGCCCACAAAGCGGAGAAGAAAAAGAAAAATCAATCAACGTAGCGTATTACTTTGTAGTTGATACCCTGCATTTTTCCGGGTTCAGGAAAATCAATAATAACACCTTCAGCGCCATTAACTTTACCAGCTTTACGTATGGGTGCAATTATCCATTCTTTGCAACCCATCGCCACGTTCAAACTTTTTTCCTCCAGCACTTCATACCTGGCAAGTGGTTCGCTATAAATGTAAACATCCATACCAAAATACTTTTCAACTTTGGCGTGGCTACGCTCATTAACTTTTGTAAACGCCATTGCCATAGCTGCTACGGCAATGAGTGCAAGGAACAGTTTTTTCATTGGTATATTTTTTTTGATTACAGTAACCAAATATAATGCCTATTCGGCAAATCCTTTCCAGTGTTGTAACGCCTGGTGGTCGTCCATCAATCCCAAATCGCGCAAATACGTGTTGGTTTGTTCAATGCTTTGGTGCCGGCATTGGCGTTGCACCAGCTTAATATCTTTTGTGGCCCGGTACAAGCTAATAGCACCGCTATGCTTGTAACTGTAAATATCGTAGGGCCGGTCGGTATAGTTTAGCTCCTTCAGCACCTTAACGTTTCGCTCCCAAAATGTGCTACGGTACGGCATGGCCTCGCCAGGCGCTTGCTTTTTGCCAAAAATGAAATGCTGAGGATCCGCCTTCAGGATGGCTGCTTTTTTAATAGCGCGCAGCAACGGTGGAGCAATGGCCACCCATTCATCGTTTCGGTTTTTGCTAATGGTACCGGGTATAAATAACCGGTTTTCTTTCACATCAATGTGGTGTATGCGTAGCTGCATCAATTCGTTTGGCCGGGCAAGTGTGTAGTAAATAAAGTGAATAAACAGCCATAGTTGCGTGTAGTCTTTATCCAGGCAAAGGGCCAATATTGCCTTCATTTGTTCATCACTAAATGCAGCATGTTTACGCGCAACGGTTTTCAGTATGGGGACATCTTCAACCGGATTTTTTTTGAACGAGCCGGGGTATCGCTTCATTACCCACCTGATGAAAATATTAAAATCACTTCGGTACTTGTTGTGTGTTTTGTTGGCAATCTGCTTTTCTTTTTTGAGCCAGGTAAACCACGCGTGCAGGTCGTTGGCATCGAGCTGCCGTAATTCAAAATCGGTTTGCTTGCGTGCATCAACATACTCCAGCCAATTGGTGGCCAGTGTAACGTAACTGCGGTAATAACTTTTGCGGTAACCGCCTGCCTCCTTGTGATCTTTAAAGAATAGCAGCGCTTCACTTACGCGCATGGTTTTAATATTGGCTGGTGGTTCGGCTGTAATTTCATCGCGGCCCAGGCACATGCCGGCAGTGAGCTGCGCGTTAACAATGCTTACCATTTCGCGGCCGATATCAAGGCGCTGCGCAAGCGTATTTTTTTTACGGTTTAGTGGGTCGAACAGTCGCCTGCGTTCCAGGCGTTCAGTCTTAACGTTCCATGCAGAGAAATCGACATACCAGCGTTTAGTAACATCGTAGTTGTGATGCACCAGCTTAGCCAGTTTATATGGGTACCGTGGCACAGTTTCTTGGCACAGTTTGTTGAAGTCGGTAAAAAGTGCGTTAATCTGATCGAAAAACGCACCTTTTTTAGTACCCGGAGCCGGAGTCGAACCGGCACAGTATTGCTACCATTGGTGTTTGAGACCAACGCGTCTACCAATTCCGCCATCCGGGCTTTTTGAAGAACGCCAGGCCGTTTACCGGCCTGTTTGTTGGGCTGCAAATATGGGTAAAGATTACCGTTTGAACAATCTACAATTCAATAAATTTCTGGAGCGAAAATGCCTGCGAACGCTCGGCAAATAAGGTTTTTATGCCCCCCCAAACATTGCCGAAAAGCTCTGACTTGCGGTATCGCTCCAGGCACTCCGCATCTTTCCAATGGCTTAAAGTCGTGTAGGTGTTGGGGTTATCAACATCTTTTAAGAGTTGAAGATGGGTACATCCTTCAAAGTTTCGGATGGCCTCTTTGTTGGTGTTAAAAATTTGTAAAAATTCGTCAACACCGGCCTCCGTAAAATGCATGCGTACAATTCTGATCAGCATAAAGTTAGTCGTCAAAGATAATGTTTACCACGCTATCGTATTCAAGGCCCAGCAATTCCGAGGCATTGCCTTTGTAGATTCCGATTTCCATTAAACCCAGGCTGTTAAATACAATAAAACATTCTCCTTCCTCGGCCTGGTTGTATTGGGTATGGAGCTTTCTGAACTTTTCCCCACCAAACTGAATGGTGAACACTTTATCCTGACTCAGTACGTCAAAGGCTTCTTTGGTAATGTTGGTCAACAGGTTGCCAAAATTATCCACCCGAAGCACATGACCGGTAATTTGTTTTCGCGTGGCTTTCATCTGCCGGTCGATCATTTTTTTGAAGGTAGGTAGCGGTTTTCCAAGCGATGTGATGCCCACTCCACTGGCTAATCGGGCTGCAGCCGGAGCAAAAATTTCTTTTTCCGGGAAGGTAGTAGTTGAAGTAGTTAGTGTATTCAGTTCAACCAGGTTCTGTTGGGCTTTATCGGTAACCAAGCCAAACAGGCCATTATCTGCGCCAACAAAAAAATGATCTTCCACCTGCAAGGCGATTGCGGCATCGTTTCGGTTACCCGTGGCATGCACACCTACCAGGTGCACGGTGCCTTTTGGGAAATCACGAAAAATACCCCGCAAAATGAAAGCGGCATGTGCCAGATCGCACGGAGCAATGGCATGGGTAATGTCGATGATTCGGATACCCGGATTGACCGACAGGATTTTAGCCTTGATAGCCGCCACATAGTGGTCGTTTGTTCCCGAATCTGTCAGCAGGGTAATAATGGCCATGTATTGATGCTCCCCGTGTTCTTTTGTAAGTTTACTGGCAAAAATAAACACTTTTAACAGCATTTATTATCCGTAAAAACTGCATCCCGTATTTTGACTGAGAAAGTAATAACCCTTGAGGAAGTATCCCTGGTTGATTTTCTGGGGATTGAAAACCGAAACATCACCGAACTGGCATCTGCTTTTCCTAAAAGCCGTATTGTGGCGCGGGGTAACCAGATCATGGTTCGCGGAAGTGCCGATGAGATTATTCAGATTGATGATATCCTCCAGTCGCTGATGGACCATTACCATAAGTACGGCATTATTACCGAAGAAAATGTGAAGGATTATGTTTCGCGTGAGCAGGAAATTGTTCAGTCGCAGGTTGCGGGTGAAGAGTTGATTCTTCATGGAACCAAAGGCACACCGATTAAAGCCAAAACCCCAAATCAACAACGATTGGTGCAACTGGTGAAAGAAAACGACCTGGTGTTTGCACTCGGTCCTGCGGGTACAGGCAAGACCTACATTTCAGTAGCACTGGCCGTGCGGGCACTCAAAAATAAACAGGTAAAGAAAATAATCATAACTCGCCCCGCAGTGGAGGCAGGGGAGAACCTGGGTTTTCTTCCCGGTGATTTGAAAGAAAAGATTGACCCGTACCTGCGCCCAATTTATGACGGACTCAACGACATGATTCCATACGAGAAGCTTCAATATTATATGGAGCGCGAAATCATTGAAATAGCGCCTTTGGCCTACATGCGCGGTCGTACGTTAAATAACGCCTTTATTCTGCTGGATGAAGCGCAAAACACCACACCCATGCAAATGAAAATGTTCCTCACGCGTATGGGCCCTGATTCCAAAATGATTGTTACAGGGGATACCTCACAGGTTGATCTTCCGAAAAAACAAAGTTCCGGTTTGAATGAAGCCATCTCGATTTTAAAAGACGTTAAGGGCATTGGCTTGATTGAACTGAATGAAAAGGATGTTGTCCGTCATAAATTGGTGCGTGATATCATTGACGCCTATGCGCGCAAACAGAAGAGTGAAGGCGGAAATTAATAGTCTGAATTGATCCTTGCCTTGAATTCTATCGCCTTTTCGCTATTTTCCCTACATGTTTTATTGGACGCCCTACACATTTGTACGGATCGTTTTTTTCTTCATTGCAGGTATTGTATTGGGCATTTATCAGCCTGATCTGATTCCTGATAAAGTGGCCTGGTTTCTTTTTATCGGATGTGTGACCGGGTTTCTGATACTTTCTCGTTTTAAATATAAAATCAATCCTGGCGTGTTGGGTTTGATGGCAGTACTCTTTGCCGGTTACAGCAACACATTATTACATACCGAATCAAGAAGGGCAGATCATTTTTTGCATGAAAAGGTAATCAAGCAATACATAGCCGTTGTGGCGGGGTTTGAAGAAGAGAAGACCAAGTCGTGGAAGGTTGAAGCGCATGTTCAATATATTTTTGATAGTGCGAACTGGAAACCGGTTTCCGGAAAGATGCTTTGGTATTTTTCAAAAGAAGATTTCCCCACTCCGTTCTCCTATGGCGATCGTTTGCTGATACAGGGTTCACCTAACGAGTTAAAGGGGCCAGCCAACCCGGGCGAGTTTGATTACAAACGCTTTCTCACATTCAAGAAAATTTATCATCAGCAATTCTTACGAAAGGAGTCGGTGCACTGGATTGAAAATGATCCGCCTCATGCTATAATGGCCTATGCCTTAACGGCAAGACGTTGGGCTGAAAGCGTATTGGAGAAACACATTCATGGGAATCAGGAGCGAGCTGTTGCATCTGCTCTGATACTGGGTGTTAAAGATGGTTTGGATAATGAATTGGTTCAGGCCTACGCTTCATCAGGGGCTATGCATGTACTCGCAGTATCCGGACTGCATGTGGGGATTATCTATTTTATTCTCATGCTTTTTCTGAAACCTTTAAAGCAGTGGAGGTATGGAAAATGGATGCTGGCCGTGATCAGTATTTTGGCGTTGTGGGCTTATGCATTTGTTACGGGCCTTTCGCCCTCTGTTTTGCGTGCCGTTACCATGTTTACGGTTATTGCCTTATCACGACCATTAAATTACAGCACAAATATTTACAATACGTTGGCTGTCGCAGCCTTTGCTTTGCTGGTGTATGAACCTTACCTGATCATGTCTGTCGGGTTTCAGCTTTCTTTTCTGGCGGTAATCGGTATTGTATACGTTCAACCTAAACTCGCCCAACTGTGGGAACCTAATAACGGATTGCTGGATAAGGTGTGGCAGGTAACCTGCGTTTCTTTTGCCGCACAGTTGGCAACGTTTTCATTGGGTCTGTTATACTTCCATCAGTTTCCAGTGTATTTTTTGGTTTCGAATCTGTTTGTAATTCCGGGAGCTTTCATTTCGCTTCTTATGGGGGTTGTTTTGTTGATGGTAAGTCCGTTGGATGTTGTAGCAAGCTGGATCGGACAATTGCTGGAAGGTATTTTAGGATTATTGAATTACCTGGTTTTTGCTGTTGAACGATGGCCCTACAGCCTGATCAACAACATTTACATCACCACCGCTCAAAGTTGGTTGATTGTCGGGATCGTGCTGTTCGCTTTGCTGCTGTTTCAGTATCGAAAGTATATTTATTTGATGGGTGTATCTGCTTGTGCATTGTTGTTTGGGTTGACTCAATGGGTTCACTACCAACAGGAAATCAATCAGGAAAAATTTGTTGTGTATAGTGTGGCTGGTCATCATGCTATGGAATGGATGGATCGGGGAAAATCTTTTTTGTTTGCCGATTCATTACTGGTAACCAATGCCGATCGCATGCGGTTTCATATTCGTCCAAACCGGTTAATCAGCGGTATTGAGCGGATTCATTACAACGAATCAGCTTTTGTTCAGGATATTCCCGGTGGTCGACTATATTCCTGGAAAGGAAAGACTTTTCTTCAACTTACATCACCGGATTTTTCTTTGCCAGATAATCTTAAAATCGATTATGTGATTATCAGTTATAATAGTGTAAGGTCATTGACGCAGCTAAATACTATCAATTATAAACAGATAATCATTGACAGCAGTAACGTATATTACAACGTAAACCGGTTGATGAAAGAAGCGATGCAACTTCAACTTCCGGTGCATTCCGTTTTACAACACGGAGCCTTTTCCATAAAATTGTAATGTTATGAACATGGTTGAATATACTGTAAAGGAGCGAATCGGCAGAATAACCCTGAACCGACCGGATAAGCGAAACGCCTTGAGCCCGGAAATGGTTGAAGGGTTAAAGCAGGCTTTTGATCGGGCGGCAAAAGACGATCAGGTTAAAGTGATTTTGCTGAATGCTTCAGGAGAAGCGTTTTGTGCCGGAGCTGACCTGGCCTACCTTCAACAACTGCAAAATTTTTCGTTTGAAGAAAACCTGGCCGACTCCAATCAATTAAAGGAGCTGTTTGTGAATATCTATACGCACCCAAAGGTAGTGATCGCACAGGTTCAGGGTCATGCCTTGGCTGGTGGCTGTGGATTAGCCAGTATTTGCGATTGGGTGTTTGCCGTGCCTGAAGCCAAGTTTGGATACACGGAAGTGCGGATTGGATTTATTCCGGCCTTGGTTTCCGTGTTCTTGTTACGTAAGCTTGGTGAAGGTGCAGCACGTGAATTGTTATTAGGTGGTGAGTTGATTGCCGCAGATCGCGCTCTGGCAATTGGTTTGATAAACCGCGTGGTAGCAGCTGATAAACTAGAAGTTGAAGTGAATGATTTTGCTTCGCGATTGATCGCTTCCAATTCGGCTGATAGCATGAAGCTCACCAAAAAGCTGATAGCAGAAGTTCAGGGTATGACTTTAACGCAAGCCTTACAACACGCGGCCGAATCCAATGCCCATGCGCGTGGCACCAATGATTGTAAACGCGGCATCGAAGCCTTTCTCAATAAGGAGAAAATCATCTGGTAATTTTCAATGTGCCGGTAAATAGTACATTGATCTTACTCCATTCCCCTATTTCCTGAAACTATTTTGTAAATCGGTTAACACTAATCGATTTGACTATGAAAAAGACATGGGTTTTGGTGATGCTTCTATTGGCATCGGAGCTGGTACTGGCTCAAGGGTATGTGGGGGATTCATGGGCGCAGGTAAAAGCAAATGGGCAGGGAACCATTTCCCTCGCGTATGTAGAGACTCCCAGTTTTGTGTACAAGGATAACAACGGAAAACTTACGGGTATTTGTGTGGATATTACCAACGAGTTTGTGAATTGGGTTAATAAAACGAAAGGCGTTAAGCTTCAAACCAAGTATGTTGGTGATGGAAGTAATTTCAGGGGCATGTACGATAAGGTAAAGGCTTCTACCGGTGGTGTTTTTGGGTTGGGAAACATTACGATAACCGATGAACGAAAAAGGGAAGTAAAGTTCAGCCCGCCATTTATAACCAACTTTGCTATCCTGATCACACAAAACAACGTGGCTACCTTAAATAAACTGGAAGATATTTCCACTACGTTCTCAAAGCTTACAGCATACACTGCAAAGGGTACGCTGAATGAAAAACGAATTCTTGAATTAAAAAAGAAGCACTTCCCCGCAATGAAGGTTGTTACACTAGATACCAGTCCTGATGTATATGAGAAAGTATTTTCTGATCCCAATGCATTTTCTTATCTCGACCTTGCCTTTTACCTGAAAGCGGTAAGCGAACGGAAATCGGTTAAGCGTCATCCTGTTGGCGACATGGCAGCGGAGCAATTTGGTTTTATTATGCCTACGAACAGCGACTGGACTCCATTGCTTGAAGAGTTTTTCAAAGCAAACGGTGGGTATACAAATTCAACCCCCTATAAAAATATCCTCACCAAACACCTGGGTGAAACGGGTGTGAAACTCCTGCAATCGGCAAATAAGTAACAGGTACTGAAATATTTTGTGACATGAAAAACGGGCTTTGGCCCGTTTTCTTTTTTATATCTTTATAAAGTTTGGATACACCCCTCTCCATATTAAAGCGCTATTGGAAGCACACCGTCTTTCGTCCGATGCAGGAAGAGATTATTGCTTCCGTACTCAAAGGACAGGATACCCTGGCATTGTTGCCAACAGGCGGTGGTAAGTCGGTTTGCTTTCAGGTACCGGCCATGTTGCTGGATGGGTTGTGTATTGTGGTGTCACCACTCATAGCCTTGATGAAAGATCAGGTTGAGGGATTGAAGAAGAGAGGCATACAAGCGGTGGCACTTCATTCCGGGATGCCACGCGGCCAGATTGATACAGCACTTGATAATTGTATTCATGGTTCAGTAAAGTTTCTGTACGTTTCACCTGAGCGGTTGAAAACAGAAATTTTCATTGCGCGTGTATCGCAAATGAAGGTAGCGTTGTTGGTGGTAGACGAAGCACACTGTATTTCGCAATGGGGGTATGATTTCCGGCCGCCTTACCTGGAGATTGCCGCACTGCGCGATTTGGTTGGCGATATTCCGGTAATTGCATTGACGGCAACCGCCACACAATTGGTTAAAACCGATATCATGGAAAAGCTTCGTTTCCGAAAAGCTCACGGAGTTTTTCAGCGAACCTTTGCCCGCGAGAACATTTCCTTTGTTGTCCGCAAATCGGAAAATAAGGAGAAGAAATTATTGGAGATATTACAAAAGGTAAAGGGCCCTGCTATTGTGTATGTGCGGTCGCGTAAGGCAACAGTCGAATTGGCAAATCTGCTGAACCAAAAAAACATTACAGCTTTGCCGTATCATGCCGGGTTGCATTTTCAGCAGCGCACGGAGCATCAGGATGATTGGTTGAAGGGAAGGTTTCGGGTGATGGTGGCCACCAATGCATTCGGTATGGGCATTGATAAGTCAGACGTTCGGGTGGTGGTGCATATGGACTTACCCGAAAACCTGGAATCGTATTACCAGGAAGCAGGCCGTGCCGGGCGCGATGGCTTACGGGCTTATGCCGTTATTCTCTATCACGATTCCGATGTTGAATCACTAAAAACAAAAGTAAAGTTATCCCATCCGGAAATTCCGGTGCTCAAAACTGTTTACCAGGCACTGGCGAACTATTTTCAACTGGCTGAAGGAAGTGGAGTGGGTGAGAGTTTTGATTTCGAATTGCATGATTTCTGCGAGCGATACGGTTTTCATGTGGCGGAGGTCTATGGTGCCTTGAAGAAACTGGAAGAAGAAGGATTGGTTCAATTTAATGAAAGCTTTTACAGTCCTACGCAACTGCATATTCAAATGGATCGGGGTGCCTTGTATGAATTTCAGGTTGCCAACGAAAAATTTGATTCGGTAATTAAAATGCTGTTGCGCTTGTATGGCGCGCAGTTGTTTACGGATTTTATAAAAATATCAGAAGCTCAATTGGCCACAGGTTTGAAGGTTGATATTTCTGAAGTTAAAGGTTTGCTAAAGCATTTAGATGAGCTTCAGGTGGTCACGTATCAACCGGTTATTGATAACCCGCAAATTACGTACATCCTTCCCCGTCAGGATGCCGATCGTTTACCGGTAGATCGTGCGCGGCTGGCTGCCCGCAAAAAACTGGCTGAAGAAAAGATGCAGGCTATGGTGGATTATGCTTCAACCAATCACCGATGCCGGATGCAGCGCATACTGGAATATTTTGATGAACACAGTTGGGAAACATGCGGCTTGTGTGATGTGTGTATCGCAAACCGAAAAAAGGAAAACCGGGAAGAGGCAGGGGAAATTCATCAGGAGATACTGAATTTACTATCGAACGCAGCCATGACCAGTGAAGAGCTGGAGCAAAAAATCAATCCACGTGATGTCGAGTTGTTTGTAGATGTTATCCGCGAACTGGTGGATGAAGGAAGAATTGAGTACGATGAGGTTTGGAAATTGCGGATCAAACCATAATAAATCAGTTCACCAGTAATTCACGGGCATTTTCTACTGCTACTTTTGAAGGCTTTTCTCCGCCAATCATTTTGGCGATCTCTTCTACGCGTTCCTGTTCGGATAAGCGCTTAATGGAACTGATTGTTTTTTTCGAAGAGTTATCTTTAAAAACAAAGTAATGGGTATCGGCCTTCGCGGCTATTTGTGGCAGGTGACTGATGGTTATCAATTGATGCTTTTTAGCCATCGCTTTCATCAGCTTGCCCAGCTTAATGGCAATCTCACCCGAGACACCGGTGTCGATTTCATCCAATACCAAGGTGGGCATCTCCGTTTTTTCAGCCATCACATATTTTATGCAAAACATCAAGCGCGAAAACTCGCCACCCGATGCAACATCACCTAACGGCCGGGGCGCTATTCCCTTGTTGGCACTAAACAGCAAATCGAGGCTGTCTGCTCCATAATTAGTCGGGGTAGTTCTGGCGTGTTCAATTCGCAGGGATGCTTGTGGAATACCCACTTCGTTTAACAAATGTGTGATCTCTTTGCATAACGACTCGAATATCTTGGTTCTCGCCTTGCTTAATTTTTCTGCAAGCGCCTGCATCTGTTTTGTTTTCTGATCAAGGTCGGCCTTTGCTTTTGCAAGCTCATCATCAAGGTTAGCCGTCAGGTTGGCTTTTTGTTGGAACTCTTCCTGGAGCGTTAGCAGTTCATCAATTGAGTTTACCCGGTGCTTTTTAAGTAAGCGATACAATAAGTCAATACGATCTTTGGCTGCTTCAGCGCGTTGCGGATCAAATTCAACTGCGACTTCAGCTGTTTCGATTTCGTTCAGGATGTCATCCAACTCAATAATGTTACTCTGCAATCGATCAGCCAGCGTTTCGTAAGCTTTGGAATAATCAGCAACCGCCTGTAATTGATTGCGTGCTTCTGTTAGCGCTTGTTGTGCAGTATATTCCGATCGGGAAAGCAAATCCAATATGGCATTAAACCGACTTTTTATATCCTCGGCATGCTCCATGATTTTCAATTCGCTTTCTAATTTCTCTTGTTCACCGGGTTCAAAACTAGCTTTCACCAATTCATCCAATTGAAAGTTGATGAAGTCTGATTCCTGCCTTAATGATTCAGCTTTCAACTGAAGCAATTCGTATTCCTTTTTTGATTGAACGAATTGTTGCCATGCTTCCTGGTATTGCTCCAGCAGACTTTGATTGCCCGCATACGCATCAACAAGCTTTAGTTGAAAATTCTTATCGCCCAGCATCAGCGTTTCGTGCTGGGAATGAACGTCCATAAGCAGTGCGCCAAGTTTCCGCAGCACATCCAACGTAACCGGTGTATCGTTTATAAATGCTCGCGATTTTCCACTTGGGCTGATCTCTCTTCGGATGACGGTTTGATTATCGTAATCAAGATCTTCCGCTTTGAAAAATGATTTCAGGTTGTACGGCTTGATGAGGAAAATACCTTCCGTAATGCATTTCTCCTGTTCATCCCACAACACTTTGGTGTCGGCCCGGTTGCCCATGAGTAAACCTAAGGCTCCGAGCATAATGGATTTACCCGCACCGGTTTCGCCAGTAATTACGTTCAGGTGACCCGAGGGCTCCATTTCCAGGTGCCGGATGAGCGCATAGTTTTTTATCGTCAGGTGCTTAAGCAACGGGAACTAATTTTTCGAAATATACAGGATGAATGCCTACGGCACCACAAAGAATTGGGCCGGCTAATTCTTTATAATTTTCTCGTAGCTCGACCGGTTGGAGGGATCCATTGTGGTAATCAGGTCATACACCTCCCTGCGAACGGGGAGTTCGCCTTCGGAATAAATGTTGGCGAGTTCACGTCCTTTGGCATCGAAAAAGGCGATAATCAAAATGGCGTTCGGGTTTATGTCCCGGGCTTTTTTAATGTCCATCAGGCCTTTTAAAATGACCTCGCGGCTCGCATCGGCATCTTTGTCAAAGGTATCAAGGCCAAGCCTGTGATAGCTGTATGATGCTTTGCGGATATCGGTAAATTGGGTATTGATAATATTTTCGATTAGCCAATACCGGTTACGAATGCTGCCAACAGATTGCCAACCCGGGCGATTGCTGGATTGTGCATTGTTCACAACCTGTAGAGCTTTTTGAAAATGCGGTGTACCACCCAGTTCGCTAAAGGTGTCGTAATCCATGCCTAAAATAACGTAGGCATAAAAGGCAAGCAGCGAGGTGATGTTTGAGGTAAAGGTATTGTCGTTGAATTCCAGCGGTTGCGATTCGAGGTAATCAAATTCCCAATCGCGGTCAGCAAAATTGAAAATCAGGCTGTTGTAGTTGGTGTTGTAAACCGGTCGGGCAGCCTGCACCTGTACAGATGCACTGAAAATTCCAATAGCCGGCATGTCGTTTATGTTGATCAGAATGCTGCAATTAATTTTTTCATGCGGCAGGTAGTTGTCATTGGTCCATTTGCGGGTGTTCAGAAATTGCTGGAAAGCATTTTTCATATCCGTAAACACCGTACGGTCGGTGGTTTGCACTTTGGGGCCAATGTTTATGGTAACAATGCAGTTTAATTCCTGTGCCACTGCGTTTGATGCAGCAAGCCCGATCAACAGTACAGACAGAAATAAGAAGCTACGCATGAAGTTTTTCGCGGATTGCCTGAACAATATCTTTAGCCAGTTCTTTTTTGCTTTTCAGTTCGTATGAGGTGGCCTTTTGATGGCGATCGAGGATGGTGATTTTATTGGTATCGTGGCCAAAACCGGCTCCCTCATCGTTTAAGGAATTCAAAACGATCAAATCAAAATTCTTGGATTCCAGTTTACCCAGTGCATTGGATTTTTCATTTTCAGTTTCCAGGGCAAAACCTACAATGAGTTGTCCGTTTACTTTTTGTTTACCGAGTGAGGCTGCAATGTCATGTGTCTTGGTCAGCTCAAGCGAAAGCGTTTCGTCTTTCTTTTTAATTTTTTGATCGGCTCTGACAAGGGGTTTGTAGTCTGCAACGGCTGCAGCCAACACGGAAACATCCGTCTTAGGAAAGATTTCCTGACAAGCCAAATACATCTCTTCTGCCGACATCACCTTCTTAACGTGAATGGCGGGGTGAATCGTATGCAAGGATGTTGGGCCGGAAACCAGATGAACGGTTGCGCCTTGCTTAGCCAACTCCTCGGCTATGGCATACCCCATCTTTCCGGTGGAGTGGTTGCCAATAAAACGCACCGGGTCAATCGCTTCATGCGTAGGGCCAGCAGTTACCAATGCAGTCTTACCCGAAAGCGGTTTATTTTTTTTTAAAAACTGGTCGATGTATTCCAGGATTTCTTCAGGTTCGGCCATTCGACCTGTGCCTACCAAACCGCTGGCCAGTTCGCCATGATTGGGTTCAATAATGTGATTACCAAAGCGAGTAAGAGCTGTCAGGTTTTCTTTTGTAGAAGAATGTTGAAGCATATCCAGATCCATGGCAGGAGCCACCATTACCGGACATCGGGCTGACAGGTACACGGCAAGCAATAAATTGTCGCAGGTACCGTGAGCCATTTTACTGATGGTGTTGGCACTTGCAGGCGCGATAACCATCGCATCAGCCCAAAGGCCAAGTTCAACGTGGTTGTTCCACTCTCCGCTGTTATTTCTGACAAATTCAGATAACGCAGGATTTTTGGATAATGTTGAGAGCGTTAAAGGAGTTATGAATTCATGCGAAGCAGGAGTCATGACAACTTTTACTTCTGCTCCTGCTTTTACAAGCAGTCGTACGAGAAAAGCGCTTTTATAAGCGGCTATGCTGCCGGTTACCCCTACCAGTATTTTTTTTCCGTGCAGCATGCCGGATAGAATTAATTTTCAGCAGCGTTCTCTTCTTCGCGCAGGCGGTAGTTCAACTTGCCTTCCAGAAATTCTTCTGTAGCCGTAGAAGTTGGCTTAGGCATGCGCTCATAGAAACGTGAAATTTCTATTTGCTCACGGTTTTCGAATACTTCTTCCAGGTTATCAACGGTAGTGGCGAACTCAGCCAGTTTGCTGTTCAGTTCTTCCTTGATATTCACTGCAATTTGTTTCGCGCGCTTGGAAATAACCACTACCGATTCGTAAATATTTCCGGTGGGTTTAGCCAGTTGTTCCAGGTCGCGGGTAACAATAGATGATTGGATAGCCATAATTATGAATTTATATTTTTGAATTTACTGAGTTTTTCAAGACTGTCGGCATACATTTTTTCTGCCTCTTTAAGAAATGCGCTGGACGGGTACCGATCTAAAAATTCAAGATACGTGTCTACCACTTCCTGATACCGTTCACGCTGTTTTGAATAAATGCTTTGTTCAGCCAGTTTGTATTGCGCTTCAATAACCAGGTAACGTGCTTCTTCCAGGTGCTTGGAGTCAGGGAAATTATTTTGAAAGTTTTTTAAGGCTACAATGGCTGCCTTATACTGTCGCATCCGGTAGTATTGACGGGCATTTTCAAATCCTTTTTCGTCAAGTCTGTCTTGTGTAGTATAGATAACATCCAATGCCTGATCACGAAACTTACTATTCGGATAACGGTTTAGAAACTCCTGCATAGAAGCCATAGCCTCAATGCTGCCGGTTTGATCCAGGTTTGATCCGGGTGAAGATTTAAAGAGTGAATATGCGTACATGTAACGTGCTTCTTCAGCCAATGCGCTTCGGCCATACGTTTCATAAAACGTTCTGAATTGCTCAGAAGCCAACAAGTAAAGCCTTTCATGGAACTGACAGTAGGCCAGATAAAACTGTGCCTTTTCTGCTTCCGGTAACCCCCTGATAATGGGCATAACCTGTTCAATGAGCACGGAAGCACGATAGTAGTCTTTCTTATCGTAATAGCGCAGGGCAGCCTCGTATTTCACACGCCAATCGGGGTTTTTCTCGATTTTCCTGAATTTGCTGCACCCCGCTGCAATGAGCAAGGTTATTAAAATCGTTAATCCGGTTTTTGGTATCCGCATAAGCCCGCAAATATAGCACATCAACTGAAATGAGTAAAACGAAGATTTGGTGGGTTCAGATACGTTGGCGGGCTAAAATTAGCGCCTTACGATGAGTTTGCGCGTCATCACACCTTCATTATCGAGATACAGGGTGTAGAAATAAATGCCGGGGGTAAATTCTTCTGCTCTGATTTTTACCCGGTTTTCATGGTAGGGAAGGGGGTATTCAGAAAGGGCGCTTCCCAGGATGTTGTGTATGATTAGCTTGGCTTTAACCTGATCATTCAATAACCGGTACTCAATGTGGGCATAATCCGAAACCGGATTAGGATAAACATCGTGCACGGTAATAAACCGGGAGGAGTACATATCATTTTTAGCCGGTTTTTCTTCCACACTGAAATGTAGATCAACTTCCTGATAATCAATAGGATTAGCGCGATTGATCAGGGTGTATTTTACAGAACTCACACCCGGAACAAGACCGGCCTCAAGACCAATAGAAAAATTTTCCAGGGTTTGGCCAGGCTCAAGCCGTATGGTAATTTCGTTGGTGCTGCTTTCCTGGCAATCAGCATCCTTACAAAATAGTGTTTTTTGTGTGCTACCAATTTGCGAATCGGCCCTGCGGATAAGCAAAACAAGGGTTTTTTGAGTTGTGTTTTTAATGAACAACGGGGCTTTGATCTGATCTCCGATGAAACCTTTGTGGTTGTCCGCAACCTCCCTGACCTCAAAACTTTGCGCCTGAAGGAGCGATGCGATTAAAAGTGAACATGCCAAGAGTAGAGTCTTCTTCATAAACTTCTATGAAGTTCCTCAAAATTTAGCATTTTTTAGGGCATTTCATAGCTATAACCCTAAAATTTTGAAAGAAGTAACAATAATTTAAAACCGGGTACGTTGGGGCGCGGGCAGTTCGGACTCCTTTTTCTGCTTGACAACATCCGTGCGGGTTGGGCGGGTGTCGATTTTCCATTCAAATCCCGGTAGCAGCATGTCATCTTTCTGGAGTTCGTGTGGTGGAATAAAATCCGCCTCCGGGTTGGTGTAGAAACTCAGGTTGTTAACGCGGGCATCTTTAAAACGAATGACAATATTGCTGCAGATAATTTTATTCATTCCCATGAGCAGGTTGGTTTCGTCTTCCAGGGCGAAGTAAATGCTCTCCCCATTTCCATCCACATTCACCTGATGCAGTTTTTTATCACGGAAAAAGGCAATCATTTTCCGGCCTTTAATCTGGTTGAAATTTTTTATGGTATCAGTTGAGATGACAAATGAATTGCTGGACATGAATATTTTACTAATGGTTTTATTTTCGATCAACATCGTGATCGTGTCGGCTGTCATTTGGTTACCGGAGGTCCATAAGGCAGGAGCTTTGTAGAAGAACATCATGGAATCTGCCTGCCGGTATTCGAGCGAATCGGCTATCCCTTGCAGGTCGCTTTTGAAAATTTTAACGTTATGGTAGGCAAGCAATCTTTTTTTAGTCGGGTCCTGACTGTCGATTGACACTAATGTATCAGCCGAAAGAAAAAGCGTATCGCCTTCTTCGGTAACCTGAGCCAACCACGCATTGTTGTACACCTTGGCAATTCCCTTTTGTTTATCAAGGGTAGCATCATCACCGTAGATGGTAAGATTTTCTTCTTTGTGCGTCATCACCACATCTCCACTTACGGTATAGAATTTTCGCAGATCGTCCAGTTTGATTTTTTTTCCGGTTAAGGTATACGATGGCGATTCTGCTTGTCCTTGTTTAATGTCGGACTGTTGGCTTCTGGTATCGTATTCACCACCTTCATATACAAATGTGCTCCCATCTTTATCGATTACGGTTGTTTCCGTTCGAAAGTAGATGACCTTAGAAGCAGAGTTGTATTGCAATGAATCCGACTTCATGGTATAATCCGGATTCACCACATTCACATTTCGTTTGAAAGAGGCCATGTTGGTATTAACCTGGTAATACCCTTTGTTACTGGTAAGTGTGTTGATGCTATCCACCAACTTTCCACCATTGAAATAATAGGCTTCATTTTTTATTCGATCGAAGTCGAGGTAATCTGTGTATAACGTTGCTTGTGCCAGCTTGGTGAACACTACGTTGTTGCGTAGTCGCGCAACACGGGAGTTACCATCGTAATCGGCTTTGTTGGACGTTATGGTTACGGAGTCGCCTTCAATAATACGAACCCGGCCAAAAGCTTCCACTGTATTTTTGGCCCGGAAAAAATGAGCAGAGTCGCAATAAATGGTGGTTTTACTTTGCTCGAAGATTACGTTGCCGATTACCCGATCGAAACGTTCACCATCTTTAACGCCACCTTTTAACTGGTCGGCCTGCTTGAGTGTTACCCGACTTTGTGCCAGGGTAAAACCGAACGGTACCAATAAAAGGATGAGGAGTACAAAACGCATGGCGCCAAAATTAACCAAAAACTTAAGCATTGCAGGAAGGCACATGAGCACGAATTGTATCTTTGGCCTGTGTTACAGCAATTTCTGAACCATATTGATAAGCATAAGCTCTGTTCTAAGCAAGATCGGGTACTGCTTGCAGTAAGTGGTGGGTTGGATTCGATGGTCATGCTGGATTTATTTGTGAAGGCAGGATTCAATCTTGGCGTAGCGCATTGTAATTTCCAACTTAGGGGTAACGATTCGGATGAAGATGAGCGCTTTGTTCGGGAGAAAGCGGAGGCGTTGCAAGTTCCCTTTTTTATTACCCGCTTTAATACCAAAGCCTTTGCAGATGAGCGGGGCATTTCAACTCAAATGGCCGCCCGTGATTTGCGCTATGAGTGGTTTGACGAATTGTTGAATAGTGAAGGGTACAACTTTGTGGCAACGGCACATCATGCCAACGATGCCATTGAAACTTCCTTGCTGAATTGGGTAAAGGGAAGTCTGTTAGTTTCAGGAATTCCAGTAAAAAACAGGAAAGTTATTCGCCCTGTATTGTTTGCCACGCGAGCGGAGTTGGAACAATATGCAAGTCTGCACAGAATTTCATGGCGGGAAGATTTAAGTAACGCTACAACGGATTACGAACGCAACTTCATCCGTCACCGGGTTTTGCCCTTGTTGAAAGAAATAAATCCTTCCTTGGAGCAGACCATACTTCGCGGCTGGAGAAAACAAGCCGGATCGCGGGAATTGGCAGAGGAAAATTTTAGTCGTTGGAAGAATGAGTTCATTACCTATAAAGGACATAATCTGGTAATTCCCAAACATGCTTTCAACACGTACACAAACAAGGCGTCTCTGTTATGGCATTTAATTCACCACCTGGGGTTTCATTTTGATGTATGTGAACACGTGGTGGAAGCGCTGAACGGACAACCGGGTAAAAAATTTGAAGGAGCCGGATATGAGTTGATTGTCGATCGGGATGCGTTAATTCTTTCACACACCGCACCAAAATGGAACGAGGTGGTGATTCAACACGATCAACACGATGCACAACTAGGTTCATGGAGCCTAAAACTTGAACGCATTTCGGTTGAAGACGCCAGGGGTCAATTATCAAAAAGTTCAGGTAAGCACATTGCCCTGGTGGATGCGGATACGATAGCATTTCCGTTACAATGGCGTCAATGGCTGGCTGGGGATTCATTTTTCCCGTTAGGTATGAACAGTCGAAAAAAGGTAAGCAACCTATTGGTTGATGAGAAGGTCAACCGGGCAGATAAGAGTCGGGTGACGGTTTTACTATCGGCCGGAGAGATCGTTTGGGTTGTGGGCCACCGGATTGACGACCGGTTTAAACTCACCGATAAAACCCGTCATGTGTTACGGCTTGCAGTATCTCCATAATTTGCCTGATTATCCTTTTTCTTTGGTTCTCCGATTGATAAATTGCCACGCTTTTCAGCAACCCCATTCTCGGGTAAAAGCAACGAAATGAATTTCAACAACTTAAACGTGATTATTGTATGAAAGTAACTGTAGTGGGTGCCGGTAATGTGGGCGCAACCTGTGCCGATGTTCTCGCATACCGGGAAATCGCCAATGAAATTGTATTGGTCGATATTAAGGAAGGTATTTCCGAAGGTAAAGCGCTTGACATCTGGCAAAAGGCCCCAATCGATTTGTACGACTCCCGTACCATTGGCTCAACCAATGATTATTCAAAAACTGCCGGATCGGATGTGGTGGTGATCACCTCAGGTTTGCCACGCAAGCCGGGCATGAGCCGCGATGACCTTATCGGAACCAATGCCGGAATTGTAAAATCAGTTACTGAAAATATTATCAAGCATTCGCCTGATGCCATCATCATTGTGGTATCCAATCCGCTGGATGTAATGACTTACCAGGCGCACCTGACTTCAAAACTTCCACGCACGAAAGTGTTTGGTATGGCAGGTATTTTGGATACAGCCCGTTACCGTGCGTTTTTAGCTGAGGCCTTGAATGTTTCGCCTAAAGATATTCAGGCGATGCTGATGGGAGGACATGGTGATACCATGGTGCCGCTTCCACGCTATACAACCGTAGCGGGTATTCCGGTAACGGAGTTGATTGATGCTGATAAACTGAACGCGATTTTAGAAAGAACCAAAGTGGGCGGAGGTGAGTTGGTGAAACTTATGGGTACATCTGCGTGGTATGCTCCAGGTTCTGCGGCAGCGCAAATGGTTGAAGCCATTGTTCGTGACCAGCGCAGGGTATTCCCGGTGTGTGTGCAGTTAGATGGCGAGTATGGAATAAAAGACTGCTACCTCGGTGTTCCGGTTGTGTTGGGTAAGAATGGTATTGAAAAGATTATTGAGCTTGATCTGAACACAGGCGAGAAAGCATTACTCGAAGCCAGTCGCAAGGCTGTACGCGAAGTGATGGACGTGTTGGATAAGTTGGGATAGATTACAGATTTGATAGTGTGAATAAAAAGAGCCGGGTCAATCCGGCTTTTTTTAATGTCATTATAAAATGATTGAATATAGGAAAGTCAATCCTTAATCCTGAGTTTGCTATCCGTGAGTACGGAAAATTTATCTATTAGTTCACTATAATATCTTTTGATCATCCTGACTACAGTAGGAATTTTTTCTTGTGGGTTTTCTATTCTGATAAGCAAAATTCCTCTATGGGGAAGCTTAAAGCGAAAAACCAGTTCACCAAAATCCTTGTCTTCAGTTAGTAGAAGAGCGTTATTATCACAGGCAATTTTTAGCACTAGTTCGTCTTGAATTGATGGTTGTTGTTCGGATATTGAATAGACTTCAAATTTATTATTTCTTAATTCAGTAACGATTCTGTAATCAACACTCTCGTCAGCAATAATGGGTTGTTTCATGCATTAAACAGCAAGCGTTTTCTCATGTTTGGTGCTTTCGGCTGCGTAAAGAAGACAAGCTTGAATGTCTTGTGGGGTTATCCGGGGGTAGGCTTTCAATAACTCATCAATTGAGTAGGCTGACGCTAACTTTTCAAGTATTAACTCCACCGGTATTCTGGTACCCTTGATGACCGTTTTCCCAAACATGATGTCTGGGTCAGATGATATATGATCTCTCCATTTCATATGATTGTATCAAAGATACAGATTTGTATACTAATTTCCTTTTTTGGAAGGCGTCAAATTCTAACCCTTCAGATCAACTTCATAAGCTGATCTATGCTCAGGTCATCGAAATCACGTATTGTCAGATCAGTATTGTTCAGTTCCTCTTCACTATGCGTTGTAGTAATCCCGATCACCTTTGAGCCCGAGGCTTTCGCAGCAGCAACCCCGGATAATGAATCTTCAATCACAATGCATTGTGCATTTGGCAGGTTTAGCGCTTTTGCGGATTTGAGGTAAATCTCCGGATTGGGTTTGCCGCGACTCACCATGCTTTCATCCAGAATAAGATCAAAGTAGTGCCCGATGCCGGTGGCGCTTAAAATGAAGTCGACATTGGCGCGTGGGGCTGATGTAGCGATTGAACGGGGAATGTTATTTGTTTTCAACAGTTCAAGAAATGTAACAAGTCCCTTTACCGGCTTAATAATGGGTGCATACAATTCGCGGAAGAGTTGTTCCTTCTCAAACGCATAAGCCTCAAGCTGCTCTTCAGTCAGTTTACCAAACAGGTTGGTGATCCAATCGCGGTTGGTGCGGCCGTAAACTTTGGTGCGTAACTCTTCTTCGGTAAGATTAAATCCGTACCGCGCACAAAATTGTTGAATGGCAATTTTATGCGTGGGGTTGGTGTCCACAATCACACCATCCATATCAAATACAACGGCAAAGGGTAACGACATTATTTTACGGCTTTATAGATCAATTCATGTTCCGGCAGCTTAAACCGGTTCCGGGTTTCCGGCATCAACTCGTCAACGAAAGTATCGGCAACAGCTTTTAATCCCGACTGATTAATCCGGTCGACATAATCCTTACCGTACTTGCGAACGTGATCATCCTGCCCAAAAATTTTTTCTCGTTCTTTTGGATCGGTTATGGAATTATCTTCAAACGTTATATCTGGCACCGGTTCAAAAAAAGGAATTTGCAGAATGGCAAAACCACCCGGTTTTAATACACGGTAAATTTCCTTTAGCGCTTGCCGATCATCCTGTACGTGTTCCAAAACATGATTGCAAAGCACTACATCAAACCGATCGTCTTCAAACGGCATATGGTGAATGTCCATTTTCACTTTGGCGAGTGGTGATTCAATATCAGCTGTGATGTATTGATCGCCATGCAGTTTTTCAAAATGCTTCATGAAGCATACTTCCGGAGCGATGTGTAGTACTGCTTTTTGACCTGAGAAGAAATCGGTTTTTTCTTTCAGATACAGCCACAACAACCGGTGGCGTTCAAGCGCCAGGCAGTTCGGGCATAGTGCATTTTCTCTTGGATGGATTCGGCCGTAAGGCAAAAATTTTCTAAAACTTTTTTCGCACACCGGGCACATGACGTTTTTACCGGCATAGGCCAAACTAAATACCCTTTGCCCTAAACCAGTTACCCGTTGCAGGTATTTTCTGGGCACATAACGGATCAGGAACGAAATTAGTCGTTTCATAAAGCGGGCAAAGATAGCCCTTGCCTCTTTTAAGGCATGGCCTGTTTAAAACTTTTTTAACTTTCCGATCATCCTATATACAGTAACAGCCTAAAGCCAGTCAAAAAACGTAGTTACATGCATGCAGAAACTTTACAGGACATGGCCCTGATGCATTCGGATACCCTGATCGAGCGCGCCCGACAAGGGGATAAGAATGCCCAAGGCAGGCTGGTACAGGTGTGGTACAAGCGTATTTATAATTATTGTTTTAAGTTTTTTCTCGACCATGACCTGGCCATGGAGGCTTCGCAGAAGGCTTTTATTTCTATGTGTCGGAATATTGAAGCCTTGCAGGATGTGGGGCGATTTAAAAGCTGGCTGTACAAGATTGCCGTGAACAGTTGCCGCGAAGAAGCCAGAAAGATTAAAGGCGCCAAGGCGGTATCGTTTGATGCGGTGGTGAACGTGGAGGCGGAAGACTCGCCCGGTTGGGAAAGGACAGGACGAAGAAATGATAATCCGGAGAAGCATTATCAGCAACAGGAGCTGGCCGATTTGCTACAACAGTGCCTGAAGGAATTAAGCGAGGAGCAACGCGAAGTGGTGATTATGAAAGAGTATGAAGGGTTGAAGTTTCGCGAGATAGCTGAAGCGTTGAATATCTCGGAGAACACAGTGAAGTCAAGAATGTACTACGGACTTGATGCATTGAAGCGGATTTTAGAAAAGAGAAACATTACGAAAGAAACAGTGAGTTATGAACTATAGACCTGATGAAGCCCTGTTGATCAGCTACCTGTATGGCGAGTTGCAGGGCGAAGAAAAACGACAAGTGGAGCGCTACCTGGCGGAACATCCGGAAGCGTTGAAAGACGTGGAATCATTGGCTTTTGTAAGAAAAACATTAACCAACATTCCCGACAAGGAAGTGATTGCCCCACCGATTGTGTTTGATGATCACAAAACCCGGTACTTCTGGAATACGCCTTTTGGTCGTTCGTTAATGGGTATCGCTGCTTCACTAACACTCATTCTTTTGGTTGGTAAACTCACCGGGCTCAATGCATCGTATACGGATAATACTTTTACCATTCGTTTTGGTGAACCAAAAGAACTACCGGTAACGGAAACGGTTCAACCTGGTTTATCGGCTTATGCTGTTCAGGAAATGATTGACCAATCGCTTACACGAAACAATGATCAATTACAAGCGCAATGGACTGAGACGCAGAAAAAACTTGATCAATCCATCCGGACAAACCTGGCCAGTCGTTCAGATGCTGATTTCAATAAGCTTGTACAGCGCGTGTCTGCTGCCTCTGAAGATCAGATCCAGCAGTTTGCTTTAACCCTACAGGCTGAAAATGCTTCGATGATCAAAGATTACCTCACCCTGAACTCAACGGATCAGCGCAAGTATATGGAAGAACTCTTGATTGATTTCGCCAAATACCTGGAGCAACAGCACCGCAACGATTTACAAGTGCTTCAGGCACGACTTAACTCGATTGAACAAAACACAGATTTATTCAAACATGAAACCGAACAGATTTTGACCAGCATCATTAGCTCGGTGGATAACACAAATTCATTGGTAACTAAAAATTAATATTTAACTAAGATGAAAACGATAATAGGCATTTTGATGAGTGGACTTGTGCTGATGGCCTCGCCTGCTTGGGCACAAAAGATAGACGAAGCGCGCATGGAGCGCGATATTGAAGTAGCGGAGAATATTCTGAAGACCCTGGTTCGGCAACAATTCGATCAGCAACGCATGTTTTTTGGCTTTAATGTGGAAGGCAGCTACCAGGAAGGTTTTGGCGTAACGTTTCGTTTCCCGGCCGACTTCACCACACCCATAGCTTTTAACATGTCAGGCATGGGTGGTGATGTGGTTTGGGTAGATGAAATGCCGCGAGGTTATACCTACTCGGTCACTACGCGTGAGGATCGGGAAGCCCAACAAAAGGCAAAGGAGGAGTTGGAGCGCGTTCGCTTAAAAGCCAAGACAGCACGGGAAACAGAAATTAATCCGGATAGCATTCGCCAGGTTTATAATGAAAAACTTATTTCAGCTGCAAAAGATTTTCTAGTGGATTATGGCGATTTAATCAGTCAACTTAGTCCAACTGAAAAAATTGTAATCACCAACCGTGGCGATCAACCACGCATCTGGGTAAACCAGTTCTTTACATCACCCAAGCGTTCACACCTGTCGGTTGAGATTACAAAAGGTGACATTACTGCACACAAACAAGGCAAGCTTACACGTGAGCAGGCGCTGAAAAAAATTAATGTAGTCAATACGGAATCCGTTGATGCAGTGGAGCCAGACCTCGAGCTTTTATCGAGTATTTTCAACCGCTTGTATCGTTCCGATCTTTCCAACACCTTCTTCACCGATGAGGGCATATACTATGAACGTTTGAAGGATTTTGGGGCCGTGTATTACATGCGGGTTTACAGCAGCAACCAATTGCCAAACTCACGCCTGTTCAATATGCCCACCGCTCAATTGAGTGAAGTAGATCAGGAAGCGCGCGATAAGAAGGTAAAAGAGCTATATCCGGCTTTTGAAAAGGATATCAAGGAAAATATAGTGGAATATGGCCGTACCGTAAAGAGTTTGGGAGACAATGAATCGCTTATCTTTAACGTTAAATTAACCAAATGCGAGGGCTGCGGAATTCCTTCTTCGCTCGAATTATCGGTGAAAGGCAATGTGTTGAAGGATTACGCTTCGGGTAAAGTGACAAAAGAAGCAGCCATTGGCAAAATTTCAGTAAAAAAAGGTCAGGCGCAGTGAAACTTTCGCTGAGTGCCTGAGTAATTACACCACAGGGCCTCATCTTATTCGGGTGGTTTTATTTACCAAAGCCACCCGATTATTTTTGTACACTAAGTAAACCGTTATGAATAAAAGAAACCTCATTATCGGATCAGGCGTAGTTGTTGTTATTCTGATCACCTGGTTTATCGTAAAAGGAAATCAGAAAGCGGATGGTGTTGATGTTTTTGCCACGGTAAAGCGCGGCACCTTTAAGGTTGAGATTGAAACCACTGGCGAATTGGAGGCTAAAAACTCAGTGAAAATCCAGGCCCCCACGCAGTTGCGTGAGTACCGGGTTAATAACCTCACCATTCAGAATATAATTACTGAGGGAACTGTAGTTAAAAAAGGCGAGTGGATTGCTACGCTTGATCGTTCGGAATTTCAAGGACGCATTAAAGACAAAGAGATAGAGTTGGAAAAGGCGCAGGCTGCTTTTGTGCAAACACAGCTTGATACTACGCTTCAAATGCGCCAGTCGCGCGATGAGTTGATTAACCTGCGCTACAATGTGGAGGAAATGAAAATTGTACTGGAGCAATCCAAGTTTGAGCCACCGGCTACTATCAAGCAAAATGAAATCAACCTCGAAAAAGCACAACGCGCATTAGACCAGGCGCTTGAGAATTATAAAATTAAAAAGCGGCAGAACATTGAAAAGATGCGTACGGTAAATGCTGAACTGCGCAAAGTGCAAGGTGAACATAATGGCATGATGCAACTTATTTCAACGTTTGATATTTCAGCGCCTGAACCCGGTATGGTTATTTACCGAAAGGGTTGGGATGGAAAACCTATAAAGTCTGGCTCGCAAATCAGTACCTGGGATCCCGTTGTAGCCACGTTGCCAGATCTTACCACCATGATGTCGAAGACATATGTAAATGAAGTGGATGTGCGCAAGGTGAAACGCGGTCAGCGTGTGGAGATTGGTTTGGATGCCTATCCCGATAAAAAATTGTTTGGTCAGGTTATAAATGTGGCTAATGTGGGTGAACAACGGCCCAACAGCGATGCTAAAGTATTTCAGGTAGATGTGGAGATTGCGGGCACCGATCCTTCCTTGCGCCCGGCCATGACGACCAGTAATAAAATCATCACATTGGTGATGGACAGTGCGCTATATGTTCCGCTGGAGTGTTTGCATAGCCATGCCGATTCCATTTCTTATGTATTTAAGAGCAATGGTACCAAGCAGGAAGTGATGTTGGGTGAAACCAATGCAAATGATGCGGTTATTCTGGCTGGATTAACAGAAGGCGAACGGCTGTATCTATCACTGCCTTCAAATACCGATGGTGATATCCGCTTGTTGCCAGAGATGAATGGAAAGCGCAAGAAACCGGAGCCTGAACAAAACCTTCAGCCGGAAGAGCAGACCATCACCCTTCCAAATGGTGAGGTAGTGAAGATATCAACCAATGGTCAACCGCAGCAGGGCGGACCTCGCAGAGAAGGAAGAAAACAGGGAGGCACGAAGCCAGCCGGACAATAACTTTACCTTCTCTATTTATATATCATGAAGGAACGAATTTTTGCCAACCTCTACATCGCCATTGACGCGGTAATCGCCAACAAGCTGCGGTCGTTGCTCACTGCGCTGGGTATTATTTTCGGAGTGGCTGCGGTTATTGCCATGCTGGCGATTGGCAATGGAGCGCAACAGGAAATCCTGGATCAAATCAAATTGGTAGGGGTTAATAACATTGTGGTTAAGCCCATCGTGGAGCAGGAGGAAACCAAGATTGAAGAGGCATCGGCAGAGAAAGAGAAAAAGAAATTTTCACCTGGCCTTACTGTGCGCGACCTGGAGAGTATTCAAAATACCATTCCAGGCATCACGAAGCTCAGCCCCGAAATCATTCTGGAGTCAACCATCATTAAAAGTGGTATTCGCAGATCGGCAAAATTGGTGGGCGTTGAGCCGGCTTATTTTGAGATCTATAATTTCGAACTTTCTGAGGGCTCCATGTTTACCGATGAGCATTTGAAAATTGGTGCACCGGTTTGCATTATCGGTAACTCAATCCGGTCAAAATTTTTTCCAGCTGAAAACCCAATCGGAAAGTCCATAAAGGTTGGTCCCAACTGGCTTACGATTATCGGGGTAATGAAGGAGCGTTACGTTTCGGAGAGCAGTATTGCCAAACTGGGTATCCGTGATTTTAACATGGATGTGTATACGCCCCTGCAAACGGTACTCATTCGCTACAAGAACCGCGATATGATTACCCAAAATACGCTAAACCCAATGCAGAATTTTAGCAGAGGAAGGATCATTATCATAACCGGTGATGGTGGTGGAGATGAAGATACCGGCCCGGCAGTTAACTACCATCAACTAGATCGCCTGGTGATCCAGGTAGGGGAAACTACATCGCTTACTCCTACAGCTGAAATTCTTTCTCGCTTACTGGAGCGTAAACACTACGGTGTAGTCGATTATGAAATTGAAATCCCTGAATTACTACTCAAGCAACAACAGCGCACCAACGATATTTTTAATTATGTACTGGGTGCCATTGCCGGTATTTCCTTATTGGTAGGCGGTATTGGTATTATGAACATTATGCTGGCCTCCGTGCTGGAGCGCATTAAGGAAATTGGATTGCGCCTCGCGATTGGCGCACAGAAAACAGATATTATTCAACAGTTTTTGTTTGAAGCCGTGATGATCAGCATCAGCGGAGGAATAATTGGCGTGGCCTTGGGCATTACCTTGGCTGTGTTGGTTTCTTCGTTTGCGAATATTCCCACGGTAATCAGTTTTACTTCCATCATCTTATCTTTTGGTGTTGCCGCAACGGTAGGGTTGATTTTCGGAATTGCCCCTGCGCGTAAAGCTGCACTACAGGATCCCATTACATCGTTACGTTATGAATAAAATCCGATCACTTTTTTTGTTTGCGTGGATAAGCTTGTTCGCGTGTGTAGAAGCAGATGCTCAGCAGAAACAATACGGACTCATGGATGTGATTGAGCTGGCCAAATCACAATCGCCACTTTCCAAGCAAGCCGAAACCCGAAAGGAAAACCGCTATTGGCAGTATCGGTTTTTCAGATCGAATTATAATCCGCAATTGCGGTTAAATGGTACGGTGCCTGCATATTCAAAAAGCGTTAGTCAGGCGCCACAGCAAGATGGTTCGTTCCGGTACACTCCGATTGAGCAATCCAATAACAACCTTAACCTGGGATTGGTGCAGCCAATTTCATTTACAGGAGGAACTGTTTCTGTGAACTCAAGCCTTCAGTTGTTTCGAAATTATAATCCTTCCGATCCGATTTTTGCTGAGCAGTGGGGTGGAACCGTGATGAACATCCAATTGAATCAACCCATTTTTGCTTTTAATCAGTTGCGATGGGACAGGCGCACTGAACCCCTGCGCTATGAAGAATCCAAAAGGAGTTACGTTGAGGAAATGGAATCTATTTCTGCGGAGGCTGTAAATAGATTCTTCAATGTACTGGATGCACAGATCAATTTGCAGATTGCTGAATTTAACCTTGCCAATAATGATACGATTTACAAGATAGAGGAAGGGCGTTATAACATTGGCACCACACCAAAGGATAAATTGTTACAGGCTGAATTGCAGTTGCTGCGTTCGCGCCAGGATGTAACACAAGCTAAGATTAATTTGCAGATAGCGCGGTTACAGATGAGAAGCTACCTCGGCTTACGCGATAATGAAGAGTTTGAATTGGTGTTACCGGAAACCATTCCCCCTTTGTTTGTAACGGTTGATGAGGCATTACAATTGGCTAAGCAGAATCGGGCTGATTTCATTGCTTTTGAAAGAAGGAAGATTGAAGCCGAACGCGAAGTGGCACAGGCGCGGGGCCAACGTTTTCAAACGAACCTGACAGCTGCTTTTGGTTTGAATAATAATGGGTTTGCATTATCCGATATTTATCAGGACCCCACCCAGCAGCAAACCTTTGGGTTAACGCTTAATGTTCCGGTAATTGATTGGGGACGGAACCAGGCGCGTATGCAAACTGCTATCGCGAACAAGAAATTAAACGATTATGTCATCGCTCAGGATGAAGTGAACTTTGAGCAGGAAATTATTACATTAGTTAGGCAATTTGAAGTTTTATTGAGTCAAATTGAGATCACCAAAAAATCTGATGAGGTAGGCTTAGAGCGTTATGTGGTTTCTCAAAACAGATACCTTATTGGGAAGCTAGATATTACTAATCTAAATAATGCGTTGATGGAGAAGGATGCAGCCAAACGTAGTTACGTGGGCGCCCTCCGCGCATACTGGACAGCCTATTACGACCTGCGCAGGCTAACGCTTTACGATTTCTCCAACCGCAGGTTGTTGTATACGCCTGAGGAATAGTAAATTAGTTATTACATCGTCATCAAGACAAGGAATCACGGCTTTTCCTTAACTTAACGCCACATGAAGATTCAAAAAATTTTTCGTGGTGTTGGCAAGGCATTTCTTTTTCTGCTGGCGTTTTTGCTCCTGCTGGCGTTGATCACGATAGCTCCGGTTAATCGCTCGATTGATCGAACCGCGATGCTGGAGGAGATGCAACAACGCATAGATGCATTGCTACCAGCTGAGGTAGGACGTGCTGAACAGTTTAATGTTGGCTCAGCCAAGGAAAGCCTGGTGCCGTCTTTCCAGGTTGCCACAGCAGGTTACGGCAAGCGAAGGGGAAAACTATACACCGAAATCCGTGACTCTGTTTTTGTCAGGGCGATGGTGATTGACAATGGTGCGCGAAGGGTGGCCATCGTGAGTGCCGACTTGCTGATTATTCCGCCTATGGTCACCTCCATCCTGGAAAAGGAATTACCGGCCATCGGTTTCTCTTTGGAGAATACATACCTCGGGGCAACACACAGCCACAACAGCATCGGCAACTGGGGTGAGGGCGCAGCTTCTTTTTTGTATGGCGATTACAATGAACAGGTAGTTCGCTTTATTGCCGATCAGATTAAAGCCTGTATTCAAAAGGCATCACGCAGGCAAAAACAGTCTTCAATTCGCACGGGTGTTATTCCTGTTCCGCATGCGATACGAAACCGGTTAATCAAGGAAGGACCGGTGGATTCGTTGCTGCGCATCGTTGAATTTGAATTTGCAGATAGCACCAAACAAATTTTGCTGAGCTACGCGGCACATGCTACTTGTCTATCGTCACGTGATTTGCGCATTTCGCGCGATTATCCCGGAGCGCTTGTCGACAGTGTGGAAGCCAGCGGTTATTCTTTTGCCATGTTTCTGGCGGGCGCAGTGGGCAGTCACGCGTGTAAGGTGCCCAAAGGTGGCGATGATTGCATCGGCTGGATGGCCACAGAACTGACACAAGCAGTAACCTCATTTGCATCAACCCTGAAACCGGTTGAACAGAACGCGCTGAATTTTTATCGGGTAGGGTTGGTGCTGAACGATCCGCAACCCAAGCTTACGGGTAATTTACGGTTGCGTTCATGGGTGTTTCGTTCGGCTTTTGGCGAATACCCTGTCTTTCTTACCGCGTTGCAATTGGGCGATGTGCTGATGCTAGGCACGCCCTGCGACTACTCCGGAGAGTTTCACACACAACTTGATCAACAAGGCGCTGCGTATGATTTAATGCCCATGGTCACCAGCTTCAATGGCGGGTACATCGGGTATGTTACGCCCGACAAATATTTTGAAACCAACCACTACGAAACCCGGCTGATGAACTGGTATGGGTACGGAACAGGCGCTTATGTAACCACGTGTATAGAAGCAATGATCGATCGGGCCGGAAAAAGCCAACATTATGACTAAACCCGTTGCCATCATCACCGGAGCGAACAGCGGCATCGGGTTTGCTTTTGCGCACGCCTTGCATGTACAACAATACCGGTTGTGTTTGGTGGATATTCAACTTGACAAGATTCAGGCGGCTTTACCAGCTTCTGATCAGTTGGTGTTTTATGCGTTGGATGTGCGCGATGCCGCTGGTTGGAAAAACATGACCGACCACGTGGTGGAAAAATTTGGTGTCATTGATTACCTCGTAAACTTTGCAGGCATCGTGCAACCCGGTTTTATTTATAATGTTCCGGTAAGCGACATAGACCGGCACATCGACATCAATACAAAAGGTACGCTGTACGGTACGCACACGGTTGGCGTGCAAATGAAAAAACAAGGTCACGGACATATCATTAATATTGCTTCCTTAGCCGGCATTGCACCTGTGCCGGGCATTGCGTTGTACAGTGCCTCCAAGTTTGCGGTGCGCGGGTTTTCATTGGCGGCCGCACACGAGTACGCGCCATTTGGGGTAACCATAAGCGTGGTGTGCCCCGATTTGGTGAAAACACCCATGTACGACCTGGAACTTCAATACCGCGAAGAAACCGCCCTCGTATTTTCCGGCAACAAAAAGGTGCTCACGCCTGAGCGCGTGGTGGCGGAGATAGTAGATGTGATGAAAACCAAAAAGCGTGAAGTAACCATTCCTGCAAGTCGCGGTTTATTGGCGCGATTAGCCGGTGCCTGGCCCTGGCTGGCGGATGTGGTGCGTGGCAGGTTGATGAGGAAGGGGTTGAAAAGGATGGAGGAGTTGAGGGGTTCGTAATGATCAACATCTCTGTGTGTGACGCTAGCCCTTGTAGGAGTTCTTTTACAACAAGGTTTTGAGTTTACTAGGCTTTATTGGTAAAGGACAACTCAAGAATATGACTAGTTTATAATTACTTTAAATATCTAGTTCTTTTATATACTCCATAATCTTATCGAGTATATATTTCTGAATATGACCAGGAGATAAGGTGTTTTGTTTTGTTTCAGTTTCACCTTCAATTTTTATTCCAGTAGTTCTCCAGGTTAATTCAATGCAAACTACCTGTTTAGAATTAAGTTCGACAATTACATCGGGCTTTAAATTTGTGCCAGCTAGGGCCTGCTTTTCAGATTTAATATTAAAATCTTTATACCCATCATCTAAAAGAACATTTTCAATTGCTTTCGAAATAGCCTTGTTTAATTCTTTGTCCTGTGACTTAGCTTTTTGTTGAACTCTTATATACTCATATTGAGTACCAGTTTTTGTGGCTCTCTCGCTGCGTTTTGACGAATCTGTTTGATCTGTTAAAGCATTATATAAGCTGGACCTTTTCACCAAGTCAACACAAATATTTTTTGATTCATTTTTTTTGTTAAGAGCTTCTTTAGCCATGTCAGAGCCAAATACGCGAATTGCAGATAATACAAAATTTGGTGACAAGTGAAAAAGTCGGACATCCAGAAATCTAAAAAGAAAGCCTGCTTCGGATCTTCTTTTTCTCCAATCATTAAGATAAGCACTTGTATTATCAGGATCGTCTAAGAATGCACACACTCTTTCAATATCAACCTTCCCTTCAATACCTTGCGTGAGATACCGCACTGTTCGGTCTAGTTCGGTGGTAGAGTCACCTGTAAGAACTATCCAAATTTTAGGTTTAACTTTCTCTTCAAGTATTTTCCATTTGCTTTCGTTCACTTCATACGCAAGCTTTTCAATTTGAGAATAAAAGGAACCAATAGTGCTACATCCACTGAGTAAACTATCGGTTGCAGCTTTTGTAATACCGAATGATTCAATTGTTTCACCATTATTTAAACTTCTTACAGTGTAGTCCGCAACTTCAAAGTAATCTTTCTTCGGGAGTCCTGTAAAAGTATAAATTGGCCCTTCAATAGGACTTATGCTTTCTTTTCCAACTTCCCATGCTGTATCAGCAATTAATTTACATGCTACTTTGTCTGTAATTGGCCATATTATTAATACAGATCCTTCTTGTTTTCGAAATAGTATTCTCAAATCTTCAAAAAATGTCTGAAGTTCTTCTTTTGTCACCTTTGGATTGTCTCGATCATCGATCACATAAATTCTCTTTTCAGTAATGTGACTATCATTTTTTATCTGATCAATAATTGATTGATATGTGGCATTAGCGTCAAATGAATGAATTCGGATGTCTTTGAAAAAATTCGGTAGAGTCCTTAAGAAAGTTGTTTTACCTGAACCTGATTCCCCAAAAAAGAGCTGAAATTGTCCAACGCCACCAACGTGTATCTTTCCGAGAAGATTTTGAATTTGGAGATTAGCGCTTTCAATTTTCTTCACTATTTTCGTTAGCTCAGCCCCTATTTCAGAAGCCTTTCTTTCGAGTAATTCATACCTTTTTGGAAGAACGAGAGGGTCGTTAATGAATGATAATTTTAATTGCATTTCTATTTTGGTAGCTTAGAGTCTTGTCCGAAACGTCTTTTTTATGAAAGAGATCGCGAAGAATGTAGTCAATTTAATTAAATCTCCGTATACCCAAAAGGTGTAATCTCCTTTAACCGTTTTTTTTGTTCCGGTTTACCTTTTCTTTTCCACAGATTCTCCTGCAAGGGACTCTGCGCCTTATTTGCAACGTCTCTGCTTGCAGCAGGCAAGCTCTTTGAGAGATACTGCAAAGAATGGAGTCTAACTTAATTAAACTCCCGTATACCCAAAAGGCGTAATCTCCTTCAGCCGTTTTTTCAACTCTGGTTTTATATCCAGCTTGTCGATAAAATCTTCAAACTCTTTTTTGCCCACTTTCTCGTTTTTGCGGGTAAGTTCTTTCAGGGCTTCGTACGGGTTGGGGTAGCCTTCTTTGCGTAAAATGGTTTGAATGGCTTCAGCAACCACCATCCAGTTGTTTTCGAGATCAGTATTGATTGCTTCCTGGTTTAACTCCAGTTTGCCAATACCCTTGCGCAGCGATTGCAATGCCACAACGGTGTGTGCTAACGGTACGCCAATGTTGCGCAGCACGGTACTGTCGGTGAGGTCGCGTTGCAGGCGTGACACGGGTAGCTTGGCTGAAAGGTGCCCAAAAATGGCGTTGGCATACCCCAGGTTTCCTTCCGCATTTTCAAAGTCGATGGGGTTTACCTTGTGCGGCATGGCCGAGCTGCCCACTTCACCGGCTTTTATTTTTTGTTTGAAGTAGTTCATGGAAATGTACTGCCACACATCACGACTGAAATCAATCCAGATCGTGTTGATGCGTTTCAGGTTATCGAACAAGGCCGCCAGGTTGTCGTAATGTTCAATTTGTGTGGTGGGTTCACTGCGTACTAAACCCAGATGCTTGCTCACAAACGTATTTCCAAAATGCCCCCAGTTAATGTCGGGGTAGGCAACATGGTGTGCGTTGAAGTTGCCGGTAGCGCCACCAAACTTGGCCGAGTGCGGAATGGTGTTGAGCAGTTCGAGTTGTTTGTTTACTCGTTCTACAAAAACGTAAAGTTCTTTTCCCAGGCGGGTAGGGGATGCCGGCTGCCCGTGTGTGCGCGCCAGCATGGGGATGTCTTTCCAGGATACGGAAAGCGCAGTGAGTTCACTCACCACCAGTTGAAGCATCGGTAAAAACTCTTGCCCCATAAAGTCTTTAAGTGAAAGCGGAATGGCGGTGTTGTTGATGTCCTGCGAGGTGAGTCCGAAGTGAATAAATTCTTTATAGGCATCAAGCTTCTGTGCTTCAAATTTCTGTTTGATGAAATACTCCACGGCTTTTACATCGTGGTTCGTAGTTTTTTCTATGGTTTTGATGGCGGTGGCATCGGCTTCGCTAAAGTTGCGGTACAGTTCGCGCAGTTGATCTTCCTTTTCTTTCGGGAAAGTTGCCAGTTCGGGCAGGGCATAGGTAAGCGCAATAAAATATTCGATCTCCACCTGTACGCGGTAGCGCATCAAGCCAAATTCAGAAAAGAATGGAGCCAGCGATGAGGCGGTTGAGAAGTAGCGGCCATCAATGGGCGAAATAGCGGTAAGGGTATTGAGCTGCACGTGTAGTAGTTAAGGTGTAAAAATAGTAAAAATCGCGGGCGTTTCGGGTTACGTGTTACCGGTTTCGTACCTCATATCCCTGAACCTGTACCCCGCCTGAGCCCTGAGGTTCTCGAAGGGCGAAAGCAACGAACAAAACTCCACCAGCGGCCTTCCGTTGAACTATCATTATTCTTTACCTTCGCGCCCGCATGAGACTCCTGACCATCCTCTTTACGTGTTTCGTAGTTGCCGCCACTGCCCAAAACAAACCAGGTACGGAGTTGCCCATTCGGAAAGCGCAGGGTTTAATAACACTGGATGGAAAGCTTGATGAGCCCGACTGGCAGCGAGCAGCTGTGGCTAAGGATTTTTACCTCAACTTTCCAGTGGATACAGCCTTTGCGCCTTTTCAAACGGAAGCACGCCTTATGTTTGATGACCATAACTTTTACCTATCGTTTGTGTGTTACGATGATCAAACACCCGACATCGTTCAATCTTTGAGACGTGATTTCGACTATGACAATAACGATAATGTTGGCTTCACCCTTGGACCGTATAACGATCGCATCAATGGATTCTTTTTTGTCATCACGCCACGTGGTGTGCAGATGGAAGGAACCGTTTCAGGGGGTGGTGCAAGTGGTGATAATTTCAGTGCCACATGGGACAACAAGTGGTATAGCCACGTAGAGAAATATGAAGATCGGTGGATTGCGGAGATCGCCATACCCTTTAAAAGTTTTCGCTTTAAAAGCAATTTGAGGGAGTGGAACATCAACTTCATCCGGTGGGATAGAAAAAGAAATTTATCCAGCACCTGGGTTGCTGTACCGATTCAGTTTGATTCCGGTTCGTTTGGGTATTCGGGACAATTGGTGTGGGAAGATCCTTCACCGGCAGCCACCACAAACATTTCCATCATTCCGTATGTAGCCGGACTTTCATCAGTCGACCGGCAGGTTTCTCCGCGTAAGCGAACAAGCGATTTGAATGCAGGCTTTGATGCCAAGATTGGTGTAACGCCTTCACTTAACCTTGACCTTACGGTTAATCCTGATTTCTCCCAGGTAGAAGTCGATCAGCAAGTGATTAACCTGACGCGTTTTGAATTTCGGTTTCCGGAGCGGAGGCAATTTTTTTTGGAGAACAGCGATTTGTTCGATCAGGCTGGCTACCCAAGTGCACGTCCGTTCTTTAGCAGAAGGGTTGGGCTAACGCGTGATACTTCCAATAACATCCAGCAGGTCCCGATTTTGTATGGCGCAAGGCTTAGTGGTTCAATTAATAAGGAGTGGCGCGTGAGCGCACTCAATATGCTTACGCAGGAAAAGGAAGAACTCGGCCTACCGAATCAGTTGTATACCGTGGCCACGGTTCAACGAAATTTCTGGAAGCAATCGAATATATCGGTTACGTATGTGGAGAAACAATCGCTTGGTGTTTCGCGATTTGATAGTCTCAAATATTTCAATGAGGAATTATGGCAGCCAAAAGTTAACAATAATGACACCACGTGGGTGCTGAACGATTATAACCGTGTGCTTACCACCGACCTTGAACTGCTCAGTTCCGACAACCGGTGGTATGGAAGTTTTTATTACAGCGCTTCATTCGATCCACACCTGGAGGGAAAGAATCAATCAGGTTTTGGTTTTATCAATTACAGGAGCAGAAATTTTCAGGCGATGTACGGGGAAGCATTTATTCAGGAAAACTATAATGCTGAGGCTGGCTTTGTACCTACTCGCGGTGTTTACCCCGGCTTTCAAAATTCCTTTACGAATATTGAGGGTATTTTCTATCCGGACAGCAAACACATTGTGCGCATGGGTCCAAGTTTGAATGCTGAAATCTCGCGCATCCCGGGAGGCAGTGTTACCGATAAAAGTTTGTCGTTGGGGTATGGTTTTAATTTCCGAAATACATCCGAACTTGAATTCAGTTATTTTCTCACGTACCAGAAACTCACCAATACGTTTAATCCGATTGACGGGGAGAAGTATACATCCTTTCTGGAAGGAGAAGACTATACGTGGGCGGGCGTTGGTATTGGGTACCGTTCAGACCAGCGCAAGATTTTTAACTTTTCCACCGGTATTAATTATGGCGGATTCTATAACGGTAACTTACTTAATGTAAATGGTTCACTGAACTACCGGTATCAACCTATTGGCAGCGTGGCCATCCGCTACGATTACAACGCCATTGATCTGCCCGATAATTACGGAAAGGAAAAATTATTTCTGATCGGGCCGCGCATTGACCTTACGTTTACCGATAAAATCTTCCTCACTACCTTTATCCAATACAACAACCTGGCGGATAATATCAATTTGAACGCCCGTTTTCAGTGGCGGTATAAACCAGCCTCCGATTTTTTTGTTGTATACACGGAGAACTACCTGCCCCAACATTTAGCCAGTAAAAACCGGGCGTTGGTGTTTAAGTTAACCTATTGGTTTAATCTTTAGTACGGCCGGTAGTTTATCCTTATTTTTGCGCCTGCCTTGTTGGTAGGCAGGACTCAAAATCAATAAAAAATGGCTTTTGGTTTTTTTAAAAAGAGTGAGAAGAAGGAAACCCCTGCTACAAACAGTGGGTCACGGTATCATGAATTAAAGGTGAAGGAGATTATCCGGGAAACGAAGGATGCCATCACCATTGTGTTTCAGCAGTCTCAACCTAAAATCACTTATAAATCCGGTCAGTTTTTAACGCTTATTATACCCATTCAGGGCAAAGAGGTGCGCAGGGCATATTCCTTATGTTCATCGCCTTTTGTAGATGAAGATTTGGCGGTAACCGTAAAGCGGGTGGATAACGGGCTGATGTCGAACTGGCTGCCGGATAACCTGAAAGCGGGTGATGTGCTGAAGATCATGGAGCCCATGGGGCAGTTCACCACTGAATTTGATAAAACGCGCAAGCGCCACCTCATCATGTTTGCGGGCGGATCAGGTATTACGCCCATGATGTCAATTATAAAAAGCCTGCTTACGCAGGAACCGGAAAGCATCGTATCGTTGATTTACTGCAACCGCGACATCGATAGCATTATTTTCAAGGATGAACTGGCGAAGTGGGAGACGAACTACCAGGGTCGGTTACACGTGATTCATGTGCTCGACAATGCACCGATGAACTGGCAAGGTCTGTCCGGATTGTTGAATCCGGAGATGCTGAAGAAATTATTTGAACGCATCCCTGATTGGGGCATCGATAAAACCACATACCTCATGTGCGGACCTGAAGGCATGATGAAGAATGTGGATACGCTGTTGGCACAACATAACATACCAAAGGAAAAAATCTTTAAAGAGAGTTTTGTTCAAGGAACAATTGACAAAGAAAAGAAACAGGAAGCAGCACCTGCTGTAGAAGAGAAGAAAGCACGCGAAGTAACCATTCGTTACGATGGTAATGAGTATAAGGTTATGGTAGAACCCAACCGTACCATTTTAGAAACTGCTTTGGATCAAGGCATTGATCTTCCGTTCTCGTGCCAAAGTGGGTTGTGTACCGCTTGCCGCGGAAAAGCGCTGAGTGGCAAAGTAAAACTGGATGAAGAAGAAGGGCTGTCGCAATCGGAACGCGATGAAGGGTATGTGTTGACGTGTGTGGGGCATCCGCTTACGGATGATGTGGTGATTGAGATTGGGTAATTTAAAAACTTTGCGATTTCTTTGCGTACTTCGCGCCTTTGCGTGAAATTATTGAGGTTGATATAAATGCAAGTTGCTTGCTTCCTTTTTCATTCACAATCTTTTTGAAATAGTTTAAACCAATCGGTTAAAAAAACCGTAGTACATCATAGTTAACTAAACCCTTTATTTCATGCGTTTGAGAATATTACTCTTTTCTTTCGTGGCTGTCAGCTTTGTAGCAACAGCACAAAACAACAAATACGGTCTGTATATGCCTATTGAATTTCAAAATGCATATGAGGCCGGTACCCGTAAAGCAGACGGTTCGGTTTCACCAACCTACTGGCAAAACCGTTCCGATTACAAAATCAAAGCCACCATTGACCCGAAGACGAGAATGTTGTACGGTCAGGCTATCATCACGTATTTCAACAACTCGCCTGACACCATTCGCAACCCAACGTTTCACACCTATCACGATTATTACAAACCCGGCTCCAAGAAGGCAGGTTTCTTTGCTTCCGGTAGCCCGGCTGATGCCAACCATGAAGGTGTGGTGATTGAGAAGCTGGCGGTGAACGGAGAAGTGGTAGACATTAAAAATCGTGAAGTGGTTCGGCATAACGGTACCAATTATACCGTTCGTCTCAGCAAACCGTTGGCACCAAAGTCGGCTATGCAATTTGAAATTAACTGGAAGTACAAAGTACCCGGTGAAGGTTTTGAGCGCAGTGGCGCCATCGACAGCACCTCCATGTTCATTGCCTACTGGTATCCGGAAATGGCCGTGTTGGATGATATTGATCTGTGGGATCGTGTGGTGTATGATGCGGCAACCGAGTTTTACCACGATTATTCTGATTATGAAGTAGAGATAACTGCTCCGGATAATTTTACGGTATGGGCATCAGTGGCGCCAAACAATGAAAGCGAAGTGTATTCACAAACTGTTCGTGAAAGACTGGCCAAAGCAAAAGCCAGCATTGAGCCGGTGAATATTATCGGTGAATCTGATTTCAAAAAATCTTCCTCAAAAAATATTACCTGGAAATACACTGCCAAAAATTTTCCTGATTTTTCTTTTGCCTTAAGCGACCACTTTGTTTGGGATGCACGCTCTTACAAAGACAAAATGGGAGATTACTTCATTCAGGTTGCCTATCCGGCCAATCATAAGGAGTTTGGTGCGGTGTTAAAAGCTATGGAAGAGTCGCTGAAAGTTTTCCATACAGAATTTCCGGTTTACGAATTTCCATACCATTACTTCACCATCTTCAATGGTTTGCAAGGAGGAGGTATGGAGTTTCCGGGCATGGCCAACGACCAGGAAATGTCGGGTGCCATGATTGAACAATGGACGGGTAAAAAAGTAAGCGATGTGGATGCACAACTTGGCCTGACGTTACACGAAATGTGTCATATGTATTTTCCGTTTATGATGGGAATAAACGAAAAGAAGTATGCTTGGATGGATGAAGGCTTTGCTTCCTTTTCAGAATATTTTATTGAGCCGCTGTTTCCTGCAGGAAATTGGGATCAACCATACCTGGGTTCACAAAGTGTTCTGCCCATCATGGTGCCCAGCCATGTTCATGAAGGAAGCGGACTAAATTCGTATACGGTGGGTTCATACTCGTATTACAGTTTATACAAACTGTTGGGTAAAGATGTCTTCACGAAATGCTTGCATACGTATATGAATGAGTGGAAGTTTAAACATCCAACGCCTTATGATTTCATGTTCACCTTTAATCGTGTGTCGGGTCAAAACCTGAACTGGTTCTGGAATAAGTGGTATTTCGATTGGGGTTATATGGATATGGGCATTGCCGGAGTGAAAGACAATGTGGTAACGTTGCAAAATTTAGGCGGCAGACCCATAGCCTTTAGTATGGACATTACGTTTACAGATGACTCAAAAGTTACGGAAGAGGTTAATCCATCTGTGTGGAAAAATGCAGCTACCTATGCGCACAAGGTTAATGCGGGTAAGAAGAAGATTAAATCCGTTTCATTGGTTATCCCTACCAATGGCGATGCCAATGGACAGAACAATGTTTGGTCGGCACCAAAGTAAATCTGAAAAACAAATTAATTTGGAAAGGCAGTGATTTTCACTGCCTTTCTTTTTTGCCAATAAGTTTAATGATAGCAGGAATGGCGATGATTACCCAGACTACATTGATGAACGTGTTGGCGTATGCAGAATAGTAAACCGTGTAAACAATCAAAAAAATCCCTCCAACCAGGTTTAATAAAAGAAATCCTAATGAATCGGATTTTATTTTCTGGTAGCTGTTTAAGCCGTAGGCAGCAATTACCATAATTGATCCAGTCCAGCCGATAATGTCAATGAGGAATTTCATCTTAGCGTGTTTTGCTTTAACCAAACTGAATCTTTGGCTTTTGTAGAATAATTGTAAAGTAGTTCTTTGTTAATATAGAGTTTTCTGTTTATGAATATTGCACCCTCTTTGATCTTGAACGGCTCATTATAGTGTTCTAATACCACAATCATATTTTTGTTCCAACTTGAATCGTTATAACTGGTCTGCACAAACCCTTGATCATTCCAATCCACTTTTTTTAATGGATACGTTGTGCAAGCACAAAAAAATAGTAATCCTAAGTTAAAGATGAATCCACGCCACATGGTAAATTATTTTAATGCTATTTTAAATAAATACATGTGATTTGTAACATAAAGAAATTTCTCATCATCAGACAAAGTGCAGTTAGCAGAAGCGTTTGTCAGTTTTATTTTACCAATAAGCTTGCCCGCGGAATTAAAAATAAATACTCCGCCCGGCCCGGTTGCGAAAATATTTCCCTTGCTATCAATTTTTAATCCATCGGGTAGACCTTTTTCTGTGGGTACCAGGTCGGTTGCATCATACAGTATTTTTCCACTTAAAACTGTACTGTCGTTTATTGTATATGTATACCACCTTGCTTTTTGTCCGTCAGAGTTGGCAACAATCATTTCGCCTGTTGGTGTAAAGGCAATGCCGTTTGGCCTTGTAAGTGAATCAATCAACAGGGTTACAGCGCCATCTTTACTTACTTTATACACACCCTGAAACGGAATTTCTTTCGTAGGATCACCATCTTGCCTTGGCAAACCATAGGGCGGATCGGTAAAGTAAAGTTCATCATTGTAGTAAGCTGCATCATTCGGGCTATTAAACCGTTTTCCATCGTAACGATCGGCTAAGGTTATAAAATTTGATTGGGGGTTGTCTAACGGTGCATCCATGTACGCCAAGCGCCTGTCACCATGCTGGCAAAGAACAAGGTTTCCCTTTTTATCAAGTAGCAAGCCGTTTGAACCCGGTTCTCTGCTAAGCGTTTCTGTTCCTGTAAACCCGGAGGGAGCGAGGTAAACCTCAACTTTGTTCTCGTTTGTCCATTTGTAAATTGTGTTTTTCGGTACATCCGAAAACAGCAACATGTTGTGCTCCTCAACCCAAACCGGGCCTTCACTCCAGGTAAAACCATCAGCCAAAATCTCAATGGGGGTGTTTTGGTCAAGAATGTTGTCCAATTCAGCATCCAGTCGTTCAATGGAACCGATCTTATTTTCATCAGCAGTGGAACAGGCCTGTAGCAAAACAGCAAAAAGTATGGGTATGGAAAATCGCATGGTAATAATTTTACAGGTGGAAAGATCAGTATGGCAAATCGGTTTATTTTTGCGTGATTCAATATAAGCGGATTAAAACTATTTACACATGGTAGCAGCAGAGAAGTTAGAACGCCCAATCCGAAAATTTTTACCGGAAACGTTTACCGTTACCGGGTGGGATCAATTGAAGCCTTATTTCGATAGGCTTCTGGAAAGGGAAATTACTTCCATTGATGGCCTGAAAGACTGGTTGCGTGATCGCAGCGAACTGGAAAGTGTAATCAGTGAAGATTTTGCCTGGCGCTACATCAACATGACCCGCTTTACCGAAAACGAAACCTATAGCAAAGCCTATCAGGATTTTGTTGAAAACATCCAACCTAAAATGGCCCCGGTATCCGATCAGTTAAACCGCAAAGCTACATCCAGTGAATTCCTTGATGTGCTGGCCAATGAAACCGGCTATGATATCATGATCCGGAACCTGAAGAAGGATATTGAAATTTTCAGGGAAGAAAATATTCCGTTGTTTACTGAAATCAGTCTGGAGCAGCAAAAGTACAACACCATTGCAGGCGCCATGATGGTGGAACTGGATGGAAAAGAGCTGACACTTCAACAGGCATCGGTAAAACTCATGTCGGTTAACCGGGAGGAACGCGAGCGGGTATATCATAAAATTTCCAGCCGAAGATTGCAGGATAAGCAAGTGCTGGATGAATTGTTCACGAAGTTGATTGATCTTCGGCATCGGGTGGCTGTGAATGCTGGTTTTAAAAACTTCCGCGATTATATGTTTACAGCGATGGGCCGTTTTGATTATACCCCACAAGATTGTTTCGATTTTCATGAGTCGGTGGCTGCGGAAGTTGTACCCATTCAGAATGCACTCGTTGTTGAGCGTAAAAAATTGCTGAGTGTTGATCCGCTAAAGCCGTGGGACAAGGCCGTTGATCCGGAAGGGAAAGATCCGCTTAAAGCGTTTGAAAATGGCAAAGACCTGACAGATAAAACAATTGAATGCTTTCGCAGAATTGATCCGTATCTCGGTCAATGTTTGAGCATCATGAACGCCATGGGGCATCTTGATCTGGAATCACGCAAAGGGAAAGCTCCGGGTGGTTATAACTATCCGCTGGCAGAAATTGGCGTGCCGTTTATTTTTATGAATGCCACATCAACCTTGCGCGACATGGTTACCATTATGCATGAAGGTGGGCATGCGGTGCATAATTTCTTAACGCGTGATCTTACGCTCAATGATTTTAAATCAACACCTTCGGAAGTGGCTGAACTGGCTTCCATGTCGATGGAATTGATTTCGATGGATGCCTGGGATATTTTCTTCACGAATGAAGATGACCTCAAGCGTGCCAAGCGCGAACATCTGGAGGATATTCTGGAAACGTTGCCGTGGGTAGCCACCATTGATAAATTCCAACATTGGATTTATGAGCATCCGAATCATTCGTTGGAGGAGCGTAGGGAGAACTGGAATGCCATCGTAAATCAATTCAGTGATATCGTTACCGATTGGAAAGGGCAGGAGGAGGCAAAGGATTACCTGTGGCAGAAGCAACTTCATTTATACGAAGTGCCCTTCTATTACATTGAATATGGTATGGCGCAATTAGGGGCTGTTGCCATCTGGCGAAATTACAAACAGGATAAGCAGCAAGGATTACAGGGCTACCTCAACGCCTTGAAGTTGGGTTATATGAAATCCATCCCGGAAGTATATGCAGCAGCGAATATACGATTTGATTTCAGTCGTGCGTACATCAGTGAACTGATGGCGTTTGTAAAGAAAGAGCTGAATGAATTGAAGTAGGGCTTTCTAGTAATTTTTCTGTGATTTTATTTGTATAGTGTAATGTTACACATTACATTTATGACACCTTTTCACCATTTTTTAAACTCTTTAAAGAAAACCACGTATTTCATGGTGAAGAACTTTATACATAAAGGGCTCAAGGAGCTCTTTGAAAAAGGTAATTCTAAGAGATTGCCTCAGGAACGAGTAAAGAAACTTAAACAAATGTTAGCAGTTTTGAATAGTGCTACTACGGTTCGGGATTTTGATCTTCCGGGTGCACGGTTGCATCAGCTTAAGCAACCGCCCTTGAGGGGCTTTTGGTCTCTTGATGTAACTGGGAATTACCGATTGGTCTTTAGGTTTGAAAATGGTGATGTGTATGATTTGGACTTTATAGACACGCACTAAAAGAAATGATTATGAATTTTAGTTTGCAACATTCTCCTCCTCATCCCGGTGAAATTTTGCAGGACCTATATCTGGAACCATTAGGGCTGTCTGTTACTAAGGCTGCAGAGCATTTGCATATTGCAAGGCCTAATCTCTCGGCTATCGTCAATGGTAGGGCCGGCATTTCTCCTGAAATGGCCTTGAAGCTATCGCTTGCGTTTGACACTACCCCGCAGTATTGGTTGAACCTTCAAAGCAGTTTTGATCTATGGTCTGCCTCTCGATCGAAAAGAAATCTTACGAGGGATATTAAATTATTAATTCCACGAAGGAAAACCGCTTTGAGAAAAGTTAAAACTCAATGAAGGTAGAGTATTAAGGCTATATCAGCCCCGACTTTTATCTAGCAAGTTACTCAGCTGTTCCGCTTCTTTATCGGATAAATTGAGGAAGCGATCGACTTCCTGCTGTTGCATTTTTTTGAGTAATTCAAGGCCAGCTTCCGTGATGTTTACATCGCTGGCGCGCTTATCTTTCGGGCATGATTTCTTTACAATCAGATTTTTCGCACTGAGCCTGTCAAGCATGCGTGACATGTCAGAATTTTTATCCAGCATTCTCGATTTGATTTCTTTAGCCGAAATGCTGTTGGGATGTTGCCCCTTTAAAATACGCAGTACATTAAATTGCTGCCCCGTAATACCAAAAGACTTGAAGTAGTGCTGCTGTTGGTTTACCAGCCAGTTAGAGGTAAACAATAAATTGATTACCGCCTTTTGATGCGGATTAATAAATTTTTGCTGCTTTATTTCGTCTTCAATCTTCATTGTGGAGAAAAGAAAAAGGCTGCTTCAAAAACGTTTGCCTGTTCATTCGACAAACTTAAATTGAAACAGCCTTTCATGAAATGGATTAGCTATTTGGCTGCTTGTCCAATTCAATCTTAATATTCAAACTTACTTCGTCACCTACTACCATTTCACCACTGGCCAGTTTGTTGGCCCAGTTTACGCCATAGTCCTGACGGTTGATTGAACCTAATACTTTAAAGCCGGCTTTTTCGCCACGGCCGGTATCGATTTTACCACCATAGGTAACATCAAATTCAACTTTCTTGGTAACACCTTTCATGGTGAAATCACCCTTCAACTTGTATTTGTTACCCTCCTTTACCAGGTTTCCTTTGAAACTGATTTCAGGGAATTTTTCAGCATCAAAAAAATCAGCAGATTTCAGGTGACCATCGCGTCTTTCATTTTCAGTATCGATAGAAGCAACCTTTGCTGTGAAGGAAACTTCAGCACCGCTGAAATCATCAGTTTTGGAAACTACTGATCCGGTGTAATCTTTAAAAGAACCTTCTGTTTCAGATACCACCATGTGTGATACGCTGAAACCGATTTTAGAGTGTACCTTATCGATCGTCCAGGTACTTTGAGCCAACATGCTGCCGCTAATAAGCAGCCCCAACATTAAAACAGAAATCTTTTTCATAACGAGTTTTTGGTTGTTTAATCAGTTTTTGAACATGTAAGCTTAACACAATCTGAAAAATAAATGTTTAAACATCTATTTTTTATTTTGTAACGTACTGATAATCAGTTAATTTATTTTGAACTAGGCTTTCAGGTAGAAGTCTTTCATCAGGTTTTGGTACTCATCAGACCAAATTTCTCCCGATTCGTACAACAGAATTTCTCCGGTTTCGCATGGCCGGCTTTCTCGTGAAAATTCCATTAATAGACGCTCAACCGGTTTGTTGTTTCGGGTGCGGAAACTCCATTTTCGAATGCAGTGTAAGGCCCTGTCCAGCGCCAGCTTTTCAAAAGCCTTGCCCTCCGTTACAGGAAGCACCACGGCAAACCGACCGCTTGCATTTAATAAGCGTAGCACAGCCGATAGCAATTCTTCAAAGCTGAGTTGTTCGGTATGTCGTGCGGTGGTGCGGTGTAAATCGGTTGGTTTGTAGCTGTTGATGAAGTAGGGAGGATTGGAAACAATGAGATCGTATGTTTTTTCTGGAGAGAAAGTCTGAATAGCCTGCGTATAAAGATGCAGACGATCATTCCACGGAGCTTGAGAAAAGTTTTCCTGAGCGTCAACACAAGCATCAGGGTTAAGTTCAACAGCATCAACCTGTACGTATGAAGGTGTTCGCTGTGCAAGCATCAAGGCGATCACGCCAGTGCCCGTTCCAATATCTAGGATTGTTTGAGCGTTGGTTACGTCAACCCATGCACCCAGCAAAACACCATCGGTGCCCACCTTCATGCTGCTCCGCTTATGGGTAACGGAGAATTTTTTAAAGTGAAACTGATCGGGTTTTACGCGCTTCATTTTGCGGAACTGACAATCGTCATTTAGGTTACAAAGTAAATAGTTTTAACTTTCGAACGGTTAATTCAATTCCTATGGCGTACAAAACCGATCTTGAAATTGCACAAGCGGCAACCCTGAAACCTATCCAACAAATTGCTGCCAAACTTAATATTAAGGATGACGATCTTGAGTTATATGGTAAATACAAAGCCAAGCTTCCGCTGAAGTTGAGTGATGATGCCAAACTAAAAAAGAGCAAACTGATATTGGTCACAGCCATGACACCCACCCCGGCTGGTGAAGGTAAAACCACCACATCAATCGGCTTGTGTGAGGGCATGAATAAAATCGGGAAGAAGACTACGGTAGTTTTGCGCGAGCCATCATTAGGTCCGGTGTTTGGTATGAAGGGCGGTGCAGCCGGTGGGGGATATTCACAAGTTGTGCCGATGGAAGATATTAACCTGCATTTTACCGGTGACTTTGCTGCGGTTGAAAAAGCCAATAACCTGTTGGCAGCTTTAATTGATAATGATATTCAAAAACCCGGAGGTGGATTGGGTATTGATCCGCGCACCGCGGAATGGAAACGCGTGATGGACATGAATGATCGTGCGTTGCGCAACATGATTACCGGTTTAGGAGGAAAGAATGGTGGGATGATACGTGAAACAGGATTCAACATCACCGCTGCTTCAGAAATCATGGCGATTCTTTGTCTGGCGAAAGACATGAATGACCTGAAAGAAAAAATCGGGAATATTTATATCGGTGATACGTATGCACAAAAAGCAGTCTTCGCCCGCGACTTAAATGCGCAAGGTGCGGTGGCGTTGTTATTGAAAGATGCCATTAAGCCAAACCTGGTGCAAACACTGGAAGGAAATCCTGCCATTATTCATGGGGGACCGTTTGGCAACATTGCTCAAGGCGCAAATTCGATTATCGCCACGCGCATGGGCATGAGTTTGTCGGATTATGTGATTACGGAAGCCGGTTTTGGTTCCGATCTGGGTGCTGAGAAATTTATTGATATTGTTTGTGGGTATGGCGATTACTCTCCGCATGCCATTGTGTTGGTGGCAACCATTCGCGCGTTGAAATATCATGGTGGTGTTTCCCGTGAGGACTTGACCAAGCCAAACGTAAAAGCACTTGAAATAGGATTTGCCAATCTTGAAAAGCACATTGAGAACACAAAAATATTTGGCGTGCCTGCCGTGGTGTCGTTGAATAAGTTTGTCACCGATTCGGATGAAGAACTTCAGTGGGTTATTCAGAAATGTGAATCACTGGGTGTCGACATTGCTCTTTCGGAAGGTTGGGAAAAAGGTGGAGCAGGTATGGTTGATCTGGCCAAAAAAGTAGCGGAAGCTGCCGATAACTTTCATGGAAAATATTGGCCGGTGTATGACTGGAAGTCATCCATGGAAGAAAAGATCAGAACGGTTGCTGTAAAAATTTACGGAGCAAAAGATGTGGAGTTTTTGCCCAAGGCAAAACAGAATTTAAAGAAGATTGAGCGGATCGGTTTGAATGGTGTTCCGGTTTGCATTGCCAAAACACAAAATAGTTTTTCCGATGATGCCAAAAAACTTGGTCGTCCAAAAGACTTCATCATTACCGTGCGTGAAATTGAAGTAGCTGCCGGAGCGGGTTTTGTAATCCCGATTACGGGAGATATTCTGCGCATGCCGGGCTTACCGAATGTTCCCGCTGCCTTGGGGATGGATATTGATAATGATGGAAGGATTAGTGGATTGTCGTAGACTGTGATGTGATTTGTCACTTGATAGAGTTAAATTTGTTAGACATAACGAAAGTTAAATTATGGCTAAATCAAGAAGGCTCAAGGTCATTAAAGTTAGCCCGGAACAAGAGCAAAAAATGAAAGATGAGGCTTTTCTTAAACTCACACCGGCACAACGTCTGCGCATTCATGAACAGTTACGAAAAAGAATTTGGGGTAAGCTATATAACCAAACAAAGCTTAAAGGACTTAAGGTGAAGAAAAGACCAGCATATGTATGAGTTTCTTTAGCCGGGTGCATGAGCGTGTTCTGAGAAAATTTGTTGCTAACAGTGTGGACTTTGTTTTAATAGGAGGGCATGCATCGATTATCCATGGTGTTCGCAGGACCACTTCTGATTTGGATATCTTGGTACGACCTACACAGGAGAACGGCCAACGGGTAGTAAGAGCATTTCAAAACCTTGGCGTAGATTGTAAGAATATTCACGCGGAAGACTTTCTTGTTGAACAAGTATTTTCTTTCGGCATGGAACCAGATGCGGTTGATATTTTAAATTTCTCAAAAGGTATTTCTTTGGAGGATATTTTCGAAAATGCTGTGACCAGAAAAATTGATGATTTGAGAATAAAGGTTATTGACATCAGAGATTTAATAACGAACAAAGAGAAAATTGGCCGGGATTCAGAGAAAGGTCTGGTTGATCAACAAGACATTCTGGCGCTAAAGCGGATCTTAAAAATGAAGAAGTAACTTCTGTGGGTACTAGAAATTGAGCTCTATTGTCAGTAGATTCTGTACATATTATTCAAAAGACTGTTTCGGGTAGCTTTCCAAAGCCTGATTTGGTAGCCGTTGAAGAACCGTTGGAAATCCGGTTGGGTTTTGGGCCGACCGATCAACGGGAGCAACGAAGTTTGGCGGTAACCATGCGTACGCCTGGTCATGATTTTGAACTGGCGGCCGGATTTCTTTTTACCGAAGGAATTGTTCATTCTTTTTCGCAGATTGAGAATATCCGCTACTGCGAAAACCTGGGCAAGCAGGAGGAAAATAATGTAGTACGTGTTGAGTTGAACTCAAGCCTGACTCCCGATTTTCAGAAACTTCAACGAAATTTTTATACCACATCCAGTTGTGGTGTTTGTGGCAAATCATCCATTGAAGCGGTTACCGTTCAATGCGCTCCGGTCACAACCAATTGGTCAGTTTCTGCCAAGCTTATTCAATCGTTACCTGATAAACTTCGTGAAGCACAACATGTTTTTGAGCACACAGGCGGATTACATGCTTCGGGATTATTTGATCAGCAAGGAGCATTGATGTTGCTACGTGAAGATGTTGGTCGGCATAATGCATTGGATAAGGTAATTGGCGCTATGCTTTTTAAAGAATCAATTCCATTATCTGATTTTATTCTGGTGGTGAGTGGCCGTGCGAGTTTTGAGTTGGTTCAGAAAGCTGCAGTGGCTGGTATTCCTGTTTTGGTTGCCGTGGGTGCGCCTTCCAGTCTGGCTGTGAACCTGGCGCAAACCAGTGGCATAACATTAGTTGGTTTTGCGCGTGAGGAAAAATTTAATATCTATACACATCCTCACCGCATTGTATAGTTTATTGATTTTTTGATTGGTGATTTTTATTTCACCTGCTCGCACCAAAACCCAGGGTATTTTGTAATCACCAGGTCTTCCGTTACGGATACCTGACAAGCCAGACGTAAACCATTATCCTGACAATGTGGTGGAAAGCTTAGCCTTATTTGTTCTTTCATGGTGTGTGGGTTGACTTTGCCTAAAATTTTTACCGCACAGGTTCCACACGAACCAAACCCACGACAATTGAGTATTCGCGCATGACCATTATGCACATTGAGTTTGTGCCGGTGCAACGCATCACGCAGAATTTCTCCTTGTTTGCAGGAGATGGTTTTATTTTTGAATGTAATGGTCGGCATAGCTTAAACGCGCAATGTTGACATACCACCATCCACTGGAATGATTTGTCCGCTAACCCAACTACTTTGATCATTGAGTAACCAGGCGGCAGCTTGTGCAATATCAATTGATTCGCCTACCCGTTTAAGTGGATGGCGATCCCCGGATGCTTTTTTCTTTTCCTCGCTCGACAGGATTTTTGAAGCTAACGGTGTATCCGTGATAGACGGAGCGATTGCATTTACCCGAATTTTTGGAGCCATCTCAGCTGCGAGCGATCTAGTCAACCCCTCCAATGCACCTTTGGCCATAGCCACAGACGTATGAAAGGGCATGCCTTGCTGAACAGCCACGGTGCTGAAAAAAACAATTGAACTGTGGTTTGCGGCTTTTAATCTGGGTAACAACTCCCGAACAACTCGTGCCGCGCCTAGAGTATTTAGTTGTAGGTCGGCTAAAAACTCAGTATCTGTAAACCGATGAAAAGGTTTTAATGCAATGGTACCGGGCAGGTACGCCACGCCATCAATGGTTTCAGGAAGTTGCGTGAGGTCGATAGAATCATTCGCGACATCAAACGAAATGTATCGAATATCAGATTGTTCAGGTTTTGTTCGGCTTAAAATGGTTATATCGTGTCCTTGCTTCAACAGAATATCAGCCAACGAAGCACCTATGCCGTAACTACCACCGATGAGTACAAAAGATTTCTTTGCAGACATGTTCAGGTTTATGATCCTTTTAACCGTCTGCTGCCGCAAATGTTAAAGACTAATCGGGTAAAGCGCGAATAATTTCTTTCAAGAATAGATTGTCATCAACGGCATTGCCGGTTGTCAAACTAAGTTTTACAACTACCAGATCGTGTGAGGGAATGATAAATACATTCTGACTTTCATATCCACTAGCATAAAACATATCGGAGGGAACATCCGGGTAGGTTCTATCGACAACATCATTCTGATTACCGGCATTAAGCCAGAATTGTGCTCCGTATTCTCCATGTTTTGCGCCCTTGGCTGGTGTGGTGGTGTACTCTACCCATCCTTCCGGAAGTATTCTTCCGGTTGTCCAATAGCCATCGTTCAGATACAACAAGCCGAACCTCGCCCAGTCGCGGGCAGTGGCATACGAAAAAGATGAACCAACAAATGTTCCGCCAGCATCAGGTTCAATCACCAACGAATTCATCCCGATTTTATGAAAGACATTTTCATAAGCAAAGCGATGATAGGTTTCATCGCCAACCGATTGCCGGATAATCCATGAAAGGATATTGGTTGTGCCACTGGAATAATAAAATACTTGACCGGGCTTGTGCTTTAATGGAACAGACAGGGCATATTTTCCGGCATCACGTTTTTTAAACAACATGTTGGTAGCCGTGCTGGGGCCGCTGTAATCCTCCTGCCAATCCAAACCTGAAGATGCCTGCATCAAATTGTGAATGGTAATGGCTGATCGTTCATCATTTTTCCAATCCTCAATCGGAGCGGGTTGGTTTACGGTAAGTTTTTCATCGCGTACCAGTATGCCCATCATGGCGTTGGTCAGGCTTTTCGTCATCGACCAGCCCATGAGCCGAGTTTTTTGATCAAACCCATTAGCATATTTTTCAAGTATAATTTTGCCATGGTGTATAATAAGCACTGCGCGGGTTCGTCTGTTCTTTTCTTCACCGGGTTCTTCAAAAGCTTCGTTTACTGTTTTTGTAAGCAACTCCATATTATATTCACTCAAATCAAGTGAATCGGAAGTTCGGTCGCCCATGGGCCAGGCAAGCGTATCTTGACGTGTATTTTCCGGAGTGGCAATTTTCCAGTTTTGTGCACGAAGTTCTTCTTCGGTCACCCCGTTAACCAATGTGCAACCGAGTCCTTTTCTATAAATCGCTTTGCGTTTGGCTAGCCCAAAAACACTGGCGGTTGCCGATGAATCGGTATAGTTAGCCTTAAACGATCCGAGCTTGAGTAGCCCTGATCCCAGTTCGTTGTCAATTACATCCTGTTCAGCCCGACCAACCAGCATGGTGCAGGAGCATAAAATTTTGGCACCATAACCGGTTATGATGGGGAAGGCGATCCAGGCGTAATAGATACCGTAGCTGAGGGCTGCCAGCATGATGAGGGCAATGGATCGAAGAATGAGTTTTCGCATGATATTTATTTTTTAACCACAAAGCGCACAAAAGAACTGCACACAAAGTTCACTAAGTTTTGCGTTCGTGTACTAACCTATGGTCTTTGGATTTTGGTTTTACAACATTACAGCTTTTTTGATTCCCTTGCTCTTACGAATGTTCACGGCAATCACTTTGTATTCCGGGCACATGGCTTCGCTATCGTGTTCATCGGAACCAATTACGTTCAACCCGATTTCAGGGAAGTGGAAGGTAGAACTTAAGATGCCGGGCTTTACTTCATCGGTGATGCGGGCTTTTAAATCCACTTTGCCCCGCGCAGATTCTACGCAAACCATATCGCCATCTTTGATAAAATGTTTTGCGGCATCGGCCGGATTGATCATTAATACGTCTTCAGTTAAAAGCTCAACGTTTTTGGTTCTGCGTGTCATCGTGCCCGCATTGTAATGTTCCAATTCGCGGTTAGTAGTAATGATGTACGGATATTCTTTTCCGTTGTTGATGATTTCCTGGCTTTCCTGAAAATCGAAATAGTGGAACTTACCTTTGCCGCGTTTGAATGTTTCCGTATGCAGAATTTTTGTATCCGTTCCGTCTTCTTTCACCGGCCATTGTTTTCCGTTTTCGCCCAGTTCACTCCACTTTACGCCTTTGAAGAACGGAACGATTTGTGAAATTTCTTTCAGTAAAGTATCCGGATCATAATCGGGTTGCGCGTAACCCATCCTGTTCATGATATCCACCACAATTTGTCCATCAGATTTAGTGCCTTCAATAGGCTCAACCACTTTGTTCACGCGCTGAATTCTTCGCTCACCGTTGGTAAACGTTCCGCTCTTTTCGAGGAATGAGGCTCCTGGCAATACAACGGTTGCGAGCTTGGCGGTTTCGGTCATAAAGAGTTCTTGCACTACCAGTAGATCCAACTTCTTCAACGCGGCCACTACCTTGTTTGTGTTCGGATCGGTTTGTACCAAATCTTCGCCCATCAACCAAAGCGCTTTAAGTTTGTTATCCAGCGATGCGGTATACATCTGTGGAATTTTATAGCCGATATGATTCGGAAGTTTAACGCCATAAAAATCCTCATACATCTTGTGGTATTCCGGATGGGTTACATCGAAATATCCGGCACCCTGGTGTGGCTGACAGCCCATATCGGCTGCACCTTGTACGTTGTTTTGACCGCGTAATGGATTTACGCCAACACCTATTCGGCCAATGTTTCCAGTTATCATGGCAAGATCAGTGATCAGCATGATGGCGTATGTTCCGTAGGAATGTTCGGTAACACCTAAGCCGTGAAATGCCATAGCTGCTTTTGATTTAGCATAGGCCAGTGTTGCTTCGCGAACAAGATTTCTGTCGACACCGGTGATGCGTTCAAGTTCGTTGATATCTACATTCAGAATTTGTTTTTTAAAATCTGCATATCCTTCTGTTCGCGATTCTATGAACTCCTTATGCTCCAATCCTTCGGTAATGATGTAGTATAACATCATATTGAGCATGGCCACATTGGTTCCGGGTCGAAGCGGTAAGTGATAGGTAGCGTATCGGGCGAGTTCTGTTCTGCGTGGATCTATAACAATCGTGGTTTTGCCCTTCATCGCAAACTGCTTGAACTTGGCGCCCGTTACCGGATGTCCGTCTGTTGGATTTGCACCAATGATTAGAATACAATCCGCATACTTTAAATCTTCAATGGAATTTGTGGCTGCACCGGTTCCAAAACTGCGTTGCATGCCTAAAGCCGTGGGTGAGTGGCACACGCGCGCGCAGGAGTCAATGTTGTTGGTGCCGATCACCACACGGATGAATTTTTGCATCAGGTAATTTTCTTCATTGGTGCAGCGTGCCGATGAAATACCTGCGATGTAGTCGGGGCCGTAGGTATTTTTAATATGGTTAAGCTTTTCTGCAATGAAATCATATGCCTCGTCCCACGTGGCCGGTTGAAGTTCACCGTTCTTTCTTATCAGCGGAGTGCGCAACCTGTCGGGATGGTTGTAGAAGGAAAAAGCAAATCTTCCTTTTAAACACGTGTGCCCTTGGTTTACTTCAGCATCGTAAGGCGCCTGAATGGATTTTATTTTCTCATCGTTAACTGCTACTTCCAAATTGCAACCCACACCACAATACGTACATACGGTTCGTACTTTTCTCTGAACATTGATGCTTTTCGATTCAAACACATCGGAGATTGCTGATGTAGGGCAGGCTTGTGCGCAGGCACCGCAACTCACGCAATCGGAATTCAGAAAATTATCATCAAAACTTTTAATAATCCGACTATCAAATCCGCGACCGGCCATGCTCAACACCATTTCGCCTTGCACTTCATCGCAGGCGCGCACGCACCGAAAACAGTTGATGCATTTTGAAAGATCAGAAGTCATGTACGGGTGACTTAAATCTTTCTTGCGATCGAGATGTGTTTTGCCTTCCGGATAACGCACATCGCGAACGCCCACCTGGGCGGCTACGGTTTGCAGTTCGCAGTTGTTGTTCACTTCACAGGTGAGGCAATCCAAGGGGTGGTCGGTGAGTACGAGCTCGATGATATTTTTTCTGAGACGGGTGATCTTCTCTGTATCGGTATAAATAAAAGTGTTAGGTGAAACAGGCGTATGGCAGGAGGCCACTGTTTTAAGTGGGCCGTTTTGTTGCAAGGCAACCTCCACACTGCATACCCGGCAGGAGCCAAAGGGATCCAGGTTAGGTGCATCACAAAGAGTAGGCACCCGGTTTTTTCCTAAACTTCTGCGTACCAGCGACAATACGGTTTCACCTTCCTTGATTTCATAAGGCTTATCATTGATGTATGCCACCTTAATTTTATCCGAACCGTTTCCGTTGGTGTGAATATTGATTGTTGCTGTTGTCTTCACCGCTTCCATAAGATTCTTTTTTAACCACAGAGGGCACGAAGATTTGCACAAAGTTCACAAAGAACCTGGTGATTTTTGCGTAGATTTCTTTCTGACTTTAGTCGTTTATAAATGCCCATTGATTATACGTTTGATCCCTTCTTTCAATAACAAAACATTAAAGTTGATCAGTAGTCCAAGCTTATAATTACCTAGCTTAAGATAAGTTAAAGTTTGGGCTAAATGAATATCATTCAATGCATCAACACTTTTAGTCTCAATTACCAATTTATTTTCTACAACAAGATCAATTCTATATCCACACTCCAGTTTTACTTCCTCAAAGATGAGCGGCATCGCCTTTTCCTTTTCAATATATAAGCCCTCTTTTCGAATCTTGTAGTATAGACTTTCTTTATATGCACTTTCTAGCAATCCTGGCCCCAGCGCTCTATGAACATCTATTGATAGTCCAATAACTTTATTAGCAATTTCGTTTTCAGTCATTCTTGCTTGATAACTATAGCTACAAGGAACTTAGTGTCCTTTGTGTATATTTTCTTTGTGACCTTTGTGGTTACTTTCAAAATATGCACTCAATTCATCTTCAAAATAGTGCAACGCATTCTTCACCGGCAGTGGTAATCCACCGCCAAGCATGCATAGCGATCCGATCTCGAGTGTTTCCAATAGATCATCCATCAATGCGCGATCAATTTTGTATTCACTGGTTCGGGCTTTTTCAAGCATCTCTTTTCCACGTGTTGAGCCAAGCCTGCACGGGAAACATTTTCCACAGCTTTCGTGTGCCGTGAACTCAAACAAATGCTCTATATATAATAGAATCGGAAAATCTTCAGGAATGCAGACAATCGATGCGTGCCCCAAAAGGAATCCGTTTTTGGCAAACGACTCAAAATCTATCGTGAGGTCGCTGGTTTTAGATACGGGCACCAATCCACCCAAGGGCCCACCAATATGCATGGCCTTAACGGGTTTACGGAAGCCGCCACCCAGTTCATTTAATACAACACTCAGAGGCGTGCCCATGTCTACTTCATAAATACCGGGTTTGTTGAAATAGCCATCCAACGAAATCAATTTTGTTCCGGTTGATTTCCCCAGACCAATAGAAGCGAATGCTTCACCTCCGTTTTGCATAATCCAAGGCAGGTTGGCTAACGTTTCAACGTTGTTGACTACAGTAGGTAAGTTAAACAACCCCTGTTGAGCCGGGTAAGGTGGTCGCACACGAACTTCCGGCCTTTGACCTTCAATAGAAGAGAGCAGCGCAGTTTCCTCTCCGCAGATGTACGCACCCTGTGCTTTGATTACTTTGAAGTTGAATGAGAAACCGGAGTCAAAAATATTTTCGCCAACAAAATTATGCTTGTATAATTCCTGTATAGCTTTTTCAATTACATCAATTGATTCAGGGTACTCTGCCCGGATATAAAGCACACCGATTGAAGCATCGGCTAGGTAACCCGCGATGATCATGCCCATCAACACCGCGTGCGGTTGATGTTCCAGCAAGTAGCGATCGGAATATGCGCCCGGGTCGCCTTCATCTGCATTGCAAACGATGAAGCGCTGTTCGGCTGGTGTATTCCGACACGATTCCAGTTTGATTGCAATCGGAAAGCCGGCACCGCCACGCCCGCGCAGTCCGGATTTCTTTAATTCTTCCTGAAGCGTGTCAATTGGTTTTGCAAGACAATCTTTTAATGTTTTGTAATACGCTTGTATGCCCGGAAATTTTTGCGTGAGTATGGGTGTGCCGGTTGAGGCAATGTGATAACGATCAGTAATAACGGTTTTGTTTTTCTTGATCTCACCAAGTTGGTCAATTGCGCTTCCGGAATAATTTTTACCGGATATGTGAAATGCCGAATTCTCGTGGCACCTGCCGAGGCAACACATTTCCCCGATTTCTTCTTCCTTGAAATGGTTTTGTAATTTTTCTTTCAGTGCAGGTTGTGTTCCTGCACACAGGCAAGCACTGCCATTGCAGATGTATACTTTCTTACCTTGATTTTCGGGTTTGAGAAAATCATAGAACGTGGCTGTACCAAATACATTCGCTTTGCCAACCAGAAATTCCTTTCTCAAGGCTTCCATTTTTTCGATGGAAGGTGTACCCGTTTCGGCAGCAATACCCAATTCTTCGAAAAGTGTTTTATCAACACCCTTTCTTCCGGCCAGATAGCTTAAATTCTTTGACATAATTACCTGAAATGCACCTTTAAGGTACCAAATATTTTACGTTTTTCCCGTGGTTTATCTGTGTGGGGTGGATGGCTTAACCAAAGCACCGTAATTCTTACTTGGCCGTCTCGCTCAATTTCTCCACAATCTCTACTTCTGGTTCAGTAAACAACAAATCCCGTAAGGCATGAATCATTTGCCGCACCGACATATTAAACGCACGGTTAAGGGTTATCTGTGTGGGTATATCGGTCTGGTTGATTTTTCGCGAGGCAATAACGTTGGTAATCAATTGCGTAAACGCGATATCATCTTCCTTATTTTTAAGGGTTAGTCCGTGAATCATACTGATGTTGGTACTCGTTTCTTTTTCTTCCAATACGCGAATAAATTCCTGGTGGATGGTGACCCACTTTTCCTTGAAGTGCACCATCAGCTTTTCAATTTCTGCATTGTCGGATGCCTCGACTTCCTGCAGGTTATGCTGTACGTCTTTTAAAATTTTAGCGGAGGCCACCGCATTGCGTGTGGCGTGCAGGAGTTTGTTTAATTCGCGCGCTTCCTCATCGCGGAGTTCGTGCATCTGCAGGCCAGAAGCAAACGTATAGATTTCAGCTTCCAGCAGTTTAATATTCTGGTATTGCTCCTCAGGTGCCACATCTTTGGTGATAGCTGGTTCTTCTTTTTTCAAAAACGATTGAAAGGGTTCTCTACGGGTAAGTTTCAATAGCCGTAAATGATAGCGAATCACTTCTACCACCAGGTGTCGAATTTCATTTTTCAAGGCTTCAATGCCGGCTTCCGTAACATCGGGTTTTAGGGTGTGCAGGTAATGGGTAAGGGTAACTTTCTTTTCACCGATAACACGCACAATCAGGTTAGTAAAAAAGCCAATGAAGGGCAGGAAAATAATTACGCCAATCAGATTAAACAGTGTATGAAACAACGCAATGCCTGTTACCGGATCATTTTCCAGATGGACGATTTTTTGAATCAGATATATTAGAAATGGAAATAGGACAATTGCAATTACAGCCGTAACTACGTTGAATAGCAAATGACTTACGGCCACACGCTTTTTGATTGTTTGCGACCCCAACGACCCGATCAGCACGGTAAGGGTTGTTCCCACGTTTATACCAATTACCATGTACGCAGCCATGGGGAAGGCGAGTACACCGGAATAAATGGCACTAAGAATAATAGCCATGGACGCTGAACTCGATTGAATGATGGCCGTTAGTAAAAATCCGATCAGGATAAACACGACTCCGGGATAATGCTTCAATGCAGCCAGGTCATAGTGCTGGGCAATGCCATCGATACTGGTTTTCATGTAATCGAGGCCTATAAACAGAAAGCCAAAGCCAACTAAAAATTTGCAGATGTTGGCCCCACGCCCGGAGGTTCCAAAAAAGATCAACCCTAAACCACCCACACCGATGAAGGGCAATGCTAGTAACTCAATTTTTACTTTGAACCCAAGGGTGGCCACAATCCAACTGGTGAGCGTGGTACCTAAATTTGAACCGATAATCACACCGATGGCACTTTCCATGCCCAATACACCCGCTCCGGCAAAGGCTAAAACCATTAAGGAAACAGCTGTGCTACTTTGAAGTACGGCCGTAGCAACCGTTCCGCTCACCACGCTACGAAACCAGTTCTCGGTAAACCTGCGAAGAAGTTTTCGGAAGGTGCCACCGGAGAGTTGCTTCAACGCTTCTTCCAACTGGTACATCCCGAAAAGGAAAATACCAATACCGGCTAATAATTCTACCAAATTGAGCTCGGTACTCATTGCAGATTTTGTTTTCAGAAATTTAAGGTATTTGTACTTTCAACAAAGTGATCTTTATCAGTACTTAACGCCTCATTTGCTGCAATGAGGAAAACCGGATTAACCAAACTGTTGGAACTAAAAGAATTGCTGGATGCGAAAGCTGAACAATACAACCAACCCGGTTTCATTGATTTTGATCCGATACTGATTCCACATCAGTTTTCAAAAAAGCAAGACGTTGAAATTGCCGGGTTATTTGCTGCTACGTTGGCTTGGGGGCAGCGCGTAACCATCATTAATAATTGTCGCAAGCTGTTGGGTTGGATGGATCATGATCCGCATAACTTTATGCTACACCACCAGGAACATGACCTGAAACCATTTCTTGATTTTCGACACCGAACATTCAACGCTACGGATGCGCTCTATTTCATTGCCTTTCTGAAGTGGTATTATCAACGCCACAATTCCCTGGAAGATGCATTTTCTGGTTCACCAGGGGAGCAGACTGTAGAAAGGGGACTCATTAATTTTCACAACCTGTTCTTTAGCCTCCCGGATTTTCCTGTACGAACCAAAAAACACATCGCTACCCCTGAACGCAAGTCGGCTTGTAAGCGCCTGAACATGTATTTGCGTTGGATGGTGCGCTCAGATAATAGGGGAGTTGATTTTGGTATCTGGAAAAAAATTGAGCCGGCCCAATTGATTTGCCCGTGCGATGTACATGTGGAGCGGGTTGCTCGCAAGTTGCGCCTGATCAAACGCAAGCAAACGGACTGGCTAATGGCTGTTGAGCTAACCGATAATCTGCGTAAGCTGGACCCCATTGATCCCGTGAAGTACGATTTTGCTTTGTTCGGGTTGGGACTAGAAAAATTCTAGGGGGCCACTAGTTGTTGAGGAGAAAAAATCAGGTTGCCGATCAGGATAAGGAGCAAGCCTAGCGCGATGGCATAATGTACCCATGACTTTTCTGTTCTAACGATCAGCAGAATGCTAAACAGTACAATGACGCCTAGTTGAACAGGCTGTTCCCAAAGGGTGTAGTCTAACAAAAACACATTTTGCAGCAAGGCCGTTAACGTCAGGCAAATCGTAAAAAAGAAAAACTTCGGACAAATGGAAAAGTAGTAGGCCTTCAGGTCGAGGGGTACTTTCCATTTAACCGGGAACAATAAGTTGGCCAGGATGAATAACAAGATAGGATAGAGGATAACAAACAGAAAAATGGTTAAGCTCCAGGTCGACCAGTTCATGAGTTGATAGGTGTCCCACCACTCCTGAATGTGTAACACAAAAACGAGCACAATCCAGACAAAGAACGGTCCGTACGGCACCACCGATTCCCACCGTTTAATGATGCGCGCCAATCCGGTTAGAATCACCGCAATGCCTAATCCTAAAATCAGGGAAATGAGCACGCTTACATATTCAAATGGAGTCATTTTTCGCAGATTATTTCACCAATTTAAATTGATTCTAAATTATTTGTTCAGCTTTTTCTTCGTCAAGGTTCTGGAAGTTTTAACAGTCAAAGAAAACCCATTAAAACAGTTCAAATAATTGTTTCCCGTACCTGAAATAAGTTTGAAAAAATGACTTCCGATAGTAGATTTGTGCACCTTGATGTAAAACCGGACACTACAAACCTATCATGATAAAAGTATCCCTGTACTCCATCACCCGAAGCATCAGCACCCTCGTTTTATTTTTTACGTTATCCCTTTCATTCGCACAGGAAATTCCCACTACACCGGAAGCTATTGCCGATGGGGAATCCCTCTTTAACGCAAATTGTAAAACCTGCCATCGGGTACACCAGAAATTAGTTGGTCCTGCACTGGCTAATGTCTACGACCGTGCTCCGTCTATCGACTGGATCAAAGCATTCATTAAAAACTCAGCTGCCGTTATTGCCAGTGGCGATGAATACGCAGTAAACCTGTACAACGAGTACAACAAAACGCAGATGACCGCCTTCACCGGTTTGAAGGACGATCAACTGATGAACCTGTTGGCTTATATCAAGGCTGAAACGGAAAAAGGTCCTCCGGTTGCCGCAACTCCGGCAGCTGCGGGTGGAGAAGGTGGAACCGGCTCCGGTGTTCCGGCCGGTTACCTGAATATCATCCTGATCGGGATGTTGGTGATATTGGCTCTTCTTGTAATGGTATTGCTGTTTCTGGTTTCCGCCCTTAAGCGTTTCCTTGATCAGAAAGATCTTTCCGAAGAAGATAAAGAAGTTGTTCACTCACCTTATACCGTAGGAAGCATCACCAGCAGCGCTGGCTTCCGCTTTATTATGATCTTTATTATTGCTTCGCTTGGCTTCAAGTGGGTGATTAATACACTGTACTCTGTTGGTGTTCAGCAGGGCTATGCGCCCAAGCAACCAATTGCTTTCTCGCACAAACTTCACGCAGGTGCTTACGAAATTGATTGTAAATACTGTCACGTGGGCGTGATGGTGGGCAAGAGCGCCACTATTCCTTCAGTGAATATTTGTATGAACTGCCACCGCTCCGTTAAAACAGAATCGCCTCAAATTCAGAAACTTTGGGCTGCTGCCGATTGGCAACCCGAAACACTCACCTTCGGTCCGAATCAGAAACCAATTGAGTGGGTGCGTATCCACAACCTTCCCGACTTGGCTTACTTCAACCACGCCCAACACGTAAATGTGGGTAACATTGAGTGCCAGACCTGCCATGGCCCGATTGAAGAAATGGAAGTGGTGAAGCAGTACTCCTTATTAACTATGGGCTGGTGTATCGACTGCCATCGCAAGACCGATGTGAACACTAAAGGCAGCGCGTACTACGACAAGTTGGTTGAACTGCACAACAATGCCAGCAAGGAACCGATGAAGGTGGAAGACATTGGTGGTTTGGAATGTGCCAAGTGCCACTATTAATATAGAATTGAATAACCGTACCTTAAGTCAGACTTCGCTTTAATACATATTATGGAGAAAGAATCTACGAAGAAGATATACTGGAAAGGCCTTGAGCAACTCAGTAATGATCCCGAGTTTGTGAAGCATGCCCACAACGAGTTTGCTCCCGGACCGGAGGAAGATCTTGGCCATTCCCGCAGGGATTTCTTGAAGATGATGGGTTTCGGTGTAGCCGCGGTTTCGTTGGCTGCCTGCGAAGCGCCTATTCGTAAAGCAATTCCGTATGTTAATAAGCCTGAGGACTCCACCCCAAGTGTGGCCAACTACTATGCTTCCACCTATACCAATGGTGGTGATTATTGCAGCATTGTAGTGAAAACCCGCGAAGGTCGCCCGATCAAAATTGAAGGCAACTCTCTTTCAAGTGTTTCAAAAGGCGGTACCAGCGCACAGGTTGAAGCCTCTGTTCTTTCGCTTTATGATAACGCCCGTCTCCGTTTCCCACGTCTCGGTGAAAACCGCAAGGCCACCTGGGATGAACTGGATATGGAGATTACCGACAAGTTGCGTGGCATCAGCCTGAGCAACGGTAAGATTGTAATTGTAAGTAACTCAATTCTTAGCCCCAGCACGAAGGCGGTTATCGAGAAGTTCAAAACGAAATACCCAACTACACAACACGTTCAGTACGATCAGAGCTCGCATTACGGCATGTTGAAAGCCAACGAAGAATCATTTGGCACGGCCATGATTCCTTCCTACGATTTCAGCAAGGCAAAAGTGATCGTAAGCGTTGCAGCTGATTTCCTTACCTCATGGCTATCGCCTGTTGAGTTCACCAAGCAGTATGCCGCTACCCGCGAAGTAGGGGAGAATAAAAAAGATATGTCGCGCCACTACCAGTTCGAAACCGGTATGTCATTGGCTGGCGCAAATGCTGACTACCGCACACAGATCAAACCTTCGGAAGAAGGCGCTGTGGTTGTTCAGTTATATAATTTATTGGCTTCAAAAGCCGGAAGATCAACCATCAGCGGTGGGGTAGATAAACCTTATCTGGCGAAAGCCGCTGAAGATTTGTGGAACAGCCGTGGTAATGCACTCGTAGTTGCCGGATCAAATGATAAGTCGGTTCAGGTTGTGGTAAACGCCATCAACGATTTATTGGGAAGCTACGGATCAACCATCCTTCCGAACGTTCCTGTGAATTACCGTCAAGGTAATGATCAGGCTATGGCCGATTTTGTTAAAGAGGTTAATGCAGGCAGTGTTGCCGGTGTAATCTTCTACAACTGTAATCCGGTTTACGATCACCCGATGGGTGCGCAACTGGAGGCTGGTTTGAGCAAAGTTCAGGTGAAGATTGCTACTTCTTATAAAGAAGATGAAACCGCTGCGCTTGTTGATTACATTGCTCCGGATCACCACTTCCTCGAAGCGTGGAATGATGCCGAGCCTAAAAAGAATCATTACAGCCTGGCACAACCTGCCATCACCCCGATTTTCAAATCGCGTGCAGCGCAGGAGAGTTTCCTTATCTGGGCGGGTGAAACAAATGTTGATTATTTCGAAGTAGTAAAGAATAACTGGAAGAACTGGTTCTACAAATCAGGCAATTTTCAGACCTGGTGGGATCAGTGCCTGTATAACGGTGTACTGGAACTACCGGTAGAAGAATCTGCTGTTTCTTTTGCTGGCGATGTAGCCGCGGCTGCATCTGCTATCGCCTCAACCTACAAAACAGGTGATGGCTTTGAAGTATTTGTATTTGAAAACGGAACAGTTGGTAACGGCTCACAAGCCAATAACCCGCTGTTGCAGGAACTTCCAGATCCGATTACAAAAGCGGTTTGGGAACACTATGTAACCGTAGCACCTGCCGATGCAAAGAACATCAACTTCAAGGAAGCGAAAACAGAATATTACACTATCTCCATCAACGGAAAGGAACCGGTTAAACTTCCGGTACTCGTTCAACCTGGTCAAACTCCGGGTACAATCGGTATTCCGTTAGGATACGGCCGTACCAAAGCCGGTAAAGTGGCCGATGGAATCGGTACGAATGTTTATCCACTCATTGGCATGGTGAATGGATCGCTCAGCTATAGCGTGGGCGGTGCCACGTTGCAAGCTACTGGTGAACGTTACCAGATTGCTACCACACAAACGCACCAAACCTACATGGCCCGTCAAACGGTTGTGCAGGAAACTACCTTGAATAAATTCTCAAAGGCAGATTGGAAGCGCGAGTTCCAGCCTAAGGTGGCAACCTGGAAAGATCCAGAGCATAAAGTTGCTCCGGGCGAACTTTCTATGTGGAAAGGCCACGAATACAAGAACCACCACTGGGGTATGGCCATCGACCTGAACACATGTATCGGTTGTGGAGCCTGTGTGGTAGCGTGTAACGTTGAAAACAACGTGTCACTGGTTGGTCGTGAAGAAGTAATCAACCGCAGGGAAATGCACTGGTTGCGTATCGACCGCTACTACAGCAGCGATGCGAAAGTGCATGATGTACGCGGCCTGGAAGAGGCAGCCGAAAACCCTGAGGTGGTATTCCAGCCCATGTTGTGCCAGCACTGTAACAACGCACCTTGCGAAACGGTGTGTCCGGTGGCCGCTACCACCCACAGCACAGAAGGATTAAATCAAATGACGTACAACCGTTGTATCGGTACACGCTATTGTGCCAACAACTGTCCGTATAAAGTAAGACGTTTCAACTGGTTCAAGTATCACGATAACCGCCAGTTTGAAAATGTGAACCCGGCCATGAACACCGATTTGGGTAAGATGGTGTTGAACCCGGATGTAACCGTACGTTCACGCGGTGTAATGGAGAAGTGTTCCTTCTGCGTACAGCGCATTCAAAACGGAAAACTTCAGGCCAAGAAAGAAAGAAGGCCGCTTAAGGATGGTGAAGTGGTTACCGCTTGCCAGGCTTCCTGTTCAACCGGAGCGATTGTATTTGGTGATGTGAACGATCCAGAAAGCCGCATCAGCAAGCTGTTGAAGATTTCTCCTGCTAATCCGGAGAAGCCTTTCGGTATCGATAAGATAACTGGCAACCCGCGTGCTTACCAGGTACTGGAAGAAGTAGGGGTGAAGCCGAACATCTGGTACCTCACCAAAGTACGCAACAAAGATTCAGCAAACGCATAATAACGATAAACGAGAGAAGTAAAATACTATGGCAGTAACTTCAGCAGTTCGCGAACCCCTGGTAACCGGTGGTAAAACCATTAAGGATGTTTCGCACGATATCAGCCGGCAGGTGGAAGGCAAACCAACCAAACTCTGGTGGATGGCAATGGCAATTTCACTTGCCTTGCTCGCCTGGGGCGCATACGCTTGCGGCATGTTGCTTTGGCACGGCATCGGGGTGTGGGGCCTAAACAAAACGGTAGGTTGGGCGTGGGATATCACCAACTTCGTATGGTGGGTTGGTATCGGTCATGCAGGTACACTGATCTCGGCTATCTTGTTGCTGTTCCGTCAGCGCTGGAGAATGTCCATTAACCGTGCGGCAGAAGCGATGACGATCTTCGCGGTTATCTGTGCGGCCAGTTTCCCTGGCTTCCACATGGGCCGCTTGTGGTTAGGATTTTACTGGGCATTGCCACTTCCCAACACATTCGGTTCACTATGGGTAAACTTTAACTCACCGTTGTTGTGGGACGTGTTCGCCATTTCGACTTACTTCACCGTTTCATTGGTATTCTGGTACATCGGTCTTATTCCTGATTTTGCGGTGATCCGCGACCGTGCCGTTGTGCAGGGAAATAAAATTCGCGCTACAGTTTACAATGCCCTCAGCTTTGGCTGGCAGGGCGGAGCAAAAACGTGGATGCGTTACGAATCTGTTGCCCTGATTCTGGCTGGTCTTTCAACACCCCTGGTACTTTCCGTGCACACGATCGTATCCATGGACTTTGCTACATCGGTAATTCCCGGTTGGCACACTACCATCTTCCCGCCATACTTCGTTGCGGGTGCGATCTTCTCCGGATTCGCCATGGTGTTAACGCTGCTATTGGTAACCCGAAAAGTTTTCAAACTCGAAGATTACATCACCATCTACCACATTGAGTTGATGAACATCATCATCATCATCACGGGGTCGATTGTGGGTATCGCATACATCACCGAATTATTCATCTCCTGGTATTCACGCGTACCGTATGAAGGTTATGCCTTCTATAACCGTGTGGTTGGTCCGTATGCCTGGGCATACTGGTCGATGATGACGTGTAATGTGATCTCGCCTCAATTGTTCTGGATCAAGAAAATCAGAACCAGCATTGTGGCTACGTTTGTACTCTCCATCATTGTGAACATTGGTATGTGGTTCGAGCGTTTCGTGATTATCGTTACGTCTCTGCACCGCGATTACATTCCATCAAGCTGGACCATGTTCTACCCAACCTGGTACGATGTAGGACAGTATGTGTTTACGTTCGGTATTTTCTTTACCGCGTTCTTCCTGTTTGCGAAGTTCTTCCCGGTAATCAACATGGCCGAAGTGAAAAGTATTATCAAGACAACTTCTGAAAAACAATAAGTCATGGATGCAGATAAGCATTTTGTAGTAGGAATTTTCAATGATGAGGATGTGCTGCTGGACGGCATCAAGAAGGTGCGTTCCAGTGGAGTTAAAATCCAGGAAGTGTACTCCCCGTTTCCGGTGCACGGCATTGATGAAGCCTTAGGGTATAAGAAGTCGAGATTACCGATTGCCGCATTCCTTTTTGGTATGACAGGTACAAGCCTTGCGTTGCTCATGCAAATCTGGATGCTGGGTTACGACTGGCCCATGATTATTGGTGGTAAAAACTTTGCTTCTCTGCCGCCCTTCATACCAGTAACGTTTGAGTTAACCGTATTGCTTGCCGCGTTGGGTATGGTGGGAACTTTCATGATTGTAAGTGATATGAAGCCTTACAAATGGCCACGTCAGTTTGACCTTCGCAGCACGGAAGACATGCACGTGATGGCCGTTGATCTGGCTGCAAACGGAGGCAGGAGCAAAGAAGAATTGAAGCGCTTGCTTACCGAAAGTGGCGCTATTGAAGTGAACGAAAAAAGCTTTGAATAATATCGTACGATGAAGAATACCATGAGAGTAACTGCATCATTATTTATCGGGTTAATCGTGGCGGTGTTGCTGGCAGGCTGTAAAGCCGGTGGCGACAATCCCGGTTTGGAGTACGCTCCAAACATGTACCATTCCGTAGCCTACGAACCGTATACCCAAATTACCAACCCGGATGAAGGGCGTTGGTTGACCTCTATTGAGTATGAAGATGGTCATGCCGAGTTCTACAACTCCAACAACCTGAATCCATTTAAGATGAACTTGCGATTACCACCACCAAATACGGTAAGTCGCAATAAGATGGGTTTTCTTCCTTATCGCCTGCACAAAGACAGTTTAGAGATTGCTGCGAAATTGAAGAGTCCGTATGACTCTGTGGATGCTGCTTTATTGGCAGACGGAAAAGCATTATACACCATGTATTGCCAGCACTGCCACGGGGCAAAAGGTGAAGGCGATGGCAAGGTAGCTACTGGTGTAACCGTTGACGGTGTGGAGCGTGGTCTATACGCAGGTGTGGCTAACTTGAAAGGCGATGCCTATAAAAACATTACGGAGGGCCACATCTTCCATGTGATTACCATGGGTAAAGGTTTGATGGCACCACATGGTTCGCAGATGAGCCAGGAGGATCGTTGGAAAGTTGCACATTACGTAAAAACATTGCAGAAATAATTTAACAAAGCACAACAGGGTTAACTGAATACAACATGGGTCATTCAACAATAGTGGAAGAGAAATTTGTCTTTACCCAGGAAGCAAAAAAGAAAATCTTTTGGTTGCTCGGGGCTGGAGTAATCATGTTTGTTTTTGGGCTTTTTATGGCTCAGCGTGGCGGACATGATGATCATGCAGGAGGGCATGGACACGTAGCCACAGAACAACTGGTAGCCAGTGCGGATGCAGCTGCGGCCAGCGAGGGTGCTGAGGAAGGGGAGCATCATGGATCAGCAACCTGGGTGAAGCGTTTGTACACAACTCTGTGGATGAATAACATCTACTTCGTAGGCCTTGGTATTATCGGGTTGTTCTTTGTTGCGATTCAGTATGCTGCGCAAGCCGGATGGTCGTCAGGCATTAAACGTATACCGCTGGCTATGGGCCACTGGATTTTAGTTGCCTTTGCCGTAACCGTTGTGCTATGGTTTGTAACCAACCACGATATTTTTCATTGGACACATAGCTCCTTATATGGTGAGTATGTTGATGAGGCTAAAACACAACCCAACCCGGGTTATGATGAAATTATTGATGGTAAGGCACCTTACTTTTTCTGGCCAGGTAAAGCCGGTGGGTTTCCTATTTTCTACATCGCCCGTATGATCATTTTCTTTGGCATGTGGTATTGGTTCTTCCTGATGATCAAGAAGAACATGCTGGCCGAAGATCTGGAAGCGGATACAAAGTATTGGTTTAAGAACAGAAGCATCTCTGCCTGGTTCCTGGTGTTCTTCGCAGTAAGTTCATCAGTTGCTGCCTGGGATTGGGTAATGAGTATTGACACACACTGGTTCAGCACCATGTTTGGTTGGTATGTATTTGCCAGCTGGTGGGTAACGGCTTTGGCTATGATTACGCTTATCGTTGTGTATCTGAAAGATGCTGGTTATTTGAAAGTAGTAAACGCTAACCACCTCCATGATCTTGGAAAATTTGTATTTGCGTTTTCTATTTTCTGGACGTACATCTGGTTCGGTCAGTTTTTGTTGATCTACTACGCGAACATCCCGGAAGAAACTGTGTACTTTATTGAACGGATGAAAACCAGTCCGTATAGCTGGATATTTTACACCAACCTGATCCTAAACTTTGTATTACCGTTTTTGTTATTGATGACAAGAGACGCCAAGCGGCATTTATCTATGCTGAAAGTGGTTTGTCCGATTGTGATTGTAGGGCATTGGTTTGATTTTTACAACATGGTTACACCTGGTGTAATGCAGAACAACGGTGGGTTAGGATTTTTAGAAATCGGAACCGGTTTAATCTTTATGGCTGCTTTCTTGTGGATTACACTGAACAGCTTATCGAAGATGCCTCTGTTCGGTAAGAATCATCCCCTGTTAGAAGAAAGTCTCCATCACCACATTTAATTTGAAAGCATTATGACGACTTTGATTGTAGTTCTTGGTGTTGTTTTGGTTCTGATGATCCTGTATCTGATTTTCAGAATCAGTACACTGGTTAGCGTAGCCAAAAGCAAGAAAGAGACTGAGGTAGACAGCAGCAATGGTCTAAATGCCATGCTCTTCATCCTGTTTATGGTGTTTGGTTTGGGAGGCTTCTTCTGGTACTCCTATGCTCACTTTGATTCGTACACGCTGCCTGTTGCTTCTGAGCATGGTGCGTGGACGGATACCTTGTTCTGGATCACAATGGCGGTAACGGTAGTGGCCTTTGTGATTATCAGTATTATCAAGTTTGTGTTCTTATATCAGTACCAATACAAAGAGGGCAGAAAAGCTAAATTTTATCCAGACAACCATTACCTCGAATTGGCCTGGACGATTATTCCTGCGATTGTTTTGGCCTTGTTGATTTTTACAGGTCTACGCGCATGGAATGATATTACCTCTCCGGCAAGCGAAAATGCGGAGGTAATTGAAGTAATTGCCCAGCAATTTGCATGGACAGCACGCTATCCTGGTAAGGATGCCGTTTTGGGTGATTATCATTACCAAAAAATTGATGCGATCAACGAATTCGGTTTGGACTTAACCGATAACAAAACATTCGATGATTTTAAGTCACTGGAACTTCACCTGCCAAAAGGAAAAGAAGTACTCTTGAAGATTCGTGCAAAAGATGTGTTGCACAGTGTATTCCTTCCGCACTTCCGCGTGAAGATGGATGCCGTACCCGGTATGCCAACACAGTTTAAATTTCTGGCTACCAAAACAACCGAAGAGATGCGTGAGGAAACCGGTAATCCGGAGTTTAACTACGAGCTCGCCTGTACAGAGATTTGCGGAAAAGGTCACTTCTCGATGAAGATGAACGTGATCGTACACAGCGAAGAAGATTTTGCAAAATGGAAAGCGGAGCAGGAGACCTGGTTAAGCCAAAATCCTGATTATTTAAAAAATGTGCCGGCAGGCTTGCGTGAGTCGGCTATGATCAAAGCGGGTATTCCGGCTGAGGCAGGATTAAAATTCATGCAAGGAGATTTTGGAACAGCAGTTGGTTCGAACTAAGACTTAACAAGACATGGCAACAACACATATTCACACACACACTGACGTTCACCACGATGATCATGAGCACGAGCATCATGAAGGTAATTTTTGGACGAACTACATTTTCAGTCAGGACCACAAGGTAATTGCCAAGCAATTCCTGATCACGGGTATTTTCTGGGCGTTGTTCGGGGGAACACTCTCCGTGATATTCCGTTTGCAACTTGGTTTTCCTGAAATGAGCCTGGAGTGGATGCGTCCGCTATTAGGTGGTTGGATTACACCAGAAGGAAAAATTGACCCTGAGTTCTATCTCGCATTGGTAACGATGCACGGTACCATCATGGTGTTCTTCGTGTTGACAGCCGGATTGAGCGGAACATTTTCCAACTTCTTAATTCCCTTGCAAATCGGTGCCCGTGATATGGCATCCGGTTTCATGAACATGCTTTCGTATTGGTTCTTCTTCCTCTCAAGCGTGATCATGCTGAGTTCTTTCTTTATTGAAACAGGCCCTGCCGGTGGAGGTTGGACCGTCTATCCGCCATTGAGTGCATTGCCGCAGGCTATCCAGGGATCTGGTCTGGGTATGACGCTTTGGTTAACGTCCATGGCCTTGTTTATTGTGAGTACGTTGCTGGGTGGTATTAACTACATCACCACGGTAATCAATATGCGTACACGTGGTATGTCATTTACACGTATGCCGCTTACCATCTGGGCATTTTTCTTTACCGCCATCATTGGTTTATTGTCTTTCCCTGTATTGTTTGCAGCGGCCTTGTTGTTGATTTTTGATCGTAGCTTCGGTACAAGTTTCTTCTTGTCAGATATTTATATTGGTGGTGAAGCACTTTCTAACGTAGGCGGTAGCCCGATTCTGTTCCAGCACTTGTTCTGGTTCCTCGGTCACCCCGAAGTGTATATCGTATTGTTACCTGCTTTGGGTATCACTTCTGAGATTATTGCCACCAATTCGCGTAAGCCAATTTTTGGTTACAAGGCGATGATTGGTTCCATGCTATTCATTGCGATACTTTCATTCATTGTGTGGGCGCACCACATGTTCGTTACCGGTATGAATCCGTTCCTCGGTTCCATTTTCATGCTGTTAACGCTGATTATTGCTGTGCCTTCAGCTGTGAAGATCTTTAACTACGTAACTACGCTGTGGAAAGGGAACATCCGGTTTACCTCCGGCATGCTGTTCTCCATTGGTCTGGTTTCATTCTTCTTAACAGGCGGTATTACCGGTATATTTCTCGGTAACTCAGCCATCGACATTCAATTGCACGATACCTACTTTGTGGTGGCACACTTCCACCTGGTAATGGGTAGTGCTTCATTCTTTGGTATGCTGGCAGGTATTTACCACTGGTATCCGAAAATGTTTGGCCGTATGATGAATGAGAAACTGGGTTACATTCACTTCTGGGTAACGTTTGTGGGTGTTTACATGGTGTTTTTCCCCATGCACTACATCGGTATTGCCGGATTCCCAAGAAGGTATTATTCATTCACCAACTTTGAAACCTTTAGCGGTTTCACAGATTTGAATGCGTTGGTAAGTATCGCTGCTATCCTGACATTGTCAGCACAGTTTATATTCCTGTTCAACTTCTTCTACAGCATGTTCCGTGGAAGACCTGCACCTGCAAACCCGTGGAACTCCACCACATTGGAGTGGACTACACCGCGCAATCCTGGGCACGGCAACTGGCCTGGTGAAATCCCGGCTGTTTACCGTTGGCCTTACGATTACAGCAAGCCTAACGCTAAGGAAGACTTTATTCCGCAAACAGTTCCGTTCTCAGAAACACCTGAGTCCAACCTGCCTCACGAAAATGAGTTGATCAAGTTGGAAAGCTCCAACGGAGATGCCATTGTTGTTGAAGGAAATAAGCACTAATCACTACAGCGAACAAGGTTAGTCAAAAGGCTAACCTTGTTTGTTTTACCACGTATGGGTCACCGCGGTTTTTATCGGTTAAGCCTCTCTACACTCGTTGCTGTTTATATTTTGATTCTGGTAGGCGGAGTTGTCCGCAGTACCGGAGCGGGTATGGGCTGCCCGGATTGGCCAAAATGTTTTGGGCAGTGGGTGCCGCCTACATCCGTTGAGCAATTGCCTGCCGATTACAAGGAGTTTTATTCGGAATACCGCCATGAGAAAAATGTGCGTTTTGCCCGTTACCTTACAGCATTAGGTTTCGAAAAGACAGCAAACCAGATTTTAACGGATGAGAACATTCGAGAGGAGGCTGATTTCAATCCGGTGAAAACCTGGATTGAATATGTGAATCGATTGGTGGGCGTGGCTATCGGCTTTTTGATTTTTGCTGTGTTCGTTTATTCGATTCGGTTTTGGAAATCTGATAGAAAGCTGACCTGGCTGTCCGGATTTACATTTGTGTTGGTTGGGTTTCAGGGATGGATTGGCTCCATTGTGGTTTCAACAAACCTAACGCCATGGACCATCACTGTACATATGTTTCTTGCCATGGTAATCGTTGCCCTGCTTATTTATCTCGTACATAAGGCGCGTGGAGGAAATTCATTTACCGTTCAGGGTATCGTACCATGGTTGTTGGGGTGTTTGTTTCTGGTGTTTGTTCAGATCTTTTTGGGTACCCGGGTGCGTGAGGTGGTTGATGAAGTGGCGAATCAATTAAGCGACCGGAGCGAGTGGATTTCGGCCCTCGGGATAACCTTTATAATACACCGCTCATTTTCATGGGTAATATTGATTTTTCATGCTGTTTTGCTTAGAAATCTGTGGAAAAGTGAGCCTACCCGGGGTTTCGTTCTACCGTTATTCCTGTTAATTTTGGGCACCATTTTGAGTGGCATGGGGATGGCCTATTTTGCGGTTCCGCCATTCCTTCAGCCGGTTCATTTGCTGCTGGCAACCCTCACATTTGGTGTGGAATTTTACCTGGCACTGCAATTAAACAGAACAATTAAACCCGTGTTATCATAACGCATGATCACCAGTCAACTCGATACATTAAGCGGTTTGCAATGGATACTCTTCAAGGCTAAAGCCTATTGGGAGTTGCTAAAATTCAGGTTGTCCTTGTTGGTGGCCTTCTCGTGCGCATTTGGGTTTACCCTGGCTTCACCGGTTATCGACTGGAGTACATTATCAATGCTTTTTATCGGAGGCTTTTTGCTTTCCGGTTCATCCATTGCCATCAACCAGGTGATTGAGCGTGATCTCGACAAGTTGATGACCCGCACTATGAACAGGCCCCTGCCCACCGGAAGGTTGTCAGTTCAGGAAGCGCTTGTTTTTGCAGCCATCTGTTTTGTGCTGAGTATCGGCATACTCATGCAGTACACAAATCTGTTAACTGTTGGTCTGTCGGTGATCTCTATGATCTTATACAGCTTTGTGTACACTCCGCTGAAGCGAGTAGGTTCAGTTGCTGTATTTGTGGGTGCCATTCCGGGTGCATTGCCACCACTTTTGGGTTGGGTTGCTGCAACTGGTCAGATTTCTCATGAAGCACTAATCATTTTCGGTATTCAATTCATCTGGCAGTTTCCACACTTCTGGGCAATTGCTTGGATAGCTGATGATGACTATAAGAAGGCTGGATTTAAGTTGCTTCCCTTCGGAGGTAAGAAAGATTTTAACACCGCGGTGCAGATCATGATTTACACGTTATTCCTGTTGCCGTTAGGTTTGTTGCCGGCAAAATTTGGAATAACCGGTATTGACTCTGCCGTAGTGGTTACGGTTTGCGGTGTGCTATTCCTGGCGCAGACTTTTTCATTGATGCGCACCGGAAGTCGTGCCAGCGCGTTGCGCATTATGTTTGGATCGTTTTTCTATCTGCCCATTGTGCAGATTGCATATCTAATGGATAAACTTTAAAAGAGGGGAGCGTTATGAGCAGTGACATTAAAGATTTACGAATTGTAGAAGAAGCGAAGAGGCCGTTGGCGATGAACCCAAAAAAGTTCGCGCTGTGGCTTTTTATGATTAGCGTGGTGATGTTGTTTGGTGCATGGACGAGTGCCTACCTGGTGAAGCGTGCCGATGCGGGTTGGGCTGAAATTATTTTGCCTCAGATATTTCAGGTAAATACGATTATCGTAGCCTTGAGCAGTATTTCCATGATCTGGGCAATTCGCTCGGCAAAGCGCGATAATATTGATCAGCTAAAAATAGCGCTGGGTGTATCCTTCATGTTGGGTATTGCATTTTTAGTAGGACAGTACCTTGCATACGGCCAAATGGTTGAGTTAAACCAGTACTTTTCAGGCAGTAATGTATCCCATTCTTTCCTGTGGCTTTTTCCGTGGGCCCACGGATTACACGTGGTCAGCGGACTTGTTTTTGTGCTGATTGTGTGGGTAAATACCTTCAGGTTTAATGTCCATTCCAAAAGCATGAATCAGCTCGAAATGTGCGCCACCTATTGGCATTTTTTGGGCGGACTTTGGCTATATTTGTTCATATTCTTAATATTGAATCCTTAAACAAAAACCTGTTTTTATACCATGGCAAGCACCTCAACCGTAACCGTACCAGCGCCCGGAAAATCAGCATGGGATGGCGGAGTTTCTCCGATGAACGCCAGTTATGGCAAACTCATGATGTGGTTCTTCCTGCTTTCGGATGCCTTTACTTTTTCCGCGTTGTTGATCACCTACGGCCTGGTGCGTTCTTCACACCCGGAGTATACCGGAGCGGTTGAAGATTTTGTGTTCTCACAGGCATACTGGCCAATCCCGGAAAAGGTTTTTGAAGCCGTGCCGTTCTTCCATGGACTGAATGCTCCGCTTGTTTTCGTGGGGTTGATGACGTTCATCCTGATTATGAGTTCTGTTACCATGGTATTGGCGGTTGAAGCCGGTCACCGCATGGACAGACGTGCAGTTGAAAAGTGGATGCTCTGGACAATCATTGGTGGATTTACATTCTTAAGCTGTCAGGCGTGGGAGTGGAGCCACTTTATTCATGGAACCGATGGGGGTAGTTTATTGGCTGACGGAACAAAAATTTTCGGAGCGAACTTGTCGATCAACCAGTACGGTCCTCCGGATTTTGCAGCGTTCTTTTTCTTCATCACGGGCTTTCACGGTTTTCACGTGTTTAGCGGAGTGATGCTGAACTTCCTGATTTACTACAATACCGTTACAGGCGTTTACGAAAGACGTGGACATTATGAAATGGTGGAGAAGGTTGGTCTGTATTGGCACTTTGTAGACCTGGTGTGGGTATTTGTGTTCACATTCTTTTACTTGGTATAATTCAAAACGATTAATTCCTTATAGCTCATGGCGCATATTGAAGAAACTCCACAAGTAACCGTACTTCCTCCGGATACCGCTAAGATTAAAAAACTCTGGACAGTGGCTGGAATTTTAGGTTTGGTAACACTCCTTGAATTTGCGGTAGCCTTCTTGGTTCCACATGAGTATAAAGATCTTCGCGTGTGGACTTTTATTTTGATGACCATTGTGAAAGCCGCTTACATTGTGGGTGAATTCATGCACTTGCGCTATGAGGCAAAGGTGTTGTTGTGGTCAATCTTGATTCCAATGGTATTTGTGGTGTGGATGCTGGTGGCATTTGTGTATGAAGGCATTCAAATTGGTTTGGTGCGTTAAGCAAAACTTTTAAAAACAGTTGAAGGGCTTAAGCAAACAACTTAAGCCTTTCTTTTTTGGTGATTTCTGAAATGAAGGGTGTTAAACTTATTTTATTGATTCTGGCGCTGGCGTTGCCCGTGCTGATTTTTGTTTTCCTTAAGTTTTTCGGAAAGAATGAGTTTCAGGTAGAACCCTTATTTGCAGAAGGCCCACCTGTTGTTGGCGGGTGCCCGGAATTTCCACAAGGCCAATATTATTTACCTGCTGAATTAGTTGCGGGCTTAGGCGGATCAACCGTTGATAGTTTGACATTGATTGTGGTAGGAAGCGATGGGCAACGTAATGCATTTGAAGATCGACTTCGGGAGGATTTTACACCTACTGAAGTTAAAATTGCCTCCGTTTCAGGGATTTCAGCCGACAGTTTGAAGCAATTGCGCACGTGTTATTTCTTCATGAACGAACCTTATGACTTGTTGCTTGTTGATAAGCAAAGAAGAATACGGGGTATTTACCAGGCAGAAAACCGGGAGGAAATTGACCGGCTTCTGGTTGAAGCCAGAATAATCCTAAAGAAATACTAATGAGGCAACACGAACCTTATCGCAAACTTATCATTGCCATATCGGTAATTATACCCATTGTAGTGGCTGTGTTGTTTCGGGTAAAGATTGATGGGTACGATTTTACCTTTTTACCACCCATTTATGCATCCATTAATGGCCTTACCGCCATCTTGCTGGTCGTGGCTGTGTGGGCAATAAGAAACGGAAAAAGAGCACTTCATGAGCGCCTGATGAAAATCTGCCTGGGACTATCGGCTGCTTTTCTGGTTATGTATGTCTTATATCACATGACCAGCGATTCAACCTCGTATGGTGGGGAGGGGGTTATCCGGTATGTGTATTTTTTTATCCTGATCACGCACATTTTACTCTCGGTTATTGTTATCCCGATAGTATTGTTTACCCTGGGTCGTGCTTTGGCTGGCAACTTTGAAAAACACAAGGCTTTGGCCCGGTACACGTTTCCGTTGTGGTTATATGTAGCTATAACGGGCGTCATTGTATATTTGATTATCAGTCCATACTACCCTTCATGATGAAGCGATTAATTTTAGTGATGGTATTTTTTCTGGTTGGTACGGCCACATGGGCACAGTGTGCTATGTGTCGCACCCAGTTGGAAGTAAATGTGAGTAGCGGTGATGTGGGTATAGCAGCCGGTTTGAATACCGGTATACTTTACCTGTTAAGTTTACCCTACCTGGCCATTATGGTGTTGGGGTATGTTTGGTATAAGCACAGTAGGAATGCCAGAAAGTTACAGCAAGGCCCTGCTGCAGGGTAAATGTCCGCAATGCCGTAAAGGCAACATGTTTACTTATTCTCCTGCCAATCTCAGTCGGTTTATGGTGATGAATGAAACCTGTCCGCACTGCGGCATCAGGCTTGAACCCGAACCCGGATTTTACCAGGGAGCCATGTATGTGGGGTATGGCATAACCGTAGCATGTATCGCTGTTATTGGTGTCTTGTTATACCTGCTTTGGGATCCATCCGAATGGACCTATGTTGGAATATCCATTGCCGTGATGTTGCTCATCGCTCCACTCAATTACCGGTATTCCCGAATCATTTATCTCTATTTGTTTGGTGGAATCAAATACGATTCCCGTTACCGCGATTAGGGTTATTTCTTAACTTTATCGGATGCAGCTTCTTTCGAAGTTTAAAACCGAGTTATCCCTTTTAATTAGCGTAGTTGTGCTGACCTTAATCGGCACTTGGGTACTATCTCTTTCAGATAACCCCCTTGAGGCAAAGCACATAACACCTCACATTGCAAACCGCCTCGAACAACACATTGCACAACTTGATGAACTGAATGTTACCTGGAAGGAGCAATGGAGTAACGGCCCTGTTGTGGAGCTTACACCGGTCGGCCTTACCGATTTTTGTATACTGGCTGATCAGGAATTTATTCAATGGACGGGCAATCATTTTTTGCCACCTGTTCGTTTTTCGCAAGATGATTTTTCAATACGGCACCTACGCACGTCAGCGGGTGATTTTATAATTAAAAAATGGACATGGACGGAGCATGCTTCCCTGTTGGCGATCATTCCGTTGGATATACAATATCCCATTCAGAATGAATACCTGCAACCCTGGTGGAATGAATCACTATTTGGAAATTACCGAGTAACGATTTTTGACCCGAATGCGGCCACCGGGGAACCGGTGATACTAAACGACAAGGTTCTTTTTCGTTGCACGTTTTTGGAGGGATCGGGCATTAATGCAGGTTTTCGATTTGCAGGCGTATCATTGATAGTATTGGCTATTGCTGTGTTTGTGTGGTTGTTAATTCGGGTTCAAACCACCTTACTAAAAGGATCAGGAAGAGGCTTGCTAGTTATTGCAGGTGGGTTGGTGCTGCTGCGCCTGTTTATGATCCTCGGCAAATTTCCTGGTGATTTTATTTTTTCGGAGGTGTTCGATCCCAAGTTTTTTGCGTCCTCTGAACTTAATCCTTCGTTAGGCGACCTGGTATTGAATTCTGTCACGGTAACAATCCTCTGTTTTTTACTCGCAGCATATACCCAACGGATGAAGCGGAAACTCCTGGAGCTGAATTCATCGGGCATGAATTTGCTGATGTTGGTGCTGGCACCTGTTGTTATTCTGTTCAGTGGTTTGTTTCCGTTTGTGGTGATTCAAACAATCTATAATAATTCAGCCATCACGCTGAATATTTCTGAATCCATTTCCTTCGATTTGTTACGGATACTTTCTTTTCTGGCTGTCATTCTTTCATGGATCAGTGCATTTGTTTTTATTCAATTGTTTGCGCGCTTGTTTCTGCTGGAGGCCAAACGGGTAAGATTAATAATTGCGAGTGGCATTGGTGTTTTGATTTTTGTTTTAATCAATGAAGCTACCGGGCAGGATTATTTACCCGTATTATTCCTCACCATCGCTTATGTGGGGATAATTATTTATTTCAAATTACACCAAAGCCTAAGGCCTTTCCGCTATCAAACGTTTACCTATTTTTTTGTTGCCCTTGGTTTCTTCTCAGCCTCCAGCCTGGTGGGTTTATATCATTTTAATATTGGTGAACGTGCACAGCAGCAATTCCGATTTGCGAATTCGTTCTTAATTGAGCGGGATGACTTTGGTGAATTTTTATTGGCTGAAGCGATGGAGAAAATAGCAGCCGATTTCTTCATTCAATCCCGATTATCTGGCCCTTTTACAAATCGTGAGGCTGTAAAACAGAAGGTCAGGCAAGTATTTATACCTGGATATTTCAATAAATACAATGTAGGTATTTACTTGTATGGCACCAATGGTGAATCGTTGAATGAATCACGGCCCCAGAATTTCTCATCCTTGCTTTCGGAGTTTGACCGGGAGGCATTGCGCACAACGTATGAAGGTATTTATTTTATAAACCGACCCGACAATGAATCTGCCCGAAAGTACCTGGCTGTTATACCGATTAAACGAAGCGAGTTCAGCGCAGGCTATATTGTACTTGAGCTATTGCTGAAGCGGGTTATTCCAAACAGTGTTTACCCGGAGCTGTTGGTTGACAACCGTTTTCAGGAGATGTTCCGGGCGCAGGAATTCAGTTATGCCATTTGGAATAAGGATGAAATTCAGGTTCAATCGGGAGAATTTAATTACCGGGCAGGGTTTGCCTCCGTGCTTGATCAACAAGCCTTGTTCAAAGAAGGGATCGTCCAATCCGGATTTCTTCACACCGCCACACGCGATGCGACCGGACGAAGCATTGTGGTGTCATCACCTACACCCTCATTGATTTATCGGGTAGCTGATTTTTCATTTTTAATCATCCTCGGGCTTTTTGTATTGCTGGTTTTACTGGTCATTATTGGTCTGGCGGATTACGTTCGACATGAAAAGCCATTGTTGGCTACACGTATACAACTTATCCTCAACCTCGCATTTTTTATTCCACTCATTACCGTAAGTGTGATAACGCTCGGGCTAACTGCACTATCGAATCAGCAACAACTCAGTAATGAATATGAAGTGAAGTCCCGAAACTTCTCGTCAGAAGTCAGTAATCTTTTTATGGAATATGAGCAGGCTGGTGAATCAGTCAGCGAGCAGAATTTTATTCAGCTTTCAAAGCTGGCCAGTCTGGATGCCAACCTGTTTACAGCCGAAGGGCGACTTCGTTTTACTACACAAAACCTGGTATTTGAGAATCAATTGCTTGCGCCTTTTATTAACCCCCTGGCGCTAAAACGCATTCGGCAGGGTGAGCGTGTATTTACGATGGATGAGCAGGTGGGATCACTCCGGTACTTTGTGGCCTATTCGGCATTGAATTCTCCGCTTGATGGTTCCCTGATTGGGGTAATTGGCATTCCATTTTATCAATCGGCATACCTGTTGGAGCGGATGCAGATTACCGTATTGGCTAATATCCTCTCCATTTTCACGGCCATTTTTGTGGTGTTGATTATTATTTCTTACTGGGTATCGCGGTGGCTGACTTTTCCGCTACGTATGATTACCCAAAAACTCGGTCGGATTTCTTTGACGCAATCTAACCAGCCCATGGAGTGGTCATCTGATGATGAAATTGGAATCATGGTTCGGGAGTATAACCAAATGTTGGCCAGCCTGAGCGACAGTAAGCAGGAATTGGAAAGAAATCAACGTGAGCGCGCGTGGCGCGAGATTGCGCAACAGGTAGCACACGAAATTAAAAATCCACTGACGCCCATGAAACTCATGCTGCAACAGGCAGAGCGGATACAGGAGTCAGACCCCAAAATGGCAGAGAAAATTAAACGAACCATCGCCTCGTTATTATCGCAGGTGGATACGTTGGATGGAATCGCTTCTTCATTCAGTACGTTTGCTAAAATGCCTGAGCCGGTTATGCGTAAGGTTGAGTTGATCGAGTTGGTTCGGAGCGTCATTCAATTACATACGGCCACCATTTCGGTTTCGTTTAAATCAGAAGTTCAGTCTGCCTGGATTCAAGCCGATCAACAATTGTTGCAACGGATTATATCCAATATTCTGCTGAACAGTTTACAAGCAAAGCGCGAGCATGTTGACCTGCAGGTGGTTGTTGCTGTTACCCGAAAGGACAATCGCATTGTATTGTCAGTAACGGATAACGGAACCGGAATCGATGCGCAGCTTCAGGATAAAATATTTTTGCCGCACTTCAGTACAAAAAAATCTGGTTCGGGATTGGGACTGGCCATTGCCAAGCAGGGCATAGAGCAGATGGGCGGCAGTATTTATTTTGAATCAAGCCAGGGAAGAGGCACCGTGTTTTATATTGAATTACCCATTAATGAATAAGCTATGAAGTTGAAGTTATTGATCTCAACATGCCTGATGATGATATCCGTTTGTGCATCCGCACAGGAACGAGTGTTCCCGGTAATCCCCAGCTACGGTGGAATTTTTGAGATACCCGATGCCGTTGAGAAGCCAGACCCAACCCTTGAGTATAAAATTGTAATTGACCTGGCAGGTGGCAGCGCTGATCCTTCAGAATTAAACCTGGGCCTGAACAATATTGCCCGGATGATCAACCTGCATGCCTCTGCCGGTGTTCCGAAAGAAAAGATTCATGTTGTAGTGGCCGTGCACAATGAGGCTGCCTATACCATTTTAAACAACTCGGCCTATAAAGAAAAGTATAAAACCAAGAATCCAAACCTTGGGTTATATCAGGAATTGCAGCGTGCTGGTGTTAAACTTTTTGTTTGCGGACAGTCATTGATTGCGCGGAACATAGATCGGAAGGACATCACTCCGGAAATACAAATTGCGACTTCCATGCTTACGGTATTAACTACACACCAATTGAAGGGCTATGCCTGGTTTAAATTTTAGGGGTTGGCATTTTGATCACGCATGGCGATCATGACTTTGTTGGCAAACACGAAATCATCCAGCTCTTTTACTCCTGAGTGCGTAATATCATCCTTACCGCCTTCCCAAAGCTTATCTCCCTGATACAAGAACGTGATGTTTTCTCCAATGCCCATCACGGAGTTCATGTCGTGTGTCACAACAATGGTGGTTGTTTCGTAATCGGAGGTGATGGAGTGAATCAGTTCATCGATCAGAATGGAGGTTTGAGGATCTAATCCGGAGTTTGGTTCATCACAAAACAAATATTTAGGACTGTTTACAATAGCCCGTGCAATTCCCACCCGCTTTCGCATGCCACCGCTAAGTTCGGAAGGCATTTTTTTATTTGCATTTTTTAGCCCCACACGGTTTAGCACCAGGTTAACCCTATCTGTTTTTTCATCTTTTGGCATAACGGCCAACATGTCTAACGGAAACCGAACGTTTTCTTCTACCGTTTTGGAATCAAATAGTGCCCCTCCCTGAAACAGCATACCGATTTCACGCCTGATGTCAATCTTCTGACTACGGCTTGCTTCTGTAAAATTTCGATTATCAAAAAATACGTAACCTTCATCGGGTTTAACCAATTCAACAATGCACTTCAGTAAAACACTTTTACCTGTTCCGGAAGCTCCAATGATCAAATTGGGTTTACCTTTTTCGAATACGCCACTGATGTCTTTGAGTATTCGTTTATCGCCAAATGATTTTGATATATGCTGAATCTCGATCATGCCGGAGAAAGTAAGAGTTGTGCTAGAACATAATCAGCTAACAGAATGGCGATAACGCTGGTGGTTACTGCTTTTGTACTTGAAATGCCGACTTCAAGTGCACCGCCCGTTGTGTAGTAACCTTTGTATGAGGAAATGGACGCCACCAAAAACCCGAAGGTGATGGCTTTGATGAGTGCAAATGTGACAGTGAATTCGTTGAATAAATAACGAATACCATAAATGTATTCCGTAGGTGCAAGAATACCGGTTATTACCCCAACCAGGTAACCTCCAGTTAGTGCGCAAACTCCTGAAACAATTACCAGCATAGGGTACATCAGCAGGGAAGCAATAATTTTTGGAAGTACCAAATAGTTTATTGAGTTGATACCCATTACTTCCAGCGCATCTATTTGCTCGGTAATGCGCATGGTACCTAGGTTACCCGACATGCTGGATCCAACTTTTCCGGCATATACAATAGCCATTACGGTAGGGGCTAATTCAAGCACCGTCATTTCACGTACTACTTGTGATATTACGTATTTCGGAATGTATGGAGCCACCAGGTTAAAGGCCGTTTGCACAGTTGACACCGCACCAATAAAGGTGGATACAAGAACGAAGAGCAGAATAGAGTCGACACCAATCAACAGGCATTCATCAACAACCAGCTTATAGTGCGTTTTGAACGATTCCCGGTTAACAAACAGATTCCCGAGAAACATGAAATATTTCCCGATTTCCTTTAGAAAGCCCATGCAGTATCAGGTGAGTAAATCAGCATTCTTACAGTCTTATCACTATCTTGCCAAAGATACCAAATATAATACTCCTATTGATATGCGTAAACTATTGGTGATTACAGGCGGTACAAAAGGTATTGGAAGGGCCGTGATTGAAAAATTCATGGATCAGGGCTTTGATGTAGCCACCTGTGCGCGCAAACTGAGTGACCTTGAGCAACTAAAGGATGCGCAATCTTCAAAGGGAGAGGTTCATATCTTACAAGCCGATGTATCGCAGCGCAAACAGGTAACCGCTTTCTGTGATTTTGTAAACACATTGAACAGACCGGTTGATGTATTGGTAAATAATGCAGGCTATTTTATCCCGGGAGAAATCTCCACGGAAGCCGAAGGGGCCCTGGAGGCCATGATAGAGGCAAATCTGTATAGCGCGTATCACGTTACACGTGGATTACTGCCTGCTATGAAAGAAAACCGCATGGGGCACATTTTCAATATTTGCTCCATTGCCAGCATAAAGGCCTATCCAAATGGGGGGTCGTATGCCATTACCAAATTTGCCATGCTGGGTATGACCAAATGCCTGCGCGAAGAATTGAAGCCGCATGGAATACGGGTTACGGCCGTGATGCCCGGGGCTACATTAACGGCCAGCTGGGAAGGGGTTGATCTGCCTGATGATCGTTTTATGAAGGTGGAGGATGTGGCGGATATGATCTATGCCTCGCATGCCCTTTCCAGCCGAAGTGTGGTGGAGGAGCTGATTATCCGCCCCCAATTGGGCGATATTTGATTTTCCGGTATTCGAAACAAAATCCCCCGGTTTAGGGTTAAATTTGCATTAAAATTCATTCCGTGAGCCCTGAAATAGCCACCATTAAGCAATATTGCAACAGCCTGGTAAAGTATAGCCGCAGAAAGTCTATTGAAGTTACGATAGGCGATGTGCCCATGGGTGCAAATCACCCGATTCGCATTCAATCCATGACCACTATAGACACCATGGATACAAAAGGTTCTGTGGAGCAAACCATCCGTATGGTTGAGGCAGGATGCGAATACGTTCGGATAACGGCACCAAGCATAAAAGAGGCGCAAAACCTGGATGAGATAAAAAAGGAATTGCGTAAGCGCGGATACACCGTGCCGCTTATTGCCGATATTCATTTTACACCCAACGCAGCAGAGCTAGCCGCCAGAATTGTTGAGAAAGTGCGCGTTAATCCGGGTAACTATGCCGATAAAAAACGGTTCGAGACAATTGAGTATACCGACTCTGCTTATCAGGAAGAGTTGGATCGCATCCGAAAGAAATTTACGCCACTTGTAAAGATTTGTAAAGAGTACGGTACCGCTATGCGAATCGGTACCAATCACGGTTCACTGTCTGACAGAATTATGAGCCGTTATGGCGATACACCACTCGGTATGGTGGAGTCAGCGCTTGAGTTTTTGCGCATTTGCGAAGATTTGCAATACTACAACATTGTGCTTTCCATGAAGGCCAGCAATCCACAAGTGATGGTGCAGGCCTATCGCTTATTGGTGCAAAAGCTGGATGAAGAAGGACTGAAACCTTATCCATTACATTTGGGTGTAACCGAAGCGGGCGATGGTGAAGATGGTCGAATTAAATCTGCTGTGGGCATTGGCACGTTGCTGGAAGATGGCTTGGGTGATACGGTGCGTGTTTCGTTAACCGAAGAGCCAGAAGTGGAAGCGCCTGTGGCAAAGATTATGGTGGACAGGTATGCGCACCGTTCAAATCACGAACCCATACCCGAGGTTGCTGAATCTCCCATTAATCCGTTTGTGTATAACAGAAGAGCAACACGCGAGGTAAGTAATTTTGGCGGAGGTCATCATGTGCCTCGGGTAATTGCTGATTTAAGTGAGATACACATCAACGATTATAAGGATTTAAAGTGCATCGGGCATTTCTATCTTCCGGAGCCTGACAAATGGCGCATGAATGACCAAGGTGCAGATTATGTCTATACCGGAAATCGTCCTATTGATTTCATGTTGCCCAATGGACTGAAAGAGATTCGTGACTACGCAGCATGGATAAAATCAGAAGACAAGATTAATAAACTGCCCCTGTTCAAACCAGATGAGTTGTTGACAGCAGAAACGCTACATGCTGAAATAAATTTTGTTCGATTCTCCATTCAGCACATGAATGAATCACTTATTGCATTGTTGAAAAATACTCCAAAGCTTGTTGCAGTCGTGTACAGTGAAAACCAACACGCGATGGCCGAGCTTCGAAGAATATTTTTTGAACTTGTGCAGCAGGACATTGATGTGCCTGTAGTTATTCAGCGAACGTATCCTGCAGTTTCGGAAGATAATTTCCGTATATATGCTGCCACCGATGCCGGAGGCTTGTTCATCGATGGCTTTGGTGATGGTATCATGACAAGTGTTACAGGGATTTCAGGTAAAGATGAACAATTGCGTTGGGCTGATATCGCCAACAAAACCTCATTTGGAATTTTACAGGCAACACGCAACCGCATGTCGAAGACGGAATACATTTCTTGTCCATCATGTGGTCGAACACTATTTGATTTACAAGAGACTACCGCCATGATTCGCAAGCGTACCGATCACCTGAAAGGCGTGAAGATCGGGATCATGGGCTGCATTGTGAATGGCCCAGGCGAAATGGCTGATGCAGATTACGGTTATGTTGGCTCTGGACCAGGACGCATAACGTTGTATCGTGGTAAAGAAGTGGTGAAGCGAAATGTACCTTCTGTACATGCAGTAGATGAACTGATTGGATTAATTAAAGAAGACGGAAACTGGTTTCAACCCGAAACTGTTGAACATGACTGAGATGGATAAGACAAACGAGACCACCCCAAATACACCTCCTAAAACCGGTAATCGCTTGAAGGAGTTTTTTCAAATGAATGAAGTCTTGGGTTACTTCTTCCGCAAGAAGGATCCCTCACGCCCCAGCAGTTTCAACATACGGGCCATGCATACCATCAATAAAATCTCCATTCTTATGTTTTTGGTATGTCTGTTGATCATCCTTAAGCGTTATTTCTTTGGTTATTGAGTTACCAGCCGGAACCCACATAGCAGGGTTTTGGCTCGAATAATTTGATAATCAGCAGGTTACATTTCAACCCGAATTGGGATTACTTCTGCTTAAAATCGTTATTTTTGTCAGATTACCTATAAAATGGTCAGGGCTTTTCTTGTCGTAGTTGGAGTTACCCTGCTTTTGAGTGCCTGCACACAAAAGGTAATTTGCCCTGCCTATCAAAGTGCGTATATATACGATAAGGAATCCTTACGGCAGAAATACAGCTATTTCAACCCTGATTCAACGCCAAAGGTTTTAACGGCCAGTAAGAACAAATTCCTTATTGCGGAACCGACCTCCTACAAGAAAAAGAACCGCAGCCTTCAAACCGTGGTGATGAAACCGGTTAACCCGGTTGTTCCGGATTCAATCCTGATGGGGGATGAAGCACTTGCATCTGAATTGGATGCGGCTGCACGATCCATTATCGACAGTACGTATGTGGTGGATACTCAACCTGCTGATACTGTTGAAGCACAACCAACGGAATATGTAATCAGCGTAGATCGAGAAGTGCGTGTATTGAAATATGCGTATCGCGATAGCATTGCGTATGACTCCACAACGGGAAGATATGATCGGGTATATGTTCCGGGTGTTCCGGCAAAGCCACAGTATCATGTTCAGGAAATTGGATTTAATGTAGAGCAGGATAACTACATGTGGTACTTACGCGATGTATTGGTATTGCCGGATGTACAACTGGCCAAGAAGATTGGTGAAGAGAAAGCGCGTGCGGCTAAGAAGAAAGAGAAGAAAGGGTTGAAAGGATTTTTCAAAAATATTTTCAAGAAGAAGCCTAAGCCAGTTGAAGCAGATTCTACCCGCCAGCAATCAGCCGATATGGATGAATTTAATTTTGATGAATTCGATGATGCGCCTCGGGATACGACCGTAGCCGAAGAGGCGCCTGCCAAAAAGAAGAAAGGTTTAGGGTTGAACTTATTCAAGAAAAAAGATAAAGCTGCAAAAAAGAAAAAGACAACCCCTCAACCCGAAGAAGAGCCTGCCAAAAAAGATGAAGAGGAGGATGATGGTTTTTAATCAATTGATGAGCATCAATTGACAGTTGACAAAACAAATTAATCAAACAAGGTCAGGTTGCCATGTTGATCGGCAGGCGGAGTGGGGATGATCAAGGAAGGTACATCCAGCTTGGTTTCATTAATGCGTGGAGAAACCGGGTACAATTCAAGTTTATCAGACGGGTAGGGGATTAAGGCATTCAGTATAGTTGACTCTGATGCTGCTGGGTTCAGCCAGATAGCTTCCAGTCTTTTATCGAGGATCATGGGCATGCGATCAGTAATTTTATTTACGGCATCATTGGCGGGAAGAGTAATAATCGTGAAGGTGTGTACCATGGCGCCTCCTTCATCTTCAAATTCCTCCCACATGCCCGCAAATGAAAATAACTTTTCAGTAGCGGTAAACCGGTAGGGTATGGCTGTTTTTTTCCCCAACTTTTTCCATGCATAAAATCCATCGGCCGGAACAATACAACGGTATTTCATCAAAGCCTTTTTAACTACCGGACGTTCCATGATGTTTTCCTGCCTCAGGTTTATGATTTTTTCGCTTAGTGATCTGTTCTTGGCGAATTGCGGAGGCCGGCCCCAATAGAATAACGATAGACCATGCGGATCAGCACTGGTAATAACCGGTAACAGTTGGGTAGGCGCTGCATTATACCGGGGTTTATAAAACTCGGGTACATCAGCAGCGAATCGCTCGGCTACTTCATCTGCGGTTGCGGTTAAACTGTAGCGTTCAAGCATGGGGAATTAGAAACAGATGTTCCAAGTTAATACTTTTTGATCAGTTCTGTGATACGAAGCAGGTTGGTGAGGAGTTCGTCATGCTTCGACTGGGCTCAGCATGACAATTAACCTCTATGTCAGTCTGAGCAAGTCGAAGTCTGACTAGGGAACGGTCATGTTTGATTGTCCGCAATAAACCTCAACGCACGCTCCTCCGACCAATAAATATTATCACTATTAAATCGTGCGAAGCCCACATGTCCGCCATGTTTTGGAGTTTCGATTTGAATGAAGCTATGCTGCCTGAATTGCTCAACGGGAAAACACTCCGGACTCAGAAAGGGATCATTTTTAGCGTTGACCATCAGGGTTGGCACAGAAATGCCGGCCATGTATTTTATCGCACTGGATTTTTCGTAGTAGTCGAGTGCATTTTTAAAACCGTGTACCGGCCCGGTGAAATGGTCATCAAATTCCATCAGTGTTTTTACGCGATCAATCCCTTGTGTATCCAGTTCTTTTATCGATTGCGCTTTCTGAAGTACCTTCTTCTTTAAACTTTTAAGGAAGCGATTGGAGTATACCCAGTTGCCGGGTTTGGAGATTTGCAAACAGCTTGTGTGCAGATCAACCGGAACAGAAAACGCAACGGCTTTTTTAATCAGTGGTGTGCGTGCACGACTTTCGCCAAGGTATTTAAGCGTCAGGTTTCCACCCAGGCTAAAGCCCACCAGGTAAATCTCCTGATGCATTTGTTGACTTAAGGCATGTTCAACAACTGTGTTCAAGTCATCCGTAGCGCCACTATGATAAAACCGCAATTGCCTGTTCATTTCCTCACTGCAACCGCGATAGTTCCAGGTGAGCACATCAAAACCGTTTTGAAAAAAAATCCGGGCCATTCCTTTTATATAAGCACGCTGTGTGTTGCCCTCCAGTCCATGTGAAATGATGACCAGCTTGGATGAATTTTGTCTCAACCAATCGAGGTCAAGAAAATCGTTGTCCGGTGTTGTGATCCGTTCACGTATATACGGTTGAAGCGACACCCTTCTAACCAGGGCCGGGTATATGGTTTCCAGGTGGGGATTGAATAGGAGAAAGGGAGGAGTGTAGTTCAATTTTGGATTTTGGATTGTCGATTTTGGAGTTTGACCCGAGGCAATTTCAGTTGTCATAAAATCTTCAATCTGGAATCTAAAATCCTAAATCCTAAATCCTAAATCAACTTCAAATGCCCCAGATGGTGCTCGCCATGCCATGCATACAGTGCAACAAGTCTGTCGAAGCGAACGTGTTTTTGTGTTTCCGGGTGAATGAATGATTTTTTTAAATCAGATTCAGTTAAGGCGCGAAGTAAAACCACCCATTTTTTGTGAAGTACTTTGATCAGGTCAATCGAAAGTTTGGGGTCTGCTTTTGTTTCGGGTGTTTCGGCCCATGCTTTTTCATGGTACGCTTTGATGAGTGGCGTTTCTTCCGTGAGCATCCATTTGCAACGGATGTAGGCATTCATGTGGCTATCCGCAAGATGATGAATAACCTGCCTGGCTGTCCACCCACCCGTGCGATAGGGTTGATCCAATTGTTGAAGGGTTAACGATTTATAGACTGCGTCCAGTTTTTCTGGCAGTGCTTCAAGGGTGTTGATCAGCGATGTTAATTCGTCTGTGGTGTACGTTTCCTTGGGTGTAAATTTTCCAATCGGGTATTGGCGATCGATATCAGGCATGTGTTTCTTTAATTTTTTCTTCTTTCGCTTTTCGTTCCTCCCGCGCTTTTTCCCGTTTTCGTTTTTCCCGGTTTCGAATGCGAATGTTCACCATCTCAATCAGCAAGGAAAACGCTACCGCAAAGTAGATGTACCCTTTCGGAATTTCGTAGTGTAATCCTTCCAGGAACAACATAAAACCGATCAAAATTAAAAAGCCGAGCGCCAACACTTCCATGGATGGATGCTTGTTGATGAACTCGCTGATTCTACCGGCAAAAACCATCATAATACCAATGGAAATAATAACGGCAATGATCATCAGCGTTACCTGCTTGGTTAGGCCCACGGCAGTGAGAATAGAATCGAAAGAGAAGATGATGTCGATAAGAATGATCTGGAGGATGATACCTGAAACATTCACCTTGGGTTTCATAGATGGGTTAACCTCATCTTCTTCGCCTTCAATTTCATGATTGATTTCGCGGGTACTCTTGGCAATGAGGAAAAGTCCGCCAAAACCAAGGATCATATCCCGGCCGCTGAATCCATGTTCAGGGTCTACAAAGCGATGTAAGAATTGGGGTAAAATATCACCTACGGTAAACAGGGGTTCAACAAAGCCAATTACCCAGGTAATGCCCAGCAACAGTACAATGCGCACCCCCATGGCCAGCATAAGGCCCATATTGCGTGTTTTTGCACGCATTTCCACCGGGAGCCGGTTGGAGATAATGGAGATGAAGATGATGTTATCAACGCCTAGTATAATTTCAAAGAAGGTGAGGGTGAGCAGGGCAAGCCAGGTTTCGGCATGTAAGAAAATTTCCATTCAAGGGGATTTTGGAGGGTTAAAAATAGGGGAAGTAGGGTACACCTGCAATGGGCGAACGGTGTTTTAACCCGATAATGTTTAATGTAAAAGCCTGACTACCAACCGGGTTTACAAATCCGGAATTGGATTCCGGATTTGTAAGGTTGTTGCATGGTTATTTCTCATGCACCACCATCACCTTTTTGCGCACCACACCCTGTTGGGTGTTGAATTGCAAAATGTAAAGCCCCGAAGCCAGCTCGCTGGTATCAAGGGTTTTCTGTTGCTCCCCGGTTGCGAAGCCATTGGTATGTACCGTGCGGCCATGGGCATCTATCAGGTTAAGGGCAATAGGGGTGAGGGTTCTTTCCGGCAACACCACATTAACCTCGCGGTTGGCGGGGTTGGGGTAGATGAGGATTTTTTCGGCAAAGGCAGGATATTCAATACCGGTAATCAAATTGGCTGGTGGTATGTACTGCAACGTAGTATCCATGCGTGCCTGGTAGATTTCCCTGCCATTCTGGACAAAGGCAATGATCCCTAAGCGATTTAACCGATACGCTTTTGGCGTCCACGATACGCTTACGGTGCGTGATGAATCGCGGGGTATGGGTTGGGTGAAAACGGTACCCAACGCATTGGGAATTAACTTGCGCACCACGTATTGGTAGGAAGTTTCCCCATTGGTGCCGTGTGCAGCGGTCGTATCGATAAGCGTTTCAATGGCGGCAATATGTAACCGGGTATTGGCGGGCAACGGACGGTTGGCCGTGAACCTGACCGTTACATTCAACTGATCTGCCGGAGTGTTGGTTGTATAAATGGTGTCAATGGTAACTTGTGCCGCACGCAGGGTTTCATTCTGGAAAATGCTGGCCAGGTTGCCGGTATTGGCATTTACAAAGGTAGTGGGTGTATTCACTACACCATAGAATGCCGCACGCGCATTCATATCCTGCTCGTTATTCAGGTACAAGGGATCCATATTCGGGCCTGGGAAGCCAACGTGATACTCCAGTTTCACCGCTTCTCCATTTCCTGAGTTTATAAAGGTGTTCAAGGCTGTGTTGCTTGCACGGTTTGGTTCAGCGGGGCTATTATTGATAGAGCCGTTGTTGGTAAACTGTTCGATCAGCACCACGCGGTCGCGCTCACCAATTTCAAAATTATCAAAGGCAAATCCTTCAAACTGTGGTTGGATGGTGTTCTGTTGTGCCAGTGAGGAAAAGGCAAACCGGAATCGAACGCGGTCTCTGCGGTTTGCGGGAATGGATTGCACCACATTATCCAACGCGATAACCGTGGTACGCCACGCTGTGGTGTCTATCAAGCCTGTCCACCCCCGTTGCAATACACTTTGGTTACCTGGATTGCTGGCGATACCCGAACCATTATACCAGTTTTCGGTATCGTTGGGGGCATCCACGCGAATCCAATCGGTTTCATCATCCGTGGTATTTTGATAATTGTATTGCAACACGGCTCCATCGGCCAGGGCCCGCGTGAGCGAACGGAAATCAAATTGCAGGTATGGACGTTTAATTTCGGTCAAGTCAAAACACGGGCTATGCACCCAGGAGTCTTCGTTGGTATTGTAGACACCACCAAGATCAGTAACCCAGGCAGCACCACCTCCTCCTGAATCATCATTGATTAAACTGTCACTTGGTATGCCCCAGGCCCAAGATGTATTTTCTCCACCCGTTAGCCAACCTTGTGCCACAAACGTTGTGTCAAAATTTTCGAGGTATTCACTCGCTTGATTCACGAGTTGTTTTTTGACTTTGTAAACTGAAACAGTATCGTATTGCGCGCAACCTAAATCTGTTTTAAGACCTACAACACCTATATAATTTCCAGTCTGAGAATATAAGTGAGAGGTGACAGAATCTGAAAAGGCTGGGCTTTTAACTTTAAGTTCATCTGTGTCCCCAAAGAACCACAGTACACTGTCAAGATCACTTAATTTGGTATCAAAGAAATTAGAAGCTAAGGCAAAACGTGTTTGATCACCATCACAAACGTTCGACCAGTTTAATGAAACATCAGGTGTTTCACCAATGATAAGCGTTTCATCAACTTCAGTATCACAACCAGCGGCAGTAGTAACAGTCAATACTATTTCATAATTTGAAGGAACTGAGTAGGAATTAAAGAATGTTTGAGGTGTATTATTATCCACTTTAAACACTCTACTTGATCCAACATCTAAATCATACCGAAAATTAATTCCATTTGGGTTGTCAAATACCGGTGTAAATGCAATTGGTTCATCCTCACATCCGTTTTCAAAATCTATATCCAAACCTGGCAATCGATTAATTGTAATAACGTGGTTAATAGTGTTCTCACATGTTGTTTCAGGGTCTTGATAGGTATAGGAAATTGGTACATTATCAGGATAGCCAGTGGTAGCGGGATCGAATGTTGCGCCTCCTGGGTTTCCATTTATTGTAAAAGATCCACCCACCGGACTTACGTTTAATATAAATGGGGTTTGATCGACACAATAGGAAGATTCTATTCTATTTGTAATGACTGGTTTAGGAATAACAAAGAATGGTATTTGAATGAATTGGGAAGAAGTATCAGTAACAATCGGATTTGCAGGATCAAGATCATTATATGCTAATCTTTGAATTAAGTATTTAATTTCGAAAGCTCTCGATCCGGCACCTGTTAATTCTGTGTTTAGGTCGACATCTCGAGATCCAGCTCCTGAAACCGTAAATGCGCCTGGAGCAGTGATGAGAGTACCATTGTCAGTATTCCGAAGTCGGACATTTGGTGGTTGATATATGTATCTAATTCCAGGGATGTAGAAGACTCCTCCAAAAATACCGAAATCAAATTTGAATGGAAGATATGTTACTGGTGTTTGGATTGTTAAATTATTATCGATATCACCTTCACAATACTGAGGGTCTAATCCTGTCAGAAAAACATTGTTATCTCGTACAAATACAATTACAGTATCAGTAGTTATGCATTGTTGGTTATTCTCAAAAAAAAGTACAATCTCATTGTTTCCAACATTTCCAGCATTTGGATAAAAGTATTTTGGATTCGAAGTACTGTTGACACCAGGGCCTTCAAATCTTGTATTACCTGCAAATCCACCTGGTATGCCATTTAAAGTATAGTTCAACTGAACTGGTTCATCATCTTTTTGATATATATCATTAGGCTTAGTAGGATTTAATTGAATTTCAAGAAGGTTTTGTGGAGTAGGCTGATTAACGGTAATTACTACAGTATCTACGCTTGGAGTTGCGGGAGAACTGTCATCGACAACAACCCTGTATCTCGTAGTAGCCGAGGGTGCAACCCGAGGGTTCGAAAATGCATTTTGACCGGAAAGACTAGGGTCAGGATCAAGAGCAGTCCATGTTATTTGATGAAAGCCCGTTCCGCCTGACGCTGTAGGATTTCCACCAATAGAAACTGTATCCCCAGCGCAAATTGTCTTGTCTGGTCCTGCATCAGCAAGTAAACTTGCAATTACTACAGCTAACGGTCCGTAAGTACGCGTAGTACAACCCGTTGATTGCGCCTGAACTTCATATTGAAAGGTTCCCGGTGCTCCTTTATTAAAGTTCCCTAAACTTAAATCACCACCATTACCCGGGGTTGTACCACCGGCAAAACCTGCCGGTAATTCACGAACGCGGTAGTTCACCGTTGGTTGGCTATTGGAAACCACAATGGAGTAATTTTGAGAAACAACTGGTGTAGCTGGATTTGTGGAAAGTGGCAGGTTGGCGGCAACAGCTTCTTTCAAGGTTAAGGTATTGTCTGAGTCATTTAAGCCATTACCGGTATTGGTAACAACCACGGTCGCATTACCAGATGTTGTCGTAGGTACAACAATGGTAATTGTAGTTGCGGTACTACCAAGTGGAACTACATTAATACCATTAACCGTAACGGTCGGTGTTGTACCACCGAAACCCGTACCATTTATGGTAATCGTTTCACCCATACAGGTCGGGTCCGCAGAGTAACCAGAAATGGATGGTGGTGGCTCTGTTTCAAAGTTCCAATCAGAGTTATTGGTAATGCCTGGAAAATAATTATTATTTGCGTCCCTAAACACCGAACTGCCTATCCGAATTGCGTAATCGGTATCGGGGTCTAATGCTGCGCTAAATGTTATGGTTACCACATTACCAGCAACACTTACATTGGCCACTTCGATGGTATCGATGAAAGTAGTATTATCAATATCGCGAATCCTTATCATTTCATCTGCATCTGCGTTGTCGCCATCATACACCACATCTTCGTTGAAGGTGATGGTTAATGTATTCAGGCCAACAGGTACATTGGTGGCATTGTCGGCTGGGGTTTCTGATACAATGATTGGTGGACTGACATCAGCAAAGGAATAATCAATACCGGTCACCGTTATGGCTGCTGTACTACCGGATGTAAACGTGACATCACTCTCCGAGAAGGAAGGTTGAATGCTGGGTGTAGCACCGTTTACAGATGCCGCAACATCCACTACTACAAAATAGTTGGTTGTTCCAGCGGTTAAGTTATCGTTGATGGATGCCGCATAATTGATTTGAGAGCCCGATAATGCACCCGTACGGATGCTTATATCACCACCAAAGGATGCATTAGCAGATTTGAACAAACGGGGGTTGGTAAATTTGCCAACCGGTGTTGTAGATACATCGATATTAATGGCGTTAAATGTTGTCGGGCCGTTGGTAGTAATGGAAAAACCCAGAATAGCCTGGTCAGTGGCACCACTGTTCAATGGACTGACAGCGATGTTACTTCCGCCACCGGAAATCTGCGCCATGGTGATGACCAAAACTGTGGTGGCATTGGCGCGCGGTTCCGAGCCATCAGTTAAATAATTATAGGTATCATCATCTGCACCATTGTAATTGAAGGGCACCAATACATAGTGATAGGTTACGCCTCCGTCAAGTCCGGTATCGGAGTATGTAGTTTCTGAATTATTGGTGGTGTATACCAGGGTTGTGGTTCCGCCTAAAGTACCGGGTGCAGCAGTCCCATCATTTAACCCGGTAAGCGTTGCCGAACTGCCCGGTCTTCGGTAAATCACATAGCCATCCGCATCGGTCAGTGTGTTCGCAGCATCAAAGGCAAGGTCAATGGTGGTGTTTCCATCAAGCGTTGCTGTGAAGGTTGTGGAATGTCCGGAAGGTGCTGTTGAAAACGTAAAATCACTTGCAGTGGGAGCTCCTGTTTCCTTATAGTCTGAACTACCTCCCGAACCGCCTGTTCGTTGATACGGATAAATGGCAAATTCATATTCTGATTCGGGGTCGAGTCCTGTCACATTCAATGCATCAGGGTCTCCATAAGCAACAATGGCGGCAAAATTATCATCACTCCAGTCTGCATCAGCCGGTACTTCTGTGTCTTGATCGGGAACGGTTGCAAAAACACCACCTGGTAATTTCCTTCCCAGAATCAAATAGAATTCAGGAGCATTACTACCAGGGACAGCGTCCGTCCACGACAAGGAAATTGCCGTTGGGCTGGTGGCTGTGGCTGTAAACCCGGTAACATGGTTTGTAGGCTCCGGTTGAGCCCATGCCATTAGCGGGAGTAAGAGTATGCTGTATGTGAGTATCGATAAAGCCTTCTTCATAGTCTGTTACTTATTCAATTCACCATTTTTATCCATGCGCATCATAAAGATGGAGCTATAATTGCCTTGTGTATTTGTTCCAAACACAATCAAGTTTTCGTTCTCTCTTTCCAACACAGCTGTAACGGTTTCATCACCTGTACCCCCTAATGTTTTTCGCCAAATCATGTTTCCAAAGGCATCTACTTTTATCAAGAGCATGTCTTTTCCGCCATTACCTTTTTGTGGAGTGGTCGAGAAACTTCCAGCCAATAAGAAGCCGCCATCCGTGGTGCTGCAGATGGCGCTGCCTTCATCTACAATGGAGGATAGGTTTTTGAAAATGTCTGTTGAATCGGGTTTAAAGGATTCAATGGCATCAAAGTACCGATCGCTTTGAGGGTAGATATTTCCGTTCGGACGGACGCGCAGAAAAAAAAGGTTCCCTTTTTGGCCATTGGTTGTTTCGCTATAGGTTCCGATAATGCCATATCCTAATTCAGGAAATTTAGATTGAGCAATGTCTGTCGGAACAAATAACTGAAGGCTATTTTCTCCGATACGGTCAAAGTTGATGGGGTCTGTGTTGGGTTCAACTACTGGTATAGCCACATAGCTGGTATTAAAATCACCTACAATATCTGATACCGCACTTGCCCAAATAATAGTGTCCCTGTAGTAATGGATACTTTTTGAAAGTTGGAAGGTTTGATCCAGCAAGGGAATATCTTTTACCCAAAACGTTTGTGTTTGGCTGTTAAAGCCGATTAAGCGTTGCTGCTCAGGCGCATTTACCTGATTTTGCACACTTCCTTTAAAAGAAGTTAATACAACAAAGTCTCCATTTTCATTGGCAGCAACAGGACCACCAAAAAAGTCGGGCTTAATGGCTTCATTGTTATTGAAAATGATGGTATCGTTAATGATTGAAAACTGATTGTCGTAAACCTGAAGGCGTAGGGCTGATGTAACTACGTTGGCCGCTATTTCAGCGGAGGGATCTACAGAAGTACTGTCGCTCACCACAATGTAGTTGGTAACCTGGTTATTGATGATGATTGGTTTAATGGATTTTCCGATAAAGTTGGGGATGGTACTTCGGGTGGCAATCAGGTTTCCGTTTGCATCTACTTCAAGGACCTGTGCGAGTTGCGCTGTACTATCCGTAAATTCAATAGTTGTATTAATGAGTACCACAAAACTTCCTCCGGGTATGGGTTCAATATCTGCGGCAAATGCACTTTCAGCAAACTCAAAAAATTTAACATACGTTGATCGCCCGGACGGTTTGGCATCCTCCAGGTTGGTACAGGTCACCACACTAACCATTAACCCAATGAATAAAATCGTATTTAAAAAGTAGGATCTCATTTATGTCTGATTTTTTTGGGTTTGAAGATATCCTGCATGTAGGACGCATTGATTGAAAATGCATTTAGATTAAAAATGGAGTCAGCATAACCGTACTCCCATATTAGCTTTTGATTGCTATAAGCGGTTTCGGGTGAACTGATGTTGGTTAGTCCCTGCTGATACCGAACTTCAATCACCAGCCTGCCGGATGCAATCTTGCTTTTGATTCCGGCTGAGACATACGCGCTGATATTTATCGATTCCCGATCAAGATCAATCCCAGACTCAGGAATGGACGCTTCATCATCGCGGGTTCGCACTGCGGTTATGGAGGGCGTTGGAAGCAAGTAGCCAATAACAACTCCTGCACCTACATACGGGTGGTATCGTTCATCAATTCTTGATGTACTTTTAAGAAAGTTATATTCGATCCCTAACGGTACTTCCAGCCAGTTTTGTGTTTCAATGCCTTCAAATCCATTGGTTAATTCCTCTCCGGTATCGGGATCAGTTCCCCGGATTACTTTTTGATCAATTTCAAATTTATGTGGAGCAAATAAAATTTCTCCGTGAAGCGTAAGCCGTTCTTTTATGGGGAGATCGATAGCTGCGCCTACATGCAAGGCAAACTGCGATTTATATTCGCTATCGGGACCTAATACAATCGCGGTATTTAATTCACGAACATTTGGCCTGCTGAAATTGCCGCCAAGTCGAACACCAATTCTATAGATCGGATCTTTTCTGAACGAATTATACAATGCTACAAACTCTGCCGGATCAACAGCAGGGTTGGGTTCGTAATACGGGTCGGTAAGTTTTAGGTTCAGCATCGCCTGATCGGCTTTCTCAGGTTCTTCCAGGTAGATGTAGCTTAAGGTTAGCAGCTTATAGGCTTCAACTTTTAGTTGCTTCTCTGTTTTTTTAAAGCCGCCCTCCAAACAAGTTTTTAATTGCCCTTCAATTTCACGTAAGCGGCCCTGCTCATACGTAGCCCGTGCCAGGCGTAACGTTTGGGCACAATCCTGTGCGTGGACATATCCAAATCCAACAGCAGTAAGTAAGAGTGTGAGGGGTAGAAGTCTTTTCATGCGTTCAATTACTTATTGTTGGGTGGATAATTCGGACAAGTAGATTCATAGTCAAGACCGGGTACGTAAGTTTCCCAATCTTCTTTCGTCATATTTTCTTTTATGTACTTCTCACACAAAATATCCGACATGGTTGCAATTTTTGTGGGATACGCACGGATACTCGCTTCATTGCGTAGTTTATCCCGATCGATGGTTTGTTGTGAACTCTGCAAGCCCACCATGATTTGTTCATCGTCAGGTGAAAAGGTAAGTGTCCACACCCAATCGAGGTGATCTTTTAATTCAATGGGAGGTATAGTGAGTTTACTTACGTTCCACAGGCGTACGGTGCGGTCTTTACTGGCTGAAGCAAAGAAGGTAGCACTGTGGTTGTATTTGATTTGTTCAATCGGTCCACGGTGACCTGATAGTGTACGCACCACAATTCCGTTTTTGATAAGCCTGATCAATCCCAGGTTATCACCAACCACAAGCAAATCTTCGGTTGGATGCCATGTTACCGAAGTGAGGCTTCCCCCTAATTTGATTTCAGTGGCCTTGTAGTTATCGCGGACATCCCAGATGTATAATATGCCGTCATTTCCTGCGCCTGCCAGTTTTAATCCATCGGCTCTTAAATCAGTGGAGTTAATTTTTACAGTTGGCTTGATCACTTCTTTTGTAGTGGTAAAATCAGAGAACTTGATGCTGTGCCCACCGTTGTCGCGTGCATATAAGCCCTTGCCATCAGGCGTGAAGTGAATGTTTTCAATACTATAGCGGAACCCGGTAATCTTGCGTGGGGCAGCCTTCATGTTATCGAACGAATACAACTCAATGTAGTTTTCCAACTCATTGGGTGTATGCAATCCGGCTGCAGCTAGTAACGTTTCGTCTGCGTTGATATCCATACTATAGACCTGGTACGTATTGCGAGCAGGAACCATTTCCGAAGGCCTCCATATGCCTCCTTCGTTATTCCAGCGAATGATTTTGCCATCGCTTCCGCCTGTATAGATATGTGAATCACCACGATGGGTAACCATCGTACGGGCATTTCCATAGTCATGGCCAGCCAGACTGTTGGTTAAGGGATGTTCGTTATTGCGTAACGCAAAGAATAGTCCGTTGTAGATATCGTTATCGTACGCTTCACCACCATATTTGGTGTTGAACAGATAGGCTTGCTGCGCCATCAGGCCTTCAAGCTGGAGGTCGTTACTCAATTCAACCGATTTAAGCGCCATAGCCTTTGCTTGTGCGATGTAGCGTTGGCGTAAAGCCTCTGCAGCATTACGTTCGGCACGTTCTTTTTCTGTTAAAGCAATCTGTTCATTGTCTTTTGCTAATTTTTCATTTGTTAGTGCCCGTAATCTTTGTTTCTGAGCTTCAGCTTCTTGCTCTCTAGCGATTCGTTCGTTTTCTTCAGCTTTTATACGCTGTTGTTCTTCCGCTAGTTTTGCGTCCTCAGCAGCTTTCTGAGCAGCAATAGCCTTGTCGCGTTCTTCTGCTGCAACTGCACGAGCTTTTTCAGCTTCTAAATAGTTATCTTCTGCGCGCTGTCTTTCATCATCAGCTCTGTTGCGTTGATCCTCAGCCTCAGCTTTCTGAATAAACGCATAAACCAAAAATAGTAGCGCAATTACAGTAAGCGTACCAAACACCAAAGCCGTAATCCTCGCGCGTTGCAGTTTACGCTTCTGCTCCAGTTCGCGTATGCGCTGTTCGGTTTCAAATTCTTTTCTCGAGTATTCGAGAAAGATCATCGTTCGTTCAAATGCGGGGTTGTAACGCTGGCCCCACACCAAGGTAGGCTTGTGTTTCGCTAACCAGTTTAACGCCAATTGCAAATCGGGTGGGCGCCATAAACCGGCTTTGCCCACCTGGTACATAGCTGCTGCTTCGGCCAAACGCGAATACATTTGTACGGCATCAGCTTCATCGTCCACCCAGTTTTTCAACCGCACCCAAATGCGCATGAGGCTTTCATGCGAAATATCCACCATGGATTTGGAGGAGAGGGGCGTGCCATGTGCCGGTGTTAATAAAGAGCGGCCGGGCTCCCGGAATTTTTCAATCACTTCGGCCACTTCTTCTTCCGAGCAATCGGCAATGGCGGCAATTTCATTTAAGCGTGTTGGCCTGCGTATGCCAAAGTTCTCACCTCTCTTTTCGGTAATCGCTTTAAAGAGTACTTCGCAAATGTGTTTTTGTGATTCCGTGAGTTCGTCATAGGCTTCGTTGGCGTGCATACTCAACGCCTCCGACATGGTACCGATGGCTTCGTAATGTTTTAAGTCGAGCGGTTCTTCTTCGTAATCGCGGTAGTTGGCCCAGTAACTCCACGTACGCATAAGCGCGTGTTGCAGAATGGGTAACTGATCGGGGTTGTCGCCCAGATCATTCAACAGTTGCTGAACCAATCGGGGTGTGATGGTAGCGCTACCTACAGCTACAGGTCCTTCAATGGCCCTGCGTTTCTGGTCACGCGTAAGTTGTGGAATCAGGTAGTGGCTGTCGTTGATTTTACGGGTCAGCTCTGGAAATTGTGCACAGTCGCCAATGAAATCCGAACGCATGGTAATGGCCACATAAATCGGTGCATCCGGATAATTCACCGCCTCCATCAACAGGTTTACAAAGGCCAGCGTTTCGTTTACCGAATTCGGATCGGTGCTGTCCTTAAAGCGAAAGAGTTCTTCAAACTGATCGACCAGGATTAAATAATTAACATCGGCTGATCTTCGTGATTGTTCAACAGCTTCCACCAATCCCAATGAGCTGCTTCGCAACAGTGTAGAGAAAATGGTACGCTTGATTTTTTGTTCCTCAACTTCAGCCTCCTGATATTCTGGATTGCTCTTTAATAAAGACTCCGCCAGGTTATCAATGGGGCCGGCACCCGGGCGGGTTACCACAACTTCCCAATTCGGACTGGCATCAGTTAAAAAGCCGCCATATAAAATAGGCAGCACACCACAATATATAAAGGATGACTTACCGCTTCCAGAAGGACCGATCACACCTACAAACCGGTTTTTGGAAAGTTTCAGGAGCACTTCATCGCTTTGGCCTTCCCGGCCAAAGAACAGGTGGCTCTCTTCAATTTTGAAGGGGCGCAAACCCGGAAACGGGTTTAGCACCGACACCTTTTCGTCAACGTATTGTGGCATAGACGTTTTGATTAAGGATCTTTTTCGCTACACGCTTTAAACCTCAGGCTTCAAGCGTGTAGCGTATATTTTAGTTATTAAATTCTTCCAACAACGATTTTATTTTATCAGCAACATCGCGTGGATCTGCCTGAACCACGCGCAGGTTTTGATTCTTGAAGGCATCCAGGTTTAAGCCTGAGTTGATGCTGGTCAGTACGGCTTTTCCTTTAATGGGTTTCTTTCTTCCAAAACCCGGTGCCTTTAATAAGTCCAACACCTTCATCCGCACCCATTGATCGTTCACTTTTCCTTTATAGATAATGGCTGTATCAAAGTTGCGCAGGTTGTTGATGTGCTTTTGGCGAAGGTCAAGCAGTTCGCCTTCAAATGCAGGCATCAATACCTTATATCCATTTTTTTCGATGGCTTCAATAATGGGTTTTACTTCCTGATGATCAACCCGATCGTGAACGAGGTAAACGGATTTACCACCGGTTTCCTCCAGCGCTTTTTTCTCATCGGCTTCCAGCAATTCTTCACGCATGATGTTTTTGAAATCTTCAAGCGGAGTTTGTAGAATTTCAGCTCCTTCCTGCGCATCGGTATCGCGTTTCAGGTTATCAATAAATGATCGCTGACGTTCGCTGGCGTTGATAAGCACGGGTGAAATCCAGATCAGGCGTGTGAAATGTTCCTTACCTACACGCTGACTTTTTTCTGCGGCAAAACGGTTTTGCAAATCAACAATAGACCGATCGGAGCCGTCAGGTATTTCACCATAGGCAGCTCCGATCAGGTGAATGGAGAGGCTGGCTTCTTCCAGGTCGCGCTTCACCATCTTTTCTATGTCGTGAATATTGCCCGGCAGGGTTTGGGTTGGCGTTACAATGTATCCATGCCGCTGCAGTTCACGTTTGATGATGTTGCGTTGTACAGAAAGGTCGTGCCCGGTTTCAGCCAGGTAAATGGTTTTGCGTTTGTAAATGTTTTTCACTTCACCTTTTGCTTCTGTACCTTTTAATTGAAGCAGGGTGTCATAGATGTCGTAGGCAAGATCCACCATCTTCATCCAATATTGGCGTTCAGCTTCCGAGCTGAAGTAATCGGTGTACTCACGTACTTCACCCGTCTCTGAATCAAGTTGGTACATTTCATAGCCGATGAGTTCGCGCAGGCGTGGCGGTTGTTCCTGAACACTTAATGGATTTTTGAAAACTTTAAACACACGGTTGTGGTTTTTGCCACTGGCTTCTGCCGCCTGATAGAATGCCTCGAGGTTATCCAGGCATTGACCGGATTGAATAAAGTCTGGAGAGAGTATACTCACCAATGTTGCTGCATTGTCAAGTTTGGGCGAAACCATGTTGTCATACTCGCTCTTGAGTAAGATGTTTGGTTTTGATCCCAACACTTGCGTGAGCATCAGGTCGAGGAATTTTTTGAACTGGGTTACCCAACCGGATTGTCCGCCAGCGGTTTCGTTGTCCTTATCCGAGTAAATAATCAGTACATCTATTTCAAGGTTCATCGTAGTGGTGGTTCAAATTCTGAAGTGTAAAGTTTAAGGGTTGGATTGTTCAATTATATCTTCTGTTTCTTCTGTTGCGTTACGAATAATTTTCTCTACCATCTCATGATGGTTGGCTATTACAAAATAAAAATCGAGCAAATCAATGCGAAATACCACGGAGCGTTCAACGGCTTCGAGTGTATCGAGGTTTAATCCGTTCCTGTTTTTGCTAAACAAATCTCCGAATACATCGCCTGGCTTCAGGGTAAAGCGTGTCTCGCCTTTTTCCTTCAGCATTATTTCGCCATGCGCGACAATAAAGATTGGATTGTTCTGTTCGTGAGAACCCAATCCAACCCTTTCTCCCCGAGCCAGATCGTATGGTAAAATTTTATCAAACAGATCAGCCAATAGTACACCGCTGATTCCTTTGAATTCCGGCAATTGCTTCAGGAATAGAATCATTTCTATGCCCAGGAAGAAGCCATCATTCAAGCCATCCAACAACTCATTGTTTTCAATGGCTGAGTCGAGGTAACGTTTATCACGATCGGGTAAGCGTTCTGAAATGGTATTGTAGATACTTTTGTCCTTATTATAAATAACCCATGCGGCAGTTTCCTGCAAAAGTTTATCGCGATTGAACATCTGGGCAATCAAGCCTCGGCTAACCCTGAATTCGGGTATGTAGGCTGAAGTATAGGCAGCACAGACTTTTGTCCAGCGATTATTCAGGTTGAAGTCGCGATTCAAAATATAATTGATTACCTGTACGGGGTTGTAGCTTTCACGCGGGAAATAAATCTGTAACAATTCAAGCTTACGCGGAACGGGAATGTCATCATACAACGGGAAAAGTTTTGGTTTCAGATCCTGATCTACGAATAAGTCCATTAATTCGAGTGCATAGGCTACGCCATTCGGATCGCCTGAGTCGATATTCTCACGAACGAGTTGAACCGCTTCCGGATCATACAGAATCGAAAGCAGCATGGTAATTTGATCATTATTGATCCTGATCTCTTCGCGTATCGCGCTTCTTAATAACTGGAAGTTTTCCAGTTGTGGTAATTCGTGAAGGGCGGCCTGGTTCCAGAGGTTTTTTCCAATTTCTGCTTCAAGCAAATCCATTACCTGGTTAGCCTGTCGGCCGCTTGCGCGGTAGTTTACATAACGAAGCGAATAGAGAATCTGGTTTACGATTCGTTTATCGGGGTAGTCTGCTTTTTTCCACAACAGATCAAGCGCAGCATCGCCACCAATACGCCCGATAATCTGCACAATGCGCAGCATGGTAATGTCGCTTTGTCCGGATTTATGAAAGGCAGTATCCAACACCGGTAATACGGGTTCACCTGCTTCAATCAGTGCGGCTGTAGCCTGATGGCAATACGAAGGAGAGGAGAGCAGTTCAATCAGTGTGGGCCAGGTTTCAGGTCGCTTTACTTTACGCGCAGTTTTCAAGGCTTCATGGCGCACGTTGTAGTCTACATCGCGAAGCAATTCAAGCAAAATAAAAATAGTTCGCTGGCTGATAAGTTTGCGTAAAAGTTTTGCGGCCAGCATCCGGTCGGCTGGTTTTACAGATTTACTCAGCTTCATTAGATTATCCGGGGAAATGGAAAGCAAGTCACTTGCTTCTGTTTCACTCGCGGCCTGTGATGCAAGGGTTCGGATATCCTGATCTTTTGAAGGGTCTCTGTCTAAACCAAGTTGTTGTACTTTTTCGTTGGCAAATGCCTTTACGTGTTGGTGATTGCTATTGGTTAACGTGATGATGGCATTTTCAAAAAGCGCGGGCTCAATTTTTTCCATCAGGCGTAAGCCATACAAAACTTTATCTTCTGCTGAACTCGTGATTTCACGTTCGAGCACCCGGTCTACGGTCAGTTCCTGTTCTATTTTATGTTCAACTTTCGACTTGTTTCGGATCAATGTTTTTCTCAAGGTGTTCCTGTAATTCGTGTACATGTTATTTCCCACCAGGTACCACAAACCGATTAGCGGAAGGGTAAAGATGGTGATGTAGAGTAAATCGAAAATATGTACACGGTTAATCAGGTAAATCAAACCACCGGCAAGCATGGTAGCGAAGGCTGTTACAAAACCTTCAATTTTTGTCTGCACATCAATTTTAATGTTGGGATCCACCGGTAACTGGTAGAGTTTAAAAGCGGGTTCATCCAGTGATTCTTTTGTGGAGTAGATGAAGAGTTTACTCATCGCAATCATTACAAAGAATATAGTAAACGATGGACTCGCTTCGGTATAACCAAATGTTAAACCGATGATGAGTGCGCCAATAGTAAAGAGTGCGATTAGGATTGGGTTTACCAGAATGGAAACCTTTAACCCGTAATCTACCATTATCCGGTCGGCCGCAAAGGCCTGAAACAAAAAGCTAAAGATTACAATGGTAGCTTCGAATAACGCCAGGAAGTTTGCCAGTTCTTCCGGTTTGAAGCGTTGGGTTGAAACACTCAGAAAGGAATACTCAACGAAGTTCAGCGATACGATAGAAATGATAATGAATAAAGAGAGTAGGATCAGGTATTTGTTTTTGAGAAAATCGACTACCCTTACTTTTTGGTTCTTGAGTCGTTCCTGCGTAAGCGACCAACGTTCTCCTCCAAATTTGGTGGATAGAACGATAAACATTACGGTAAACAAAATAACACTAACGAGACTAATGGTATACAGCGATTCAGCTTTGTCGCTTCCTTCACCCGGCAGGTAAGGCAATACAACCGGAATGGCAAAGAATGAGATCAAAGAGGCTACCAATGCTCCCTGGTCAACGGTTCCCAATAAGCGCTTGGATTGCCGAACATTGAATAGTCGGTTAAACGCCCCCCAGAACACAAGCAGAATAATCAGCGTGAAGGGGATAAGCTGGGTGAATCCGTAATAGTAAATGGTTTGCTTGTCGGGAAAGTAAAGATCACCAAATTCGATGGCAGCGGTTACGGCTGTAACCACAAGTAAGCTGAGTACGGCCAGGTACTGAAAACGGATTTTGCGTTGCAGGAAGTTATAGCTTACCGTGGCCACAATGCCAAAGGCACCGGCAATGGCAAAGGCCCCGGGAAGGTCATTTTTTTCGTCAAAGTTGTTCAAAAACAGGGTTTGGGCGGCAACGGTAAAGGTGGCCAGGAAGGCTCCCATAAAGAAGCTCATAATCAGCAGAAGGAAAACCCTTCCTTCTTCACCTTCCTGCAGATCAAGGATTCTGCTTAGAAATCCGCGTTTCACTATTATTTGGGGTCTGGTTGAAGCAATGTTGTTTCTTATAACCTTTTGCAGACCGGCATCACCACTTCACCATTCATCTCAATTTCCGGCATTAGCGTGCAAATAATCCGGCTAACCTACCTAAAATTCGGCATAATTCAATTCATTTCCTAAGGTGACTCAATTTTTTCGTTTTCGGCTGGTTAGTATATCTTGCCTAAAGTAAAGCTTTAAACCCAAGTTAAGATTTCGTGTGACTCTAATTTCCCTACATTCTTCGCACAGGTAAGGTTGTAACCGAAAATGAAGGATTTTAACCTGTTGATAATGTTAGCATTGCAATAAAAAACGAATCTCTTGTCATCATGAAAAGACTTCTTGTTGCCATTCTGGCGCTTATCTCCTTCATTTTGTTTGTAAACCGCGGGTACGCTCAGTCGTCAAAGACGCTTTCTGAAGCTGAAAAGTATTTTGGTATCCGTAACTATGAAGAGGCACTTCCCTTATTTGTTCAGGCTATTCAGGCGGGTGAAAAAGACCCCAACGTGCATTACAAGGCGGGAGTTTGCTACCAAAAGTCAACTTCTACGGATGAACAGTCGAAAGCCATTGGATATTTTGAGTACGCCCTGAAAGCAGGCGCCAAGTTACCTCCCTCAACCTATTTTGATCTTGGGAACTTGTACCTCCGTAACGAGGATATTCAAAAAGCTATCGATGCATTCACGGCCTATAAAAAAGCAGTGCCAACCGATAGGAAAGCCATCGCGGCAGCAGACAAAGCTATTGAAGCTTGTCATAATGCCGTTGCCCTGATGTCGGTACCCCGTAATGTTAGCGTCAAAAGTTTCGGATTTGGGGTTAATTCTAAATATACCGAGTATAATCCTGTTGTTTCGGCTGATGAAAGCATACTGGCCTTTACCGCCCTTCGCCCCAACACAGGTAAAACCCGTTCGGGGGATAAATTCATTGAAGAGATTCTGATTTCATATAATACATCAGGTAACTGGTCTGAGCCACAGGTTGTTCCGGTAACTTCCGATTACAACGTGGGTACAGCAGGTATCTCGGCCGATGGTCAGAAGATGATGATCTTTATGGGCGGGGCCACCGACCCGGGAAATCTTTTTGTCATTAATAAGACTGGATCGGAATGGTCGAAGCCTTCCATTCTTGCCTCGACCTTAAACAGCAAGTACCTGGAATCAACAGCCAGCATTACTCCGGATGGAAAGACGATCTACTTCGCCAGCGATCGCATGGGTGGCCAGGGCGGTATGGATATTTATAAAATTGAACTTCAGGCAAACGGTAACTGGAGTCAGCCTGTGAATCTTGGTCCAACGGTGAATACCAAAGACAATGAAGATGCCCCGTTTATTCACCCTGATCAGAAAACGTTATTCTTTACTTCCGATGGTCACAGCACCATGGGCGGAAGGGATATTTTCATGACCAAGTTCATCAACAATACCTGGACGAAGCCGGAGAACATGGGTTACCCGATAAACACCACTGCCAACGATAACTACTTTACCTTAATTGCGGATGGCACGCGTGCTTACTTCTCATCCGATCGTAAAGGCGGTCAAGGTGCGCAGGATATTTATTTCATCGACATGCCGGAAGATACGGGCAACATTCCGCTGACGATGATTAAGGGTCGCATTTTAAATGCCGATACAGGCAAGCCGATGCCCACCAAGATTTATGTGATTGATAACCAGACTAACAAAAAGCTCGACTTTGTTTACGATCCTGATCCGGAAACCGGAAACTACCTGATCATTCTTCCTCCAGCACGCAATTACGATGTGATCATTGAGTCGGATGGATTTTTACCGTACACGATTAACGTCAATGTGCCTAACCAGGATTATTTCTATGAACTGTATCAGCAGATCAATTTGAAAAATATTGTTCAGTTCGATGAAGTGGTGGGTCAGGAAGTTCAGGTAAAGAATGCATTCTACAACACCAATCAGGATTCGAAAGCAGATTTGCGCAAAGCCCATGAAGCCAAACTGGCTCAAAGCGGCAATGTTGACATCTACGACTTAATGATGGATTTGTTGGCAGCCGGTGATGATGAGGGCGTTGATTATGTATTGGAATTGATTCACCTCACCAACACCATGGACCAGGTGAATTTTGATGAGAGTAATCCTAATCTCGAAATTGCTACCCGTGTGTACTACTATGACGAAACAGATGAGAGCAAATTTGAAAAGAAAAATGTAGAGGGAAAGACCATTTTATCCCTGCCGACTTTTGAAGTTTCCGAAGAAGCAAAAAATCAAAAGAACCAACCAGCTAAAAAGCAAGGCACGTTTGATAAAGCTGTTTTGAATAAATTAGTGAAAGTGTATTTCGATGTAGCAAAAAGTGATTTGAAACAGCAGTATCATACGCAGTTGGATGATATTCTTGCTGCGCTCAAAAAGAACCCTGACTTAAGCGTTGAGATTTCAGGTTTTGCATCACAGGAAGGCTCCGAAGAGATGAATCGTGAACTTTCAAACAAGCGCGCGATTGAAGTATTGAATTACCTGAACCACCGCGGCATTGTACGCAGACGAATTATTGCGAAAGGTTACGGGGCTACCAAAACAGAAACCAGCAAGGAGGAGGGACGAAGAGTGGAAGTGCGGATTATCGATCCGCAAGCAAATCAGTAAACGTTTGTTTAGTGTATAATTATAGGGGCGGTTTAAAACCGCCCTTTTGTTTTGTTATAAAGCTGGCAAGAGCAATGAGCTATCGCCATAGCTGAGAAAGCGATAGTGATTGTTTAGTGCTTCATCATAGATTTTTTTCCAGTCATCGCCAACAAAAGCTGCAACCAAAAGCATTAAGGTTGAACCGGGCAAGTGAAAATTTGTAATCAATCCGTTGCAAATTTTGAATGTATAACCCGGATAAATGTAAATGGATGTAGCGCCTGTGATGGAGTCTATTGAATGCTGGTCAAGTAAATTTTTTACTGCACGCAAAGCGGTTCCTTTATCCGGTAAGGATTGAGTGTGCTGGTATGGATCATGCTGGGTGATAGAAAACGGGGCTTCTGGATCATTCAAAAGTTTTACACCAAACCAATACAAACTTTCCAGGGTTCGCATGGATGTTGTACCAACGGCTATGACCTTCCGGCTCTCGTCCAGCAACGAATCAATGTTTTGTCGGGTGATGATAACCTGCTCCTCGTGCATCGCATGCTCCAGCGCGTTTTCTGTCGTAACAGGTTGGAACGTACCGGCACTCACGTGAAGCGTGAGAAAGTCGGTTTTAATTCCTTTCTCTTTTAAGGATTTTAATACATCATCTGTAAAGTGTAAACCAGCCGTTGGTGCAGCCACGGCACCATCAGCCTTTGAGTAAATGGTTTGGTACCGCACCTCATCGTCCTTATCTACATCGCGTTTGATGTAGGGCGGAAGGGGAGTCAGGCCCGCCAGTGCAATCACTTCGCTAAACGATTTTTGTTCAGGTCTCCAACTGAACTCAACGATTCCCCGGTCCCGATCAATGAGTGTGGCTTGCAATTCTAAACCATCAAGTTGTTTGGTCAGTGTTCCATTTTTCCATCGCTTCAGGTTGCCAATGGCGCATTGCCATTGGCATGCCCCTTTTGCGGTCATGATTTCAGCCAGTAGTTTTGAGGGATGTTCGGGTTGTAAAAGAAAGATCTCGATTTTTGCTCCCGTCTCTTTTTGAAATAGTAAACGTGCCTGTATAACCCGCGTGTTGTTAAAAAAGAGTGTCGAATTATTCGGAAGAAAGTCAACCAACGACTTGAATCGGGTGTGTGAAATAGAGCCTCTCTGATAAACGAGAAGTTTTGATTCATCACGCTTTTCCAGGGGAAAGTGAGCGATCCTTTCTTCGGGTAGCGTGTACGTAAAATCTTTGATGGATATCGTGGGTCTCATACAGGCCGGCAAAGATAAGCTTAAATATTTTTCTAAATTCGTGCCTGGTAAATATCATGAAGCTTCAAACGGAATATTTCAAACAAACTTTTCACTTCAATTTTGATGCACGCACCAGTCGTGGACGAATGAAAGAGAAAGTGTCGTGGTTTGTGAAAATCCGAAATAGTGAAGAGCCTTCGTGCTTCGGCATTGGCGAGTGTGGCCCGTTACCCGGATTAAGTATAGATGACCGACCCGATTTTGAAGAGGTGTTGAAGCGTTGCCTGCAAAAATTGACAGATTCAACACAATCGGTTGACTCGATCGTACCGCCCGAATTTCCTTCTATTCGATTTGGTATTGAAACTGCGTTGCTTGATCTGAAGCATGGCGGTAAGCGTTTAATTTTTGATAATTCTTTTTTTAGAGGAACACCCATCCCGATAAACGGTTTGGTGTGGATGGGAGATATGGATTCTATGTTACAACAGGTATCCATGAAAATTGAAAAAGGTTTTCGGTGCATCAAGATTAAAGTAGGTGGGCTGAATTTTGAGAAGGAGTGTGACATTCTGCAATACATTCGCAGTAAGTATTATCGAGAAAATATTACCATCAGGCTTGATGCGAATGGGGCTTTCAAACCGGAAGAGGCCTTGTACAAGCTGAACGAGTTGTCGCGGTTTACGATACATTCTATTGAACAACCCGTAAAGGCAGGATCGGAAATATTGCCCGAGCTTTGCCGCAAATCGCCCATACCCATTGCCCTGGATGAAGAGCTGATTGGTGTAGAAGCAACAGCAGACAAGGAAAAATTGTTGGATCGGATAAAGCCTGCTTATATTATATTAAAGCCTACACTTCATGGCGGTTTAAAAGCCTGTGAAGAATGGATTGCACTCGCTGAAGAAAGGCAAATTGGTTGGTGGATGACCTCTGCACTTGAATCGAATGTTGGACTAAATGCCATTTGCCAGTTTACGGCCAACTATCCGGTTACGCTTCCGCACGGACTAGGCACAGGGCAACTCTACGAGGATAATTTTGAATCACCCCTGACCGTTAATGCTGGCGAAATATTTTATGATCAGAAAAAACTATGGGTGCTCGATCAATCCGCTCAGTCCGACCAAGGCACTACCGCTTTTTAATATAGGCTCCGCTGAAATCACATCCGTTTTCGTGGAGCCTGCAAAATCCAACCTCTTGTATGCGGATGGATTGTTGTTTGAGATTAAACAGAAATTCCATTCGGCAATCCGGATTATCAAAAAAACCGGCATACTCGGTTTCCGTATGAATGGCCATGCCGATGCTTCCATCTGCTTTTCCGGTGCAATTATTCTGTTCTACCGATAATGAAAAGGTGAGGTCATTGCCTTGTGGAAGAATTTCGAGTATGGCTGTAAAGCCTTGCGTGTTGCTTTCATGCAGGTAAATGCCGTAAAGGGATTGGTAGTCCCAATCATTTTGCGGAGCAAATACATCAGCATCCGTTGGTTCAGGCATTGTGGAATCAACACTTTCTTGTGTTTCAATCGATTCAGATTGAGTAGTTTCTTTTTGCTTGCACGATGCTACGGTCAGGATAATTAAGAGAAATGTGTTAATGCGTTTCATAACGATTCAGCAAACAATCATAATATAATTTGCGCCAAAGTTACTATGATTTCTTTTTACGCTTTAGATTTTCGAGTAACAAAGCAGATGGTCGTGCGCGCTGTACATGATAATTCTGAAGCACGAATTTCTGAATGTGTGCTTCCACTTCTTCTACGTCATCGGTAATCAATACAAGGCATAAGTCTTCCGGAGAAATGGTTTTTTCTTCCACCATTTTAGTCAGCATGTCCTGCAAAGGCCTGAAGTATTCTTTGCCAAATAGTACAACCGGAAAATCGCTGATGATTTTAGTCTGAATTAAGGTCAGGGTTTCCCAGAATTCATCCATGGTTCCAAATCCGCCCGGCATAACAATAAAAGCAATGGAGTATTTTACCAATAACACCTTACGCACGAAAAAATATTTAATGGTAACCCACTTATGCATGTAGGGGTTAGCTGATTGTTCAAATGGCAACTCGATGTTACAGCCAACAGAAAGTCCACCGTTTTCAAAAGCTCCGCGATTAGCGGCTTCCATAATACCGGGGCCGCCACCCGTCATGAGTGTAATGCCGCTTTGACCTATTCGTTTTCCGATTTCATAAGCGTGTTGGTAGTAGGGATGTCCTTCCTTGAAACGTGCTGAACCAAAAACGGTAATACAAGGTCCAATAAAGTGCAACACTCTGAATCCCTTAATGAACTCAAGTAATACCCGAAAAGCAAAAAAGAATTCATAGGAGCGAGATCGTGGCCCCTCCAGGAATTTACTTTCTGCTTTTGGTTTTAGTTGGATCGGTTGAAGTGATTCGTCAACAAAATATTTCATGATTTGCTTTTAAGGAAAAACAAATTTAGAACAAATTAGTTGGCGATGAATTCAGATTAACTAAGAAACTGTTTCAGTAGTTGATGCAAATGATGGGTGCCTGTTTCATGTTTTACAGAATAGCGTCCGTGCGAATAAAACCGCGAGCGAATACCGCGCTGAACACTTTCAACAACAGCCTCATCTTCCATTTCAACACGGTTCAGGTCGGAGCCTGCGCCCTTGTTGAACAGGGATTCATCCCAAATGAAAGTATGAAACTCTACTTTTGTTTGTTGTGGGGCAATGGGTTTCACCACATTTAAGGAAAGTCCCCACGGATAAAAATTGAACATCAGGTTGGGGAAAACCCAGAAGTAATAAGCGCCAACTGATTTACCAAAATCAGGGGATGATTTCGGTAAATCAAAAACCAACTGTCCTTGTTTTGCAATGCCAAGCTGAAGACTGGCGTTTTGGAAGAGTTCGGTAGAATAACTTCCGAAATCAATGACCTGGTTTAATGAAGCATGTACAAAGGGGATGTGAAAACCCTCCAGGTAGTTCTCGCAGTATAAAGCCCAATGCGCTTCAATCGTATAGCTTTTGGAGAGTTCAGGTTTGTATACCAACTGCTGAAGCGGCATCCAACTGATTCGGCTCATCATCTCAGAAAAGAAAGAATTTGCGGGCAATGCATCGGTAAGCGAAGAGAAGAGCAATGGACCGATTTCGAAAATCGGAAGTTCTGCGAGGTCATCCGCAGGAGATGGAAAATTCTCCACTTCTTTAAACTCAGGCATCGAAAGAAATTTGCCAGTGAGGTTAAATCGCCTGCCGTGGTATGGACAACGAATATCAGTTGCCTGACATGGTTCATTGATGAGCAGGGCTCCGCGGTGCGTGCACACATTGGAGAGGCAATGCAGTTGTCCGTCTTTGTCTTTTGAGAGTAACAACTGCTCATTCATAAACTCATCCAAAACCACAACCGGTTTTAAAGTACCAGCTTTTGGTAATTCATTAACGTTCCCGACATAATGCCACGCTTTCGCGAAAATTCTTTCTTTACTTAATTCAAAATAGCGCGGATCGGTATAGAAATCCTTGGTGAGGGTTTTTGCAGAGGCGATATTCGGATCGTGGTGCAACGGGTTCATGCTTCAATATACTTATTTTCTTTCCACTTAAAATTGCCTGCCTGTAGGGGTGATGTCACGTAAGCGACAAACTTCCTGTCGGCTGGCTACGTTACTTTGCTGTATGAAAATTACCCTGATACTTTATTGGATAGCCCGCCTGGTGGCGGCCATCATCATGCTTCAAACCTTATACTTTAAGTTTACCGGAGCAGAGGAATCGGTTTATATTTTTACCAAAATGGGGATTGAGCCGTGGGGCAGGATTGGTACCGGTGTAGCTGAATTACTGGCTTCAATTCTTATTTTGCTTCCGGCAACGGCTTGGGTAGGAGCGGTGCTGGCTTTGGGATTGATGCTGGGTGCTATCGGTAGTCACCTTTTCGTATTGGGCATTGAAGTTCAGCAGGATGGCGGACAACTTTTTATTTACGCTGTTATTGTAGCCGTAAGTTCTTTGTATGTATTATTCTGGAATCGCGATAAAGTGAAGCACTTGGTTAAGAACTTATAAATTCCGGAGAACTAAACTCCCCTCCTGATAAGGAGGGGTCGGGGGTGGTTCTTATTATTTTCTTTTTTTTAAATGAGATGCCGCTCCTACGGAGCTCAATGTTGAATTTGAATTCTTCTAATAATATGTCGCTCCTCCGGAGCTTGAATTTGTAAACGAGATGGGGCGTTTCCTGTGATTCCTCTCCTGACAAGGAGGTGTCAGAGGTGGTTTTTATTATTTCTTTTTTTCTTAAATGAGATGCCGCTCCTACGGAGCTCAATGTTGAATTTGAATTCTTTCTAATAATATGTTGCTCCTCCGGAACTTGAGTTTGTAAACGAGGTGGGACGTTTTCCTGTGATTCCTCTCCTTGTAAAGGAGGGCTAGGGGTGGTTCTATTGATCACCTTGCATCAAGGCTTTACTCAGCAGTTCTTCTAACTCAGAATTTTCTTTCAATGATTTTCGCAATGCATCTTTGAGGAAGTTGGGAATTTTTTCTCCCTGTGAAGATTTTGATTTCGCTTCTGAAATCATTTCCAAAACAGATTCCTTGTCTTCCAGATTTACGTTTTTGATTTTCGATTCGAGCTCTTCCCATACGTTAACAGATGCGGCATTTTTGACAGCCACTTCAACTTCCTGACTTTTTACGTTGGTGTTGCGTGAGATGCATGCGTTGTACTGAACGATAATACTATTTAGATCATTTCGGTTCAGATCTCCAGATTCAATGCTGGCTTTCAGATCGGAACATTCGGTCAGGTACTCAGCCATTTTCTTTTTAAACGCGAGGGTGGGTACTTCCATGCCGCTTCCATCAATTTTATGCAGGTAACGACCATTCCAGATGTTTTGTCCATCCATTCGAAATGCATACAAACTGAGGTATCCACCACTTATCAGTTTCATGTAGGTGTATTTGGTGGTGGTGCGGATCAGGTGGTAGGATTCATTGTCGATTTGGAAGGCCTTTACCTGAAGCATGGGATAATTCACTTTCCGTTTTGAGTCTTTCTGCTCAATCTGAATTGCTTCTTCCGTACCGTAGGAAAGATGTTTCACTTTGCCATATAGCGTATCGCCCTTTGTTAATACCAGGTAATCAGCTTGTGCATGAACGAGCGAATATCCCATCACACAAATAATGATTACGATCAGTTGAATCATACGCACATCTTTCATAGCACTTCTGAATTTAGTCCGAAAGATAAACTTCATTGCTAAATTTCGGGAAGTGTGGTTGAATAAATTTTATTTCTGTTTTAACCTACCTGCATCTTTCAGCGCCCGCGCAATAATCCATTCCAATTGGCCGTTTGTACTCCGGAACTCATCACTCGCCCACTTCTCAACAGCCTTTAATAATTCCGGATCAAGCCTTAATACAAATGGTTTCTTTTGAGGCATAATTATTCGTTGGTTTCGGAAAGCAATTTTTTAAGTGCGAATTCAACTGCCTCCGGGTTCTCAGTTCCTAATTTTATTGTTGCGCCATCTTTTAGCGTTACTATCAGGTACTTGCTTCCGGCAATATTTATAGAAGTTGTTTTGGTAAACAGATTTCGATGATACCCCATGTGAAATTTCTCGTACCACGATTCTTTATCGCGTACCTGATAGGCCACAACATTTCCAAATGCAATGGTTTGCCAGCGGATAACTCGGGGTATAAACCGGTAATGAATCCCAGCTTCATCGATTTTAAATTCAAACCGAAGCACGAAGAGGATCAGAATCATGGGCAGTAAAAAAGCCGTTAGTGAGAGAACAAGTAGCATAGGCTGCTCATGAATTAATTGCGGAGCAAGAAATAAAAGTTCAGCAATCAGCAGGGCGAGCATTAAAAACCACAACCACCGCACCTGACTGAATCGCTGAACTTCACTATGTTGATGCATTCTCATTTTAGTTGTGTAACGTTCCGGTATTAACCACTGGGCTTACGTCTTTGTCGGCACACAGTACAACCATCAGGTTGCTGACCATGGCGGCTTTGCGCTCCTCGTCCAGTTCAATGATTTGTTCCTTAGCCAGGTGATCAAGCGCCATCTGCACCATGCTCACTGCGCCTTCTACAATTTTGTAGCGAGCCGAAACCACTGCGGCTGCCTGCTGCCTGCGCAACATGGCGCTTGCAATTTCAGGAGCGTAAGCCAGATAACCGATACGTGCTTCAATTACATGTATACCAGCTATCTCCAGTCGATTACGCAGGTTCTCTTCCAGCATGTGGTTTACATCATCATGCCCGGAGCGCAAGGTTACTTCTGAATCATCATCAAAATTGTCGTATGGATAAAGGCCAGCTAACTTGCGTACTGCCGAGTCACTCTGGATTTTCACAAAGTTTTCATAATTATCCACTTCGAAGGCTGCCTTAAACGTATCGCGCACCTGCCATACCAGGATCACACCAATTTGAATCGGGTTACCGACTTTATCGTTCACCTTGATTTTTTCACTGTCGAAGTTACGGGCACGTAAGGAAATGGATTTTTTGCTGAACAACGGGTTTACCCAGTAGAAACCATTTTTTTTCACGGTTCCCTTGTAATCTCCGAACAGCACCAAAACCATGGAAGCATTCGGGTTGATGTAGAAAAACCCGGGCGTAAGGATTAAACCGAGGGCCAGGGGCCATACAAATACTGGGTTTCGCATAACGATTAAGGCCCAGGTACTTGCAATAAGCAGGATCAGAACAATAACCAGCATTATGTAGCCGGATAGCGGGGTGTACTCTTTTTCGTGGTTCATGGCAGTGATATTAAAATGATATTATAAAGATATTGTTTTAAATTGATTAACGCAAATCCGTTCGGCAGGTTTCAGATTGGAATTAAAATTCTATTCCCCTTTATTAGCGGCCTGATTTTGATGTTTCTATGGTACAATACAACCCGAAAGCCTGGTTTTCTTTAGTTTTTCATTCCTACAGCCGTTTTGTAATGAAAACCTTATTACCGGCTCTCATTTTCATGGTGCTGTTTACTTCGGCCGTCTGCTATCTCATACTGGAGATTATCCATCCGGATAAAGATGAGTTTACCAGCACCACAGCCTTGCACTCGTTGTTGGGTATTGTATTGGGTTTGTTTTTGGTGTTCCGGATCAATAGCGCTTACGACCGTTGGTGGGAAGGGAGAAAGTTGTGGGGCGCGCTGGTAAACAGTACCCGCAATTTTGCACTAAAATTAAATGCTTACCTGGATCAGGATGATCATGAAAACAGGGAATGGTTTGCCAAAATGATTCCAAATTTTGTTTACACTACAAAAGAACACTTGCGCAAAGGCGTGCAGCTTTCAGAGTTGCAACCTCCTGATGATCAGTTTATCGACTTGCTCAAATCCAAAAAGCATAAGCCCAATGCCATTTCCGCGATGCTTTATGCACGTGTGAACAAACTTTACAAGCAAAATAAACTCACTGGGGAACAGTTTTTTGTACTGGATAAAGAGATGAAGGATTTCATTGACATTATGGGTGCATGCGAGCGAATCAAGAATACACCCATTCCATATTCCTACAGCATGTACATTAAGAAATTCGTGTTTATTTACATCATTACCTTGCCTTTTGGTTTTGTTACTACTTTCGGCTATGTAACCATACCAACTGTTCTGTTAATTTCTTTTGTTTTGCTGAGTGTGGAGTTGATTGCAGAAGAAATCGAAGATCCGTTTGGTCGGGATGTAAACGATTTACCAACGGATGACCTGGCTGAAAAAATCAGGGATAATGTTCGCGAAATAATGAGGTGATTACCAGAATAAGCTTACCAGGAAGTAAATAATGATCAGCAGGATCATTACCCCATACATGATCAGATCAACCCGAACGTAGGGCTTAAACTCATGGTATAATTCTCGGAGCTTTTTAAACACGCTACAAAAGTAAAGAATTTGAACTGTTTTACCTGTGGCACTTGTTTTTGAGGGTGCAGAGTTGAATATTTCCAGATACAAATAAGGTGAATGCGTAACGGGTTACTTTTTGTTTTGCTTTTTTTTACGGTTGAGTCGAAAGCGCAGGAGGTTTTAAACAACAACCCGCCAGCATTATCCTGGTACAAAATCAACACACCCAATTTTCGAATTTTATATCCACAGGGTTTTGAATTTCAGGCGCAACGCATGGCCAATAGGCTTGAACACATCCGCCAGGTGGAGTCGCGCACATTGGGGGTAAGTACAAAACGAATATCAGTCATTCTCCAAAATCAGAACGCCATCTCCAACGGGTTTGTAAGTTTAATACCCAGACGGTCGGAGTTCTATACCATGCCGCCTCAGAATTACAACTTCACCGGCACAACCGAGTGGCTCGATCAGCTGGCTTCACACGAATACCGACATGTAGTTCAATTCGATAAAGCAAACCGTGGATTCAACAAACTGTTATACTATGCATTTGGTCCTGCTACGTTGGCGGCTATGTCGGTCACAGCCGTACCCCAATGGTTTTGGGAAGGCGATGCCGTAGTAACCGAAACCGCGTTTACTTCTGGCGGACGTGGTAAAATTCCAAACTTCGGCTTGGTGTTTCGTACCAATTTGCTGGAGAGCCGCGAATTCAATTATCACAAGCAATACTTACGTTCCTATAAGCATAATATTCCCGATCACTATGTGTTTGGATACCACATGGTGAGTTATCTGCGCAGGCGAACAGGTGATCCGTTTATTTGGGAAAAAGTGACAAAGCGTGCATGGAGCGTGCCGTTTATTCCATTCACCTTCTCGAATGCGATTAAAAAAGAATCAGGGTTGTATGTAACGAAGCTGTACAACGAAATGGCCAATGACTTGGCGAAGGAATGGCGGGAAGAAGTGAATGCGCTTTCCTTATCAACCTTTGAAACTGTACCACATAATCCCCGAAAGGGATACACGAATTATTATTATCCCCAGGTACTTGATGGGAGCCGGATATTGGCCATGAAGAGTGGCATCGGGGATATTGCTCAATTTGTGATTTTGGAAAATGGAGTCGAGAAGAATTCTTTCATCCCCGGCATACTCAACGATGCCGGAATGCTTTCAGCGGTAGGTGATCTGGTGGTGTGGAATGAATATGGTTTTGATCCGCGTTGGCGCATGCGCACCTATTCCGTTATTAAGTTGTACGATGTAAGGGAAAAGAAACTGAAGTTTGTAACCCGTAAATCCCGGTATGCCAGTGCAGCGCTTTCACCCGATCAGCAAAAAATTGTTACGGTTGAAACAAACACAACATACAACACAACACTAACCGTTCTGGATACTGCAGGTAATGTTCGCAAGCAATTTGCCAATCCGCAGCAAGCGTTTTACTCCATGCCTTGTTGGTCGGCTGATGGTAAGTCTATTGCTGTGTTAAAGACTACTGCTTCAGGAAGATCGGTTGTGGTTTTTGATTTTGATTCAGGTGTTGAAAAGGAATTAATCGCTGCATCCAACGAAAACATCGGTCACCCCGTGCTACATGGCGACTACCTGTTTTATAATTCTCCTGTTAGTGGCATCGATAATATTTATGTACTGGTGGTGAGTACCGGTGAACGTTTTCAAGTCACCTCCAGTAAATATGGCGCGTATAATCCAGCCTTAAGTGCTGATGGTGAAACCCTTTATTACAATGAACAAACCCGCGATGGGTTTGATGTGGTGAAAATCTCGGTTGATCCATCAACGTGGCGCGAATTTGTGGTGAAGAAAGATCCGAAATCATTTTTTCAGGTGATGACTGAACAAGAGGGCAGGCCTAATTTATTCGACAGTATTCCTCAACAACCATACACGACAAAGAGGTATTCAAAACTGTCGGGTATTTTTAATCCGTATAGTTGGGGGGCTTACTTCAACACCGGATTAACACAAGCGGATATTGGCATTTCATCGCAGGATGTGCTAAGTACCACTACACTTAAAGCCGGATACTTGTATGATATTAATGAGCGAACGGGTTCATGGCGAGCTGGGGTAAGTTATCAAAATTGGTTTCCGATTATTGACTTGGATGTGATGTACGGTAAAAGGTCAAATGATGAAGGGAATATTTTTCTGTTGGCGATTGACACGGTTAGTGTTACGCCAAATGTAGAGTTAGATTCGGTTGATTTTTCTGTGCCGTTAAAATTTGAGTGGACTGAAAAGACATTTGAAGCAGGAATTCGTATTCCTTTAATAACAACTAATTCTCGATATCACGGTAATGTATCATTTGCAAATTATGTTGGTGTTACACAGGTTAGTGATTTTCGGAATTCCATCAATGATCAGCGATACATTTCATACGTCTATCGAAGCGGCCCTGACACACCATTGGAGCCAACCTTTGAACTCTTTTATCCTTTTCAAGAGTATATCAATGATGGTGCATTGATATCCAATCGTTTTCAGTTTTCAGCGTATCGATTATTGAAGCAAAATCGGAGAGACATCAATAGCAAATGGGGCCAATCTGTTTTTTTAAATTGGTACAGTACCCCTTATGGAGGAGATTTTAGCGGAAATCAGTTTTCATTTTATACCACACTTTATTTTCCTGGACTATTTAAGCATCACTCCATTTGGGGTTATTGGGCCTATCAGGCTACAGCTATTCCGTCTTTCGGACAAAACGGTGAAGGTTTGAATAACTATCTATTCCGAAATCAAATTCCCCTACCACGGGGTTTACCTATTTCGCGGTTTGAAGATTTTTACTCCATGTCGGGTAATTATACCTTCCCCGTTTGGTACCCCGACATCGCCATTGGGCCGCTGGTAAACTTTCAGCGTATTCGTGCTAATGCATTTGTGGATTATGGGTTTGGCAGTTCTCCCTCGAGAACCACTCCCATTTCACAATCCTACCTTTCTGTAGGTGGGGAGGTGCGTGTCGACCTGAATGTGATGCGGTTGTTGGATCAATTCAACATTGGTTTCCGGTATTCCTATGGCATTCAGCCTTCTGCCACCCGGTTCGAATTCCTCCTAGGAACCATCAATTTTTAAGGTTTTTAGCATTTGAATATCGGGTGTTTTAGCCCTATTTTTGGCCTCTTAACAGCATTTTTGAACCTTAATTGATAACCATACCATGGCGGAAATTGTACGAATGCCGAAAATGAGCGATACGATGACGGAAGGTGTCATCTCGAAATGGCATAAGAAAGTTGGCGATACGGTAAAGTCGGGCGAGCTGATGGCCGAGATTGAAACGGACAAGGCTACCATGGATTATGAATCGTTTAATGATGGCACCATCTTGTACGTGGGAGCCAAAGAGGGCGAAGCGGTGAAAGTGAACGATGTACTGGCTATAGTTGGTAAGAAAGGTGAAGATTACAAAGCCCTGCTTGAAGGTGCTGGTCAGGCTGCCGGAGATGGTGACAGCAAAGCAGAGGAACCTAAAAAAGAGGCTGAAACTTCAACCAAGAAAATCGATACCTCGGGTATAAAGGCTGAGGTTGTGTTAATGCCGAAAATGAGTGATACCATGACTGAAGGAGTTATCGCAGCCTGGCATAAGAAAGTTGGTGATGCAGTTAAGTCTGGTGAATTGTTGGCCGAAATCGAAACGGATAAGGCAACGATGGAATATGAATCGTATAACACTGGTACGCTGCTATACATTGGTGCAGATGCTGGTAAATCCGTTGAGATCAATGGCGTGTTGGCCATAATCGGAGAAAAAGGGGCCGATTGGGAAACCCTTTTGAAGGCGCATAAGAGTCAGTCGGGTAGTGCTAAAAGTGAATCGACTGCTGAACAGAAAAGCGAGACAATACAAGCCTCCTCAAAATCTTCAGCTCCAGTTTCCGTACCTCAAACACAATCAACGGGTAACGGAAGAATAAAAGCTTCACCGTTGGCAAAGAAACTGGCCAAAGAAAAGGGATTGGATTTGCGTAATGTTCAAGGCACTGGCGATCAGGGAAGGATAACCAAACGTGATGTAGAAAGTCATCAACCCGGTGCAGGTGCATCATCGACAAAAGCCGGAGCTTCGCCTGTTGTGTTGCCGAATGTTGTTGGTCAGGAAAGTTTTGAAGAAGTGGCTGTATCGCAAATGCGTAAAACCATTGCCCGCAGACTTTCTGAAAGCAAGTTCAGTGCGCCACACTTCTACCTCACCATGGAGATTAACATGGACAAGGCTATTGAAGCGCGCAAGAGCATCAACGAACTGAGTCCGGTTAAAGTGTCGTTTAATGATATTGTGATCAAGGCGGTTGCCGCAGCGTTGCGTCAGCATCCGGATGTGAATGTATCGTGGTTGGGTGATAAGATGAGGAAGAACCATCATATACACATTGGTGTGGCGGTGGCTGTGAAAGATGGTCTTGTTGTTCCAGTGGTTCGTTTTGCAGATAACAAATCACTTTCGCACATTGCTGCTGAAGTGAAAGAGCTTGCGCAAAAAGCACACGATAAAAAATTACAACCCAGCGAGTGGGAGGGAAGTACGTTTACCATTTCCAACCTGGGTATGTTCGGTATAGAAGAGTTCACCGCTATCATCAATCCGCCCGATGCTTGTATCCTCGCAGTTGGCGGTATTAAAGAAACGGCCATTGTTAAAAACGGTCAGTTGGTACCGGGTAATGTGATGAAGGTAACCTTGTCATGCGATCACCGTGCAGTGGATGGAGCCGTTGGCTCGGCTTTCCTCAAAACTTTGAAAGGACTTCTGGAAGATCCCGTAAGGATTTTGATTTAATGTTCGCATCACCATGATGGATGTTCGTGAACCCATTGCTGAATACAAGAACGTTCATCTGAGCGTGGAAGAATATCTTGCCTTCGAACGCGAAGCAACGGAAAAGCACGAGTACTATAAAGGAGAAGTATTTGCGATGTCCGGTGCAAGCAGGAGGCACAATATCATCTCTACCAACCTCATTTTCCAATTGGTAAGTAGATTAAAGGGAAAGCCATGCAGGCCCTTTGGTAGTGACATGCGCCTTCATATTCCGCAGAATACCTTATTTACCTATCCTGATATTGCTGTGTATTGTGGCGAGGTTGAAACGATTTTTGATGACAATGCGCTTCAGCCGGTTGTGATTATTGAAATTCTTTCACCTTCAACCAAAAATTATGATCGGGGTGAGAAGTTTAAATTGTATCGCGACATTCCCTCATTAAAAGAGTATATTTTAGTTGATACGGAATCCATTTCCATTGAAGTATTCAGACTTAATGCAACCAAGCACTGGGAGCTGGAAGAGTACAATTCGGCTGATGCGCAGCTGGCGATACCGGCTTTAGATTTATTGGTTCCTCTTCGCGAAATCTATGACGGGACAAAGTTGCTGGCTTAAAAAAATTACACATGACAAAAATTCATTCTACAACTGTTATTGCCGTTAAACATAATGGCCAGGTTTCAATTGGTGCTGATGGTCAGGCCACCATGAACAACTACGTAGCCAAAGGTAACGTAAAGAAAATACGCAAACTGCATGATGGAAAGGTGGTAACTGGTTTTGCTGGTTCAACCGCTGATGCCTTCACCTTGCTGGATCGTTTTGATGAAAAACTTAATGCGTATGGTGGAAACCTGAAACGCGCGGCTATTGAATTGGCAAAAGACTGGCGGATGGATCGTTACCTGCGCAGGTTGGAAGCGATGATGATTGCGGTTAATAAAGAAGAGGTGCTGATTATCTCCGGAACAGGTGATGTTCTGGAACCCGAAAATGAAGTGGCTGCCATTGGCTCCGGGGCTATGTATGCGCAAGCTGCTGCACTGGCGTTGAAAAAGCATGCGCCTCAGTTAAGTGCTGAAGAAATTGTTCGCGAAAGTTTAACGATTGCAGCAGACATTTGCATTTACACCAACCACAACCTCATCATCGAAAAGTTATGATGCTTTCTCATTTTTCTTTGATCGCTTTTTAGGGATAGCCTTCACCGAATCATCTTCCAATAGAATAACAAAGGGCTTCATGTGCTGACTGTATTGCAGGAGCCCCTTCACAATGCCCACAATGGGGATTGCCAGAATCATTCCGGTAATGCCCAAAATTTTACCTCCAATCAGTAAAGCTAAAATTGCCGCCAGTGCATTGATGCGCACTTTTGAACCGGTGATGCGTGGCGTAATAAAATTACCTTCCAGAAATTGTACTACAGAAAAGATAATCACCACACCAATGGCATACCAGATGCTGTCTTTGGTAAGCAAAGCCATCAACGTGGGGAGTAATGCGCCAATGAAAATTCCGATATAAGGAATGATGGTTAAAATACCCGACAGTACACCAAAAAAAATGGCGTGTTTAATACCAAGTGCCAGCAGGCCTATGGTATTTAAGGCAGCAATGATTAGCGTTACGAGCAGTAGCCCGCTTGTATAGCCTTGCATTACCCCGGCAATATCATTCTTCCAATCGGCTGCCAGATTTTTAGGTAAAACAACCTGGAAGAAATCGCTGAACTTGTCCTTGTAGATAAGGAAGAGGAAAATATAGATTGGAATCTGAACCAATAGCGCAAGCGTACTGGTTGTGGAAACCAAAACATTGGTGAGGTATTGACTGGCTGATGAAAGTCCGTTTTTTAGGAAATCGGTTTGTTCCTGTATGCCGAAACCAAATTGCCGATCCAATCCGCTGCTGATGTTTTGAATGAATGAAAGAAATCGGGATTCCAGATCGGGTAAATCTTTCGCGAGGCTGGCCAGTTGTGAACCGATTAACCACAAGGTTCCTACAAACAGAACAAAGGTTACAATCAGCACCAAGGTTACAGCAATGGTGAGGGACATTTTTTTCTCCAGTCGGTTAACAAGGGGTAAAAGAATAATGGAGAGAAATGCAGAAATCAGCAAAGGCACGATGATGTCATGTGCAAGTATTGCGGCTACAACACAAAGCGCTGATACAACCATCAGCTTATATGTATAATCCAACCGATTAAATGTTCTTTCCATGCGTAACGTTGGTGATTGCTTGTAAAATAAGTTGGCACGCCTCTCGGATTTCTTGTTCCGTTATCGTTAGGGGTGGGGCAATGCGAAAACTGTAAGGATGCGACAGAAACCAATAGCAGATAACACCCAGCTTTTTGGCTTCCTCAACAATTTGATTGACTAGATCAGCCGATTCAAAATCGATAGCGAACATGAGTCCGATGCGCCTGATTTCTTTTATAGATGAATGCTGAAGCAGCTGCTCTATTAATTTTCCTTTTGCTTCAACATCAGCAAACAGATTTTCTTCCTCCAAGACCTCTAGCGTAGCTAAAGCCGAGGCGCAACAAACCGGATTTCCGCCAAACGTGGTGATGTGACCAAGTGGAGGATCATGTGTGAGGCATTGCATGATTTTTTTATTGGAGATGAATGCACCTATCGGCAAACCGCCACCGAAAGCTTTTCCGATGGTGAGTATATCCGGCACAATGCCGTATTGTTCAAAAGCAAAGCGTGTTCCGGTGCGCCCCATGCCGCATTGAATCTCATCCAGAATTAAGAGCGTACCGGTTTCATCGCACCGTTGGCGTAAAGCTTTCATATAACTTTTATCCGGAATACGAACACCCGCATCGCCTTGAATGGTTTCAATGATGACACAAGCAGATCGGGTGGTAATTGTATTTAATTCAGCTGCATCATTAAATGTTATAAATCGTACATCCGGTAGTAACGGACGAAATGCACGTTTCTTTATTTCGTTTCCAGAAACACTCAATGAACCGTGTGTGCTTCCGTGATACGATTTTTTGAAAGAAATAATCTCAGTTCTTCCCGTATAGCGTTTGGCGAGTTTTAATGCTCCTTCATTGGCTTCCGTTCCGGAGTTAACAAAATAGCAGCAGTTTAAGGTTTCGGGCAAAAGGCTAACGAGTTTTTGAGCAAGTGCATTGGGTGTATGTTGAATGAATTCACCGTACACCATCACATGGAGGTGTTTATCAAGTTGCTGCTTGATGGCCTCAATTACTTTTGGATGACGGTGCCCGATGTTGCTTACTCCGACACCCGATATCATATCCATATACCGTTTGCCATCCGGTGCATACAGGTAAACGCCTTCTGCTTTCTCAATGGAAATCAGGTACGGACTATCCGTGGTTTGTGCCAGGTTGTTCAGAAAAATATTCTGATCAAAGTTCATAGCCCTAAAGCTATGGATCAGCGTAAAAACAAAAAAGTCCGGGTAGTTTTACCCGGACTTTTCTGTAACGTTTTGTGGGGTTGGAATTAGGGTTAAGGATTTATCATAATCGCATATAACACACTAACCGTAATTGCTGTGATCAGGAAAAACACCCTTCTGATGCGATGAAGTATTCTTGATTCTACTCCAATTTCTTTTACCGTTGTCATAACACTTTGCTTTGGGTTACAATATAAAAGTCGGGAATTTGACTATGGACACCGGCTACGCTTTAATCGAAATCATACATCTGTAGAGCTTTAGGCTCAGATTGCAGGCTTTTGCATGCTGCATAATGGGCAGCATATCCGCTTATCTGAATAATCAGCGATTTAACCCCTTGTTTTCTCGCTCTTTCCGTGAATTTGAGCGCGCAGAAACCGGTGCTTCCATTTCAGCCATTGGCTTGTATTTCTTCTTTTGAGCGGCCACAATCACCTTCCGGTTCTCCGTTTTATTGCGCTTTTTATGTAAAATATTACACACAGCCTTGTCTTTATACACCTTATGCCTGGGTTGTTGGGCTTGAACCGCATTTGAAATGAGTATGCCTATCAATATGATTAACACCAGCACGACAACCTGCTTGATGCGCGAAGAAATTTTTACGTTCGCGATATCCTTAAAATCCATCTCTTTCATCATGGCCGCATTTACATTAGGACTACGATACAAAGATGGCCTATGACGGATCAGGGCTGATGTGAAGAACCGGTAAAACCATACACCCGTTTTTTTGAAAGGATGAATGCCCTGGAGACTATTTATCTGATCAAAGTCAGTAAAATCGTGCGAATTTTGAGGATTTTAGGCTGATTTTGCTTTACATGGGTTTAGTAGGAAAATTAGTCATGCGTAATACCGGGCTATTGATTTAAATACAAGGCAATACTTACATGTTGCTATTCAAAGCTTTTCTGAATTTTCATAAAATCCTCGATTTCCTTCTTGAGATCACGGGGGTTTTCCTGGTCGAACGGTACAGTGGCAATGGATTTAAATAGTTCGGCAACCACTTCCGGTACATAACCCAACCGCTCGGCATACAAAGTAGCTACTTCCAGTTCAACGTCTTCCACCACGTTATCCAATTGAATCATGTATACGAGGTGGTAAAGCGATTCGATTTTTTCACGAGGTTCCTGAAAGGCCAGTTTGTCGAGGTCAAGGTTGATGTTGGTCAGATCAGAGGTGCTCAGTTGAAGTTGTATTCCCCATTTGATCAGGCAACGCAAATACCGGCTTTCAACCTGTTCGTGTTGCAGAAATAACCCCAATACATTGAAGTAGCTTCGCTTAACAGATTCAAGCTGCTCGTTCGTAAGGTTTGACTGTGGTCTCATAATGTCAGTGGTTAGTTTGAGCAGTATTTTTTCTTGAGTTCGGCTGTATCAGTAGCGCCTAATTCAATGGCTTTCGCCAGATCAGCACATACGCCCCGGTAGTTTCGTTGGTTGACCTTAGCCAGCACACGCAGTTTAAATCCTTCTCCCTGCATGGGACGTAAAAACGTGGCCCAGTTACAATCTGTTTCCGCTTCGGCAAAATTGTTCAGGCTTAAATTGGCTTTAGCTCTTCCGATAAAAAGGTGATAATAAATTTCAGGTGCATCTTTCGGATCCATCACCAGTTCGAACGCACGTCCATAAATACTGGTTTGGTTTTTTTTGAACAGATCTTTGCCGAGGGTAAAGTACTTCAGTGCCTCCCGATCGTCCTTCAGGTTTTCCTGGTTGATCGTAGCGATTTCAAAAAGTACTTCAAGGTTCCAGGGTTGTTGACCGTAAATATGTTTCAATGCCTGAAGTGCTTGTGAGAAGTCGCCAACACGATATTCACAAATGGCACGCTTGCGAAGTGTTTCCATACGCACAGGCATTTCCTGTTTTTCCAGAATTTTCAGGTAATGAAGTGAGGCAGAATAATTGTCGGTACGGAATTCTTCATCTGCGCGGAAGCGAATAAAACTAAGGAGGCTATCGCGGGCTGCATAAAAGCGGTATTCAACCGGTTGTTCTTCGCGCAATTTGTTAATCAGCGAAAAAGCCTGGTCAGCTTTGCCGCTGTTGAATAACGAAAATACTTCTACAATCTTAAGACTGTTTTGTTGATCCAGTTCAGCCTGTTTTTTCTCGTGGAAATAGTTGATGGTGTGAATAATGCCAAAGCAAAATCCTGCAATTACCAGGAAGGTGAGAAACGCCAGGCCCTGAACCCGAAAATACTCTTTATCGAACGTGTATCGGGATTGCTTTTGCGTAGCCTTCCATCGTGCGTATCGCTGTCGTTGCACTTCGCGCCAGTAGCTATCGGTGGTATCGGCATATGAGTGAAAGGAATTTAAGCGGGCATCATAACGCGATTTTTTTAACGGATCAGAAAGGGTATGGTAAGCCTCATTGATGGCTTTGAACATTTCTTCGGCTTGTGGATCACCGGGGTGCAGATCGGGGTGATAAGTAAAGGCCAGTTTCTTATAGGCTGCCCGGATTTGGGTAGAATCTGCGGTGCGATCTAATCCAAGAAGCTGGTAATAATCGGCCATAATATGAAGTTAACGCATTTTGAGTTAAAACGTAAGATGTGCCCATTTAGTCCCCAAAAGGGAAACGAAAAAGGCCTCTGTTAAGAGGCCTTTCATGTTTTTGATCAAACAGATTACTTTATTTTGGCAATTTCCTGCACCAGGTCGATCAACTTGTTGGAGTAGCCCCACTCGTTATCGTACCAGGTTACCACTTTTACAAAGTGATCGTTCAGGGCAATACCGGCTTTTGCGTCAAAGATGGAAGTACGTGCATCGCCAATAAAATCCTGCGACACCACATCATCTTCTGTGTATCCTAAAATTCCTTTCAGTTCACCTGCGGCAGCTTCCTTCATCGCGTTCTTGATGTCTTCATAGGATGCGGCTTTCTCCAGGCGCACGGTAAAATCAACAACCGATACGTTAGCCACCGGAACGCGGAACGACATTCCGGTAAGTTTTCCTTTCAATTCAGGAATCACCAGAGCAACAGCTTTTGCGGCACCGGTAGAGGAGGGGATAATGTTTTGGTATGCCCCGCGACCGCCACGCCAGTCTTTGGCAGAAGGACCATCAACAGTCTTCTGAGTGGCGGTAACCGCGTGCACGGTACTCATCAAACCTTCGATTATTCCGAATTTATCGTTCAACACTTTGGCTACGGGAGCAATGCAGTTTGTTGTACATGATGCGTTCGAAACAATGGTATGCTGCGCGGTAAGTTTCTTGTGGTTAACACCCATCACAAAGGTTGGGGTATCATCCTTAGCAGGTGCTGATAGTACCACTTTTTTAGCACCCGCCTGGATGTGCTTTTGACCATCGGCCTGGGTGAGAAATAAACCGGTTGATTCCACAACAATTTCAGCGCCTACTTCCGACCACTTCAGGTTGGCTGGATCCTTTTCAGCGGTAACGCGGATTTTTTTGCCGTTTACCACCAGGCTTCCATCCTGTACTTCCACGGTACCATCAAAGCGGCCGTGTGTGGAGTCATACTTGAGCATATAAGCCATGTAGCTGGGTTCCAGCAGGTCATTAATTCCTACAATCTCAATGTCGGGGCGATTGATGGCTGCCCGGAAGGCCATCCGGCCGATTCGTCCGAATCCGTTTATTCCAACTTTTGTCATGGTATTGAAAGGTTAAAAGTTCGTTTTTGAAGCCGACAAAATTACGGGTTGAAGGTTTAAAACCAATTTTTGCCCCTATAAATTCCGGTTTTTGAATCGGGCCGGAAAACTTACCTTTCGCAAACGATGTAACTGCATGAAAAAACTTCTGATTGGCCTATTAAGTCTGGTGATTATTGCCGCTGTTATCTTTTTCGGTTTTGTCGCGGACTATTTCGATAAAAAAATGAACTCGGTAGTGGCAAAGGTCAGCTTGACTCCGGTTCCTTCCTATGAGGCGGTTCCTTTTGTAGCCGACTTGCATTGCGACATGTTGTTGTGGAATAGAAATTTCTTCGGCCTTCATAAGCATGGGCATGTTGATTTGCCGCGTATGCAACAGGCCAATATGGCGCTACAGGTGTTCACCATTGTAAGCAAAACCCCTAAGGGAATGAACATCAATCGCAACGATGATAAAACTGATCAGATTGCCTTGCTTTCCTTTGCGCAGATGCGTCCGCCATCAACCTGGTTCAGTTTAAAATCGCGTGCGCTGCATCAATGCAATCAGCTATATGAATTTGCGGAAGAATCGGATGGAGCCTTTCGGGTTGTGACCAATAGAACTGAATTGAGTGAGTTTATTGAGGCAAGAAAATCGAACCCAAAACTCACAGCTGGTATGCTGGGTTTGGAAGGCGCCCACTGCCTGGAAGGCGAAGTTGAAAACCTACGCGTATTCTACGATGCAGGGGTTCGCTATATCGGCCTCACACATTTTTTTGATAATGAATGGGGTGGTTCTGCACATGGGGTTACAAAAGAAGGTCTTACGGAAGATGGAAAGAAACTTGTTAAAGCGATGGACGAGATGAATATGATCATTGACCTGGCGCATGCTTCTACGCGTGTGATTGATGATGTCTTTTCCATTACCACAAAACCGGTGATTGTTTCGCACACGGGCGTAAAAGGGGCTTGCGACAATCAGCGAAATCTTTCCGATAAGCACTTGACAGAAATCGGGAAACGAAACGGATTGGTGGGCATCGGACTTTGGGAGACAGCCGTATGCGGAACAGATGCGGAAGCCACAGCCCGAAGCATAAAATATGTGGCCGATAAAATTGGTGTAGATAAGGTGGCATTGGGTTCCGATTTCGATGGCGCCATTAAGGCCCATTTTGATGTTACCGGTTTACCGTTGCTGGTTACTGCGTTGCAAAAGCAGGGGTTCAATCAAACTGAGATCAATCAGATAATGGGTGGAAACATTCGCGATTTTATGCTTCGGAATTTGCCGGAATAGAGCCGAAAAAACGGAATTTTTTTAATCCGGATTTGTAAATAAAAACCACAGGGCTATCTTTGCGACACTTTTTTGAAGACGGTCCGTTCGTCTAGGGGTTAGGACACCAGATTTTCATTCTGGTAACACGGGTTCGATTCCCGTACGGACTACAACCTACGTTATATTTGAAATCAAAACCGCTCAGACGATATGTTTGAGCGGTTTTTTGTTTTTAGTGCAATCATAAAATCACAAACATTCACAGGAAAAATGCAGGCAATTCGGTTAGCATCTTTTTGTTAGCCAAGTGCAAACCGAATTACGTATAATGAATTGATAATCAATTTGTTACAAACGTCAAAACACAGCAAAACTGATCAAAAAAAATGGGTTTTGAATTCTAATTCGGTTTGCATCATGAAACACAAACAAACATTCTCAATTTTAATCTGGGTGTATCGCAGAAAAACCACAGATAAAATCGGTACACTCTATGCACGTGTCACTGTCAGTGGCATTCGCGCAGAAATCTCGCTGAGCAGAAGGATCAACGTTTCCTCCTGGGATGATAAAAATTCGATCGTAAAACCGGACTGTAACGAAGCCACCGAGATCAATGAGTTCCTGGATATCGAACGCGGGGAGCTTCGGCAATGCTTTTATCAACTGCGAAGTGATAATAAGCCCATAACTGCGGAGGCTATAAAATTGAAATACCTGGGACTGGAAGAAAGTGGAGGTAAATCCCTGTTGGAGGCATTTCAATATCACAATGATCAAATGAAAGGGTTAGTTGGAAAGAACTACTCCCTTACCACCTACAAAAAGTGTATGGTCACCATCGGAAAGCTTAAACGGTTCTTGACGCATACCTATAACAGGACGGACATATTGCTATCCGATTTGAAATATAAGTTTATTACTGATTTCGAATACTACCTAAGAACGGAGCATAACCTGTCTAACAACTCCACCATGGGTTATATTAAAATTTTAAAAAAGATTGTGAAGATTTCAGTTAATAATGAGTGGATACCAAAGAACCCGTTTGCATCTTTTGTATGCAAGATCGAGGCAAGGGAAAGGCAAGTATTAAATGATTCTGATCTTGAAAAATTAAAATCCAAAAAATTTCATTCGGCCAGACTGGAACAGGTCAGGGATATTTTTCTTTTCAGCTGTTTTACCGGCTATGCATATGCGGATGTACAGGCTTTAACACATAAGCATATAGGTATCGGTATGGATGGAGAGAAATGGATATTTACAAGCCGAATGAAGACGGATAATCGCTCTAATTTTAGGGATGCTGGTTACCTTCCCACTGCAAGGGTATGGTCTCTACTCAATTATTGTTTCAACGCTACATACAATAGTTGTTATTATTTTTTGTAGATATTTTTTTCGCGATACCCATTCATTCAGGCGATCCATAGAAATCCAGATGGCCAGAGCATCCTTGCTTTTTTTTATTATATCCGCCATTGGGCCGTTTATTGTTGGAATACTGGCGGCGAATGGGCTGAAGCAATCCAATTGGTACCAATTAGCAGTATACTATTATCTGCATTTTCAATATAATGGAGTCTTTACATTTGGTGTATTGGCGCTCTTTTTTCATTTGCTCAAAACAAAAGCAATACCGTTTCAGTTGAATCAAGCCAGAAAATTTGGAAGTCTATTGTTCATTTCTTGTTTCCCGGCCTATGCCTTATCAACTCTATGGACAAATCCTCCCCTAATTATTAATGGAATTGGATTTGTTGCAGCGGTTGGCCAGATTGCTGCGTTTTACTATTTTCTAAAGTCGATTGATATTAAAAGAAAAGTAGATAACTTATCGTTTTCTAAATCCTCCGGAATTTTATTAGGATCAGCATTTATCTCATTTGGTATTAAGTTAGTGTTGCAATTAATTTCTGCATTTCCTTATGTTGCTGCATTATCCTATGAAATCCGGTTTTATGTTATAGCCTATCTCCACTTAGTATTGATTGGAATAATTTCTTTTTTCCTCATAGCATGGTATAATGAGTGCAAGATCCTTAAGGTGCGAAAAAGTTATGCCTATATCCTGGTTATTGGTTTTATAACATCTGAGTTAGTAATGATTAGTGTGAGTTTAATTCGGGAAGATATAAATATTTTTAAGTGGTTGGCAATTATATCGCTTTTTCTGGTTGTTGGAATAGGAGGTATTATTTTTGAGTCATTGCTTCAATACATTATCCATACATTTATTAAAAGATTGGGTTAAGTATCCATTTCGATAAAAAAACGGAGCAACTTTTTATTAGCATCCGCACGGTTGAAACACACAAGACCAACATCCTGGAAAAACTAGGCTTGAGGAATACGGCCGAACTTGTTAAATATGCGATTAAAAATGGTTTGGTTTCGATTTAATCCTATTTTGATTCTGTGATTTTACTGAAATAGGAAAAGTTATCTTAGTTAATAGATGAACAAAAAATTTTCGGGCAGCAGGTCAATTTCACCGGAATCTCCATAAAGCCAAGTGTTGGTCTTGTTTATGTGTCAAATTCTCGTGTTGAAAGTATTGTGGTCAATGGTACCCTCCTGATCTTACTCTCAATCCAGGCAGAAAAATCAAATAGCTTAAGGGTCTGCAGTTCATAAACATCGTGATGGATGATAGTAAACTCTTCCTTTATTTTTGCCCATAGCAGATTTCTTTTCATTGTTGAAATCGGAAGACTTTGTTTGTTTACAAAATTCAAAATTCGTTTTTCAATTTTATAACCCTTTCCATCATTTTTCATATCACGTTTGATTGAGCGGGTTTCATGTTGTATAAGATCGAAATCTTTTAGTTCGTAAAGTACCATTAGATTAACTAACCTTATGGTTCTGTAAAGTGGTAAGTACGCGTAGCTTTTACTTGTGAAAATTATTCTATTTAGAAGTTTTTGTGCTTTTCTAAAGTCTCGATGACCGAAATTTATTAAGGCCAGGTATAAACTTAATTCGGCGTTACGTGCAAGACTTAGAAGTTGTGTTTTCATTAAGAGATTTTCGTTATACTTTTTCATAAGTTCTTGACAAGCATGGAAATCACCTTTGTCCAACATTGGAAAGAGTTCATATAAAAAAATGAGACAGGTAACATCGATATTAAAACTCTGCGATGGGGAATTAATTTTCATTAATTGGTCTATAAATTTATTCATTCCATCATACATCCTTAAACTTCTTAGGCTATCAAGAATGCCTTCAAGGGTTAAAACATAAAATATTGGAGGATCGGCCCATAATTTTTTGTTCGACTCCAATAGACTGATTAGTTCGTAGAATGAGTGGAGTGCAGACTTATAGTCACCAACACTTATAAGGTAGTTAGCCTGAAATAGTTGATGTAGTTTATCAATCTCAAAATTGTCAAAATTTGATGAGGCCACTATACTCATTTCACTTACTACCAGATCATTCAATTCGTTCTTTTGTTGTTCAGATCTTACATTTCCTTTATAGATCATGCGGTGCCTTAGTAGTTCATAAAGCGCAGATTGTTGTTGAATTTTCTGGGTAATGCGTAATGCTTCATTTACTTTAAAATGTTTGTGCAGTAGTTCTTTTTCATTCAGTTCAGGAAAATTAAGCGTAAGCAGATACTCAAGCTCAAGCCGTGAAGCCAATAGCAAAGCATAAAAATTTTCCTGTTCATTCGCCGCACTTTTCACCTTGTGTAACAGATCAAAGCACTCATTGTACATTGATTTTTCAAATAGGATTCTTGCTTTTAAAATTTTATCAAAAAGTGAGTAATGACTGTCTTGATCCTTCCTAAGTTCAAGCATTGCATTTAAAAGAACCTTATAAAGATGGTTTACAGAAGTCTCAAATGATGAGCCTTTAATTGATTTAACATATTTTTTGCGCAATGTGTCTGCAACTATTTTTTTATCCTTAATGATCAGGTTATACAACTTAACATAGTTTGATGTTCCGGAATTTTGGGAAGTTAATTTGAAGGCTTTTTTTTCAGCCTTACTCAATGAATTAACAAGAAATAGTAATGCTTCGGTCTTATTCATATTGGATACTACTCTTACCAATGAAGTTGATGGCAAGCTAATAATAATTTGACAATATTTATTTGTTCACTTTATGGACTTTTAAATAGTTAATAATCAATCTTTTATGAGTTTGTATACTGGTTATAGAAAAACAATATTGGATGTTATTTGATCTTTTTCAATCGATTGAATTATTAGGTTTGAAGTACATCTTAAATATTCTTAAGAGAGAAGAAACCACATTAGATAACAAAACAATACCTATGGGGGTAAAAAAATGCTGGGGGCTTTGGATTGGGATCGTAAGCTTTTTAATCATTTTATTTCTTCCTGTACCGGAGGGTATGTCAGCAGATGCAAAAGCCACTGCCGCCGTAGTTGTTTTGATGAGTATTTGGTGGGTATCTGAAGCTATCCCTGTTTATGTGACAGCTTTTTTACCACTTGTTTTATATCCTGCTTTGAAAATAATGGAACCTGCACAAACAGCTGCCAATTATGGGCACAATTATGCGCTAATGTTTCTGGCTGTTTTCTTTCTCGCAAAAGCAATTGAAACACAAAAACTTCATAAACGAATTGCATTGTCCATCATTAATTTGTTCGGCACTAGCCGAAAAAAAATAATCTTTAGTATGATGGTAGCAACGTCCCTGGTATCAATGTGGATTGCAAATGTAACCACAGCGTTAATGATGTTGCCAATTGCATTGGCAATTGTAGCGAAAGATGAAGAAATTGAAGGAAAAGGGAATTCGTTTGCTACTGCATTAATGTTATCGATTGCATACTCCGCATCCATTGGCGGGCTTGCTACTTTAATTGGATCACCAACCAATATGATCTTTGTCGGTATTTTTGAAAAATTATTCCCAGCTGCACCACCCCTTTCATTCTTTACATGGTTAAAGATCGGTATACCAATATTGCTTGTTTTTATTCCTGCATTCTGGTTTTTTATTACGTGGTTTTATAAAATCAGTGGCCGTTTAAGTGATAACTTAACAATAATAGAAAATGAACTCAAAGCATTGGGCACCATGAAAACGGGTGAGAAACGTGTTTTGGCCTTGGGAATTTTAACGGTGGTTTGCTGGGTGTTTAAAGCTGATCTCGTGTTTGGTGAGTTTGTTGTTCCTGGGTGGACTAATTTATTTGATCTGGACGGATACATGCATGACAGCACAATTGCAATGGCCTCCGCTTTAATTTTATTCGCACTGCCTGCTGGCGATGGAAAGCGCTTAATTACCTGGAAGGAAGCGAGTCAAGTTCCGTGGGGGGTAGTAATGATTGTTGGAGGAGGGTACGCTGTTGCAGAAGGATTTGTTGAGACTGGTTTAGCGGACTGGCTTGGCCTGCAACTCAATTTTATAGGAAATTTTCCATTTATAATTATACTAATAAGTGTTGTCGGTTTTGTCCTGTTTTTTACAGAATTTAACTCCAATACTGCCAGTGCAAACATACTTTTGCCAGTCTTAGCAAGTACCGCAATCGCAGCCAGTGTTAATCCACTCTTAATTATGATACCTGCAACAATTGCCTGTTCATGTGCATTTATGATGCCTGCTGCTACAGGTCCAAATACAGTAGTGTTGGCAAGTGAACGTGTGTCTGTTGCGGAAATGGTTAAATGTGGGTTTTGGCTGAATATTATCGCGGTAGCTTTACTTACAATACTACTTTATTTTGTAATAATCCCATGGTTGAATTTAGAGATGGATTTACCGGCTTGGGCTCTTTAACGCAGTTTGTGATCAATAATATTTATGGATAAAAGAATTGTTTACGCTGGAAATAATGGGGAGAAAGATAGGTCTGATTGCCGCGTTGCATTAGAAATAACAGCCTCAGGTGGAATTCAAATTGAATTAGTAAGCAAAGTAAAATCATTGTATGGTGATACTATTATTCGTATTTCGAAGGAAGTGTTAAAGTTTTTTTTAATTGAGCATGCCAAATTGATTATAGAGGATAAAGGAGCTTTAGACTTTGTTATCTGTGCGCGATTAGAAGCTGCGATCAAGCAAGTAGTTAAGACAGATAAAGAGTTTCTGCCGACGATGTTGAACGAAAATCTTTATACGACTGCTTTTGACAGACCCCGCTTTTCGCGGCTTTATCTTCCTGGAAATACTCCAAGTTTAATGATCAATTCAGGCATTCATAAATCCAATGGAATTATTTTGGATTTAGAAGATGCAGTAGCGGAGGAGAAAAAGAATGAGGCAAGATGTTTAGTGCGTAATGCCTTACGTAGCTTGGATTTTTTAGGATCCGAGCGTATGGTGAGGATCAATCAGTTGCCAATGGGTTTAGAGGATCTCTATTTTATTGTTCCGCACAATGTGAATCTGATCCTGGTGCCCAAGTGTGAACACGCTTCACAGATTCATCAAGTAAATGAAAGCATTGAAAAAATGAAAAGGGCACAACCTGATGATAGAATTTGGTTAATGCCAATTATCGAAAGCGCATTGGGGGTCATGAATGCATTTGAGATTGCAAAGTCAGCAACGAATGTAGTAGCCATAGCAATTGGTCTGGAAGATTACACAGCAGATATTGGTGTGCACCGGACTGCCGAAGGAAAGGAATCACTATTTGCCAGAATGCAACTTGTAAATGTGTGTAAAGCAGCAGGAATTCAAGCAATAGACTCTGTCTTCTCTGATGTTGGTGATTTGGAGGGATTAAAAAGAAATGTTGAGGCCTCAAAAGCACTAGGCTTTGATGGTATGGGATGTATTCACCCACGTCAAGTAAAAATTATAAATGACAATTTTCTTCCTAGTCACGAAGAAATAGAAAAGGCAAAAATCATCGTTACTGCATTTATGGAGGCAAAAAGAAATGGATTAGGTGTCGTGTCAATCGGCACTAAAATGGTTGATGCCCCAGTCGTTAAAAGGGCGCAACGCGTTATTGATTTAGCAGTTTCGAATGGAGTTTTAGATGCAAAGTGGAGCAATAATTGAGAAGTATTAAGATGAAAATGGTTAGTGATAGACTTACTACAAATGTGATCGGAAGAGTTGTTCCAACGATGGTCAATGGAAACGAAGCAATACCCTTTAAGGGAGTTGGAAAGCACCGTCCTTCTGGTAAAAGATTCTCTCCTCCTATTTCTTCTTGTGCAGATTTTCCAAGCGATGGAAATAAATTACTTCCTTCTTTAAAAGAATCATTACTGCAAGCTGGTTTGAAAGATGGTATGGTGATTTCCACCCACCATCATTTTAGAAATGGAGATATTATTGCTGTGCAAATTTTTGACATCGCTGCTGAACTGGGTATTAAAAATTTAGTTTGGTTTCCATCTGCTTCGTTTGAGTGTCACAGTCCACTTATCAAATATTTAGAGGATGGAACTATTCATCACATTGAAGGAAGTATGAATGGGCAATTGGGTCGCTTCACTTCTCAAGGAAAAATGAAGGGTGTTGGAGTGCTCAGATCACACGGGGGAAGGTATCAAGCTATTCAAGATGGCGAAATTGTAATTGATATTGCAGTAATTGCGGCTCCTACCGCTGATTCATTTGGGAATGCAAATGGTGTGAACGGTTCTACGGCTTGTGGATCATTGGGTTTTGCATTAGGTGACTCTCAATATGCAAACAAAGTAATAGTTGTTACTGATAACTTGGTTCCATTTCCTTGCTTGCCCTGGCAAATTCAAGGCAACTATGTAGACTTCGTTGTTCAGGTGGATAAAATAGGTATCCCTGAAAAAATAGTTTCGGGTACAACAGAAATCACAAAAAGTCCTGACCGCTTATTCCTTGCTGAACTAACAGCAAAGTTTTGTGAGCAAGTTGGAATTATTCGGGATGGTTTTTCTTTTCAAGCCGGTGCTGGTGGCACATCACTATCAATAGGTATATATTTTGCTGAGATGCTAAAGGCAAAAGGGATGAAGGCGCGTTTTGCCAGGGGTGGTAGTAACAAGTACCTGGTAAATATGTTGAATGAAGAGTTGGTAGAATATATTCTGGATGGACAAACCTTTGATCTTGATGGGGTAAAGTCAATGCGGGAAAACCCAAGACATGTTAGCACAAGTCCTTTCACAAGCTACAATTATCACGGCAAAGGAAATTTTGCTTCATTATTGGATGTTGTTATTCTTGGTGCTACTGAAGTGGATATAAATTTCAATGCAAATGTTGTTACCCATTCAGATGGTGTTTTATTGCACGGAATAGGCGGGTGGCAAAACTGTTTATTTGCGAAGTGTACAATTTTACCCATACCACTTTTTCGTGATCGGATTCCGGTAATCCGTGATGAGGTAACCACTATCTGTGGGCCAGGTGAATTAATTGATGTCATCGTTACTGAAAGAGGTATTGCAATAAATCCACTGCGCACGGATCTAATAGAGCTTGTAAAAGATAGTGGTCTGCCGATAAAAACCATTCATGAGTTAAAGCACGAAGCAGAAAAAATTTGCGGAACTCCCGCGCAGGTAATTTTTGAGGATGAAATTGTAGCGGTTGTCAAGTGGGTAGACGGTACAATTATAGACTCCATTAGAAAGGTAAAGTTTTAAATACCTTTGTATCTCATCAAATCTTCTTTGAAGCCCACAAAAGGGGAGTCATCTTTTCCCTTCTTATACAATTTTATCCCAAATATGTTCTTTACCGTCTATCAAATTAAGGACGTTGAAGCCGTTAGTTTAAGTACATTTGAAAATAGATTATATATTTTAAATATATAAATTAAATAATTGATATTCAATCATATACAAATATTGTTTATGATTTATAAATATCAAATACATGGCTTATTTGATTTTTAGCAATCGATTGAAATAGTACATTTATTTCAGGTTTAACGAAGGCTTATGAACAACAAAAGAATACTCGTAATTGGAAGTTGCAATACCGATATGGTTATAAAATCTGATCGACTTCCAATTCCCGGTGAAACAGTTATTGGTGGTACTTTTTTGATGAACCCAGGTGGTAAAGGGGCCAATCAAGCAGTAGCAGCAGCGCGCCAAGGGGGTCATGTTACATTTATTTCCAAAACAGGAAACGATGTTTTTGGTAAGCAGTCTGTAGAATTATATAATTCTGAAGGAATCAATACTGATTATATATTTTCTGATCCGAAGCTACCATCGGGCGTTGCTTTAATTATGGTGGACTCGCATGGTGAGAATTGTATAGTGGTAGCATCAGGTGCTAACGGTAGCCTTACACCTTCGGATATTGATAAGGCAAAAGGCGAGTTGGACAATGCCTCATTTGTTTTAATGCAATTGGAAATTCCAATTGAAACGGTCGAACATGCTGCAACATTAGCTGCTGAGAAAGGAGTTCCCGTCATTTTAAATCCAGCACCAGCAAAAACACTTTCTGATAAGTTATTGAAGTGCCTCTACTTAGTTACTCCTAACGAAAGTGAGGCTGAAATTTTATCGGGGATTAAAGTCACTGATTTTGAAAAAGCCAAACAAGCAGCCGATATCATTAGTGCAAAAGGGGTGAAGAATGTGGTGATCACGATGGGGTCAATGGGTGCATTTATAAAGGAAAATGATCAATACTTTTCAGTAGCTGCAAATAAGGTCACTGCCGTTGATACAACTGCAGCTGGTGATTGCTTTAGTGGAACTTTATGTGTTAGTCTTTCGGAGGGAAAATCAATCCTGGAAGCTGTGAAAACTGCAGCAAAAGCATCGGCACTCACCGTAACACGAATGGGGGCACAATCTTCAATTCCCTATCGGAATGAATTATTACTCGTAGAAAATGAATTGTCTAATTGAAAAAGAGAAGCTATGAGAACATTTTATTCGCGTAGTTTAAAAGTGAATTACTTAATGCTATTCGTATTAACGTTCGTAATCCCATTTGGCAGTTTTGCTCAAACGCCTGATAAGATTTCAGTAAGTGGCAAAGTAACAGATGAGGTAGATAATTCTCTACCTGGCGTAAATGTTTCTGTAAAGGGAACACAAACAGGAACGATGACTGATGCTAGTGGTAATTTCGCTATTGATGTAGTCCCCAATGCAACTTTAGTTTTTTCCTTTATCGGTTATGAAACCATAGAAGTTACAGTAGGAAACAAGAGTACAATAAATATAAAGTTGTCGGAATCCCTTAAAGCACTGGATGAAATCGTGGTGATTGGATACGGAACAACCACGAAGAAAGAAATTACAGGAGCGGTGACGACTTTAAAATCAGAGGATTTTAATAAAGGAATTTTTAACAGCCCTATGGGCCTGATACAAGGGAAAGTCGCAGGTTTATCCATCACCAAACCAAATGGAGCTGATCCCATGGCAGGATACCAGATCCTTTTAAGGGGAACCAACACATTGACTTCCGGACAAAGTCCTTTGATTATCATTGATGGTATGATTGGAGCTGACCTGAAAAATATAAATTTTCAGGATGTTGAATCATTTGATGTACTGAAGGATGGTTCTGCAGCCGCGATTTATGGAACCCGGGGAACCAATGGAGTAATAATTATTACGACAAAATCTGCTAAACAAGGAAAGGGAACTTTTGAATACAGTGCTCAAGTCTCTACGCAAGTTGCTCCACGTGGAGTTGAGAACCTTTCCGCAAAAGAGTTTGAGTATGCTATTAATACGTATCAACCCTCAAAAGTAGAAAGTCTTTTTGGGAGTGATACTGATTGGTTCGATGCCATCACGCGTGATATGCCTGTTAGCTATCAACAAAATCTAGCCCTTACTGGTGGAACTGAAAATTTTTCACATCGCACTTCCCTTACACATAGCATTAGTCAAGGGTTGCTTTCAGACAACGAAGCCAAAAGCCTGCTTTTTAAAACAAATATAAAACAGAATGTACTAGCGGACCGATTGCTTTTAAATTTCAACCTAACCAGCAACACAAGAAATTATAGCCCAGCGAACTACGAGCTATTCCGCCAGGCGTTTATCCAAAATCCAACACAGCCAATCTATGATGATTCTGACCCTAGAACTGGAGGCTATTCATTTAAGCAAGGACTTGAGTATTACAATCCTGTAGCCATGTTAAATGAACGTACACGGGAAGGAAAAACTAATGATTTGCTTTTAAGTCTTAGAGCAACATTAGAAATTACAAACTCACTTTCGTGGGATAATTTTATCTCGACACAACAATCTGATTGGGAAGAGAATTCGTATAAGACTCAATTCTATCCAACTTTAATAGGCACAGGTACAACACCGGGAATAGCCGGTGAGGCGGAGATCGCCAATGGTAGAAATACAAATTCACAATTTGAGAGTATGTTCAATTATGAAAAGCTAATAGGTGCTCACAACCTGCAAATAATAGCTGGATATTCGTTTCAGGAATTTGAACAGAATACTTCGTATGAAGGTAACTCCAATTTTGATACCGATGTTTTTCTTTATAATAATATTGCAGCCGGAACTTTTTTAAGAGATGGTAAAGCAGATATGGGATCTTACAAAGAATCGAGTAGGCTCATCGCCTTATTTGGTCGCGTCATGTACAACTATAATGACAAGTATTTGGCGTCAGCTTCCCTTAGACGAGAAGGTTCTTCAAAGTTTGGCGACAATAATAAGTGGGGGTGGTTTCCAGCAGTAAGTGTAGGTTGGAGGTTAAGTGAAGAGTCCTTTATTCAAGATGTCAATTGGATAAATGATTTAAAGTTTAGAGTGGGTTATGGGGTAACTGGTAACCAGGATTTCAGACCTTATCAATCACTAATCTTATTGGAACGTGTTGGTAGTTTATACTACAATCAACAATGGATCAATTCATATGGACCAGGCCAGAATCCCAATCCTGATCTTCGGTGGGAAAAGAAGAAAGAACTTAATATAGGTGCAGACTTCTCTCTTTTTGAAAACAAACTTAGCGGAAGTCTTGAATATTATTCACGGAAAACCACAGACCTATTGTGGGAATTTCAGGTACCTGTTCCCCCTTATTTATACCCCTATTTATTCACCAATGTAGGTACGATGAGCAATCAGGGTATTGAGCTAACGTTAAATAGCCCGTTGATTAAAAGAAATGATTTTCAATGGAACGTTACTTTAACAGCAAGTCACAATAAGAATATCCTGGATAAGATATCCAATAGTGAATTTACCCAATCATCATATGAAACTGCATTTATTGGAGGTACTATTGGTGTATGGTCGCAACGGATACAGGAAGGGCAGGAGATAGGTACTTTTTACGGTCCAGTTTGGTTAGGAGTGAGTGAGGATGGATACGATACGTTTAAAAATCAAAATCCAGTAGGTGAAGTTGATAAAAGTAAATGGGAAAACATTGGTACGGCCAATCCACTTGCAATCATAGGATGGAGTAATTCACTCTCTTATAAAAATTGGAATTTGAGTGTAAACTTTCGTGCAGGTATTGGCGGCAAGGTCCTAAACTCGTATAGGTTATATTATGAATCTTGGAACAGTATAGGGTTACGCAATATTGTTCATTCACAGCTAGAGAATCCGGAATTTATCGGAAACATAACATATTCTTCAAAATATCTTGAAGATGCATCATTCTTAAAACTGGATAACGTCACACTGAATTATAATTTCAATATTCGAAATGAATATATTTCAAATCTCAGCGCTTTTTGTTCTGCACAAAATGTATTCTGGATCACAGGATACAAAGGAATCGACCCTGAAGTAAATCTTAGCGGTCTTGAACCTGGTATTGATCGGTTATCCTACTATCCAAGAACGACTTCAATTTCAATTGGATTAAATGCATCTTTTTAATTTTTAAAGTTTAGAATCATGAAAAAGCATATCATCGCCACCACCTCCATAATTCTACTTGTACTGCTGACAAACTCCTGTTTCGACCTCTCGGAAACTGTATACTCAAAGATACCAGCTGATGAATTTTTCAAGACAGAAAAGGACATCATTGCCTATGCAGGCCGTGCTTATGTGAAATTACAGCCTTATCCAGAAGAACAACGTCTATGGTCGTTAGGTGAAAATGCATCCGATGAACTTGTTATTCCACAAAAACATAACGGTGAATGGTATGAGCAGGGAAGATGGGAAGTAATGCAAAAACATACCTTAAATAGCTCTACAGCCGGAAATAAAATTCTGACAAAGGCATGGGATATGGTATTTGAGGGGATAACGGCCTGTAATGAAATTTTATTCGTTATATCTCCAATTGAATTTGAAAACAAAGAACGTGTCCTCGCTGAGATTAAAATTCTTCGTGCATTTTACTATTACTGGGCACTTGATTATTGGGGAAATATTCCCTTTTCACTGGATTTTGAATCTAATGAACCGCCACCACAAATGAATAGGAAATTCGTCTATGATTTTATAGTGGATGAAATCAATGACAATATTGGTAAAATACAAGCTACTCCAACACCTGAATACTATGGGAGAGTGACACAAGGAATGGCCTATACACTGTTAGCAAAAATGTATTTGAATGCACAAGAATGGGTGGGTGAAAATAAATTTGCTGATGCTGTTCTCGCTTGTGATCATGTAATTGCATTAGGTGAATTCCAAATTGAAGATGATTACTTTGAAAATTTCAAAGTGCACAATGAAAATTCAAGGGAAAACATTTTCGTGATCCCATATCATCCTCAACTTACGGATGAACATTTTTATTGGGAAATGCTCACACTTAATTCAGCAAGTCGTGCAACATTTGATGTTACGGGTATACCATGGGATGGGTTTGTATTGCAGCCAGATTTCTTTGACAAGTATAGTGTTAATGATATCAGAAGAAATTCCTTTCTTTTTGGACCACAATACGATAAGGATGGAAATCCAATTATAATTGATGGTATTCCATTTGAATACAAAATAACCATTGATGACTACAACTCACGTGCCGAATGGGAAGGGGCAAGGTGTGCAAAATACGAATACCAAGAAGGTCTAAGTTATGACGTAGTGGATATGGAGAATGATTTTGTCCTTTTTCGATATGCGGATGTTTTATACATGAAATTGGAAGCGCTTCATCGCCTTGGAAGGGCCAATGAATTTATTGATGATCCTTCACTTCAAAAAATTCGAGTACGTGCTGGCCTTACTCCTTATACATTAGGTGAAATAACGGATGCTGAATTGCTTGATGAGCGTGGACGGGAATTTGCCTGGGAAGGTCACAGACGTCAAGATCAAATTAGATTTGGAGTTTGGGGTAATACGTGGTGGTCAAAGCCAGTTTCTGGTCCTAATAAAAAGTTATTCCCTATTCCACAAAGTGCTCTTAATTCAAATCCTAATCTCATCCAAAATCCAGATTAATGAAGTATAAAATTTTAATTCTATTTTTTGTTTGTGTTGCTTTACTTCTTGCAGCGATGCATCCAATCGATCCGCCAAAGAAATTTAAGACAATTTCTAAAAAGGATTTGCAAGATAAGATTGCAGGTGCATGGATCGGTCAGATGATTGGAAATATTTATGGTCTCCCACATGAAAACAAGTATGTAGATGCACCGGGCCCTGAAAACTGGCCATACGGGTATACCAAAAACATCGACAAACTTAAAAAATACAATGGTGCTTTTTCAGATGATGATACCGATGTAGAATATATGTATCTCTTAAACATGGAAAAGTATGGTTATGAACCTACATACGAAAATATGCGGGAAGCATGGATGTATCATATTCGTGATCGTGTATGGCTTGCAAACCGTGCTGCCTTGGGATTAATGCATTTCGGATACACACCTCCTTTTACAGGAAGCAAAGAGATCAATCCGCATTGGTTTCAAATTGATCCTCAATTAATAAATGAAATCTGGGCATACACTGCTCCCGGCATGGTTCAATATGCTGCTGAAAAATCGGATTGGGCTGCACGTATTACCAGTGATAGCTGGGGGGCTGAACCTACTGTCCACTACGGTGCAATGTATGCCGCAGCTTTTTTTGAAAAAGATATTCGCAAGCTCATTGACATTGGGTTAAAAGAACTGCCAGCCGATGGGAGATACGCACAAACCATAAAGGATATGATTGCGCTTCATAAAAAATATCCAAACAAGTGGCAAGACGCATGGAAAGAAATGGCGGATAAATATTATGTAAATGAACCGGATCTTACCAAAACCATATGGAATGCAAACTTAAATGGCGCTTGTGGAATTTTAGCGATGCTATATGGTGAAGGTGATTTTCAGCGTACACTTGATCTCTCTTGTGCTATGGGTTTTGATGCCGATAATCAAGCTGCAACTGTTGCTGGTATTCTTGGTGTGATGTATGGGTTTGAAGCATTACCTAAAGATTTGTATTTACCCATTGAAGGTTGGAGTAAGCCTTTTAATGATACCTATATAAATATAACACGACATGAATTGCCCAATGCGAGTATTCAAGATATTATTGATAGAACGGTTGAGATGACTATCAAATTGATTGAAGGAAAGGGCGGTAAGGTTTCGGGTAAAGCAGGAGCAGAGAAAATAAGCATCAATACTGAGGCAACTTTTAATGTTCCGATAGAATTTTATATCGGCCCCGCACCAGTCATGGAAGTAAATAAGAAAGTTGACTTTGACTTCTACAGCGATGCCAATAAAAATTATTCATGGACACTCGTGGGTGGAGAACTTCCAAAAGGTACACTGTTTCAGGCAGGTAAGCTTACAGGTACCCCAGAAGTTCCAGGTATATACAAGATTACTATTCAACTCGATAATGGAAAGAAGATTTTGAAAAAGGACTTCGAGTTACTGGTACGCAATCAAAATTTGTCAAAGGGAGCAAAAACGGTATTATCAAATGTAAACACATTGAATAGAGCAGTACTCGATTCGTGCTGGACAACCTTCGGAAATTCGATGTATGCTGATACTCCTGAAATCATTCGGGATGGTGTAGTAAACGGTAAAGGTTCAGTTTTCTATAGCCTTGCTGCCAAATCAAAGATTCCGAAAGTTGATTACTACGGTTATGAATGGAGTGATGATCAAGAAATTGATATGCTTGTTTTCAATACGGGTGGTATGGAAGAATTTGGGGGCTGGTTTACCTCTTTGAATGTTCAATATAAAAATGAGGAAGGTAAATGGGTAGCTGCGGCGAGTGCGAGTATCCATCCATCCTTACCAGAAACCGATATCGTTTTCTTTCAACCGCATTTTGCAGAGTACATCATTAGGTTCAAACCAGTAAAAACAAAAGCCATTCGCATCATTGGTGATGCTATGATCCAGGATCATTGGAATAAATACACAAAAAACGTATCAGGCTTCACCTCGATTGCTGAGTTGGGAGTTTATAAATCAAACTGAAAATAGAACATGAATCAGAATCTAAATATAATGAGTAAGAGTTTTTTACTGATAATTCTATTGATCCTTTTCAGTTGCAACAACAGTACGGAAACAACAGATGTAAACAAAAAAGATGGTCTCGCCGAAAGTTCCATGCGAATATCACGTGAAGCGTTACAAAATAAGATTAAAGGTGGTTGGGCTGGCCAGACCATTGGTGTTGTGTACGGTGCTCCGGTGGAATTCAAATACAACGGATCCATGATTCATGATGCTCAGAATATTCCATGGGACGAACATTATGTGAAGTATTGGTGGGATAAAAAGCCAGGATTGTTTGATGATATCTATACTGATTTAAATTTTGTACAAGCATTTGAAATGTATGGTTTGGATGTTTCATCTGATTCTATCGCAAAGCATTGGTCCAGCACAGCATACCATCTGGCGCATGCGAATCAGGCTTCACGGTATAACATTCTTAACGGCATTATGCCGCCAGCATCCGGCTTCTGGAAAAATAATCCTCATGCAGATGATATTGACTTTCAAATTGAAGCAGATTTTATTGGTCTAATGGCACCCGGTATGGTGAACGAGGCAACTAAAATTGCAGATCGAGTTGGGCATGTGATGAATAGTGGCGATGGTTGGTATGGTGGGGTTTTTGTGTCGGCATTATATTCCCTGGCGTTTACATCAGATGATCCAGCGTACATTGTAGAGCAGGCTATTAAAACAATCCCTGAAGGAACAGACTTTTATGATTGTATTTCCGATGTTATTAAGTGGAAGAAACAATTTCCAAATGACTGGAAGCAAACATGGTTTGAAGTTCAAAAGAAATGGAACCATGATACGGGTTGTCCTAAAGGTGTTTTTCTGGGCTTTAACATTGAAGCGAAAATTAACTCCGCTTACGTAGCCATAGGGATTTTATATGGTGATGGAGACTTTTCTAAATCAGTTGACATTGCTGCACGCTGTGGGCAAGATGCAGATTGTAATCCTGCGACTGTTGGTGGTGTACTAGGAGTAATGCTTGGATACAATAATATCCCTGAATTTTGGCTAAAACCATTGCAAGAAATTGAGAATGATGATTTTGAAAACACCACAGTTTCCCTTTCTAAAGCCTATGGCTGGAGTATGAAACATGCACTGGGGATGATAGAAAAAGCTGGTGGATCAACCAATGGAAATGATATCACTATTCCATTAGCGCAACCTACACCTGTGGCGTTCGAACAAAATTTTGAAAACACGTATCCAATTGAACGGAACAAAATTGACGAATCCTTCACTGATGAAATCAATTTCGAGTTTACGGGGAACGGCTATCTCTTGTATGGTAATATGGTAAAGCGATCAAAAATTGATGTAGCGTATGTGGATCGTGTTTCAAAAAGAACCTACGGTTCAGAATCATTCGGCTTAGCTGAATCCGATGATCCATACGTTGCAATTATGGAGGTATACCTTGATGGTGAACTTGATGAGACTGTAAGACTTCCTATGATGAATTCATCGCGCAGGCTAGAGCCGGCTTGGAAGTATCAACTAACTGAAGGTAGACATACACTGAAGCTTAAATGGATAAACCATGAACCTAAGTATGAATATAGAATTAACGATTTGATTGTTTTTTCTGAAAACGAACCAAAAAGTAATATTCCGCAAGAAGGTAAATAATATGAAAATATATAGATCGAAATGTGTCTTGGTAATTTTATTAATCGTAAGCATCGGCTGCGATGAGCAAAAATTAAATCCCCGGAAATATTCCAGTGAATTGCGAATTTCAAAAGCAACGTTAAAAGATAAAATCCGTGGTGGATGGGCGGGTCAAACCATTGGGGTAACATTTGGTGGGCCAACAGAATTTCGATTTAAAGGAACCATGATTCAGGATTATCAAAATATGGTTTGGCATGATCATTATATAAAGGAAACTTTTGAATTGGATCCGGGACTTTATGATGATGTATACCTCGACCTAACATTTGTGAACATTTTAGAGAAGGTTGGGCTCAATGCTCCTGCCGATTCTTTTGCAATTGAATTTGCAAATGAAGATTACAAACTTTGGCATGCAAACCAGGCTGCTCGGTATAATATCTTAAATGGAATTATGCCTCCTGCATCTGGGCATTGGATGAACAATCCACATGCTGACGATATTGACTTTCAAATAGAAGCAGACTTTGCCGGAATGATGGCTCCGGGAATGGTTAATACGGCATCTGAATTCTGTGATCGGATCGGCCATATCATGAATTATGGTGATGGCTGGTATGGTGGAGTTTATATGTCCGCCATGTATACCCTGGCATACACTTCAGATGATATTCAGTTTGTTGTGGAAGAAGCACTCAAGACAATACCGAAGGAGAGTTTGTTTTATCAAACAATTGCTGATGTAATTGGATGGCACAAGCAATACCCAAATGATTGGAAGGAAACTTGGTTTGAAATAGAAAAGAAACATACTTCTGAAAAAGGATGCCCGGAAGGAGTTTTCAATTCCTTTAATATCGATGCGCGGCTCAACGCCGCTTATGTTGTGATTGGGTTATTGTATGGTGAAAAGGATTTTTATAAAACAATGGATATCTCAACACGTAGTGGACAAGACTCAGATTGTAATCCAGCAACAGCTGCAGGTATATTGGGTGTAATGCTTGGCTATGAAAACATTCCTTCATTTTGGAAACCTGCACTTGAAGAATCAGAAGGATTAAAATTTCCATATATGGAGATCACCTTAAACGAAGTGTATGATTTGACATTTAAGCATGCACTTCAATTGATTGAACAAAATGGTGGTCAAATAGGGGAAGATAGTGTAACCATAAAAGTACAACAACCTAAAGCAGTACGCTTGGAACAGTCTTTTGAAGGGATGTTTCCAACTGAAGAACGTTATTTGCGTCAACATTATACGGATAAGAATATCAATATTGATTTCGATGGAAATGGGATTGTTGTTTTAGGAAATGTAAATAGTATTTGTTCAGTTCCAACGAGTGATTACGTAGCGATATTGGATGTTTACATCGATGGTGAAAAAGTAGAGCAAGTTAAAATGCCATATGATTATATCGTAAGAAAATACGACATCTTTCACAAGTATTTATTGGAACAGGGAAAGCATCATGTGGAGATTAAGTGGGTGAATAGAAATCCTGACTTCAGTATATACATGAAGTCTATAGTGATCTATAGTGATGCCCCCGGAAAATCGCTTGCATTAATACAATAGCAGTTTGAGACAAGAAAGACGATATCGACGAATAATGCTGTTTAGCGCTGTTATTATGCTTTGTATACTATCAGGATGTGAGGAGAATATTTCTCCCGTAGAGGAGCCATTTGTTCGTTTGTTAGAGAATCAGAAAATGAGAAGTCAAATATTTAAGGTGGATATAAACTACGCAGTTTTGTTACCGAAAGGATATGATGACTCAACTGAGGAGTATCCGGTAGTATACCTCCTTCATGGATTTGGTGACAATGAAAAAGCTTGGTACTCAAGTCTAAATATTCAGTACTATGTTGATTTATTTGAAGGTGAGATTACTCCGATGATTTATGTTATGCCCATCGGTTATAACACCTATTGGGCAAATCGTTACACGGGAAATTATCCCTATATGGATATGATCACAACGGAGTTAGTACCCACTGTCGACCAGTTATTCAGAACAAAGGCGAATCAATCAGCGCGTGCAGTCATGGGGTATTCAATGGGTGGTTATGGTTCCCTAATCTTACCAGCTTTGAATCCTGATGTTTTTACAATTAGTGTTCCGCTTAGCATGTCCTTCCGAACAGACGAACAATATCAAGAAGAACCACAAGGTGTATTCGATTATCAATGGGCTCCAATATTTGGAGGAAAAGGACTTAGTGGAGAAGCTCGACTTACTGATCATTTCAAAGAACACAGTCCCTTTCATTTCTTTGATTCACCAACAGCACAAAGTCAATTTAGTAATTTAAAAATTCTTTTGGATTGTGGGGATGATGAGGAATCTCTTTCCAATACAAATGATAATTTACATGTATTGATGCGCGATCGCAAGATTCCTCATGAATATCGTGTCAGAAATGGCGCACATACAACCGACTACTGGAAAAAATCACTTGTCGAAGCGTTGAGATTTATTAGCAATGGTGTTCAGGGAATACCTCATCCAACAGAAGCTACTCCAGTAGAGATTGGTACACGCATTATCAGCAGCGACTTTGAATCCATTGATATATCGGACGAATCACTTCGCATATTAGAACCTGTTGGGTATGCTTCAACCCTGAGTGAGTATCCAACCATTTATTTTATTCATGACGATGAAAATTCACAAGCGAATCTGATCGATGTTTTTTCCATATTCAGAAATGCAATGACTGCATCTAAAATTCCCAATGCAATCGTAGTTGAAATCAAAGTATCAGAGGTAGTGGATTATGATAAGCTGGTTCAAATTATAGAAGGGGTTGAGTCAAAATATAGGGCAAAACCCAGCCATTTAAGCCGAACCATTATAGGTAATGGATTGAGTGGGAAAATTGTTACGGAAATAGTTTCTGAAGATTCAGAGTTATTTAGCTCATGTTTCCTAATAGGAGCACAACTAGCTGACGAAGCACAGAATCCAGGTGAGCTTTTCTATTACCTGGATACTACAGATGATGCAATTGGATATAGAGGTTATCACAATTTGTACATGAAACTAAGAGAACAAGAAATTGGATACGAATATAGAGTAAGACAAGGTACGGAAACATATCAATCATTTTTGAATGGTTTATATGAATCACTTCCAATTTTAAAGGTACGACTTACGCAAGAATAAGGTATAAAGAATAAATGAAGAGAAGTATAATCATATCGGCACTACTGCTTTTTGAGATGACTGTTCATGCTCAACAAGTACCGTTACGAATTATAGAAGGGCTTTCAATAGAGAGTAAAATTCTGAGTCAAGAAGTTAAATACTCTATTATTCTTCCCGAAGACTATTATACTTCTAAAACAAGTAAATATCCAGTCGTTTATCTTTTGCATGGTTTGGGTGACAATGAGTCTTCATGGCTGGAATATGGCCGGGTGAATCAATTTACAGATGGTGCAATAAAGAATGGTGACATCGTTCCGATGATTTTTGTAATGCCAGAGGGTTTTAGAACATATTATGTGAATGATTACGCCGGAAAATTTCTGTATGAAGATATGTTCATCAAAGAACTAATACCATTTATTGATAAGCAGTATAGAACCATCCCTGATAAAGATCATCGTGCAACCATGGGATATTCAATGGGTGGGTTTGGTGCTTTAGTATTACCACTCAAAAATCCTGATGTATTTACGATTAGCGTGCCCTTAAGTATTTCTGTTCGAACAGATGATCAATACGAAACCGAGCGTAGTGACAAGTGGAATGAACAGTGGGGTCGGTTATTTGGTGGTGTTGGGAAATCTGGTGAAGAACGAATCACTGAATATTACAAACAACATTCTCCATTTCACATTTTCAGACAAAGTGATCTTTCGAAATACAAAAACCTCAAATTATATATTGATAATGGTGATGATGAGTATACCCTTGCTAAAAGCAATGAAGAATTACATATCCTGTTACGTGATAGAAACTTTCCGCATGAATTTAGAATACGGAATGGCGGTCATGAATTTTCTTATTGGAGAGCAGCAATGCCAAATGGATTTCGGTTTATTAGTGATGCCTTTGAAGGAAAACTATACAGAGGAGATATAATAACAAATCAATTTAATGAAGTCGCTAGTACCGGATCTAAAAAGTTTGTCAAACACGATGCATATACTGTTGTGCTTCCAGAGGAGTATGCACAAACAAATCGCTCATATCCTGTTATTTATTTTCTCGGAATCTTAGAAGAAAAGTCACAAAATGAAATATCAAACTATGTAAAAAATGCTATCCATACTGATAAATTTCCAACCTCCATTTTAGTTTTCTTGAAGGACGACAGTGTTGATTTGTTAAACAGTTCAATTTTGAAAGTGGAAAAAGAATATCGAATCCGTGATGGATATCGCTTTCGTTCTTTGATTGGACTTCATGATGGCGGGAGGAATGCATTGGCATTAGCATCTGTACCTCAAAAATTCACCTCATGTGTAGCGATTGACAGTGATATTAATTTTGATGCACTTCAAATATCAATTGAAAAGAATAAAGATGTTTTCTCACGTACCTGGTTATACTTTACCACCACTGATAAGAGTCCTAACTATTTTTCAAATGGTAAGGCGCATACCCTATTAAGGGAAAAAGATATCTATCATGAATATCGCGTTCAAGAAAGTGTAATTGATAAAAGTTACTGGTTGAAAAACCTTTCTGAATTTCTCGATTTCACCCAAAAAAAAATTCACCGATAACAAAAAACAAATATGTATATAGTAAATAGTTACTCACTGGCAATTTTATTCACGGTAATCACCATGTTATGTTGGGGTTCGTGGGGAAACACGCAAAAATTGGCTGCCAAAACTTGGCGCTTTGAATTATTCTATTGGGACTACGTAATTGGTATTCTACTACTTTCGGTTCTTATCGGGTTAACTTTAGGGTCTACAGGTGAGGAGGGTAGAGGGTTTGTTGATGATTTAGTACAAATCAGTGCAGCTAATATTGGAAGTGCTATACTCGGTGGTATTATTTTCAATGCGTCAAATATTTTATTGTCAGCGTCTATTTCAATAGCGGGTATGGCAGTAGCATTTCCGTTAGGTGTCGGAATTGCATTGGTGTTGGGTGTTGTAGTTAACTATATCAGCGAACCAAAAGGTGATCCTATCATTCTGTTTCTTGGAGTTTCATTGGTAATGGTAGCGATTATTTTTAATGGTATTGCCTCCGGAAAAATGAACAAAGGTGAAAAGAACGCTTCATCAAAGGGTATTAGGCTTGCGTTAATCGCTGGGGTTTTGATGTCTTTCTTTTACCGTTTCGTAGCTGCAGCCATGGATGTTAATAATTTCGAATCACCAACAGTTGGGATGGCAACACCGTATACTGCATTTTTCCTCTTTGCATTGGGCGTATTCCTAAGTAATTTCTTATTCAACACCATTATTATGAAGAAGCCTTTTGTGGGAATACCTGTTACATACGGGCAATATTTTAATGGAAGTATATCAACTCATTTTGTAGGTATAACCGGCGGTGCGATTTGGGGCTTAGGAACAATTTTGAGTTTCCTGGCGGCTGGGAAGGCAGGTGCAGCAATTTCGTATGGTTTAGGTCAAGGTGCAACACTAGTAGCTGCTTTGTGGGGAGTATTTATTTGGAAAGAATTTAAAGGTGGTAGCAAAATGGTTAATCTTCTTTTAATAGCAATGTTCCTGCTTTTTATTTCAGGGTTGATTTTAATCATCACTGCTGGGAATAATTAAATTTTTACTATGGATAAAGAATAAATTTTAATCTGATCAAAAAAAACGAAACAATAACTAAACAAGTCAACTATGAAAAAGTATCTGATGTTTTTAAGTATGGCTGTGCTTACGTTAAGCATGGTATTGATAAGCGCATGTAGTGATGATGAAGGTGGTGGTGCACCGGAAGTTGAAGCCTCCTTGATCAAGTCAATTTCAATTGATTACTCTGGAGGAAGCGGGGATGAAGTTGAAATGTGGGAATTTATCTATGACGATAATGATCGTGTTACGAGCATTAACAACTTTTGGAATGGAGATTTAGATGATGTTATCCTATATGACTATTCAGTTGCTGGTAAACTTACAATAACAAAAAGTGGTAATGAAACAGTATATGAAATTGATTCAGAAAACAGAGTGACTAAAGAATTCTGGAATGAAGAACAAACTGAGTATGAATCATATCAGTATAATAGTGATGGACAAATGATTAAAGTGTTCGAATTTTATGATGGTACTAGCCATTTAAAATATGATTTGACCATTTTGAATGGCAATGTTACCAACAGAATACGTTACGGAGATGACGGGGTATCAGTTACCGAAGACAGAGAGTTTGCGTATACTATTGGTGATAATGTGAGCGGAATTCACCAGATATATCAAATTGATTCCGAATGGAAAAATGTTGGTGGTACTTTCGGTAAGCAAAGCAAAAAACTTGTTGATTCTTATGTCCGCCATATTACTGCTGATCCTACATCTAATTATCGTGCAGATTTCGAATATACTTTTGATACCAAAAATAGAGTAGCAACTCAAACCAAAAATGGAACAAGCAGTGGGGGTCCCTTTTCTGAGTCTTGGTCATATACATATTATGAAGACTAGTAATTTCTAGATTTTATTAAGAAACAGGTTAGTTTGGTAAAAGGCTATTGAGGACTCGCGTCCTCTTTAGCTTTTTTTATTGTAAGTCTATATTCTTGGCTTTAATGATCGTTGTTACTTTTAGGGCCCTACTCTAGCAGCCCTTCGCGGGTAGGGATTTTCACCTGGAGATTTTAATCGGTTGAATAGAATTTAAAGAATTTTAATTATATTTGATTTAAGAAAATAGTTCATTAACATGCTGTGTTTTGATATCGGTGGCAGGATTTAAAAATCCGGCATTTCGGTTTGTCAAAAAATGTGAATCCTGTAACATATTCACAATGAGCGAAATACAATAACGGTTCCGGAGCCGTACGGGCTACGAAATAAAATGCAACTGCTTATGAATAAGGTGGTTGCATTTTTTGTTTCTTGCCCATCCGCACCAAAGCCCTTCCTTAAAAAATTGTCATTTCGCTGACGGTTCCTAAACTTTTTACGGTAAACCCCGTACTAAGCCAAGTGCATTTCGTAGTAAGCCACAGGTTTATTTCCCTTCGTACATGATTGAGCAGTTGGAGCCGAACATCCTGCAGGAGATGTTCAATAGTATAATTGAGGATGCTGATGCCAATGTTTTAATTGTAAATAATCAGCTTGAAGTAGTTTCCATCAACAATGGATTTTACTGGATATTCCTGGAAAATTATGGGCTCGATTTAAAACCGGGTTGCAACATCGTCAATGCCATGACCTCCGTCAATTCAGCACTGGCTGAAGAATGGCGATCACGTTGTGCATTGGCAAAAACAAGCACTCCCTTTCGTGTGGAGGATACGTTTGAACTCGATGGACGAACCTTTTATTGGGAGGTGTATTACAAGGCCATTCCGTTGCACGATCAGGTCTACATTTCTGTGTTTAGTCGCGACATCACCGTGCGTAAGGCTTACCAGCGCAGGCTGCTGGAGAACGAAGCCAATCTTCGATCTATCATCAATACAGTCGACAACAGCATTTGGTTAATTAATACCCAATTTGAACTCATTGATTTTAACAAAGAATTTTACAAACAATACAAAAAGGCGTTTGGAGTTCGATTGGAAAAAGGAAAAAATATAATCGAACTACTTCCTGAAGAAAATCTTGAGCTTCGGAGAACGTGGACAGACCGATACATGCAAGGCCTGCGCGGACGGCCCGGCCGGAATGTGGACACCTACCTGATCGATGGAGAGTGGCGCGTGTTTGAAATCAAAACTTATCCGATTGTTGAAGATAGTGTAGTTTCCGGTTTAACCGTTTACTCGCGGGATATTACTGCCTTTAAGCAAGCTGAAGACAAGTTGACGGCACAAAATGAAGAGCTTTCTAGGATTAATGCGGAGCTGGACCGGTTTGTGTATAGTGCCTCACATGATTTGCGGGCTCCTTTAATGTCGATTAAAGGGCTTATCAATTTAATCAGACTTGAAAACCAATCGGAGCCAACAACCAATTACCTGAACCTGGTAGATCGAAGCATTCTGAAACTGGACAATTTCATTACCGACATAATTCACTATTCGCGAAACTCCCGGATGGAGTTGTTACCTGCGCCAATCGAGTTTGAAGCTTTGCTGGAGGAATCGCTTAGCTCGTTGCGTTATATGGACGATGCTAATCTGGTGAAATCAATAAAGGAAATCACGGTAACTTCTTCTTTCTATTCTGATAGAAGCCGGATACAGATTATTATGAATAACTTACTGTCCAACGCGGTACGGTACCGCGATCCATGGAAGGCTGATTCATACATCAAAATAAAAATTAATGTTGGAGAGCACGAGGCTCAAATGGAATTTACCGATAATGGAATAGGAATTGCTGATCACTACCTCGACAAAATTTTCAAAATGTTTTTCCGTGCATCAGCTGATAGTAAAGGGTCAGGTCTGGGGCTTTACATTGTTAAAGCTGCAGTTGAGAAACTTCATGGAACAATTCAAGTTGAGTCGCAGTTGGGAGTAGGCACAACTTTCCGAATAGCCCTTCCGAATCAAAAGGCATTACAATAGCAGATGCTTAAAACATGCTGATAACCGGATTTTGGCTGGCGTATTCACCATCTGCACAAATGCGCAACATCACATCGGCCATTGCATCCGGTGAAATCCACTTACTGAAGTCGGCATTGGGCATGGCCCTTCGATTATCAGGGGTATCAATCGTGCCGGGAACAAGTACGCTTGCCGTGAGGTTGTGATCTTTCCCTTCTGCATTTAAAATTTCAGCAAGTTTAAAAATTAGCGACTTAGAGAGCGAGTAGGCAACGGAGTTTTTAGCTTCACCGGCATTCAATACAGGTTTTGCCCCGATAAGGATAATGCGCCCTTCTTGCCGCTCCTTCATGTGTGCCCAGGCGGGTTGCGCAATATGAAAGGCAGTTTTAAAATTGAGTGTAAACATCTTGGTTACATCCTCACCCGATGTTTTATGAAGTTTTCCTGGCGCAAACCCTCCGGCCAAAAGCAAGGCCGCATGAATTGGTCCATGTGCAGCGATTGCTTTCTTAAAAAATGAATTTGATTCTTCTTCGCTGGAAAGATCAATGTTGTAATAGGTAAGATTTTTTGTTTCCGCGTGAATTGTGGATCGGTGAGATGTGGTTGCAATAACCGTATAACCTGCATGAAGAAATTTTTGTGTAACTACCTTACCCAGGTTGCCGGTTGCTCCGGTAATGATCACGTTTTTCTGCGGCATCAATTTTTCTTTTTAGGCGGACTGTGTTTTTTCTTCGACTTTCCGCCATGCAGGTGTTGATACTTGGATTGAACGGGGCCCGTTTGTGAGCCGGTATTTTTCTGATTTTTCTTTCGCCTTTCGCGGATGTCGATCTCCACGATTCGCGAAAACCCTATGGTGAGGTATGCAAACATTTCCCTACGCTGACCCGGTAAATCGTAAATGGCTGTGTTGTTATTGATTTGATCGATATAATCCTGTTTACGGGTATCAAATATTCCATAGTATCCACGCAGGTCAAATGAAACACGGTAGTTTTCACCAATATCCCAATCGGACATAAAACCAATGGCACCATAAAACTGAAGGCTGTTAAAATCTTTTTTCTCCAACAGAACCTGATTACTCAGGTTTGGTACGATGACACCATCATATTCCACAATGTATTCAGCCGGTAAATTTGGAATTACAGCAGGTGAGAAGCGCAGTTTACTATCGGTATGGGTTATAGTTTCTTCTCCACCAATCAGGTAAGCCACACTGGCAGAAGCAACAAAGCTTACCTTGAAGAAGGACATATCAATCAGGTGTAATTTAAAACCAATTGGTGCATGAAAGTAGGTGAGGTTGATATTTCGTTCCCCCACATCACCACCGGCAATGTTGATTACGTTAAAGTGTTGCCCTGCTTTAAAAATGCTTGGATCGAATGTAAAACCAAAACCGGGTCGGTCAACGCCATAGTGAACTCCAATTGGAGCGAATTTTACATTGTACTTAAGCCGGTAGCGTGGATCTTTGTTGAAGCCTTCATCCCACGTATACGGAATGGTGAAACCTGTGAAAACACCTAATGAGTGAACCTCCTGAGCATCAGCACCATAGAAGCCTGCAAATAGCGTGATGAGCAGGATGTATGGTTTAAGCATGGCAGGGGTCATTTGATAAACGCAATTATCAAGGCAAAATAGCAATTAATCCCAATTAAGGGAAAGGGCACTTAATGATGCAAAAGGGTTTGTTAACGATGGATTAATGATCCAAATCCCTGAAGGGCATGCAATAAGCAAAGGGTTTGTTTGGATTTGATTACGCGAGGTTATGATACACGTTCTGCACGTCATCATCACCTTCCAGGGCTTCCACACATTTCAGCACTTCATCCTGTTGCTCTTCTGTGAGCTCTTTTGTGGTAGCTGGAATGTAGTGTAGTTCTGAACTCTTAGGCTCCAGGTTTTTTGATTCCAGATACTTTTGCATGTGACCAAACTCCGTGAATTTGGTGTACACAATGGTTTCTTCTTCTCCACGTTCAATGTCGTCAGCCCCGGCATCAATCAGTTCAAGCTCCAGTTCATCTAAATCTAGTTTATCCGGATCGAATTTGAAAACACCCTTTCGTTCAAACATGAAGGACACGGATCCGGAGTTACCCATGCTGCCGCCATTTTTTGAAAAGTGCAACCGTACATTAGCCACGGTGCGCGTGGGGTTATCGGTGGCACACTCCACTAAAATTGGTACACCATGCGGACCATAGCCCTCATAGGTTACTTCCTGAAAATCTTTTTCTTCTTTTGAGGAGGCACGTTTGATGGCAGCCTCCACACGATCCTTGGGCATGTTCACGCCCTTGGCGTTTTGAATGGCCATGCGCAGCTTGGGATTGTTTTCCGGTAACGGCCCGCCTTGCTTTACGGCAATGGCTATATCCTTTCCAATCCGGGTGAAGGCTTTTGCCATCTTGTCGAACCGGGCAAACATCTTGTGTTTTCGTTTTTCAAAAATCCGTCCCATGGTAATTCAGTTAAGGGGTCAAAAATAAATTTTTCGCGCTTATTCTTCCAACTGGACTTACGCAAACTAAAGTGAGCCTGTCAGGTTGAGCCTGTCGAAACCGGTTTTCTTCCTGAAATAGCCTTCGACAGGCTCAGGCTGACAATAGTTCTTAGGTCTTTGCGTAAAGTCCACCTTCCAATCCATCAAGCCCTTTCTGCCTTCTCCCAAACAACCGATTGCCGGCCTTTCAGTATTCTGATCAACCCGAAGAACACACTCAGGTTCATCAGGGTAAAATAATAGGGAACAAAAAATCCTTTAATCGGAATTTTTTTGTTTCGAAAGATGTGACCGATCGATGCTAACAAGTAAAAGGCAAGTTGCGCATATAGGGTTAGTTCAAAGATGTATCCGTAAGAAAATAAAAAAGCATTACTGATGAGAAGAGTCACAAGCGATAGGGGAGCTAACGTCCAGCGCAATACGCGGTGTGAGATGTACTGAAATGAGGTAACACCGTAGCGAAACGGGTTGAACAGATTGGTTAGTCTGGCTATTGCTTGGAGGCCACCCGCTGAAATGCGCACTTTTCGTTTCCACTCATCTTCGGTGGTGGCGGATGGCCCTTCCATAGCATAGGCATCCGGTTCATAAACAAAACGATAGCCTTGTGCAACAATTTTCATAGAGAGGTAAAAATCTTCAATGATGGTGTCGGGTGGGGGACTTTGATACAGATGTGTTCGTATAGAAAATAATTCTCCGGCCGCGCCAACCACGGTATGTAAATCGGAATCTGCTTTTTTAAGCATCGATTCATATTTCCAATACAGACCTTCGCCAGCCCCTGAAGCACTGTCGGCTTCTTTACTAATCACGCGTTTTTCTCCGGCCACTCCACCAACTTTTTCATCCTGGTAATGACGCACGATATTTTTGATGGCTTCCGCATTAAGCAGTGTGTTGGCATCTGTAAAAACTGTAATGGGGGTTTGAATGTGTTTCATGATCCGGTCAACGGCATGAATTTTACCTCTGCGTTCCGGTTCATGAAAATGCTGTACCCGATCAAACGTGTTAACGATGTTTATCGTATTGTCTGATGATCCATCGGTGACGACTAAAATGGATAGTTTTTCATGCGGGTAATCCAGCGACAATGAGTTTTGCAGCTTCTCAGCGATGAACCGTTCTTCATTGTAGGCGGCAATAACCACCGTAACGGCAGGCCAATCGGTAGTTTCTTGGGTTTTGGGTGCTTTTCGGGAACTGAACTTTGCCAGCACCACGGCTATCAGGAAGTAAACTAAATATGTGTATAGAAGAATGCCTGAACTGATCCAAAACAAAAAGAGGTAAAAATCGGTCATGGGCGCTAAAAATGGCCCTAAAAATGGTGAAAAAATCCCTTTTTGAGCGAAAATACATCAGTAAATAGCCGATATTTGTTACCCTTTTCAATCTGACAATATACAGGGTAATGAGGAGTGTTGTTTAATCCTTATTATTCAGTTGTCTGTTCTAGTTGGCTTTAATTATGAGGAATAGTATTATCCATATCGTTTTTCGATTTGGTATCAGTAGTCTGTTTTTGGGATTAGCAATTGCCACCGCCTTTGCAACAGAGACTGGGCCTGGCTCTAAAAACAGTTTCGCACAAGATATCCAGGTTTCAATTGGCGGATCACCCGTTTCCAGCGGTTATACGGAGGATTTTGGTTCAATTAATTTATTATCCGCTTCGTCAGCTATTACCATCACCATCGAGAATATTGGATCACCGGAAGACCTTACCGTAAACACAATATCGTTAGGCGGTGCCCATACTGCTGATTTTAATTTAACCACATCCGGTTTACCCGTAACACTAGGGCCTGCGGCTACCGCTACTTTTACGATTTCATTTTCACCGCTTTTGAGTGGTGTGCGAACAGCAACAATACAAATAGTTTCCGATGACCCGGATACAAATCCTTTTGTAATTAACCTGGAGGGTACTGGAGTTAAACTGGATCAAACCATCACATTCAATCCATTAAGTTCAGTAACCTTCGGTGATGGAAGCTTTGCATTAAGCGCAACCGCTTCTTCAGGTTTACCTATAAGCTATTCGAGTAGCGATCCTTCGGTGGCCACCATTAGTGGCAATACAGTAACCATAGTAGGAGCGGGAACAACCACTATCACTGCCTCTCAAGTGGGTAATGATACGTATAACGCAGCTCCAGTAGTCAATCAAAATCTTTTGGTTAATAAAGCCACACCGGTAATTACCTGGAATGCACCTTCAGCCATAACGTACGGTACAGCACTAAGTGCGACACAACTGAATGCTGCTGCGAGTGTGGCGGGCACGTTTACGTACACACCCGCCTCGGGTGTTGTGTTGAATGCAGGCGTACAAGTTTTAAGTGTTGATTTTGTTCCGACCGATGCAGCGAATTATAATTCTGTTGCCGGCACTACAGTAAACCTTACAGTGAACAAGGCTACACCAACCGTTACCTGGGCTACACCGGCCGCGATAACGTATGGTACTGCATTAAGTGCCACCCAACTGAATGCTACTGCGAGTGTGGCGGGTACCCTTACCTATACACCAGCTGCGGGCGCTGTGCTGAATGCGGGCGCTCAGGTTTTGAGTGTTGATTTTGTTCCAACCGATGCAGCGAATTACAATGCTGTTGCAGGCACTACGGTAAACCTTACGGTGAATAAAGCAACACCAACCGTTACCTGGGCAACACCAGCCGCGATAACATATGGTACCGCGTTAAGTGCCACGCAACTGAATGCTACCGCCAGTGTGGCGGGTACGTTTACCTATACTCCGGCTGCGGGCGCTGTGCTGAATGCGGGCGCTCAGGTTTTGAGTGTTGATTTTGTTCCAACCGATGCAGCGAATTACAATGCTGTTGCAGGCACTACGGTAAACCTTACGGTGAATAAAGCAACACCAACCGTTACCTGGGCAACACCAGCCGCGATAACGTATGGTACAGCATTGAGTGCCACCCAACTGAATGCTACCGCGAGTGTGGCTGGTACGTTTACCTATACTCCGGCTGCGGGCGCAGTGTTGAATGCAGGCGCTCAGGTTTTAAGTGTTGATTTTGTTCCAACCGATGCAGCGAATTACAATGCTGTTGCAGGCACTACGGTCAACCTTACGGTGAATAAAGCAACACCAACCGTTACCTGGGCAACACCAGCCGCGATAACGTATGGTACTGCATTGAGCGCCACGCAACTGAATGCCACTTCGAGTGTGGCAGGTACGTTTACCTATACTCCGGCTGCGGGCGCTGTGTTGAATGCAGGGGTACAGGTTTTAAGTGTCGATTTTGTTCCAACCAATGCAGCGAATTACAATGCTGTTTCAGGCACTACAGTTAACCTGACAGTGAACAAGGCTACACCAACCGTTACCTGGGCAACACCAGCCGCGATCACGTATGGTACTGCATTGAGTGCTACGCAACTGAATGCCACTTCGAGTGTGGCAGGTACGTTTACCTATACTCCGGCTGCGGGCGCTGTGTTAAATGCAGGGGTACAGGTTTTAAGTGTTGATTTTGTTCCGACCGATGCAGCAAATTACAATTCTGTTGCAGGCACTACGGTAAACCTTACGGTGAACAAGGCTACACCAACTGTTACTTGGGCTACACCAGCCGCGATAACGTATGGTACCCCATTGAGTGCTACGCAACTGAATGCCACTGCGAGCGTGCCGGGTACATTTACCTACACTCCGGCTGCGGGCGCTGTGCTGAATGCAGGCGCTCAGGTTTTAAGTGTTGATTTTGTTCCGACCGATGTAGCGAATTACAATGCTGTTGCAGGCACTACGGTAAACCTTACGGTGAATAAAGCAACACCAACCGTTACCTGGGCTACACCGGCCTCGATAACATATGGTACTGCATTGAGCGCCACGCAACTGAATGCCACTGCGAGTGTGGCGGGTACGTTTACCTACACACCTGCTTCAGGCACTGTTTTGAATGCAGGCAATCAAACGTTGTCTGTGAATTTTACTCCGACAGATGCAGCAAACTACAATATAGTTAACAACACCACTGTGGTATTGGAGGTAACGAAAGCTACCCTTACAGCCACGGCCAATAATCAGAGCCGAACATACGGTGCAGCCAATCCGGCCTTTACAATAAGTTATACAGGTTTTGTTAATGGTGATAACGCGGGTGTACTGAACACCGCCCCAACCGCAGGAAGTACAGCTACAAACGCTTCACCTGTGGGTGCGTATCCGATAACGGTGACGGGTGGTGTAGACGACAATTACAATTTCACCTACGTGAATGGTACCCTAACGATAAACAAAGCTACGCTGACGGCCACGGCTGATAATAGAAGCAAAGCGTATGGCGCTGCAATTCCTGCCTTAACGATTACCTACACCGGATTTGTAAATAGCGAAAATGCAGCAGTGTTAGACACGCCACCTACGGCAACGACCACAGCTACGACTACCAGTAATGTGGGCAGTTACCCGATCACGGTGTCGGGTGGTGTTGACGATAATTATGCATTTAACTATGTATCGGGAACACTCACGATAAACAAGGCCATACTTTCGGCTATAGCCGAAAACAAAACACGCACGTATGGAGCCGCCAACCCGGTGTTTACAATTGCATATACGGGTTTTGTAAATGGTGAAACACCAGCCGTACTGAATACTGCACCGGTTGCTTCTTCAACTGTTACGGCTACTACACCGGTAGGCTCGTACTCAATTTCATTGACGGGTGGATCGGATGATAACTATGACATCGTCAATACAGCGGGCACCATCACGATTACCAAAGCCACACTCACGGTTACCGCTCAGAATGCAAGTCGGGTGTATGGCGCAGCCAACCCTGTTTTTACATTCAATTATTCAGGATTTGTAAATGGTGAGACAGCCGCGGTGCTTACCTCAGTACCCACTGCTTCGACAACAGCCACGCAAACCAGTAATGTAGGCACGTATCCGATCACGGTTTCTGGTGGTACGGCTACCAATTATGATTTTAGTTACAATGCCGGTACGCTTACCATAAATAAGGCAACCGTAACGGCTACTGCTGCCAATGCCAGTAGAGTATACCAGACGGCCAACCCGGTGTTCGTAATCAACTATACCGGTTTTGCGAATGGTGAAGACTTTACCGTGTTAAACACACTGCCTGTAGCCAGCACTACTGCTACACTTTCGAGTTCAGTAGGTACCTATCCAATCACTGTATCGGGTGGAGATGATAACAATTATACATTCAACTATGTAAGTGGCACCTTAACCATTACCAAAGCTACTCCAACTGTTACGTGGAATACGCCTGCACCCATTGTATACGGTACTCCGCTATCGGCCACGCAACTAAATGCCACTGCCAGCGTATCAGGTACATTCGCATATACTCCGTCAGCAGGCACGATATTAAACACCGGCTCCAACCAGGTGTTGTCTGTGAACTTCACACCGACTGATATCACAAACTACAATGTAGTTAACGGCACCACCGTGGTATTGGAAGTAACGAAAGCTACCCTAACCGCCACTGCCAATAATCAGAGTCGCACGTACGGTGCCACCAACCCTGCGTTTACCATAAGCTACAGCGGATTTGTAAATGGCGATACACCGGCAGTATTGGATACCGCGCCATCCGCGAGTAGTGCAGCTACAACCGCCTCACCGGTGGGAACATATCCGATAACCGTTACAGGCGGAACAGATAACAATTACAATTTCACTTACGTGAATGGCACCCTTACGGTGAATAAAGCTACCTTGACCGCCACGGCCGATAATCAAAGCAGGTTATATGGAGCTGCTAATCCGACATTTACAATCAGTTATTCCGGATTTGTGAATGGTGATAATGCATCCGTTATCAATAGTGCGCCTTTGGCTACTACGGCAGCTACAGTTACCAGTAACGTAGGTACTTACCCGATTACCGTGTCAGGTGGAACAGATGATAATTATACGTTTGCTTATGTTTCAGGAACATTGACAATCAACAAAGCAACGGTTACGGCCACTGCTGCAAATGCAACCAAAGTATATCAGACGGCCAACCCGGCATTTACCATTAACTATACGGGTTTTGTGAATGGTGAAAATTCTTCCGTGTTAAACACACCACCTGTTGCCAGCACTACCGCGATACTTTCGAGCCCTGTGGGTACCTATCCAATCACTGTGGCAGGGGGTTCTGATGATAATTATACGTTTGCGTATGTGAGTGGTACGCTTACCATTACCAGAGCAACTCCAGTGGTTACGTGGAATAATCCTTCGCCCATTACCTATGGAACCGCACTGAGTGCAACACAATTAAATGCCACCGCCAGCGTAGCCGGAACATTTACCTATGTACCGGCACTCGGAACTGTACTCAATGCAGGGGCCAATCAAGTGCTTACTGTAAATTTTTCCCCTTCCGATGCTGCCAATTATAACCCGGTAAATGGAACGACTGTTCAGATAACGGTGAATAAGGCCAATCCGGAAATCACCTGGTCAAATCCTTCGGCCATTACGTACGGAACAGCCCTTAGTGCAACGCAATTAAATGCATCTGCCAATGTAGCCGGTACATTCACGTATACACCAGCAGCCGGAACAATCTTAAATGCAGGCGCTAATCAGGTCTTGTCTGTCAACTTCGTGCCAACTGATAATGCGAACTATAATGCTATCGGGGCAACCGCTTTAATTACCGTGAATAAGGCAACTCCTATTGTAACCTGGTCAAATCCTGCAGCGATAACCTACGGTACTCCGCTTTCTGCTACCCAACTTAACGCCACAGCCAGTGTGGCCGGGTCATTCATCTATGCACCCGGAATGGGTACGGTACTTAACGCAGGTGCCAATCAGGCGCTATCCGTTAATTTTACCCCAACGGATGCATTGAATTATAATTCGGTTAATGGTACTACCGTATTTATTACCGTAAACAAAGCAACGCCAACCGTTACCTGGAATAACCCTGCCGCCATTACGTATGGTACGTTGCTCAGTGCCACGCAATTGAATGCCACGGCCAGTGTAGCGGGAACATTTGTTTACACTCCTCCATCCGGTACCTTACTCAATGCAGGTGCTGATCAGGTTTTGTCTGTTAATTTTTCTCCGACTGATCTCAACAACTATAATCCGGTAAACGGAACCACGGTTTTAATCACGGTGAATAAGGCAACTCCGGTAATCACCTGGAATAACCCGGTTGCCATTACCTATGGAACGCCCCTTAGTGCGACACAGCTAAATGCAACTGCCAACGTTTCGGGAGTATTTGTTTATACGCCTTCAGCGGGCACGGTACTGAATGCGGGTGCCAACCAGATATTATCGGTTAATTTTACCCCAACCGATGCAGCTAATTATAATGCTGTAACTAATTTCCAACGTACAATTACCGTAAACAAAGCCGATCCTGTAATTACCTGGGCTAATCCTGCATCCATCGTGTATGGTACACCACTTGGCGCGACTCAACTAAACGCCACCGCAAATGTGCCTGGAACATTTTTATACACACCGGCCAGCGGCACCATATTAAACGTAGGCGTTAATCAGACGTTGTCTTTGAACTTTACACCTACAGATGGGTTGAACTACAATTCCGTTATTGGGCGTACTGCATTAATAACCGTGACCAAAGCAACGCCTGTTGTAACCTGGGCTACACCACTGCCGATTAAAATCAATGAGCCATTATCGTCCACGCAACTCAATGCTACGGCCAATGTAGCGGGCACATTTACATACACACCGGCAATCGGGGCATCATTTGCTACTGCCGGGACGTATACGCTCACGACATCCTTTACACCAACAGATGCATTAAATTATAACTCGGTACCCAGTACGCAAGTTCAGATTACGGTTAATGATAAGGATAATCCGAACGTGACCTGGTCAAATCCTGCGGCCATTACGTATGGTACATTACTCAGCGCTACACAGTTAAATGCGACAGCCAGTGTACCAGGAACTTTCACGTATACACCTGCAATCGGAACCTTATTGAATGCAGGAGCGAACCAAACACTCTCGGTAACATTTGTGCCCACCAATACTATCGATTATAATACAGTAGTACGCACCGTACAAATTACCGTAAACAAAGCTGTGCTCACGGCAACGGCAACAGACAGAACCCGTGTTTATGGTGCCGCTAACCCATCGTTCCCGATTACCTATACGGGGTTTGTAAATAGTGAAACTATCAGTGTGATTGACACGCCACCTATAGCAACTTGCTCGGCCATTGCAGGTGATAATGCAGGAAGCACATTTCCGATCATTCCATCAGGAGGTATAGATAATAATTACAATTTCAACTATGTAAATGGCACGCTTACCATCACAAAGGCTACGTTAACCGCACGCGCAGATGATAAGTCAAGGTCGTATGGTTTGCCGAATCCGGTTTTTACAATCTCCTATACGGGATTTGTGAACGGAGATACAGAAAGTGAAATTACTGCACCAACCGCTGCCTCCAGTGCTACCGCGTTAAGTAATGTTGGAAGCTATCCGATTACGTTAAGCGGAGGGGTATCTATAAATTATAATTTCGTCTTACAAAACGGAACGCTTACTGTCAATCCTGCTCCGCTTATTGCACGACCTGCCGATGTGAGTAAAACGTATGGTCAGGCCACTCCTGCGCTTACCATAACGTATAGTGGCTTTTTGAATGGCGATAATGTGAGTGCCATCACACAGCCAACTGTAAGCACCACCGCTACCACCACCAGTTCAGTGGGCACCTATCCCATTACGCTTGCAGGGGGTAGCGCGACAAATTACAGTATCATATTACAATCCGGAGTGTTAACCATAAATAAAGCTCAGCTTACGGTTACGGCAAACAATCAGTCGCGTGTTTATGGTGCAGCTAACCCCTCATTAACTTTTGTGTATGCCGGTTTTGTGAATGGTGAAAACGCATCTGTGATTGATACGCCTCCGGTTACTTCCACTTCCGCAACGGTACTCAGTGGGGTAGGAAATTATCCAATCAATGTTTCCGGTGGCACAGACAATAACTATAATCTGAACTATGTTGCTGGTACGCTAACCATAACCAAAAAGGTGTTAACGGCAACTGCAGCAAATGCAAGCCGTACTTACGGAGCAGCAAACCCAACTTTCACAATTACATACACCGGCTTTGTCAACTCAGAGGATGCAACAGTAATTGATGTGTTACCGGTTGCCTCCACTACGGCAACGGTAAACAGTGCAACAGGCACTTATCCAATTACCTTAAGTGGTGGTACAGACAATAATTACAGTTTCAGTTTTGTGTCCGGTACGCTGACAATCACAAAAGCAACGCTTATCGCTACAGCTGAGAATGCAAGTCGTGAGTTTGGTGTGGCGAATCCTACCTTTACAATTTCTTATACAGGTTTCAGGAATGGGGAGACTTCAGCGGTGCTGGATAATCCTCCTACGGCTTCTACCACTGCCATTGCTTCCAGTCCGGTGGGCACGTATGCTATTACGCTTTCCGGAGGCACCGATAACAATTACACATTTACGTATGTGAGTGGAACGCTTACCATTGTAAAAGCAACCCCTGTAGTTACCTGGAATAATCCTGCTGCGATAACCTACGGAACAGCCTTAAGTGCTACGCAACTGAATGCTTCTGTAAGTGTAGCGGGAACATTTACCTACACACCTGCGATCGGTACGATTTTAAATGCCGGTGCCAATCAGGTATTAAGCGTAGATTTTACTCCTAGTAACACCACCAACTACAATTCAGTTACAGGCGTTACGGTGTTGATTACGGTGAACAAGGCTACACCGGTAATTACCTGGAATAACCCGGCAGCCATCACCTACGGTACGGCACTTTCTGCTACACAACTAAATGCAACGGCCAATGTGGCGGGAAGTTTTGTGTACAATCCTTCGGCAGGCACAGTTTTAAATGCAGGAGCAAACCAGGTATTGTCAGTTAACTTCACGCCAACAGATGCAAACAATTACAATGCTGTTAATGGTACAACGGTACAGATTACCGTAAATAAAGCCAACCCGGTTATTACCTGGAACACACCTGCACCTATCACCTACGGTACAGCACTTTCAGCAACGCAATTGAATGCATCTGCCAATGTATCGGGTACGTTTGTGTATACGCCTGCCGCAGGAACCGTATTAAATGCCGGTGCCAATCAAACTTTGTCAGCTAACTTCACTCCAACCAATACCAATAATTACAATACGATAAATGGAACTACGGTAAACATTACCGTGAATAAAGCTACCCCGGTAATCACATGGGCTAACCCTTCCGCGATCACCTATGGCACAGTTCTTTCTGCTACACAACTAAATGCCACGGCAAACACAGCGGGTACCTTTACCTATACGCCCGCCAGCGGTACCGTGTTAAACGCAGGTGCTAACCAGGTGTTATCCGTAAATTTCACTCCGTCAAACACCAATAACTTCAACAGTGTGAATGGCACTACGGTTTTAATCACTGTAAATAAGGCAAATCCTGTTATTAGCTGGAGTAATCCATCAGCAATAAATTATGGAACGGCTTTAGGCGCAACACAGCTTAATGCAACTGCTTCTGTGTCCGGAACGTTTACGTATTCACCGCCTTCAGGAACACTGCTTAATGCAGGAGCTAATCAAAAACTGGCTGTTCGGTTCGTGCCAACGAATACCAATAATTACAATACCATTGAAGAGACTGCCGTAACCATTACGGTTAATAAAATCAACCTGACTGCACGTGCCAATAACATCAGCCGTGTTTATGGTTTGGATAACCCTCCATTGACCATAACCTACACAGGCTTTGTAAACGGTGAACTTGAATCGGTATTGGATAACAAGCCTATTGCCAGTACAACCGCAACGAGAACTAGTTCGGTAAGTGCCTATCCGATCACGGTATCCGGGGGTGCGGACAATAATTATAATTTTGTTTATGCAGCGGGTACACTCACCATTACCAAGGCAACGTTAACCGCTACAGCGGATAATAAAACCAAGTTATTTGGTACACCTAATCCTGAATTAACAATCAGTTATACCGGATTTGCCAATAGCGATGATACCAATGATATTGATGAGAAGCCAACTGTTTCTACTGCGGCTACAGTTTCTTCACCACAGGGTGGATATCCGATCACGGTTTCTGGGGGCAGTGATAACAATTACAATTTCACTTATGAGCAAGGTACGTTAACGGTTACGCCTAATTTTCCGCCAACGCTGACTAGTTTTTCTATTCAAACCCCTGAAGATGTGCTGTACACATTTGCGTATGAAACATTTGCAGATAATTTTTCAAGTTTTTCGGGGAGTCCAATTCAGTATGTAAAAGTAATTTCATTGCCCGCTCAAGGCACACTCTTCTGGAAAGGAAATCCAGTGGCTGCGGGTGCCGAAATTGCGGTGGAAAGTGGTGCCATCAATAACTTTGTGTATCAACCAAAACCTGAATTTAGTGGTTCAGATTCCTTTATATGGAATGCATTTGAGGGCGTTTTTTCGGCAGCGCAGAATGCCAATGTGTCGATTTCTGTTGTCAGCGTGAACGATCCTCCTGTGCTAAGCAATATTGAATTGACTCCTGTTTTATACAGCTTGGGTGATCCCGCCATACCGGTGTCGACTTCCATATTGATAAGCGATATCGATAATGCGAATATGTTTTCGGCAACCATTTCGATTGTTGAGAACTTCACGAATGGTGATTTGCTTTCGTACAGACCGGAAACCGGATCGCCCATTACGGTTACATATAATTCAGCTATCGGTATGCTAGAATTAACAGGAAAGGATACACGTGCCAATTATGAGGCTGCGTTAGCAAAAATAACGTTCAGCAGCCCGGTTACTGGTGCTGCTACCATCTCTGATAAGCGAATAGCGTTTGTGGTGCGCGATAGCTTGGATGCCAGCAATGTGGTCAGCAGGATTGTTTCCATCACGGAAGTATTTCCCGAAGTAAGTATTGTCAATGCGTTTACGCCAAATGGTGATGGTGTTAATGACTATTGGGATTTTGTAGGTCTGGATTTTTACTCTGATATAGAGATACGCGTGTTCGATAGAAACAATTCATTGGTATTTCATTGCCAGTCGGTTGATTGCAAGTGGGATGGGAGAAAGAATGGTGTGGAGCTATCCGCTGGCCCATACTTTTATACCATCTATTTGAATGGAGGAAAACGGAAATATCAGGGCACTGTAACGATATTGAAATGAGACATCTAATTATACTTTATCGGGGCCTTTTGGTGATGGTGTTTATTTTTTGCACAGCACAATCCATTGCGCAAGAAGATGACTACACACAATATTATTTGAATCTGCCGGCTGTTAATTCTGCTTTTACTGGTATGGATGACTTTTTTGGTTTGAATGTTGGCGTAAGGGAAGGCTGGAATAACTTCGGAATAAAAAATGATAATTCCTTTTTCAGTTTCTTTGGCGCGTTAAACAATGGCAGCCGCTCCGGACGAAGAAATAATGCATTGCGCACATCCGATCCGACCATCTTTGAATCGATACAGAACGAGAATAAATACAGAAGGCGTCATGGGTTGGGCGGTATCGTGACCAGCAGGACGGTAGACCCATATAAATCGTTCGGAAGCTTCTTAAACTACGCGTATCATTTGCCATTGGCACCCAGGCTTAGTATTTCTTTTGGTACCCGGATTGGCTATATAAATCAACGGATTGATTTTAGTGGCCTTCAGGTACGCGATGATGTAAACGACTTGTTTTATCAAAGTTTGCTGGCGGCAGGGCAGGGGAATCAGAATACAGTATTGGTTGATTTTGGGTTGGTTCTTTACTCCAGGAAGTTCTTTCTGGGACTGTCATCGGATAACCTGGTTGCGCATAAAATGGATGGCGATCAGTTATTCAACTTAAATGCGGGCACAAGGTACAGGGCACAAGTAGGGGCCTTTTTTCCACTCAATCCAGAATGGATGTTATCCCCCGGTATTACCGCGAACTATAGAGAAGGTTTTGATGTAAGGTGGGCGGCTAATCTCCGATTGAAGTATAAAGACCTCATCTATGTGGGGTCGGCATTTGAACCTGATTTGAAAGGTTCCTTACTTGTTGGTTTAACGACCAATGTAGTGTCTATCAATTATGCCTACGATATGTACACAGGTGGACTAAATAATTTTGATGTATACACCCACGAACTGGTATTGGGGCTTACCTTATTTAATCCTTATAAATTAAAACCTCGTTTTTGGTGATCGCAAGCATGAAGCGTTTAGTTCTACATAGTCTCATTTTGATTGCTGCGTTGGAAGCGCGTGCCCAGGAGCTTCAATTCAGTCAGCCTGAACAGCTGGGTACAGTCATAAACTCTGAAGATGAAGAGTTGGCACCCATGCTCTCACCTGACGGACAGACACTATATTTTTCAAGGGCATTTCACAGCGAGAACATAGGGGGCAAGTATGCAGGCACCGATATCTGGATTTCCAGGAAGGATGCCAATGGAAACTGGACGCCTGCAGTAAATGCAGGAAAGCCGTGGAACAACAAGCGTTCCAACGCTGTGATTGGTATTAGCGCAGATGGTACAACCGTTTATTTGTTGAATGCCTACAATAACAAAAGCGGAATTTCATTTTCAAAGTTAGTGGCAGGAAAATGGACAAAGCCGGAATTTATTCCAGTGCCAGGCATCAATCGGGATGATTTTTTTAGCGCCTATGTTTCACCTGATTTTGAAGTGATTGTGTTGTCGATGAATGCTGATGAAAGTCGTGGAGAAGAGGATTTATGCGTCAGTCTTAGAGATAGTACGGGCAAATGGTCTGCACCAAGAAATTTAGGGCCTTCTGTAAACACAGCAGGATTTGAAATTGCACCCTTCCTTAGCTCAGATAAGTCGAAATTATATTTCGCCAGTAATGGGCATGGCGGTTATGGAGATGCTGATATTTTTGTAAGTGAACGTCAGTATGGTACTTGGGATATATGGTCAGTTCCAAGAAATCTGGGTAAAGTAGTAAACTCGACTGGTTTTGATGCCTATTTTTCAATTTATGCTGACACGACTGCCTATCATTCCCAGGGAGTTGCCGGAAATCAATCATCGATTAAGAATTTACAGATTTCTTATGTCAGTAACGTTCTGCCTGCAGGATCCACATTTCTCTCTGATGAGGAATTAAATGCTATTTATCCGAAACGCATATCCACGCGAATGGATTACAATAAAGGTATTTCTACTCTCTCCAGTGATCAGACTGAGATACTTTGGTTTGTGGCCAATCGGGTGCTCCAGCGCGAAGGAATTCAGATATTGGTTTGGATTCGGGAAGAAGAAGATAGTAAAACCACGCTGGAACGAACTACTGAAATCATACGGGCATTGCGGCTAACCGGTTTGACTGAAGATAGAATTTCGGTCTCTACGCAACGGGTTAAACCTGAGCAAAGCAAAAGTGGGGGTGGCGTTATCGAGATACTACTGTATCATTAGTCGGAAAGCGTTTGTAGTAATGCCTTGTTGCCAGCTCGAACATTTGTTTATCGCCAAGCGAATCACCATAGGCGATAATTTCAGAAAACTCTTTAAGATTGAATAAAGCCTTTATGCGTCTTGCCTTTTCAGGACCATAGCAATTTTTGCCTTCAAATTTTCCGGTTAAGTCATTATTGCATACGTGGAGCCTTGTGCCAATACATTGAATATTCAGCTGCATGCACCAGGGTATAACCCAATTCTCCGGAGATGCGGTTACTACAGCTACAGTATCTCCGTTAGCCTTATGCTCGTTGATTAGATTGATGGCTTCTTGACGTTGTATTTTAGGGATTTCTTCCCGTGCAAATTGATCACACTTTGCATTGAAGTTGCTTATTGATTCATTTTTAAAAAACCATTGCATCAAAATTTCCTTGGCAATACTATTGGAAACGATTTTTAAAAGGTACCCTATCAAGATGGGAGAAAGGATGGTTAAGCCAATGAAGACCTTGGTAAACCCGTGATAAAACAGTAGGAATTTTTTTAAGGAATCTTCTGTCGTGATGGTCCCATCGAAATCAAAAAGTACCAGTCGATTCACGTTAATTATAAATGATGATGTAAAATGAGATAATCCAGAGAGCGATCGTTATCAGAATAAACTTATCTTTTACCAGAATGCTGGTTGGTGAACCGCTATTTTGCTCGACCAGTGTAATTTGAAGATATCGCATAATGCCGGCAATGACAAAAAGTGTGGTGATGAACAGGTATGAGCTGTTAAAGTGTTGAATTACTTCTTCCGAAACGGTGTACATGATGTATGCCACTACAATTACAGCCGCAAACATGGTTAGACATGCATTGATAAACTCCAGGTTATAGCTGGATGAAGTTTTTCGGATAACGGAATGCGTGGATGCTTGAAGTACGAGGTCATCCCGTCTTTTGGCTAAAACAAGAAAGAGTGCCAACAACATAATCATTATAGAGAGCCAATGAGAGACTTCTACACCTGAAAGTATACCCCCGCTATGTATGCGGAGTAAAAATCCTAATGAAACAATGAACAGGTCAACGATGGGTATATTTTTCAAGCCAAACGAATATCCGATATTCAGCACCAGGTAGACTCCTAATAGAATTAAAAATGTTGTATTAAGAAAAGAAGCTAATGTTAACCCAATTGATAGGAGAATGGTTAGCAGAATGATAGCGGTTGATTTTGAGATTGATCCCGATGGTAAGGGACGTTTTTTTTTTAGCGGGTGGAGTTTGTCAACCTCCAGATCTTTGAAATCATTAATGATATAAATGCCCGAAGCCACCAGGCTAAAAGCTACGATGCCGGCCAGAATTACTTCAACTTGTTCAATTTGAAAAAGTCTACCCGCAAAAAAAATTGGGATGAGAAGGAAAAGATTCTTAATCCAGTGGGAGGGCCGTATCATTTGTAGAACAGGCCGCATCATTTACCAGATGTTTTCCAGGTCTTCCTTTGTATACAGGTGGTTGCGGTCACTATACATCGACTTCAGTTGCCTCCCATTTAAGCGAAGGGGATCTTTGGTAAAAAGGCGCGACAACCATGCGATTGGGAGAAGAAAAATAAAGAAAATCAGCCCTAGAAGTATTTTTGAATTGATCCAGCCTAATACGTGTGCAAATTTGAGCCAAATCCATTCAATCCCTTTTGCTACAAGTGGTATAAAAATCGATACTAGTGCTATGCCAAGGGCTATCTTGGCTAAAATTTCTGCTGCGCGGGTGTATTCTTTTGCAAATAAAACCCAGGCAATAACCAGAAACCCGGTAACCATGACCAGTATGGTTTTGTATCTGTCTTGCTTTTGCACGGTAAAAGCTTAGAAAAGTGTATAAATGAAAGGTGCTACAGCAGAGCCACCCCCGATTACCAATAAGACTCCGATAAAAATGAGTAATAAAATGATAGGAGTTAACCACCATTTTTTGCGGGCCGCCATGAACTTAAGGACGTCTCTGAGGAATTCCATAACCAACTGATTTTTAGACGTTCAAATATACTTTAATCCAGTGTAAACTCTTCTTTCCAATTGTCTTTTTCTTGCCATTCTGGTTGCGCTTTTTTGTCAAAGACATAGTTGCCGACTACCAGAAAATCCATCTCCGTTCGCATAAAGCAGCGATAAGCATCTTCAGGGGTACAAATGATAGGCTCACCTCGAACGTTGAAGCTGGTATTTACAATAACTCCATACCCGGTTAGATTTTTAAAGGCCTCAATAAGCTGGTAATACCTGGGATTGGTTTCTTTATGTACCGTTTGGATACGAGCGGAAAAATCAATGTGCGTGATGGCAGGCATATCGGAGCGTAGGTGATATAACTTATCCTTCAGTGAAAAGGAATTATAGCCTTCCGGTAACGGTTTGCGCCTGGATTCAAGTACGGGTTGAACCAGCAGCATGTATGGCGAAATGGATTTGTGATCGAAATACTGCGCACAATCTTCAGCCAAAACAGAAGGAGCAAACGGACGGAAAGACTCGCGGTATTTTATTTTTACGTTAAGCTTTCGCTGCATTTCAGCACTTCTTGGGTCTCCCAAGATGCTTCGGCCACCCAGTGCTCGGGGACCAAACTCCATCCGTCCTTGCATCCAACCCACCACGTTGTCTTCCGCGATTCGCTGCGCCACATACGCGCACAGTTCGTCATAATTCTTGAAATGTTGCCCTTTAGCGGCATATTTTCGGATCACATGTTCAGCATCTAAATCGGAGAATTCAGGCCCCAGATAGGAGCCCTTCATGCCATCCATGGCTTTTGGCGTAACCCGCTCCATACCGAAGTAGATGTGGTAGGCTGCCTGCGCTGCTCCCAAGGCGCCTCCGGCATCACCCGCTGCAGGCTGGATAAACACCTCATCAAAAACGCCCGTATTGAGTAGCTTGCCATTGGCCACACAGTTTAAGGCCACCCCTCCGGCCAGGCAAAGGTGTTTTGAGCCGGTGAGGCGTTTGGCTTCTTTCCCCATAAGAATGACGGCCTCTTCGGTCACGTATTGAATGGCCAACCCCAGGTTGCAGTGGTGTGCCTCCAGTTCATCCTCAGGCTTCCGTGCTTTGAAGCCAAAGAGCTTTTCCCATTTATCTTCATGGACCATCCGAAGCCCTGTGGCATAATTGAAGTACTCCTGATTCAGCCAAATGGAACCGTCTTCTTTAAGCGAGACAAGTTTCTCCTTAATGGTCGCGATATATTGGTTCACTTGCTCACTTCCAGGTACGCCATAGGGGGCAAGTCCCATGAGCTTGTACTCACCTGAATTAACCTTAAATCCAAGGAAATAGGTGAAAGCAGAATACAATAGACCAAGTGAATGCGGGAATTTTAGTTCTTTCAGAATTTTGATGTCCTTACCCGTTCCATGGCAAATGGAGGCGGTTGCCCATTCACCCACCCCATCAATGGTCATGATGGCGGAATCGTCAAAAGGTGAGGAGTAGTAGGCACTAGCCGCATGCGAAAGGTGGTGTTCTGGAAACAAGAGCTTGAGTTTTTTCTTATCAAAGTCTCCTACCTTAGCAAGCTCTTCAAGGATCAATCGTTTGAGGAACATTTTCTCCCGGAGCCATACAGGGATGGCTGTTATGAAAGAAGAAACTCCTTTTGGAGCAAAGGCATAATAGGTTTCCAGGAGGCGCTCAAATTTCAGCAGGGGCTTATCATAGAAGGCTATGGCATCCAGTTTATCAATAGAAGTGCCGCAATAGTCCAGGCAGAATTTTACCGCGTTTGAGGGAAAGCCGGGGTCATGTTTCTTACGGGTGAAGCGCTCTTCCTGTGCTGCGGCTATGATTTCACCATTTTCAATAATAGCAGCTGCGGAATCGTGATAAAAGGCAGAAATACCGAGTATTTTCATGAGGGATTAGGTAGTCAATAGGGTTAAAAAGGGCTTAAAAGTGCTCAAAAAACACGGAAATTTAGCGAGATTCAAGGGTTTTAGCGAGTACATCCGCAACTTTTTTGTTAATCAGGTCGTTTTACCAACTCTATGGTGTTGAGAGGGATTTACTCAGCTTTACAAAGTGATTTTTTTGAGGTTTAACTTGTCCTGATAAAATGCACTCTAAACTCTCCACGGAGACTGCTTAAGGGACCTTAAGATTGGCATGAAAATTTGATAACTTTGCAAATACTAACAGTTGGGTAATATGGATATTCTTTTCCTTTTAAAGGTTATATGGAGGAAGAAATGGTTGTGGATCATTATTCCCATTCTGGCAAGTGGAGCTGCTTATTTTTTCACACTAAAGCAAGTTGCAAGATATAAGGCATCTACACAACTATCCACTGGATTTACTATGAACGATCAGGTTCATTTGAAAGAGGAATGGTTTAACCCTAGAGATGCTGATATAAAGTTCAGCAACTTGTTTAGCTCAATGAATTCAGGAGCGGCCACAAATTTTCTTTCTTATAGATTATTGCTTCATGATTTAGATGAGAAGGAAATTCCGTTCCACCGGCCTGATCCTGAGAAATTCCAGACCACAGTTGATGAAACAAATCACGTTAGAGATCTGGTTACTGAAATGCTGAAAACTTTAACCCCGTTATCAACTTCTTCACCAGGTTATTCGGAAATCCAGAAGTTTTTGTTGGCTTACAACTATGACTATCTAGCTATTAAATCCAATTTGTCATTTTACCGTATCCCAAATACTGATTTTATACAGGTAGATTATGTTTCTGATCATCCGCAATTGTCTGCATTAGCTGCTAACTCCTTTTGTGAAGAATTCATTCGTTTCAGTAAATCTTTAACATCTGAGCGAGCTGGCGAATCAGTTGATTTCTTGAATCAATTAGTAACCAAGAAGAAAGCTGACTTGGATGAAAAATTGGAGACTCAGCGCTTATTTAAGACAAGTAATAATCTCTTTAGTATTGATAAGGAGGGAGAGAATAAGTTGGTTCAATTATCTGATCTTGAAAAGCAGCGGGATGACATAAGGAGTTCACTTCATCGTATTGAGCTCACGAAGGATAATTTGCTCAAACAACTCAATGGTATTTCAGGAAATAATTCAAATGTTTCGGATAATCAAAAGATTATCGAATTGCGAAACGAAATCAATAAGTTGAATGACCGATACATCACTGGTGGGCAAGTTGATAGCAAGTTAAGGGATTCCGTTAGTTTTTTGCGTGAACAGTTGAGAATTCAAACCATGAATGTTGGTAACAGTCAAACGACCGCGCCTACTTTAACAAAAGCCGAGATTCAAAATAAGCTAAATGAGTTGAATGTTGAGCAACAGGTTGAACGGTCTAATTTAAGCACAGTTGAGGCAAAGATCAGGAATCTACAATATAATTTCTCTGGATATGCATCTAAAGAAGCAAAGCTCGCAGCTATTCAGCAAGAAGTTGATTTAGCCTCCCAAGAATACTTGGAGGCAGTGGCAAAATTTAATGAGGCCAATAACAGGCTTCTGGCCTCAAATAATCTCAAGCAAGTATCTGCTGCATTTCCACCACAAGACCCACTATCCACAAAGCGTATATTAATAGTGGGACTAGCGGGCTTTAGCAGTTTTTCAATCTGTATTTTTATCATTGCACTATTTGAGTTTTTAGATCAATCAATTCGCTCAACCGAAAAGTTTAATTCGATTGTTAATCTCCCGTTGATTGGTTCAGTAATCCGGCTGAGTTTTAGCAATTATAACATTCCACAAATATTTAATCAAGCAGGGAATGAACAGGGTGATTTTTTTAAGTCGGTCTTAAGGAAACTCCGGCATGAAGTTGTTTCTCTCAACTCTTCCGTAATTTTAATAACAAGCTTGCGTAGAAATGAGGGTAAGACTTTTCTGATAATTGCGTTGTCTTATATTCTAAGTCTAGTTAATAAGCGAGTGCTAATTGTTGATACAAATTTTAGGAATAATACACTTTCTCAGATTTTACCCAAGAGTAGATCGAAAGTTAAATCTATTGAAGATCGCCAGGTTGCCGGTCTTTTAACAGCCACTTCGCAAGGAAAACCAGATGTTGAGTCTGAGGATAATGAGATGGCGTATGAATTAATAACCCCAACTGTTTATAAAAACGTTTTCATTGTAACTAATGCGGGCGGAGATGCAGCTTCCCCAGCTGAAATTTTGAGTGGGAGAAATTTTAAAAGTCTGATTGATGGATTTAAGGCTAATTTCGACTTTATTCTTTTGGAAGGTGGCGCGTTGAATGATTATGCGGATACGAAAGAACTTGTTCAATACGTAGACAAGGTTATCACTGTATTTTCTGCACAATCAGTAATTGCTCAACAAGATCGTGAATCAATACATTACCTCGGTTCACTAGGAAGTAAATTTGGAGGATGCATTCTTAATCGAATTGATCCAAAAGATTATAGATCGTAGGTTATTCCGTGTATAATTTTAATTCTTTTTCCTTTTCTATAAGGATACGCTTTATAATGGCTTTACCTGATTCAAAATCTATTAAGTTGTTATACCTATATTCATTGGCTTTGTGAATTAGCGTTTCAAGTTTATGGATGTCTGCTTTATCTCTGAAAGGCTCTCTTAGTGGTTCAATGTCAAAATCTACAGGAAAGTGTTTCTTTGCTAAATCAAATATTTGATCAGGCGAATTGAGTTCCTCCAAACTGTTGATTTCATCTAAGAAGGAATTGGCTTCATCTTCCGTAACTTCATCAAGCTCATTCAAGAGCTGATCAAGTGAGATGTTTGACTTATGAATATCTTTAATTATATCGGTTGATAATTGATTAGTTTGAGTCTTTACTTCCTTTATTTTCTCGGCAATTTTCTTGGGAAGAAAGGTTGGTTCAGTTTCCTTTAGAAGCTCATTCACTATTATTGTTGGAGCATAAAGTTTATAAATGCCATAGCTTATTAGTAAACCTGATATCAGTGTAATGAAAATTATTATTAATTTTTTGACCATGATAAATTGTAAGTTTTACTGAGTTTTGAATAATTCCTGGAAATCTCTTATAAAATTATGAGAACTTAGCCTTCTTTAAAATAATCTGGTACTAAAGCCCGCATTTTAATATAAAGTTACTGGGGCTAGTTATCTTTACGCTAAATCTACTACTGTTGGCACCAAGCGGTAATTCAAATCAATGGATAAATCATGGGGCATATTCCCTATTGAATCAGATATCTGTAGTTTTATTTGGTTTCGTGACTATTTTCTTGCTTGTTCGAATGCTTCCCCCTTCTGATGTTGGAGTTTGGGTTTTATTTACAAGTGTGGGAGGTATATTGGAGACGTTAAGAGTAGGCTTTATACGAATTCCTTTTATTAGTTTGCTGGTTGTTTCGGAGGAGAATGAACGGGCTAAAATCATCATCAATTCTCTGCTTCTTCACATCTTGTTAACTTTTGTAGTAGTGTCTTTATTGGCGATTTGTGCGGGGTGGCTTGCAAAATTTTGGTATGCTGAAAAACTTGAGCAGCTATTTTATGTTTATTCAGTTAATTCATTCATTTTAATAGCATTTCTTCATTTTGAATATTTCTTGCAGTCAGCTTTGCAGTTCAAGGCAATTTTTATTGCTAATTTTATCCGCTTATTTGTCTTTTTTGCTTACATCTTGGGTTATTTCGCCACTGGCAGTAACCCAACACTCCTCGAATTGGCAGTTGTGCAACTTTTAGCAACGGGTATAGCCTCTTTTTTCTCATATCAATTAGTTAAAGGCAGGATTCCATTTTTCCGAAGAGATTTGCTCGATAGTAAAGTACTTAAAAAATTGTTTCATTTAGGTAAATATACGTTTGGAACAAATATTAGTGCTATTTTAATCAGGAATACGGATAGCTGGATGATCGGCAGACTCATTTCTACGGCTGGTGTTGCAATGTATAATCCGGCATTAAGAATTTCGAATATCGTTGAAGTGCCCACTATGGCTATTGCTAATATTGTATTCCCTCAAGTTGGTAGTAAAATGAAGGAGTCTGGTATAGAGGGAGTGCAATCCATTTACTATAAATCTGTAGGTTTGATTTTAGCTGTAATGCTACCGGTTGTGCTTCCGATTTATTTTATGGCAGATTTTATTATCACTGTTATTTTTGGTAAAGAGTACTTAGAAGCTGTTCCGATCTTACAAGTGACAATATTTTATACAATTTTACTACCCTTTAGTCGGCAGTTTGGGACAATCATGGATGCCCTGCAAATGCCTAAATTAAATTTCTATTTATCTTTACTCATGGCACTGCTCAATATTGTTTTAAACTATTTTTTACTTCGATCCTTTGGTATTATAGGTGCTGCTTACGGAACTGTTATTTCTTTTGGTTTTATTTTTATTGTTAATCAAATAATTCTTTACTCCAAATTTAAGATTAATACATGGATGGTCTTTGTTGAATTGGTGGGTTGGTATGTTTATGGGTGGCGCTATATTGGAAATTTCTTTAAGACAAGGAGCGATAGAAATCACTAATGCTTTATATTTCTTAACATTTAAATACTTCATCCTGTTTTGAAAGCAAAATTTACAGAGAAGGATTTGATTAAGGTATCAGTGCTCGTATTTGTGCTTACTGTTTACCTTTTTATGACACTTAAAATTCTAATCCTTCAATGAGAGGTCGTACTAATTCTATTCTTATAATATTATTAGTGACGCTTGCATCATTAGCGATTTCTTATGCTATAGCTACTACTAGTTTAATAGTGGGGCCATTGGTGATCCTTGGTATTGTTGGATTCTTTGTGGTTAGTGCCATTGTGTTTGATTTTGGTATAGGTGCATACATTCTTTTTTTAATGGGTGCATTTATGTTTTACGTTACACGACTAATCAATGTGCCTATTCCATTAGGGGTTGTTTACGATGCTTTAGTGGTTGTAACCTTCATTTGTATCTTCCTGAATCCCAGAAAACCGAAGGATTGGACTTCCTTCAATAATGTTTTTACTTTTTTCTTTGTAATTATTACAGCATATCAACTGCTCCAGCTTTTTAATCCAAATGCAGTTTCAATTACTGGTTGGTTAGTATCAATGCGTAACAACACCTCGCTTTTATCTTACATCATTTTCTTTCAGCTTTTTGTAACCATACGAAACATCAAGAAGTTTACGATGGTTTGGCTTGGAGTAGTATTGATTGTTGCTCTTTATGGATTCTACCAAGAATATGTTGGACTGACTGATTTTGAATGGCGTTGGGTTTACGAAGCCCCAGGTCGTTTTGAGTTATATTACCAATGGGGTAGTATGAGAAAGTTCTCTTTTCTTTCTGATCCTTCAAGCTATGGTTTGTTCCTGGCATTCGGTGGTTTAGCTTTTATTACTCTAGCGTTTGGCCCATTCAAAATGCCATGGAAATTTGGTTTTGTTACCTCAGGAATTATCTCATTCGTAGCTATGGCTTATTCAGGAACCCGTACGGCAACAGCTATGGTGGCTATTGGACTTGTTCTTTTGATATTATTAAACATTAATAATTCAAAAGTAATCATGTTTACATTGGCTATGGTCTTTGTTGGTGGGGTTGTTTTTTTTGGGCCATTTTACAGTGGTACAATAATCCGCTTGCGATCAACATTTACTCCCTCCGAAGATCCGTCCATGGGCGTTCGGGATTATAAACGACTTAACAATCAACACTACATACGCAGTCATCCAATTGGTGGGGGACTAATGACTACAGGAACAAGCGGAGTCATCTATTCTCCTGGCCATCCTTTAGCGGGGGGATGGGACCCTGATAGTGGATATCTAGCGACAGCGCTGGAGTTGGGATGGATTGGTTTACTTATATTTGTATCTTTCTTTGCCATGGTAATGATAAAAGGTATAAATAATCATTTTTCGATTACTGATCCGTTACTTCGTAATTTGAATTTAGTGTATGTCATACCTTTTTTTGCCCTTACGGTTGGGCATTTTACTCAGCATGCTATGTTTTCGAAACCAGTAAATCTTATTGTAATTGCAACTTATGCCTTGTTGATTCGTTTACCTCAATTTGAAAAACTAAAATCAGATTCAATTCTCTGAAATATGAAAACCATTAGCCTATTTATCGTTTTTGTTATGTTCGGATTGCCTTCTTTACGGGCCCAAACTATTGACTACAACAAAATTATATTGCCTGATCGGGCTCAAAGCTCTGATTTTGGGGAAAAGTTAGTTCAGCTTGCTTGGAAGAATCATCCGACAAATGAAATTTTGAGGCGCGAATTGATGATTGCTCAATACCAGGTTGGTCGCTCAGCAGCCGATTGGCTGGATTTAATAACGATTCAGGGAAACATAAATGAGTTTAATATTAAAGCTCAAGATGCCGCTGTTCCTGTGTTTTTACCACGATATAATTTCGGTATATCAATACCGCTTGGAGTTTTAGTAGCTAATCCTAATGAGACAAAGCAAAACAGACAACGATTATCTATTGCTCAGGAGGAGATTAACGCTCAGAAGCTTGAGGTAAGACGAGTAGTACTTAAATCATATAATGAGTATCAATTGCGTGAGAAAATTTTCAGGATCCAATCCCAACAATTTTCAGATATTGAGAGTAACTTTAAGTTGATTGAGCAACGTTTTAAGAATGGAGAATTAACCTTTGAGACATTTACTGCCGGACAATCAGATCTGAACAGAGCATCAATTCAGTTACTTGAGGCTGAACGGGATTTAAAAAATGCCAAACTGGATTTGGAACAATTGATAGGGGTAAGACTTGAGGATGTGATGTGATCTTTAATCTTGATTTTGATCTTACGTGAGTTCTGCAGTAGTAAGTAACATAAAAAACCATAGACGAGGCTGGATTGATTATGCCAGAGGCGTTGTAATCATATATGTTGTTTATCGTCATGCGCTAACGGGTCTCCTGGGTGCTGGCGTGGATATAAAGAATGCCATTTATTTGGTTCAGGAATCCAGTATGCCGGTTTTCTTTATAGTATCGGGCGTCTTCATATCATCCAGTGCTTTAAAGAGAGGATTTGGAACATTTGTCCGATTTAAGCTGGAGTCTTTGATGTATCCATATTTTATATGGGCTACTATTCATCTTACAATTCAGATATTATTTAGCCAGTACTCAAATTTTAGTAAGGACGTTAACTATTATATTTATTTATTTACTTTTCCTCGGGCGATTGACCAGTTTTGGTATTTGTATGCATTATTTGCAGTTATGGTAGTCTTTGCTTCTTTGAATTTTAAGCTTTTAAAATTCAATTTATGGCTAAACGTTATCATCGCGCTTTGTCTGTACTTTGCTTCGTATTACATTAAGACTGATCTGTTTTCACTTCATGATATATTGTTTTATTATCTATTCCTTGTTTTTGGATTTTTAATGGCTGGGAATTTATTACCAGTTGAAAGTAATTTTTTTCGGGGCAGGTGGTTGATTTATGTTCTTCCGGTATTTCTAGCCATACAAATTTTGTGGAGAATGTGGTATCCAGACACTAGCAAACTGGATGACTTGGATTATATCGGCTTCATGCTATTTGTCCCCACAACAATTATCGGGGCATTATTAATATTTTTTATTTCTTACAAGCTTGATGAATGGGGTTTATTAAAAATACTGCGATTTATAGGCAGTCATTCATTATACATCTATATAATGCATTTAATTTTTACTAGTGCAATTCGGGTGGTTTTAATGAAGATTTATCCAGAGGCACCTCCTGTATTCATGTTGATTGTAATCATGATAGGCGGTGTTTTTATACCCATTGCTTGCTACAGAATACTTCTAAGGCTAGGATTTAATGGTTTATTTGTGCCCCCTCAACGGGTAAAAAATTTGATTTATGGGGCAAGTAAACCTCAATAGTTCCCGGATACACAATTCTAGGCGCCTCAAATGAATCCACTTTTACATAATGTTCCTTCAACCTATCTCTGATAGAAAATGGATAGAAATTATTTAACATTGGAATGTTCTCGAAGATGACCACGTCATAATATTGACCTTCGATACGGGTTGAGAACATTTCAAGCTCTTGATTAAACATTCCTACACCTAAATGATACCACAAAGGGCCCTTTTCTAATTTGAAGTTCGCCTCAATAGTGAGAGGTGTTAATTCAGACATGTTTAAAACAATAGGCTCCTTTTCCTTTCTGATTTTATTAATGAGCGTAATACTGCGATTAAGACCATCAATGGTACTTTCAGGCATCCTGATCCCTTCAAATGATGACAATGTAGTTTTTTTCCAGGTTGATAGATCTGAATAAAAGTTGCATTCTGGTGGTTCAAGAATGTACGTATTTATTGAGACGACATTTTTGGTTGTGCTTGATAATATAGTTTTGGCTAGTATTTTTTCAGCATATTTCCAATATTTCTCTGACCACCATATGCTGACCAATGTTAGTAAAACGACAAATGTGATACGTGATTGAAACCATTTGACTTCTTGTAGTTGAATGAGTATAAAGGCACTCGAGAAGGCATGAAAGAAGAAATTATTATCCTTTGGCACATAACTGGTAACTTGATAAATCATCGCCTGAAAAATTATGCCGATCACTAAAAGTGTAAATAAAAGGTTCTGACGATTGAGTGCACCGTTTCTCCAATTAATGTAGAGTATCATTATTATTACTACCAAATAGAATTTTTCCCATCGGGATTCTTCCATGTTAATTCTAAGAATATCCTGAAGTGATATTCTAGCGTAGTGCGGTGGTTGACCATAATTAAACCAATAACCAAAATCATATTGGAGAAATGGTACGATGAAAAGAAAGAAAAAGAATAAGAGGGTTAACGAAAATACAACGGCAGGTTTAATGGTTCGGTATAGATAGGAGTGGATTCCAATAATAATCAAACCAATAAGCAGACCTAAGGCGCCTCCGTCTTGTTTGGTGAAAAATGCCACGGCAAAGAAAAAACCTGAGCCTATTAGTAAAATCCAGGAGTGACGTTGCTCTACATTTTTTAAATAGTGAAATAGAAAGCCAAGAGCAATGAGCTGAAAAATGATAACGGTATGATTGTATTGCGGCCAATATAGGCCCAGGATAAATGTTAGGGAAAAGATGAATATGGCAAGGAGTCGTGTATATAGGGTGGCCCCATTACTAACAAGGATCCAACGAAAGGATAACCCGGATATGATATTCATAAATGCATGCGCCTTGGCAAGAGTGAAAAGTGTGGGGCCAAACAATTTGAAGAAGAGAGCGGGGATCAGCCAAGAACAAAAACCCATGGGAATACCAAAGTCTCTGTACGGTAGCTCTCCCAGGTAAAGCCGGTAAGCTCCTTCCCATATCATATATAGGTTGATTTGGTATGATAGATCAAAGAATAATGGAAACAATGAACATCCAATTATTGGGAGCAGTTCAACGGCAAATATTATCCGCTCTTTCATGTTATTTTAAACTGTGGATAACGAAACTTAGACAATTTAAAGCTATAGAATAAGCAACAAATGAATGGAACAACCATTTTGGTATTGCAGTATAGCTAGAGGCAATAAGAACCAGAAGCGCAGGAAAAAAATCCAGGGAAAATCGCTGAGTATTAACTTGCATCCAACCATTGTTGTGATACAGTAATGTACCGGCTAGTATTAGCAAGATGGTGCACCAAAAGGCAACCTTAAACCGGGTTTCTTCATTTGCTTTATATGAGAAAATCACATACGGGGAAGCCGCAAGGATTGATGTGCCATACTGATCCATGCCGAGCGCCTGTAAATTCATGGTGCCAGAAAAGATAATATTGTGCCCTTTTAAGATCAGGTGGTAGAGGTTGTAAAAGAGGTATTTTGTACTAAACAGACCATACTGATTAATTCTTTCCTGAATCGGAGCGGAATAGATCAGGTATTGATATCCTGTGTCAAGAAAATTGTGGAACCTCAAGTAATTAAAAATGAAATAGGGGGTTACACAAACAAATGCTACTGCAAAAGAAATAACCGTAGTACGGACAGCAATTCTTTTGTCTGGTTGGTCAACGTAAAGGAAGTAAATGATTATAATTCCATAGAAGATAGTCATTTGCCGGGTTAAAAATGCCAAAGCCCAGAGTATGCCAATAAGTAATGGTCTCTTTTTATCTTTCAATTCAAGTAGAAGCATGAGTAACAGACAGGTGCAAATTACATGAGCGAATCCATTGATGTGGTCGCTCGTAAGAACTACCCACCAATATCCGCTGCCAAAAAAGAACGCTAGAAATACCCAAAGTTTTCCGGTTGAATCCCCCATAAATCTTGCAAGCAGGCGATAGAATAGAAACATGTTAAGGCATGAAATCAACAGGCTTAGAAAGACGGTATTAATCGCATTATCAAACAGGGCTACAACTGGTGTTATGAGGATAGAAGGAAAGGGGGGGAAGCTCACGTAGTACTTCCCCTCAAATACGGATGCGTCCCAGAAATAATGATCAATATCAAGCTTGCCTTTAAGGAATGCTTGCGCCTGAAATACAGCCAAATTAGAATCGTATGAGTTTTTATAGATAACAGGAATATGAACAACCAGGTATAAAGAGAAAATCAGAATCCAGTGCTTCCATTTTAGATTCTGAAAGGATAGAATTTCCTGTAGAAATTTCTTCATAAACAAAAAATTAAAGCGTAACTATCGGTGTTAAAGTTATGAGATTTTGATAGAATGGCTGCAGATTTTACCACAAATTGGAACAATTATCCTAAGGAAAACTCCAGCCTCAGGCATCCCAATTTTTGTGACGATTTTAGCAATCTCCTTTTAAAGGAGAGTCCCTCATTTATTATTCGAGGTAATGGCCGTTGCTATGGTGATGCCTCATTAGCTCCCTTTATTGTTAGTACGCTCAAGTTCAATAGAATATTGTTCTTTGATGATTCAAATGGTGTCCTTGCTTGTCAGGCGGGTTTGATACTATCCGATATATTGGATGTGATTATGCCAAAAGGTTGGTTTCTACCTGTAACACCTGGTACAAAATACATTACCGTGGGAGGGGCGGTTGCTTCTGATGTGCATGGTAAAAATCATCATAAGGACGGTTCCTTTTCCCAGCATATAGTTTCTATGAAAATTCTTACTCCTCAAGGTGAGTATGTTACGTGCAGTGCAACTGAAAATAGTGAGTTATTTTGGTTTACATGCGGTGGGATGGGTTTGACAGGTGTTATATTGGAAGTAACATTCAGATTAAAGAGGGTTGAAACGGGATACATTAAGCAGGTTCAGATTAAATCGGGTGGCCTTGATGAAGTGCTCAACCTTTTCGAGGAATATGGACATTATACGTATTCTGTCGCCTGGATCGATTGTCTTAAAACCGGTAGCCGTTTTGGAAGAAGCATTCTAATGTTGGGCGAACATGCTATTATTCCGGAGATGAACGATCACACGCAGGCCTATCCCAAAAAGTCAAAAACTTTAACCGTACCGTTCCAATTTCCGTCATTTGTATTAAACGGGTTAGCGGTAAAGGCTTTCAATTCAGTGTACTACAATAAGAATTATAAACGAGAAATGAGTTCTGTTGTGTCTTATGAAAGCTTTTTTTACCCGTTGGATTCAATTTTACATTGGAATAGAATTTATGGCAAGAGAGGATTTGTTCAGTACCAGTTTGTGATTCCTAAAGCTAATGGCAAAGAAGGTGTACGGGATATCTTAACAAGAATCAGTAATAAGGGGTGGGGTTCTTTTTTGGCTGTGCTTAAGCTTTTCGGAACACAACAAGGGCCTATTTCTTTCAATATGGAAGGGTATACCCTCGCACTTGATATTCCAATTAATGCTAAACTTTTCTCCTTTCTGGATGAGCTTGATTTAATGGTTAAGGACTATGGAGGACGTATTTATTTAACAAAGGATGCGCGTATGAAGGCGGAAATTTTCCACAGTACATATCCTAATGCATCAAGTTTTACTTCTTTTTTAAAGAAGATTGACCCTGATAAAAAGATCGTATCATCACTTTCCAGGCGCCTTGAAATAAAATAACCTATGAAGAGATTTCTTATCCTGGGCGCTTCATCGGAAATAGCACTGGCCATAGCCGATCAGTTAGCTGCAAAGTCAAACGAATTAATTTTAGCGGCCCGCAATTGCGAAAGATTGGCTCCGGTGAAAAGCGATTTGTCAGTTCGTTTTGGGGCCACAGTAGTGCTTTCTGAATTCGATGCATCGCGACCCGACACGCATATGACTTTTTATGAAAACATTAATCCCAAGCCGGATGTGGTAATTTCTGTCATCGGCTTCCTGGGGAATCATGAAAGGGCAATAGTTGATTGGAAAGAATGCGCTGAAATACTAGCCTCAAATTATGTAGGTCCAGTTTCAATTCTGAATATAGTAGCGAATGATTTTGAAAGGAGAAAGGAGGGGATAATTGTGGGCATTAGTTCTGTAGCCGGAGAGCGCGGCCGCCAAAGCAATTATTTATATGGAAGTGCTAAAGCTGGATTTACTGCCTACATATCCGGTTTGAGAAACAGACTTTTTAAAAGTGGTGTTCATGTACTTACGGTTAAACCGGGTTTCATGAAAACTAGGATGATAGAAGGTATAAAAACACCACAGTTTCTAACTGCTCAGCCTGCTCATGTAGCATCCCAGATCATCAAAGCTATTTATAAAAGAAAAAATGTTGTTTATATACTGCCTGTATGGCGATGGATCATGCTCATGATTCGAAACATCCCCGAGTTCATGTTTAAGAGACTAAAACTTTGATTTTGGATTTTTGTATCAATTTTTTTTGAATACAATAAACTCCTTGGAGATCAAATATTTGGCAGGCCACCAATAAAATGAAATATTAGAAAATAGCTTAATGGTGTTAAGTTTGGTATGGCTGTACCTGAATTCCTGCTTCACAGGAAGGGGTTGCATGAATTTCATCAACTTTTTATGGGTCATATGATTTAGTTCTAGGTATTCCTGTACTAAATCATACTGTCCAAGTGTGGTTTGATTACGTTTTTTTATCATATTGATCAGCATCTTCTGCGGAAGATATTGTATCCAAGGAATATTAATTATTCTATTCATGTGACTGGCATACGGCCCTTCCCAAGGTGGATAACTGAAAAAAATAATTCCTCCTTTTTTAAGATTTCTGTTTACCAGAATATCCAGAATGCCAGGAATCCAATGTGGTTTTATATGCTCAATAACATCGTTTAAAATAATGACATCGTATTCTTTATCAATGGGGGTTTCAATGATATTTTTTTGTGAGAGAGTGACATTTTTGGTAGGGTATTTTTTCAGCACAGCAAAAGCTATTTCAATGTGCTTCTCATCAATATCGTACCCATCGACAACAGCATCAAGATTTTTAGCCATCCAGATACTCATGGCTCCTACACCGCAACCAAAATCCAATACAGATTTTCCTTTCAGATCAAAATGACTTTTTAATATTTTCTTGTCAATGTCAAGATGAGAAGACTTATCTAGTATTGCTTCCTCTGCATATTTGATTCCGTCCTGTATGGTATCTTCGTGGGTTAGTTTAATCGAACTCATGTAGTTAAGGATTCTGGTTACTGTTTGTCTTCTAAATCCGATAGTATAACATCGCTTAACTTGTCAGCTATAATTTTGTTTCCTGTCTTTGTCACATGACAGAAATCAATATAAATGTATTGTTCTCCATTAAATGCTTGGGATAAGTCATGTATCCATGGATGTTCTTTTTGTTTAATGATTCTTTGTAGTTCATCATAAACAAATCGAAAGTTTGTACCCAACTCCTCATCAAGTTGAAGGTGAGTGAGTTGAGGTGACCCGATGTAAGCTACGGGTTGTAACACACCTATAAATTTACCGCCCCTGCTCGTAACCAAGTCATGAGCCATTTCCCAATTTTCAATTAACATCTTGGCCACTGTTATCCCTTTTTCAGAGTCAACACAATTATAGTTAGCGGTTTTTCTTTCGCGTTTGCTTTGGTGGTATTGAATTGCCAATAAAATATTTTCGGTAAAAAGATTATTGAGTACGGTAAAGATAAACTGCCTGGCGCCACCATAAATTTTTTTTTGGAATAGCGGGATTAATCGGTGGCCTGGTAGTTCCTCGATTTCCTTTGGACACAGGAATGCAGCATCATTCACACCGTCATAAAATATGACAATGTCTGCCTTTTCACCTTTTGCATACATGGATATTAACGCATCCAGATTTTGTCTTGAATTGTAGGCGAGCTGCGCATGATTAACGACTGTACCTGTATTGATTTTTTGATGTACGAGTGCCGGAATTGTATTGGCATCGTCTGACCCTTCACCCCACATAGTTGAGCCGCCAAAAAAGCGAATAATGGGACTGGGTGATGCTGTGGAAGGAGGGGTATGTACCCGAAGGCCTTGTTCATTGATCTGTAACGTTTTGCCTTTGTAGGGTAGCATTTGCCATTCTGCAAAAGGCTTGTAGCGATGAGCAATGCTGTGGTAATCATTGAATATGGCCTCTGCATAGTCGTGATTATCCTGATACGCTGGAAGGAGATGCCGTTTTTCACCACCAATTTTTCGCAGGTATATACCAGCGGCCCAATTGGTAATGGCCAGAAGAATCAGAAAAATACAAACACTAATAAGGGAGTTTTTGGCGTACGTGAGCAGTTTTTTCATGGGAAGATCTTGTCAGTAAAGGTAATAGGGCAGTAGGGAAAATGAAACCTATCGGAGTTACTTTATAAGTAGTTTGTATCGGTGAAAACCTGATTCATCCTCAAGGAAAATTACATAAAGCCCAGCAGGAACATTCAGGTCAATTTCCATACGCTCTGAAGATAGTAGTCCGGTCTGTATAACCTGGCCCCATATGTTCAAAAGGGCGTAGGGCGTAGGTTTTGATATCCCTTTCACGGTAACCAGATGTTGCGCTGGATTAGGATACAGTTGGTAAGCATTGTGTTTGGATTCGACTCCAGTAATGATATATGTAAAAGGCAGTGAGGTATTTGTGCAGGATGACCGCAGTATGCGAACCTGATATTGACCACTGACGAGCGGAGTATAAACCGATTGGGTTGCTCCAGGTATCTCCTCACCATCCAACAGCCATTTAATATCGGAGGCAATGCTGGATACCAAGTCACCATTTTTAACCGAAATTTCAGGCTGGGGTATTTCAACGGTAGCAATTAGTTCAAAACGCTGGTTGCCATAAGTATCAGGATGTTCGGTAACTTGAAACACATACGCGTCATTGGCCTTAACCTGTAGAAGGGAATCAAGATATAGATCTCTTAATTTGAACTCACGATTGTGATTAAATACTGAGCCAGTAAAATTCAGCGCGTAGGTTCCAGCTTTCACATTTTCTACAGAAAGGGCAAGCGTTGCTCTGCATGTATCGGGCATGTTTTTAATAGATACTTGAACTGAATCAGTTGTAAGGACAGCTAAATTGTAATAGCTGTTTCGCTGCTTTATACCATCGAATCTTGGATCGAACTTCAAACCTGAGCGATCATTAAATTTTAAGAACGTTCGATCAGTTAGGCCGTTGTGGTTTAATGAAATTATCAGATTTGAATTTGATTCTTCTTTTGTCCTGTATAGGGTGGCTTGTGCATTGGCTTTGGCGGTTTCTTGTACAGTTAGTGATGGAGTGGTATTCGGGTCAAATGCCTTTACCCAAAATGATTGTCCTTGAGCAATCAGTCCGGCAAATTCTTCATCTCCTTCCTCGCCATCCCATACGAGGAAACGACCATTCTCATACTCATTGTCTCGTAAATATGCCGTTGCATTAATTCCACTGCTTATCCAGCCTGCATTGCCCCATTGAATGGGTGCAGCATATGGATTACCCAAAAGACTCCACCCACTTTGGTCATTGACAGCCCCATCGTTAAGTTGAAACGAAAAATCTCCTATGTGAATTTCTCCTGCCAATTTAACCAAGGTAGGGTCTGTACTCTTTCGAATATATGCCGCGTATCCCTTTCCTAACGCGAAGTTTTCGGTGTGAGATGTTGTCGGGTAGGGGAGCCACCCTGCAGGTTCCTGGTAATGGAAAAGCGATGGATTAGTTGTTCCAGGAGAATTTCCTGCAAAGGTGCCCGTCACGGGTATGTAGTTCTGAAGGTCGCTCACGGTAGCGTTTTGCACAGGAAAACTGAGGTAACGATACATTCTTCCCGGTCGGATAAAGCGTTGAAAACGAACATCACCGGTTATGTTTCCGGTGCCTTCAACACGGCCGATATTAGCCGTTTTATTGGTAGATGAAACAAGGGTAAGTAAGCCATTTGCATGGAGTATTCCATTGTAAATTTTTTACAGAGTCAAGCACAAATAATGAATCGCGAAGAAACAATGCGCCACCACCGCTAAGATTAGTAGCAACAACAGACACTGTATCCGATAAGCTTTTGGTGTAAAGATTGGAATGAGCAGCAGATTGTGAAGTAATAGAAAGCTTACTTCGGTCAAAAGCTATACGACCGGTTTGATTTTCACTGTTAAGCGTACCGTTGCCAAAAATGCTCAGATGATTTTTGCCGAGATTTAATTCACTTCCATTTTGAATGGTTAATCCACCACCACTGGCTGATCCCAGCTCCAGTGTTCTTGGTAAGGTGCCTTCCGTAACACTCACAACCGAAGCCTCCAAAATGTTGAGTTGATTAAACGCTGCTTTGCTGCCAAAAAAAATTAAGGCATGTGGCCGGCCACCGGAAAGGGTTATACCAAACTTCAAGGCGGGATTGAATTCATCTTCTTCCTGCAAGGTGAGATCACCGGTGAGTTGAATGGTACTGGTGTTGTCACTAGCTCCATTTAAGGTTACGCCATTTACGATCACCAAATTGCCGGCTACTATAGTTGCCCCACTGCCAAGTGTCTTTGTGGTGCCCGCTCCAAGAATTTCCACATGGCCGTAGGCACGCGCGGGTATGGTTGTAGCATTGGCGCCAAAGCGTATGGTTGATGTTGGTGAAATAGCACCAAACGATATCGGCTGAGTTGTATGGATATTTACCATACCATCGCCTTCCACATTAATCTCCCCGGTAAACGCATTGTTCACCGTCATCTCACCCCCGTTACGCACCCACAAGGCCGATTCATTACCGCTAATGGTTATGGCCCCGTTTTGAGGAACAGCTTTGTTAACGTTAAATACCTGGAAGTTACCGCTAAAAGAAGTGGGGGGAGTACCATTCCCGGTAGCAGGATCAGTACCCCCACGAACTTAACTGACTCAAATCTTGCCCAGGCTTTGGGTAGTAGTTTTGTGGAGTTTGGGTGACGACTGAAAATTTAACGCATTCTGGAAATCCCATCTGTTCCACTCCCAAAGCTGCTTGAATTAGGTGTTGCGCACACAACATGATCACCCGGTAAAATTTTCCAGCCATTTGGGAAATACCAAGGATCACTGGGATACACATAAAGACTACTACTCCATCCATCTAATTGCCTGGTGTGCTGGTTGCCGTTGACCTTAAATACAACACTTCCACCTCCGTTGGCGATAGCTGCCCTCACATTAAAGTCATTGGTGCCTAGAACACCTTTTATTAATCACTTGCTCATTAACCAATGGGCTGATGTTGGTATTGCCAGTAGCCGCATTGGTAAGGGTAAAGCCTGTAACTCGGTTGTGTGACCCCGCTGTGCTTAATAATTCAACCGAAATGTCATCACTGCTCACAGCGCCCAGGTTATCGGTTACTGTAAGACGGAATTGAAACGTACCTGCCTGCAGGTTGCTTACTTTTAAAATCTGGCTATTGGTTTGCTCTAATGTGAGTGCTGCACCTTGTGTTTGTGACCAGGAAACGGCTGTGACGGATCCATCAGCATCAAAATAGTCAGCGAATAAATAGATGGTGCCGTCACTGACCATAAACTTTTTATCTGAGCCCACATTTACATAGGGTTGAGCATTGACCGTTGAATTCTTCGTGAATTGCAAAAGCCAATCATATACTGGATAACCAGCAGACTGGTTATAGATAGGATTCCACATAGCGTTGTGTTCCATGGCATCCAGCAAGGTTACGTGCGGCCTGATACTTCCCGGATTGGGGCATTCGTTAATGGCAGCAGCCATTTTGGTTGCATTGTCGTAAGTCAACAGAATGTCTTCCGTTCCATGAAAAAACCATATCGGAATATTGGCCAGTGAACACGCTTGATCAATAATATCCGGGGTTTCTTCATCGTTGTCATACGATCTTCCACACATAGGCACCATACCAGCAACCTTTTCAGGATAAGCCGCGGCATAGATCATGCACCCTTGTCCACCCAGGCTTAACCCCATGATATAAATCTTATCCGGATTAATGGTGCGAATGGTTTTTACATATTCGATTACCTCATCAATGTATGGAGCAGACCAATCCTGGTCAGCAATGTTAGGAGTAGCATCGCGTTTCAGTTGAGGCGATACAACGATAAAAGGCCTTGTGGTTGGCCATTGTCCTTTATCAATCAAGTAAGCAGGAGTTGCATCACTTGGTTGATTTCGCAAGCAATTAATTGATGAGCACCCAGTATTGGGATTTGGATTGATTTGTCCTTGTCCGTGAAGATTAATCAATAAAGGGGAAGGAGTGCCTTCCACATACCCCGGAGGGGTGTAGATTAGAAATTCGGTATTGCCCGGACTTGTCATGATCCCCTGTCCGTTTACCCACCTGCGTTTGTGCAACTGATAAAACCGGAACACCTGCCAGTAAGGTGAGTAAAAATAAGAGCCCGTATGTTTTAGTATTCTTATTCACTTCCTTCGTGGGTTAAGGAATTGAAATTAACAAATTACGTCCGGCTATCAAATAAGTTGAGCCGGTTGATAGGCCGGCTCAACATTAAGTTTTGTTTAAGATTACTTATTTAAAAATAAGTATCACTTTCCGCTGGAGCACGGCTGCACCCTGGCGTATGTGCATGATATATAATCCCGGGGTGGTATCCTCCGATAGGTTTAATTTATGAACACCATTTGCTTCTGCTCCCGGTATCTGAACAGCAAACACGTTACGTCCGCTCAGGTCAACCAACGAAATTTCAGCATTCTGTGTAGAAGTTGTTTCAATTTTTGTGTAGAGCTCGCTATAGGTTCCTGGGTTCGGATAAACATACGCGTTGAATCCGTCAACTCCCGGATTCTCAGTACCGGTTACCAGGTATTGGAATGGATCTGAAATTTTAGAGCAACCACCCTGAGAAACCAATACCGAGTAGGCTCCATCCTCAATCAGTTTAATGCCCCAATCGTATGCATCCATCGGTTCATTATCCTTATACCATTGCATAAAGGTTCCGGCTGGGATGTCGTTGACAATTTCAAGCACCTCTCCATCGAATTCAATTAATGGCATCGGTATATGATTGATTTCTACATAGGTAGATGCTTTAGGGCCTTCGCAACCATTCACTACGGCTGCCCACTTCAAATCGGGTTGAGCTACCAATCGGCCCCGAATTCCAGGTGGGATTCGTTTGGTTTTCGATCAACTGTCCGTCCCGATACCAACGTAAAACTATTTCCTGTAGTAGTTTCTACTTTTAACACAACTTGCGCGTTTTCACACAGCGAGTAGAATGGCTTGTCTACCGATACCTGTGGAGCCGGTGTATAGGTAAATTCAAGCGATGTTGCTGACAACAGTTCATTGCTGCAGCCGGTATATCCCGTACGGATTACCAGATTATTTACACCCGTTTGCAAGGCATCAACAGGCACGGTAAGCGTGATGTTCCCATCATCACCCGACATGATTTCAGATAACGCGGTTTCGTCATCAACAAGCGAAGCATAATAGAACACACCTTCCTGCGTGTTGCTGAGTTGAATAGATGCTGTTTGACCACACATACATCACCTATTGTGGCAATGGCATCCTTATGCAGTTCAGGACGATAAATGGTAAGTGTGAATCTTTCGGCACCATAGCTTGCGGCATCTGAGGTAACTGCAAAACTGTAAGAATCATTACCGGTGAGCGATAGTGTATTGCCGGTGAAATGATCGGTAAGCTCAATGGTGCCAACGCCTACCAGGTTCTCTATGTTTTCAAAAGCGAGTAAGTACGTTCCGGGTGTTACATCATCAATACTCAACCGAACGATTTTCTCACAGAAGCTGCTTGAAATGTTATTATACGTTAGCTTGGCATCTTCTGAAGACAAGGTGCTGAGGTTCAAAACCTGATTTTTCAATTTCATGCCGTCAACACCAGGCTCATAGGAATCCACATACGCATCGCCAATAATAATATACGCTTCATCTTCTCGCGTACCATTGGAGAGCACAATGGTGATGCTGCCAGAAGCAGCTTCACTTTCTCGGAAAAACGTTGACGTGTTGGTGCGCTTTGCCTTTTCATGTATGGTTAATGTTGGGTTGCTTGTAACAGTCTGCACCCAAAATGCCTGCCCTGGAGCAATGATTCCATCAGTTAATGTTCCAGTGTTCGTGTTGGCATTCCAGGTTTTGAATTGCAACCCTTGAGGGTCGGTATTGTCCGGAACATGTACAACCGGTGAAAGCCCGCTCTTAGTCCAGTCGCTTACCAGATTATTCCAGGAGATGGCCGAAGCATACGGATTACCCACCAGGTTCCAGCCATCGCCACCATTTTGGGTGCTACCTGTACCCGGTGTTAAAGTGTAAGGTACACTTCCCTGGTAGGGTTGGCCCGTCATGGTAAGGGTAAGCGGACTGTTACCATTGTAGTTGAATATGGAATAGCCGCGACCTCTCTCAAAGGTTACCGAGTTGTCGGTACCTGTATGAGGGTAGTTCTTATACCCATTGTCGTTTTCTACATAATAAAACATGGAAGGGTTAGGTGAATTGGGACTGCTACCGGTAAACGGCCCGGTAATAGGCATGTGTAACTGCCAGTTGGCTACGGTCATATTAGCTACCGATGACGACATATACCGGTATTTCCGGGCTATACTCACCCAGCGTTCAACCTTGGCGTTCCCGGTGATGCTTCCGTTGCCTTCAATCTCTTGCAGGTAAGCAGTTTTTGTATCCGTAGAGACAAGAGTTACGTTAGCAGGTTCTAAAATATCACTACCACTTGCGTTAAATTCACCTGCCTTTATTTTCAACCCATCTGTAATCCGTAACGGTGTTTGAATATTCAGTTTGCCGGTGCTGGTGAAATTAGAGGTAACCATACCGGCTGTATTCAATACATTATCAATGTGCAGGTTTGAGTTTTGAGCGCTGCTGCTGTTTAGCGTTAAGTTACTGCCGTTAATGGCCAGCCTGCCGGTTTGGCCACCAGCGTTTATACTCGCGGCATTTTTCATTACCAGGTGGTTGTTGCCCAGATTCAGGGTGCTGCCGTTGGCTAATGCCAGCCCACCACCATTGGGTGAACCCATGTTAATCGTTACTGCACTGCCGCCATTCACCACATTTGCCGTGGTACTGGCAGCGGTTGAAATGCGAAACAAATCCAGTGTGCCATTTACGGTTAGCGTTTGTGTACCGGCTTTTGCCAAGGTTAAATCCAGTGCATTATCGGTGGCTACTACGCCCGGTGTGCCTGCCAAGGTAATATCACCGTGTACCGTTACCCGAGAAGCATTACCGGGAACACCTTTTAAGGCAATACCATTGGTTGCAGTAAGGTTACCCATAATGGTAATGTCACCGGCTTCAAAATTTTTATTACCCGTTCCGGTAAGGTTTACATTACCGTACGTGCCGGCAGGGATGTAGTTATAGGTATTGAAGTAAACGGTACTGGTGGGTGACACACTTAAAAACTCAGGAGCAGTGGCGTGGTTTAAGTTAACCACGGCAGTCCCTTGCACTTCTAATTTGGCAGAGATAGAACTATTCACTGTGAAGGTAGTGCCACTTGGAATAATAACTTTTGAAATACTTCCGCCAATATTGAGCGCTACCCCACCGAGGTCTGTTGAAGTGCGGTTAGCTACCATGTAATACTGACCGTTATAAGTTAAATCAGGTGGATTAACTCCAATTGGGTTAGAACCGTCAGGGTTTATACCCCAGGTGCCAGCATTACCCAGAGCACCAGTGGCTTTTGAAAAATACATCTGCCCCACATTGGTGGTAACGGCCAACACTGAAGAGGCAGCAGATTTATTTTCCGAGGCATCAAACGCTTTAACAGTAAAGTTATACAGCGTGCCGGGCTCAAGACCGGTAGCCATATAACTGGTGACTGTTGTAGTATCCACTGGAATATTGTTGACTAGGATTTCATATCCGGTAACTGCTACGTTATCGGTAGACTCAGCCCAATTGAATACCACATTTGAAAACGTTTTGCTGACTAAGGTAAGGTTGATAGGAATGGATGGAGCGATGGCGTCTGAGTCTGTAGTGGCACTGACTGCTGAACTTAATGGAGAAGAGGCTCCATTACTCGTATCTATCGTTCTTAGTTTGTAGAAGTATGTAGTACCAGGTTCCGTAGTTTCATCGGTAAAAGCCAAGCCAATTGCTCGAGCAACAATGCTATAGTCTCCATCAAAAGCTATGGCGCGGTATACTTCAAACTCGTGAGCAGGTGATACACCATATGCCCAGGTTAAATCAATGCTTGTCATCCCGGATCCTAATGCGATTATATTAGACGGTGGAACAAGAGGATCAGGTAATGTATATGTTCCGGATTTCAGCATTGAATTAGGAATGGGCATCCATGAGGTATAACTACTTGAACCTGTTCTTCTCCGGTACTGAACCTGAAGCGATTGCCCACCTGTATATTCATTGAACAGCACTACAATCCTATGGTAACCAACAGGAGCTAATACGTTAGTGCTATTTGCATCAGTCTCACGCCATTGCTGGCCATGTAATCCGTCATTGTTAACTACTCGGAATTGAGTTACATCATTTGGGTTGAATCCTCCAATGAATAACATACTTCCATCATCTGAATTCGTACGAAACTGGTAGTTGTCATTGAATCCTGCAGTTGTAATATTTATGTACCCGTCAAACTTTATCTTGTAAAATTCTTCTTGTGTTGCAATTCCTTTAACCCCGTTTGCATCAACAGGGTAAGTAATTGGACTAGCATTGAAATTGGCAATTTTACCTGTAAATTCTGCGGTAACCCAATCAATAGGAGGGTTATCTGGAGGGATGGAACCACCACCAGTTGTTGATGCAGAAATCACTGGATCTAATGATTTCCACGCACCAGTGGAGTGCTCATAATATAGACCATCAATAAAGGTTGTACCAATTACCTGATTACTCGGTGGTGATAAGTTACCTGCCAGATCTTCAGTTTGCACAGTAATCGGGTAGGCATTGTTAATCGGTAAACCGCTAATGGTATAGCTAGTAGTCGGTGATGAGGTATATACTGAATTACTTCCGTAATTCACCTTGTACCGGTTTACACCATTATCGTCACTGCCTGCATCCCATGAAAGAGAAATTGAGTTAATGGAGTTAAATATCACCTCAACATTTTGTGGAGGGGTTGGTAAAGTGGTTTCTCCCGGAGTAATCACCACTAGATTCGTATTCAGGTCATCGCTTGGAACGTGGTTCGATCGGGCTGTATTGCTGACAGCTCGCAATTTATAGTGGTAGGTGGTGTTTGGTGCCAATTGTGTATCAAGGTATCCTACTGCATCTTCTGTTGTGAGTGCGATAAATGAAAATGTAGTTTCGCCTGCTTTTCTTCTCCAGATTTCAAAACCAACTTCGCTAGGAGAGTTATCATTCCAGGATAAAAAAATACTGGAAGGCGATTTTGCTGATCCGGTAAAATTACTAGGTAATGGAATATCTAAAGGTGAATTAAAGGTAATAAATACCGGAGTAGATTGTAAACTCTCGCAACCACTGATATCAGCTGTTCGTAAGGTATACGTTCCAGCATCAAGGTTATCGATTTTTCTCAATAATAATGATAGGGTATCCTGCACACCAGTGTAATTGTCATCAAACGTATTTGCATTTGTTACCAGGCTACCATTCTTGTACCAATAATATTTTGTATTCTTCTCACTGGATTTTAATATCACTGTTCGTTGACTAGGATCGTTGATTGTTGGAAAAATGGTTGACCCTAAAGCCTCAATAACTGGTTTGTCTGGAGCACTTTCTGTTACTACCACAGGGTCGGACCACCTGTTCCAATCGTTCAGTCCCGGGTTGAGTACTCGGCTAAAACGTGCCCTGTATGTGCCGGGTAAGCTGGCAGAGTAACTATGTGAATTAGCTCCTGGTATCAGTTCACCATCCTTTTCCCACTGATAGGCTCTGAAGCCCTGAGCAAGAATCAGTTCTGCAGATGCGCCTGAAGTGCTACAGACAGTTGGGTTATTAAATTTAACATGGATGTTTGCCTTATCTTTTTTCATCATCCAGCTAAAGAAATCAGGTTCATTATAGGCGTTATTCCATACTCCATGCCCTAATGTAGGATATAGTGTGTACCGTACATCCATTCCGTTGTTACGGAAATCAAGTACACGGGCCTCTGTTTGCCATGGCCATGGGTTTCTGTCTGTCCCCCCTTGGAAAGTCCAAATTGGTATACTTGCAATGTATGGGTGCATTTTATATTCATTGGTTTCTGCACCATTCACAGCTGACATAGGTAATGCTCCAGCAAATAGCCAAGGTGCACATCGGATTATCCTGTATACTCCCGCACCACCGTCCGAAAGGCCATGGATGTAGATTTTGTTTGGGTTAATGTTATAGGTTAGAATGAGTAACCTTATAATTCTAACAACATTTTCATCAGGACTATCCCAGTGTGCCCATCCGTTTAAGTTTTGGGGAAATAGTACAAAACCTGGGAAGGCACGAGCTGGCATGTTCGGATCGTCCGGGGGCATACCTGCAGGTGTAGTAGTTCGCACAGCTGTTTGGTGAACAGCTCCACCGTGTGTCATGCTATGGTCGTTGTTAAGTAATGAATTATTGTTCCAGGCAGCAGCGGGATTATTTGCATTTGGATTCCAGTTTTTGTTATTATGATAGCAGTTATTATCCCAACAATTTCCACGCTCCCCAAAACCATGTATCATTACTATCATCGGATAACCTCCTTCTACATCAGGATTGGTTGCATAATTTCGTGGGAATAATAAACGGTAATTCATTTGGAATATGTCTCCTTGCCACTGCCCCACAGAACGCAATTGACCCTGAGTGTAATTCGTAGAGTTGAATCCAGCCATTGGGTGATAGGTGTTTGTTAGTGGCCCAGTGCTACTCGTCCTTCGGAAACTGAAGGTCGAGCCTTCGGTTAAATAATATTGACGTCCTGGGTCGTTAGGGTAATCTGCTGCAAGACGAATATCTATGTTAATGAAAGTACCAGATGTTCCTGGCCCAGGGCCTCTCGTTCCATCATTTTTGTAGTGGAAGTACTCCCAAGTTGGATCAATCTGTGCTTTTGAGGTATTGTAAAAGCATGCAAGAACGGCAATAAGAAGGGGCAGTTTAGCCGGTAATTTCATAGACTAAGGTGGTTGATTAAAGCTACCTACTAATATCCGACAAAGGTCGTAAAAGTGACAACCCAAGGCGTAATATTTAACATTAAATTTTAGCAATAATTCAAGGTTTTGCCCTAAAAAACAGGGTTTAAGTCGGGCATGATACAGAAATGGGTATTTTTAAGCCTGAAAACGCCACGTACCTTTTTGTTCTTCCGTGCCAAATGTAACTCCGGTAGTTTGTGCAAGGGGTAGTTCTGTTGAACAATAGTTAATTAATGACTCAAAAAGACACCGTTTTGATGAAAATCAATAAAATACCCGCCTAAAAAGGCTGAAAAAATCTACCTTAGCTGCCCAAATTAAGTGTTCCCAGATTTTTTTAAGTATTCCACTATCTATGTCTTTTTTTAAAAATCCTGCCTGGATTAAACCTGAGATACTAGCCTACAACACCCTGGATGAGGTACCCCAGTCGTTGTTGGATGAAATAAAACAAAAGCTCAGCCAGTTGGTTAGCCAGCAGCCGGAGGTTTCCATTGTTATTCCGGTATGGAACGAAGAATTGAATATCGTGAAGGCGCTCTCCACACTGGTACAAACCAAAACCAACATACCGTTGGAAATTATCGTGGTGAACAATAACTCAACAGACAGAACGCAGCAGGTACTGGATAGCCTGAACGTAACCTCGTACATGGAAAAAAAGCAGGGCATTGGCCCTGCCCGCCAACTGGGGCAAGTAAATGCAAAAGGAACGTATATTCTGATGGCCGATGCTGACTGTTTTTATCCATCGGGCTGGGTTGAAAATATGATGCGCGTATTGAAGAAGAAAAACGTAGCATGCGTTTACGGAAGGCATTCTTTTTTGGGTTCAAAGAAGAACCCGCGCTGGCAATTTTTTTTCTATGAAAGATTGCGGGACATACTGGTAGAATTCAGGCACTTTAAACGGCCTTATTTGAATTCATTGGGTATGTCAATGGGCTATGTGAGGCAGTTTGGTGTGGATGCCGGCTTTATTGATCACATGAACGCCTGGGGCGAGGACGGCCGGTTTTGCTATGAGTTGATGCGCTATGGAAAAGTTAAGATGGTGCGGGGTTTTAATAATAGGGTGTGGACAACCACCCGAACCCTGGATAAGGAGGGCAGTTTTCTCCGGTCGCTTATCGTCAGGGTTTTGCTTGAGTTAACGCGGTTTACCGGATATTTCAGAAAGATCAAACCACATGATGCCAAGTCATCTAAAAATCCACCCTCATTCCTTTTCCGGTTTAAATTTTTTAAAAGTTACAAGGAAACTCATAAGTATTGATGGCCTTACCAATTTGACGCAAACTGAGATTCCTTTCTGTTGTATGATTAGTAGTCGTTTATTAATTTATGTCCACTCAACAACCTGTTATAAGTGTTTTCATGTTGGCGTATAACCATGAGCCTTATATCGCTCAGGCTATACAAAGCATTCTGGATCAAAAAACTGATTTGGAATATGAATTGGTGATCGGTGAAGATTGCTCCACCGATAATACACGTGCGGTCATTAACAACTTTAAGGAAAAATATCCTGATAAAATCAGGGTCATTGAAAATACGACCAATGTCGGCATGCATGAAAATTTCCTGCGAACACTTTTTAGTTGTCGCGGAAAATATTTGTGCTTATGTGAGGGGGATGACTATTGGGTTAATCCTGATAAATTGAATCTTCAGTACCAGTTTCTGGAGTCAAACCCTGATTACGTTTTAGTGTGCGGTAACCACAAGAAATTTATACAAAACAGTAATGAGTTTGATAAAGGTAACCCGCCTTCTGTGAAGGATCATGACATCAAATTCGAGAAGCTCATCAGGTTTAACTGCATCACCACCGCAACCATCATGTTTCGAAATGTATTGAAGCGTGAAGATTTTACACCGGATTTCTTTTCGATCATTAGCTGTGACTGGTATATGTACATGAAGTTACTGAATCATGGTAAAATACGATACCTGAGCCATACATTTGCCGTGTACAGAATTAACGAGGGTAGCATTAATGGACGAAGTACCCGGTTGGCCATTGCCCAAAAGGAGATGAAATTTATGGAGTTGGTAAAAACAGGAAGCCTGGTTAACCTGGATAGCAGTAGGATGCAACACCTCCATAAATCGATTCAGCTTAAATACTACGATATTGCCCAAGGGGAGGCCCTGAACGGAAACCGAAGAGCAGCCTTTAAATTGAGCACACAGACATTTAGAAATAATCCGTTAAGCCTAACAGGTCTTAATGATTTTTTTAAAACGACCCTTCGCATCATAAGCCCTGATTTTTTTCAAAAGATTCGCAATGTAAAGCGAGCCTTAAGGAATATGTAGTGGTTTCAGGTTTGGAGACTACGCTGCAAATATTTTAAAAGAGCAAAAAGTTATCTAATTTTCGAATTGCAATATGATTCCCGTGACCAAGCCCTTTCTTCCCCCTAAAGAAGAATATGAAAAATACCTGGATGGAATTTGGCAGCGCAACTGGCTGACTAATAATGGTCCGCTGGTAAATGAGTTGGAGTTAAAACTAAAGGAATACCTGAAGGTTAATCACCTGCTTTTTTTAACGAATGGAACAATAGCCATTCAGATTGCCATTAAAGCACTGGATTTAAAAGGTGAAATCATCACTACCCCCTTTTCCTATGTGGCCACTACTAGCAGCATAGTGTGGGAAGGCTGCAAGCCTGTGTTTGTTGATATAGATAAGAATTCACTCAACATCGATCCTAAAAAGGTTGAAGCGGCCATAACCGCCAACACTACGGCAATTCTGGCTACGCATGTTTATGGCAACCCATGTGACATTGACGCGCTGCAGGCCATTGCAACAAAGTATAACTTAAAAGTGATTTACGATGCGGCCCACGCGTTTGGCACGCTCTACAAGGGTAAGTCGGTTTTTGAATTTGGAGATGTCAGTACCGCGAGTTTCCATGCCACCAAGCTTTTTCATACCATCGAAGGAGGAGGGGTGGTTACGAATTCAGCGGAGTTGCTGAAGCGCATGGCCTACATGCGCAACTTCGGACACGATGGTCCTGAAAGATTTGCGGAGGTGGGCATTAACGGAAAGAATTCCGAGTACCATGCCGCTATGGGGCTGGTTAATCTTTCGCACATTGATGCTATTCGCCAGGCGCGAAAAGTACAAAGCGAATATTATGACAAGGTGCTGAAGAACCTGAAGTGTCAGAAGCCAACCATTACGAAGGAGGCTACGTTTAACTATGCATACTATGCGGTAGTGTTACCAACAGAGGAAATTGCCGTGCGGATGGTGGAGGAGTTAAATCGGAATTTGATTTACCCACGCAGGTACTTTTTCCCTTCACTTGATGAATTGCCGTATTTGGAAAGAGCGGAATTACCCATAACCCGATCGGTTTGCAACCGGGTGTTGTGCCTGCCGCTATACCATACGCTTACCTTCGAGGAAATTGATTTTGTTGCACGCATCATGTTACGGGTTCAAAATAATTGATCGTGTTAGTAGCCGGAGCCAACAGACATGCCAAAGAAGTACTTGAATTGCTGTATGTGCAGAATCAACTGGATGATCTGCGATTTTTTGATGATATTACTACGAATGGCCCTGACTTATTTTACGAACGATTTCCGATAGTTAAGCACGTAGATGATGCCCACACCATTTTCAAAACGGATAATCGGTTTGTTTTGGGATTGGGAGGTACAAAATCGAGGGCTTTGGTAGCAGAAAAATTATTGAAAGCAGGTGGAAGCCTTCATTCAGTTATTGCTGAATCTGCACGCATAGGTCATTTTGCGATAACGGTGGGTAGGGGAGTGAACATTATGGAGTTTGTGCTAATCAGTAACAGTGTTGTTATCGGTGAGGGGAGTCTCATTAACGCATTTTCGGCCATTCACCATGATGTTTCGGTAGGTTCCTACTGCGAAATTTCACCACGGGCAACATTACTAGGGGGTGCTTCAATAGGGAATTTCAGTAGTGTGGGTAGCGGAGCCATTGTTCTTCCTAACATACAGGTTGGAAGCCATGTGATTATTGGAGCGGGTAGTGTGGTAACGCATGATATTCCGGACAACTGTACCGTAGTTGGGGTGCCTGGTAAAGTGATCAAAAAAGTCCTTCCAACCAATCCGTAGAATTTACAATTTACAATTTACAATGAGTGAGGCCCTTCATTGAAACAAGATCAATAAATTTTTAATCGGTTACATGAAAAATTCAAAGAACATACTCTTATTCTTTATTGCTTTTCTTATTCTCCTGTGGAATCCATTAACGTTCTATATCTATTACTCAAGTTATAATATATACGAATCGAGGATATTACATGTAATTTTTTGGATGATCCCAATTCTTGGATTTTTAACTTTCTTCTATGTGAAAAGATTGAAAAGTATATCCGAGCGATTGGAGAACATCATTTTTAGCAGCTCCTTTATTGGAATAGCATTTGCCTTTCTGATATTCATTAATTTTTTAATTGGATTGTTTGCCGGCTCAGACGATAAGGAAAATGAAGGTTTAATTTTTAAGCCTAATTCGGTAGCAGCTTATGCAACTGTTGAGTTTAATTACCGGGCGGAGATCAATGGTTTAGGGTTGCGCAACAGAGAGATTGAAATTAAAAAGGGTGAGGGTACGTATAGAATTTTGTGTTTTGGAGACAGTTGGACCTTTGGGTGGGGAGTTGACTTGGAATACAGTTGGCCCATGCAACTGGAGAATTATCTTAAAGAAAACGGATATACCAACGTTGAAGTTATTAACTGTGGACAAGGCGGTCAGTTTACATCAACGTATAAAGAATTTGTATCGAAGGCGGTGCCATTATTAAAACCCGATTTGGTTTTGGTTGGTGTACTTCAGCTTGACGATCTGGCACAATTGTTTGAACATAAACTAACAGAATCCAAAGGAGATATTAGGAGTTCTAAGTATATGCTGAAGTCTTTTCTATCCGCCTCGTTCGGTAATTACCTTACTTTGTTCAACAGAAATGGCGATCAAGTGGTGGATATCAAGGCTGAATGGGAGCACAGTAACAGGGGCTTGATTGACGACTTCAGCGGTCTTCGTCAGTTACGTTTCGGTACTTTATCAGATACTATTCAGACTTTATTCAGAACTGGAAATTTGAATCCAGGCTTATTAAATAACTATATCGATTTTCCTGATCGCGTAATTATTTTTAATAACCCTGATCATCCGGTAACGCAAGAGGCAATTCGGACTATGAGTTCTGATTTTGAAAAAATGAAGGAGGTATGTGCCTCAAATGATGCGGAGTTAATGTTCATCAATCTGCCCATGAATTACTTCACGGGTCATATCGTTGAGAGAATGCCTTCTGATATACTGAATGATTATTTTATAGAAAATAATCGAATTGATTCTATTTATTCATCCATTGCCAGCACTAATCAAATTCCGTATTTGGAACTGACATCCCATTTTAAAAGCCTTGCAGACAAAAGAAAATACTTTTTTAAATTTGACGGACATCCAAATCAGGATGGATATCATGAAATAGCAGATCAGATAGGTATGTACCTGATCAATAATCAATACATCAAATAGTGTCTTACAAAGCTAAGGACAGAACATAACCGAATTCAGTTTAAATGGTTTATTCTTTTACATAGAGAATCCAGGCATCTCTAAAATAAAATCTGCTTTTGCTTCGATATTCATCCCTGATTCTCCTCGCTTCGTCCATAGTTGCAAATGTCCCCACGTGCACATAATTGTAATTTCGTAGAGCAGAGTATGTGACGGTAGCTGGGTAGCCATCAGCTTTTAGTTGAGATGCGTATTTATTTGCATTCGGACTATACTTAAATGTTCCAACAATCACATAATATCCAGGAGGCAGATCTGATTTTTCTTCTACCACTTTAGGCTCTTCTGTTTTGGGTTGTGGAGTAGCCCTAGGTTGTTCTGTAGGCACTTCTTGTTTAGGTTGTTCAATTGGAAGCTCTTGTTTAGGCTGTTCAACAGGAGTTTCCTGTTTTGGTTCTACTGCAACAGGCTCCTGTACATCCGGCTTTTCAGTTTTTTCAATTACTTCCTCCTGTTTGGCTGTTTCTTCTGTTGGTACCGATTCTGTAGTTTGGGTAGTTCGTGCTGGTCGACTTACCTGTTTTTTGCCCAGTCGAAGGCCTACGTGAAATTCGTGAGATCCGGTACCAAAGCCGTCTACTACATCGGGCGCAAATTCGTATGCATAGCTAACCCTTAGTTTCTCCTTAAGAAAGAATCCAAGAAAGGCGGCTGGTCCATAATCTTGCCGGTAAGAACCACCTATCCATAACAGGTTATCAATCTTTATTACACCAAGTATTTCAAATTGATTTTCTTTTATTTCGTTTGTTCTGAATAAAAAGTAAGGTTCAAAAGCAAACCGGTCACTTAGTTTTAAATTGTAGCTAATGGAAGAGAAGGTATTTTTCAAGGCATCAAACTCAGGTGAATTGAAAGCATCCTCTGAAATAACTTTGGTGGCAAATAAACTTGGTAATGCAAAACCTATTTTCAGATTATTAAATTGGTAGTGCATACCAAATTGTCCTACCAGATTCGAGGTATTTGAATTGGTCAGTGATGGATCGGTTGGATCGTCAACCCGGCTTAAGTCAACTTGGCTCATGGAATAACCTGTGGATAAACCAAAGCCGATTTTATGGTTAACCTCAGTGCTACTACCTAAATAGATTTGGTATCCAAAAGATGCAAGAGCGGTATTGGTTTGAAGCACACCTGCTCTATCATTATTAACATTAATACCCCATCCCATCTTATAATTAATGGGCATCTGTAGGTTCGCTGAAATTGTAGTAGGTGCCCCTTCAAATTGAGTCCATTGCTTACGGAAATTCAGGTTTAATTCACTGTACCCATTTGGAGCAATAAACGAAGGGTTTAGTAAATAGGGGTTAAGAAAGTAATGATTATAGTTCAGGTTTTGCTGAGCTTCAACACGGCTCGTAAAAGTCTGAAAAAGGATGAGAAGAATGAGGGGTCTTATAAATGTCATGTCAGATCTATCGGATTAAGGTCACTGATCCATTTATTGGTTTTTTATCGGGGCAACGAATAACGTAAAAATAAACACCTTGTGGAAGCAATGACCCATTAAAAGTACCATTCCATTCAGAAGTATAGCCTTTTGCTGAATACACTTTTTGGCCTTGACGGTTAAATACCTCCACCGTACAATCGTCAATCAGATCAGCATTGGCAATTTTCCAAGTTTCGGTTTCAACTTCTCCCTTGCCATCTGGAGAAAACGTATTTCTTGGCTTTACTATCGGATCCTCTTCGCGTACCAAAAGATTTACTACATCGCTTGCTGATAAGCCTTCACCATCGGTAACGCTTACCGTAAATTGATACGATCCTGGTAGAAGATCAGTGAGATCAAGAAACAGGGTATCATTTGGGTCAATTGTTACCAAATCTCCAGCGGTTTGAGTCCACAGATAAGAGGAAATTATTCCATCTGGATCAGAAGCATCGGCTGTAATTTTAATTGAGTTTTCCGGAAGTTGGATTGTACGATCCCCCCCAGCATCTACAACAGGAGGTAAATTTGATAGAGGTTCAGGGAAAACACTAACGGACACATTATCAGAATTTTCAAGTCCTTCATTATCAGTTGCTGTAAGTTGAAAAACATAGTTTCCCTCAACTAAATTACTCAATGACAAAGTTGTAGTTGTGTTACCGCTCATGGTTACTGCAGGTCCTGAAAGTTTTGTCCAAAGAACAGAGGCAACTGAGCCATCATCGGATGCTGATCCGGTTAATGTAGCTGTATTATTAGGTAAAACAACTGTCACGTTGTTACCAGCATCAACAGTTGGCGGAAGATTAGCTGTTGCTGGTAATACGGTAACTGTAACTTGCCCTGAACCCGTAGCACCAAGATTATCCGTTACGGTTAATCTGAATTCGTAAGTACCTTCCAGCATATTGGTAACTGTTAAAGATGCAGTTGTTTCGTTGGAAAGTGTAGAGGAGGGGCCGCTCAATTTTGTCCAACTATAAGCTTCAATTGTTCCATCAGGATCGCTTCCGCTTCCATTAAGAATTATACTATTTGTAGGGAGCTTTATTGTCTGATTTGATCCAGGATTTGCAAACGGTGGCTGGTTGACTGTCGCGGCATTTACAGTAACCTGGGCTTCATCAGAAGCTGTTGATCCATCATCGTCCGTTGCGGCTAATCTGAACCGATAAACACCTTCAACAAGATTATTTACGGTAAGCAACGTACTTGTGGTATTTACCAAGGCAGCAGCTGAAGGCCCACTAACTTGTGTCCACGCGCGACTAACTATTGTTCCATCCGGGTCGCTTGTGCTACCTGAAAGTTGGATTGTATTGATTGGAAGAAAAATTGTCCTGTCCGGTCCTGCACTAACAATTGGGGATTGATTTATCGTTGCAGGATTTACAGTAATTGTCATGTCATCACTTGCCAAAGCGCCATCATTGTCGGTTACAGATAACCTGAATACATAAATACCCTCAAGGAGATTTGAAACCGAGAGGGTTGGGTTATTTGCTCCGCTCATTGTAACACTTGGTCCTGAAACTTTCTCCCATAAGTAAGAAGCAATAGAGCCATCAGCATCACTTCCTGAGCCGTTAATATTAGCACTGTTTGTAGGTAGTGTAATAGTTAAATTTGGTCCAGCATTTGAAACTGGTAACTGGTTTGCAGTTGCTGCATTGACAGTAACTGTTACATCATCGTTGTTGGTTGCTCCTAAATCATCCGTTACCGTTAATCTGAAAACATATGCACCCTCAATCAAATCTGAAAGAGAGAGTGTGGCTGTTGTTTCATTGGTAAGTGTGGCTGTTGGGCCACTTAATTTTAACCATTGATAAGAGGTAACAATTCCATCAGCATCGCTACCAGAACCAAAGATGGTTATGCTATTTGTAGGTAGCGTTATGATTTGATCGGCTCCGGCAAATGCCTGTGGTGGTTGATTAACAGCAGCAGGTAATACAGTTATTGTAGTTTCTGCAAAGGCGGTTAAACCAAGATTATCGGTTACCGTTAATCTAAAAACGTAAACTCCCTCTACCAAATTGCTTACGGAAGCAGTTGGAAAACTACCATTGGTAATGGTTGCTGTTGGACCGCTCATCTTTGTCCATAAATATGAGGCGATGGTGCCATCCGGATCTGATCCGGAACCTACCAGATTTGTTGAATTAACAGGAAGTGTCAAGGTTTGATTTGTTCCTGCGTTAGGCACTGGAGGCTGGTTAGTCGCTGCAGGATTAACAGTTAATGTTACATTGCTGGATCCTGTTGCACCATTGTTATCCGTAACCGTTAAACGAAAAATGTAAGTTCCTTCCGATGATACTTGTACCGTAAGGGTAGGGGTATTTGCATTTGAGAGTGTGGCTGCCAATCCGCTGATTTGTACCCAGGCATAACTTACGATTGTTCCATCCGGGTCTGTTCCTGAGCCTGTAAAGTTGGTTGAATTGGTAGGTAGGGTTATAGATTTATTTGGTCCCGCATTTGCAACAGGTGATTGATTTGTTGCGGCTTGTACCACAACATCGACTTCATCAAAGGCGGTTGCTCCATCATTATCGGTAACGGTAATCCGAAATGTATAGGTACCCTGAATCAGGTTGCTTGCTGTTAAAGAGGTAGTCGTGGCGCCACTTAACGTTGGGCTTGCAGGACCAGAAACATAAATCCATAGATAAGAATTTACTGTTCCATCCGCATCAGATGCTACAGCGGTAAGATTAACTGTTGATGTAGGTAATGTAATGACTTGGTCTGCAGGTGCATTAACAACAGGTGGTTGGTTAGCCGCAAAAATGACTACACTAATGTCATCACTTGCAGTGGCGCCTAAATTATCGGTTACAGTAATGCGAAATACATACGTTCCCTCCTGTAAATCGTTGATTAGGAAATTAGCAGTAGTATTTCCGGTACCGGAGAAAGATGGACCGCTGAGTTTTTGCCACTCATAAGATGCAATAGACCCATCTGGGTCGCTTGCTGTGGCCTGAAGGGTGGTGCTGTTGTTTGGCAAGGTAAGGTTCACATCGGCACCAGCATTAACAACTGGGGATTGATTTGTGGCCGCAGGTAAAACAGTTAAATTCATTTGATCTGTGCCAGTGGCTCCTTGGTTATCAGTAACGGTTAACCTGAACACATAGCTGCCTTCTACAAGATTTGACGCAGTAAGATTCGCAGTAGTTTCATTGGCGATTGTTGCTGCCGGACCACTTTGCTTTATCCAGGCATATGACACAATCGAGCCATCAGAATCAGATCCGGAACCATTTATTACGATTGAATTTGTAGGTAAGGTGATGGATTGATCGGCTCCGGCATTTGCCGTAGGCGGATTGTTAACTGGAGCAGCGTTCACTGTCACATTAACATTAGCAAAACCCGTTGCCCCATCATCATCTGTAACTGTAAGTCTGAATGTATACAAACCTTGTATCAAGTTGCCTACGCTTACAGTTGAGGAAGTTGCATTGGTTAGTGTAGCCGTATTAGGTCCGTTAACTTGAGTCCATAAATATGAAGCGATAGAACCATCCGGGTCAGAACCGGATCCGGTAATATTGGTTGAGTTCGTAGGAAGTGTTAACGTAATATTGGAGCCGGCATTTGCTGTAGGTGATTGATTGGATCCTACTACAGTCACAGTTGCCTCCTGACTTCCAGATGCGCCATTATTGTCGGTAGCGGTAAGTCGTACAACATAGATGCCCTCAACCAGGTTTGACATGGTGAGGTTTTGCGTATTGGCATTGGTCAGTGTAGCAGAGGGGCCACTAATTTTTTCCCATAAGAATGCTGCAACCCAACCATCCACATCACTACCCCATCCATTTAGATTTACAGAGTTTGTGGGTAAGAAAATAGTTTTATTTCCACCTGTTTCAGCGGTGGGTGGCTGATTGACTGCAACGGTAACGTTTACATCATCAGATGCAGAAGCACCAACGTTATCAGTAACGGTAAGTCTGAAAACATAACTTCCCTGAACAAGGTTGCTTAAACTGAGCGTGGCAGTTGTGGCGCCAGCAAGTGTAGCAGATGGGCCACTTACTTTTATCCATAGATAAGAGGCAATGGAACCGTCTGGATCAGATCCGCTTCCGACAAGGTTAAGTGAATTTGATGGCAAGGTTAATATCTTATCAGTACCAGCATTGGCAATCGGATTTTGATTGCTACCTAAAACAGTTACCTTAATGTCATCAAAAGCACTCTGTCCGCCACTATTTGTGGCGGTTAGTCTGAATGTGTAAACACCCACTACCATACCGGATAGAGATAAATTTGGTGTGCTTGCATTGTTCATGGTAACTGCGGGGCCATTAACTTTCGTCCAGCTATATGAAGTGATTGTTCCGGTTGTGGTTGAAGCTACTCCATTTAAGGTTGTAGAAGTTGTTGGTAATGCAATTGTTTTGTCGGCACCTGCACTGACTGAAATTCCCTGTTTAACCTGTTGCATCATCCATTCATAGACATTGGGTGTGTGTAGTGAATTATCCGTGCGATAGGCATAATTCCAGGCATCATGCCAGACTCCGTTATATATTGTATAAATGGGTGCCGGAATAATTGCCGGATTACACGCATTTATCGCGTTGATCATATTGGTAGTCCTTGAAATGGGTACCACAGTATCAGTATCTCCATGCGATGCCCATATTGGAATATTATTTTGTGCATATGTGCATGCCCATCCTGTGCTATTATACCCTCCACAGACAGGAACCAAGGCTGCAACCTTTTGCGGGAAGTTGTATGTGTACTCCCATGCACCTCCACCTCCAAGACTTAAACCTGTGATGTAAATCCGTGAGGGATCAACGCGCAAATAGCTTCTAACGTGTTCAACTACCTCATCCATGTACCATACTGGCCAAGTTCCATAATTACTTTTCAATTGCGGAGAAATCAGAATAAATGGAAACTGGTATCCCTCAACGACATATCTAGGAGGGCCATTATAGGCTACTTTGGGAAGATCTGTTGTTCCATTACCTCTTTCACCAATACCATGAAAGAAGATTACTATAGGGTAATTATTAGAGTTTGAATTGTAATCAGGCGGAAGATATTCATAGTATCCAATCTGGCTTGTTGGGGTTAATTTCGCAGTCTGATTTTGGCTGTGTGCGAGTAGAGTCAACAGGTTCAGAATAAAAAAAAGAGCCTGGAATTTTGAGGTATTAAGGATCTGACGCATAATGGGGCGGTTTTAATATAAGTTTATATACTAAAACAGGTAAGTAGGTAATTCTTCCGGTTTGATGTCAAATCTATCTTTTCTGATAGACTAAAGCTAATTTATGCAGAAACATCAATATTTTTAGTTCTTTCTGATTATTTCTCTCAGGTTGAGGCAGTAAATTTTACCACCTAAAATGCCCATTTCGTTTTCATCGACCAAGTACAATTCATTGTTGGAGACAAAGACAATTCCAGCCTTATGGGTATAATGGTCTAACTCCAACCTAGTAATTCTGCCAGATGAGAATTGATATTCTTTGAAGTCTGAGATTACCCATATATACGTGTGACCCAACAAGGCTAGAGTAGTTTGATCAGGACTTAAATCTGCGCCAGTAACCCAATAATCCATCATGGTTTTTCCACCCAATTGGATACTGTCAATCAGTGTTGCGGTGTGATTTCCGGGCCTATTGGGCAGCCGATAGATCTTGGTGAATCCTGTAAATGGAACTGTTCTGTTTTTTGTGAAGATATATAAAGAAGAATCCAGAGCAATCAGTGCATCCGCATCAAAATTTCGCAGGGCTGCTGATGGCGGAAAGGTATGTTGATCTTCATATTTGAAGTTGATGATCTCAGGGTTTGTTATTGGAGCCTCTATTGTTTCAGGATTACTGATCTTCAGAATTCTAAGATCGTCTCTGTCGTTCTTATTGTTGCCAAAGGCCCCTATGTATACATTTTTATTTTTATCTATTGCCAATGCTTCCCAACCCTTATTGGCGCTGTTGATGTGAATGCTGCGTATTATCTTTCCTGTACTATCAACACAAAAAAGAACTGGAAGACCGTCATCATTATGTGTCCATAATTTTCCGGGAGAAGTAATGACCAGTCCTGAGGCTTCGTTTATATGTGCTGGTAATTTACCCGTTTCTTTGAAGGCATGCTTGGGAATCTTCAGGATTCTGATGGAATTGTCTAATTGCCTTGTTTGATCCTGGCAATAGACAGACATATGGCAAAACCAAATCAGAAAATTTGCTAGTACATATTTATTGAATGGATAAGTCATTTGTAACGCCTTTCAAAGGGTGCGATGAGCTGGTGAAATAAACTTGCTCGTAAATTTCCATTGTTTTCTCTGCGACTTTGGCCCATCGAAACTTCTCTGCTTGTTGTATTCCTCTTTCTCCTAGACTGTACATTAGCGTAGGATTTTCCAATAGATCTTCAATGGCACTGGTTATTGCCTCTGTGTTGTAAGGGTCAATTAATTTAGCTGCATTACCTGCTATTTCGGGTATTGATGAAAGGTTTGATGTAATAACGGGTACGCCACATGCCATGGCCTCCAATACAGGCATACCAAAACCTTCAGATAGTGATGGGAATAGGAATAATGTGCTGCACGAATAAAGTAGCGGCAAGTCATCTGAATCTACGTATCCCGGGGTATAGATGTGATTCTGTGCGTGCTCTTCATTAATGATTTTCAGATACTCATTTACATAATTGCGTGAAAGCCCAGGTGTAACCAATGCCAACGCATCTGCTTTCTTTTTAGAATAGTACTTTACGTAGGCTTTAAGCACCCGTTCAGGATTCTTTCGGTGTGAGCTATTTCCAATAAATAAAATGTATCGTTCGGGTAAGTTATATTTTTTGGTAAAGCTTTCTAAAATACGTTTGTCATCATTCTTTTTAAACCTTGAATTTATTCCGTTATGAATAACATGAATTCTATTTTCCGGAATTTTTAGTCGTTCTATAATCCGGTTCTTTTCATGTTGAGATACCGTTATTATGGCCTTACTTTTTTTCGAAACAATGGGTACAATGAATCGCCTGTAATAATTTCCAAAACGCTGATATAAGGAGTCGGTTTTTGGAATTGGGTCCATGAAAATTATGTCATGTAAAGTCTGAACGATGGGCACAGGGCAGTAGATGGGCGTTGTATTTCCTGTACAATGGAGTATATCCAGTTTTTCATTGCGTGCAGCGATTGGTAAAAATATTTGTTCAAAATCAATAAATAGCTTGCCACCAACTTGTCTGAAATTGAATTCTTCACAGCCTTTAAAAAGATTATGATTTGCTCCTTTTTTTGTAAGCACAACAAGGGTGTGCTTTGTATTCAATTTGTAGAGTTCATGAATAAGTTCCAGGGCTGACGTCTCAATCCCGAACCGTTCTTTTCTAAAAAGTCTTTGAACCTCAATCCCGATTTTCATTCTATGCCTTATTAAAGATTGAGATTTTATCACCGCTTTTCAAGTGCATAATATTCCATATCAGCGCTCTCCAAAAGGCTTTTAAATGGTCTATTTTACCTGTAAGAAAAAATTGAATTGAATTCTTAGGTATAGAGAAAGTGACAAGAAATAAAGGCCAGATCAATGTATGAATACCCCTAACATTTCTTCGCATGAATAATATCCTGTTGCGCGTGAGGTAGTATGTTTTAAGTGTTGAGCTTTTGCCAACAGAAATGGATTCTTTATGATAAATAACTGCAGTTGGTTGATAGTAAATTCTAAAACCAGCGCGTTGAATTCGGGCAGACCAATCAAGTTCTTCGTAATACAAAAAAAAGATATCGGCAAACATTCCCGTCCGTTCAACCACCTCCTTTTTCAGAAACATGGCAGCACCATGTGCATATAAAGTGTAACCTGGAGTATCATGCTGTCCTTGGTCGCGTTCTCTATCTCCAATGGTCTTGTTACGTCCGGTAATTGGATTGATTTCTGTAAATCCTGCGTACTGGATAATGTTGGGGTGATCAAAGTATTTAATTTTAGGACTTACTACTCCAATTGAGTTATCTTGCTCAAAGGGTTTCAAAAGCTCATTCAATAGATTGTCAGTAACCTCGGTGTCGTTATTTACGATAAAAAGGTAGTCCCCCTTGGCTACTGCCATGCCGGTATTATTCCCACCTGTAAAGCCGAGATTTGAACTGTTAACAAGAAGTTTGACCTCTGGAAACCGGCTGGTAATTATTTTTGTCGGATCTTCTTTAGAAGCATTATCGACAACGATTATTTCAAAATTTCTATATGTGAGTCTTTTAGTTGACTCCAGAAACTCACACGTCTCTTTCAGGCTATTGTAGTTTATCGTAATGATCGATATGAGGGGGGTCACGGTCATTATTATTTCGGTAGATAGGTGTGATCTATGTTACTATTTTTATGTTCAGTGTGAATAAAGGTTTTGTTGGCATTTCTGGATAGAAATATAGCCTGAATTGTTTTGATTATAACTATGGGCATCAGTGTTAAAGCCTTAATCAATTTTAATGAATAATAGTGTCGGGGGGTGGCAATGGCTAATGCAAAGAAGTACAATGATGTGGTGCCCCACCAGCGTATAAGTACTTCCTTGTCTTCAGAATAGAATAGTGAAAACGTTATGGAAAGAAAAAAAAGAGCAATTATGCTATTAATTCTTGATGGAAAGATATTCTGACAGACAGCGATATTGAAAAAATTTACGTTACCTCTAAACAATAGACGTATGCCTTTAATAAAATTCTTCCTTAGCATATCATATTGTCCGGCTATCCATCTTCTTCGCTGATTTTTATACGCATCGGGCGAATCAACTTTCTCATCAAATACAAGCGTTCCTTTTTGATAGACTATCTTATGTCCTTTCTCAACTAACGCCACCTGGAGTGCCTTGTCTTCAACGGCAGAATCAATTGTCGATAGCTCTTTTTTCAGTAAATTAAACGGAAACGCCATACCTGACCCAATCAGTGCAGAGGAGAGCCCCAGTGCGTTGGCTCCTTGCCGAAATAAATGATTATTGATGGCTTCACTTAATCCATCCAGAACAGCCATGGGTGTGTTTAGATTTTTTGCAACTCGCTGAGCCTGGATAATTTGATGACCTTGATTGAATAGATTATTAATATCCGAAAGGAATTCTCGTTCAAGGATGTTGTCAGCATCTGCAATTATAGCAATATCATATTCTTTATTCACTGAATTAAAGGCAAAATTCAGCGATCGACTTTTCATGCTTTTTTCAAACTGCACAGGAATTACAATTGCACGAGTCTTTCTTAGTTGTTCCAGCGTTTCTTCTTTAAGGGAGTCAGCAATAATGATCACATCAAAAAAGGATTCGGGGTATTCTACTTCCAAAAGTTCCTTTGCTGTATGGATAATTACATTGTCTTCCTTGTAGCTAGGAACAAATACAGCAATTCTCTTGTAAGAATTTTGTCTTATGGGGACTATCCGGTGGTAGAAATGTCCTGCTGCAGAAAGTGTAAACACATATAACGTGTTTGTAAAAAAGAATACAAATAGGATCAGTTCGATCATTTCAGGTAAGGAAGAATGTTGATTAAACCTTCTCCTTTTGCAATAAGGCCGGAAAAGTTTTCAGGATGATCATCATGTCTCCGAAGAAGGAATTATTCATGGCATAATCCATATCCAGTTGAATACGCTCTTCAGGCGACATGTCGTCTTTGCCGCGCTTGGTAATTTGCCAAAGCCCAGTTAAGCCGGCAGGAGCAAGGAAGCGCCAGGCAATTTGATCTTTCGTTAATTTTTCAGCCTCATACAGGGGGAGTGGCCGGTTTCCTACTAACGACATGTCGCCTTTCAAAACGTTGATCAATTGGGGGATTTCATCCAGGCTGGTTTTGCGTAGGAACATACCAAATTTCGTAATGCGTGGGTCGTCTTTGATTTTAAAGAAGACACTATCACTTTCATCGGTACCGTATTGGTTTAAAGCAGCAAATTTTTTGAGTTCTGCGTCTGCTCCGAGACGCATAGAGCGGAATTTATAGAAGTCAAAGATTTTATAACCTGAGCCTGCACGCTTTGATATGTAAAATATCGGACCGCGTGATTCAAGTTTAATGATCAGGGCGATGAGCAACAGCACAGGAGACAAGATGGTAAGTGCTGTTAAGGCGGCCAGAATATCAACGGTGCGCTTTAACCTCCAAAGCTTTACTCTAGGAATCGCCTTGGCATATTGTTTTTTAATAATGCTCTCCCGGTTAGCCTTGTAAATCTTCAACTTGCGAATTACATCAATTCGTTTTAACAAGCTGTAATTGAGGGCGCCAAACAAGTAATCATCAACCTGTAAACGTACAGCTTTGTTTTTGGCATCCGGATCAAATTTTCCAGTAAATAAAATATAAGGGATGCATTGTGTAGCCAAAACACTCCGAAGTTCTTCCATAGAATTTTTATCGGCATCTGCATCGACAAAAATGGCCGATGGTTTTATGGAGCGATTGGAGATTTTACTGATGACTTCCTCGGTTGAAAGGAAAGAAATAAACGTATTGTCCAATTGGTAGTCATCCAACTGGCGGCTGTTTTCGGTCTTAATCTTAACAATATGATCGATTACCACAGCTTTTGGTAAAGGTGGAGATACCGATGCTTGCTCGATAGTAGACGGTGCAGAAGTAGAGAGGTTTAGCAGGTCTGCGTTCATTTCTTAACGATCATATTCTTAAAAAATATTTCCTTTACCCGGCTTACCAGGTGTTGTGGCTCAAAGGGCTTGATAAAATAATCGGTGGCCCCCAGGTCCATACACTCTTTACGCTTTCGCGGATCTTCAAAGCTCGACAGGATGATAACAGGAATATCCTTGTACAGCCCACTTTGCTTCAGGTTCTCCAGCAATTGCACCCCGTCAAGAGACGGCATGCGAATATCGGAAATAATCAGGTCTGGTGTATTGCCCGAAGATAACCAGGACAATGCTTCCATTCCATCATGCATAATAAAAACTTCGTACGTTTGGCCAAGGATTTTCTCCAGCAGCCAGCACAAAGGCTCGTCATCTTCGATGACCAGTACCTTCTTCATGGTTCACAGTTAAGTAAAACAACGTGCTTTAAAGCCCTGGATTAAAAGGCGGGGATTTAAAGCCAAAACCTATAGACAAACAAACTTAGTAAAATTTCCTTAAGTAAAGCCTTGCTGAATGCTAATTCTTTAGGAAAGGTAATCTTACATGCGTCAATAATTCCGTGATAAAGTATAGCGTATAGCGGTAAGGGTTGAATTAACCCTGTTTTACGAAAGTGTCAATTATTTGATTTTTTGGGTCTGGTAAAGAAGAAATGATGTGTTTTCGGTCTGTTTTGCCTGTTTCGGTTAGCCTCCAAATGCCGATAAGCGCTATTCTTTTAGGTTTTTCAGGGCCTGAGGGCAGCGAGTTCACTTTCGTAATAATCCTTTTGAGGTCGGTTTGCGACAATGCATTCTTATCCACAAAAAGTGTAACAACCTGGCCAAATCTGTCATCGGGTGTAGAGCCGATAAAATAGTTGAACGTAGGGGTGAATTTGCTCAGGTGTTGTTCCAGGGCTTGCTCGACTTTCTCCGGGTAGACTTTAATGCCCCCGGTGTTAATCACGTTATCAAACCTGCCGAGCCAAATAAAGTTGCCATTTGAATCAACTTCTCCCAAATCGTTGGTAACGAGTGGCTCAGGCTGGATACTATCGTGGATGACCAGGCAACCCCTGTTGTCGATAGTGATATTAACTCCCTCGAGTGGAGAGAATTGTTCGGTTTTGGATGTCGTATTTGTTAGCCTGAGGGCAACGTTGGAGAGGGTCTCCGTCATGCCATAGGTTTCGTATACCGGGCAGCTTAATTTTTGCAGATCATTTCTAAGAGATATACCAATAGCAGCGCCACCGACCAATATGGCCTTCATGTTGTTTAATCGTGGATAATTTTTTTGATTTTCAACAAGCGACTTCAACTGCATCGGAACAACGGCCATGAAATCGGGTTGATAGTTGGATGGAAGTTGCCCGAAGGGATTTGATGTTGGATCAATTATGGTTAATGGTAGCTGATATTCCAACGCCCGAACCAGCATCATTTTCCCGGCAATGTACTGGGTGTTCAGACACACCAGCGCTTTATCTCCCGGTTGCAATCCAAGTGCCTTGACTGTTCGGGCAGCGCTTCGTTGCATCTGTTGTCGGGTAAAGGTGAAAAGTTTGGGTGTGCCCGTTGAGCCGCTGGTTTGGAAAGAGAACGATGCTGTTCCTGAAAGCCAATCGTTTATGAATGCAAGGGTTGATTGTTCAAAATTATTTTCAGACTGAAACTCCCGCTTAAGGATTGAGTCTATTAATACCTCGCGATGATTCAGTTGAATGGAAGTATACGGATACACACCGGGTTCAATTAAAGTGCGTCCAGGTCGCGTTCAAATTTTACCAGGATGAGTGCTTCTTTGGCAGAGAAGCCGCAACAGGATTCAGCCACACGTTTTACTACGCGCTTTGCTTTCTCTTTTAATTCAGGGGTGATGCTGCCTTTGTACCGTTTCAGGTCAATCATCGCATCTTTGTAGGCTTCCTCTAACGAGGGTTGTGTCACTTCATCCAACAACTCAAACCTACTTTGTGCCACCCACGAATTGTAATCCAGTTCTTCCTGTATGATGGTGTTGAAGGCAATGCGTTCGGTAGCGCTTAATCCTTTATCAGCTTTGGCGATGACGTAAGCCACCTCGGCAATGGAGCGGTATATTTCGCGGATGGGGATGTTCATGGTTTATATGACAGATTCACTTGCGCTTTCTAATTCCTCGGATTTTTTTGAAATATTCTAATTCTTCCTGCTCAGCAGTCACAAATTTCTTTTCTTTCTTATTTATATTACTTAGAGTCCATTAATGTGTTTAGATGTTGCAGTGTGTTGTCTACTTTTTCCAGTTCTCAATCTTCAACCCATGAATGGAGGCGTAATGTCTTTCATTATTTGTAATCAGCGTCAACTCGTTTTCAATGGCAATTCCTGCTATTAAAATATCTGAGGTGCCTATGGTGATTCCCTTTTGCCTTAAGTCTGCATAAATATTGCCGGATATTTTGGCGGATTCTTCTGAAATATGGATAATCGTATTGTTAGCTATGAATTCTTCAAATTCTTTTAACTGTTTTTCTGCTTTCTTGAAGTTTAGTCCACCGAGGATTTCGTAATAGGTAATTATTGAAATGTTGATCACATCAAATCTCTGTAAATAGTCGTTGAACTTACTAATTACTTTTGGGTCTCCTTTGAAATAGAAATATAGAATGTCTGTATCAACAAGAGATTCCGTCACGATTAATTGATTTGTCTGTCGTTAGCCCTGTTGTTGTGAAGTTTTTCTGTCATCTCAATGAAGAAATCGTCATCAAGATCCTTCCATGTTCCTGCAAGTTTTAAAGTCTTGTCTTTGGATTTTAACTGACTTTCGATTTTGCCCAATAAATTATTGATTTCATTCAACTTGTCTGCCGACAGTTGCTGAAGCCTTCTAATCAAGGTATTTCTGAGTTTATTTCTCACGTTCATGCGAACAAATGTACAAAATTGCTAGCTATGCGTCACAACGCCTATCCCTTCGGATACTTTTTCGTAACTGATATCTGGTTTATAGTTGGATTAGGCCAGCCTAACAAAATTATCTTCAATTTTTACATGAAAGTTGATGTCGGCTTTTAATGCCTTGAAAACCCGAATGACCGTGTCAATTGTTGCACTATTTGTGCTGCTTTCAAGTTTAGATATTTGTGCCTTTTGTACTCCTACGAGTCTTCCCAATTCTTCTTGTGTAAGGTTACGTTCCTGCCTGGCGGCTTTAATCATTTTTCCAAGAACGTCCATACGAAGTTCATATTCATATTCATATTCATCTCTCTCCTTGCTGCCCGCTTTACCGATGTACTTGTCTTTCATTTCTGCAAGTGTGCGTACTTTCATTTTCTTAGCCATAAGAATTAATTTTTTGTTTTACTTCTGAAGTATTGTTCTTTGATTCGTACATCTCTATCAATTTCATTTTCGGGAACTTTACTAACCTTCTTAATGAATCCATGAGTTGCAATGACCAAGGTTTGCACTTTACTTGTTTTATCCCAAAATGCCAAAAGCCGTACCTGTTGTCCTTCGTACTTGGTTCTAAACTCCCAGATATCTTTTTGTAGTTTTTTAAAAAGCCGTGGATCATTTGTCTGTTCTGCCAGGTCAATGTTGTAAAGTACTTTCTTAGCAGTCTTTGTTTTTAGGGAGGCTATAAATTCGTCTGCCTCTTCTAAAAATAAGGTGTTAAAGTATCTCATCAACCTGTCTTGATTCAACGAGGCAAATTAAAAAATAGTTTCCATAATTGGAAACTATTTTCCTGCCAGTTTAAAAATGAATAATTTTTTACCAGGAAATGCTGACGGGTAACTTGATAAATGTTCAGCGATTACAAACTGTAAAGATCATGTACTCAACAATTCGAATGACTATGGAAACTTAGGAAATTTATCCCAGTCAGGCTCGCGCTTTTCAAGGAAGGCATTTTTACCTTCTTTGGCTTCATCGCTGAGGTAATACAACAGCGTAGCATTACCGGCTAGTTCCTGTATGCCAGCCTGACCATCAAGTTCTGCGTTAAACGAAGCTTTGAGCATACGAATGGCCAACGGACTCTTGGCAATTATTTTTTTGCACCAGGATACATAGGTTTCTTCTAATTGATCAAGTGGAACGACCTTGTTCACCAACCCCATATCCAACGCTTCCTGCGCATCGTATTGATCGCACAGGTACCAGATCTCACGGGCTTTCTTTTGACCAACAATACGAGCCAAATAGGAAGCACCAAAACCGCCATCAAAGCTGCCAACCTTAGGACCGGTCTGACCAAAGCGGGCATTTTCAGCGGCAATGGATAGGTCGCAAACCACATGCAACACATGGCCACCACCAATTGCCCAACCGGCTACTGCCGCGATAACGGGCTTGGGGATGGAGCGGATCATTTTCTGAAGATCGAGCACGTTTAGGCGAGGAGTGGCATCCTGCCCAACATACCCGCCATGGCCGCGCACACTCTGATCACCACCACTACAAAAGGCTTTGCCACCTTCTCCGGTTAATACCACTACACGTATATCGGCATCTTCGCGACAGATGTGCATGGCGTCAATCATTTCCTGCACGGTAAGAGGCGTAAAGGCGTTGTGCACCTGCGGACGGTTGATGCTGATGCGCGCAATGCCTTCATATTTGTGAAACAAAATCTCTTTGTATTCTTTAATCGGTTTCCAGGGATACTTAAGATTCATAGCTCTTTTTTATTTTCAGTTTTAACGCTTCAAAAATAGTCTTGTTCAGGTTATGGGATGATTCTAATTCCAAAATTTTAGTACGGCCATCAAAATCAAGAAAATCTTTCAGGGTGTTCTGCACTTTTCTGCGGTTGTCGATTTTCAGGTAATCAAAACCAAATTCTTCACATAGCTTTTTGGCAGATAAGGATTGTCGTGTTACAAAATATTCTTCCGATTCGGGCAGTGAGGCTGGTCCATCAATCATGTTGAAGATTGTTCCTCCATGATTATTAAGCACAACCACCCGCAAGTTTGGTATGGGATAGTTATGCCAGAAGGCATTTCGATCGTAGAAGAAGGCCATGTCACCCGTAAGCAGAAGGCTTGGTTTATTATTCGTGAGCGCATGTCCGACTGCAGTACTCGTGCAGCCATCAATGCCACTGGTTCCGCGGTTGCTGAAAATCGAAACAGTTTTTTTATCACTCGTTAATCCAATAAAGTTAGCGTAGCGCACACTCATGGAATTGGCTAAGTGTAAGCTGCAATTTTCCGGAAGGGCTTTCATCAGCTCGTGTACCAGTTCAAGTTCCGCAAATTCTGTTTGTGGAAAAAAGTCTTCCAGACAACGAAGCGCTTTCCGTTCTTCCACCTCCCAAAGTTTTTGGTAGTTGCTTTGCTTCTGACGTTCGAAGTTTTCTGGTGTTTCGAGCTTGTCTAAAAAATCAAAAAATTCTGCCGGTTCGCTATGAATGATTTTTGTTAATCCCTGAAAGGTATCAGCCGGTATGCCCGTGGATTGTATGTGCCAATGTGCTTTCGCAGGAAACTGGCGCAAGAAAAGTTTTACATTTTTTGAGATGACAGATTCACCAAACGTTATCAGCAGATCGGGTTGAAGCGATTTCTTCACTGCGTCACTGGCCTGACCCAGAAACAAATCGGCATGACGAACCAGGTTGGCGATGCTATGCAGGTTGGAGATGATGTCGCCTATAAAAGGTAGGCTGTGTTTTTGACTCACCTGTTCCATGAACTGAATCACCGGTGCATCGTTATGCTGCTGACCGCCTATCAAGAGGATTTTATGAAAGCCCGAAAGCTCTTTTGTCAGTTGCTTGCGCGTTGATTTGGAAAGTGTAAGCTCGGAGGATACTACTTGCTGAACGTTTATTGATTTCGTATAGGAAAATTCATCAGGTGTTTCCGGATAAAGCGGCTCACGAAAAGGCGCATTAATATGTACAGGCCCTTGCGGGTATTGCATCGCCAGGTTAAGGGCATCATTCACCATGCGATTGATGGCCCAAATCGAATCGGGGTGATCGTAATCCTGTGGAAGCTGGAAAAAACCTTTTACATGATTGCCAAAAATACCTTGTTGAAAAATCGTCTGGCCATCCTGTTGAGCCACCCACTCAGCCGGACGATCAGCCGTGAAGACGACTAACGGAGTTTTGGAGAAAAAAGCTTCTGCAACCGCTGGTGCATAATTGTAAACTGCGGTACCTGATGTACACACCAATGCCGTTGGCATTTTGGTTTGTTGTGCCATGCCCAAACCAATAAAGGCTGCACTGCGCTCATCGCTGATGGTTTTGCAGTTTAAGTTTTTATGTCGTGTAAATGCTAACGTCAGGGGTGCACAACGAGAACCGGGTGAAAGTATAATGTTTTCAACACCTTTCTGTGCACACAACTCGGCTATATCATATATCGGTTGGTAGCGACTCATCATCAGCGGATAATGTCCAGCAGGGTGTTCATTTTCATTTCTGTCTCTTCCCACTCTTTTTCAGGAATGGAATCAGCTGTGACACCAGCACCGGCATAGAGCCATGCCTCACCAGCAAAGAGTTGCATGCAGCGCAAGTTGACAAACAGATGGCTGGCATCATTCATATTGATTGGGCCTAAAAAGCCTGAATAAAATTCGCGTGAGTAGCCTTCATGCTCTAACAGAAATTTACGTGCTGCTTCCAATGGTGTACCACACACCGCTGAAGTAGGGTGGAGGAGACGAAGCATTACCGAACCCAATTGCGGAAAGTTGGTAGCCTTCATGTCGACTGAGAAATCGGTTTTCAGGTGCATGAGGTTTCCGGCCACAGCTGTTTTTGGTCCGTGTTCTTCAAATTCACGAAGCCGAATTTTTTTAAAACAATTGATAATGTACCGGCTCACCAACGCCTGTTCTTCAATTTCTTTCTGTGTCCATGCCACATGTTTCAGGTTTGCACCTGTTTGATAAGCTTGCGTCCCGGCCAGCGCCACCGTACGAAAAACATTTTTCTCAACCGACACCAGCGTTTCGGGTGATGCACCTAACCATGCGCCATGTTTTGGTGTGTACACGAATGACACAAGGGCATTAGGGTAAGCCGATTCTAAACGAACAAAAGCTTCGGCTACATCAAAGGATGGCGAAAGAGCAACGTGCTTGATGCGTGAAGGAACAATTTTTTCAGCATAGCCATGTTCAATGTACCGGATGGCTTGCTGCACAAGATCTCTGAAATCAATAGTGTTATGGTGACTTAACTTTGTTGGCGGCAATCTTCTTTTTTGTCGCTCACTAAAACCATTAAGGTGAGTGCTTAACCACTCCATCGCTTTTTGGTTTTCCGGTTGTTTCGACTGGAGTTTGCCTTGACGAAAACTGAATTGAACATCGGCTTTGATGAAGATGCCCGGTTGTGTAATATCAAAAGGATGAAAGATAAACCCTGACCCGCTTTCTTCGAAGGAATCGGTCAGCAGAAATGGTTCTGGTTTTATGGTCAGGATAACAGTTGTCTCTTGTGAATCTGGTGTTCGCCAGGCGGCTAATGCATATTCGTTCTCCATGGAAAAGGTGAGGAGATTATCCATCAACTCTTCAAGGGCAACCGGCAAATCAATAACTTCTGAAACAGATTGTGTGTGGCTCATCGTTAACGCTTGTCAATTACAGCCATGGTTATGCGACTGATACAAATCAGTTCGTTTTGTTCGTTGGTAATCCGAATTTCCCAAACATGCGTGCGCTTGCCGATATGAATGGGTTTTGTAATACCGGTAACAGTTCCCTGTTTAATTCCTTTCACATGGTTCGCGTTAATGTCGAGACCAACACAATATTGAATGGTTGTATCAATACAACAATGCGCGGCAACGCTGCCTAATGTTTCAGCCAGGGCAACGGATGCGCCCCCGTGCAGCAGTCCATAAGGCTGATGGGTTCGGTGATCAACCGGCATGGTGGCCTGAATGTAATCTTCACCTATGGCGGTGAACACAATGCCGAGGTGTTCCACCATGGTGTTGGCAGACATTTTATTGAGAAGATCAAGAGTTAGGTGCTTTTGAAAAAGACTCATTTGGGAACCCAATTATCAAGTTTAATATTCTTTATCCGTTTGAAATGATTTGTATTATTGGTAATTAAGGTCATTTTAAAGGCGATCGAAGTTGAACCAATTAGTAAATCGAAATCGTCAATCGAAGTGCCAGCCTTACGTAATCTTGCTTTCTCTTTAGCATAGATGTCAATAGCTTCATAAATTGGTAATACAGAAATCCCGCTTAAAAAGTAATCAAGCGCTTTTTTATTTTTTTGTGGATGTGCGCTATTCTCAACACCAAATTTTAACTCTGCTAAGGTAATTTCGGATATGTAACAATTTTCTTGATCAGCCCTTTCAATCTGCTGCTTTAGGTTGTGAAGACCTTTCATGTAGTAAATACAGATATTTGTATCTAATAAATACTTGTTCACAATCCTTCAATTTTTCTATTTAGCTTCCTGCTTTTTCTGATAGTCCGAATTAGTTCTTCAGCGGAATCACGGGTGTCCCAGGCTCCAAACGCCTTTTGAAAAGTGTTTTTCTCTCGTTGACCTCCTTTTTTCAGCTTTTCCGAAAGTTTGGAGATCAGATCAAGTTGTGATTCTGGATTTAGCCGCTCAAGAATGCCAAGATAGCTTTGAACCAAGATCGAATTTGCGTCAGTTGCTTTCATAGCTGTTCTGAATCTGATAGTTTATTGTTCCGAATACTTTAGTCAATTTTTCTATTTTTGCGGCAGTTTTCTGGGTTTTTCCCTGAAAACAGGGCCAAAATAGCTACAAATTGAACACGAAAAAAATATACATTGTTCGCCACGGACAGACAGATTTTAACCTTCGTGGTATCGTTCAGGGCAGCGGGGTGGATAGCAGTCTGAATGATTTTGGGCGTGCCCAGGCCAAGGCATTTTACGAGGCATATAGAACCGTTCCGTTTGATAAAGTTTACACCTCCGTCCTAAAGCGAACCATCGAATCGGTACAACATTTTATTGATGCCGGATTTAAGCATGAACGGCTGGCAGGACTAAATGAAATTTCGTGGGGGAAGAAAGAGGGGCAGGCAATAACACCGCAAGAAGATGCTTACTACCACCACATGCTGGCCGAGTGGAGAAAAGGAGAAACGCATTTGCGCATTGAAGGTGGTGAAAGTCCGGAAGATGTGATCAAGCGCATGCAACCTGCGGTTGATCACATAATGAATAAAACCCATGAAAAGACCGTGCTGATTTGTATGCATGGCCGGGCGATACGAATTTTGTTGTGTTACCTGCTGAATTACCCGTTGCGAAGCATGGATATGTTTGAACATGAAAATGCTTGCCTGTATGTATTGAACTATTCGGGTTCGATGTTTAGTGTTGAGCGGTACAACGACACCACACATCTTAAAGAATTACAAAAGCAACTTGCCAAGGTAGCATAAGAAACTCCTTGCTTCTGGTAGAGTTTTAGGGTAGACCCAACTCCCCTCCTGACAAGGAGGGGCTGGGGGTGGTTTTTTTAATTTTTAAGCAAGATGCCGCTCCTACGGAGCTCATATCGAATTTAATTTTCTTTCTAATAAGATGTCGCTCCTCTGGAGCTGAATTAGCAAACGTGAGCAATGAGTTTATATAATTCCCCTCCTGATAAGGAGGGGCAGGGATGGTTTTTTACTACTTGAGTCGGGGTGGTTACTTCTTCAACTGCGCTAACGCAGATTTCGCCTTACTGTCGATGCTGTTTTTATACGCATGCTTCTTATAACTGAGGGCTTTGCTGAAATATTTTCGCGCCTCATCTTTGTTTCCTTCATCGCGATAAATGTACCCCAGTTGGAGACATGCGTTCGGTGCAAAGTACCAGGTTTCCGATCCACTAAATTCTATGGTTTGTTCGTAATAGCGTTTGGCTTCCGCCATCAAATTGGTTTTGTGGTAGAGTCGCGCAAAGCGATAGTGATATTCTGTCAGATCGTGCGTTGTGTTCAGGTCTTCCTTCTTTATACTTCTTAGCAGACGAACGGCCTCATCATAATAACCACCATCAATGGCATACCGTGCACGTGTAATCGGTATGTTGAAAAAATCATTTTCAGCAAGACTACGAGCTGCGTATTTATCGGCTTCGGTAACTTCTCTGCCTTTTAATTTTGCCAATTCAAAATACACCTTTGCCCGATCAGGTTGATGTTGCAGCCAATAGGCGAGCCCTATTTTATAGTGTGCATCTTTGATGTAGTTAATGCCTTTGTATTGATTGATAAAATTCTGGTAAGCAGCAATGGATTTGGAATAGTTCCCCTGATGCAGGTACACTTCACCCAGAAGGTAGTCGGAATAGTACAGGGGTAACCCTGTAGAGAGCCCCTTGAGTTTCTCCAGCATAATCATCGCCAACTCACTGGATGAGTTTTTGATCGCTAAAGAAGCGCCAAGAAAGAGAATCAATCGGTTTTGTGGTTGATTTCGGTGGAGTAACTCAAGATGGGTAAGGGCCGAATCGGTTTGCTGCAAGACAAAACCATTAATCAACGGATGAAGTAATTCTGCTTCATCAGCAAGCGGGTTGTCCATGGATTTGATGTCGGTAAGCATGGTCAAACCCTTTTCCAGCGAGCCGTGCATGCCCAGCAAGTTCAGCACCCATTGATATTTTTCGGGCACTGATCCCAACATGATTTCCAGTAGGCCCGCTGTTTTTTTAGTTGGCATAAATTCAGGAAACTTTCGCAGACATTCCTGACTAACCACATGGGCTTGTCGTACACTCCATGCCGCAGTGAAGTCGTGACCAAATTTCAGGTACACGAATCCCCATTGCAACCGCAACTCAGCCAATACAAATAGTTCCTTTGCCGTTTGTGGCGATGCTTTCTTTAACGTGTTGATTCGGCTTTCATAAACTTTTTCGAGTTCCGTAAAGCGTTCCGCATCTTCGGAAATCAATAACTGGAATACATCCGAAAGTGAGTTAATGTAAATCGCTTCGGGTGTGGTGGAAGAGGAGAGGAGTTTCCTGCTTTCATCCAGTTGTAGGCTTAGCGTAAGTTCATGTGCTTGGGTATACGGTTCCTGTGTAAGCCATGTAGCAGGTTGACTGAATGCAGGCAGCATCCAAAAAAAAAGGCAGGTAAACTGCCCTGCCTTTTTCCACGATATCGTTGTCTGGTTACCCAACGGCTTTTCTTCTCCTGACAGGCGTGGCAGGAGCACCGGCCTTCTTAGGCTTATCGCTGTCATCCAGTGAATCCATATCCACATCGGCTAAGATACGACCGGAATGCTCATCGATAACAATTTTTTTCTTCTCGCGGATCTCGGCAATCTTTTGCGGAGGGATAACGATGTTACATCCTTCAGCGGCACCGCGCACTACGCGTACAACAGCTAAGCCATTGCTCAGGCTACCTCTCAGGCGTTCGTAATATTTTAATATAGCTTTGTCTTCGATTTTCTTAACGGCCTTGTCGCGTTCGGCCATCAGCCTCTTTTCTTCTTCCTGGCTTTCGGCAAGGATGCCGTCAAGTTCTTTCTTTTTGATGTCCAGGTGTTCGCCTCTTTCTTTGATCAAGGCTTCTGTTTTTTCGATTTCGTCTTTTTTGGCTTGGGTGAGGTCTTTGCCTTCTTTGATGCGTTTTTCGCAGATCTGGATTTCAAGTTCCTGAAGTTCAACTTCTTTGGTGATGGCGTCAAACTCCCGGTTGTTTCGTACGTTTTTCTGCTGCTCGTTGTATTTTTTGATCAGCTTTTCAGCCTCTTTGATTCCTTCCTTGCTCTTTTTGATGTTTTCCTCAATTTCCTTGAGCTCATTCTCGTGTCGTTGCAGGCGGGTTTTGTACCCTTCCATCTCGTCCTCCAGGTCCTGCACCTCATCGGGCAGGTCCCCCCTTAGTTTAATCAGTTCGTCTAGTTTGCTGTCGATGGATTGAAGTTTTACAAGGGCTTCGAGTTTTTGTGCTACGGTTTGAGTTTCCATTCAGTATTTAAAATCTATGTAAAGTAACGTACTGGATTTGTGCTAGTTTCTGAAAAATTGACTGCAAAAGTAGGAAATTTTTCTTTCAAAATATCACCCAGGAGTTCTTTCGTATATACCTCGCTTTCGTAATGCCCGATATCGGCTACAACAATCTGATTATCAGCATCAAAGAACTCGTGGTATTTAAAATCTGCGGTTACAAAAGCCTGTGCCCCGTTTCGGATGGCAGTTGAAAGTAGAAAACTGCCTGAGCCCCCACAAATGGCCACCCGTTTTATCGGCTTTTCCATTAATAGGGTATGCCTGATAACCTCCAGATTCATGGCGGTTTTCAGGTGCTTCAGAAACTGAATCGGCTCCAAAGCAACCTCCAGTTCACCAACCATGCCCGATCCAACTTCTTGATTTTCATTGTTTAGCGCTGTTAGGTAGTACGCTGCTTCCTCATATGGATGCGCTTTTTTCAAGGCCTGAACCATTTTTCTTTCGAGATGAGCCGGAAAAATGACTTCAACCCGATCTTCTTCAACGCGTTCTTGCCGAAGTGCCTGTCCGATATGGGGATTGGCCTTTTCGGTGGGCATAAAGGTACCTGTGCCGGTTACACTGAAGCTGCAGTTTTTGTAGTCGCCAATCTGGCCGGCCCCGGCTTTGTGTAAGGCATCCAATACCTCTTGAGCATTGCCTTTGGGTATAAAGGTTACCAGCTTGGTCAGGGTATTGCTTTTTGGCGCCAGGATTTTCAGATTCTTTAGCCCGATCTTCTCCGCAATTTTCAGGTTTACCCCGGTATGCACATTGTCCAGGTTGGTATGGATGGCGTAAATGGCAATGTCGTTTTTAATCGCTTTTAGTACCGTTCGCTCCACATAGTTGCTTCCGGTAATCTTCTTCAAGCCTTTGAAAATAATGGGATGGTGTGCGATGATGAGGTTGCACTTTTTCTGGATGGCTTCTTCAACAACAGTTTCTATGCAGTCCAACGTAATCAAGATACCAGTAACATCCTGATCAGGACTACCGGTAAGCAGCCCGGAGTTATCGTATGATTCCTGGTAGGCGCGCGGTGCAATCGACTCGAGGTATTGTGTAACTTCAGAAACTTTCATGAATCAATGCGTTAATTGTACCTTTGGCGTTTAGGGTCAAAGGTAAAATTATTCATGTCTGTTTTAAAGCTTTTGCTGTGGCCGTTTGCGGTGGTTTATGATGTGGTGATGAACATCCGCAACAAGCTATATGATTTAAAACTTAAGCCCTCTGTAACCTTTGATATTCCGGTGATTGGTGTGGGAAATCTGGCTGTTGGTGGAACAGGTAAAACCCCGATGGTTGAGTACCTGATTCGATTGTTGGGCAGTCAGGTGAAATTGGCTGCTCTGAGCCGGGGCTATGGCAGAAAGACAAAGGGTTTTTTATTGGCCGATTCGTCTGCTACAGCCAAGACGATCGGTGACGAACCATTTCAACTTTTCACCAAGTACGGTAAGGAGGTGGTGGTTGCAGTTGGTGAAGAACGTGCGCTCGCTATTCCACAAATCCTCGATCAGCATCCGGAGGTTCAGGTAGTAGTATTGGATGATGCATTTCAACATCGAAAGGTAAATGCAGGATTTTCAATTTTATTGTCGGAGTACAGCAAGCCTTTTTATGAAGATCATGTGCTTCCATTTGGGCGGTTGCGTGAAGGACAGGAAGGTGCAAATCGTTCGGATGTAATCGTGATTACAAAATGCCCACATACGTTGAGTGAAAATGAAATGATGAAGATGATGCATGCGGTTCATATGTTTACGCAGAAGCCGGTATTTTTTTCAACCATCCGGTATGGCGAGCCTGTGCCGATGTCAGATAAGTATCCTGTTTTTTCAAATGAGGTTATACTTCTTAGTGGTATAGCACGTCCGCAACCTTTAAAAGCGTATGTTGAAAAAAACTTTAAGCTTGTGCAGCACCTTGAGTACCGCGATCATTACAACTATACAAAGCGCGATGTAGAGAAGTTATCATCAGTTGTCTCTTCAAATTCCAATCTGAGTATACTCACTACTGAAAAGGATCGTGTAAAGCTAATGAGTGATGAACTGAAGTCCATGATACAGGAGCTTCCTATATTTTATCTGCCGATCGAGATGAAATTCATAAAGAATGGTAAGGATTTTGATATGCTTGTGCAGGATTTTATAAGCCGTGGTTGATTTTTATACAATGATATTCGATTTTTTTAGACGGTCTATAATTGGAGTGTATCTGGTTCTTATGAGTATCTCAACGTTGGCTCAGGATATGCCGGTCGAACCAAGGTCACGTTCAAGCATAGTTGATGACTCTACCAAGCAGATTTACGGTCCCACCACATCACAATATTTCTTAGAAGAAGATTTATTCCGAAACAAGTGGACTTCCTATCCCATTGATACGGTGATCCGAAATTTTCATCAGTTCTCGTTTAGTCAACGCAGGCAAAATCTGTATCAGGATCTCGGCAACATCGGAACGGCCATCCGGTCAATATATCAGGAGGTACCTGATGTGATTGGTGCTACATCCGGCTTTAATGCATACGATCTGTATTGGAATTCAATGCCACAGCATTTTTTTAACACGCGTTCACCGTATACGAATCTTAATGTTATTCTTGGCGGAAAGGGAAGATCGCTCACCAACATCATGTACAGCCGTAACATTAATCCCCGGTGGAATTTCGGCTTTCATTATAACGGCATTTTTATTGATAAGCAGATACAGCGACAGGGTAAAGGTGATCGGAACGCACGGGCAGAGGCGTACGGTATGTTTATGAGTTATCACAATAAGGATAGTTCGTACACAGCACTTATTCGATTCAAGCGCATGTTTCATCGCGTTTTTGAATATGGCGGTGTTCGGGTTGATGATCCAAATAATTTTCTGCTTTCCGATTTGTTCGAAGAGAATGCGCAGCCCATGTTGCTCTCCGCTCAAAATAGTGATTTGAGAAGGAACTATCATTTTTACCATCAGTACAAGGTAGGAGAAGCGCTTCAGGTATATCACCGGCTTGATGGAGATCGTCAAAATGTTCGCTTTAACAACAACTATAATTCTGAGCCCAATCGGGATTTGTTTTTTGATGCAGTAGTAGTTGATAGTGCCCTTACGCGTGATCAGACAAAATTCAATACGCTGCGCAATGAAGGCGGAATAAAGGGTAATCTCTTAAAATTGTTTTATAATGGGTATGTGGCGCTACGTCAGTATTCAATTGATTACAAGTATTTTCTGGATGATGGATTCTATTTACCAACCAGTGGAACGGAATTTTATGTTGGAGGCCGCATGGAGCTTCAGTTGGATTCCCTTATTCAGGTACGCGGGCACATAGAGTCTATGCTGGACGAGCGCTACCGCATTTCCGGAAGTATTGACACCAAGTGGTTTTCAGCTTTTCTGAAACGCTCGGTTTCATCGCCTTCGTTTTTGCAGCAGGCTTATCGGGGAAGTCATGATATATGGATGAATAACTTCAGCCCCGTTGAAGCCAGTGAAATAGGAGGAAAGCTTATTTACAATTCGGATTGGTTCAAAATATATCCGGGCATTCGGTTATCTACATTTCGTAACCTGGTGTTCTTTAAGAAAGGAGATTTTGGTATCGACCAGACTGTACTTCCTGTTCAGTCATCGGGTTACCAAACTATTGCTTCACCTGAATTGGCATTGCACATCAGGCCACTGAAGAACACGTGGTTGACCACGCGCACCATTTACACCCGCATATTGGAGAATGCAGATGACGCCTTACAGATACCTGAACTTTTGGTTAATGCGCAACTGTCGTATGCCAATATCTGGTTTGGTGGTAACTTTGATTTTCAGGTTGGATTAGACCTGCATTGGAAATCAGCTTATTACGCATATGGGTACGATCCGGTGATCCAACAGTTTCATACGCAACGAGAATTTATAAGTCCATCGTTTCCGTTGGTAGATGTTTTTTTGAGCGCCAAGATTATCCGCGGCAGAATATTATTAAAGTATAATAACATCATGGCGGCTTTTTCAAAATCAGCGCAGGTGCCAACACCTTTTTATCCGGGTGTGGTTAACGTGTTTGATTTTGGTTTTGATTGGTCGTTTTATGATTGATTTTAATGAAAGACAAATTCACGTTAGGGCTTGAGTTGCCCACCGATCCGCGGTGGGTGAATATTGCAGAGAAGAATATTGAAGATATTCTGGTTGATCATGCCTACTGTGAACAGAAGGCAGCCTCTTCCTGCATTTCCTTAATTGTTCAATATCCCGAAAAGGAAGAATTGGTAGAAATGCTGACTCCGGTAGTAGCTGAGGAGTGGGGGCATTTCGAGCGTGTGATTGAAGAGTTAAAAAAGCGCGGCTATAAATTAGGCAAGCAACGCAAGGATGCTTATGTGGAGGCTTTAAATGGCTCGATAAGAAAAGGTGGAAGCCGGGAAGAACAGTTGGTTGAAAAGCTGCTGATGAATGCGTTGATCGAGGCTCGGAGTGCGGAGCGATTTAAACAATTGTGGAAAAATATAGCCGATCAGGAGCTAGCCATCTTTTACTATGAGTTGATGGTTTCTGAAGCGGGTCACTATAAAAACTTCCTTCAATTGGCAAAGACGTACATGCCCGAGGAGTATGTTGAAAATCGTTGGCGACAATTGCTGGCCGATGAAGCCGGGATTATGAAAAAGATGGAGGTTAGAGGAGATCGGATGCATTAGTACTTCAGGTTTTCTGCTTTTTCTTCTTGGCAGCAGGAAAAAGTACGTTATTAAGAATGAGTCGGTAGCCTGGAGAATTCGGATGCTGATTGAGATCGGTTGGCTCTTCACCTACCTGATGCTGGTAGTCTTCTGGATCATGTCCACCGTAGAATGTCCAGAAGCCCTTGCCAAGAACTCCGTGTAAATATTTCGCTTCTTTAATATCTTTATTTTCTCCCATAACCACTACATCGGGTTTGATGAGGTGGTTTTTAAATCCGGTGGTTTGTCCGAAAAAACCTTTCAACACGCGGGTGTGGTTTTGGGTAAGCATGGTGGGTATAGGGTCCCATTTGGCCGAGAACTCAAAAATGGAGAAGTAATCATTGGCCTGACGCAGGCCGCGTTCATTGGGTGGATTATCGATATCGGAGAATTCATATTGATATGGGTCTCTCACTAATCTGAAATTGGTGAAGGCCAGCGTTTTTTCGTAATCGATTTTTTCCTGTGCCTGCGGATCGGCTCCATCGCCATCAAACATACGCTCACAAATATCAACACCTTCGGCTGAAAGGGCTATGTCGTAGCTATCGGTAGCCGAGCACATGGCAAACATAAAGCCACCACCTGCAACAAATTCTTTAATGCGTTTGGCTACTGCCAACTTAAGCTGGGATACTTTGTTGAAGCCATTTCTGCGCGCGGTTTCTTCTGCCTCCTTTTGGGCTTCAATATACCAAGGCATGTTGCTGAAGGATCCGTAAAACTTACCATACTGCCCGCTGAAATCTTCATGATGCAAGTGCAGCCAATCGTAGCGCGGCAACACATCTGAAAGGATTTCATCATCGTAGACCACATCATAGGGAATTTCAGCGTACGTGAGTACCAGGGTTACAGCATCATCCCACGGCTGAGCCGTTTTGGGTGAGTACACGGCAATACGTGGGTACTTCTCCAGTTTCATGATGTCGTAGTTTACGGCCGGACTGGAGATTTCCAGAATAATCTGATTGGCTTGTGCATCGGAGATCACTTCATAACTCACCCCACGTATGACGAGCTCATTCTGAATAGCAGGATGAAATTTAACCATGAAACTGCCCCCGCGGTAATTCAACAGCCAATCTACTTCCGTTTCGCTGCGCAATATCCAATAAGCTATTCCGTAGGCTTTCAGGTGGTTGGCCTGCTTCTCATCCATGGGAATAAACAGGTAATTAGCCCTTGCAAGGGCTGCAATCAGCAACAATCCAATCAAAACACTCCCCCTCATCATATGCATTAAATCAAGTGATTATTTGTGTATTCCGCCATCTCAAAGTTAGGTAAATGCCCCAATGAATAAAAAATCACAGATATTGTAACATTTCGACTCTTTAATCAACGTATTGGCATAGTAAACCGGTTTCATGAATGTGATAGAAAATATGCGGGAAGGATTGCGGTCGGTGCAGGCAAACCTGCTTCGTTCCGTACTTACCGCCCTTATTGTTGCCATCGGCATCACCGCGCTTGTAGGAGCGCTTACCGCAGTTGATGGTGTTGAACGGTCAATTAATGAGAGCTTGTCATCGCTTGGAGCGAATACATTTGATATTACCTCTAAAACCAATCGGGGTGGACGTACGGAGGGTGTTTCAGAAAAGCGATATCCAAATCTTAATTTTCGTGAGGTAAGTCAGTTTGAAAACGACTATTCATTTCCCGCTACCGTCAGTCTTTCGGCTTTTTTAACCGGAACGGCTGAGGTAAAGCGTCTTTCAAAAAAGACTAACCCAAATATTCAGGTCTTGGGTTCAAACGAGAATTACCTGCCCATTAAAGGACTTAACCTGAGGGCAGGCAGAAATTTGTCCACTATGGAGGTGGAGTACGGTACTCATGTGGCTGTGATCGGATACAAGATTTACACCGGTTTGTTCAATGAAAATGAAAATCCAATCGGAGAAAAGATTTCATTTCTTGGCGTTCAGTTTAAGGTAATTGGTGTGATTGAAGAGAAGGGTCAATCACTGGAAGGCAATTTTGATAATATGGTTGTTGTGCCCATTCGGGTGGCCAACCAAATGGCAAAGGGAAGAAGTTTGTGGTACAGGCTTACCGTTGGTATTGATGATATTAACAATGTTGATAACGCCATGGGAGAAGCCACCGGCTTAATGCGCAGAATACGTCAAGACCGGATTGGAAATGAAAATTCGTTTGAGCTTGAACGCAGTGTTTCCTTGGCTGAACGAACGGCTCAAATGGCAGGATATGTGCGCACGGCCGGATTTCTAATTGGTTTTGTTACGCTACTGGGTTCTTCCATAGCGCTTATGAATATCATGCTGGTTTCCGTAACCGAGCGCACGCGTGAAATTGGTGTACGCAAAGCTTTGGGCGCCACCCCGCTTCGTATTCGCCAGCAATTTGTAACGGAAGCGATTGTCGTGTGTTTGCTGGGAGGTGCGTTGGGTATCCTGCTGGGTATTCTTATCGGAAACCTGGGCGCACGTTTTCTAGGCATGGATAGCTACATCGTTCCATGGGTATGGATTTTCTTTGGCTTGTTTGTTTGTGTGTTTGTTGGACTCTTGTCGGGTTATTACCCGGCACACAAGGCCTCCAAGCTTGATCCAATAGAATCCTTACGCTTCGAATAAAGACTTGCTTAAGCGAGCGCTGCTTTTAACGAAATCTTAGTATTCAACAATTTCGAAATCGGGCAATTCACTTTTGCATTTTCCGCACACTCCATGAACTTCTCTTTAGAGATATCAGGAATAGATGCTTTGAGCTCAAGATCAGCATTCGTTATCGCTCCGTTCTCCAATGTGATGGTGCAGGTAGTGGATAATTCAGTAGGTGTAAACCCCGCTTCGCCTAATACAAAACTCAACTTCATCGTAAAGCATCCTGCATGAGCCGCAGCAATTAGTTCTTCCGGGTTTGTACCTACGCCTTCTTCAAACCTGGAACTGAATGAATATTGCGTTTTGTTCAGCACGGTGCTTTGTGTGCTCAAATGACCTTTACCTTCTTTACCTGAGCCTTGCCAAACGGCTGTTGCTTTGCGTTTCATATGCGTGGGATTTAGTTATGTTCTGCTGACGAAACTAACTTTTCTTGACAAACAAAACCAGATTTGAGCACAAAAGTATTTTACTTTGCGCCAGATCTTCGGCAGCTAAGAGGAGAGATGCCAGAGTGGTTGAATGGGACGGTCTCGAAAACCGTTGTGCGGGTAACCGTACCGAGGGTTCGAATCCCTCTCTCTCCGCAAATTTTTTTCTAGCCTTTTTGAGTAGCGATAAGTTTCTCCATCTCAGCCACTACAAGCGTTGTCAAGCCAGTGATGTCCGTCAAATCCTGATCCCAGAAAGACTGGTTGGATAAAAATCGGGTTGCTGTTTCTTGTAGAGAGCCGCTGCCCCAGGCTTCTTTGGAAAAGGCCAGTACCTCTGGTGCGTCATTGAGTGGAATGGTGGAGCCATTCCAGGTTCCTTTATAGAAACAGATCAAGGCTGCGAGCGAGTGAATCAATCGATGCGGCAAGGATTGCTTGCGGTTGATGTATTCAATAAGTGAAGGCAACACCCGCACTTTATATTTTGAGATTGAGTTAAGTGCTATGGTAATCAGCTCATGTTTAATAAATGGATTTTGAAAACGTTCAATTACATCATGCGCGAATTGTTTTAATTCGCTTTGGGGTAAGTCCAGTGTTGGGATAATCTCTTCAATAACTGCTTCGCGAATAAATTTCCCGATATAGGCATCATCAACTGCTTCCCGTACGGTACGCAAGCCATGCAAATAAGCCACCGGCACCATGGCTGTGTGGGCACCATTTAATATGCGCACCTTTCTGGTGCGGTAAGGTGATTGATCGGAAACAAATTTTACGTCCAGTCCTGCTTGTTTAGCGGGTAACTTATGCTTTAACTCTTCAGGCCCTTCAATTACCCACAGGTGAAAGGGTTCTGCGGTAACAACTAAGTTATCTTCATAGCCAAGTTGTTGCTGAATCTCACCAATCGTTTCTTTTGGAAAGCCAGGAACAATGCGGTCGACTAACGTATTGCAAAACGTTGTATGGTTTTCAATCCATTGTCTGAATTCGTGTGGCAAGCGCCAAAGTTGTATGTATTGAAGTATTACATTTTTCAGCTCTAGTCCGTTTTTATCAATCAGTTCGCACGGAATGATGGTTAATGCTTTTTTTGGATCACCATGAAAAAACCAAAATCGATGGTGAAGCAGTAACGTTAATTTTCCAGGAAAGCTCTTAGGTAAAGTTTGTAAGGAGCGGTCGTTTTCATCAAATGCAATACCAGCCTCGGTAGTGTTGGAAATAACAAACTCCAGGTCTGGATTTTCGGCTGCTTTTAAAAAGCCATTGAAATCTTCAAACGGATTGATCACACCGGTAACGCAGGTAATCAACCTGGTTTCGGAAAATGATTTTCCATTTTTGATTCCATTCAACACGACATGGTATAATCCTTCTTGTTTATTGATGAGTTCTCCCATGCCATTGGCAAGTGGCTGAACGATTTGTACCGAACCGTTGAATCCAGCACGTTCATTCATCAGGTCAACCATCCAATCGACAAATGCACGCAAAAAATTCCCTTCCCCAAATTGCAATACCTTAACGGGATGCTGTTGTTTAACACCAGCATTTTCTCGGTTTAATTTCTTTAACATCTTAAAATGTTATGATCCTTATTTAAAATTTGAAATACTCCTTTGCATTGTAGTGGCAGATGTCCGAGACGATCTTGCCTAACCACTTTTCATCTTTAGGCAATTCACCATTTTCTACATCACGCCCAATCAGGTTGCATAGTATTCTCCGGAAATATTCATGACGCGGATAGGAGAGGAAGCTTCGTGAATCGGTAAGCATACCAATAAAGCAACTCAGCAAACCTAAATTGGAAAGCGCATTGATTTGCTTTTCCATTCCATCCTTCTGATCGAGGAACCACCAGGCAGAACCAAACTGGATTTTTCCTTTTGAGGAGCCATCATTAAAGTTGCCAATCATGGTGCCCATCACTTCGTTATCTGATGGGTTGAGGTTATAAAGAATGGTTTTGGCTAACTGATTGGTTGAGTCAAGATCATTCAAAAATCGCGACAATGCTACACTTTGTGAGAAATCACCGATGGAATCAAAACCGGTATCGGGTCCGAGCTCGCGAAGCATGCGTTCGTTGGTGTTACGCAAGGCGCCTAAGTGAAATTGCTGCGTCCAGCCTTGTTTGTGATACAGGCGACACAATTCCAATAGCGTTTTATATTTAAAGAAGCGCACTTCGTCAGCCGAAAGGGCTTCAAGCTTTTTTACTTTTTTAAAGAGGGCCTCAATATCAAATGCATTGGCATGGAAGTGATAGAGTTGTTCCAAACCATGATCTGCTAATTTGCACCCAACGCTTACAAAAAACTCAATTCGCTTTTCCAATGCTTTCAATAAATCCGCATAGCGGTTGATGTCCACATTAGCCACGCTACTAAGCTGACCGAGGTAGGTGAGGTAGGCTGCCGGATTTTCAACAGCGTATGCCTTATCGGGCCTAAACGTAGGCAGAATTTTAATTTCAAAATTTTCCTGTTTGAGCTGAAGATGGTCTTCCAATGAGTCGGCTGGATCATCCGTGGTACAGACAACCTGAACATTCATTTTCTTCAGCAACGCGCGTGTTGAGTATTCCTGGGTATTCAGTTTTTCTGTGCAATCCTTGTAAATGGCATTGGCACTATCAGGATTTAGCAACTGGTTGATGCCAAAGTATCGTTGTAGTTCAAGGTGCGTCCAATGGTACAACGGATTGCGTACAGTATACGGAACCGTGTATGCCCATTTCTCAAATTTATCTTTATCGGATGCGTTACCGGTAATGTACTTTTCATTGATGCCCAATGTGCGCATGGCGCGCCACTTGTAATGATCACCGGCCAACCAGATCTGTGACACATTTTCAAACTGTCGGTTACGGGCAATGTCTCGTTGCGGCAGGTGGCAATGGTAGTCTATAATGGGAAGATTTTTGGCGTAATCGTGATACAGAATCTTGGCAAACTCGTTTTGCAATAAAAAATCTTCCGTTAAAAATGAGGTGTTTAATAGGGCTTCACTCATGATGTTCGGGTGTCTATTTGCGTTGTGATGATTTTCGAATGATCAATTCAGGTTTAAGCACAGTCTTTTTCGGAACAAATGTTTTGTTTCCGGCTCCAATTTGTTCTAAAAATATTTCGGCTGTGGCATTTCCCATTTGTTTGCTACGCTGATCGATGGTGGTAAGTTGTGGTTCTGAGAACCAGGTAAAGGGTTCGTTACCAAAACCAACCAGGGCAATGTCTTGCGGGATTCTGATGTTGCGTTCCTTTAATACCTGCATAGCGCCCATGGCGCCATAGTCACTGGCAGAAAATACGGCATCCGGTGGTTCGGGTAGGGACAGTAGTTTTAACATCGATTCACGGCCATCATCCAACTGCAGGTTGCTGCCAACAACGAGTGATTCGTCATAGGCAATGCCGTGATCTTGCAAGGCTTCTCTGTATCCGCGGAAGCGTTCACGATAGATGCTTATTTTTTTTATTCCCGTGAAATGGGCTATTCGCTTGCATCCCTGGTTGATGAGGTGCTTTACGGCATTGTATGCGCCCTGATAGTCATCAATAATTACAGAGCTCACCTCCAGTTCTTCGTTCGATCGGTCGAACATGATCAAGGGAATTCCTTTGTTCTTGACTTTTAAAAAGTGTTCAAAGTCTTCCGTACCTTTTGCATAGGAGGCGATGATGCCATCCACTCGCGCATTGAGTAACGCTTCAACCGTGGCAACTTCCTTTTCGTAGTTGTCGTATGATTGGCAGATCATTACGTTGTACTGCGCGGTGTTGGCAATTTCTTCAATGCCGCGAACCACAGAAGAAAAGAAACTACGATCGGCTGTGGGTACGATAATGCCGATGATTTTACTGCGCCCGTTTCGTAAGGCGGCTGCAATGTGATTGGGTTGATAGTTAAGTTTTTCTGCTGCTTTCAATACGGCTTTCTTGGTTTCTTCACTGATCCGCGGATGGTTTTTAAGCGCGCGCGAAACGGTTGAAGCCGTAATGTTTAATTTTTTTGCGATGTCGTGTATGGTTGCGCGTTCTCTTCTCATACTTCGTTTGAAGGTTTGCCAATGGTTGCCAACAAGCCACCATCAACATAAATAATTTGTCCGTTAACAAAGTTGCTGGCTGCGGATGACAAAAAGATAGCAGCACCGGCTAAATCTTCCGGATCACCCCAACGGCCTGCCGGTGTTCGGTTAATGATAAATTCATTGAACGGATGCCCCTCCGTTCGGATCGGAGCGGTTTGGGCGGTGGCAAAGTAGCCGGGGCCGATGCCATTCACCTGTATGTTATGCCTGGCCCATTCGGTTGCCATGTTTTTGGTTAGCATTTTCAATCCTCCCTTAGCGGCTGCATAGGCGGATACTGTGTTGCGACCAAGCTCACTCATCATGGAACAGATGTTGATGATTTTTCCTGCCTTGCGCTGAATCATGTACTTACCAACATGTTTGGATACGATAAAGGGACCAACCAGATCAATGTCAATTACTTTTCTGAAGTCAGCCGCCTCCATCTCCAACATGGGTGTGCGCATTATAATTCCGGCATTATTAATAAGTATATCAATCGGGCCAACTTCCTGCTCGATTTTATCGACTGCTGATTTAACTTCTGCTTCGTTGGTTACATCAAAGAGAAATCCGTGCGCGGTAAAGCCTGCAGCTTTGTATTCTGCCAGAGCGGATTTCATTTTTTCTTCAGTATGCCCATTGATTAATAGGGTAGCGCCTGCACTTGCCAGGCCTTTGGCCATTGCCATACCAAGGCCGTGGGTGCCGCCTGTAATAAGCGCCCGTTTGTGTTTTAAATTAAAAAGTTCAGGCATCATTATTATCGCAAGTTAATCGGCTGCACCACATCCATGTCGTTATAGTCAAGATTTTCTCCGGCCATTCCCCATATAAAGGAATAGTTGCTGGTGCCGGCACCAGCATGAATCGACCACGGGGGTGATATAACAGCCTGGTGATTTTTTACCCACAGTGGCCGGGTTTCCTCAGGTTCTCCCATGAAGTGGCAGACCGCCTGATTATCGGGAACGTTAAAATACAGGTAAATTTCCATGCGCCTGTCGTGAGTATGGGGTGGCATGGTATTCCACACGCTGCCCGGTTTCAATTCGGTTAGCCCCATTTGAAGCTGACACGTTTCAATTACTCCACTGATAAGCAGTTTGCGGATGGTTCGTTGGTTTGCCGTTTGTTGTGATCCTAATTCCACTGTCTCGGCCTGATCAAGCGAAACCTTTTTTACCGGATAAGCATGATGTGCCGGTGCTGCATTATAGTAGAATAGGGGAGTGCCATTTTTCCCAGGAAGGAACACTACCTTTTTTGTTCCCATTCCTATATATAATGCTTCTTTGGGTTGAAGTTCAATTTCCTTTCCATCCACTTCAATTGAGCCAGTTGCTCCAACATTGATAATCCCCATCTCTCTGCGCTGCAGGAAGAAATCCGCTTTTAAAATTTCCGGTACCTCAAGAGCAAGTGGTTTTGAGGAGGGCATAGCACCTCCCGCCATAAAGCGATCATACAAAGTATAGTGAGCAGTAACCTTATCTGCAGCAAAAATGGTATCAATCAGGTAGTGCTCCCGAAGCTCAGGGGTGGTGAAGTGTTTACTTTGAGACGGATGAACGGCATGACGCACAGAATCTGGAACAATTGAACTCATAGTGTGTAATCGTTTGCGCAATATAATCGATAATTCATGTGATTGGATCAGACAGGTGTATATCCAAAAGCGTTGTGCTTTCAATCTTTACTTCTGTCAAAAGCCTTTTATTCAGATTATAAAGCCACTTATTTTCAAAAATTTAAAATTTGTTTTGGTAAATATACGAAGACTTTATAATATGCAATCGATTGCGCATAAAATTGCTAAAAATCGATTGCGACAAGGCAATTTCAGGCTCAGTCAGGCTGGCATTTTCTTACTTAATAACCCTTAATACTCCTTTATGAATAGAATTGTACGATCAGTAAAGCTTACAATTGCTTCAGCAGTTGTCTTGTTGCTGTTGTGCACTCCAGACCTCCTTGCGCAGACCCGCACCGTAACCGGAACGGTAACGTCTGAGGGAGAGGCTTTGCCGGGTGTAACAGTAACGGAGAAAGGAACCTCTAACGGAACGGTAACCGACAGTGATGGCAAATTCACCATCTCTGTTTCGGGAAGCGCCACCTTGGTTTTCACGTTTGTGGGAATGACACCACAGGAAGTGGCGGTAGGTAGCCAAACGAATCTTGCGGTTGAGATGGTAGCTGATATTTCACAATTGGAAGAAGTTGTGATTGTTGGTTATGGTACTGCTAAAAAGGCCGACCTGACCGGATCAATTGTATCGGTAGGTGGCGATGACTTGAAGAAAATGCCGGTTGCCACCGTAGCCGAAACACTTACTGGTCGTTTGGCTGGCGTACAGGTAACTTCCACAGAGGGATCTCCCGATGCTGAAATCAATATTCGTGTGCGGGGCGGAACTTCCATTTCGCAGGATAATAATCCATTATATATAGTAGATGGTTTCCCGGTGAACAGCATTTCCGATGTATCGCCATCCGATATTGAAACCATCACCGTATTAAAGGATGCTTCATCAACAGCCATTTATGGTTCACGTGGTGCTAACGGTGTGGTATTGATTACCACCAAAGGCGGTACCACCGATGGGAAGGTGTCGGTAAATTTTAACACGTTTACCGGTTTTAAGCGAATTGCCAAAACCCTTGATGTACTCGCACCGCAGGACTATGTGAAATGGCAATATGAATATGCCATGATGAGAGATGAAGATGATATCTCTTCATTTGAAAATTTCTTTGGCACTTTTCAGGATATTGATTTGTATGCTGGTTTGAGAGGTAATAACTGGCAGTCCCAAATCTATGGGCACACCGGAAAGGTATTTAATAATGATCTTAGCGTAAGGGGTGGAACTGAGAAATTTAATTACTCCATCAATTATGCACGATTCCAGGAGGATGCTATTATGCTTGCTTCTGACTATACACGCGATAACATTACGGTTAGACTGAATAACAAGCCAACGGATAAGGTTGAAATTGGTTTTACTCTGCGTTACTCTAACACGGAAATCAATGGAGGTGGAGCGAACGAACAAAATGAAGTTTCATCAGCAGATTCCCGGTTGAAGCACAGCGTAAGTTATTCCCCGCTTTCTATTCCGGGATTGGTGTCTGATGCTGATGATACGAATGAACAGCTAGTAGGAGATCTCACAAATCCCATCAGGGCTACTTACGATAATAACCGCTATCAGGAACGCACAATTTCAACATTGGAGGAAGTTTTGGATGGACTATAATTGACAATCTTAAACTGAAAATAGAAGGTGGTATAGATCGATATAATACACGTGACTATAGGTTTTACGGAACAACAACGTACTATAGTAAAAAACACACCTACTGGTAACAGGATGCCCGCTGTGATTATGGCAGAGGGGAAACGACTTCGTCTCCGTAACACCAACACCTTGAGTTATGATTTCAGAGGATTATTTAACAATAGTGACCACAATCTTAATGTGCTCGTGGGACATGAAGTGCTTACCAGTAATGATAACACCCTGAGATCAACGCTTCATGGTTTTGATGTGCTCTTCACTTCTGAAGAGGCGTTCCGATTAACCTCTCTGGCAAAGTTTCCTATCTCCGTAAGTAACTTTTATAGTCCGAACGATCACTTGCTTTCATTTTTTGCCCGTGCGAATTACAATTACAGAGGTCGATATTTTGTGGAAGGTGTGTATCGTGCGGATGGTTCAAGTCGTTTCTTAGGAGATAATGTATGGGGCTATTTCCCTTCGATGTCGGTCGGATGGAAAATCTCGGAAGAAGGATTTATGTCAGGCCTTCTGAATAGAATTAACCTTTTGAAATTGAGAGCGAGCTACGGAGAGTCTGGCAACAATAATATTCCTACAGGACAAACTTTCCAGTTTTTTGAGCCTGCAACAGGCACATCGCTAGGTTGGATGAATGGAGTTACCACTTATCTAACACCTTCTAAAACAATGGCTAATCCAGATTTGAAATGGGAAACAACCGTTACGACCAACATAGGCCTGGACTATGGCTTGTTGCAAAATCGTATCACTGGTACGATTGAACTATACAGAAATCTTACGAAGGATCTCCTTGTACGTTTCCCCACAACGGGCACAGGTTATGAAGATCAATACCGAAATATGGGTGAAACAGAAAATAAGGGTATTGAGTTGTCGCTTACATATGCGGCCATAGATAAAGAGGACTATGGACTTAATATTAGTGCCAACATTAGTTTTAATCGAAATAAAATAATCTCGCTTGGTTCACTACAAGAGATAACCGCGGGAACAAACTCTAACTGGGCATCCACACAAATCGGTAATGACTACAAGGTGGCAGTTGGCTATGCGTTAGGACAGATGTACGGTTATTTGAATGATGGTCGTTACGAAGTGTCAGATTTGAAGGATACGATGACGGTACGGATAGGTGGATTTTGAAAGCAGGTGTGGCTGATGCATCAGGTGTGGTTGGTACTTTGGGTGACCCCAGGCCAGGAATGATGAAGTTGCGAGATGTAAGTGGTGACGGTGTTGTTAATGCTAATGACCTAAGAGTTATAGGTAGTGCACTTCCCAAACATACAGGTGGCTTTTCTCTAAATGGCTATGCATATGGTTTCGATATCACAGCAAACTTTAATTGGAGTTACGGTAACCAGGTATATAACGCAAATAAAATAGAGTACACAACCGCCAACCCAAATAATCAGTACAGAAATTTAATCGATATAATGGCTGAGGGGTCAAGATGGACAAACATCAACGCATCCGGAGAATTGGTAACTGACCCCACCGAATTGGCTTCGCTAAATAGTAACACTACAATGTGGTCGCCATTTATGAGTCGTTATGTATTTAGTGATTGGGCTGTTGAAGATGGGTCATTTCTTAGACTAAACACCCTTACGCTTGGGTATACAATTCCATCAGCCATAACTTCAAAAGTAAGGATTAAGAACTTCAGGGTTTATGCAACCGGTTATAATGTGTTTTTACTTACCAACTATAGTGGTTTTGATCCTGAAGTGTCAACACGCAGGAATACACCATATACTCCTGGTGTAGACTTCTCTGCATATCCTCGCAGCAGGCAAGTGGTATTTGGTTTAAACTTTAATTTTTAACCTGAGGCAATTTGACTATGAAAACGAAATATATAATCATAATATTTTTTGCCAGCGTACTTACATCATGCAATGATTTCTTTGATGCGCCAAGTAAGTCTTCGTTGGACGAATCGGTGATTTTCTCAACGCCAAGTTTGGCACAGGAAACAGTGAATAGTGTGTTGATTCCCATGATGGAAACCAACTCCTACCGTGGCCGTTTTTTACCAATGTATGGCATGAATACGGATGTGGAGTGGCACAACAATTCACAAACGATAAGCGGTGCATCTGATCTGGCAACCTATAATGCTCTTGCGAATAATGACCAGATGAATCTGGCAAATTCTGCTTGGGCAATGATGTTCTCTGGTATTGAGCGCGCTAACCTTTGTATTCGTGGGCTTCGTACATATGGTAATCCGACATCAAACAGGCGTATGGGTGAATTGCTTGCCACTGCGCTTACTTACCGTGCCATATATTATGCCGATTTGATCAAAGCTTGGGGTGATGTGCCTGAACGTTTTGAACCAATTACATCAGAAACGCTTTATAAGCCGAAAGTTGACCGTGACCTTATTTACAATCAATTGCTGAAAGATTTGGAAGAAGCCGCGGCTTTAGCCTCCTGGCCAAATGAATCAGAAAATACAGCTACGGTGGAGCAAATAAACAAGGCATTTGTAAAAGGCTTGCGCGCACGTATAGCGTTAGCTGCCGCAGGGTATTCTCAACGACCAGATGGTATTCGGAAAGGCCAATTACCTGATTTTACTGAGCAACAGTTGTATCAAATTGCGCTACAGGAATGTACAGATGTAATTGAGAGTGGAAAAGCGCATTTGGAGCCAACATTTGAAGGCCTTTGGAGGAAATACAATCAAGAAGTACTCGCTGCTGGTGGAGAATCGCTTTGGGAAATACCCTTTTCTGATGGTCGTGGGCGGATGTTATTCACATTTGCAGTGCGCCACCAAAACGCAGGGGACCAGTATCATAATAATGGATCAAATCGCGGTGGTGTAGCTGGTCCTTTGCCTCATGTATTTTATGACTACGATGCAATGGACGCAAGACGCGATGTTACTTGTGTACCTTATCGATATGGAACAACATCCGGAACGATAGTTAGCCCGATAAACGGATTATCCAGACCTTTTGCTAAACAAGAGCTGGTTGGACTGAACACTTGGTTCTTCGGCAAGTACCGGTATGAATGGATGAATCGTTTTGTTGATAATTCCAATGACGATGGTGTGAATAAAATGTATATGCGCTATGCAGAGGTGTTATTGATGGCTGCTGAGGCTGCTTACTTCCTTGGACAGGAGGGGGTTGCTAAGGATCATCTTAAGACAATCCGTAGAAGAGCTTTTCCGGCATCTGAACACGCTACTAAAGTGGATGCTTATGTAAATGCATTAAGTGGGGTTGCTCTATTTAATGCAATTGTGGATGAGCATAAATTTGAGTTTTGTGGAGAAATGGAGCGTAAACAAGCTCTTATTCGGTGGAATTTACTTAAAGAAAAATTGGATGAAGCCAAAGAAAAAATGGACAGGCTCAGAAATCGAACAGGTGAGTATGCCGATGTACCTGCTAACGTGTATTACAAATATGCTGCTGATGGAGAAACGTTGCAATTATATGGTTTTAATCGTGGAGAAACAGCAAATCCCGGTGGTGATTATATAGAGTTTGTAACTGGTGGAGGTGATCCTTTTGTGAGACCCGGTGCCATAAGCGATGATAAAATCAATACTATTTACAGAAATGATCCAGATACAAAACAGTTATGGCCCATCTTTCAGGTATTTATTGATGCGAGCAATGGTACGTTGGTAAACGACTACGGATATTAAAATGATAACAGATATGAAGCATATATATATCAAAACATTGTTGTTCATCAGTTCATTCGGATTATTCTCCGTTTCCTGTGACGATAATATTGACCCGCTGGTGGAAGAGCTTGAGTTGGCGCGTGTATTGTCCCCTCACGGACTTCAGGCTTTTATACGAAACAGAACAACCATTGAACTTACCTGGAATGTTCGTGATGATGTGGATCATTATGTTGTGGAGTTTAGCGAGGATAGTTTGTTGTTCACATCCATCATTCGCACCATTACCGTGCAACCCGATGAACTTCCGGTGCAGGAAGTATTTTTTGGTGACACGCGATATTCCGCACGGGTAAAGGGAGTAAGTGCTGCAGGTGTAGCAGACTCTAAGTGGTCGGCAATTACCGTGCTTACTGAATCTGAAAATATTTTCCTTCCGTTGGCTAATGATAACATCGGTTCAACGGAGGTAACGCTTTCATGGCCAGCAGGAAGTGAGGTTACCCGGTTTGTGATTAATCCTGGTAATGTTGAAAGGAATATATCTGCGGGCGAAAAAGCAGCCGGTGAAGCAACGATTACGGGTCTTAGCGGTCTTACCAATTATTCAGTTACCATGTACTCGGGTAGCAGCCAACGGGGTTTTATTGAATTCAGAACACTGGTGGATCCTGCCGGTCCGAATACCATTGAGGTACAGGCAACAGATGACCTGAGCGCTGTAATTGCTGGTGCTGCTCCTGGAAGCATCTTGGTGCTTCACCCTGGTGATTATTTGGCCTATACCGGCTCAATCGACATAAATAAGTCTATTGAGATCAGAGGCTATTTGCCATACAATAGGCCATTGCTTCATGTTCAATTTAGCATTCTGGACGCAGCGGCATCTGTAGTATTAGGTGACCTTGACCTGGACGGAGATGAGACGCTTAATGATGTGGTTCGTTACAACACGGCTGCTGTTACTTACGGTACACTAAAACTTGAAGGGTGTAATATACACGACTTTGCACGATCATTTATTGCTGGAAACGTAGCCTCAACGGTTAATGCCATCGAAGTAAATGATTGTATTGTAACCAATGTGCTTACATCTGGTGGCGATTTTATTGATTTCAGAAATACATATGTGGTCGATTTAAAAGTGGTAAACAGCACATTTAATAACAGCTCTCCTGGTCGTGATTTTATCCGCATGGATGCGGCATCCGGTTTTAGTGGTACAGGGCTTAACTCTAATGTGTTAATTGATCATTGTACATTGTATGGCGTATCCAATACTGCCGACAGAATTCTGTATGTACGATTCAATTCAAACTCATTAACGGTTCAGAATACACTCATTGCGGCAACTGACGGATATTATTCGAATCAAGGCGGTACTTCGCAGCCAACATGTTCAAATAATAATTATTTCAGTGCGGCAGGCTTTTATACAGAAGCTTATGTCGCAAACGCTAAGATTGATCTTTCAGCAAATTTCACAACACTGGATCCGGGTTTTGCCGATGCGGCCAATGGAGACTTTACCATTTCCAATCAGTCGCTTATAGACAGACAAGTGGGTGATCCGAGATGGAGAAATTAACAGGTTTGGTTAAAGTAGAGTTAGGTTAGTGTGACAAGGGGTGTGAATTCACACCCTTTGTTTTACATCTGAGTGGTAGTTAGAATGAGAAATTGCTTTAAAAGATATCTCTGTTTGATTGTGTTAGGAATCATGAGTGGATGCTCATCATCCGACCCGGAACCAAAAGTTGAAGGGCCAACTCCGGTTGAAGAAGAGGCATTTGCTTTTCCGGGTGCTGATGGTTTTGGATATAAAACCACAGGTGGAAGAGGTGGCCAGGTGATTAAAGTAACTAACCTGAATGATTCTGGTGTTGGGAGTTTGCGCGCAGCTATTAGTGCATCGGGTGCGCGCATTGTCGTGTTCGAAGTTTCAGGTACCATCGAATTGCTCAGTAACCTCAATATTACTAATCCGAACATTACCATTGCCGGACAAACCGCTCCGGGTGATGGCATCACCATAAAAAACTATCCGGTATTTGTGGGTGCCGACAATGTGATTATCCGCTTTTTGCGTTTTCGGTTGGGTAATGAAAAGCAAATTGAAGGCGATGCCATCTGGGGACGCTTCAAGAAAAATATCATCATCGATCATTGCTCCATGAGTTGGTGCACCGATGAAACGGCCTCGTTTTATGCCAACCAGGATTTCACACTGCAGTGGTGCATTATTTCTGAAAGCCTTAATGAATCGTTGCACGATAAAGGAGCACACGGCTACGGTGGTATTTGGGGAGGTGATCGCGCCAGTTTTCATCACAACCTCATCGCGCATCATAAAAGTCGTACACCGCGATTTAATGGCTTTCGGTCAGGCACCTACAGTGCAGGCAATCCGTATCCAAACGAACATGTGGATTACCGTAACAATGTAGTGTACAACTGGGTGGGTGAGGGCACGTATGGTGGAGAAAACGGGAATTACAATATAGTGAACAACTACTATAAACCCGGACCAGCCACCACGTCTAATCAATCCCGCATTTTGGTAGCCTATAAAGAAGTGTTTCAAGATCGTACCGGAGATGGTAAGTTTTATATCGATGGGAATTATGTTCATGGCAGTGCTTCGGTTACGGCTAACAATTGGAGTGGGGTAACTTTTAAAAATGGCGCGACAGAATTGGCTTCAAAGCTGAGCACCCCATTGGAATTTACCATGATCACCCAACATACCGCCCAAGAAGCCTATGAAAAAGTATTGGCGCATGCAGGTGCCAGCCTTAAGCGCGATGCGGTTGATATACGTGTGATAGAGGAAGTAAGTACGGGAACGGCAACCTACAACGGCTCCGAGACAGGACTTCCGGGTGTTATCGACAGTCAGGAAGATGTTGGTGGGTGGCCTGAATTGGAAAGTCTTACACCTCCACTTGATTCGGATGGCGATGGAATGCCCGATGAGTGGGAAATTGAAATGAAACTCGATCCGAATAAAGCCAATGCCAACGGAAGAGAGTTGAGTACGGCTTATGATAACATTGAAGTGTATTTGAATAGCCTTGTGGCCGAACTTATCAGTAATCAGCAATGAAAGTAAAGTTACTTAGTCTGATTCTTCTATTGTTTGTGTTGTCGGCTCATGCGCCTACCGATGCAATCACCGTTTATCTCGTGGGTGATTCTACAATGTCGGAAAAAGAGGTAAAGGCATATCCGGAAACAGGATGGGGCATGCCCTTTCGTTACTTCTTTAATGAAACGGTGGTAGTTGAGAACCATGCCCGTAATGGAAGGAGCACGCGCACCTTTATCACGGAAGGTCGCTGGCAGACGGTTTCTGATAAGTTAAGAAAGGGCGACTATGTGTTTATTCAATTCGGTCATAACGATGAATCGAAAGAGAAGGCGGATCGCTATACGTCACCGGAGGATTACAAAAAAAATCTAGCACGCTTTATAAATGAATCGCTTGCAAAGGGCGCTGTTCCGGTGTTGTTAACTCCTGTTGCCCGAAGAAGGTTTGATGAGCAGGGAAATATAAGAGAAAGTCATCCGGAGTATTCACCTTTGGTGCATGAAGTGGCTAAGCAATTGAACGTGGCGTTCATTGATCTGGATAAGCGAAGTCAAGCGTTGTATCAACAGTTTGGCAAGGAAAACTCGAAGCTGTTATTCCTTCAATTAAAACCTGGTGAACATCCCAATTATCCTGAAGGAAAAGATGACAATACGCATTTTAATGAATTGGGGGCGCGACTCATTGCACAAATCGTATTGGAAGAAATTCAAAACCTGAAGCTTGAACTCGCAAATCGTATTATAAAAAATGAAGTAAAACGATGAATAAAAAATTGCTTGTACTCACTGCGCTGATTTTCGCGCTGAACTCTTGTTCCAACAAGTCTGCGCCTGTGGCGGCTGATCCCTGGCTGGAAGCGGAAGCTATTCTGGCGCGTATCGTTCCACCCACATTTCCGGATAAAGATTTTCTGGTTACCGATTATGGTGCTGTTGGCGATAGCCTAACCGATTGTACTGATGCCTTTGCAAAAGCGATTGCCGCTTGCCACGAAGCAGGGGGTGGAAGAGTTGTGGTTCCTGCAGGGGACTTCTCAACAGGCGCTATTCATTTAAAGAGTAATGTGAATCTTCATGTTTCAAAGGGTGCACGACTTTTATTCAGTCGCGACCCGAATAAATATTTACCTCAGGTGTACACCCGTTTCGAGGCTATTGAGTTGATGAACTATTCTCCATTGATTTATGCCTATGAGCAGGAAAACATTGCCGTAACCGGTGAAGGTGAATTGAATGGTCAGGCCGATGATGATCACTGGTGGTATTGGAAAGGGAAGTGGGGACATGCCGGTGTTACCCGTGAAGCGCGTGAACACCAGCAAAAGCCGGCCAATGAACGTTTGAAGAAAATGGCCGAAGATGGTGTGCCGGTAAGTGAACGTATTTTTGGTGAGGGCGATTACCTGCGCCCCAGTTTTGTGCAGCCTTATAAGTGTAAGAATGTACTGATTGAAGGGGTGACTATTAAAGACTCACCGATGTGGGTGCTACACCCTGTGTTGAGTGAAAATGTTACGATTCGTAATGTTACGGTAATCAGTCATGGTCCGAATAGCGATGGCTGTGATCCTGAATCTTCGAAGGATGTGTTGATTGAAGGTTGTGTGTTCGATACCGGTGATGATTGTATTGCGATCAAGTCGGGGCGTGATCACGATGGTAGACGCGTGAACGTGCCAAGCGAAAATATTATTGTACGAAAATGTGTGATGAAAGATGGACATGGTGGTGTGGTTATCGGCAGTGAAGTTTCCGGAAATGTGCGCAACGTATTTGCAGAAGATTGCGAAATGAGCAGTCCGAACCTGGATCGGGCATTACGCATTAAATCGAATCCAAGAAGGGGAGGGATTATTGAGAATGTGTACATGCGAAATGTGACGGTTGGTGATGTAGCCGATGCTGTTGTGCGTATCTTTATGTTCTACGCGAATGAAACAGGGGATAACTACCCCATTGTTCGCAATGTGCAGGTAAAGAATGTTACCAGTAAAAAATCGAAATATGGAATATTAATTGAAGCGGATGAAGATCATCCGGTTGAAGGCATTTACCTCGAGGATTGTTCCTTTGAAAATGTATCAGATGGAAACATTTTAAAGGGCTATAAAAATTTGGAGTTGAAAAATGTGAAGGTGAATGGTGAGGAGGTAAAAATTGATTGATTATTCTCGTCATTGCGAGGAGCGAAGGGCTGGAAGGAGAGTTGGGTGACGAAGCAATCTCTCACTATATAATTAAGGATTTGACGTAAAGCCTGGGATTGCTTCGTCACTCGAACGATTTGTATGATCATTAAAGACTGATTTTGTTCCTCGCAATGACGTTAACTATTGTTTGTTTCAAACTAAATCTATGAAAAATATAATCTTCTTAATCGTACCCTTGCTTATCTGGTCTTGTGGTTCAAGTGAAAAGCAAGGAGAATTTGCTGAATCCATTAGTGTTACGGCAACTAACCCTGCAGCGTTTGATCGGAGGGATGTACTGGTCTTTATCCCTCAGGAAAAACTTTCGTCTGACTTCAATCCCAAAGCATTTGTGGTGGTGGATGGAGAAACAGAAATTCCGAGTCAGTTTAATCATCACGATGATGATTTCAAAGGAATTGTTGTTGTGCTTGATCAAATGAAAGCCAATGAAACACGGGCGTTAACGATTCAATACAATAAAGAGGGAGAAATCGCGCGGCAATATCCGAAACGAACTCAGGCTGAACTTTCGCACAAGGTTGGTGGTGAATGGAAGGAAAGAGAGTATATCGGTGGTGATTTTAAAAATGTAGATTACCTGCGTGTTCCGCCTGAGCATAAAGATCATTCGTGGTTTATACGCTACGAAGGTCCGGGTTGGGAATCAGATAAAGTCGGGTATCGCTTTTACCTTGATCAACGCAATGCGGTTGATGTGTTTGGGAAGACAACATCAGAGCCATCCCTTCAAAAGGCTGGCCTTGATGGTTTTGATTCCTATCACGAAATGCAGGAGTGGGGAATGGACGTGTTGAAGGTGGCAAAGTCGCTGGGTGTAGGTTCTATCGGCTATTTTAATGGTACAAATGCGGTTCGTGTTGAAGTGACCGACAGCGTAGAATGTAAAATTGTGGAAAACGGAAATCTGTTCTCTTCCATTACAACCAATTATTATGGATGGAATACAGGCAGCGCAAAAACGAATGTCAGCTCACGACTTTCTATTCATGCCGGTACTCGGTTAACCTTAAATAAATTAGATCTTTCTGCTGAGGTGGATAATATCTGTTCCGGACTAATCAATGATCCTAAAGCAAAATTATTTACGCACACCTCCAATGATCAGCAATTTGGATTCATCGCCACTTATGGCAAGCAAAGCCTGAATGACGATAACCTTGGGATCGCTGTGCTCTTCAGCAAAGCTGATTTCATAGAGTTTACCCAGGATGAATTCAGTCATATCGTAAAAATGAAACCAGCGGATGGCAAGCTGGCCTATTATTTCTTAGCGGCATGGGAAGGCGAACCCGGTGGTATAAAAACTGAAGAAGAATTCTTAGCATATCTCAATCAGGTAGCAAAAGAGTTGGCTAATCCGGTACTAGTAGAAGTAAAATAGAAATGAATCGATTCCTTTTTTTAGCGTTAATTGTTTTATTCGCGTGTAACAAACCTGCGTCAGGGCCTGATCAGGTAATGATTACGGTTAAACGTAATTACGATATTCCAAAGAAATCTGAAGCGGTTGTCATTTCTATTCCATGGAATGAATTGATTTCTCGCGCTCCTGGTGTAGCGTCAACAACACCGGTTGTTACCGATAAAAATTTTGGTGCAGGTGTGCCTGTAAAATTAGCGGACACCAATGGCGACAACCAACCCGATTACCTGGTGCTGGAGTATACCTTGAATTCAAATGAGCCAGTATTTACTTTTTTAATTCACGCAGGAGAGAAGCGGCAGGATGTAGTGTCTTCAACACAAGAGGCTGATGCACGATTTAGTGTTTCTTTTCTTACTCCACTGCGTGAGTACGAAAAGAAGAATGGACCAATAGTCGACTTTTCATCAGCGCTGGTGAAGAGCACCATGAATCAGTATCCTGACCTGAAAGATTTTCCGGTTTATGCTCCACATCGTTGGAATTACGAGTATAGCTTTTTTATGGCAGGTGCCTATCGGCAGGGAAAGAAAGTTAATAACCCTGATTATGTTTCGTACGCCAGGCAATGGATAGACGGATTTATTACAGATGAAGGAACATTCAAACCAGGTGTGTATGAAATGGAAGAATATAAACTTGATGATATTCTGCCCGGACGTGTGGTACTGTATCTCCATGAGGAGACCGGTGACGCCAAGTATAAATCCATTGCCGATACGTTGATGCTGCATCTATCGCAACAGCCCAAGACGAGCGATGGCGGATACTGGCACAAAGAAATTTATCCATATCAGATGTGGTTGGATGGAATTTTTATGGCCGATGTTTTTTCGATGCAATATGCCAGTGCGTTTAATGCGCCTGAATGGTACGATGAATCCATCCATCAGATTAAATTGATTTACGAGCATACGCTTGATCCTACAACCGGTTTGTTGTATCACGGTTGGGATGAATCGAAAAACCCGGTGTGGGCCCATCCTGAGCGGGGTACTTCGCCCGAATTTTGGGGCAGGGCAGTAGGTTGGTATTTGATGGCATTGGTGGAAAGCCTGGATTACATTCCGGAAAATCATCCGGAGCATAAGGATGTGATAAAAATATTGCAAGACTTATCCACAGCTGTTAAAAAATATCAGGATACTCAATCCAAGTTATGGTACCAGGTGTTGGATAAGGGGAATCAGGAAGGCAACTGGATTGAGACCTCTTGTTCGGCCATGTTTGCGTATGCGTTTGCGAAAGGACATCGACAAGGATTTTTAGACGAAATATATTTAACTGCCGCAAACGAAGCATTTGACGCTTTGATTGATCAGTATGTGTTTGTTGATGATTCTGGAAACCTTCACCTTGATCAAACGGTGAAGATCGGAACGCTGAATCCAAAGAACTCAAAAGGAGATTTTGAGTATTACGTTACCACTGAACGAAGAATTGATGATTATAAGGGATTGGCTTCGTTATTGTTTTTAAGTATTGAATTAAATCGATAATTTCTTAGCGTCTTTGCGCCTTTGCGGTTTGGATATGTTGCTACTAAGGCGCGGAGTCACTAAGTTTTCAATCACAACTATGTACAGGTTTATTATTTTATTTTTTGTAACACTAACAGGGTGCGCGCAACAGAGCACATCTCAGCAAGAACTTAATCAACCCCTTGCTTTTCCAGGTGCAGAAGGTTTTGGAAAATACACCACAGGAGGTCGTGGGGGAAAAGTGTATGTTGTAACCAGTTTGAATGATGATGGTCCCGGCAGCTTACGCGAGGCCATTCGCAAGAAAGGACCGCGCATAATCGTATTTGCTGTTTCTGGCTACATTGATTTGAAAGAGCCACTCTTTATTAATAACCCGGATGTAACGATTGCCGGTCAAACCGCCCCGGGTGATGGCATTACTCTTCGTCACTTCCCTATGAAAATCAGCACCGATAATGTGATTATCCGGTATTTGCGTTTTCGGTTGGGCGATGTTTCCGGAACGCAGGATGACGCCATCAGCGGCACACGGCAAAAAAACATCATCATTGATCATTGTTCGATGAGTTGGGCAACGGATGAGTGTGCATCTTTTTATGGAAATGAAAACTTCACCTTGCAATGGTGTATCATTTCGGAAAGTCTGAATAGTTCGGTGCATGCCAAAGGCGATCATGGATATGGTGGTATCTGGGGTGGTAAGAAAGCCACGTTTCATCATAACCTGATTGCCAATCACAGCAGTAGGTTGCCTCGCTTTAGCGGATCGCGCACGGTTCCCAATTCTCCGGACGAGTTGGTGGATTTTCGAAACAATGTGATCTACAACTGGATGAACAACAATATTTATGGCGGGGAAAAAGGAAGGTATAATGTGGTGAATAATTATTTTAAGCCGGGACCTTTTACAACTAAAAGTAAGCGCGAACGGATTCTTAATCCCAGTGAACCTTATGGAAAGTTTTTTGTGTCTGGAAATGTATTGGAAGGGTTTGATGATATAACCAAAGCCAATAAGCGAGGTGTTGTTGCAGATGCTGTTGATTCTGCCTGGGTTACAGATCCATTTCCTTTCGAAAACATTATGGAGCATAATGCTGCGCAGGCATTTGAGTTGGTATTGGCGCATGCAGGCTCCAGTCTGAAGCGCGATCCGGTGGATGTGCGCGTTATTGAAGAAGCCCGCAAAGGAACATCTTCAGCCGGAACGAATAAGAACGGTATAATCGACTCACAGGAGGATGTGGGCGGCTGGCCTGAGCTAAAAAATGCGGCTACCCCAAAGGATTCCGATCAGGACGGCATGCCCGATGAATGGGAGCGAAAGAATAAAATGAATCCGGAAAATCCGGAGGATGCTGCTCAACATACGTTGAGTAAAACCTATACGAACATTGAGGTCTACATCAATAGTCTGGTAGATGGTAAAATGACGGCAAAGAATAAAGTTAGGTAATGCACTGCGTAAGCCGGTATCTCTGCTTTGTATTTATATTTTTGAGTGGTGTTGAGTTATGGGCACAGCCTCAGATTCCACGTGATACCACGTATACTGTATCGGGTACATACAATAAACTAAAAAAGCAGTACCCGACTATTCAACTTGTAAGGCCGTACGAAAATTCACACATCGTTCAAGAAAATGACATTGTTTATACAACCCTTCAACAAGCAGAAAATCATAGAGAATTAAAAGCCGACCTGTTTTATCCGAAGAAAGTAAAGCGCAAGCTTCCGGGCGTGATTCTGGTGCATGGTGGTGGCTGGCGATCGGGTGATAAAACCATGAACATACCGCTGGCACGGCAACTGGCGTTGGAGGGTTTTGTGGTGATGAGCGTGGAATATCAGTTATCGCTCGAAGCAAAGTATCCGGCTGCTGTGCATAATCTCAAAGCCGCCATACGCTGGTTGCGAAGCAAAGCAAGTGAATATTCGCTTGATGAGAGCAAGATTGCCATCATCGGTGGCTCGGCAGGGGGACAACTGGCTTCGTTAATTGGTACTACCAATGGAAATCAGAAATTTGAGGGAAATGACGGACATGCTCCATTTTCAAGTGAGGTTCAGGCTGTTGTTGATCTGGATGGGTTGCTGGATTTTACGCATGAAGAAAATCTGGCCATAAAGCGTACGGATTACAGTGCCGATGTATTTTGGTTGGGCGGATTTTATGACTCAGTTCCTGAGGTATGGAAGGAAGCCTCACCCATAACCCATGTTTCAGCATCAACGCCACCCTTTCTGTTTATCAACAGCAGTCAAACGCGGTTTCATGCCGGGTGTAAGGAGATGGTGGAGAAACTGCAATCATTTGGTGTTAAAGCTGAAGTAATAGCATTGGAAGATGCACCACATTCCTATTGGTTTTTTGAACCGTGGTTTACCCCGATGACGGGTCATATTGTAAAATTCCTGAATCAAACATTAAAGAAGAAATGAAACCACAAAGCACACGGAGGTTTACACAAAGTTCACAAAGTAATCTGAGACAAATATTTTCTCTTTGTACACTTTGTGCCTTCCTGGTGTTCCCTGTGGTTAAGAATGTGCATGCCCAAGACATCCGACCAACAAAGCTTACCGTTGCTCAAGATGGAAACGGTGACTACACCACCATTCAGGAGGCCATTAATGCGTGTCGCGATTTGGGGTATGCGCGTGTAACCATTCACATCAAAAATGGCAACTATAAAGAGAAGCTGGTTATTCCCTCCTGGAAAACCGCCATCAGCCTGATTGGTGAAAGTCGTGATCATACCATAATTACCTATGATGATTATTCCGGAAAGGACAATCCGAATGCAAGTGAACCCAACGCAAAGCCTAAGCTTAGCACATTCACATCGTACACGATGTTGATACAAGGTAACGACATCTCGCTCGAAAACCTTACCATACAAAACACAGCGGGCAGGGTAGGGCAGGCGGTAGCGTTGCACGTAGAGGGCGACCGGGTTTCGGTAAGGAACTGCAACATCACCGGTAATCAGGATACGCTGCTGGTTACACGCGATGGTAGCAGACAATATTTCAGCGACTGCTACATTGAAGGAACTACTGATTTTATTTTTGGTGAAGCCACTGTGTTGTTTGTGAATTGCACGATTAAAAGTCTTTCGAACTCCTTTATTACCGCGGCCTCAACGCGTGAGCATACGCCTTATGGTTTTGTTTTCCAACACTGCAAACTGATTGCGGATAGCGAGGCAACCCAGGTTTACCTTGGTCGGCCTTGGCGCCCCTACGCGCGCACCGTTTTTATGCATTGTGAATTGGGTAATCATATCCGTGCTGAAGGTTGGGATCCCTGGAAGGGTGATGCCATGTTTCCGGATAAGGACAAGACCGCATTTTATGCTGAGTATAAAAATTTCGGACCGGGTGCTGATGTCAATCAACGGGTAGGCTGGTCGAAGCAACTAACTAAGAAGGAAGCTAAGCAATATACGGTAAAGCATATTTTTCGGGATTGGAATCCTGATTGATTATTTGTGAATGGCCCGTCATTGCGAGGGAGGAACGACCGAAGCAATCCCAAACTTCTGTCTAGTTCTCACTATGTAATGAGGGATTGCTTCCTGCCCGTCAGGTCAGGCGGGCGTCACGTAACGTTTTGTGAAGTTGATTAAATCACTTAAACGTTCCTCGTAATGACGATGAAATTTGGAATTGAAAAATATATTTTTATTTATTGTTTTAGTAAGTTATGAACTGGACTACTCTATTACTAAGTTGGCGTGCAGTAGAATTAAAACGCTGGCTTATATTTTTCTTATTTCTATTCGCAGCCACTTCATCCTTTGCACAAACCTGGAAATCAGATCAAGACAACGGCACCTACATCAATCCCATCCTTCATGCTGATTATTCAGATCCTGATGTATGCAAGGCGGGAAATGATTTTTACATGACTGCATCTTCATTCAACTGTGTTCCGGGTTTGCCCATTTTGCATTCAAAAGATCTGGTGAATTGGAGGTTGATCAATTATGCATTGCCCACACTTTCCTATGCAGAAGGTTTTGATAAACCGCAACACGGTAAGGGCATATGGGCACCGTGCATCCGCTATCACAACAATGAATTTTACATTTACTTTCCTGATCCCGACCACGGCATCTATATGATTAAGACAAAAGATCCGGCTGGTGCATGGTCGGAGCCGGTGTTGGTAAAAGGAGGGAAGGGATTGATTGATCCTTCTCCATTGTGGGATGATGACGGAAAGGCGTATCTCACGTATGCATTCGCGGGAAGCCGTGCAGGTATTAAAAGTTTGTTGATGGTGTGTTCCATGAATGCAGAAGGCACCAAAACATTGGGTGATGATGCGATTGTTTTTGACGGACACGATGCGCATCCCACCGTGGAAGGACCGAAGTTTTACAAACGTAACGGATACTACTACATATTTGCGCCAGCAGGTGGTGTGGCAACAGGCTGGCAGTTGGTGTTGCGGGCAAAAAGTCCATTTGGTCCATATGAGCACAAGGTGGTGATGGATCAGGGTTCAACGAACGTAAACGGCCCGCACCAGGGCGCGTGGGTCGAACTGGATAACAGTGAGCATTGGTTCTTTCATTTTCAGGATGCGGGTGTGTACGGAAGAATTGTACACCTGCAACCCATGGTTTGGAACAACCACTGGCCGGTAATTGGCGCTGATGTTAAAAAGAGCGGAAAGGGAGAACCGGTGTTAAAACATAAAAAGCCGGATGTCGGAAAAACCTATCCGGTTATTTTTCCTCCTGAGTCGGATGAATTTGATTCACGAACATTGGGTCTGCAATGGCAGTGGCATGCCAATCCGCAACTGCATTGGGCTTACCCGGTGGCAGACAAAAGTACGCTTCGCCTGTTTGCAGTTCCAAAACCACCGGATGCAAAAAGTTTTTGGGATGTACCCAATCTGTTGTTGCAAAAATTTCCTGCACCGCAGTTCCAGGTAACAACCAAACTCACTTTTATATCTCGTTTTGAAGGCGAAGAAGCCGGCTTGATTATTATGGGGCGCGACTACGCGCGACTGACTATTAAAAGTAAAGACGGTAAGCTTTTCATACGTCAGGCCCTTTGTAAAAATGCCGATAAGGGAGCAGCGGAGATTTCTGGTACAGAAACAGCTTTAACAGGTAATATCCTTTACTTGCGTGTGCAGGTAAAGCAGGGAGGCGTTTGTACGTTCAGCTACAGCGAAGATGGCAAAAAATTTAAATCAGTAGGTGAACCTTTCCAGGCACGTGAAGGTATGTGGATTGGCGCCAAGGTTGGCTTGTTTTGTATTCGTGAGGGCATCACCAACGATGCCGGGCATGTGGATGTGGATTGGTTTGGGGTGAGTTCGGAATTCTGAATTTTAAATTTTAAATTCTGAATTGTGAGAGGGCATCTCTAAAAAACCAATACAAAACCGCGGAGAACGCAAAGAAGACGCAGAGAGCCTCAGAGAATGAAAGAATGTGTATTTCTCTGCGTTCTTTGCGTGTATTCTCTCTGTGCTCTCCGCGGTAAAATTCATTTTAATGTTTTTAGAGGTTTCCTTAATTTTAGGAATACTTGCGGATACTCATATTCTGAATCCGGATTTATGATTTTATATTTTTAGTGAGAATTACTTTAACCGCACCAGCTTCCCCTTCCGCTTTACAATGTTCTTATAGTCCCACTGAATGTCGCGCGATTTTTTGACCCAGCGGGTTACATCGTGCACGCGTACTTCTTCAACTGAAGTATATCGGATAGAGGCGTCTTTGAATTTACCCGTGCCGGGTTCAAGCTTTTCTTCCTCAAAGTCAGCACCGCTCCAAAACATCAACCGGACGCAATCTTTGAGTTTGCTGTAGCCCACCACAGGGTTGCCATCTAAAAACCAAACCGGGTGCGCATGCCAGATTTTTCTTTCGGCTTCTGTTAACGCCTTATCAATGGTGGAGGCCAGCAACGTGCAAATGGCTTTGTCGGTTGTGTTTTGCTTGTTGTTGTATGCGGTTATCTCCTTGTTCATTGAACTTCAACTAAGTAATCACTACACCTGAAGCATTCCCCGAAAACCCCTTACACCATAATAGGATTCAGCCCCGTTGTGGTAAATGAAGACGTGTCCAAAACGATAGTCACCAAAAATGGCGCCTCCGAGTTTGCGGATATCGGCTGGTGTTTTTAGCCAGCTTGATGTTTTGGTATCGAATGGCCCCACCGTTTGTAACGCACGGTATTGTTCCTCGGTTAGCAATTCAATACCCATGTCTTCAGCCATTTGTACAGCACTGTTATCCGGCTTGTGTTCTTTTCGTGATTCAAGCGCTTCGTGGTCGTAGCAAATGCTCCTGCGGCCTTTAGGGGTTTCGGCAGAGCAATCGCAAAAGGTATACGTTCCTGTTTTTTTATCGAATTGAATCACATCGGGCTCACCACCGGTTTGTTCCATCTGGTGTAACGACCACAGTTTTTCAGGTTTTGCCTTCGCCAGACGGGCTTCCACGTTTTTCCACTCCAGGCCTTTGTGCCGCTTCATGTTTTTTTCAAAGCGATTTTGTAAAATGCCAAGCAACGCATCGCGTTCTTTGGCAGACAATTTCATTTTACCGGACATGCGTATTCGATTATCGGGTTATCATTACTTTTCGTTCTGCGGGCCTCATATACCATGAAATAACGGTTAACACAAGCAATAGCGTTGGACCGAAATATTCGCTGGCCTGATCGCCAACAGCAGCATGTGAAAATACAGCTCCTGACATTAAAAAGAAAAACCCTGCATAGGCCCATTCCTTTAGCAGGGGATAGCCGGGCATAAGCACCGCTACAACACCTAATAATTTCCAAATACCAATCAGGGTTATGAAATACAACGGATAACCCAGAGCCGTCATCTTTTCTGCTTCTTCTTCCAGCGGAATCAATTGTACAATACCGGTTGATACCATTCCCAGGCTAAGCCAGATGGTGGAAACCCAGTAAATGATTTTATTTCGCTTGCTCATGGTTGATTATTTTAGTTTCAATGCTATTTCCTGTAAACGGTTATGCGCCATATTGATGCCTTGGGCAAAAGGTAATTGTAGCATGGCATCACGGTCGGCTACCGATTTATACACAATGTGCATGGTAAGCTTACTGGTGTGGTCAGTAAGTTTTTCGAACGTCAGGTATTCGAGCTGAACCGGAAATGGAGTGTTCTCCATTTCAAATGTCCGGATGATTTTCTCATGGGGTATGCAGGTATGAATGGTTCCGTTAAAGCGGTGTTTATTTCCCATCGGATCGGTGGTTTCAAACTGATAGCTGCCATGTTGTTTTGAGTCGAGTTTCAATACTTGTGTTCCCATCCATTGTGCCACGATTTCCGGCTCAACATAAGCGGTAAAGAGCAGGGCAACGGGTAAATCAAATTCACGGGTAATGGTTAAATCCTGTTTGCCGTCTTCGGCATGTATTTTTGTTTTGCGCTCCATGTTATCTCGTTTTATATTTTTTCATTACGGTTTCCAGTTTTGTAAAGCGATCGTCCCACAATTGCCGGAAGGGCTCGAGAAAATCAGCTACAGCTTTCATTTTTTTGGGGTTGAAATGATAGTATACCTCACGGCCGCTTTGCTCTTGCCTGAGCAGCTCACATTCAGTAAGTATTTGCAGGTGTTTTGATACAGTAGGGCGGGCGGTATCAAAGTTTGAGGCGATGGCACCGGCAGTCATGGATTGTGAAGCCACCAGCAGTAAAATGGCCCTGCGCGTGGGGTCGGCTATGGCTTGAAAAACATCTCGTCTCAGGTTCATTGTGTAGCTATTTGGCTACAAATATATGTAGTTAAATAACTACACAAAATTTTCGCTGATTTTTTTTTCTGGACAGTCAGGCGTCTTCCTCGGGCCGCAGCAGGTTGGCCAGCTTTTGTGGGGCCACTTCACAATAGGCTGAGGTGAGGGCATCTGTAAACACATCTTTGCGAACCTTTTTCAGTTCAATAAGTGTCCAGCCCTGCTTGCCCCATTTGTTTTCAACCGGATAAATACTGGAGGTGTTCATACGGGAGAAAACATCCTGATCAATTTCCGATAGCCTGAGGCAGGCTTTGTTGTTGGCGTGGTCGTAGGTAGCGAAAATCTTTTTCTTTACCCGGAAAGAAGTTTTCTCAAAGTGTGGTTCCTCCGTGGTTTCCGGAAAGGAGAGGGCCAGCTTGCGAAAAGTTTCGAGGGTTACCATATTTTTTTATGATGTACACAAGATACGTAATCCCAATCCATGCTGAACATGAGTATGTGTAATTGTTCTAAGCTCCGGAATGGATGTGATGTTCAGGCTTGGCCGTATCTCATAAAAGAAATGCGTTCGCTTCCAGGGTTCTTTTTTCTTTCCTGCCCGAAAATCAATCCCCATGGGTATGTAGGTTGATACAACAAGATGGGTTTTGTTTTGGGATGTTTCGGTTTTACTGATGTTTGAACCTGGGTAATGATATGTATAGGGATAGGCATAATGTCCGGTAGGGAAACGCATTTCCTCCCGGTTGTATTTGCTGTAATGAACCTCTGTGGTAGCATGAATAGATACCCCGGTTGTGAGGCCGATGCCGGCAAATAAGGTAAGTCGGGCTTTTTCATCGGTTCTGAAAATCACCGACCCGTCAAGCCGGATTTGTTCCGAGGCATAATTCATGCTGTAATATTCTGTGGTTATTGAATCAATATAAATTGTTTGACTGGTTTGGGAGGATGTTAAGGTATCGTAAGGGCTGCGATTCGTTTTGTATAAATCACCCTGCAAGGTTTTGCCGGATAGGTAGCTAATACCCAAACGTAAAACCGGGTTGGCTTTGTATCGTTCTTGTTGCTTGTCGCTGAACCGAATACCCAACAATACCGAAAACAATGTATTGTTGATCAGGCTGAAGTCACCCGACTCAGAAAAGTCTGCGAGGTTGTTGTTTAATAAAGTAGATTCGGGATAAAGCGTTTTGAAATCGGCCAGCTTTCCATTGCTGACCGGATTTGAAAAGTAGCCTGCCTGAACAGCGATGTCATAGATGTTTATGTTTTTGATTTTTTCCGGTTGTTGTTCCTGTGCGGACACACCGAAAGTTCCGGTCAGCAGCATCGCGACCGTTAACGTGTTGATTTTTCTCATTTTTCGGGGGGTATATTCCGAAAAACGAGTTTTAGCTGGAGATATTGTATAATATCTCTTAGGTATTTTGCAATGATGGATATAAAGGAAATGAGCATCGCGGAATACTAAAGGCCGACAAGGTCGTCACAGTCCCCCGTGGGGAAACGTTGTAGCGAAGATAACACTTTGAACTTACACTGAACCCCACCATTGCGCAAACATTTTGTTAGCGGCAGTGATTCTTACTCCACTCTCTCGTTCCAGTCCACCTTTGTTATCTTATTTTGTCCAACGATAATCACAGAGACTTCCTTGTCCAAGGCTATACCATAAAAGTCTAAATTCACTAAAATATAATCTCCGTAAGTGGTTGTCACAGGTCGATGCGTGTAGAATGCTTTTTCAAACAATGGATTTACTATTTGAATTTCGGTTTCTTTAATCTCTGATAAAAAAGTCATTTCGTTCAAACGAACTATGTACAGTTGTCTCCCTTGGTAATTGAAGGTCGAAAATATTTGAATACTATATAAATCAAGTAGTTTTTGATAAGCTTCTGATTTGTCCGAATAACCTAGTGCCCCTCCCTCTTTGGTTTTTCCTATTTCGCTTTTCTTTGCCTTAGTTAATTTTCGAGGATTGTCGATTGATTTAATCTCAGTGGAGCCCATTCCATGACCTAATTGTGCTAATACTAAATATTTATTGTCCTTTTTATAAACCGAATTTGCGCACGTGGATTCTGTAAAGAAAATATCTCCGGAATCTTTTTCGAAGAAATAAATTGTGCCTCCCCACTCTCCGTGACAATCTCCAAATACGATGAATTCACTGTCTTCAAATAGTTTGGGCTGCTTGTCTAACGGAAACTTTGTTTTTAAGGTAGTCCATTTGTTATTCCAAACATAAGTGACTCCGCCAGCAACAGCCGCTAATTTGTCATTTACTATCCAATGGTATCTAAACTTCTTTGTGTTTAACTTTTTCTCAAAATCAAAGTCTCGCTCCATATTCTCAACCTTATAGCAAACGAATTTCCCAGTCCTGAATAATGAGACCAGTCTATTGTCATAGATAACCGAATATGAAACGGGGTAATTAATGTAATTATCATCGTAGTCATCAAAGTCGTTCGTGTAGTATGGGTTTTTTATGACTAAATGATTGGTTTCAAATGCTATCGGGCTTTCACTTATTGAAACATTGAACTGGTCGGTCTTGTACAATGATGAAATTGCAACAGAGTCATTTTTCCGTCCCGAAAATGGGTCGCGCCATGAATTCTTAAAGTTGCTTATTAGTTTGTCGAACGAAACATTTTTGTCTTGTCCGAGTACAGTCGTTGTAAGTAAAATGAATGTCAGTATGTTAAAGTGTCGAATCATTGTCAAAGAATCATTGCCGCTAACGTTTGGCTATTTGCAGTTGCGGGCATAGGAGGCTTTAAAAATGAAGCGCAGCGAAATGTTAAGCCCGACCTGCACGTCCCTGTCCCCCGACACCGAACTAAATTAAGAAATTACTTTTAATACCTGCACCAAACCCCCGAATTGCATAAACATTTTGTTAGGCGCAGTTCATTTTTGTGACACTGATTTAAAATACTTCTCATCGAATCTTCCGTCTAGGCGATGATAGAATTCAATGATCTGACTTGTCTTCTCTCGTATCCTTTTGTGCATTTTCACAATCTCCCAAAACCCAGTATTACTTTTGAATAGGTTTTCAGCGAATGAATTGAAGTCTTCCTCAATACTTGCCGTAGAATACAATGATAGTACCCCTTTCTTGTTTAATTCTAAGTCAAACGTCTCTGATGCCTTTCCGTGCTTCAAAGCATCAGTTCCAGACTTCCCATAGTGAATGCCTTTATTTTGAGAAATCCATTTTTTCTTATCAAAGAGGAACGAATAATTTCTAAGCAAAATGGAAGAAAATTCCGAGTGGAATGCTTGTTCAATCCAGAAGTCAGTGTATCCCAAATTGCTACCACCGTTGCTTAAGTAAATTTCCGATATCGAATTTGTTCCACCATACTCTTGTCCGTAAAATTCAAGCTGTCCGACTACATATATTTTGGTCAAATGCTTTCTAATTAATTCTACGGGATATTTATTTAGCGCCTTTGTTATGATTGCTTTACTTCTTTTGAACTCACCTGTGTCCAACGGTGTCGCTCTTCCGTTTATCTCTTCTGTTAACCATGCCTCTGGGAATATCTTATGGTCTGCTGAGAAAATTATTTCAATACCAAAGTCGGCCAAGGTGTTGTCCTGAGAATAGACACAAATCGTGCTTGAAAAGAGAAATACTAGTCCTAAAATTCTATTCACAAAATCTCCAATAAAATGAATTGCGCCTAACGTTTGGGTTTGGGCAGTGACGTGCTTAGGAGGCCTTAGCAATGAAGCATCGTGGAATGCTAAGGCCGACAAGGTCGTCACTGTCTACCGTGGGCAAACGTTGTAACGAAGATAAATATTTTATACAAACACATCATCCCGCCATTGACCAAACCTGTTGTTGGCAGCGGTAACTTTTCACTCCGAAACTTTTACAAAAGTCCGCATTTTCATTTCAAATTTGTCAGACTTGTAGTCAACGGTCGATTTAGAACTTTCTAACCAACCTGTCTTGTGATTAAGAATATAGGTCGTCAAGTTAATCATATCATCGTAGTTGAATTTCTCCATAGTCGCTGTGCTGTCAGCAAGTATATCATTTAGAGACTTTTCGAACTTAATATTTAATTCAATTTCTTGAATGTCGCCTGAAAACGACTTTGAATGATATGTTAATGTTGTAGGAAAAATTTCTCCAGTCTTAGGGTTGGGCATAGTCGTTTCTTCAACAATGTCACCATTTACAGGATTTTTAATGTTATAAATTGCCAATAGTTCCGAAGCTTCTTTCACAATTGCGGCCTGGAGCTGGTCAGCAATTATCCCATTGTTTCGAGTTATTCGTTTAAAGTCTTCACTTTCTTTGTCACTTATCTTAATTGAATCTCTGGTACTAAGGAATGTGTCCATGTACTTTTCAAAGTGATTATCAAAGTCAATGATGTCAATTAATTTTCCATTTTCGGAAATCTTAACTTTGTATGGGATATTAAATTTGACCAAGTCCTTTGTAATCTCAAAGACATTATTCATTCTGCTTGACAAATCTCGTAATGAGTCTACCGTTGTAGTTATTGATAAATCACCTAAGGGTTGGAGTGCAATTTCAACTATGTAATCCTGTCCAACTTTTTCAACTACTGTCACTTTAAGTTTTTTTTCGTACTCGGTATTAATAATTGTATCCGAGTCTGTCCTGACAAATATTGACCCCTGTTCATTAAAAAATCTATAGTCACCAGTTGTCCACTTAGGTTTTATTGTTTCACTCTCGGAGTCTCTATTACCGCAACTAATTGTCGCAATAAGAAATACTGTCAATATAATTCGCGTCATGCCTAATCGTCCCTAAAGTTATGGCTGCCAACAACCAAATATACACATTACTCAAAGCAAATATGCTTCATTTCCGGTGTGAAAAAGAGGATATTTATATTGTGCTATAGTCTAATTACGCCAACTGTTTACTTCAGCAAACGTGCAAGCCCTGCCTCCAACCCTCTCAATTCGGCCAGGCCTTTTAGCCTGCCAATGGCCGAGTAGCCGGGGTAGGTTTTCTTGTTCAGGTCGTCCAGCATCTGGTGGCCATGGTCGGGGCGCATGGGTATGGGGTTGCCGGTGCGATTCATGAGTTTGAGTACTTCATGTACAACCGCTACCATGTCGGTGTCGCCTTCCAGGTGGTTGGCTTCGTAAAAATTTCCTTCGGCATCGCGTTTGGTGTTGCGCAAATGTAAAAAATGAATACGCTCCCCAAATTTTTGAATCATGCCTAAAATGTTGTTGTCGGCTCGGGCACCAAAGGAGCCGGTGCAAAAGCACAAGCCGTTTGCCGGAGAGGGTGCGGCTTCCAGTAATTCCTGCACGTCTTTTTCAGTGCTTACCACACGTGGTAAACCCAACACGGGGTAGGGTGGGTCATCGGGGTGTATCGCTAGTTTCAATCCCACTTCTTCAGCAACGGGTGTCACTTCTTGCAAAAAATGAAACAGGTGCTGCTTCAGTTTGGCCGCGTCTATGTGTTCGTATTGTTTCAGGGCAGTCAGTACTTGTTCGGGTGTAAAGCTTTCATCGCTGCCGGGCAGGCCGAGCATGGCGTTCTGAAAAAGAAATTTCTTTTCTTCTTCGCTCATGCGTTTAAAGCGTGCGGTTGCTTTTTCTATTTCTTCGGGTGCGTAATCTTTATCAGCGTTTGGCCTTTTTAATAAAAATAAATCGAACGCTACAAAAGCTGCGCGTTCAAAGTACAGGGCTTTGCTTCCGTTGGGCAAGGTGTACGAAACATTGGTGCGCAACCAATCCAGTATGGGCATAAAATTGTAGGTCACTACTTTTAAGCCGCAAGCTGCTACGTTACGCAGACTGGTTTTGTATTGCTCAATATATTGCTCGTAGTTGCCGGTTTGTTTTTTGATGTCTTCATGTACGGGCAGACTTTCAATCACGGTCCACGTTAAACCGGCATCTTCAATTACTTTTTTTCGTTTGTTGATTTCTTCCTTTGTCCACACGTCCCCAACCGGAACGTGATGCAGGGCGGTAACCACGCCTGTGCATCCGGCCTGGCGTATATCGCTTAAGCTTACGGGATCATTTGGCCCGAACCACCGCATGGTTTGCTCCATTCTTTTCATTTCAATTTTCAATTAACAATTTTCAATTATCAATGAGCAATTAATAGTTAACAATTTTATTGTCAATTGCCAATTGTTAACTGCTAATTGTTAATTGTAATTGATTAAAACCCAATCGAATTCCCTCCATCCACAGGCACTACTGTTCCGGTAATGAAAGTTGAATCATCGGAGGCGAGGAAGTATGCCGCGTTGGCTACATCGTTAGGATCTCCCAAACGGCCCATCGGGGTACGCGACAATACTTTTTGTTTTCTTTCGGGGTCGCCATTCAAAGCTGTGGCCGACATTTTCGTGGCAATAAAACCAGGGGCAATGCAATTCACACGAACGCCATGCGGAGAAAGTTCAACAGCCAGGGTTCGTGTCATTCCTTCAATGGCTGTTTTGGATGCCGCATACGCCACCACTCCGGGCAAGCCGTATTGCGCAGCCATTGAACTGATATTGATGATGCTGCCTGATTTTTTTGCCACCATGTTTTTTGCTACTTCTCGCGTAAGCGCAAACACGCTGGTGAGGTTCGTGAGCAGAATTTGCTGAAACTCCTGATCGGTAACTTCGAGTGCACTTTTCTTCAGGTTGATGCCGGCATTGTTTACCAGTACATCCACCTGGCCGTGTTGGTTTATGATTTTCTTAATGAGTTCAGGAATGCTGTTCAGGTTGGTTACATCAAAGGCAATGGCTTCACCGTTGCTGCCCAATAGGGCAACTGCTTCATTCAGCTTTTGCTCATCCCTGCCCAATATGATGGTGTGGATGCCTTGTTGTGAAAACTTTCGGGCAATAGCAAAACCGATTCCTGATGATCCTCCGGTTACAATGGCAATCTTTTTTCCCATGCTGTATAACAATTAAGCCTTATCACCATTGCGGCCTGATGCCAGGTGCATAAGGGAATTCCAAATTCATATAATAGTCTAATGTCTTGTCGGGTTTTTCCAATCCCTCTGGTATCGGCAAACCCGAAAACGTCTGAAAGTACAACACACAGGCATTGCGCCACCAGATGGCTTCGTTGTATTGAATGGTCAGCAGCATCTTCACGTGTTCAAAGCGTTCACGGTCGATTTTGCCCTCCAGTGCATTCCATTGCTGTTGAAACGATTTTACTTCTTCTGCACCAGCATAGTAGTGGTGGCAAATTTCTTCCCACAACGTTTTTCCCGATTTCAGTTTTTCGTTCCAACCTACATGATGAAACCACAACAGAAACTTTTCAGGACATTGTTCACGCGAACCAAACAATTTGGCTACAGGTTCTGCATATTGAGCAATGGCATTGCTACCTGTTGCTGTACGATTAAAACCAATACCTTCTTTGCTGGCCTGATGGTAGTATACAGATGTCCAGTCGGCACGGTGTTTATCTTTAATCCATGGAGCGGGACCGTAATGATGGCTCCAACCCATGATGTGGTGCAACCCGAGTGGCGTCATGTATGATATAGTGGTTTCCCACGAGTTATCCATAATTTCTTTCGCAGGGTTTACAAAGCTTGCATCATTGGTGAAGGTCATGCGTAACCATTCTTCCGCGATGTCTTGTGCAGAGCGTTGATGATCCCACGCCAACCTTCCATAGGCATACCAGTTGGCTTGTGCAAACGGATGGCCAGTCCAGTTTCTATCTGTACCGATGTTGGCTACACCGGCAATACCGGAAAGCTGGTGGCTGTCGACTGATCCGTCAATCACTTTTGCTACTGTCGATCCTGGACCTTTGGCATGCGTATCGGCATCCAGGCATTCTTTAAATTGATTGGCCAGGTAAACGAGGTGCGTACTGAAGCCGGTGTATTCCTGTGTTAGTTGAAACTCCATCATGAGCGGAGTGTTGGGTATCGTACCGAACATGGGGTGGAACGGTTCGCGCGGTTGAAAATCGATGGCCCCGTTTTTAACCTGGATCAACACATTTTTTCTGAACGTTCCGTCAAGTGGTTTGAATTCGTTGTAGGCTTGCTTCGCACGATCATCAGGCACTTTATCATCGTATACAAAGGCACGCCACATCACCACACCATTAAATGGGGCTACTGCATCGGCCAACATGTTTGCGCCATCAGCATGGTTGCGGTTGTAGTTTTGCGGGCCCGGTTGTCCTTCCGAGTTTGCTTTAACCAAGAAGCCCCCGAAGTCGGGAATGTGTGTGTAAATCTCCTTCACCTTGTCTTTCCACCATTGCTGAACGGTTTCATCCAGGGGATCTGCTGTTTTTAATCCACCCAATTCAATGGGCGCACTGAAGCGTGCCGTGAGGTAAATTTTTATGCCATACGGACGAAACACATCTGCCAGTGCGGCTACTTTTTCAAGATAGTGTTCGGAAAGTACACGTGCGTTTGCATTTACGTTGGTCACCACTGTTCCGTTTATGCCGATGGAGGCATTTGCACGGGCATAGTCGTGATAACGCGGGTCGATATAGCCGGGAAGTTTATGCCAATCCCACAATGAAAACCCGGCATAGCCGCGTTCAACGGTGCGATCAAGATTATCCCAATGATTTAAAACGCGAAGATCAATGCGCGGTGAACTTTCAATATCAAGTTTGTCAATGGATTGATGGGTTTGCAACAGTTTAAGAAAATGAAATGTGCCATAGAGCACGCCAATTTCTTCCGGTGCAGTAATGACGGTTATTTTTTTTCCTTTTTGTGTGATGGTGAGAATAAGAAAACCTTCACGCCCCAGGTTTTTCAGTCGTGCCTCAAGGTTGAGTTTTTTTATTTCCGGTGTATTGGATGTTCCGGCCAGCACAGTTGAAGCGGTAACAGCATTTGATTCCGGAACCTTCGTGCCAAGCAAACCACCAAGACCTTGCGCCAGTTCTTTGCGTACCAACGAAAGGGTAGGGGAATTTCCTTCTACCTTCCAACCTTTGATTTGTTTTCGGTAATGAGCAAGAACTGTAGTGTTATCCACGCAATCGTACCGCAACCATAGGCGGTACCCATCTTCTGCCCGGGCAGCAAGAGTAAGCGTAAGAAGCAGCGTAAGAAGGAGTGGCAGTTTTTTCATGTGGCTGAAAGGACGGCTTATTTCTTCTGTGAAGATTGACGGATGATCAATTCATGTCGTAATACGATGGTATTGAGGTTGGCGGTATTGCTCTTATTCAGCTTGTTCAACAGCGTGGCAGCGGCCACTTCTCCCATTTCCTGGCCGGGATAATTCACGGTAGTCAGGTTAGGTTCAATTACTTTTGAGACCGGGTCGTTGTTGAAGCCAACAAATGCGATGTCTTCTGGTATTTTTATTCCTGCTAACTTTAGTTCACGCATGCAAGCAACTGCCGAAGTGTCGTTGGCAGCAAAAACACCATCAGGCTTTTCATTCATATTTAAAATCTGTCGCGCGGCTTCTTCGCCACCCATATCGCTCAGGTTGTTACTGATCACCAACTCCGGATCAAACGCAATTCCTTTTTCCTGAAGGGCTTGTTTGTATCCGGCCAAACGATCGGCATATACATTTCGGTTTAAACTTCCGGAAAGGTGAACAATGCGTTTACAGCCTTGCTCCAATAGGTGTTTGGTTGCATCGTAACCAGCTTGTTTGTTATCAATCACGATACTCGTACAGCCCGGGTGTTCGAGAATACGGTCGAAGAAAATGATGGGAATGTTTTTCTTCAATAAGGCTTCGAAGTGATCGGTATCTTTTGTGTCGAATGCCAGCGACACCATCAGCCCATCAATGCGACTGTTATACATGGTGTTTACGCCTGCAATTTCTTTTTTGAATGATTCCTGCGATTGAGAGATGATGAGGTTGTATCCATTTTCATTCACCAGTTTCTCCATACCAGCAATTACAGTCGACATGAAATAACTGTTAAGGCGCGGAACGATCACGCCTATCGTGTTGGTTTTTTTTCGCCTGAGGTTACTCGCAAAGGTGTTGTACTGGTACCCCATCTTTTTTGCGGTATCCAGAATTTTCCTTTTCGTATCTTTTCGGATGCCTGGATGATCTTTCAGTCCGCGGCTAACGGTGGCAGGGGAAACGTTGAGAGCCTCTGCGATATCGTAAATGGTGACATCTTTGTGGTGTGTCATTTCAATCGATTACATGACAAATTAACACTAAAAATGGCAAAAAATACGTGTTATAAAATAATTAAGTGCAATCGGTTGCATTATAAAGGGTAATTTATTCTATTAATGGTTCAATTTTGAACCCTGAAAAACGCCAAAACCCGATCAAAATGGCCAGATTTTATCAAAAACCCATTTTTAATGTTATGCAACAAAAGTACATCATTTCGTTGATAGCATTTTTATGCTTTTTAGGTGCTCAAGCACAACAAGTTGCTCCCTATCTCGATCCGGAGCAGCCCATGGAGACCCGAGTGCAAGACCTGATCGGGCGTTTAACACTGCAGGAAAAGGTTTCCCAAATGATGCATGCGAGCCCAGCTATTGAAAGGCTCCAAATACCGGCCTACAATTGGTGGAATGAGGCTTTGCATGGCGTAGGCCGTGGGGGTGTGGCCACAGTTTTTCCGCAGGCCATTGGCATGGGCGCTACATTTGATGAACACCTTATATATAGAGTGTCGTCTGCTATTTCAGATGAGGCCCGGGCCATGTACAATGCTGCTGTCTCAAAAGGCTATCACCAGCAATATGGCGGGTTAACCTTCTGGACACCCAACATCAATATCTTCCGCGATCCGCGTTGGGGCCGCGGACAGGAAACATATGGTGAAGATCCGTATTTAATGTCGCGATTGGGTGTGGCATTTGTTCGTGGCTTGCAAGGCGATAATCCAAACTATCTGAAAACGGCAGCGTGCGCCAAGCACTTTGCGGTACACAGCGGACCGGAAAAACTTCGGCATGAATTCAATGCGGTATCATCGGCAAAGGATTTGCGCGAAACTTATTTACCTGCCTTTAAGGCGTTGGTGAATGCCAATGTAGAAGCGGTGATGTGTGCGTACAACAGCACGAATGGTGAACCGTGTTGCTCCAACAATTTTTTACTGAATGAAGTGCTTCGCAAGGAGTGGGGTTTTAAAGGCCATATTGTTACCGATTGCTGGGCGGTTGCCGATTACTATAACGGACACAACGTGGTGAAGACACAAGCGGAAGCCGCTGCCATGGTGGTGAAGCAAGGCGTAAGTTTAAATTGTGGAAGTGAATATAGTGCGTTGATAGAAGCCGTTGAAAAGAAGCTGGTTACGGAAAAGGAAATTGATGATGCGCTCGCCATTTTGTTGCGCACGCGTTTTAAGCTGGGTCTGCTCGATCCGAAAGAACGAAATCCGTACAACGCCATTTCAACAGATGTGATAAATAGTGAGAAACACCGTGCACTCGCCAGGGAGACTGCTCAGAAATCCATAGTACTGTTGAAGAACAATGGTGCGTTGCCATTGCGTAATGATCTGAATAAATATTTTATCACGGGCCCGAATGCTGCTAACGTTGAGGTGCTGCTCGGCAATTACTATGGCGTAAATCCACAGATGGTTACGGTAGTGGAGGGAATTGCTGCGGCCATCGAACCCGGAAGCCAGCTACAATACCGTCAAGGTATTATGCTGGATCGTCCCAATGCCAACCCACAAGACTGGTCGACTGGAAATGCAAAGAATAGTGATGCCACCTTTGTGGTAATGGGCATCAGTGGCTTGCTGGAAGGTGAAGAAGGTGAGTCGATTGCATCACCCACATTTGGTGATCGGTTAGACTATAACCTCCCGGCACATCAGATACAATTTTTGAAGAAATTAAAAGAAGGGCATTCCAATCCGGTTATCGCCATCATTAATGGAGGTAGCCCCATGAACCTGGCTGAGGTGCATGAGTTGGCCGATGCGGTACTGTTAGTTTGGTATCCGGGTCAGGAGGGAGGCAATGCAGTAGCCGATATTATTTTCGGAAAAACTTCGCCTTCCGGCAGGTTGCCGATTACGTTTCCCAAGTCATTGGATCAACTTCCTGCCTATGAAGATTATTCCATGAAAGGAAGAACGTATCGCTACATGGAAGCTGAGCCGCTTTATCCGTTTGGTTATGGATTGAGCTACACTTCATTCGCCTATAGCGATTTAAAATTATCAGCTGCATCTGTCAAGAAAAATCAACCCGTTGAAGTTGAAGTTACAGTTACCAACACCGGAAAAGTGGAGGGTGAAGAAGTTGTTCAACTCTATGTATCGCATGTCAACTCCAAAATACCTGCGCCCTTGTTTACCCTTTCCGGCATCAAGCGTGTAGCCTTGAAACCAGGCCAGTCGGAGAAAGTCAAGTTTACGATTACAGCTGATATGTATTCCATTGTGAATGAGAAGGGCGTATCCGTGATACAACCCGGTAACGTGCGTGTATCGGTTGGCGGGTCACTTCCCGGTAGCCGCAGTGAGGCGCTGGGTGCATCTAAAGGTTTGCAGAATACTTTTGCAATTAAATAATCACGCTCACGATTATCGCTTTGAACTACGCTGCGATTCATAAACCACAAAGAACGCAAAGGTTCTCACTAAGTTCACAAAGATTTTTAGTGCTGTGCCCTTTGTGTGTATTTTTATTTGTGTGCTTTGTGATTAAATTTTCAATTCTTCAGTACACTAAACCCTAAACAATACATGGAACTTTTTACAACAATCGACTGGGTAGTAATTATTCTGTACTTCCTGGCTATTGCAGGCATTGCGGCCTGGACGATGAAAAGCAAGAAGGACACTGCGCAGGAATATTTTCTGGCTGGCCGAAACGTAGGTTGGTTTGTGGTGGGTGCCTCTATATTGGCTTCCAATGTGGGCAGCGAACACGTGGTTGGCCTATCCGGAACAGCGGCTGAGAGTGGATTGGTAATGGGACACTATGAGCTTCACTCATGGATTGTGTTGCTGCTCGGCTGGGTGTTTATTCCATTCTACATCCGCAGCGGTGTGTTTACCATGCCCGAGTTTCTGGAACGCAGGTATAACTCTTCGGCCCGTTGGTTCTTGTCGGTTGTGTCGTTGCTCAGCTATGTGCTCACCAAAGTTTCAGTAACTGTGTATGCGGGGGCCATTGTAATTGCAACCTTCATGGGTTTCGATTTCTGGACCAGCGCGTTGGTGTTGGTAATTCTTACGGGTATTTATACGGTGTTGGGCGGTATGCGTGCAGTAGTGTACACCGAAGCCCTTCAAGCTGTATTGTTGATTATCGGTTCACTGATTTTAACACTCATCGGGCTTAATGAACTGGGTGGATGGGATGCGATGATTGCTTCAGCGCCCAAGGAAAAGCTCAACATGTTTCCGCCCTTGAGTCACCCTGATTTTCCGTGGGCCGGTATTTTGTTTGCCTCACCCATTGTGGGCGTGTGGTATTGGTGTACCGATCAATACATTGTGCAGCGTTGTCTTACGGCCAAGAATGAAACTGAAGCCAGACGTGGAACCATTTTCGCAGCGTACCTGAAATTGTTTCCGTTCTTCATCTTCCTCATTCCCGGACTGATTGCAACGGCTTTGGCAGCTCAAGGTAAAATTGAACTCACCAGTGCCGACAGCGCTTTCCCTACTTTGGTGAAGACATTGTTGCCTACTGGATTAAAGGGACTGATTGCGGGCGGATTGCTGGCCGCATTGATGAGTTCGCTGGCTTCTGTGTTTAACTCCTGCTCCACATTGTTCACCATGGACATCTACAAGAAAATAAAGCCGGAAACATCTGAGAAAAACCTGGTAACTGTAGGTCGTATTGCAACGGGTGTTGTGGTGGTGTTGGGTATTCTGTGGATACCGGTAATGAGTGGAATATCCGGTGTGTTGTATCAATATTTACAAAGTGTGCAGTCGTACCTGGCGCCACCGATTGCTGCGGTGTTTTTGTTAGGCTTGTTCTACAAACGCATTAACGCCAAGGGCGCCATGACGGTATTGGTTGGAGGGGCTATCATTGGTGCACTTCGTATATTCCTGGAGCTTAATAAGAGTTCCTTATCCGGATTTTTGTATGAGTTTGCCAACCTGAATTTCCTGTATTTCTGTATTGCATTGTTTGTGTTTTCTGTAGTGGTGTTGGTGGGCGTTAGCTTATTAACCGAGAAACCATCTGAAGAGCAAATTAAAGGATTGACGTTTGCAACAACTGTTGCAGAAGATCGTGCGAAAACAAGAGCGAGTTACAATAAAACCGATATTGTACTTTCGTTAATCGTGGTTGTATTGATCGTCATGATTTTCATGTATTTCTCACTGCTTGGCGTTGGAGGATAATACCATGAAACCGATCGTAGTAGTCATTTTTCTTTTGCTTACGTTCTCCTGTTCACAAAAGCAGGAACAAACGCAGCAGTATTTTACAAATCCGATTTTATCCGGATTTTATCCAGATCCCAGTATCTGCAAAGTCGGTGATGACTTTTATATGGTCACATCAACCTTTGCATACTATCCCGGCTTGCCAATTCTACATAGTAAAGACCTGGTGAATTGGGAGACTATTGGCTTTGCCATGGACAGGCCTGAGCAACTTAACCTGGATGGACACGGTGTTTCGCGCGGGTTGTTTGCACCATCCATTCGTTATCATAATGGCTTGTATTACATCACATGTACACTGATTGACACGGGAGGAAATTTTGTGATCACCGCTACTGATCCGGCCGGTCCGTGGTCTGATCCATACTGGCTCCCGGAAGTGAACGGTATCGATCCTTCCATGTATTTTGATGAAGACAAAGCGTATATTCTTTACAACAGCATTCCTCCCGATGACAAATCATTATATAGTGGTCATCGTACCATACGGATGTTTGCGTTTGATGTAGATAGTATGCGCGTAACAGGTGATGAAATCTTGTTGGTGAATGGAGGCGTTGATATTTCAAAGAACCCGGTGTGGATTGAGGCGCCCCACATTTTTAAGAAAGACGGATACTATTACCTGATTTGTGCCGAGGGCGGGACAGCTTACAATCACTCTGAAGTTGTTTTCCGAAGTGAAAGCGCAACAGGTCCTTATGTGCCTTGGGATAAAAATCCGATTTTAACACAGCGTCATCTTGATCCATCAAGACCAAACCCGATTACCACAACCGGTCATGCCGATTTTGTTGAACTTGAAAATGGTGAGTGGTGGGCTGTATTTTTAGGTTGCAGGCCGTATGCGGATAAGGATTATTTCAACACCGGACGGGAAACGTTTCTTGCTCCGGTAAAGTGGATTGACAGATGGCCGGTCATCAACCCGGATTTTGAAGAAGTGCAGTATCGTTATCCTGTACCCGTTTCGGGCACAACGCAATCAGCGTCTAACTATTCACGGTTCAATCACCGGTATGAATTTGATGAGGATAAACTCCATTACAATTTTCAATTTTTACGTACCGTGCGCGAAAAGTGGTACAGCTTATCTGATCATTCAGGTCATTTGACTTTAGCTGTGCGACCAGAAACCTGTTCGGGTAAAATGAACCCGTCTTTTGTGGCGCATCGTCAACCGCATCTTACCGGATCGGCCAGTACATCTATGGCCTTTTCGCCTGCAACGGAAAATGAAATGGCCGGTTTGATGATTTTTCAAAATGAAACGCATTTTTATTTTCTCGCAAAAACCCTGGTCGAAGGCAAGCCCGCAATAGCCTTGTATCAATCATCTGTTGATGGAGAGGAGATGAAGCTACTGGTCAGTGAGGAAATTGATGGTGAGGTTGTTCGGTTGAAAATTGAGGCCCGAAGAGACACCTATGCATTTTTCTTTTCTGTTCTTGATGGTGACTGGACACTGCTGAAGGAAAACATTGACGCACGTTTTCTCAGTACACGTGAAGCAGGAGGTTTTGTGGGTTGCATGTATGCGATGTACGCAACCTCACTTGGGAGGAAATCCACCAGCATGGTGAATTTTGATTGGTTTGAAGTGCTGAGTGAAGATCAATAGTCAGGTAAACCATTCCAATCTTTCCTTGTACTGAGTAGAAAGTTGATGGTGTAATTGTTTGGCCGACTCCATTCCGGTTTCGCCAGCAGTCAGGAAGCACACTGTTCCACCATTTCCACCGCCTGTAATCCGTGCTCCGGTTATTCCGGGAAGGGCCATTGCGCGGTTTACCATGTCATCTGTTCTGCCGGTTCCTAGTCCGCAAGCCGAATAACTTTTATGTGATGCCAGCATCAACGCGCCCATTTCCCTGATGATTTCTTCTTGTTCAACATGCCTGGTTTGCATGCTGAGGTTTATTAAATACTCCCGGAAACGATGTACGTTTTTATTTTCATAGATGGGGTGGGCCGTACAGATCTTAACAGCGTACGTTTTGTTTTCTGCTATCGAAGTGATTGGATCGATGGTATCACCATAGTGTTCAATAAAATCTTTTCCTGTGATTTTTTCGGGTAGAAGATTTTTAAACCGATGGTCAAAATCATCCGCGGTCACGTTGCTGAGATAACCCTGAAAGGGGAGAGATGAAAAATCTTGATTGACTTTAGCACGCAATAAATCTTTCTTATCAATGCCAAGCGATCGGGCGATAATGGTGTATCCCATAAAAGCTGCGCAACGCACATCGCCATATGAAGCACCTGAAACCTGATGGCGAATCCCACTGTCAATGCCAACAAAGGCAATTTGTTTTGGTATTGGGATAGGTTCAAGTATGCGATCGGGTTGACAAATGATCGGAAGCAACGCTTCGGGATTGCCCAGGTAACTGGCGAGTTGATCCATCAACCCGCATGGTGCTCCGGCAATGTGGTTTTCAACCTGCTGCGCATATCGGGCCAGCTCGGTTCCGGAGAATGAAAGGGTAAAAGCTTTTTCCAGTACTTTCATGGTGGCGACTTCTACGGAGGCAGAAGAGGCAACACCTTTTCCGTGTGGTACGGTTGAATGAAATGTAAAGTCGGCACCTTTGAAATCAATGCTTTTTTCTTTCATTAAAATCAACGCACAGCCGAGGATATAGGCAGCCCATGATGTTTCTGTGTTTTTCCGAAACGCCTGTTGTGCATATCGGTAATCGACTTGTTCCTGGTTGAGGTATCTCCGGAAGTCATCCTTAAAAGTCAACACTTCACCATTTGATAGATAGCTGGTAATGTTACACTGATAATCATTTCGCAAGATGATTTCAACAGATGTTTGTTGGTTGATGGCTTTTTGCAAGACAAGCGAACCTGAGTAGTCAGCAATGCCGCCCATAACATCCAGTCGGCCGGGAGCGGAAGCAGTAAAGGTGGATGTGCTCATATTGTTAGCCGATGCTTTTTTAATAACTTCATTAGCACGGGCTTCACTTCGTGTTCAATGGCTTTATTGGCATAACCGATCCAGTTGATATCGGCTGTAAGGTTGAGTGGAGCATGTAAAGGATTTCCGGTACCATCCGTTATGATGATGCCCGCTTCCTGGCCGATGAGGTGAGCACACACATCGTACGGATGACACACATGTCCGCCCTCTATTCCTTCATTTCTAAGTTTGTTGTAGAGCAATCCGCGCAAGTCTGCTACGAACCGATCATGCCCCATTAGCAATTCATATAGTTGCCCACCACTGGATATGTACTGATCTTCAAACACCAAAGCTTTTCCTGATGGATTGGAAGGAGCCAAGGTGTGGATAAGTTCATCTTCGATAGCAGCCAGTATTTCGCGACCTGGCGGAAAGAAGCGGGCCAGTTGTGCAAAGCCACCGATAATGGAGGTGGCGTTAGAGGGTATGATCGTTTTTTCTTGAACTTCACCTGTCAACATATTCTCGCGATATGCGAAGCTTCCTTTTCCTTTTATGGCCCACAATACATCGGCCTGATATTGTCGGGTAGTGGGCAATTCAACCATCACGGCTACTTCAATATCCGAAAAGGCAGTATTGCTTCCTTTATTGGGTGCAGCGCCAGCCAGGAAAAAGGCCGATCGTTTATCGTACATCAGTCCACGTGTTCCATCAATTGGATCCATCAGAATGCGGAGGTTCGGTTGAACATTCTCTGCTGGCAACACAACACCGGTTTCATCCTCACCAATTCCTTCAGCCAACAACACAATACCCCCCAATGCAGTGCTTAGGGGTTCTATAATTTTCAGCACATGTTCTTCAACTTCCCGATCGATCATATAAATGGTATCTTCTTTCTTCTCCGCATACACCTGTGATAGTTCGTGTGTAGAGGATACCGAAAGACTATGCCTGATATTTTGTCGCACGGCTTTTCCCGTTTCGATCAGCATGTTTTTGATTCGCTCGTGATTCATTGTTCGAATGGATAGTCTTTTACATTGATTTTTCTGAGTTCGGCTGCTTTGTCTTCTGGCATGGTGTCGGCCATGAAATTACCACCGCCAATTTCTGGCCCAGCCAGGTATTTAATCAGTCCGGGTTGGCGGTATGGCGGTTGAAGCCAAAGGTGCATTCTGAAATCGGGGTGTGCATTTCCATCTACTGGCGCTTGCATAATGGACATCACATACGGAAAATCCATATTGAAATTCATATCCATTTTGCGAACGGTTTCGTGGAATACAGCTGAAAGAGCAATTAACTCTTCCGGAGTTAAGGTGATCAGGCTTTGATGATTTTTCTTGGGGAAGATCAGGGTTTCGTAAGCATATCGCGCAAAAAATGGAATAAAAGCAATAGCAAAATCATTCTCTGCAATTATGCGTATGCCATCACGCTGTTCTAATGAAATAATTTCTTCATAAATATTTTTTTTATGATTTAGCTGATGGGCCTGTGCGATTTGAATTTGTTGCTCAACAAACTTGAATGTAAAATCGGTAGCGTACACCTGACAATGGGGGTGCGGGTTACTAACCCCAACAGCTTCTCCCTTGTTTTCAAAGAGGTGAACAAATTTGATGGCGGGATTTTTTTCAAACGCTATCATTTCCGCTTGAAATACTTCAAATACTTTACTCACTTTTTCCGGTTTCATTTGAGATAGCGTGACGTTATGCCGCGGATCGTAACAGATGACCTTGGCAATGCCAGAGGCCTTTGCCCGTTTGTATAATGAGGTTGAATCATTACTGTTTACATCAGGTGCCTGCAGACTGACAACCGGGTGGTCATTTTCAAAGGTGAAGATGTTGGTGTATGCGGGATTAACATCGCCATTAACGCGTTTATTTCCCGGACAGAGGTAGCAGCTGGGGTCATAAGATGGATTTTTTTTGGGTAGAATTTTTTCGGCTCCTTGCCAGGGCCGGGCATTACGATGTGCCGAATACACAACCCACTCTTCTCTCAATGGATGCCAGCGTTTCTCCCATTTTCCGGTTGTTGTGTTCATTTTATCTTGTTGATTTTCTAATGGCGAGATTTTAGAGAACAAGTTGCAATATTAAGACTCCAATTAATCCCAATACAGACATTAATGATTCCATTACTGTCCAGGATAGAAATGTTTCTTTTAGCGAAAGATTGAAGAATTCTTTAAACATCCAGAAACCAGTATCATTGATATGCGAACAAAATACACTGCCGGCACCTACAGCCAACACCATCAGTTCAGGTGAAACAGCTCCACCGGTAACCAATGGCGATACGATACCTGCCGCAGTAAGTCCGGCAACAGTGGCTGAGCCGAGTGATACGCGGAGGAGCGCGGTGATAATCCATGCGAACAGATATGGATTGATATTCCATTGACTGCTGAATGAGGTGATATATTTACCTGTCCCACTATCGATCAATACTTCTTTCAATACGCCACCCGCGGTAATGATTAATAAAATCATCGCAATGCCGGTCACTCCATTGGTCAGCCAGGTCATTACTTCAGGCATGGCAATGCCTCTTCTTATTCCGAATACATATACCGCTATCAACACCGAAACCAACAACGCTATGTTTGGGTTACCCAGAAAGTTTACAACGGAATGGAACACTCCTGGTGTTGTGGAGATTAAATTAATAACAACAGAAAACGTAATCAGCAAAACCGGTAATAGAGCAATTGCAAAGCTTGCAAAAACCGAGGGTGGATTGGTGATTTCTTCAGGGGACTTATGATTGGTGTTTTCAGTATTTGTTGCCCCGATGTTTTTGAGCAGGCGTCCAAGAAATGGACCCGCAATGATCACCGTAGGGATAACCAATACCAATCCATAGAGCAGTGTTAATCCAAGATCGGCACCAAATGCATTCACCAACACAACGGGGCCCGGATGAGGCGGGAGAAAACAATGTGTTGCTGAGAGCGAAGCAGCAGTTGGTATGGCAATGTATAACAGGGGTAACCCTGTTTTTCGCGCAACGGAAAAAACAAGTGGAACGAGTATGATAAATCCGGCATTATAATAGAGTGGGAGTCCAACAAGAAATCCGGTGAGCAAAACAGCCCACTGCACATTACGTTCACCAAAGTTCCGGATCAGGTTGGATGTAATTTGATTGATGGCGCCACTCATTTCCAGTATTTTTCCTAACACTGCACCAAGGCAAAGAATCAAAACCAAACCGCTGAGGGTACTGCCCACGCCTTTTTCAATGGAGGCTGCAAGCGCCATGGGTTCCATGCCCAATAATAAGCCAACAATAATCGCGACAATCAGTAAGGATAAAAACGGACTGATCTTCTTGTACGTCAGGTAAACCTGCAGGGCAACACCAAAGGCAATGATGAGTAACGGCATTAGCGAACTGTATTGATAAGCGTTCCGATATTATCGATTTTAATCCGGATTTCATCGCCTGATTGCAGCGTAAAATCATTGGGAGGCACAATTCCGGTGCCGGTCATAATCAGGCAGCCATAAGGAAATGAACATTCGCGGAATACAAACGAAGCCAGTTCTTCCAAGGAGCGTTTCATTTGATTTATGGCTATGGAATCAGCGAAAACGTTAACCTGGTTTCGGAGAATGTTAAGATGGATTGTAGTTGTGGGGTCAATCGGTTTATCTGTAACATAAATACATGGCCCGATAGCGGCACAACCATCGTATGTTTTAGCTTGTGGAAGATACAGTGGATTTTCACCTTCAATGCTGCGACTGCTCATGTCGTTGCCGATGGTATATCCGATTATCTTTCCGGATGACGCAACCATTAGCGTAAGTTCTGGTTCTGGAACATCCCAGGTAGAGTCTTTTCTGATTCTTACGTGGTCGTGATGGCCCACCACCCGGTGTGCGGTTGACTTGAAAAACACTTCAGGACGTTCAGCTTCATACACCCGCGCATAGAAATCGCCACCACCGGTGGTTTTTGATTCTTCCTGCCGTCCCACTTTGCTGCGCAGGTACGTTACACCACAGGCCCAAAGTTCTTGTTGGTCGATGGGAGGAAGAATCGAATTTTCTATAAAATCTTTAGCCTGTGAATGTGATAACGAAGCTGAGGTAAGTTGTTTGAGTTTTGCATACAGGTTATCATCATTGATAAACGTGTTCCAATCTTCCTGATGGAGAAAAAAAATATTATCTTTTTCGATGAGTATTCCGGATGATGTGTGATAGACTCTCATATTTCCGCTAACTACTAATTGGCTAAACCACAAAGAGACACAAAGAGTGCACAAAGATCACGAAGGGTGATGATATGATAATTCATTGTGAACTTTGTGTAATAGCTTCGTGCGCTTTGTGGTTTGGATTTATTGTTTGATTTAAGGTTAAATTTAAAACCATGCGATAGACAAACTTTAATGCAAATCGCCCTTAACTTCACTTCCGGAACCTCCGCGTAAAATATCAAAATCGCAACCGAGGTCGGCTTGTTGTACATGATCGAGGAAGAATTTTACATAGCCTCTTTCGGTGTGTGCAGGTGGAGGAGTCCAGTTTGCTTTTCGCTTCTTGAGTTCTTCATCACTTACATCCAAGTGAAGCTTTCTTTTTTCAATGTCCAGCTCAATCATGTCTCCATCCTGAACCAAGGCAAGCGTGCCACCAATGGCCGACTCAGGTGAAACGTGTAGCACCACTGTGCCGCCTGCCGTACCACTCATTCTGCCATCGGATATACGAATCATATCTCGAACGCCTTTCTGAAGAAGTTTTTCCGGTAAATCCACATTGCCTACTTCCGGCATTCCGGGATAACCAACAGGGCCAACATTTTTTAGTACGATCACGCAACTTTCATCAATGTCGAGTTTCGGATCATCAATGCGTGCATGGTAATCCTCCATGGTTTCAAAAACCACAGCCCGACCTTTATGTTTTATTAAAGCTTTTGAAGCGGCTGAAGGTTTAATGACCGCACCATTTTCACACAAATTTCCTTTTAGGATAACAATTCCTGCTTCATGTTGAAGTGGTTCATCGATTGAGGCAATAACCTCACGATTATAGCAGGGTGGGTTTGCGTTGTTATCTCCAATAGTTTTTCCGTTTATGGTTATGGCTTCTGTGTGCAGGTATTTTTTTAATTCATGAATAACGACTGGCAATCCACCGGCATAATAAAAATCTTCCATCAGGTATTTTCCAGATGGCTTCAGGTTAACGAGTAACGGAATCTTACTGCCGATAGCATCAAAATCTTCCAACTTAAGATCAACACCCATTCTGCCCGCAATGGCCAACAGGTGAATGATGAAGTTTGTGGATCCGCCTACAGCAGCATTCACCACAATAGCGTTTTCAAACGCTTGTCGCGTAAGGATTTTTGAAAGCTTCAGGTCTTCGTTTACCATCTCCACAATTCTTCTCCCCGAGAGATGCGCCATCACTTTCTTGCGGGCATCAACTGCCGGAATAGCAGCGGCTCCCGGAAGCGTTAAGCCCAATGCTTCCACCATACACGCCATGGTAGAAGCAGTACCCATGGTCATGCAATGCCCCTGGCTTCGTGCTACACCCACTTCGGCCTCGTGAATATCTTCATCGGTGTATTGTTCAACGGAACGTTTCTCTTTAATCATCCAATTGAATGAACCTGAACCAATGCATTCTCCGCGAAAGCGTCCGTTTAACATCGGTCCTCCCGGAACAACAAGGGTTGGCAGATCAACGCTACAAGCTCCCATAACGGTAGATGGTGTTGTCTTATCGCAACCAGTCAACAATACTACGCCATCAATTGGGTTGGCGCGAATAGATTCTTCCACATCCATGCTGGCGAGGTTGCGAAACAACATGGTTGTAGGTCGCATAATGGTTTCACCAAGGGACGTTACCGGAAACTCAAGTGGAAAACCTCCTGCTTCGCGTACGCCACGCTTTACAATTTCGGCAAAGTCGCGCAAGTGGCCGTTACAAGGTGTCAATTCCGACCATGTATTGCATATGCCGATTACCGGTTTGTCTTTGAAGTAGTCATCGGGATAGCCCTGGTTACGCAGCCACGAACGGTGAACAAATCCCATTTTATCGGATTTACCAAACCAGTCATAACTGCGAAGTTTTTTAGCCATGTAAAATCAGTTTTCGGTGGAGAAAGGTGAGGCTGGTAAGCCTTCTTTATTGTATAGGTTAACATCCGGATTATCAGCCCAGGCGTATCGCACGTATTGTGGATTTGAAATCTGATCATTCCAAACAATCACTTTATCGCCTTCAATTTTTGCTTTAGCCCATTCAAACTTTTTATCTGCACCAGCTATGGCAAATTCACGAAGGGGTTCACCGTCATCTGTGATTAATCCACCACCAACGTGTTTAAAGGAAAGAATGATTTTATTTCCTTCAATAGAAGCGCTTTGGTATAAGGGTCCCGAGTATATAAGTTCTTCGTGGTAAACAATTTTCAAGGCAGCCAATGCCATTCGTTCACCGACATCTTTTTTGTTGTATGGATGAACATCGTTCCATTCACCCAAATCAATGTTCACAGTCATGGCCGTGTTGGGTACGGATAATGCTTTGCGCTGCGATTCCCGTAATCTTGCCCAGTTGCTTTCAACGGGTAGATAAGTATAATCCATAAACCCGGGAAGTTGCGCGTAGATGAATGGTAATTGTGGTTGATTAAATTGATGTCTCCAATTGGCTATGAGTGCCGGAAGAAGTTTTTCATATTCGTCCGGTCTGTCAGTATTGCTTTCACCTTGATACCACAGGATTCCTTTTAGTGAATACTTTTGCAATGGTGCCACCATGGCATTGAATAAAGTAGTTGGTTGATTTTGCGCTGAGATGGGTTGAGGTGCTGACGGACGAGGAGGGAAGACATCACCAACTTTGTACTGCCATGTTCCTTTTAAGTCGATGGTGTCGTTTTCAGTAAACAAGCAGTAAGGTTTATCGGGCACGAAACCACCTTTACCTGCATAGTTGGTAACCCGTATAACGAGAATATTCTTGCCCACTTTAAGAACATCGGCAGGAACCGGGTAACGCCTTTGCGGATATTGATAAGTTGTACGACCAACTTGCTTGCCGTTGATGTACAACACATCGGCATCAACAATTCTTCCTAAAAAAACTTTAGCCGGTTTGCCCGTCATGGATGCAGGTACTTCAATTTCCCTCCGGTACCATACCACACCGTTTAATTCTTTAGCACCCTGATCTTCCCAATAGCCGGGAATGTTGATGTTGCGCCAGCCTATGGGATGATAGGTTACATCATGCCATTTGGGTTCGGTGGTTAACCCTAAATCGGTTTCAGGTCTTGGCTTGTTTGCCGCAGCAGCAATTCTGTTTTTTTCGTTTACGTAGGCTGTATCTTTGTTCTGCTGAATGGTCTTAATCATTTCAGTAAAATCCTTCAAGCCTTCCTCACTCGTCCAGGCTTCAATGGGCGTTCCGCCAACACTGGCATTAATCAAGCCAATGGGTATGTTGTATTTGTCATAAAGTTTCTTTGCGAAAAAATAGGCCACTGCGGAGAAGGGTCGCACGTTATCACCAATGGCGGCTTCCCAGGAGCCGGAAGGTAAATCCAATTCAGGTTGCTGCAGGTTGGTTCGGGTAGGTACAAGAAACTGTCGTATGTGTGGGTAGTTGGCTTCCGTAATATCTTTTGCATACGTGACATCGTGAATATTCATTTGATGTACCATATTGCTTTGACCGCTGCAAAGCCAGACATCGCCAAACAGAATGTTCTTTACCGTAATTTCATTTTTTCCTTTAAAGGTCATCTCATAAGGACCACCTGCTGGTTGGGCGGGAATTTTTATCGTCCAATTGCCTGATGCATCAGCCTTCGTTTTAAATTTTTTCTTGCGGAATGTGAGTTCAACAGTTTCGCCTGCTGAAGCCCAACCCCAAAGGTTAAGTTGTGATTCGCGCTGCAAAACCGCGCCATCGCTGATTAATTTTGGTAATTTAATTTGGCTATGTGCCTTTATAGCCAATAGAAGAGAGAAAATAATAAGCGACCTAACAAGAATAGAATTTGTAGGTAAGAATTTTGCAGGTAAAGTTTTAACAGCGTACATGAACCTAGAAGGTTACTACTTCATGATATGCCTTTTTCGGATTTAAATCTTTATCGAACAATAGGGGATAGTCCTTCCTGTTCCGTACCGGAAAATTATCCAGCCAGCTTGATCGGTCAGAAATATTCCAGAAGGTAACACTCTCTATGGCATCTTTATGTTTACGGAATACTTCGAATGTGAGTTTGTATTGTTCAAGCTGTTTTTGTTCCATTTCGGGTGTAAACGTGGTGCTGTCATCTTCCGGTTTGCGTTCTCTTCTGCCATGTTCTTTTTTGTACACGGAAATATCCAGCTCGGTAACGTGTAGCGGTATATTCAATTCGGAAAAACGGATCAATGCACTATCTAAATATTCTGCGATGGGTTCATAAATTCCCATGTGGGCCTGCAAGCCCAATCCATGTATGGGTACGCCCGCTGCTTTGAGATCATGTACCAGTTTAAAAATTTTTTCTCGCTTGGCCGGATACATTTCGTTGTAGTCGTTATAAAAGAGTAAGGCATCCGGGTCGGCTTCATGGGCATACTCAAAGGCTTTGGCGATGTATTCTTCACCACAGATTTTATACCACGGAGAGTTGCGATAAAATTCACCGGACTTATCTGAAATAGCTTCGTTCACCACATCCCATGCATAAATTTTTCCTTTGTAACGACTTACTACCGTGGTGATGTGATCCTTCAACCGTGCCAGCAATACTTCTTTGGATACTGTGTCGCCCTCAGCATCTACAAACAACCATGATGGTGCCTGGTTGTGCCAACACAGGGTATGGCCGCGCAATTTCATGTTGTTGCGCACAGCAAAATTTACAATCGAGTCGGCATGCTCCCAGAAGTATTCATCTTCTTTTGGATGAATAGGCCCCATCTTCATGGCATTTTCTGCGGTAATGCTGTTAAACTCCCTTGTGATTAACCCGGCCTCATCGGTTGATAGCGATCGCGGCCCGATGGCCACACCCACAGGGAAGTATTCTGCATAGTAATCTTTCAGTCCCTTTATATCAATGGTTTCAGGTTTTGAACTGCATGAAACAAGTAAGCTTATTAAAGAAAGTACGATGGGGATCAAGATGATCTTTTTCATGTCGCTATTTGTAAGGTGAAATCGTTTGAATGCTTCCATCAGGGTTGTGTGTTAGTTCCGTGACTTTGATGTTGCGCAGATGCGTTTCACCAGAAAGCTGAACATCGTGATAGAATAAATACCACTTGCCGTTGAACTCAACAATAGAATGATGATTGGTCCAACCCTGAACAGGCTCGAGTATCACGCCTTGATAGGTGAATGGTCCGTATGGTGAATCACTGGTTGCATAGCAAATATTGTGTGTGTCTCCGGTAGAGTAGGAGAAGTAGTATTTGCCATTGTACTTGTGTACCCAGGCGGCTTCAAAAAAGCGTTTATCGTTCTGACTTTCTGTAAAGAGGTTTCCATTTTCATCAACAAGCTTTACTTCCTTAACATCTTCAGCAAAGCTTTTCATGTCTTTCGACAATTTGGCTATGCGCGGAAGAACGGCTAGCTCTTCTCCTTTTCGGTTTTGTCCTTCCGGATTATATTGGTTGTTATCCCAACGTTGTAGTTGTCCACCCCAGATGCCGCCAAAGTACATGTAGTAAGCGCCATCGTCATCTTTAAATACCGCAGGGTCGATGCTGAAACTATTTTTAATGGGTTCCTTTTCGGCAACAAAAGGCCCTTCCGGTTTTTTACTGGTAGCCACACCAAGACGGAATACATCTTCTTTGTCCTTTACAGGAAAGTACAGGTAGTATGTGTCATTGGCGAATGCTGCATCAGGCGCCCACATCTGCCGACCGGCCCAGGGTACGTCTTTGATGTCAAGTGCGACACCATGATCGGTCACCTCACCACCTATTTCATCCATGGAAAAAACATGGTAGTCCCGCATATCGAAGTGCGAGCCGAGATCATCCTGCGGTATGCCGGCTTCTACATCGTGTGATGGATAAACGTAAATTTTTCCATTGAATACATGTGCAGAGGGATCAGCTGTGTAAATGTGGCTTACCAAGGGTTGAGAAATGGGTTCAGGTTTTCTTTCGGTTGCTTCTTCGGTTTGTTCAATTTCTTGAGAAGATTGTTTGTTGCATCCGGTGAAAGCGGTCAATGCGCTCAGTAAAATGATTGAAGGTAAATGGAATTTTGTCATGCTCTATTTGTTTAATCTATTGAATATTAGTTGGCTGCTCTCAGGGACTTGTTTTGAAATTACTATTTAATTCCAGTATAGAGTTCTGTCTTCCTAACTTTTTGCTATCTGAATTTAACGCTGTCTTTACATGGTTTATTTACCCACCGTAAATGGTCTATTTACCACTCCAACAACTAAACTAGTTGTCAACCACAATCGTTGTAACACTCTTAGAAGGGAGTGCTATGATAAGGTTCGAGTCCTGTTCTTGTAAAGTTGTTTTCTCTCTACTTGACGAAAGGGTAGTAACATATTGCGTAGCAGAAGCGGGAGCCTGGCCAGCTATCTTAAGCCCGATGTTGGTAATGGCAACCGTACCGGGATTGATCAGCACCACAACGGTTTGGTCATCACTTTTGTAAGCAGATATTAGTGCGTCTGATGTTACGAATTCAGTTTTGATTCGTACAAAACCCGGCCTGATGAATTTTGAAAAGTGAGCGAATGCATGACCTCGCTTCAATACCTGACCCGATACTGTTCCGTTCGTGCCATCACCAATGAAGGAGTAATACCTTTTCAGGTACCACCAGATATAGGCATTCCAATTATGTTGCATGGCCTGATGGATTGTGCCGAGCATCTGCATGGTTTCATTCCATTTGGCTTCCTCGCTGTAGGATGTCCATGCCGGAGCGCCTGCATTACCAGTGTTCAGGTTCATCAGGTATTCGGTCATCCAGATTTCCTTTCCTTTTGATTCAGCCAATGGGAAAGGAGCGAGGCCACTGCCGTAAATATGCCCGGCAACAATATCCATGTTTGCGGCTGCGTCCGCATCATTGAGTATGCTGTTGGTTAAAGTTTGATTGAAGTTAAAAGATTCAGGTGCGGCCAGTTTGGTGTTGATGAGATGTCCGTAATTTTTAAGGAAATTTCTAATTTGTGCTGAACTCCAATCGCACGATTCATAACTTACCTGAATGTCGGGTTCATTTTGAATAGATATAACGTCAATGTCGGTATTTTGTGATGCCATATAGGAAATGTAATCGTTCAGATGGTCAGCAAATGCTTCGTAATTTTCCTCAGGCAGATAACCGCCAACATCGCTGCCGTTACTTTTTAAAGCCGCTGGTGGCGACCAGGGTGAAGCTTGAATGATGGCACCATATTTTTTAGCTTCCTTGATAACGTTTACAATGAGCGGCCATTCGTTGGGATCGGAAGCCACCCGCACACGGAAGATGCTTAACCCGAGATCAGCTTCATTATTTCCAAACGCCAGTTTCATATCGTTGACAGTAGGAAAAGTGGTTCCCCACATTTGGTTTGCACCTCCAAACCCGGCAATGGTTTGGTAGGTTACGGTGGGGTCAATAGCAAGAACCTTTGGTGGGATGGTTTGTGTTGGCGAAGGTTCACTGTTTTTATCGCATGCTACAGACCCTGCAAGTAATAAGCAGGAGCAGAGAAGAACTTTGTATCCGGTGGTAGTCAGGTTCATGATTTTCTATTTCTGCACAATAAGTTTTTTGAAAGATGTTTGCTTACCATTGAAGATTTCCATTAGGTATAATCCTGATGTTCCATCTATTTCTATTTCAGCGGGTTTGTTGGCAAATACACGTTTTCGGTTAATGACTTTACCCTGCGTATCGCGAATGGCAATAGTCAAATCATGCTCTGTAGACTCAATTATAAATTTTCCTGTTGCCGAAGGATTTGGAAAGACCTTGAGATTCATCATTTCATTTTCGATGCTTGTTGTTAAGCAAAACGAACCTCCGGAAACGGAAGAGACATAGGTTTTAAGCCAGTTTAAAGCAGGTCGTTCCGTACCATTGCTGCGCAACAGGTAAGCGGTTGATTGCCAGGTTTGCCCTTGCAGGTATCCCCAAATGGTAATTCCCTGAACAGCCGGGTGAGTCCATAATACAGGAAAAACACGCTGGTAAATTTCAAGTTGGATGTTGTCATCGGTTGTGAGATTGCCTGTGCTGGTGTTATCGTAATTGCCAATATCAAATTCTGTGATATAAATGGGCAAGCCGGAAGTGGCAAGTTTATCAAGATTATTCTTCAACGTATTAACCGGTGTATTCTCCACTTCAAAGCGGTGGCATTGTATCCCAATACCATCAATAAGGTTCTGTGCCTTGAGGAGATTTACCAAAGCGAGGTAATCATTGGTAGCCGCGTCAACATTAATAATACTGTAATCATTCAGGATAAGTTTTGCATTGGGACAATATTCTCTCGCTTTCTGAAATGCCCAGATTACCCAATTCCATCCTGACCCCAAAGCCAGGTCGTAGGAGGGGGTGGCATGAAAAGGTTCATTGACTACATCAATGAAATCTGTTGCCGGGTAGCGTTCGCAATACAACCGTATCCATTCTTCAACTTCTTGACGAACTTCTTCGTATCGCTCTTCAAGGGGTATGGAAGTGTTGTTCATCAATTCGGTAATCCATGCCGGCTGTTGTTGCCCCCAAACAAAAGTGTGTTGTTTAAAAGGAAGTCCGTTGTTCTTCGCATGATTATAGGCAATATCAAGAGCACCCCAACTCATCACATCGCGGGTAGCTTCCACTGATCCCCACTTGCCTGAATTCTCGGGTGTTACCTGATTCCAGTATGTGTTGAAGGTAGGGGGTACACTGTTACTGATCACATTACCCAAAAATTTACATTTTCCATCTGCAATCTGTGCATATGATGGGATGGTGCATATTCCAAAACCGAGTGATAAAAAAAGAATTGAGCTTAAATATTTCCGTAGAGATTTCTTCATAGTCTATAACGCGTTCGATTAAAAAGCCAATCGCGCCTATTTAGGCGCGATTGGGGCTAACACTAAACCTAACAAATATTACTAGTTCTTAACCACTTTAATATCATCAATATAGAAGGTAGTTACAGCAGTATTGGTGCCATTCAGGTCAAGCACAATCCGTGTTGCTGTATTTTGAATCCGTTCACCTGGGATCACAAAACTAAATTGCTGCCACTGGGTTGTTACAGCTACATCACCTGGATAAAAACCAGTGTCTGGGTTGAGGGATACCCTAAATCCTGCATTGGCAACGGCTGCCCTTGCCCATACATAAACTGTATACGAAGCTCCAATTTCAGTTTCAATAGGGTCAGAAACAAATTGAATGCGCCATTGTCCGTTGCCGAGCGATCCATCACGAATTACTTTAAGCGCGCGGTTTCCCCGGTAGTATTCGCCCGGCACAGTGGTGGCAACCTGAAAACCGCCACCGTTCCATTTACCCCAGTTGGTGAAATTATCGCCATCTCCATCCTCCAGGCCGCTGTTTAGGTTGAGTGCGGCAGCACAATCAGGTGAGCCAGGTGAGCCAGAACAGGCCACCAGATCTGCAGCACTTCTTGAACTACCGGCTTCACCACTTAAGGTGATCTTACCAGTGGAGGCTCCTGCGGGCATGGTAAACTTGATTAGTGTTTCAGTTTGTGATGTAATCGTAGCCTCTACATCTCCTAATTTTACACTGGTTACTAAATCAAAATTTACACCTAGCAAGGTTATGGTTTCACCGGCTGTGGCCGAGTAAGGAGTAAAGCTACTGATTGCTTGCAGGGGTACAACTTCAATTTCTGTAAACGCGCGTTCCGGACCTGAGAATACAACCAACACATCCGTTAAGGTTCCGTCTGTGTGAACTTCAACGGTTGTAGGAACATTGAATGTAATCGCTGATTCCGTATGGCTTACAAAGTCTTTTGCCAACACGCGTTCATTTCCAATAAATATGCGTTGCACATTTTGCAACTGTGTTCCATTGATGGTAAGCTCGGCACCGGGGCCTGTCTTCGGATTGCTGAACCCGGTAATTCTGGAACTTACATCCTTCATGTTGAATGTAATTCCCTCATCATCGCTACAGCGGATGGTAAACAGTACCACCGCACAAACGAATAGGTTAAGTATTAATCTTTTTGATTTCATAGCGATTCGTTTTTCGTTATTAATATCCTGGGTTTTGATATTTCTGTTTGTCGGTATCGTTTATCGCATCCAACTGCGATTGCGGAATGGGACGCAACCTGTGCTTGGCTTCCACTCTGTTTGCGGCCAATACATCTTCATTAAGCTTTACCCGATTTAGAAAGACCGTTTCACCACGTAGTGCCAAGTCAGTCCATCTTCCGCCTTCACCAGCCAATTCACGAGCACGTTCATCCAAAATGAAATCAAGGGTTACGTCACCTGCAGTTATTTCCATCGCAGTTCTGCGAGTAGTTAGTTCTGCTGGTGATAGGCCGGGTCTGAAAGCTGCCCGTCTTCTTACTTCATTGATCAGGTTTGCAGCAACGCCATTGTTTCCAAGTTTAAAGGCTGCTTCGGCTGCCAACAAATAAGTTTCGGCCAGGCGGAAGATGGGCATGGGTCTTCCTGATGATCCGTTAGGGCTAGCACGTTGTGCATCCGCAAATTTTTTCAAGGAAGGATAAACAAGAATCGTATTCGATGGAGCCGGAGGACCTGGGTACAGCTGATTGCTATACCAATTGTCGGAAGAATACACCCTGTAATACTTGGTGCCAAATGGATTTGATTCACTTACGCCCATTGCTGCTGCCTGGGCGGGAGTGTCTGCCAGGTAAAATGCAGTATCACCAAGTGCGAGGCCATTATTTGTTAGTGTAGTAACAAAATTGTTATAGTTCGTACTTCCTGACGCATTCTGTGTGGCGGCTGTCCATAATGTACGGAACGAATTGTGGTAACGGCTGTCATTCTCCTTATCCGCGAAGGCAACATTGGTTAACCAGCGTGTTGGAGCTAATTTTCTTAACGGTCTTTGAAAGGCAAGCGGACGGCCATCAATAATGTCCAATCCAGCTGGCGTTTGGAGTACGGGTTGTTCATAATTGCTGGTGAAGCAGTTTGATGCCATATTTTCACCATCACCGATACCATCCGCATTTGCGTTCAAATATCCATTGTTAACATACTCAAGTGGAATGCGTTCTGCAGCAAATAATATCTCGCTGTTGTAGTCATTTCCTTGCCTGAACACTTCAGCAAAATCTTGTTGAAGGGCTACTCCATAGACACCTAGTTTAGACACAACTTCATTAGCTGCATCAAAGGCAGCTTGAGCATCGTTGGCTTGTGCTACTGATGAATATGATCTTGCCAGGTATACTTTCGCCAACAAGTGAAAAGCTACAGCTTTGAATAATCTGAATTCGCCAGGATTTCTTTGCGTGGGAAGATTGGCTGCTGCAAAAGTCAGGTCATCAATCATTACCTGGTAATTCTTAGCTAATAACTCTTCACGATCTTCTGCTGAACCGCGATTAAAACCTAAAAAGGGCAGGGTATTCAAAGCCAACTCACCACTGCCAAGGTCAAGCGGCACTGCTCCAAACTGACCAACGAGTAGATAATAATAGTGAGCCCGTAAGTACCGAGCTTGAGCGAGTGACTCATTGCGTTGTTGCTCGGTAAACGTTGGTACTTCAGAGGCGAATGCAACAAGGCCATTCAGTGTATTTATCACAGGGAAGGTTCTGTTAAACGTTATCCCTAAATAACCGGCTTGCGGAGTAACATCATAGGTACCCAACAGTTTATGCGGTTGATTGTCACCTGAGGGATTGTAATTCGGTTCAGGTCCAAATGTAAACTCATCCGTGCCTGTAATATTAAGACCAAGTGCCGGGTTCGATCCATACTGAAAGCGTAGGTAAGAATATGCAGCATTTAACCCGTCCTGATAACCTTGTGCAGTTTTAAAGTAATCTGTTGTAAAGGTTGTCTTCGGGTTCTCATTGAGAATGTCATTGCAACTCTGCGATACTACCATCAGAGCTGCGGTTATCAACGTAAATAATTTATATTTTTTCATAACGATCATGTTATTATCAGTTAAAACGTAAGGTTTAAGCCTACAATGAATGATCTGGTTGGTGGTGTTGAAGCTGAGATAACAAGTGCAGGGTTATTACCGCCAGTTCTGAAGTTGCCACCTGTAGCCACAATACCCGTACCGCCTTGTCCGGTTGGTTCCGGATCTACACCGTTGTGTTTAAATACATACGGGCTCCATAACAAGAATGGATTCTGTGCAGTAAAGTAAACGCGGGCATTTTGTGCCTTAATTCGGCTTGCAATTGACTTGGGAATGGTATAGCCAAGGTTAATACTTCTTACGCGGGCAAATGATGCATCATAGTAGGCTAACGTTGTCCATGCTGTTGCGGCTCCTCCGGGAAGTGCTGCACCGGGCGCAGGGAATTCATTGGTTGGATTCTCCGGTGTCCAGTAGTCCACTTTCAAGCCGCTACGTTGACCGGTGAGGTTGGTCAGGTATGCACCGTTTGGAGCATGCAGGTAACTTAACAGGGTTCCACCTTGCCTAACATAAACCACAAACGACATATCGAATCCCTTGAAGGTAAACCGGTTGGTAATACCACCTTGCCAATCTGCTTGTTGACTTCCGATTATGGCGCGGTCGTTTGCATCAATAACTCCATTCTCATCCTGATCCTTAAATTTAATGGAGCCGGGCAGTTGGCCATAAGCAGCAGCATCTTCACCAAGTTGCCAAATGCCAACTTTTTCATAATCGTAAATGGCTGTTATGGGTTGGCCTACGAATAATCCTTCCGCAATATTCTGTGTAACACCCGGCAGGTATTTTGTTAACTTGTTTCGGTTAACGTACCAGTTAAGATCAATATCCCATGTAAATCCATTGGAAAGCTTCAATGCTTTTCCACTCAGCACCACTTCAAGTCCTTTGTTTTCCATTCCGCCAATATTGGTTTGAAACTCTTGTTCATAACCGGAAGAAATAGGTAATCTTAGGTTGAATAACAGATTAGTAGTTTGTGCATCATACCAATCTACACTACCGGTAACACGATCGTTAAATAATCCAAAATCAAGACCGATGTTAAGTGTGTTAGTATACTCCCAATCAAGCGTGGTGTCAGGAATACGGGCTGCCAGGTAACCAGATACCTGTGTTGAGCCGTAATTGTAGCGAAGCGGTACAGTTCCTCCGGCTATTCCAACCGTATTAACTACTCCACCTAAAGTTGTATAAGGTGCAACAGATTGGTTTGAGGTTTGACCATAACCTACGCGAACCTTTAAGTTGCTAAGAAAATTTACATCCTGTAAGAAGGATTCGTTGATTGCGTTCCAGGCTAATGCGAAGGCAGGGTAGTTGTGCCATTTGTTGGCCAATCGCGATGATCCATCTCTTCGGAATGTTGCGGTTAACAAGTAGCGATCTTTGTAAGCGTAGTTTAAACGCCCCATGTATGACAAGATGCCCCAGGTTTGTTCACCACCACCTAATATTGGTGCAAGCGAAGGATCTGCCTGTGACATATCGTAGAACTCAATGAAATTTGCAGTTATCGCATCTTTCGTTGCTTGAGTGGCATAGCTTCTACTCTGTTGTGCACTGTAAAGACCAGTAAATGTTAAGCGATGATCTTCTGCAAAAGTTTTTTCGTAGGTAATGATGTTCTCTGCTGTCCAGGAATAATTTTCGCTGTTTCTTACACTCGCTCTGTTGTCAACCAGTTTTCTGAAGTACGTGCCTTCACCTTGAAATTGAGCAGAATTGGTTTGGCCATATTCCAATCCCAAGTTAAAACGGTAGGTTAGACCATCAAGTATTTTATATTCAGCATACATGCTGTTGAATGTGCGTAACCTTCTTACCCGGTCAACCCAATCGCTGTTATTTCTTTTGATGTATAGCGGGCTCAGGTTGGCTGAAGCATCATCAAGGTTTCCGAATGGTTCAGGAAATATTTCCCCGGTTTCGGTATAAGGTGGCATTAATGGGCTGGTAGCTAAAATGTTATACATGATACCACCACCAAACGCGCCTGGATTTCCTGGTTGTGGATTTACAAACTGCGTTCCGTTTGCATAGTTAACTGAGTTCAGGCTTGTAATACCAATCTTTAACTTTTCTCCGATTTTTGAATCTGTAGATACTCTTAAGGTAAAACGCTCAAAATCCTGTTCAGGTAGAACAGTGGTCTCTTTAAAATACCCACCGCTTACAGAATAAGAACCTCTTTCCGTTCCACCCGTAATGGTTAAGTTATGATTGGTAATGTAACCATTCTGGTACATGAGCTCTTGCCAATCTACATCACGACCAAGTGCAATGCCTTCCACTTCTTCCGGACGATAAGGCCATACGCCTGTGTAGTCGCGCATGGCTTGATATTCTTCTGCATTAAATAGCGGGTATTTCCGGGCAACGGTTGTTACGCCCACATAGCTACTATAGGATAAGGAGGTTTCGCCTGCTTCACCTCTGCGTGTGGTAATGAGCATAACGCCATTGGCACCCCGTGAACCATAAATAGCAGTTGCCGAAGCATCCTTCAGTACGTTTATAGTTTCAATTTCATCTGGATTTATATCGTTCAGATTGCCTTCAAAGGGAATACCATCCAAAACAATCAAAGGATCGTTTGAACCCAAAACGGAACGTTCACCCCGGATTCGTATTCTTGCCGTGGCTCCGGGCGCGGTTCCAATGCGTTGAACTTCAACCCCTGCCATTCTTCCCTGCAAGGCCTGTTGCAGGTTTGCAACGGGAACTTCTTTTAAGGCATCGCTGCTTAGCGAAACGAGTGAACCAGTTACATCAGCTTTCCGCTGAGTACCATATCCAACCACAACTACCTCACCAAGCGTAAGGGCGCTGACAGTCATATTCACATCAACCTTGGTTCGGCCGCCTACGGGTACTTCCTGTGTTTCATACCCAATAAATGAAAAGATAAGCACGGCCTGATCTGCTCCCGATAACAGCTCTAACGTATAATCCCCGTTGGCATCAGAGGTAGTACCTGAGGTAGTTCCTTTTATCAGGATGTTTACCCCAGGCAAGCCGGAGCCGGATTCATCTGTAACTCTTCCACTGACGGTTGATTGTGCTAAGACAGTTACCGATAGGAAGAGACTAAGGCATAAAAAAGGCAACGATCTGATCAGGCCGGGTGCTTTTCCGCGATCAGGCAACATGCGTAGAATTTTTTGCTTCATAGCGTTGGGTTTTGATGATTGTTTGGTGTGTCATATATCGAATCTGAATGCACCATCAAGGGGCAATTTCCAGACGGCTCACTAAGGTCAGAGATTCCCTCAAATAATGCAACCGATTGCATAAATATTTTTTACTAAAACGTTATTTAACCCAAATAATCGTTTGTTTTGTATGCAACCGATTTATAAAAATTGGCTTATTTTGCTTCCTGCAAGGGCTCTGTTTCGATGGACTCCGGTATTTTTGAGTTATTTTTCATTCATTAAATGATGTCGCGCTATCTGTTAGGAATTGACCTGGGGAGTTCATCGGTAAAAGCCTCCCTTATTGAAGCTGACTCCGGTCTGCTAAAAGCTTCAGTAGCCTATCCGGAAACTGAAATGGAAATATCCAGTCCCGAACATGGGTGGGCTGAACAAGACCCCAACCAGTGGTGGGAGAATGCTACGTTTGCCGTTCAATCAGTGATGAAGAGCGCAGGCGCCAAAGCCGATGATGTGCTGGCCCTTGGAATAGCCTATCAAATGCATGGGTTGGTTGTAGTCGACAAAAGTCACAAGGTTTTGCGCCCCTCTGTAATATGGTGTGACAGCCGGGCGGTATCAATTGGGGAGGATGCCTATAACCAGTTGGGCGAGTTGTATTGCATGGAACGACTGATGAATTCCCCTGGGAATTTCACCGCTTCGAAGCTTAAGTGGGTATTGGACAACGAGCCCCATATATATAAGCAGATACACAAAGCCATGCTGCCAGGAGATTACTTGGCCATGCGACTGACTGGCGATGTTCGCACAACAGTTTCGGGATTGTCGGAAGGTATTATGTGGGATTACCAAAAAAGCGCCATACCCGAACGACTCTTTAATTATTATGGACTTGATGCGAAACTTGTTGCGGAAGCGGTGCCTACATTTTCTGATCAAGGTAAGCTTACAGCTGAGGCTGCACATTCACTCGGCCTCAAACCAGAAACACCCGTTTCCTATCGGGCGGGTGATCAGCCCAATAATGCGTTTTCGTTAAATGCACTTAATCCGGGTGAGATTGCCGCTACAGCCGGAACATCAGGTGTGATCTATGGCATTGTAGATAAGCCCACAGCCGATAAACTTTCCAGGGTGAACACGTTTGTTCATGTCAATCACACAGCCGATACTGCCAGGTATGGTGTATTATTGTGTGTGAACGGTACAGGTATTATGAACAGTTGGTTGAGAAAGTTACTTTCTACAAATGCATCTGTTTCGTACGAAACACTAAATGCGTTGGCGAGTAAAGCACCTGTTGGTGCCGATAACCTGTTGATTCTTCCGTTTGGCAATGGGGCTGAACGTGTGTTGCAAAACGTAAACCTGGGTGCAAGCATTCATGGACTTGACTTAAACCGGCATAATGCTTCACACATTTGTCGTGCAGCGCAGGAAGGTATTGTGTATGCGTTGGGATATGGCTTTGAGGTAATGAATGAGCTGGGTATACAATCTAAAGTAATTCGGGCAGGTCATGCCAATATGTTTTTGAGCGATCTGTTTTGTCAAACATTTGTAAACACAACAGGTGCCCGGTTGGAATTATACAATACCGATGGCGCGCAGGGTGCTGCGCGTGGTGCAGGGATAGGAATCGGATATTATAAAAATTATAATGAGGCATTTCGCACTCTCAGTTGTATAAAAAGTTTTGAACCGGATAGCCAACAAACAGTCGTGCAAAACACATTTGGTCAATGGAAATCTATTTTGAATAAACAAGTAAACACTCATTCTTAATTTATATGAAAGACACAACCACAACATTTTTTAAAGGAATCCCGGTTATTAAGTACGAAGGCCCTCAATCAAAAAATCCATTAGCCTTTCGGTACTATGATGCCAAACGAAAAGTAGGAAAGAAAACTATGGCGGAGCATCTTCGCTTTGCTATCGCGTATTGGCACACCTTCTGTGGTACGGGAGGCGATCCATTCGGAGCGCCCACAAAAAATTTTCCATGGTTACAAAACGCTGACCCTATCCAGCGAGCAAAAGATAAAATGGATGCGGCCTTTGAGTTTGCCGTTAAAATGGGCATAAACTTCTACTGCTTTCACGATTATGATCTGGTAGATGAAGCACCCACGCTTAAAGAATCAGAAGCACGACTTCAAACAATTGTTAAGTACGCCAAACAAAAGCAAAAAGAAACCGGTGTTAAACTACTGTGGGGTACGGCAAACCTGTTTTCAAATCCAAGGTATATGAATGGCGCCTCAACCAATCCGGATTATAAGGTTGTGAGTTGGGCTGGTGCGCAAGTGAAAAATGCACTTGATGCAACCATTGAGTTAGGGGGTAGCAACTACGTTTTTTGGGGTGGTCGCGAAGGCTACATGTCGTTGTTGAATACCGATATGAAACGCGAGCAGGAACACCTGGCGCGCTTCTTACATATGGCGCGCGATTATGGGAGGAAGAATGGATTCAAAGGAACATTCCTCATTGAACCCAAACCCATGGAGCCTTCCAAACACCAATACGATTTTGATGCAGCTACTGTCATTTCTTTCCTTCGTCAGTATGATTTGCTGGATGATTTCAAACTTAACCTGGAAGTGAATCACGCCACACTTGCCTTGCACACCTTCCAACACGAATTGCAGGTGGCAGCTGATGCGGGCATGCTGGGTAGCATTGACGCCAACCGGGGTGATTATCAAAACGGTTGGGACACGGATCAATTCCCCAACAACGTGAATGAACTAACTGAAGCCATGTTAATCATTCTGGAAGCAGGTGGATTTAAAACCGGTGGTATTAATTTCGATGCAAAGACAAGACGAAACTCAACTGATCTGGAAGATATTGTGTACGCTCACATTGGTGGTATGGACACGTTTGCACGGGCATTGCTCACTGCTCAGGCAATTCTGGATGATGGCGAGTATAAAAAGCTGCGTAAGCAACGGTATTCCAGCTTTGATTCCGGGAGAGGTAAGCAATTTGAACAAGGCAAGCTTACGCTTGAAAGCCTGCATGGTGATGCCCTGAAAAATGGAGAACCTGAAATACAAAGTGGAAGACAGGAATACCTGGAGAATTTGATTAATCGGTTTATTTAAGTTTTTCTTTCACATAAAATTTTCCGACATGAAATATGCCCTGCTGATTTTCTTTAGCCTTTCTATAGTTCTGACTATCCATGCACAGAACAAAGTGACGCTTCACGTTGATCAGGCGAATACGCAAATCAGCAGGCATATTTACGGGCACTTCGCAGAACATCTTGGCCGATGCATTTATGACGGCATGTATGTTGGCGATAATGCTGTTATTCCAAATACCGATGGCGTTCGGAACGATGTGATAAAAGCGCTGAAAGATTTGAAGATACCGAACCTTCGCTGGCCCGGAGGATGCTTCGCGGACACCTATCATTGGAAGGATGCAATCGGTCCAAAGCAAGAGCGCAAGCACATTGAAAACCTGTCGTGGGGAAATGTAAGGGAAGACAACAGTTTTGGTACGAATGAATTTTTGAATTTGTGTGAATTGCTTGGCGCTGAACCTTATTTGGCCGTTAATATGAACACAGGCACTGTACAAGAGGCGGTGGAGTGGGTTCAGTATACCAATCATGCAAATGGCACCAGCTACCTGACCGATTTGCGCGAGAAAAGCGGTCGCGCCAAACCCTGGAATGTAAAGTATTGGGGCATTGGTAATGAATCATGGGATTGTGGCGGTGACATGACCGTTGAGCATTATATCAATCTATACAGACAATACGCCACCGCCATGACTAGCTATGGCAACACAGAGAAGTTGTTTCGGATTGCAGTTGGTCCGGGTTCACCCGATTATGCATGGACGGAAGCGCTGATGAAAAATATTCCTGCGAGGCGTTTTGAGGGTGTATCCATTCATCATTACTCCGTAATCAATTGGAGTAAAAAGGGTTCTTCAACGGCCTTTACAGATGAGGAGTATTTCAAGACCATGCAGCAAGCATGGCGGATGGAAGAAATGGTCCGGAAGAATGCTGAAATTATGGACAAGTATGATCCGCAAAAACGTGTTGCTTTAATTGTGGATGAGTGGGGAGGATGGTATGAAACCGATCCGGAAGGAAGGGGACAACTCTATCAGCAGAATACCATTCGCGATGCGATGATTGCAGGTTTAACACTCAATATTTTTAACAACCATGCCGACCGCGTGCGAATGGCCAACCTCGCGCAAATTGTAAACGTGCTTCAGGCGGTAATCCTAACCGATAAAGAGAAAATTATTCTAACGCCTACGTATCACGTAATGGAAATGTACAACGTGCATCAGGATGCTCTGCTTGTACCCAGTCAGCTTATTTCAAATGATTTTGTGCAGGGTAATAGTCGCATTCAGGCAGTAACGGTTTCCGCATCAAAAAATCAAAACGGAAAGTTGTACATCTCGCTGACCAATATTGATAATAAGAACAGTCAGGAAATTGACATTTCAATCAATGGCTTTAAAGCGAACAAATTAAGTGGCAGGATTTTGACATCAACAAAAGTTCAGGATCATAATACGTTTGATAATCCGACAAACATTTCACCCAAACCTTTTAAAAGTGCAACCCTCATAAAAGGAAATCTGAAAGTTAGTCTGCCTCCAAACTCAGTGGTGGTGCTGGAGGTGACTGAGTAGTTAATTATTATACTGCGCGATTTGTATAAAATTTTTCTGAGTTCTGTTGTGATGTTTTTTAAAGCTCCAAAGGAGCGATATCTCATTAGGAGCGACATCTTGTTAGAGATCGGATATTTTTTTCTGAGCTCCGTAGGAGCGGCATCTTATATAAAACTACAATGACACGCCACGTTTCCACGGAATAAAATCATCCTGATGGAGTTGTTGTGCTTTGGTTTGCTGCCTACCACTGGCAACATCAATAATAAATTCAAGAATCTCTTCGCCTACTTCTTCAATCGACTTTGTTCCTTCAATTACGGTTCCTGCATTCACATCAATAATATCAGGCATTCTTTCTGCCAATTTTGTATTCGATGAAATTTTGACAACAGGCGCTATGGGGTTTCCGGTTGGCGTACCCAAACCGGTGGTAAATAAAATAATGGAAGCGCCAGATCCGGCCATGGCTGTGGTGCTTTCTACATCATTGCCCGGAGTGCACAACAAATTCAATCCGGGTTTGGTTACATACTCACCATAATCAAGTACATCAGCTACGGGCGATGTCCCGCCCTTTTTTGCAGCACCGGCAGATTTCATCGCATCGGTAATCAAACCGTCTTTAATATTTCCGGGTGAGGGATTCATATCAAACCCTGAACCTACAGCTTCAGCTGATTGTGCGTACGCCCGCATCAGGTGTACAAACTTATCCGCGTTTTCATTGATCGTGCAGCGATTGATCAACTCCTGTTCTACACCACATAACTCCGGAAACTCAGAGAGGATGGAAGAACCACCCAATGCAGCAAGCAAATCGGAAACATGGCCTACGGCCGGGTTAGCTGAAATTCCGGAGAAGCCATCGGAGCCACCACACTCCAACCCGATTTTAAGTTTGCTTAAAGGAGCAGGTTTGCGTTCCAGTTTATTGGCTTCAACCAGTGCCAAAAACGTTTCATGTATGGCGCGCACCAACATGTCTTGTTCGGTACCTTCTTTCTGTTGTTCAAGAATAATGAGTGGTTTAGAAAAGGAAGGATTTATTCTGTTTAGCTTTTGTTGCAGAATATCGATTTGAGCGTTTTGACATCCTAAACTTAATACAGTTGCTCCTGCAACATTAGGGTTGTTGATGTAACCGGCCAGTAATGCACATAGGGCTTCTGAATCCTGACGAATGCCACCACATCCACCTTCGTGGGTTAAGAATTTTATACCATCTACATTTTTGAAAAGTCGTGATCTTCCATTTGTTTGATGGTGATTAAATGCAGGTTTGTGAGAATCGTCAAGTTTATTCGTTTTGTATAATTCTACCAACTCGTGCACGTAATTCTTGTAGTCATTTTGTTTCGCGAAGCCCAGTTCTTCTTCGAACGCATGCCGGATCACATTCACATTTCTGTTTTCGCAAAATACAAGCGGAACAACCAGCCAGTAGTTGGCCACACCCACCTGACCGTCTGCACGGTGATAGCCATCAAAAGTTTTATCCTTCCATCGTGAAACGTCAGGAGCTTTCCACGTTATGGTATCTGATTTACCTGAATAGGAGGAGGCCTGGTGTTTTACATTTTGTGTGGTAATGGCACCACCGGCCGGAATAGGATGAAGCGCCTTGCCAACCAGTATACCATACATTTTGATTTCATCCTGCGGATTCAAATTCTTCAGGGTGAATTTGTGTTTGGCGGGGATATCCTGATTCAATATAATGGAACTTCCATTGTACCGGATTTCTTCACCGGCTTTCAGATCGGATAACGCCACTAAAACATTATCCTCGGGATGTATCTTTAAGAACTTGTTTGACATTTCAATAAAACTCTTAACTTGCGCAATCGATTGCACAATTTAGTAAAAAAAATTGGGTAGCAAACGAATGAGTTAAAATATGCTTGATAAATGCCCTTTTCGAGTGTTTTTAGTGAGTTTTTAACCATAGTTTTAAAAGACAAACGCGTTTAAAAATCAATTAATTAATACCCATGAATAAAGTAGTAACGTTCGGTGAAATCATGCTCAGGCTGGCAACGCCTGGCTTTCTTCGGTTTTCTCAGGCAACAGAATTAGAGGCAACATACGGTGGTGGTGAAGCCAACGTAGCCGTATCGTTAGCCAATTATGGCATCGATGCGCGCTTCGTTACCAGCTTACCCAATAATGATATCGGTGATGCAGCCATCGCTTCGTTGCGTGCCCGTAGTGTTGACACTTCATTTATCAACCGTAGTGGCGACAGGATTGGAATTTATTTTCTGGAATCCGGTGCGGTGAGTCGCGGGAGCAAGGTAATCTATGACCGTGCCAACAGTTCGTTTGCAAAATTGAAGAAAGGCGTGATCGACTGGGATAAAGCATTTGAAGGTGCTACCTGGTTTCACTGGACAGGCATTACACCGGCTGTTTCTGAAGGTGCAGCTGAAGTGTGTAAGGAGGCATGTGAAGTAGCTGCTAAGAAAGGCATTACCATTTCAACCGACTTAAACTTCAGGAATAAATTATGGAAGTGGGGAAAACCTGCAAGCGAAGTGATGGAGGAGTTGGTAAAACATTGTGATGTAATCTTAGGTAACGAAGAAGATGCCGACATGGTGTTTGGTATTAAGCCTGAAGGTGTAGACGTAACATCAGGTCATGTGGAAGGGGCAGCATACGAATCGGTAGGAAAGCAATTGATGAAAAAGTTTCCGAAGGCAAAGAAGGTGATTATTACGCTGCGCGGATCAATCAGTGCCAGTCATAATTCATGGTCGGGTGTGTTGTGGGACGGGAAGAAATTATTCGAAGCGCCAACCTATCAGATAACGCATATTGTAGACAGAGTAGGGGGGGGTGATTCGTTTATGGGCGGATTAATCTATGGATTGATCAAATATCCAACGGATGATCAGAAAGCCCTCAACTTTGCGGTTGCCGCATCATGCCTAAAGCATACTATTAAAGGTGACTTTAACTTGGTCACTGTTGATGAAGTGGAGAAGCTGATGAAAGGTGATGCTTCCGGACGTGTTTCACGATAATGATTCGACTTATGCCAACATTTACACCTGAATCCATTGTACAGGCTATGAAATCAACGGGAATGATTCCCGTGTTTTATCATGCTGATATTGAAATTGCTAAAGCGGTGATGGATGCTTCTTATAAAGGAGGCGTGCGTGTGTTTGAATTTACCAACCGGGGCGGAAATGCATTTGATGTATTCACACAACTTTTAGTACATGCGCAACAATATCCGGATATGGTACTGGGTATTGGCACCATTATGAATGCGGAGACCACGCAGAAATTTATTCAAGCGGGCGCTCATTTCATTGTGTCTCCAATCCTTAAACCCGAAATGGCTGAGGTGTGCAAAAAGCATCATATTCCCTGGATACCCGGTTGCGCCACACTTACCGAAATTGTTGCCGCGAAAGAGCATGGCGCAGCGGTGATTAAAATTTTCCCTGGGTCTGTACTCGGCCCTGGCTTTGTGTCTTCTGTTTTACCGGTTATTCCCGGTTATCAACTTATGCCAACAGGAGGAGTTGAGCCAACCAAAGAAAATCTTTCCGCCTGGTTCAAAGCGGGTGTGATGTGTGTTGGCATGGGTTCGCAATTATTCAAAAAAGAGATCATGGAAAAGAAAGATTGGCCTGCACTTGAAAAGAGTGTGGCGGATGCTATGTCCATCATCAAGGAAATCATAAAATAATTTCTCATTCGATCACGCTCACTAACCTCACGTGTAATGGAAAACCTGAATTCAAAAATGACAAACTATCGCTGGACGATCTGTGCGTTGGTGTTTTTTGCTACTACGGTGAATTACCTCGACCGGAATGTTTTGGGATTGTTGAAAACAACTTTGTCGGACATTGGTATGTTCGGTGATGACAAAGCCAATCAGGAATTATATTATTCGTATGTGATCATGTCGTTTCAGGTGGCATATGCGTTGGGGATGCTGGGCATTGGTCGTGTAATCGATAAAATCGGAACGAAGAATGGATACGGCATTGCATTGTTCGGTTGGAGCCTGGCTGCCATTGGCCACGCCTTTGCGAAAACAACATTTGGATTTGGCTTCTGGCGTGCTGCACTTGGAGTAACCGAGGCTGGAAATTTTCCAGCCGCCAATAAAACTATCGCGAATTGGTTTCCGAAAAAGGAACGGGCATTTGCCACGGGCATTTATAACTCAGGCGCAAACGTTGGGGCCATTATTGCACCACTTTCTGTTCCGTACATAGCAGAATCGATGGGGTGGGAGTGGGCGTTCATCCTTACAGGTGCGGTAGGATTGATCTGGTTATTCTTTTGGTACAGAAGTTATAAAAGTCCGTTAGAAAAACTCAAAGAAGGAAAACTTTCGCAAGCCGAGTACGACTATATCCACAGTGATCAGGACGAAGCGATTGTAGAAGATGAGACCAAAGAAAAGGTATCGTGGTTCCGGTTGTTGGGCTACCGCCAAACATGGGCATTCTTTTTTGGTAAATTCATGACCGATCCGATCTGGTGGTTTTTTCTGTTTTGGTTACCAGCCTTTCTTACCGGAGAAAATGCACGCCATTTGGCTGATGGCCGTCCGGAAAAGGTGATTGAATGGCCGCTCGCAGTTGCAGTGGTGTACATGGTAGCCACCGTTGGCAGCGTGTTAGGTGGATGGCTGCCCAAGCGATTAATTAATGGAGGTATGGATGCCAACAAAGCACGCAAAACCTCTATGCTCATTTACGCCATTATACCCTTGTGTGTGTTGTTTGCATCAACATTAGGAGAAATCAACACATGGTATGCCGTTGCCATGATCGCCATGGCATGCGCAGCGCATCAGGCCTGGTCGGCCAATATTTTTACAACCGTTTCGGACATGTTTCCCAAGAAAGCTGTCGCTTCAGTTACCGGCATAGGGGGTATGTCGGGTGCTTTTGGAGGTATATTAATTGCATGGGCAGCAGGCTTATTGTTGAAACATTTTACAGCATTGGGCACGGTAGAGAAGGGCTATAGCATTTTGTTTGTAGTTTGCGGTTCTGCCTACCTGATTGCCTGGATTATCATGCATTTGCTGGTGCCTAAGTTCAAGAAGATTACCGATCTCTAGTCATATTGGAATCGTATCGGTAATTGGCTAGATTTCATGGGTAGATTACGAAACTCATGAAAAGACGATTTATCACTCGCTTGATTATTATTTCTCCAATCCTGTTTATTCTTTTTGAATTTACAGCTTGCTTACGGGGTTCAATGCCTTATGCTTCCTATATGGTGCATAAAGATTTTGTTCCTGCACGAATGGACAAAATAGGACAGGTCTTTGCATTTTATCCGGAAAACAGTCGGGAGCGATTTGTATTTAAGGGATGGTATGGAGATTTTGACGGTAATGATCAGCTATAATCAAGGAATTGCAGCATGTTAATGATATCTCCTTTTTACGGGCATTGAAACATATGATTCATTATGCATTAAAAAATGAGGGCCATATTAGTATTGAACAATACAATAAGGAACTGGATGAAGCGGAATTGCGGGTTGCAAAAGGTGAATTTTATTCCCAGCATGAGGTAGAGAAGATGGCGAAGGAATGGTGAAGAAGCCTAAACTTGCGGTAGTATGGGATAAACAGGCCTACTCAGCTCTTCAAAAATTATACGATTACATACGAGAAGAATCAATAGTCAACGCAGAAAAGGTTCGGTCGGAAATCTTGAGAATGACAGCTAGTTTGCCTGAGCATCCCGAAAAATATCCGCCTGATAAATTCAAGAAGTCGAATACAGGCAATTACCGGGCTTTGAAAAATTTTCTTATCGGATAGCATATAAGGTTACAGATGACCGTATCATCATTTTAAGGGTTCGTCATGTAAAACAAGAGCCCAGGAATTACTAATGGTTACATTCCTTTGTTCGTGTTATGCTCCCTCAGCCACCTGCAGCTTCCTCGCCAACCACAACGAAACCAGGCTGAAGAACACTGCAATCAATCCCACATAACCATAGTTCACCAACGCTTTGGCTTCCGGACTGAATACCGAAGCTTTTTCACTGATGATGGTACCGGCCAGAAAGGAAGCCAACCCGGAAGTGAGCTGTTGAACGGATGAACGAATGCTCATGTAACTGCCACGACTTTCCGGACTGATAATCGCGGTTTCCATCGTGGTAGATGGAACCATTCTGCCGTTGCTGAAAATGAAAAATATTCCAGCTACCACTAAGGCTGACCACAATGGCATGGGCGGCATGTTGGTAATGAACAGAATCGGAAGGATTACCAGGCTGCCAAAAATGGTAAAGATTTTTAACCGGCCATGTTTATCGGCCATTTTACCCACCCACGGAGAAAAGAAAATCGTAAGCGCACCTCCCACCAGGTAAATGTAGGAGAGGTCATCGTTGGAAAAACCCACATTACCAACCATGTATGCTGCAATAAACGGTACAATGGTAAAGTGCCCCAGCGTCAGCACCGAAACAAAGGAGAGCCCAAGCAAACTGCTGCGTTGCCCGAATATTTTGGATAGAATTTCAAGTGGTTTTTTATGTGTTCCATTCAGGTGTGATCGTAAGGGCGGGATGAACGCGAACATCAAAACGAATACTACAACCGCTACGAGCCCCAGAAATAAAAAGGGTGCATGCCACGTGAATTTGCTGGCCAGAAATAAGCCAAAGGGTACACCAAATACGGAGGCTACTGAAAATGAAGCCATCACGATTCCAAGTCCGCTGGCTCTGCGTTCCAGGGGTATAACATCACTTACAATGGAAAGGATTAAGGCGCCTAACACACCTCCGAAAGCACCAGCTAAAGAACGGGCAATGAGCAGAAAGGGATAGGTTGGTGCGTAGGCACAGGCTAGGGTGCCCAGCGTAAAGCCAAAGTACATGAACAACATCATGCTCTTTCGGTCGAAACGGTCGATCCAAAAAGCTGCCAGAAATCCGGTAATACCTGCCGTAATGGTATAGGAAGATACTAGCAAGCTGAACTGCTGGGCATTGATGTCAAAAATGCTCATGAGTGATGGACTTAATGGCATCATAATCATGAAGTCCATGATGTGGGTAAACATGGCCGCGGCCAGAATAAAGAGCAGAATACGTTCGTTTTTCATTGAAGTGGCGAAAATACGGGAGGGCTGATTCTTCCGGTTGTTATTTTGGTTAAATAATTGATATTTTAACTCCCAGATAGGAGACTATGTTTTACGTTATTTTAGTGTATGCGTTTTAACCGGTTGGTCATTTTTTGCGCACTTATTTTCATCGGGTCAGGATCGCTGTTGGCCCAAAAGAAGGGCGAAGGTCCTTTCTTCAAGGTAGCCGACATTCCATACGCCAAGCTGGCCAAAGAGCCCAGGTTAAATGCCCTGGACATCTACATGCCCAAGAAGGGCAGCAAGTCTCCGGTAATTATTTGGGTGCACGGTGGCCTGTGGGCATTTGGTGATAAGAGTGATGTGGGCATTAAGCCGGCTTACTTTACTGAGAAGGGCTACATCTTTGTTAGTATCAATCACCGGCTTTCGCCTGATATCAAACATCCCGGTCATATGCAGGATGTAGCGCATGCCTTGGTATGGGTATACAACAACATCGTGCACTACAGTGGTGATCCGGAAAAGATTTTTTTAATGGGATACGCTTCCGGTGCCCAGATGTCGGTGATGATAACCGTGAACAAAAAGTACCTGGATGAGGCACAAGGTTCATTGGATATGATTAAGGGTGTAATCTCTGTGGATGGACTTGGTTTTGATGTGGCGAAGATCATTCCGGATAACAACAATAAAGTGAAAGACTGGTGCCTGGATACATTCGGTTTAACTGAACAAGAATGGCGCGAAGCATCACCGGTAACGCATATTGTGCCGGGGATGAAAGTGCCACCCGTTTTTCTGGCTTATTCAGGAGTTAAAACGCCCACTGAAAGTGATGCATTAAATCTCGCTAAAAAATTCAAGGATTCAGGAATAACCATTCAGGTGAAGAGTTACGCTAAGAAAAACAGCCTCTCTATTCATCGTGAATTTGGGAAAGAGGGGGACCCTGTTGGTCAGGATGTGTTGGTTTTCCTTCAAGATTGTTTGCGCAAGTTATAGTATTGGTCCGATAACTTTAACCAGGTTGTTGGCCACTATTTTATGTCCCTCCGGATTCGGATGAATGCCATCCGGTAGATTTAACTTTTCATTTCCGGCAACACCTTCCAGTAAAAAGGGAATCAACGTGGCGTTGTTCTTTTTTGCGATTTCCGGAAATACTTTGCGGAATGCAGTACTGTAATCGTCACCCATATTTGGGGGCACCATCATACCGGCAACCACAATTTTTGCATTCGGGTTTTTGGCTTTTACTTTATTAATAATAGCCTGTAAGTTGGATTTGGTTTGTTCCAAAGGAAGCCCGCGCAAGCCGTCATTTCCGCCAAGCTCGAGCACAAAAACATCAATGGGCTGACGCAATACCCAATCAATACGCGATAGTCCACCCGCAGTCGTTTCTCCGCTCAGCCCGGCATTGATCACTTTGCAATTTTTCCCTTGTTCATTCAGCCTTTGCTCCAGCAGATAGGGGAAGGCCTCTTCGGGCGAAAGCCCATAGCCAGCTGTCAGACTATCGCCAAAGAACATAATGGTTTTCGTTGTTGATGATCCCTGAAAAAGGAGCAAGGCTACAATAATTCCTAAAAACTTTCCGACCATGTAATTAGTTATTTGTTTGTTCCAATAAGGGTTAAAGTTACATTAACTTACACGCTTATGTAACGTTCAATAGGTCAAAAAAGGTGCCAGTAAGCATAAATCATTACTATAATACATTCGTATGAGTCAGCATGTTCTGCAAGCCGAAGCATTAACCAAAACATACCGATCGGGCTCAGGTTCGTTAACGGTACTTGATAATGTGAGCTTCTCCGTTCGTCAAGGAAATACCTTATCCATTGTGGGGCCCAGCGGTAGTGGTAAAACCACGTTGTTGGGTTTATGTGCCGGACTGGATGTGCCAACCAGCGGCATCATTTCATTGATGGGTTTTAAGTTAAATTCCATGAGTGAAGATGACCGCGCATACATTCGTAATCAATATGTAGGATTTGTGTTTCAGAATTTTCAATTGCTCTCCACGTTAACAGCTTTGGAAAATGTGATGGTGCCACTTGAACTGCGCGGGGAAAAGCATGTGAAGCAGAAAGCAGAAGAGTTGCTCGTTCGGGTGGGACTCGAAAAGCGTGTGGATCACTACCCTTCACAACTATCAGGCGGTGAACAGCAACGTGTGGCGATGGCGCGTGCCTTTATAACCGATCCAAAAATTTTGTTTGCCGATGAGCCCACCGGAAACCTGGATGATGAGAATGCATCGCATGTTACGGAATTACTTTTTTCCTTGAATAAGCAGCAGGGCACTACGTTGGTATTGGTTACACATAACCTTGAACTGGCCCGAAAGACCGAACGCATCCTGCGCATGAAAGGTGGCAAACTGGTGGAAGAAGAACTGGTTGGCGCATGATTGAGTACATCATCAAATTAAAGCGCAAAACACGCAACATACTGCAAGATAGTTGGGTGTGGAAAATGGCTTGGCGCGATGCCCGTCATAACTTCTCCCGTTTATTTCTTTTTGTGGCTTCATTGATCACGGGTATTGCCGCAGTGGTTTCATTGGATTCGCTTAATAATTCTCTGCAGCAAGACATTGACCGCAATGCCAAGGAATTGCTTGGCGCAGATATGGTCATTAATGGGAACCGGAAGTTTGAGCCTGAGCTGGAAGTTCTTTTCGATTCGCTGAAACATCCGCAAGCCAATGAGGCAGATATGGCTTCGATGGTGTTGTTTAAACAAAGCGGACAATCGCGGTTAATACGGTTGGTGGCGCTAGAAGGTGATTTTCCTTTTTACGGATCAGTAGAAACATTGCCCGCTAATGCGTACTCATTGATGCGCGAACAGGGATACGCCTTGTTGGATGAAACGTTGGCCAGTCAATACGAAGTCAGTTCAGGTGATACCATTAAGGTCGGTAATTCATTTTTTGAAGTAGCCGGTGTGGTTACAAAAATTCCGGGCGGTGGCGGTATTCTGTCAACGTTTACACCTTCCGTATACATCGCCATGTCGCAATTGGATTCAACCGGACTGGTTCAGTTTGGCAGTCGGGTGAATTATAGGAAATACCTGAAAACTGAAAGTGATGTAGCCACTGAAGCGTTGGAGAAAACAATCCGTCCGGAGGTTCGTAAGCGTGGACATGGTTACGATACCGTTCAGGAGCGTAAAGAGGAGTTGGGTGAAGCATTTCAATCCGTTTACCGATTCTTTTCACTGCTTGCCTTCCTGGCATTGATATTAGGCTGTATTGGTGTGGCCAGTTCGGTTCATATTTACGCTCGCGAAAAGCGTGATGAAGTGGCCGTGTTGCGTTGTGTGGGGTCATCCGGTTGGCAGGCCTTTAATATTTACTTCATCCAGATTTTCCTGCTGGGGATTGTGGGCAGTGTAGCGGGTGCGGCACTGGGTCTTGGAATTCAGCAATTGATTCCGGTTGTGTTTAAGGATATGTTGCCGGTGGAAGTAAGCTTCACGGTATCATGGGTTTCTTTCGGAATGGGGATTGCGATTGGAACGGTAGTGTCCGTGTTGTTTTCAATGCTTCCGCTGATGGCCGTTCGCTTCGTACCGCCCTTAACGGTTTTGCGCGCAGATTTTGAACCTACCCGAATTTTTTCAAAAGCACGCCTGGCCGTTGTTGTTCTCATAGTTTTGTTCCCGATGTTTTTTGCGGCACTTCAAACCAGAAGTGTGTGGATTGGTCTTGCCTTTTTCGGTGGGTTAGCTGTTGCCCTGGGGTTACTCACGCTCGTTGCCATGTTGCTTTTGTTTTTGGTAAGAAAATATTTCCCTGTCAACTCCACATTTATCTGGCGTCATGCCCTGTCAAATCTGTTCAGGCCAAACAATCAAACCCGCATGCTCATGGTGGCCATTGGCCTGGGAGCGTTTATCATCACTACCTTGAATGTGGTGGAGAAGAGTTTGTTAAGCCAGGTGGAGTTTAGTGGTCAGGAAAATCAATCCAACACCATTTTGTTTGATATTCAACCATCGCAGAAAGATGGTGTGGTGAAGTTGATGGAAGAAAATAAACTGCCGGTTAACCAGGTAGTACCGATTGTTACCTGCAGATTAAGTGAATTAAAAGGAAGGAGTGTTGAAGAAGTGCAAAAGGACACCACCGATCGTGTGCCCAACTGGGCGCTCACCCGAGAGTATCGTGTTACCTACCGCGACAGTTTACATTTATCAGAAGAGTTAATCAGTGGGGAATTGCAAAAGAAAACTTCAGGGCCAGATTCCATTTGGGTTACGATATCCGAAGGCTTACATGAAGAATTGGATGTGAAGGAAGGCGATTCATTGGTGTTTGATGTGCAGGGAATTCCGGTGAAAGTTCGCATCAGTGGTATTCGTAAAGTGGAATGGCCAAAGGATCCACCGAACTTTATTTTTGTGTTTCCAACCGGTGTGTTGGAGCAGGCTCCCCAAGTGTATGTTACGGCCACCCGTGTAGATGATCAGCAAATCGCCAACAAATTTCAGCGCGAACTGATCATGTCTTATCCGAATGTTTCACTAATCGATTTGAGGTTGATATTAAGCACCGTTAATGATTTGTTTAATAAACTGGGGTCAGTTATCCGGTTTCTTGCGCTGTTTAGTATTATCACCGGACTGGTGGTGCTAAGTGGCGCAGTTATCAACAGCAAATTTGTACGTATGAAGGAAAATGTACTGCTACGAACCATAGGTGCACGCACCCGTCAAATTACCCGAATCACGCTAATTGAATATGCCTACCTGGGAATTTTCTCAGCGCTTACCGGCATGATTTTGTCTATTGGTGGCGGCTATTTGCTTACCACATTTTTCTTTAAAATTCAGTTCGCGTTTGATGCTATTGAATTGGTTACCATTACCGTTGGCGTGGTATTGCTCACCATGTTCATCGGTTGGTGGAATTCCCGCGAGGTTATTGCCACGCCTCCCTTACAGGTACTCCGAAAGGAGGGGTGAGCAAGTTGTAGAATTTCGTATTTTGCTTGCCTGGTTGGTTTATGGGAACGAATATGGCGATCCGTAGCGTATTATTTTCTGTTTTTATTATTTCCTTTTTGGTAGGCCGGACTCAAGATCCGCAACTCAAGTTTATTGAGAATAAGAACCAATGGCCCGCGCATGTTGATTTCGCAGCACGAACACCGGGTGGCCGGTTGATGCTTTCACCGGGCCAGTTTTCACTTTACCTGTTTGAGCAGCAAGATGATCATGCGCATGACCACATGGATCATCAGGTGAATGAATCGGATGGACGAGCAGAGAACATGATGGATGCGCACCATGTGCGAATAACCTTTCCGGGTTCCAATACGGCATCCAGACCAATTCCCTCAGTTAAGGCGAAAGAATACTACAATTTTTTCCTGGGTAACGATCAATCCAAATGGGCTTCACGTGCTAACGCCTGGTATAACATCATCTATCCGGATGTTTATGCGGGAGTTGACCTGCGCATTAGTTCCGTTAATGAAAATTTGAAGTATGATTTCATTGTAAAACCGGATGCGTATCCAGATGTTGTCCAGATTCAAATCGATGGTGCAGATGAACTCAGGCTTGAGAATGGCAATGTATATATCGGCACATCGGTTGGGGATTTGATTGAAAAGAAGCCGTTCACATACCAGGTTATAGATGGTATGGTATGTGAAGTAAAAAGCGAGTACGTGCTGGAGGATAACATTCTTAGATTCTATTTTCCCGATGGCTACGATGCATGCTATGAACTCGTGATCGATCCATTACTTATATTCTCGACCTATTCAGGTTCGACAGCAGATAATTGGGGAAGTACGGCAACTCCGGGTGAAAGAGGCACGCTTTATTCAGCTGGTATTGTTCGTGCTGTAGGGGGTACCTTTCCGGCTACACCTGGAGCTTTTCAAGTGCAGTTTGGTGGGGGTTATGATGTAGCTATACTGAAGTATGATTCCACCGGAAGCCAGTTATTATATGCAAGTCATTTAGGTGGTACCAGTAATGAAACACCACATAGCCTTGTAACAGACTATAATGGTGACCTTATTGTTCTGGGGACCACAAGTTCGATGGATTTCCCGACTTCTGAAATGGCTTTAAGGAAGACTTTTTCAGGGGGGTCATTCACGTCATCAAATGTTATTGAGCAGTACCCAAACGGATCGGACATTTTTGTAGCTCGTATTAGTTCTGCTGGTGATGAATTGAAGGCTTCAACTTTCTTAGGCGGATCAGGTAACGATGGCCTTAATCCGATATCTGGACCACTAACACGCAATTACGGTGATGAAATGCGGGGTGACGTAATTACTGACTCGCTTGGTTATGTGTATATTAGTTCAGTTACTTCTTCTATAGATTTTCCGGCAGTCAATAGTTTCAGTACCACATATAATGGTGGATCTACGGATGCTATACTGGTTAAAATGGATCCTATGTTGGAAAATATTGAGTGGTCAAGTTTCCTTGGCGGTAGTGGGGTTGATGCTTCGCATACGTTGAAAATAGATAGTATGAAATCGGTTTACATAGCAGGCGGCACAACCAGTTCAAATTTTCCAGTTACAGATGGAGTATATCAGTCGCTTTTTGCTGGAGGCGCAGATGGGTGGATTGCCCGAATAGCCCCAAATGGAGATTCTATAATGGCAGCAACATTTACAGGTACCCCAAATTTTGATCAGGTTTATTTTATTGATCTGGATCGGGAAGGTGCGGTATATGTGTACGGACAAACCAATGGAAATTTCCCAGTTACAACTGGTGTTTACAGTAATCCAAATAGTGGTCAGTTTGTGCAAAAGTTTTCGGAAGATTTGAGGGTGTTGGAGTTTTCAACAGTTTTTGGATCAGGTATAGGTATACCCAATATTTCGCCTACAGCTTTTTTGGTTAACGATTGCAACAACCTATACATGTCGGGTTGGGGAGGAGCAATAAACCAAGGGGGTAACTTCTGGCCAGGTAGCACCACTGCTGGTATGCCTACAACTTCGGATGCTCTCCAAAGAACTACCAGTGGTTCTGATTTTTATTTCATTGTCCTTACGGCTGATGCAAGCGAATTGTTGTATGCAACATTTCTGGGTGGAACACAATCCCGAACTCATGTTGATGGAGGAACCAGTCGATTTGATAAAAGCGGCATTGTTTACCATGCAGTGTGTTCAGGGTGTGCGGCAGGAAATGCAACGGGAGGTCCCACCTCTGATTTTCCAACTACACCAGGTGCCTGGTCAAGAACCAATAATAGTCCGAATTGCAACAATGCCGCCTTTAAATTCGATCTGTCATCCCTGCGTGCACGGCTTCAAACCAATTCAGTTGCATTTGATGCTCCGGGATTAAATCAGGTTTGCTTTCCGGATTCCATTCGATTTCAAAACTTCAGTACAGGCGGAGAATTTTATGAATGGGATTTGGGTGATGGTACCACACTAGTAAAAACAGATACCACTTCATTCGTACATCAATATGAAGATGAAGGAATCTATACGGTAAAACTGAAAGCGATTGATCTGAATACCTGTATTGGAATAGACTCCACCTTTACCACCATTCGTGTGTTTCGGAATTTGTTAAAGGTACAGGACGATGATGCGATTTGTTTCGGCACAACCTATGAGTTAAAGGGAACCGGAGGTACTGTTTATGAATGGAGCACGGATGAGGGACCTCTTACTTCTCCTGTTGTGAAACCTGAAGAAACTACAACGTATTTTGTAACCGTCACAGATGCCAATGGATGTAAACTGAAAGACACAGTAAACATTGAGGTAGTTCCGTTTATCGATGTGAAGTGGGAGTATGAATTCATTACCGATTGCATTTCCAGGCCGGAGGTATTGGTGCGAAACTTGACGGACACAAACCCGGATGAACTTTTTCAGTTTGATTTTGGTGACGGTACAACAACTGATTTACCGGAAGTAAAGCACACCTACCAACAGGACGGAACGTTTACGATGCGGTTAACGGGTGTAAAGGAGTTTTGCGTGTATGAGAAACTGATCGATTTGCCGATCTATTCTATGACTGTTCCCAATGTGATTACACCCGAAATTACTGCGGGTCAAAACGATGTGTTTACCATTCAATACGGCAATCCTGAAAATTTTCCCGGTCAAACTCCAGCAGATGTTGGTTTGAAGGTGTCTTTAAAAGTTTACAACCGGTGGGGTAAACTGGTATACGAATCCTCTGACTATCAATACGACTGGTCGGCAGATGATCTTGATGCCGGTGTCTACTATTATACACTAACCATTGGCGATCAGGCTACGTGCAAAAGTTGGTTGCATGTAGTGAAGTAAATGGTTAGTTTCTCGTTCGATTTAATGCCTTTCAATATGAAGAAGTTAATTTTCCTTTCTGTTTTTTTATTTGCGATTCTCCTAACGTGTACAGCTGCGCCCTTGCGGGTAGGCGTTGCGGGATTGACCCATACGCACGTTCATTGGATTCTGGGAAGAGCAGACCGTGGAGATATTCAACTTGTTGGTATTGCAGAACCAAATCAGGAATTAGCCCTTCGTTATCTTAAGCAGCATAATTTGCCTCAAGATTTGTGGTTTGCATCGTTGGAAGAAATGATTGCAAAAACAAAACCGGAAGCCGTTACCGCATTTGGTTCTATTTACGAGCATTTGAGGGTGGTTCAATTATGTGCGCCTAAAGGAATACATGTGATGGTTGAAAAGCCGTTGGCTGTGAGTATGGATCATGCGCTTAAGATGAAGGATCTGGCAAACAAACACGGCATTCAGTTACTCACCAACTACGAAACCACCTGGTATGCCACGAATCATCAAGTAAAACAACTTGCTGATGGGGGAGAACTTGGTAAACTTCGAAAAATAGTGATACACGATGGACATGAGGGGCCGAAAGAAATCGGTGTGAATAAAGAATTTCTAGACTGGCTGACGGATCCCATACAAAATGGAGGAGGCGCGGTAACGGATTTTGGCTGCTATGGCGCAAACCTGATCACATGGCTGGCGCAAGGTAAGAGACCTGTATCCGTTACAGCTGTACTTCAACAGTTCAAACTTGATGTTTATCCAAAAGTAGATGACGAAGCCACTATTATTTTGGAATACCCCGATATGCAGGGCATTATTCAGGCTTCCTGGAACTGGCCGTTTAGCCGGAAAGATATGGAGGTATATGGAAGCACGGGTTATGCCCATAGTCTTGACCGTACTAGCATGCAAATACGCTTGAAAGGGGAGAATGAATTCAGGATTGAAAGGTTGCGTGAACGCACCTCACCGCATGATGATCCCTTTGCATTATTTGAAGCAGTAATTCGAAAAAAAGTAGTTTTACCCGATTATGATCTATCGTCTTTGGAAAACAATATGATCGTAGTAGAGATTTTGGAAGCGGCTAAGGAAAGCGCCAGGACGGGTAAAAAAGTATCCCTTAAAAAGTAAAAGCCACAGAAAAATCCGCGGCTTTGCTGTTTTTCATCTCTTCAATCTTCTAAATCAAAGCAAAGCTTAAGTTATGCTTCACGGTACTATTCCCCTCCGTGGAAGGAGGGCCAGAGGTGGTTGATTTTAATCAATTATTGATGCCAAGAAATTCACCACCCCGGCCTGCCGCCACCCCTCCTGCATCAGGAGGGGAAGTGTTAGCGTGATGATTTTAATTAGTTGAAACTGATTCTGGATTTTTCAACTCTGTAATCATATAAATCAAAAAAGAGAAATTAAGCTGTGCTTCACTGTACTATTCCCCTCCTTGGAAAGGAGGGGCCAGGGGTGGTTGATTTTAGCTTTTGAGGTGAATTTAGATTTTCCGTATTCACCCTGATTATGTTTCAAGATTCGGGTATCCACATTTTCATGAGTGGCCCCTATATAGAATTGATTCAGCGACTTGCTTACGATGATATAACATCCTGGCATTTGTCTAAAATAGAAAAAGCCGCAGAAACTTCCGCGGCTTTTGTGGGCCCAGCAGGGCACGATCCTGCGACCCCCTGATTATGAGTCAGGTGCTCTAACCAGCTGAGCTATGGGCCCTGATTCGGTCAAAAATCAGGTCGCAATGTTAGCATTTTGAAGGGTAAAATCCCAACCTGTTTCCTTAATTCCCCAGCGAAGTCTTGTAGTTTAAATACGTGGCATTTCCCGGGGCAAATTCCAGGGCTTTATCGATGGCCGTAAGCGCCTCATTGCGTTTGCCCATTTTGGCGTACGCCTGACTTTGATAGTAATACGCTTCAGCATAGCCAGCCTTTAACTCCAATGCTTTATTGGCATCCTGCAAGGCTTCTTCGGTTTGATTGAGCGCTAGTTTAGTGCGTGCTCGCAGGCAAAAAGCTTCTGCATAGGCTGGTTTTAACCGTATGGCTTCGTTCAGGTCAGCAAGTGATTGCTGATCTTTCTCCAAGATATAATGTAAGTCGCCTCTCCGGTAGAAGGCTTCCGGATAGTTAGGTTTTAATTCAATGGCTTTTGTGTAATCCGATAGCGCCTGGTTGTCAAACTTGAGCATATAGTTTGAATAGCCACGCCAGTAGTACGCATCACCCGTGGGCTTTATTTCAATAGACTTTGTGAGGTCAATTGTAGATTCACTATAACGTTTCAAGAAGTGTTTAACCTTACCTCTTAACAACAGCGCTTCAGAATATGCGGGGCGTATTTCAAGCGCCTGGTTGAGCGCCTCCAATGCTTTTTCATCATTGGCCTTATCAAATTCAATCAGCCCGCGTACATAGTAAGCTTCAGCATTTAGCGGATTTAACTCAATTGCTTTGTTGGCATCTTTAGTGGCCTCATCGTACTGTTTACTGAAATACTTAACAAATCCTCGATAATGCCAGGCCTCTGAATAATCATGTCGTAAGTTGATAGCAGTCGTAAAATTAGCAATGGCCTCTTCGTCTTTTACCTGCGCAAACTTTACACGCCCTTTCCAATAATAGGCTTCGGGGTAATTTGGACGTAATTGAAGTGCCTTGTTAAAGTCGGCCTCTGCATTATCATTTTTTCCTGACATGAATTCAGACACACCTCTCCAAAAATGTGCCTCTACATGGTCGGGTTTTTGCTGAATGGTAGTAGTAAGGTCTTTTATCGCTTCAATATCGTTACCCAATAAATAATAACAGTTACCTCTATAAAAATAGGCCTGCGTATAATTGGGATCTTGCCTAATCACCTGGTTAAAATCGGCTATGGCTTCGTTGTGCATCCGCAAAGAATAATAGGAGTTTCCTCTGTAATACAATGCATTCAAGTGACGAGGGTTTAAGGAGATGGCCGCTGTGAAATTTTTTATCGCTTCCTCATAATTCTGTGAACCATAATATGCCTGGCCACGATAATAATGGGCATCAACAAAATCAGGTTTGACTTTAATGCATTCAGAAAAGTCATAAATAGCCTCAGCATCCATTCGCATGGCATAGTACACATTGCCCCGCCAATAATAAGCGTCTCCAAACTCTGGCTTAAGCTGTATGGCTTTTGTGTAATCTGCTAAAGCGTCATAATCCAGTTTTAACGCGTACTTCACTCGTCCCATCATATAATGGGCTTCTGCATAGTTAGGATTCAGTCCAATAGCTTTTGAGAAATCCGACATGGCATCGTTGTACAATTCACTTTCAAAATTGGTTAAACCACTTTTATAATGAATTTCAGCTTGCTTTTCATTTTCAGGTGATACGGGTACGCGCTCAACAATCGCTTGCTGCTGTTTTACCGGTTTGGCTCCACGTGCTACGTAAAAATCTTCCCCTTTTAAGGATGTGGTTTCCCACGGAATCTGCATCCGTCCTGAGCGCTCCTCCACTTCGGTACGAACCTTTTTGAACACTTGTTCAAGAGTAAGGGACTCATCTTTAATATATTTTAAAATGGCGCTGGTATACAATCCGTTTATGCCATCACCATCGGCTGCCGTTGTGCCCGGTGCAGTGGCATAAGCAATCAACGTTCCGCTGGGTGCGTTCATCATGGCCAATCCGTTGCCATTGGTACTTCTGCGCCAGCTACGCTCAAACGGGTTGTTGCGGCAGGCATCCATGATAATTACATTCACCTTGGCTTTGGCCGTTTCCATAAAACTCACCACCCGATCGGCTGAAACGCAATCGAATTCAATCTGCTCTTCATTTTGAAGGTTGGCCTCTATGGGAATCATATAGTTTGATCCGTTGTGCTGAATGCCATGGCCTGCATAGTAGAACAGACCCACATCATTTCCTGCGAGGCGTTTTCCAAATTCGTTGATAACCCGCTTCATATCGTTGCTGGAGAGGTCTTCGTACTTCATCACCTCAAATCCCATCGATTGCAGGGTTCCTGCCATGGCACGGGCATCATTTACAGGATTGCGCAGGGAGCCACCATGCTGGTAGCTGGAGTTGCCAATAATCAGCGCCAACCGTTTTTGATAGGATTGACCGTAGGTTGCGGTACACAGGCACGTTACTGTGAGTAGAGTAGCCCAGAATTTCAACGTTTTCATGGTTCAGGTTTTTCGAGTTGAAAGATAAAAATTCGGGAAGGGAATATCAATGAAATAATCTGTTCTTAAATATTTGATATGATAATCTTTAAGGATTGATTCTTTTGCATATTTGACTTTAAGATTAGAACGTGAAGGTTAAGAACTTAATTTTTGATTTGGGCGGAGTAATTATTGATTTGTCGCCCGTCCGAACGGTTGATGCGTTTTCTGCATTATCGGGTGTTGCGCCTGACGATGTACGAAAGGCTTACCTTACTGAACTGGAATTTTTTGCTTATGAACGGGGTGAAATTTCGGATATGGAATTCAGAACTGCGGTACAGCGAATACTGTCTTTTGAAACCACCGTTCATGAATTTGACCGGGCATGGAATGCCATGCTGGTTGACCTGCCAAAGGCGAAACTGAACCTGTTGGATAGCCTGCGCAGTAAATTCCGCGTAACGCTACTGAGCAATACCAATAACATTCATCTTGATTTTGTGAACCAGCAAATGTTGCCCAAGGTTTCTGAACAGATAAAATTGGATGCGTATTTTCACGGGACGTATTATTCCCATTTGGTAGGGAAACGAAAACCCGAACCGATAATTTTTCAGCAGGTGCTGGAAGAGAACGGGTTTGTTCCGCAGGAGACCGTGTTTCTGGACGATAACCCGGAAAACATTCAATCAGCAGCGCGGTTAGGTATTCAAACATTTTTGGTGAAGCATCCGGATGAGGTATTTGATTTTTTTAACACGTTATGAGTAAAGAGACGAAACGAATTATTCTTCAGGCTTTTTTATTTATTGCAACGTTTGTCACCACTACTATTGCCGGGGCTGAGTGGACTTACGGAAAATCAGTTTATGTAGCCTTTACCTGGGATGATTTTGTTTCAGGAATGCATTTCTCAATACCGTTTTTGTTGATCCTCACGGTACATGAATTCGGGCACTATTTCACGGCAAGAAAAAATCAGGTCAACTCCAGTTTGCCGTACTATATTCCGATTCCTCCTTTTCCGTTTTCAATTGGTACCATGGGCGCCATTATTCGGCTGCGCCAGCGTGTAACCTCGCTTAAGGTGAATTTTGATATTGGTATTGCCGGTCCACTGGCGGGTTTTGTAATGGCGTTGATTGTCCTTTTTTATGGATTCTCCAACCTTCCCCCCGCAGAATATATTTTCGAGATTCATCCGGAATATGAACAATATGGATTGGCGTACGCGGATCACGTATATGGAAATCAAGAAGGTGTAATTGATGTGGTAATTGGAAAAAATTTACTGTTTCTTATTTTTGAGAAATTCGTGGCTGACCCAGAACGCGTGCCTAATCCACATGAGATCATGCATTATCCGTATCTATTTTCCGGATTCCTGGCACTCATATTTACAGCCTTAAATCTTCTTCCGATTGGTCAGTTGGATGGCGGTCACGTATTGTACGGGTTAGTCGGTTACAAAAACCACAAACTAATTGCATCCGGTGTGTTTATCGTGTTTATTTTTTATGCGGGCCTGGGTTTGGTAACTCCGCTTCAACCGATGGATGATTTGATTTTTTACGCACCGGCTTATGTCATCTTTCTGGTATTGTGTTTACGAGGGCTTAAACTTTCAACTCAAAATACGGTTATGATCGCGCTACTGATCTTTGCCGCACAGTTTGTGTGGAGTTGGCTTCAACCTACCGTGAATGGCTTTACCGGATGGTTGTTGTTTGCGTTCATCATAGGGCGGCTGGCAGGCGTAGAACATCCACGCGCTGAAATTGAAGAAGAGCTGGATACTAACCGCCAGCTGTTAGGTTGGATTGCCCTGATTATTTTTGTGCTGTGCTTTAGTCCGGTGCCGATTGAGATGACAGCGGCTATTCCTGAATAATAATTTTTTGGGATTGGAATGAATCCCCATCGAAGTAACGAACAAGGTATAACCCGGGAAGCGTGTGAGTCATCCTGATTCTTGTTTTGTTTTCTGCTTCCTGAAACGCATCAAATGCGATGGGATAGCCAGAGGTAGTGAGGATCTGAATCCGGGTAACTTCTCCGTCAATAAAAAACTCTCCGCGGTTAGGATTTGGGTAAAGTGAAATATGTTTAGTTAAAGGAGTTTCCGAGTCCGTAACCACAGCTCCGGGGCCAAAGCGCGGACGAATCATCAGGCTTCCCTTTATAAGCACATTCTGTAACCAGGTATTCGGATTGTTAACGCCTGCAGTATTGGTATAGAGTTGATCACCGGTTTCATTATTGGAATCTAACCCGATCAATACCCGACCGGAGGATGGTTGTTGCCAGCCTATATAAAATATTCCCTGCACAACTGTGGATTGAATAAACTCTCGCAGTACAAATTCATTATTGCTGTTTCGCTGAATGGGAACCAGTTCTTCAAGAAGTAAGTCTCCAGGTTTGCCATTATCATCGTTCCAAACATAAAAAGTAACGGTGGAGGCAAAGGTTCCGTATGAATTTGGGAAGTGCACGTATACACCATTTACCGTATCCGGATCGGGTGTCAACAGCTCAAAACGATAAGCAGCTACGTTACCGTTTCCGGCAAGTCCTACTGCATACTCTGCTATGCCATCATCGTAAGCGTAGTAATCGGTTAACGTGTAGGAAGTAGTTAGTGTGTCATTAAACCTGAAATCAATGTTCGAGAAATCTGCACGGATGGTGTCATCTGCCTGAAGGGTAACGGTATATCGGATAATCAGCGAGTCGGCATTTGAATCAAAATTGCTGATGTCCGGTACAATATCCGTCACAATTTTTCTTTTTTCGAAGGGTGTAATGGTTGGTGAGATGGCCACCGAGTCCTTCAGCAGGAAATCTGATTCTAAACTTAATGCACTATTGGTATATGATTGAATATTTACCGCATACTTGTAATTCATGGGTTGCGGGATTGATTCTAGATTACTTAACCCAAACGCGGGGAAGGATTGATTCTGTTGAGAAAAGAAATGCTTTACCGGAATAGCATGGTAATTACTGAAAGCGGATGATAGGGGGGTGTAAAGCGAGCGATCTGGAAATGATGGGGTTCCATCTGTTCTTTCTTTATCGAGGTACACATAATCAATATGCCACGAATCAAATTTCCCCGACTGCCTGCCATATGCCTGAAAGCGAAATTGAAAATCATCGTGGATGTATTCTCCTTGATTAATGCGAATGGTGTAGTAGTAGAATGAATCCGGTTGTTGCATGGCGGTAGCCTGGAAGGTTGCACGGAGGTCCCAGTTATCATCCTTATCAAAAAATTGCAATTCAAGCTTATCGTTGGCATCCGGTGGTTCAACAGAACCACCCCACTGGTAATAAAAACTAAGAAATATATCATTCTGACCAGCGACAGGTACCTCCGTCATTTTGATTCTACGCGAAACCATTACATCGGTTGGTCCCACATCCAGGTTCTGGTTGGGGTTGGGTGCATAGGCTACACCTGCTCCGTTAACACCATCAAAGGTGGCTACATTTATAGTAGGTGGTTTAATGGCGGCACCTGAGTTGATCCATACATTGGCCTTATCTTCCCATAGGGTATCGGTATGGGTGGGTGTTGAGAAGTCATCCCAAAAGGGAAGTGACATGGGTTCTAGATGGGATTTCTGGCGTTCAACCGTTTTTTGTTGGTTGCTTTGATGGATCGGATAAAGAGTAAGTTGTGCTGATACCACAACCGGAATCAGAAAAATAATCGAAGCAAGAAAAAATCGGGTAATCACCTGCTATTAATTCAATGGATCTTCGAGCTCTTCGTTATCCTCACCTTCTTCATCGGGTAAAGGCGTACCTTTTTTGCCCACCCATACTTCAACGACATCGCCCACCTTAATATTTTCTCCTGGTTGGGGCTTTTGTTTCAATACCACCACTGGTTCGGTACCCCCAAGTGTGTCACCCACAACTTCAATGGAAATGTTCAGGTGTGAACCAAAAATGGGAATCTTGGCATCTTCCAATGTATATCCGCGAACATCTGGAGCGGGAAAGGAGTTGTTACCCCCGTCTTCAACTACCAGGTCGATAACCGAGCCTTTCGGGATGCGTGTACCCGGTTCAATCTTGGTGCCTTCGTACCGCATTTCTTTTACGAGGTTTAGAAACGGTCCGCGTACCAGTTGAATGCGGCCGCGCTTCAATTCATTACCGCGCAAAATGGCTTCGGCATTGATTAATGAACCATCAACCAGGTTGGGCATGGGTACGGTTGGTGGCGTTACGCGGTTCAATGAAATGTAAATGACCCGGTTTTCTTTTACTTTCGATCCCGCGGCAGGGAACTGCCTTAACACGGTAAGGGGAGGATATTCCTCGGTGTAGGATGAATCGTTCACTTCATACCGTAACGTACGCTTTACCAGAAAATCTTCCAGTTCGCTTACATGCAATCCTTCAATGCTGGGTACGGTAATGGTTTCACCGTGGTTGGTAGCAGCCGGCAAATACATATAGAAGTAAATGACTGCGAGCAACAGAATAACAATAATCGTTGCTGCAACGCTTCCCAGTACTCCGCCCAGTGTTGAGGTATATTTTTTCAAATTCAATTTCATGCTTTAAAAAAGTTAAAACTTCAGCGCTGAATCAAAACCACGTTCAATTCGTTTTCCGGCTGCATATCGTTCCAGCGCCAGGTTAATGAGTTTACTGATCAGTTCAGTAAAACTCACTCCGCGTTCCTTCCACATCATCGGAAACATCGATGAGTTGGTGAATCCGGGAATGGTGTTGATTTCGTTTACATAAACTTTCCCCTTTTTGGTCAGAAATAAATCAACGCGTGCAAAATCTTCACAGCGTAAGGCTTCATACGCTTTAACTGAAACTTCACGAACCAGTTTTATAGTGGGTTTATCAAGTTGTGCAGGCACTTCGATGGAGACCGCATCGGGGTCAACGTATTTCGCATCAAACGTGTAGAACTCGTAATTCTTTTTTAAAACAATTTCGCCCGGATTTGACGCTTGAGCAGGAGTGTTGCCCATCACGGCACATTCAATCTCTCTTCCGGTAATAAATTCTTCAAAGATCACTTCATCATCATACCGAAAGGCTTCATCCAGCGCTTTCTTAAATTCAGATTTTTTGGAGACTTTCGAAACGCCAACTGAAGAACCCAGGCTTGCCGATTTCACCATGAAGGGCAGCTTTAATTTCTTTTCGATTTCGTCAAATCCGATTTTCCTTTTTTCACTGAAGCGATAGGTAACAAATTTCGTTACGGGTACTCCGGCTTCTTTGAGTAAGCGCTTTGCAACAACCTTGTTCATGGAAAGGGAAGAGCCCAACACGCCCGTTCCAACCATAGGCAAATCCATGGCTTTGATGAGTCCCTGAATGCTGCCATCCTCACCATCGGTGCCGTGCAGTACCGGAAAAATCAAGTCTACTTTAACGCGATCTCCGCTAGCCAGTAAAATCAGTCCGGCATTTTTCGGGTCAAGAATAAGGCCTAACGATTTTCCCTGCTCAATGTCTTTAGTAACTCCCTGGGTCAAAAACCACTGGCCGGTCTGACTGATACCTATGGGCAGGGGCTCAAAGCTTTCCTTATCGATAAACTCGAGGATGTTGCGGGCGGAGTTAACGGAAACACCATGTTCTACAGAGCGCCCGCCATAGAGCAAGGCAACTTTCTTTTTTCCTGACATTCAGAGTAGTTTAGCAGCTTCAAAGATAATCAATTCCGGGGCAACGACCGGGTGCTTTTTACCGGGAAAGATAAAACTTAGACGCGTAAAAGCGATCGCCAACCTGTATCCGCATGATGTAAATGCCATCAGCTGCATTACCCAGTTCAATGGGGAAGGTTTGGTTGAGAATATTGGTGGCTGTAGTGTTTATAAACTCACGTCCCATTACATCGACCACATAGATACCGATAGCCTGGCGTTCTGAAAGATTAAAGGTAACTGTGGCTTCATCACCGTTTTTCCAATAAATAGAGTAGGGTTCGTTCACATCGAGGCGTGTTGGATCATCGTCCAGAAAAAATTCAACGTTATCAAGATACAGGTTATTGCCCCTTGCATTGGTAAATACAAAGGCAATTCGGATCTGTTGTTCACCGCTATACTCAGAGAGACTCAGGAATTTATCTTTGTGCCAACCAAAGTCAGTTGTTGGTTGCCAGGGTTGATTGGAGGTTTCAATGGATAGCGCTTGACCTTGTTTGTTAAATGTGGAAGGTTGATAAGTTTTTCCGCAGTCTGTTGAAATTAAAACTCGAAGTCCGTCATTTTTTGTTTCGTTGAGTGCGTATGAGTAATCAAAAAATATACTAGCTTTTGTGATGCTACTAAGGTCTATTATGGGGGTTGTCAACCACACCTCTTCACCAACTATTCCCTGGTTGAAGGCTTGCACAGTAGCTGAATTCCCGAAGTTGGTGGATGTAAGTTCCCATTCAACACCACCAAGCGGACTAACTGTTGGCCAATTCAACACATCAAATCGTTGTCGCAGTGGTAGATAATCTTCAGATTGATCGACAAGAACGGTGGCATTTATAAAACTATTGGAAGGATCTTCATCGGCCTCACCGTTGGCTTCCGTAATCTCTATGAAAACATTATTCAAGCCAGTGGTCAGGTTTACGGCTGAGGCAAGATTGATTAACCGTGTTGCACCACTGGGCAGTGCAGGTGTTATTGGTAATACAACGTTAGACTGGCTTAATTGATTTACCTGGTAACTTAAGGTAATGGAGTTAAGCTCAACATCACTTCGGTTCAGAATAGTTATGCTTAGTGGGGCGGTAGTTGAGCAGGAAATTGGAGAAGGGGAATCAATTCTATTGACAGCTACATCTATCCGTTCACAAATAGCGGGTGTTTCGAGTCCCGGTGAAGTAAGTAAACTCATTCTTCTAGGCACAGCAGGGTCATTCAAAATGAAGTCCATTCTTTCAACTTGCCCAGTGGTTAAAATATTCATGCACGCATCATCTGTGTAGTCCATATAATTCTGAAACATACGATTAAAAGCACCACAACCGGAACTCTGTGGGTTGGTAGGGCAGCTGGTTGTACTATCTTCTTGAGTTGGCGTGTCTGTCACGTAATCATTTCCACAGTTACTATCTCCCCAAATGTGGCGAAGGCCAAAGAAGTGCCCTAATTCGTGCGTAGTTGTTCTTCCTTTATTGTAGTCAGGTTCCAGAACAAACGGCCCGTAGTCATTGCTTCCGAAAGCTTCATAGTCAATAACTACACCATCGGTCTGCGCCAAGCCACTTTGGTATTCTTCAAGTCCCTCAAGGTTTGATACAGGAAATTGTGCGTAGCCCAGTGATAACCCGGATAGATCAGTCACCCAAATGTTCAGGTAATTTTCCGAGGGCCAATAGCTCTGCGATTTTAGTGTGGCATCATCTGGCACCCGCGACCACGATGACTTACTTCCTTGCACCCGCACAATTCCATTTGTACACAATCCGTTTGGGTCGCTTTTAGCCAAAACAAATTCGATATCCATGCTTCCGGCCACTGGAAGAAACTCAGCAGGCGTATTGGAAGCATCGGTATTCAGTCTTTTAAAATCATTATTAATCACATCCAGTTGGGAAAAAATTTGTGCATCTGAAATGTTGGTTCCGGTACCTACAGGTTCTCCGTTATGAATAACGTGAACGACAACCGGAATCTGGTAGGGTTCATCTTGTTGCCGATGTGTTTCACCCTGCTGTTGAAGCATTCGTTTCTGCAGATCGCGTTTCTGCTTTAACCACTGCTCAAACTGAGCATCAGATTGGGGTAGCTTTCCCTGGTTGCGTAGTTGCTGCATGTACTGCACGGTTTCGCAGCGTTCTTGAGCGTGCGCATAAAATCCCGATAAGGAGAAAAGAGATGATAAAAGTAAGAATGTAACCAGCTGACGCACAGACCCCAATTTAGACAAAGCTATATCAGTCAAAGATAGTAATCGTAACCGGAATTTTGGAATCGGGTTTGGAGCTTGTTCTCCGCGGTTTTTGTATTGAATTAATTAGAATGCCCTTAAGATTGGTTAGAACCAATACTCAAGCCTAAATACGCAACACTAAGAAGTTGTAAGATTCACCACCTCAATGCCTTTCACTTCAGGCACGGCCTTTTTAATGGCTTCTTCAACGCCAGCTTTAAATGTCATGGTCGACATGGGGCAGGAACCACAGGCGCCAAGGAACTCAAGCTTTACAATGTGGTCATCAGTGATCTGCTGGATTTTCACGTTGCCTCCGTCTGCTTCCAGGTAGGGGCGAATCGTATCCAGAGAGGCTTCAATGCGTTGTGTAAGATCCGTGAGCGTATTCATTAAACTTTCAATTCAACCCGTTTTGTTTCCGCTAAGTTAGCATTTCTAATGGCAATTTGTCGTGCCAGTGATTCTGCCAAGGTGCGGAATGCTTCTGCCGTAGGCCCTTCTTTCATTACAGCCGGTAAGCCTGAGTCACCGCTTTCGCGGATGCCCTGTACCAGCGGAACTTGTCCGAGAAAAGGAACACCATATTTTTCCGATAAGTTCTTGCCACCATCTTTCCCGAAAATGTAATACTTGTTATCGGGCAATTCTTCCGGAGTGAAGTAGGCCATGTTTTCTATAACACCAAGCACTGGTACGTTGATCTGCGGCTGCCGGAACATGGCTAACCCCTTGTTCGCATCGGCAATCGCTACCTTTTGTGGTGTGGTAACGATAACCGCACCAGTTACCGGAACGGTTTGTACCAACGTAAGGTGAATGTCACTTGTTCCTGGAGGGAGGTCAATCAATAAATAGTCTAGTTCGTCCCACACGGTTTCGCTAAAGAACTGCTTCAGGGCTGCACTGGCCATTGGCCCACGCCATACCACTGCGCTGTCGGGTGGAGTTAAAAATCCAATCGACATCAACTTTACACCATATTGCTCCAGTGGAATGATCATAGTTTTGCCGTTGATCTCCTTCACTTCGGGTTGTTCAAACTCGCAGTTGAACATGGTAGGTATGGAAGGTCCATAAATATCAGCATCAATCAATCCTACTTTAGCGCCTTGTTGCGCAAGCGCAACAGCCAGGTTACTGGTAACGGTAGATTTGCCCACGCCACCCTTTCCGGATGCAATGGCCACAATGTTTTTTACCTGCGGAAGGAGTGGAGCATTGTTTCGAGTGGATGTAACCGAAGAAGTTATGGTAATGTCGATGGGTGTGTCTTTACCAACCACCTTTTCAACGGCATCCATACAATCTTGCCGGATCATCTCTTTCAACGGACAGGCCGGAGTGGTGAGCACTACGGTAAAAGCAACACCTTTATCCGAAACTGACACATCTTTAATCATCCCCAGGCTCACCAGATCGCGCTTCAGGTCAGGGTCGTTAACGGTGGAGAGGGCTTTGAGGATAATTTCTTGAGTTACAGACATTAGTTAGATTTTAGAATTTTATAGAATCCAGTATTATTATGGTTTGACCTAATTTGTAATAGTAATAAACCAGGGGGATATTCCTGCATATTGATTTCGTTCATTCCTGTTTTGAGGGAAATTAATTTTTTCCTTCCCAATACATCCAGTATTTCCATTGAATCAGCGTGCGTTTCATTCTCAATAACAAGTTTATCTACAACTGGGTTAGGGTATATTCTAAGGTTTTTAAAGATATCAGATTCTGTTGAAGTAATCGTTTCAATAACGGTCTCAATGCTTGTTCCTGTAAAGGTGAAATCAACGATCGCATTATTATTGTTAACATTAACGGCAATGGGCTCATTCATCGAAAAGTCAATTGGTTTAAACAGTAAAACAACGTTGAATGTTCCGTTTCCGATTTGCTCAAAGGTATATTCTCCTTGGGGGTTCGTATGGGTTAATCTCAAAGGTGTATTTGTTTCAGAAAGCAATACTATGGGTAAGTTTGTTAGAGGAATAATATCCTTTAATCTGCCCGATGATGAATTTGTAAATACATTGCCACTGATTTCATTGGGGCCGGTTGTGGTTCCGGTGAGGGACAGTATTTCAAAGGTTATGGTGCTGTCCGATCTGAGTTTGAAGAAGCTTTCTGGTGTAAGAAAAAGTGACGCATTAAAGATGGTGGGGATATGGTTGGAGGGGTTATTAGAATCTGGTAGGTAATATAATGTATGTGGTTTTGGATTAATGCGGTAAATAAGTTCATCAGTTACTAAGCGGGTATCAATCAGTTCTAAAGAATCCTTTCCTTGTCGGTATAGAAAAAGTGTTCCGGAAGTTACCGTCTGTTGGTTTTCGTCATGTGTATTAACTACAAGGTCAAAATATTTTTCATGAACAAAAAAATCAAACCGTTCCTGTGGTAACGTGAAGCAATTCTCAGAATTGGTACATGCAATTGATATCCGATAGTAGTCACTATCCAATGGTTGTGGGAGAATGATTTGCCAGGCGTACGTTGTCGATTGCTGATAATTTAATGTAATACTTTCAGAGATATTTTGTGTAAATAAGACATTACCAAGTGTATCACCTAAAGTTAAGGTATATTCCTGGAGTAGATTTGATGTACTTTTTCCATAGTTTATTATTAATGCAAGTAGATCAATTTTGTCATCTGCGGTGGTTAGATCATCTGGAAACGACATCCCAACCTGTAGGAGAGGAACACTTTCCTTAACTTGGAAATTCAGTGCAAAAGGTGTTGTAAAACATCGTGTACCAGTATGGCACTCAATATGGACAGTATAGTGTCCAGCAGGTAGGGGATCTGTTAAATTCAATACCCAAGTCTGTACCAATGATTGACCTTGATTTAATGTTATGCTTCGATTTATGTGTACTGTTTTAACTATGACGCCCTGTTCATTCTCAAACTCAATGGTGTAATTTTGTCCAGTATTACTAAAGGAATTTTCCCCGACATTCTTTAGCTCCACGGTTAATCCAAATACGCTATTTAAATCATTATATTCAGCATTAAATGTTGCTGTCTCAATCGAAATGCTTGGAGAACGATTTACTATGAGTTGTGTAGTAAGTGTTGAATTATTGCATTCAACATGATAGGGAGGCGAGCTTATGCAAGAAAAGCTGACTTCAATAGTATAAGTTCCTTCTGCTAACTCGGTATCGCCAAGCGGAACCAAAAAATAACCATATGCATCATAAGGATAAGGATATAGAAGATTTATGTTTGTGAAGTCGGATGTTGTAGTGGCAAATATTGTTATCCCATCAGTGTTCTTGATCTGAATGCTAAAGTTGGTTGGAACAGACAAATAGTTAGCGACTGAAATACCATCATTCTGTACTGTTGCAGCATAAGAAATAGAAATTGATTCGTCTGTTGTAAATGCCTGGCTTGTTGAAATATGTTCGAAAGTGAGTACGGGTGTGGTAAACGCTATTGTATTGTATGAAGTTTGAGTATTATTATCGTAATTGGTTTCTTCAATATTCTGGTCTGGGTTTAATTTTATTATTACATAATATTCTCCAGCGGGTGGTATTTCCAGAAGACTGCTAACATGCAAAGTCCAACCTTCCTTTGATTCACCACCAGCTAATAGGTAGGATGAATGCGTTGCGCTTTCATAGTATATTTTGTAATCGCTGACATCAAGGGTCTCATCAAGTGAAAAGTAAAAATCAATCCCATAGCCAATGGCATCATCAGTGCCGTTGTTTCGCATATTTACAAAAATACTCATTGGCTGACCTGGTGAGTGGCTGATCAGTGGTCGTCCTGGACCAAATAGCTCCAAATCAATATTTGTCTGGCTGTCTAATGTGGGCTTGGACAACCCGATGGAAACAGCCAGTAAGGTCAGTAGTGTGGGGGACAGTAGAAATTTGAGCATTTTAATAGTAAAACCCCAAATTTCGGTTTTAAAGCCTTTTCGGCAAAATCTTCCATGCCATAAACTATCTTTGTACCCTTATTTTATTTCTGCAATCTGAGAAATGATCTCCCGCCAAACCATAGATGAAATCCGCAACCGCATTGATATTGTGGATGTGGTCAGCGACTTTGTTTCCCTGAAGCGGTCGGGGCAGAATTACAAGGCGTTAAGCCCGTTTACCAACGAAAAAACGCCTTCTTTTTACGTGGTTCCCTCCAAGGGCATTTTTAAGGATTTCAGCAGTGGCAAAGGGGGTGATGGCATCACTTTCGTGATGGAACATGAGGGCATGAGCTACGTGGAAGCCCTGAAATACCTGGCCAGGAAATACGGGGTTGAAATCAAAGAAGACGACCGAACCCCTGAAGACCTTGCCGCGCAGAGTGAGCGCGACAGCCTCTATATCGTGATGCAGTTTGCGAAGGATTACTTCAAGGAAACCCTGCATAAGCATGACGAGGGAAAGAGCATCGGTCTGAGTTATTTCCGCGAACGGGGTTTTAACGATCGCATCCTGGAGAAATTCGAGTTGGGGTACAGCTTAAATGAATGGAGGCATCTTCACGATGAAGCGTTGAAAAAGGGTTTCAGTGAAAGTGTTCTCGAAAAGGCGGGACTGATCATCAAAAAAGAGGATAAGGTTTACGATCGCTTTCGCGGACGTGTCATATTTCCGGTGCATAACCTCTCCGGCAAAGTGGTTGCCTTTGGTGCGCGTATTCTCACCAAAGAAAAAGACCAACCGAAGTACATCAACTCACCGGAGACCGACATCTATCACAAGAGCCAGGTATTGTATGGGTTGTATCAGGCCAAGAATGAAATTCGCAAATACGATTTCTGTTTCCTGGTGGAAGGGTACACGGATGTCATCTCCCTTCATCTTTCTGGAATTGAAAACGTAGTAGCTTCTTCGGGTACGGCATTAACCGAAGAGCAGATTCGCCTGATGCGCAGGTTCACCGAAAACGTAACGGTGTTGTTTGATGGTGATGCGGCCGGTATTAAAGCCGCGTTGCGCGGAATTGATCTTGTTCTGAAAGGTGGATTGAATGTACGCGTAGTGTTGTTACCGGATGGAGAAGACCCGGACAGCTATTCAAAAAAGTTAGGCAGCTCAAAATTTCAGGAGTACCTGAAGGCGCACACCAAAGATTTTATTTCGTTCAAGATTGATTTGCTGTCTGCCGGCACCTCAAACGATCCGATTAAACGGGCAGAGGCAATTCGTGAAATTGTTACCAGCATTGCGCTTATCCCTGATCCGATCAAACGGTCGGTATACATAAAAGAAACGGGTGATTTACTGAAGATTCAGGAGTCGGTATTGCTTACGGAGCTAAATAAAATTCTGATTGCAGAGAAAAAGAAACGCGATCAGGAACGCATGCGTGACGAGGTTGTTGAACCACTTCCCGAAATTATCGATGAAGTTGTTCAGGCCAGCAAGACAGACGCACAAACGATGGTGCAGATGCAGGAACGGGAAACGATTCGATTGTTATTGAATTATGCTGAAAATGGTGTGGGTGATGATCAGAAAGTAATTGATTTCCTGTTGAGTGAATTGGATGATGTGGAATTTATCAATCCGGTTTACCGGGAAATATTTGATGCATTTAAAACCGGAGCCGAAAGTGATACGCGAATTGATAATTTCTACTTTCTTGAAAATGGATCGGATCCGGTAAAGCGTGCCGTGGCAGATTTGATGACATCGCGGTACGAAACGTCACCGCATTGGAGCGACAAGTATCACATCTATTTCCCGCACGAGAAAGAGGTAATTCATGATGTGGCGATGTCAAATGTGCTGCGCCTGAAATTCCGTCTGATACAGAAAATGATGGAGGAAAACCTGAAAGACTTGAAAGCAAGTAAAGATGATATAACTGTTGATAAGCACCTGGCAATACACGCCCAACTTAAAGAATCCGAACGGCAGTTGGCTTCTTTCCTGGGGATAGTGGTTTCCAAGTAGCGGAACAATAGTGATTGTGAATATGTTTGAATAACAAGTTTGTTTAAAAACGAATGGAAGAGCCAATTAAGCTGGATTCAATCGAAAGCGCGATTGAAGATATTAAGAACGGGAAGGTAATCGTGGTTGTCGATGATGAGGACCGCGAAAACGAAGGCGATTTTATCTGTGCCGCGGAGTGCGTAACGCCCGAAATCATAAACTTTATGGCCACCCATGGCCGTGGATTGATATGTGCCTCACTGATTGAGGATCGTTGCGATGAGCTTAAACTCGATCTGATGGTAGGGAAAAACACTGCCACATTTGAAACACCTTTCACTGTTTCGGTTGATTTAATAGGTCACGGGTGCACAACCGGTATTTCTGCGCACGACCGGTTTAAAACCATCCGCGCATTGGTTGATCCGGAAACAAAACCTGAAGATTTGGGTAGACCCGGCCATATTTTTCCGCTTCGCGCCAAGCGTGGTGGTGTATTACGTAGGGCAGGACATACCGAAGCCACCATCGACTTTGCGCGACTGGCAGGTTTCAAGCCCGGTGGCGTGCTGGTTGAAATCATGAATGAGGACGGCTCCATGGCCCGTCTTCAGGATTTGAAAAAAGTGGCTGACCGGTTTAATCTCAAGCTGGTTTCCATTAAAGATTTAATCGAGTATCGGATCAAGAAAGAGTCATTGATCAGTCGTGAAGTGGAGGTTGATATGCCAACCGATCACGGTCATTTCAAGTTAATTGCATTTCAACAAACGAATACGCAGGAAACACACCTCGCGCTGGTTAAAGGAACGTGGGAAAAAGATGAACCGGTAATGGTACGGGTACACTCATCGTGTGTTACAGGCGATATTTTTGGTTCGTGCCGGTGCGATTGTGGACCACAGCTACATCATGCCATGGATATGGTGGAACGCGAAGGTAAGGGTGTGGTGTTATACATGAAACAGGAGGGAAGAGGAATCGGGTTGTTGAACAAACTGCGGGCATATAAATTACAAGAGGATGGGATGGATACGGTTGAAGCCAATATTCAACTGGGTTTTGATATGGATGAACGCGATTATGGTGTGGGTGCGCAGATTCTTCGCGATCTGAACGTAACTAAAATCAGGTTAATTACGAATAACCCTAAGAAGCGTGTAGGGTTAATGGGGTATGGATTAGAGATTGTGGAGAACCTTCCGATTGAAGTGGTTCCAAATCCGCATAACGAAAAGTACCTCGTTACCAAACGCGATAAACTGGGACATACAATTTTAAAACATTAAGTGAAGGAAGTGACAGGCAGAGTAATAGCAGGTATTGTTTTTAGTTTTATTGTCACAACAGTACAGGCACAGGAATGGCCGTTTGAGTTGTGGCATGAGGGAAAAATTGTTCTCACATCCGGTGATACATTGAAAGGTTTGGTGAAGTATGATCTGGAACAAGATCTCGTACAGTTCAATGACCAAAAGGATAATATAGCTGCCTATACATCGCGGAAGGTGCTTTTCTTTGAAATATTCGATAATACGCAAAAACGTTACCGTAATTTTTTCGCTTTGCCCTACACTGCAAATAATACAAACTATTTAACGCCCGTATTTTTTGAATTGTTGGAAGATGGAAAGATGACACTCCTGGCCCGCGAGGCATTGGAGTACCGAACGTTCAGTTCACCTTACTATTATGGCTCGTTTACACGACTGGTTTTGGTGTACAAGTTTTTTTTAATGGATGAGAAGGGAAACATCAATCAATTTACCGGTAAAAAAGGAGAGTTGTTGAGTATGATGGGCAGGCAAGCCAACGATGTGGATCAATACATGCGGAAAAACCGGTTGAAAATTGAAGACCCTTCAGACTTTACACGTACCGTTGCGTACTACAATTCCTTATTCTGAATTCCTGATTTCTTATTGTGCGCGTAGTCAAGTAGATTGCACCTTGTTTCAATTTTGAATTTCTTATAAAATAGTATGGCAAAGCCGTTGATTTTAGTTACGAATGATGATGGCATCACCTCGAAAGGTATTCGCACGTTGGTGAATGTGATGAAGCAGATCGGTGAGGTATTGGTGGTTGCACCCGATAGCCCGCAATCGGGGATGGGGCATGCGATTACCGTTGGTGAAACCTTACGGCTGGAAAAGAATCACATCTTTGAAGGGATAACAGCCTTTGAATGTTCAGGCACCCCGGCCGATTGCGTGAAGATGGCGCGCCACTTCGTGTTGAAAGACAAACGCCAACCCGATGTGGTGGTGAGCGGTGTGAATCACGGAAGCAATACCTCTATCAGCGTGTTATACTCCGGTACCATGTCGGCTGCTATTGAAGGTGCCATTGAAGGCACGCCTTCAATTGGTTTTTCGTTGTGCGATTATTCACACGATGCCGATTTTTCACATACGGAAGGCTACATCAAATCCATTACTGAGCAGGTATTAAAGAGAGGATTACCAAAAGGTGTAGCTTTGAACGTTAACTTTCCGCCAAAACGAAACGAAGCGATAAAGGGTGTACGCATCTGCCGGCAGGCAAATGCCAAATGGGTGGAGGAATTTTTGCAACGCCATGATCCGAATGGAAGAAGTTATTTCTGGATGACGGGCAACTTTGTAAACTTCGATAAAGGCGAGGATAACGATGAGTGGGCTATTGCCAACAACTACATTTCCGTGGTGCCTTGCCAGTTTGATTTAACAGCGCATCAGGCCATTCCGGTACTAAATGAGGATTGGGATATCCTTCAGTAGAGTTGCTTACTATACCGGATCAACATCTATAATAATCCGTAGGCTGCGAAATTCTTTCTCCGTTTGAATTTTTGTGGCAAGTTGTGATAGCGTTCTTTTGATTTGCGATAGATTTCCCGAATCACGCGGAATTTTAATCAGCATATTCATCAGGTACTGATTGCGTATGCGTGAAACCATCGGTTCACCCGGTCCTAACACGCGAATACCCTGTATCTCCTGAACGATCATTCGGTGAAGTTGACCAATCGCTTCCTGTACCGTTTTTTTATCGATGTGCTTTAGCGTTAATTCAATCAGCCGGCTAAAGGGTGGATATAAATGATTTCTTCGGTCGTCAATTTCCTGTTGATAGAATTCATCCATACGGTGATGAACAACATGCTGAATAACCGGATGATCCGGTTGTGATGTTTGAATGACCACCTTGCCGACTTTCTCACGCCTTCCCGCACGACCACTTACCTGTGTGAGTAACTGAAACGCCCGTTCATACGAACGGAAATCCGGGAAGTGCAACATTTTGTCGGCATTAAAAACACCAACCAAACTAACCTTATCAAAATCCAATCCTTTGGTAACCATTTGCGTGCCGACCAAAATGTCAGTATCGCCTTGTTCAAACTGTTCGATAATGGTTTCGTATCCGGTTTTACTTCGTGTGGTCTCCAGGTCCATTCGCTGAATATGTGCTTCCGGAAAATGAAGCTTCAATTCTTCTTCCAGCTTTTCTGTTCCATAGCCTGGCGTGTGCAATCGCGTGGATGAACAAGTCGGACAACTACCGGGCATAGGCTCCTTGTATCCGCAATAATGACAAACCAGTGCATGTTTGTATTGGTGATAGGTAAGACTCACCGCACAGTTGATGCACTTCGGTATCCAGCCACAGTCCTCGCAATGAAGAATAGGTGAGTAGCCCCTGCGATTTTGAAAAATAATCACTTGTTCCTTTTCTTTTAAGGACGATTCAATACCCTTCAATAAAATTCCGGTAAACTCACCCTTCATGCTTTTGCGCCTCCGCTCTGCCATTACATCCGCCAATACCACTTGTGGGAGTTGTGCGTCTCCATATCGTTTGCTTAAGTGTACATAACCATACTTTCCGGTTTTTGCCAAATGGTATGATTCAACCGATGGTGTGGCTGACCCAAGAATAATTTTAGCATGATGCAAATGTGCCATCATCAGGGCAGCATCGCGAGCGTGATAGCGTGGCGCAGGTTCCTGTTGTTTGTAGGATGTGTCGTGTTCTTCATCCACGATAATCAACCCCAGGTTATCGAATGGTAGAAATATGGACGACCGTACGCCTACCACAAATTTAAAGTGTCCACTTAGTACTCCATTCCAGACTTCCACGCGCTCGTTATCAGAAAAGCGAGAGTGATACACGCCCATCTTATCTCCGAATATTTTTCTTAATCGTTGTACGATTTGGGTGGTCAAAGCAATTTCCGGCAGCAGGTAAAGTACTTGTGTTCCGCTTTCCAATGCCTTTCGGATCAGGTTTACATAAATTTCTGTTTTTCCACTTCCGGTAATGCCGTGAAACAGAACCGTGGAGTGGGTCTCTAATTCTTTCAGTATGGCTTGCTGGGCTTGGAGCTGATCTTCACTTAGGGCGACATCTGGTATTTCAGTTTCGGTTGGTAAATCGAAACGCGAAACAATAATTTCAAATTCCTCCAGTATACCGTTTTTAATAAGTGTATTCAGTGCTGAAGTTGAAAACTCGGCTGTGGATAAAATACTTTTCCGCAGACCGGTTTTGTTCGCTGCCGTGTCGTGTAATACGGGAACATCTTGGAGGTATTTAAGCAGGATGGCTTCCTGCTTGGGTTTTGTGCTTAGCTCGTTAAAAAGTTCTTCCAATGCTTTGTGTTGCGTATACGCAGCACGAAGTCGAATATATTTTTCTTTTTTTGGCTTGTATTTCTCTTTTACTTCTTCAAATAAAATTATAGCCTCTTTTCCGGCCAACGATTTCAGGATACTGTAAATGCTTTTAATGCCCAGCAAGGAAGCAATGTCAGAATATTTCATAGCACCTGAAGCCAGGTGTTTAAGTAACATGCTTTCCTTTTCTGAAAAATCAAATAGCGTTGTTTCCCAGTCGAAGGCCGGGTGCAGTTGTACCATCGATTCGCTGGAGAGTTTCAAACCGGATGGAAGGCCAGCATTCAGTGCTTCACCGGGCGAACAAAGATAATAGTCGGCTATCCAGTTGTAGAAGGTAAGTTGCTGGGCGCTGACGATGGGTTCTTCATCCAGAATTTCCAGAATGTATTTGGCTTCGTATTCCGTTGGTGGATTTTCGTGTAAAGAGACCATGATGCCCGTCAGGATTCTCCGGTCACCAAATTGCACGATAACGCGCTGACCGATCCCTGCCTTGTTATTCCACTCGAACGGTATCCGATACGTGAATAGTCGGGGCACTGGAACCGGCAACAAAACTTCTGCGAACAAGGTCGTCCGCGAATCGGTGGTTAGTTCATGCTGCACGTTTCGGTAAATCGTAAAGCTAAGATTTATTTAGAATCTGTTCGAGTGCTTCCTGCGCCTTTTGTACCGGTTGTTTGCACGTGAAATGGCGACAAACGTAAAAAGTCGTCTGCTTGTTAATGGCTACTTTTTCGCGCAACAAGGGCAGACTACTTTTATCGGATGAGCCCATAAACCGGGTTAGCGGAAGATAATGTTCACGTAAGGACGCATACGCTTGTTTGACCTGATCGCCCACAATTACTACTTCCGCAGGGTTTGATTGCCATTCGGTAAACGCAATGGCCCAATTCGACATGTAGTTGGGCTCTTTGGTAATTAATTCAGAAAATCCGCTGATCATGGCGTGAGCCGTTTCTTTCCAACTCGAATTGTCCAGTAGCGTACCCAATTGTAACAGGTTGCGGGCCATGATGCTGTTTGAAGCGGGGATAACATTGTCAAACAATTCCTTTCTTCGGGCAATCAGTTTTTCAGCGCGGCTGCTGGTGAAGAAAAACAGGTTATCCGTGGGGTCATAGAAATGTTCCAAAACATATTCAGTAAGTGCAGTGGCTTTTACAATCCACGCTTCATTAAAGTCAGCTTCATAAAGTTTCAGGTAAGCCTGAACCAGGCAGGTATAGTCTTCCAGAAATCCTTCTGTGCTTGAGCGTTCATTTCGGAAAGAACGAAAGCAAACAGTGCCCTCCATCAGATGCGTTTCCAGAAACGTTATGTTTTTTCTGGCCAATGCAAGGATGGATTCATCCTGAAGGGCCTGGTAGGCGTCCACCAGTCCAACAATGGTCATGGCGTTCCATCCTGTAAGGATTTTGTCATCAAGCCCCGGACAAATGCGCTGTTCCCTGAGGGACAGCAGTTTTTCATGACAACGTTTAAGATTTTCCTGCCATGCTATATCGGTAAGCTTGTGTTCTATTAAGAATTCATCGTCAGGAAACACACGTTTAAGGATATTTTGTCCGTGTTCCCAATTTCCGACATCGGTTACACCGTAATATGTACAGAACAGTTGAGCGCCATCACCTAATGCATTTTCCAATTCAGCTTTTGTCCAGCAATAAAATTTCCCTTCAACGCCTTCGCTGTCCGCGTCAAGGGCAGAATAAAATCCACCATCCGGGTGCATCATTTCCCGCTCCAGCCAACTGATGGTTTGCAAAAGAACTCGTTTGTAGGATGCTTTTTTTGTTAGGGAGTAAGCTTCCGCATATAAACTCAGCAGTTGGGCATTGTCGTACAACATTTTTTCAAAATGCGGAACGAACCATTCTCCGTCCACGGAGTAACGGGCAAAGCCGCCACCTGCCTGGTCGTAAATTCCACCTTGTGCGATTTTATCTAACGTAAGGGTAAGGTGCTTTAATGCATTCTCATTATTTGTAAGGTGGTGAAACCGTAGCAACCATAACCAAATGGATGGCATGATAAACTTGGGTGCCTTTTCAAGGCCGCCCCAGGTGTAATCAAAATTGCGTTCGAGGTTATTGTAAATGCGTTGCAATGATTCTTGAAATGCAATCTCATCTTTACCGGATGATCGAAAGCGATTGCTGTCGTTTGATGAGAGAATTTTGGTCAGCTCTTCAGCTGAGTCCGTAATTTCTGATCGTCTTTCGTGGTAAGCTTGATGGATGTTTCGCAACACCTGCGCCCAAACCTTAGGCGGAAAGTAGGTGCCACCGTAAAAAGGTTTCTGATCGGATGTTAGAAATACATTTAACGGCCAGCCGCCATTGATGCCCATCGCCTGCACGGCCTCCATATATACCTGGTCAATATCCGGTCGTTCTTCACGATCAACTTTTATGCACACAAAGTATTCGTTCATCATGTTAGCCAAATCTTCCTGTTCAAAGCACTCGCGTTCCATCACATGGCACCAATGGCAGGAAGAATACCCGATGCTGACGAGAATGGGCTTGTCTTCTCGCTTAGCTTTTTCGAGTGCTTCAGTGTTCCACTCGAACCAATCTACCGGGTTGTAGGCATGCTGCAACAGATAGGGTGAAGCGGAGTGAATGAGCCGGTTTGGTTTTTTATGTGCTGCGGTTGTCAAGGTTTGGGATAGCTGTAATGGCCAATGATTTTGTATGAAAATAAACAATCGGAAATTTCCTGCCCGTTGCCAATGTTGTGAACTATGAGGTAACGTTCTCCGTCTTCCGATTTTTTATTGATAACAATCCCGATGTGCGTCAGGTTTCCGCCCAGGTTCCACGCTACGATATCTCCGGGCTTGTAGTCATCAGGATTTTTCGAAATCACTTTGGTGGTTCCAAAACGTGAAAAGTAGGTCATCAGATTCGGTACTCTGCGGTGGTCAATATTTTTATCCGGTTTGGTAAGTCCCCATTTGTTTGGATACAGATTGAAATTCTTTTTCATGTCTTCATGCACCTCTTTCTGAAGATCTATACCCAGTTTCCGGTATGCCCGAATGATGACATCGGTGCAGACACCTTTATCAGCGGGAACATCCCCATTCGGGTAAGGGATCGAAAAATAGGATGGATCATAGGTAACCCGGTCGTTTGTTAAGGCAATGGCAGCATCCGATAAGGTTACGGCATCGGTTTGGGAAAATCCCAGTGAAATGAGAAGACTTAGAAACGTAATGAACACGCCCCTCATATCAGCTGATTTTTTATCGATTCTATTTCTTCATCCACTGAAACCAGATTACTTACTTCGTTCAGTTGCGCCAGTAACCCACGTAAAAAGGTTTGATGCGCTGAAGATGTAACATGAAATGGTTTGTGCTGTAATCCGGATCGGATTTTTTTCCACTTCTCCAGAAAAGCTAAGGTGTTTTCATCAAAATATTTCTGGCAGAATTTTGCCCAGATGTACTCCTCCGCATCTGTTGAAGGGTGAATCATATCCGACTTGTAGAAGCGATAGTCGCGTAAATCATCCAACAGAATTTCGTAGGACGGAAAATAATAAACATCCTCGTGTTGTTGTGTTAGCGTGTGGCAGGCCAACCGCAAAACGGATTTGCTTACGCTATTTAATTCTAAGGTGTCTTTCAGGTGTCGCACCGGACTTACTGTTAGAATAATGTTCAGGTTCGGATTGAAGGCTTTTAGTTTGGTATACAGTTCTTCAAACGAATCGAGCATGCGTTTTTGTGTGCTGAGTTCTTTATTGAACTGGTTGGCGGGAATTTTATGACAATTGGCCACCACTTCTCCGGTATCTTTTCGGGTATAGACCCACGCAGTTCCATACGTAATCATCAACCACTTGGCATCTTTCAGAAAGTAGTGGGTTTTGCCAATGGTTTCAATCAGTATTTTTTCAAGTGCGGGTTGCGATAAAGCCGATAAGGAAGAATGAAAATTATAATTCTGGTGAATATCATGATTGATTAAGAAGGTATGCGGGGAAGGTAAATGGTTGTGAATGGCACCGCTAAGTTGATGGTGAATAGATATTGGATTGTAGACTGTGCCAAATGGATTTTTAAGTGTATAGAATTTGTGTTGAATCAGTTGCTCGCCAATGGTATCCGCAAAACACGATCCGATGGTAAGCAATTGATCTCTAATGGAAATCAATTCAGCCGATCGGTTAACATCCAATATGGTTCGAAAGGTATTCATTAGACTGCGTATGTAAAGTTAGTCCTAAATTGGATACTACTGAAAAAACAAAACCCCGGCTGGATACCAACCGGGGTTTATTTATGATTACTTCAGCTTATTCAGCTACCACATTCACCTTGATTTCGTGCTTCACTTCTTTGTGAAGATCAAGGGTAACGGTGTATGAGCCAAGTTGCTTAGGCTGTTCCTTGAAATGAACTTTCTTGCGATCAACCTCAAAGCCTTTTGCTTTTAAGGCATCGGATACCTGGATGGCCGTAACGGCACCAAATATCTTTCCGCTTTCTCCGGCTTTGGTTTTCAATTCAATAGTCAGTTCACCAATTTTAGCCGACAAGGCTTCAGCATCTTGCTTCAGCTTAGCAGCTTTATGCGCCATCTGACGAATGTTCTCTTCAATCAGGCGCTTGTTGGAATCATTGGCGATCAATGCAAGTCCGTTCGGGATCAAGTAATTGCGACCATAGCCGGCCTTTACTTTTACGGTATCGTTCTTGTAGCCGAGGCCCTGAACATCTTGTTTTAATATCACTTCCATTTTCTATTCAGTTTATCGGTTAACCCTTATTTTAATGAATCACCGGTGTATGGAAGAATGGCCATATGACGGGCACGCTTTACAGCCTGCGACACCTTCTTCTGGAACTTCCAGCTTGTTCCGGTTAATCTGCGGGGAAGAATCTTACCCTGCTCGTTGATAAACTTCAACAGGAAGTCGGGATCTTTGTAATCAATGTACTTGATGCCGTTTTTCTTGAAGCGGCAGTACTTGGGTTTTTGCTCAACCCGCTTGATGGGTTCGTTCATTAATGTCATCTGGCAAGCTCCTCCTCAGCTTTACGTACCGGTTTGCGATCTGTTTTCTTGAATTCGCCTTTGCGTCTTCTTTCGTTGTATGCCAAGGCATACTTGTCGAGTGTGATGGTCATAAAACGCATCACTGACTCATCCCTTCTGTACTCGGTTTCGAGCGTGTCAATCAACTCAGGAGCTGCCGAAAATTCGATCAGGCTGTAGAATCCGGTCGACTTCTTCTGGATTGGATAGGCCAGTTTACGAAGTCCCCAATGCTCAACATTCAGAATGTTGGCATTGCCTTTCTTCAACACCTTTACGAACTTCTCAACAGTATCCTTCATCTGATCTTCAGACAAAACGGGATTCAAAATGAATACTGTCTCGTAATTGTTCATAGATTGTTTTGTGTTTTTAAAATGAGGTGCAAAGATAGAAAATGCCGCTAAAAGGAAAAAATAAACATCAGGAGTTCTTTTTACGTAAAATGGGCCATTTTAGGGCCAGAATCAACATATTTGGGATTTAGCTTACGCCATGGTACCCCGTTTTTGGAAAATCTTGCTGCTGATTTTGCTTGCTGCCCCGCTTTGGGCCACCCCTGAGGTAAAGCGGTTTGATATTGAACTGGCCGGCCTCAAAATAGGGGAGTTAACCGCAACCCGGGTAGCACGTGATACCCTGACGCATTATCACATCGAAACCAAAGTTAGTTTTTGGCTTTTTGTAAAGGTTAATGTGCACCACATTCAAACAGCCGTTTACCATGGCGAAAAGCTGCTGCACTCAACGGTAAAAACCAAATCGAACAAAGGGGATTTCAGTGCTTCAGTAATCTGGAATAAAAAGCAGTACGATGTTAAGGTGGATATGTACAAGTATAAGAATGACACCACCATTCTGGACCCCATCCACTTCAATGTGATGCGCTTTTTTTTCGATGAGCCAAAGGAAATTAAAAAGGTGCTGGCCGATAGCAATGGTTTGCTGGCACCTGTATCATTTTTAAAAAACTCGTACTATGAAGTGAATGTGCGGGGTGAGCGCAACAAATACTTTTACAAGGATGGCAAGTTGCATCGGGCGGTGATGGACAATGCGATTAAAAATTATGAGATTGTGCTGCGTGAAGATGAAAACGGATAGGCCGGAATAGACAAACATGTATCTACAGAATTGAAAAAATATTATCTTGCCTTATGGATTATATTGTAAGTGGAATTCAGCAGATTGGCATTGGAGTTAAAAATGCCAATGAGGCATGGGCGTGGTACCGCAAGCATTTCGGTTTTGATGTGCCCATTTTTAAAGATTCAGCCCAGGCTTCATTGATGACGCGGTATACCTCGGGAATTGCTGAAAGCCGATACGCCATTCTGGCTATGAACTTGCAAGGAGGAGGAGGTTTTGAAATCTGGCAATACACTTCCAAAGAACCGGTTGCTTCCAATCAGAAACCCTTGCTGGGGGACACGGGTGTTTTTGCCGCCAAACTGAAATCGAGTGATGTTAACAAGGCATACGAATTTCTTAAATCGAAAAATGTAAACATTAAAACCCAGCCATCGGAATCTCCCGATGGGCGATTGCATTTTTATGTAGAAGATCCATACGGAAACCTATTTGAGATTGTGGAGAGTGGAAACTGGTTTAAGCGAAAGTCCTTCCCAAATGGTGGCGTATCGGGCGTAACGATTGGTGTTACCGATATGGATCAGTCTATTGCATTATATAAAGATATTTTGGGTCATCAGTGTGTAGCGTATGATGAATCGGGGACGTTCGATGATTTAAAAGGACTTGCCGGGGGAGAATCCAATTTCAGAAGGGTGTTACTCAAGGCACAAACGCCTTGCAAGGGAGCGTTCGGAAACCTGTTAGGTTCAACCGAGATAGAATTGGTTGAAGTAAAAGACCGGAAGGCAACAAAAATCTATGAAAGCAGAAATTGGGGCGACCTCGGTTTTATTCATGTTTGCTTCGACATTCGTGGAATGAAAAACCTGGGCAAGCGTTGTGCCGATTACGGACATGCCTTTACCGTTGACAGCAGCAACTCATTCGATATGGGAAAAGCTGCCGGTCATTTCTCATACATTGAAGATCGTGACGGCACGCTGATTGAATTTGTAGAAACCCACAAAATTCCAATTATCGAAAAATTAGGTCTGTTCCTGAATATCAAAAACAGACCTATGGAAAAGCCGCTTCCTAATTGGATGTTGGGTATGCTGGCCGTTAACCGGGTAAAGGATTAATTCGGATTACCGAACGGTAAACTGTCCGGAGCCCATCTTGTAATCATCGCAATACACTTCCAACGTGTAGGTTCCTGCTGCATAATCAGAACCCTTATCATATAAATAGGTAAGTTTTTGTCGCGTATTATCAAATAGGATTTCCTGCGAGGCTGTGTAGAATTCCTCCTTACCGTTATAGATAAATGTTCCAGATCCGCGGGCTACATCAAACAATACCTGATCGTTCTGATCGATAATGCGAATCATAATCTTCTTTCCTTCAATGGGCGCAACATTGTTTTCAGCCAGGTTAAATTCAACTTTAATGGTTCCTACCTGACGGTTGCGGAAGGGTGATTCACGTTCGCGCCCCTTTTCATTCACCGCTACAATGCGAATGTTCTCGGCCTTTAACTGCGAAGCAATGGCTACTTTGCTGGCGAGTTCTTCGCGGGTTTGTGCCAGTCGGTTGATGGAATCGCCTAATTGATTTTTCTCCGTTTTAAGGGTGGTGTTTTCGGTCAATAATTCTTTATTAACATTCTTCAGCTTTTCGATCTCCTCGTCTTTGTTTTTCAACAGCAATTCATAGCCTTCCACTTTGTCTTTCAATTCCTTAATCACCTGACCGTTAGCCCTGCGTGTGCGTTTCAGTTCGGTTTCTATTTCTTCTTTTGCCTTGGTGAGTTCTGAGATATCGCCACCAAGTCGTTGAATCTCCGCAATGCGTTGATCCAATTCTGCGCTGATCTCATCCAACCGGTTCATGGTAGTGGCTAGTTGTTCTTCGGTAGATGATTTCTCCAGCTTCAGTTGGTCACGTTCCTGCTTGTTCAGGTACCCGCTTACAAACTGAATGATGATGATAACCGAAAGTACCGCAATAATGATGGGGTACTTCTTATTAGATTTTTTTGGTTCAGGTGCAGGTGCTGGAGATTCGGTCTTTGCAGGTTCGCTCATAACGTTTACTCAGATTAGGATTGTGCAAAAATAAGGGTATTTGTAGCTAATCCAACGCCTAAAAACGCAATACAACGTGTTGTTTGCTCAATGAAGGATCAAGAAATACCACTCCGCACCGGAACAGGTCGGCAGTGGTATACACCAGCGGATTCTTTTTGATGGCGGACCAGGCCCGTTCCATTTCGGGCGAATCGTGAATGTCGTCCAGGATAATGATGGTTTTGTGATGCGATCGATTCACCACCAGATCGAAATACCGGAGGGTGGGTTCATAGCGATGGTTGGCATCTAAAAATGCCAAGTCAATTTTAGGAATGCGTGAAAGGGTGGCGTAAAGTGTTTGATCAAGGTTACCGGTTATCAATTCAATATTTGCTGCTTCTCCAAACTCAAAACTTATCGATGCAATTTCGGCTATCGCTTCAGCGCCCTCGAATGTGTACACTTTGCTGCCAGGTTGTGTGGCCAGGTAAAGGGTGTTTATCCCCAATGAGGTTCCTAGTTCTACAATTGTTTTTGCTTGTACATGACCCGCAATCCGGGAATATAAGGTTGAGAATTTGGCATCACTCAGGCTAAGTGTAGCGATGTCGCTTATTTTTCGTTTGTTGGTTGCGAAATGTTTCGAGCCGGCACCGAGATCCACCACCTCAATTTCCCGATGATCATTCGCCAGCTGTTTACGCAACGATTCAAATTTCGGAATTGGAATGGTTTCGCGTTTAATTACCCGTGTGTAGAAATCAAACAGGAAGGGGGCGTGCAAAGAATGTTCGTCTACGGCATCCAGCCAGTAGTTGAGGTAGGTTTTTATTTTAAAAAAAGCTGACAATCAGTTCAGGCGAATGGGCGCAATCATCACAAACTCCGGAATGTTTACCGTGAGTTTTACGCCATCCACTATGCGTTCCATCAGGTAGGTGCCGGTCATCTTACCAAGGCCCGATTTTAAATTACAACCGGATACGTATTGATGAACCTGACCGGGTTCAAGCACGGGCTGTTGACCCACTACACCGTCACCCTCAACTTCACGCATGGTAAAACCTGCATCATATACATGCCAATGCCTGCGCAACAATTGAATGGTATTTTCGCTTTGGTTTTCGATGGTAATCTTATAGGTAAACACGTAGTGGTACTGACTCGGACTTGAATAAGCCGGTTGGTATTCTGTTTCAACGGTTACCCGTATTCCCTGCGTTACTTCTGTTACCATGCGTTTCAAAAATATTAATTTTTTAGAATTAAAAATGTTTCGCGAAACTTCGTTTTTATTTTCAGTCAGAAACAGCCCATGGAGGTTAAAATAGCACATTCCTGGAAGGAACATTTACAGCACGAATTCGAAAAACCCTACTTTCAGCAACTCGCTGCCTTTGTTAAGGCTGAGTATCAGACAGCTGTGGTGTACCCACCGGGGAAAGAAATTTTCAATGCTTTCGATGCCTGCAATTTCGATCAGGTGAAGGTGGTTATTATCGGTCAGGATCCCTATCACGGCCCGGGGCAGGCGAACGGGTTGTGCTTTTCCGTGCGTGAGGGGGTACGTATGCCGCCCTCGTTGATGAACATTTTTAAAGAAATCCATCAGGACTTAGGTAAACCCATTCCTGCCACAGGAAACCTGGAGCGTTGGGCAAAACAAGGTGTGTTGCTGTTGAATGCAACCTTAACGGTTCGGGCTTCAACACCCGGATCGCACCAAAATAAAGGGTGGGAAACGTTTACTGATGCAGTCATCAAAAAAGTATCCGATGAAAAGGAAAATGTGGTGTTTCTTTTATGGGGTGCTTATGCACAAAACAAAGGCGAAGTGATTGACCGCAACAAGCATCTGGTGCTGATGTCAGCACACCCGTCACCCTTCTCTGCCGATAGGGGATTCTTCGGCTGCAAGCATTTCAGCAAGGCCAATGCGTACCTGAAGAGTAAAGGATTAGAGGAGATTGACTGGTAGATCTGGGTTCGGGTTACGAGTTTCGTGTTGTTAGTTTATAAAAGGCAACCCGGACCCTGTAACGCGCAACTCGCTTACTCAATCATCTTAAAGAATCTTCTCCATCTGATTTTATTCAGGAACTTCTCATTCGGATCAATGGATAACCAAATGAAGAAACCTTTACCTACAATATGATCTTCCGGAACAAAGCCCCAATACCGTGAATCGAGGGAGTTGTGACGGTTGTCACCCATCATGAAATAGTAATTTTGGTTAAAGGTATACGAGGTAACTTCCTGACCATTGATCAAAAGTTTCTTATCAGTGATTTTTGCATCCGCTTGGTGATCGTATGCAGTGATAATAAATCCATACAATGCGAGAGTGGAATCATTTATCGAAATGGTTTCGCCTTTCTTGGGAATCCATAGCGGGCCAAAATTATCCAGCGACCAATTTGTGTTGTTTTGAGTTCCTGCACCAAATCCATAGTACTCAGAATAGGGAAAAATACCCCCTGAATTGTTTTGGTTATCCTGCGTAACCGAGGTAATGAAAGGTAAGCCTCTAAGTTCTTCTGCCTTGTCCTCTGTTAACCACATGGTGTACTCGACACTGCTTTCATTTGGCCTTCCAAGAATATGATAATCTTCTTGTCCAATGCCAAGCCTGTTCAGGTTGCGTTCATTGATCAGGTCTTTGGCAATAACCTGATAACTCCATTGTACCAACGGATGATTTTTGAGTTCACTTCCGTTGACCAGAATGGTTTTGTCTTTCACCTGAAGTGTTTCTCCGGCAGCAGCCACACATCGTTTAATGTAGTTGGTCTTTAAATCAACCGGATAGTCCTTGTTGTCATTCAGTCGCTTGGGAGGAACATTAAACACCACCACATCGCCACTTTTTACTTCGCTTATTCCCGGCAAGCGATATTGCGGAAGTTGAATCCAATCGAGGTAGGAGGGAACTTCCGTGAACCATATTTTTTGATGGGTTAGTGGAAGTTGAAGCGGAGTTTTTGGTGTGCGGGTGCCGTAATGAAATTTGCTGACAAACAGGAAGTCGCCTACCAGTAACGAGTTCTCCATGGAAGGTGTTGGAATGGTATACGCCTCCATAATCAGCCAACGAATTAACGTGGCCGCTACCACTGCAAATGTGATGGCCTCAGTCCATTCAACAAGAGGAGATTTTTTTGCTTCCGGTGGCAGCTTATCGAGTTTGTCGATGTATTTCGCATTCGGGTTGAATCCCAAATAAATCAGGTAGAAAAATCCGGTGAAGATGATCAGGATCTGACTCCACAATGAGTTTTTCCCGTAGCAACGCAATACTTCAAAGATCAACACGTAGTACGCAAAGAAATTGACAACAGGTATAACCAGGTATATAAACCACCATTTGGGTTTGCCCACGATCTCTGCCATTAAAACATACTCTGAGTAAAATGGAATAATGGCTTTCCATCCATCGACACCAGCCTTTTCAAAAAGCTTCCAGTAGCCAACAGTAACACCCAGTCGGATAATCAGAAAAGTTATCAGTATTGCGTTCACGTTTTTATCAGTTTAAAAGCCTGCAAATAAAAGGATTATCGATCAGAATTGTAAGAAATCTTCCATACCCAATACGCCCTTTTTTCCGGATATCCATTCTGCCACCTGAACGGCCCCAAGGGCAAAGCCTTCGCGGGAGTGAGCGGTATGGCGTATTTCAATATCATCAATGCCCGAAGCATATTTTACATGGTGCGTACCCGGTACCTGGTCAATCCTGAACGAACTGATGGGTAGCTCAGTAGGTTCTGCATTATTGCCACCTACCCATTTGGTTAAACGTTTTATGTGCTTCACAATACCTTGTGCAAGCGTAATGGCCGTTCCGCTGGGAGCATCTTTCTTTTCCGTATGATGAATTTCATCGATGTGTACGCTATACTGATTGTGCGCATTCATCATGTTGGCCAGAAACTCATTTAACCTGAAAAAGATGTTTACTCCAACGCTGAAATTAGACGCGTAAAAGAAGGCTCCATTACAGGAAGCGGTAAGTTTTTCAACCTCGGGCTTTTGATCAAGCCAGCCGGTAGTGCCACAAACAACAGGAATACCTTTTTCAAGGCAATGCCGAATGTTATCAAAAGCGGCTTCCGGATTGGAGAATTCAATGGCTACATCGGCTTTGATGTTGCTGAGCTCATGACGATTGGCTGAGGTGATCCGGCCGGCAATTTCATGACCGTGCTCGAGGGCAATGCGCTCAATGATTTTGCCCATTTTTCCGTATCCTAGTAAAAGAATTCTCATAGGTGATTTACCCGGAAAGTTCCGGATTGGTCGGTGCAAGTATACGGATGAAGTGGTTGAATTAAAACCGGATCTTCAGAGAAATGCCCCCCATGCGTCCGGTTAAAAGTTCATTGGAAAAAGCGGGTTCAATCCGCACCTGTAGGTTTGGATTCAGGTCGAATTCTTTCAGGTGGGAATCCACATGCGCATCTACCATTTGCAAAATGTAAACCCCCATCATGATGATGATCATATAATCGCGTTCACGCCTGTAGCGATCGACAATGGTGCGAAGCTGGGATGTTGTGTATAGTGTATTAGGATTAACCTGAGTGTCACCAGAAAGCCCATTTTCAAGATTATAAAACAATTCCCCTCTAAAAGTCAAATACCCCTCTTGATAGATATTTAAGTAATATCCTGTAATTGCAAAGCCTCCATAAACCAAAGGCAGCTTCCAATATTTTTTGTTGTACACCTGTCCTAAGCCGGGTAAAACAGCAGCATAGAGCAACGCTTTGCGCGGATCGTAACGATTTGAATAAGAAGCTATTGTAACGGTATCGCTTTTCGGTTGCACTACCTGTATAGAATCACGCTGAGCATAGGCGCCTAATGTAAAACCTACCAAGCAAAAAAGAATTGAAAGTCGTTTTAAAAATGGCTCCGTCATTGCGAACGCAGTGAAGCAATCTCCTATTTTGAGGCTGAAACGAGATTGCTTCGGTCTCCCGATCCCGATAGCTATCGGGATTATCGGGATCCCTCGCAATGACGATCTTACTATTTTTGAGATGGCTTCTGGTTTCTTCATAACCGGTAACGCGTAAAGGTATCGGTTTTACTGCATCTTTAAGATGTCCAGTATCCGGTTTAAATCCTCTACCGACAAAAAAGGAATTTTGATTTCACCCTTTTTACCATCGCTTTTCACAACAACACGCGTACCAAAATGTGATGAAAGCTGTGATTGAAGCTGAGAAATTTCCCGGTTCGAAGTCGCGGGTGTTGTAGTTTTTCCTTTCTCCGCAGTGGTTTCGCTTAGTGAGCGCACCAGTTCCTCCACTTTTCGTACGGAAAGATCTTCTGCCAGAATTTTTTTGAAGATGTACAACTGCTGTTCCGGATTTTCCACATTAATGATGGCGCGTGCATGCCCCATGGTAATGCGGTTATCACGCACGGCAATCTGTACATCGGGTGGAAGTTTTAATAAACGCAGGTAGTTGGTTACGGTAGCCCGGTTCTTGCCTACGCGTTCACCCAACTTTTCCTGGTTCAGGTTACATTCCGAAATAAGGCGTTGGTAGCTTAACGCAATTTCTATGGCATTCAGGTTTTCGCGCTGAATGTTTTCAATCAACGCCATCTCCAGCATCTGCTGGTCATCAGCAGAGCGAACGTAAGCCGGAATTGTTTTTAACCCAGCCAGTTGTGAAGCCTGAAACCTGCGCTCACCCGATATCAATTGATACTGGTCACGCGCGAGTTTGCGAACCGTAATGGGTTGAATGATGCCGTGTATCTTGATGGATTCAGCCAACTCTTGTAGCGCATCCTGATCGAAGTGGGTACGCGGCTGAAACGGGTTTACTTCAATGTGCTCAACCGGAATTTCTGAGATGCTTCCGGATGGTGAGGTATGCACCACGGGAAGATCAGTTTCCAGGCGTTCTTCTTTTTCGCTGTCGCTTAACAGGGCGTTTAGTCCTCTGCCTAATGCTTTTTTCTTACTCATGCTGTTACCATATTTTTATCAATGACCTCATGCGCCAGGTTCAGGTAGCTGATGGCTCCTTTGCTTTCAGCATCGTGCACGATTACCGGCAATCCGAAGCTCGGTGATTCACTGAGTTTTACATTTCGTGGGATGATCGTTTGAAACGTCATCTTATTAAAGTGCGTGCGTACTTCTTCAACCACCTGGTTACCCAGACTGGTTCGAGAATCGTACAACGTCAACAAGATGCCCTCAATCTCCAGCCGGGGATTCAGGCGTGTTTGAATAATTTTTATTGTATTCAATAACTTACCCAATCCTTCCAACGCAAAATATTCACACTGCACCGGAATGATTACGGAGTCTGCCGCAGTAAGGGCATTGATGGTAATCAATCCAAGTGAAGGGGAGCAGTCGATGATGATGAAGTCATAATCTTCCTTCACTTTATCCAACGCTTCGCGCATTTTCTCTTCACGACTTTCAATGCTCACCATTTCTACTTCAGCACCAACCAGGTCGATGTGGGAAGGAAGGATGTCTAAAAATTTCAGTTGGTCATTTTTTACAATGGCACCTCTCGGGTCAATGCCATCAATCATACATTCGTATAATCCGGTTTCCACTTCTTTGGGGTTAATGCCCAATCCCGAAGTAGAGTTGGCCTGCGGATCGGCATCCACTAAAAGTGTGCGCTTCTCAAGCACCGCCAAACTGGCGGCCAGGTTAATGGCGGATGTGGTTTTTCCTACGCCACCTTTCTGATTTGCAATCGCAATGATCTTTCCCATCTTGTCGTAATCCTGTTAATGTTTTGCCTGATTTTCAGACCGGCAAGTTTAAAAAATGAGTCCCGATCCCGAGTGCTCGGCATCAGGACTGCAAATATAGACGAATGACGATGGGGCGTGGAACCTTGTGGAACGTATTTGTCCACATTCCATTCACAGGTGAATGTTGATTATCTGTAAACCAATTTGGTTTAAAATTGGTAAATACTTGAGCGTCTTTGCTTCAGTACAGGTCAACCCTGACAAAACAAAGTTTTAGTCATGGGTTAATTCTTTTTCTTCTTTTTCCGGTTTTCTTCCGCCTGTTTGCGGGCTTCTTCGCTGGCTTTCATGGCGTCTTCCAGCTTGCTCATAAAGCGTGATTTCTTTACCGTTCCCGAAACCATCATTTTTCGATGGTTCTCCATAACCGCTTTGATTTTATCTTCATCCACAAACCGTTTGATGATGGCTTGCTGACCAAACGTGATCAGGTTGGAAACAAAGTAGTAGTAACTCAATCCGGCAGGGAAGGAGTTTAATACAAACAAAAAGATCAACGGCATGATGTACGACATGGATTTCATCGGGCCTTGAACCGAAGAAATCTGGTTGTTCTGCCAGGTGTAGATCAGTGTAGAAGCTGTCATCAAAATCGTAAACAAACTCACGTGATCACCATAAAACGGAATGGAGAATGGAAGATTTAAAATGGAATCGTATGTAGAAAGATCTTCAGCCCACAAGAAGGATTGCTGACGCAACTCAATACTGTTTGGGAACAAGTAGAACATTGCAAACAGGATGGGCATTTGCAACACCAACGGAATGCAGCCGCTCAACGGGTTAACACCGGCTTGTTGATACAGCTTCATTTGCTCCTGCTGTACCTTGGTCATGTCTTCACCAAATTTTTCCTTAATCTCATCCAACTCGGGCTTCAGTACTTTCATTTTTGCCATGCTCAGGTACGAGCGATAGGAGAGCGGCAACAAAATGATGCGCAGCAGGATCACCAGAATAATGATGATGAGACCGAAGCTGCCAATCACATTCGTAAGGAAATGAAATACAGGAAAGATGACATACTTGTTGATCCAGTATACCGGAGGCCAACCGAGGTACACGTTTTTAGCGAAGTCTTCTGTTACTTTCCCTAATTCCTTATAGTCGTTAGGACCAAAGTAGAACGCATACTTCGCAGTTCCGTTGGCAACTTCCTGAATGGGAATATTGATCTTAACATTGGCACGCTTTACAACAGAGGTATCTGATTCATTGTAAACCGTTTCCGCTTCACCGCCCGGAAATCCTTTCTCGGAAATAATGGAAGCCAGGAAGAATTTTTGTTTGATGGAGACCCATTTTAGATTACCGGAAAACACTTCTCGCTCTGTGGAGGTAGAGCGTTGCGATAATTCATCAAATGAATCGTTATAGTAATAGGTGATTGTTGTGTTATTACGACTATCCGTTAAATCCTTTTCCAAGGGGCGCAAGGTATTTTGCCAATCCAGCGTAAGCTGTTCAGAAAAATTATTGGCACCACCGGTTATTTTCAGATCATAACCAATTTTAAAACCTGAAGGTGGAATGGAATACTGTTGAATCAGTTGTGTAGTTTCAGAAAGTGACCGGGTAAATGTGAGTACAGTGGTATCGCCATTTTTGGTTTGCGATGCCGTATAGAATAAACTGTTCAAGTCAATCTCCTGCGCGTTGTAACGGGTTTTGAGCTTGAAAGAATTTGAAGAAGGATCAACCAATTTCAATGGTTGTCCGTGATAGGTTTTATAGTTGAGCAGTTCCAGTTCACGGATAACGCCACCTTTGTTGGTGAACGCAATCGCCAGGTCGGGTGTGTTGATTGTTGTGATTTCCTCAGTCTGAACCGGTTCGATGGGAATTCCTGCTTGAGCAGCGATTGTGCTGTCTGCCAAAACTGCTGGAGGAGTTGTTGTGCTATCTGCTTTGGTTTCAGTAGTTGTTTGTGCAGATGTTGGTTGAGGTTCTGGGGCGGCCGGAGCGAACCAATAAAAATAAGCCAATAATAAGGCGGCTATCAGGGTCAGTCCTATGGCTGAGTTTCTATCCATTAGTAAATATTAAAAAGTTAAGTAGTCGATTTTTTATAGTTCACGGAAGCCTCCACAAATTTCACAAACAACGGGTGCGGATTCATTACGGTACTGCGCAATTCAGGGTGGTATTGAACGCCAACAAACCATGGATGATCTTTTAGTTCAACCACTTCCACCAGGTTCGATTCCGGATTTATACCAACCGGTTTTAATCCGGCTTCTTCCAGTTGTTCGAGGTACGCATTGTTAAATTCATAGCGATGGCGATGACGCTCCTGAATGGTGGTTTCACCATACGCATTCGCAGCTTTGCTTCCTTTTTTAAGCTTACAGGTATATGCACCCAGTCGCATCGTTCCGCCTTTGGCTGTAATTTTCTTCTGTGCCTCCATCAGGTCGATAACCGGATGTTTGGTTTTCGGATTCAGCTCCGTTGAGCTTGCGCCATCCAGTCCGACAACATGGCGCGCAAATTCAATCACCGCACACTGCATCCCCAAACAAATACCGAAGAATGGAATTTTATGTTCGCGTACAAATTTGATCGCTTCAATTTTTCCTTCCATACCTCGTTCTCCAAAACCGGGCGCAACCAAAACACCGTGCAGTCCTTTAATAATAGACTCTACACTTTCTTTCTGAATCTCTTCCGATGAAATCCATTTTAGATTCACACGGCAATCGTTCTGGGCACCAGCATGGACAAATGCTTCTACAATGGACTTATAGGCATCGGGAAGTGTAACATACTTCCCAACCAATCCGATGGTCACTTCTTCAATCGGGTTTTTGAGTTTACCTAAGAAGTCTTTCCATTGTTCCAGGTCGGGTTCGGATTTACTTTGAACTTTCAGCTTGGCGAGCACGCGCTCATCCAGCTTTTCCTTTCTCATTAAAATAGGTACATCATAAATCGTGTCCGCATCAATGGCTTCGATAACAGAATTCAGGTGTACGTTGCAGAACAACGCCAGTTTTTTACGAATATCCAAAGGCAACGGCATTTCCGTACGACAGACCAGAATATCCGGCTGTATACCGTAGGAGAGAAGCTCTTTGACAGAGTGTTGTGTTGGTTTTGTTTTGAGTTCCTTGGCGGCCTTCAAATACGGTATAAGCGTCAGGTGAATAACCAACGCGTTGTTGGGTCCCAAATCCCAGCGTACCTGGCGCACGGCCTCAATAAATGGAAGCGATTCAATGTCACCCACCGAACCACCGATTTCAGTGATGATGAAATCGTAATCACCGCTTTCGCCCAATAGATACAGGTTACGTTTGATTTCATCCGTAATGTGCGGAATCACCTGAACCGTTTTGCCCAGGTATTCGCCTTGGCGCTCCTTGGTGATGACGTTGTTATAAATGCGACCGGTTGTTACGTTGTTAGCCTGCGAGGTGGGCACATTCAGAAAGCGCTCGTAATGCCCAAGATCAAGGTCGGTTTCAGCGCCATCATTGGTCACATAGCATTCCCCATGCTCATATGGGTTAAGCGTTCCGGGGTCTATATTAATGTAGGGATCGAACTTTTGGATGGTCACCTTAAAGCCGCGGGCCTGCAAAAGCTTGCCTAACGAGGCGGAAATGATTCCTTTTCCCAGGGATGAGGTCACCCCTCCCGTAACGAAGATGTATTTAGCTGCCGACATGGATGGTTGTTACGGGGTGCAAAGGTAGGCTTTTAGGGCTAATAAACTAAACCCATTTAAGGTTATTCCTGACATTTACTCGGGTTACGAAAAACCGGCATCTCGTATTCAAAATCTGGATTTGTGTGACTTGCGCTACACGTTTGGCTGAACGGATAAGTATTTTTATTTTAACGGAATTTAAGCGCCCTGATGAAAAGACTCTTTTACCTTTTAACCTTACTAGTAGTTCTATCAATACCCTCTATTGCAACAGCTCAATGCAATCTGCTTCCTCCAATTTTAGGTTTAGGTAGTAATAAATTCCCTGACAAATTGTGTTCTCCAGTCAATGCAGATGTTGAATATACAATTCGATTTGCGAATGCTCTTCCGGCTGGAAATACTTATGTAGTCACATTCAGGTGGGGAGATGGCTCGCCATCCTCCAATGTGAACTTGACGCCAGGGTCCACCAATTATACTGTTACTCAAAATCATACTTTTCCCGCAGACAGTGATTGTGAATACCAAGTTATTATTGCAATTCGAGTAAATGGCACAGTCTGTAATACGACCTTACAAAATCAAATCATTTCAACCTGGCGTACGGATGCATTTAATGGGGGCAATGTGCAACTCATTTCACCTGTAACTGGTAATGCCGTTCATGAGGTGTGTGAGGGTGTAGATGTTGATGTAATCTTTGATGACTTGACAGATTGGAATTGTAACGCCAATTACCCAGCAAATTATCCTCCTGGCGACCCCATCCAAACACCAAATGAACAGGTTCGTTGGCAGCAAATTGTTTACAATACACCAATTGGTGGAGCCAAGATTCCCAATGTATCAGTTGATGGTGTGCCGGTAACTGGTGCTGGAGGCGCTAATATTTTAGCAAATTATCAGGATACAAGGGGAGTGTTCATTATGACTCCTTTGGTTGTTATAAACGATGGAAGAAGAAGACCTACACTTCAAATTACTGCACCCGGTGGTTTTGGGCCTGGTTTTCCAGTAGTGGGAGATGAGTTTGAAATTACTTTACGCTATTGGAATTTTTGTAACCCTTATTCTAATAATGGTCCGGGTAATCCTCCTGTTAATGGTGATTTAATTAATGGAGATAACCCTCCTGTAGAGAGAACAGCATTAATTCGAATTATCGACTCTCCAAATCCACCTGTTGTTCCAAGCAGAGATGTTTGTCAGGGTGAATCAAATGCGTTAACTGTCTCAGCACCTTTGGGTGCTGGTTTTACTTATCGCTGGTGGTCAGATGCAGCGCTCACCAATCAGGTTGCAATGGGCACAACATTTACACCAGGTACTGGTGGTGGAGCGGGTCAAATAAATCCTGGGCAACGAAAACATTGGTGGGTTACTGTTGAATCAAATGCAGCCGGAAATTGTAGAAGTGCACCTACAGAAGTAACGTTAACGAAAAGACCAAGCCTACCGCAACCTTCGGTCATTACTGGTCCGACAAATTTATGTCCTTCAACGCAACCTTATAGTTATAGTGTTGCCAGCCCACCAGCGAGTGTTACCATTACGGATGTTACGACTGGCGGAACCTTTAACCTCGCAACGGAATATTTCTGGACCGTTCCAGGAGCTGTTGGTTCGCTGACCAGTGCAAATGGCGGGCAATCTATAACTATTCAAAGTGCTGCGGCTACCGGATCGGGAAATATTTCTGTTCTTAATCGGTATGTTACGAGTACTTCAAATGGAACCCAATGTAACGGTACAGCCAGGACACTTGGCGTCAATGTAAGGGCCCGACCTGCAGTAAATATCACACCTGATCCCGCCAATATCTGCGAAGGAAGTACGATACAGTTAAATGGTAATCCTGTAGCTGCTTTTGGAACAATATCTACCCATACATGGGGTGGTAACACTGGGATACTTGATGCTGTAGATATTCAACAGCCCACTGTTCAGGCATCCGCTACTTCAGGAACTTATAATTTAACATACGTAGCCACAGCTGATTTTGGAGGCGGAGTGTTTTGTAATTCGGCTGTCGATAATTCTGTTGTTAATATTTCTGCTAATCCAACCCCAGCCAGCACCGGACCAAATCAACTTTTATGTTTCCCAGCAGGCCCATTAGTTTCAGATCCTCTTGTTGGAAGTAATCCGGGTGTTGGAACGGGGACCTGGACGAAACAAAGCGGCCCTCCTGGTGCTGTGGTTTTTACACCCAACGCAAACACACCCAATGCTACTGCAACTGCACCTTCAAATGGAATTTATGTATTTCGTTGGACCGTTGTAAACGGAAGTTGTTCGAGCTTTGCCGATATAACCGTTGACTATGGAACCGCTCCTCCAGCATCTGATGCAGGCACCAATCAAGATGTTTGCGGTCTTTCTGCTACGCTTAATGGAAATGACCCTACTTTTGCAACCGGCACATGGCTTCAAACTGCTGGGCCAGGAACCTCCTCATTTGTTCCGAATGCAAACACACGTAATGCAACTGTTACTGTAACCGTTCCGGGCACTTATACCTATCGCTGGAGACTCACTTCTGGGACTTGCGCACCTTCAGATGATTTTGTAGATATTATTTTTAGAAATCCTCCTACTGTAACAGCACCTGCCAATTTCACTACATGTCTTGATAACCCACCTACTCCTGCATTCAATATTAATTTATCAGGTACTTTCGGAGGAGGTGCATCGCAGGCTCGTTGGGAAGTTGTTTCTGGGACAGGAACATTTCAATCAAGTGGAGGGGCAAACGGAAATTTTGATAACGCTAACCCGGTAGATGATGTGTATAGACCATCTGCCGGAGATTTTACTGCAGGTTCTGTTCAGTTAAGACTCATTACTGATGATCCAGCAGGTGCGTGTACAGCAGTAAACGACCCAATAACCATCACCTTCGACCGCCTTCCTTCTCCGGCCGCAGCAGGTGGTGATTTTTCAACCTGCGATCCCAATACTAACCTTGCAGCAATATCTGCTAATAATGGTGGCACCGGAACATGGACAATCGGCAATGCCTTGTATTATGAGACCTTTCCAACATCTGATAATGGATTAGGACTTTTTGGTCCAAATCCACACGCGTTGTCTTTCACTCATCCTGCAAACAACTGGACTATTACTGCACCTGATGCAAATACACTTCTTGCTGCTGATGATTACTTGCGTGTTGTGAATGGTGTAATGGAAGCGCAGGATGTGAATAATGAGTTGGTATGGAGATCGTCATCAATAAATATAACAGCGATACCGAATGTAACGGTTTCAATCCAGCTAGCTGAAACAGGATTGATGGAACCAGCCGATTATATCCGTGCATTCTACCGGATAAATGGTGGCGCTGAGGTGCTCATCGGAGAACTGGTTGGTGAAAGTGCAGTGGATAATGCGTTCAATACCTTTACCGTAACAGGTCTTGCGGGAAATACGCTTGAGATCGTTGTTCGTGTGCTGAATAACGCTGGCGCTGAGATCCATCGTTTTGATAATGTATTTGTTTCGGGGGCTGGTGCAAGCCTTCCTTTTATTGCGGATGTTAATGATCCGGCTTCGACTGTTACCAATCTCCCTGTAGGTACTACAACGTTTACCTGGACTGTAACCAGTGCGCTGGGTATTTGTAGTTCAAGTAACGATCAAGTTGTAGTAACGCGACACGCCCTACCTGTTAATAATGACCCATTGCCTGCCCTATGCGAGGATACTCCTGGATCTGGAGACGCAACGGTTACATTGGCCTTTTTAAATTCTTTGAACGATGCGATAACGGGAATTGCAGGTTCAGCGGGAAGAACTGTACAATATTTTACAGATGCGCCCAGAACAATTCCATTTGTTGGACCTGATGTAGTATCAAACGGAGAGATCCTTTATACCCGTGTAACCAGAACAGATGTTGCTCCTGGTTGTACCCAAGATGGCTTTATTACCTTTACGGTTAACCCTAGTCCAGCAGTTGCGAATCAAAACCCGGCCTTCTGTGAAGAAAACATTGGTGGTGGTGAAATCAACAATTTAGACCTTACTATTTATGATGCAGCTGTTGCTGACGGCATAGTAGCAAACAGATCAGTGGCGTGGTTTACGGATGTTACCCTCACCACACCAGTTGCTTCTCCAACGGATGTGGATAATGTAAGCGATGGTGAAACGTTTTTCGCACGCGTGACTAACACGCTAACGAATTGCGTTAACGTGGCCGAGGTAGAGTTCCAAATTAATCCACGCCCGGGTATCAATCCAATTATAGGTGGTACGAATGTTTGCGTTGGACCGACAACTGTGTTGTATCAAATTCAAACCATCAATCCAGGCTCTACCTATACCTGGAATTTACCTCCTGATAACCCGGGCATCTATCAACGGTTTGCCGGTGGTGGAGTGAATGATTTCTTTGTTTTGCTCCAATTCCCAGGTCTTACCAATGCACCAAACCCAGATGTATATAACATTAGCGTTACCGAAACTTCAGCTGATGGTTGTGTGGGTGATCCGCAACCCTTTACTATTACGGTTGAATCCAGTCCTGCAGCCAACGTAATAACTGGACCGAATCCGGTATGTAAGCAACAAACGGGTGTAGTCTATCAAACAGTAACATCTAACCCATTATCAACCTATACATGGTCGGTTATTGCTGGCGATGCGGCCATTGTCGGTGCGGCCAGTGGGGTAGGACTAAATCAGGTAACGGTTGATTTTGGAACGGCCAATTCGGTGACTCTTCGTGTAGAAGAGGTTTCTCCTACAGGGTGCTCCGGTGCAGCAGCTACATTGGTAATAAATGCCAACGATCGTCCCGTTATGACTTCCTTGCCAACTGCATCCATTTGTAGCGGTCAGGCAACTCAGGATGTATTGACCCTTACCTCGAGCATTGGCGGCTCTACGTTCAACTGGATTGTAACGAGTGTTACGGGCTTGGTTAACGGAACAGCTGTGGGTAACAATGGCACCGGACAAATCAACCAGGCACTGACTAATTTTTCTGGTGCTGTAGGTTCCGTTACCTATCGGGTAACTCCTACATCTCCGGCAGGGTGTGCAGGACCTGCACAAGATGTGATTGTTACAGTTAATCCAGCTCCGGTAGTTGCATCCGGTCAAACCCGAACCATCTGTAGCAATCAACCGGTTAACAAAGAAATTTTCTTATCTCCGCTTAACCTTCCACCAGGCACAGTATTTAATTGGGCGGCTCCGGTTATGTCGGATGGATCCACGCAAGGATCAGCAGGGACAAATGTAGCAGCGGGAGCTCCGGGCACCCTGCACATAACAGATGTGTTGGTAAATACATCGAATGCTCCGATTACCGCAACCTACACCATAACGCCAACTTCTGGAGCAGGATGTGTAGGTGTTGCTGAGACAATTGTCATTACCATAAATCCTGAGCCGACATCAACCAATTCAACAGCCGCTGTATTTTGTTCCGATGTAGCGTTTAGCATCAATCCTCAGGCGAACATTACAAACACCCTCGTCAGTTCATTTACGTGGACGGCCTTTTATCCGGCTGGTTTAACAGGTGGAGCGGGTAGTGGAGTGGGTTCAATCAATGAATCACTTACAAATATTACTACTGCTCAGATAAGCGCGGTGTATACCGTTACACCTACTTCAGCCAGCGGTTGTGCAGGCGCTACTTTTACAGTCACGGTTCCGGTCAATCCGAAACCGGTTGGTGCCAATACCACCGTGGCTGTTCAATGTTCCGATGTTGCGTTCAGTTTCGACCCGCAAACGTTTATTACCAACGGGGTAACCGCTACGTATACATGGACAGCAGCCTATCCAGCCGGATTAACTGGTGGCGCAGCCAACGGTGTAGGTAATGTGGTGGGCACGTTGGTGAATCAGACCAACATTCAACTGAACGCAGTATTTACCGTAACACCAACATCAACTCCTGATGTTTGTGTGGGAACACCTTTTACAGTAACTGTTCCGGTTAATCCTGAGCCGGTAGGAGCGAATTCAATTAAAGCCGTGGTGTGCTCCGATGCGCCATTCAGTTTTGATCCGCAGGCCGAAATTACTAATGGAGTTCCCGCTTCCTTTAGCTGGACAGCCGTTTATCCGGGAGGAATAACCGGTGGCGCAACCAACGGTACAGGCCCGGTTGCTGAAACATTAACTAACTTAACAGGTGGTGTGCTCAATGTGGTTTATACGATCATCCCACGTTCAGCCGCCAATTGCGATGGCAATCCGTTCACCATTACGGTGCCGATAGATACGGAACCTGTTGGTGCTGATGTGACCAAGGTTGCACAATGCTCCAATGTTCCCTTCAGCTTTAATCCACAGGATGATATCACCAATGGTGTAAACAGCACGTTTACCTGGACCGCTTCGTATGGCGCAGGACTTTCCGGTGGAGCCGGCAATGGAAATGGAGCGATTGCTGAGACGTTGGTAAACCTCACTTCAGCGCCAATCAATGCTGTGTATACGGTTGTGCCGGTTGCTGTAGGCGGAGGTTGTGTGGGTAATCCACCATTCGTTATTACAGTGCCGGTAAATCCTCAACCGGTTGCCGTCAACCAAACCAAAGCAGTGGTTTGTTCCAATGATGCGTTCAGTTTTGATCCGCAAACACAAATCACCAACAGCGTAGCCAGCAACTTTGCATGGACCGCTGTTTATCCTGCCGGACTAACCGGTGGTGCAGGAAACGGTACGGGCAACGTAGCCGAAACGTTGGTGAATTTAACTGCTGGTCAGTTGAGTGCAGTTTATACCGTTACGCCAACATCTGTTGATGGCTGTGTGGGCGCAAACTTCACGATCACCGTTCCGGTTAATCCGGAACCTGTTGGCGCCAATGTTACAAAAGCCGCAGCATGTTCAAATGTTCAATTCAGCTTTAATCCACAATTGGATATCACCAACGGTGTTGCTTCAAATTTCACGTGGACAGCTGCGTATGATGCCGGCTTAGCCGGAGGTGCGAATAACGGAACGGGAACCATAATTGAAACGCTTGAGAATTTAACAGGTGGCGCTTTGAATGCGGTCTATACCGTTACACCAACCTCAACGGCTGGCTGTGTTGGAAATTCATTTACTATTACCGTTCCAGTTAACCCTGAACCAGTTGGCGCTAATGATATTAAGGCCATCGTATGTTCTGATGTTGCCTTTAACTTCAATCCACAGGATGACGTAGCAAACGGTGTGGCATCAACGTTCACCTGGACGGCTTCCTATGCAGCAGGACTAAGTGGAGGTGCAGGTGCCGGAGTTGGAAATATTGCCGAGACATTAACAAACCTTACGGGTGCAGCATTGAATGCCACCTACACCATTACGCCAACCTCATCTAATGGTTGTGTGGGTGATCAGTTCACGATAACTGTTCCGATTGATTCAGAACCGGTAGCCGCCAACAGTACAAAGGGCGCTGTATGTTCTGATAGTCCATTCAGTTTTGATCCTCAGGCAGAGATCACAAACGGAACGGTAGCCACGTTCACGTGGACTGCTGTATATCCTGCCGGATTAACAGGTGGTGCTGCCAATGGTGTGGGTATAATCAATCAAACCCTCACCAACCAAACAGGAGGGCAACTCAGCGCGGTGTACACCATCACACCAACCACAGCAGGTTCATGTGTGGGTACAAACTTCACGATTACAGTTCCGGTCAATCCTGAACCGGTGGGTTCAAATGCGGTTCGCCCTCCGGTATGCTCCGATGTTGCTTTCAATTTTAATCCGCAAAATGATATCATCAACGGTGTTACCAGTACGTTTGCCTGGACAGCCGTTTATGATGCCGGGTTATCGGGTGGCGCAGGTGCTGGTACAGGATTGCTTTCAGAAACATTAACCAACCTAACCGGTGGTCAGTTAAATGCCGTTTATACCATCACGCCAACCTCTAACAACGGATGCGTAGGTGCTGATTTTACCATTACGGTTCAGGTCAATCCTGAACCAGTTGGTGCGGATGCAGTTAAAGCTCCGGTATGTTCCGATGTGGCATTTAGTTTCAATCCGCAAGCAGAAATCACCAATGGCGTTACCTCAACATTTAGCTGGGTAGCAGCATACCCTGCTGGTATTACAGGTGGTTCGGGTAATGGAAATGGTGCGGTTGCAGAAACGCTAACCAATCTCACATCTGCACAATTAAATGTTGTGTATACCGTTACGCCTACTTCAACAAATGGATGTGCGGGCACCGCGTTCACCATCACCATACCGATTGATCCCGAGCCTTTGGCCATCAATACGGTAAAGACAGCGGTGTGCTCCGATGCAGTGTTCTCTTTCGATCCGCAGGATAATGTTTCAAATTCTATTACTGCAACCTATACGTGGACAGCCGTGTACGATCCGGGCCTTACTGGTGGATCGGGCAATGGAACGGGATTGATTGCAGAAACACTGAATAACGTATCAGGTGGAACGTTAAATGCTGTTTACACCATCACGCCAACCTCAACAGTTACAAACTGCGTGGGGTCTAACTTTACCATCACTGTTCCGGTTCGTTCTGAACCTGTTGGTGCCGATGATACCAAGGCGGTTGTATGCTCAGATGTTCCATTTAACTTCAATCCGCAACTGGATATTACCAACGGCATCACGTCAACGTTCACCTGGACGGCCACGTATGATGCCGGACTAAGTGGTGGTGCCGCAGCAGGTACCGGGCCTATTGCTGAAACATTAAGTAATAATTCGGGAGGCGTATTGAATGCAGTTTATACCGTAACACCAACATCCAGCAACGGTTGTCCGGGAACTCCTTTTGTGATCACTGTTCCAGTAAGTTCTGAACCGGTTGGTGCAGATGCCATCAAGGCTGCTGTTTGCTCCAATGTAGCTTTCTCTTTTGATCCGCAAGATGAAATCACCAATGGAATCGTTTCAACGTTTACGTGGACTGCGGTTTACGACTTTGGTCTTTCCGGAGGTGCCGCTAATGGAACCGGAAATGTTACCGGTACATTACAAAATCTTACGGGTGGTGTGTTAAATGCAGTGTTTACGCTTACACCGGCTTCCGGTGGTTCTTGTCCGGGAAGTACATTCACCATTACGGTGCCGGTTAATCCGCAACCGGTTGGTGCTAATGTAACGCGTGCTGCGGTTTGCTCCGATGTTCCTTTCAACCTGAACCCGCAGGATGATGTTTCGAATCTTGTTCCTTCCACCTTTACATGGACAGCCACATATGCTCCTGGTATTACCGGTGGGGCAGGAGCTGGTGTAGGTCCGCTTGCTGAAACGTTACACAATGAAACCGGTGGGCCATTGAACGCTGTTTATACGGTAACGCCTACATCGAATCCGGAAGGTTGTGTGGGTAATCCATTTGTGATTACGGTTCCGGTTAATCCTGAGCCTGTATTGAACCCGAATCTGGATGTAACGGTATGTAGCGATGTTCGAACAAACATTGTACTTTCTACTAACGGTTTGTCTGTTCCTGCAGCCGCATTCAATATTGTGAATATAACAGTTGCAGGTGGACTAACACCTGCAGCAGGAAATTCAAGTGTCCAGAATGGTGTGAATGCAAATGCCATTTTGAATGATCGTTTTACAAACACGACAAATGGAAGTCTTACTGTTGAATACACGATTGTTCCGGTAAGTGCGCAAGGCTGTTTGGGTGATCCTGCAACAGTTGTTGTTACAGTTGATCCTGAACCGGTACTTGATCCTGCATTAAGTCCGCTGCCGGCATGTAGTGATGTTACCACAAGTGTACTGCTTGCAGTGGCACCGGGTTCTGCGCCAGCCGTATCCTATAACATAACCCAAATCAATTGGGATATTGGTTTACAACCAGGTCCCGGTAATGCTTCCATTGGCAATGCACAACCGGCAACGGCTATTCAAAATGACTTCTTCACCAATACAACAAACAGTCCGTTACAGGCACGTTATCGCGTGGTACCGGTTTCAGCTGACGGTTGTTTAGGTGATGAAGGAACCGTGATCTTTACGGTAAATCCTGCGCCATCCATGGCCTCAAACCTCGATGCGATTGTGTGTAGCAATGAAACCTCGAATATTATTTTAGGCACCAGTCCGACCAGTGCCATTGCCTCCGACTATGATATCATGTCGATTGTGGTGGATGCCGGGTTAACACCGATCACCTTTAATGCAGCAACACCACGCAATACAACCGACATCAATGAAATCCGCAACGATGTATTTGTCAACAACACCAACGGGGTATTAACCGTAACCTACAATGTTGTTCCGGTTACCGCAGCGGGTTGCCGCGGACCTGAACGTGCCATTGTATTGCGTGTTGAGCCTGCGGTTGTTGCTGCGCCTGTTAACAATACAACTGATATTTGTAGTAATACCCTTACCAACATTGTATTAAATTCACCAACAGTTCCTTCTGCCGGTATCATCACCTTTAATTATCAGGCGTTTGCCAGTTCAGGTCTTGTTTCAGGTTTCTTCCCGATTCAAAGCAACTTGCCGCAAGGGCATGTAATTACGGATAACCTGGTCAATAATGACGACTCACCTCAAACGGTAACCTATCGCATCACACCTGTAGCCAATGGTGCTAAAACCGGCAATGGGTGTACGGGCAATTTTGTAGATGTGGTGGTGAACATTGAACCAAAACCAAAAGTTACCGTTACGCCAATCAATGTTACGGTTTGTGAAGGAATTCCAACCGGATTTAGTTTAACCTCCACCACTGCTCCATCTGCCGGGGTGGTTGAGTTTGAATTGGTTAATGTAGTACCGGAAGGTGGTGTTACCGGATTTTCTCCGGTGGGCACCATATTTACGAACAACAGTCTGTTGGATGATATTCTGGATAACCCAACTGCGTTGCCACAAAAAGTAACGTATACACTGCGTCCTCAAACGCCTACAGTTGGTTGCGTTGGTGATGGTGTTCAGGTGGTTGTTACTGTAAATCCAAGGCCAACAATTACAGCGTCTTCACTAGCCGAACAAATCTGTAGTGGAAGCAACATCAATATTTCGTTTACCTACGATGTGACGAATACCATTGGAGTTTGGACGGCTGTTGCTGACGCCAATATTGTGGGTGCATCACCCGGTGCAGGAAGCTTGTTATTCCAGACGTTATTTAATAATAGTAATACCCCGGGCAATGTGGTGTACACCGTAACACCAACAAGCCCTGCCGGATGTCAAGGAACACCAGTAGTGATTAATGTAACAGTTGACCCTATACCGAGTGTAACCGGCTTGCCTCCGGCCATTACGATATGTGATGACGATGCCATTAATGTTCCATTAAACAGTCCGGTGGCGGGTACCGTATTTAACTGGACAGCCACATCATCCAGTACAAATATTACGGGCTTCACAACACCGAATACAGGCAATGCTATAAACGAGACGTTAAGTAATGCTGATTTCTTCCCAGGTACCGTTTTATACCAGATAACACCAACAGGTCCGGCTCCAACTGCATGCGTAGGGAACCCTGCCACGATGGTCGTTACGGTTGCACCTACAGTAGGTGGTCGCTGGTTAACGAATGACCTGGCGCTTTGTGTGGGACAAACTCAATTCCTGGTATTGCAGTTGGATGGTCAGCCTCCGTTTGAAGCTACCTACACAGCCACAGATGCAAACGGATCAACACCGATTACGTTAACCGGACTTGGAAACATTCGCGTGATTCCGGTATCACCAACACAAACGACAACATATGAATTAACAGCAGTATCCGATGTGAATGGTTGTCCGTTTACTCCGGCAGGAGAGACGGTAACCGTAACGGTAGGGGAGACCGATGCAACGTTTAGCATTGTTGGACCGGTAAATGGTTGCTCTCCGTTCACTGCTGAATTTCAGTACAACCAGGTAGCAGGTGTAACGTATACCTGGCGCTGGTTTGATGGAACAGAAACGGTGTTCACCGCAGGATCAACGCAGGCCAATGCCACCATTACTCATGAGTTTGTGAATCCTTCACCTACGGGTACCATCGATTACAAGGTGACGCTACAGACTACACTTGATCCGCCATTGGATATTTGCCAGGATGTACACTTTGAAACTATTTCTGTATTCCCTGAAATTTTTGTAAACATCTTCCCGGATAAAGATGAGATCTGTAGTGGAGAAACCATCAACTTCTTCAACAGCTCCATCGGTGCGGCCACGCATCGTTGGTTCTATCGCGAGCAAGGAAATGTTGGTCAAGAACTTGATGTGCGCACCACGCAACAGGTTAGCTATACCTTTACGAATACATCCACACTTAATCCTATCATTTACGAAGTGGTGTATGTGGCAAATAATGGAAATTGTCCTTCACCGGAAATGATTATTCCGATTACGGTTTATAGGTCGGTTACAGCTTCATTTGATGAAGGAGTTATTCCACCTATGATCGGCAATGCTGCAACACTTACATTCACAAATACATCAAGTCCGGTTGATGGTTCTGATTTCTCGTATGAATGGGATTTTGGTATAGGAGCTACTCCTCAAACACAATCTGGAGTTGGACCGTTTGTTGTTGATTATACCGGTCCGGGTCCAAGAGATGTCAGTATAACTGCCATCAATATTGATGCACAGGCTGCTGGCCTTGATTGTAGCAATACCTTTACTAAAACAATCAACCTCATTCTTCCTCCTTTGGTGGCAGATTTTGATTACACTCCGTTTGAGGCGTGCTTCCCTTCCGCTATCCAGGTTACGAATAACTCTACCGGTAATTTATTTGAGTGGCAATTGATCGATCAAAACGGAGTGGTACAGGCTGTTTCGAATCTGGATAATCCAACTTTTTTTATTGCTAACCCGGGTGACTACACTATTTTCTTGCGCGCGTCCAATACCATTACCGGACAATTCGCCTTAGCCGATAACTCTGGTGTGGGAGCGAACGCAATGCCCGGGAAAAGCCCGGTAAGAATTTACCCGACCCCTCAAGCTGCCTTCCAGGCACGTCCTACAACGTTGTTTGTTCCGGATACCGAGTTGGTGACGTTTAATTTCTCACAACCAACCAATGTGCCTTCCGATGAAGTTTCTTTCTTATGGAATTTTGGTGACACAGATGATATTGTAACCCGACTGTTGGGAGAATCTGATCCCACCTATTTCTATCCGGTGGAGGGGCTTTATACCATTACCTTGGTGATGCAGGAAACACGTGGTAATGTAGTGTGTAGAGATACCGCAACACAAGAGATTGTGGCCCGTGAAGGTGGTCAGGTACGCATACCCAATGCCTTTACACCGGATCCATCCGGACCGAATGGTGGTGTACCGGGACCGGGTGGTGTGAACGATGTGTTCCTGCCATATGTAAGGGGTATCAACATCAACGAACCCAACTCGTTCAATATGCAGATTTTTGATCGGTGGGGGAATTTGATTTTTGAAAGTCGAAACTCACCGGGGCAACCGTTGCGCGGTTGGGATGGCTACGACCGAAATGGAAACTTGCTTCCTTCGGGTGTGTATGTATATAAATTGGTGCTGCGCCTCGTAGATGGGCAACGAACCACACAGATTGGAGATGTAACCTTGATTCGATAACTTGAAGATCCTATGCGCTTGAAACTATCAGGTTTATTTTTTGGAATGTTGATTGTACTGACTTTGCATGCGCAGGACATTCAGTTTTCGCAATACTACCAGGCTCCGTTGTATTTGAACCCGGGCTTTACGGGCATCACACCGCAGCAACGAGTAACATTCAATCACCGGGTACAGTGGCCCAACCTGCCACAAGCTTTTGCTACGTATGCCGCTTCGTACGATATTTTTATTGATGAATTACGAAGTGGTTTTGGTATTCTGGCAACAACAGATAAGATGGGATCGGCCGGATGGCGAACCACAACCGTTGGGGTGTTGTATTCCTACAAAGTTAAGATTACGGATAACTGGGTGTTTTCTCCTGGATTGTATTTTGGATACGGAACAAACGGAATCGACAGAAGCCGCTTGCGCTTGGGTGATGGTCTGGAGTTTGAACGCGATGGTCAATACTACTCCATTGATCCGGATCAGGATCGTATCGGGAGACAAAGTTATTTTGATTTTGGATCAGGTGCCTTGTTGTATAACCGTGCCTTCTGGATCGGTACTGCTTTTCATCACATGAATCAACCAAACCTTTCTGTTCTTGGTGATGTAAGTCGCTTACCTATGAAAGGAACTGTGCATGCTGGTTTTCGTTTGGATCTCTCGGATGGAGGGCTTCGCTCCCGGTCATACCGTGTTTCCTACCTTACACCCTCTATCATGTATCGCTGGCAAGGAAAGTCCTTTTCGCAATTTGATATGGGTGTTAACTATCACATTGATCCTGTTTCAGTGGGTATCTGGTATCGCGGCAAGCCATGGGAAAAGAATGTGATCAATAATATGTCTTCTGATGCGTTGATCATTCAACTCGGCCTTTACATGAAGAACCTGAACATCGGATACAGTTATGATTTCTCCATATCCGAGTTGCAAACCACTTCAGGAGGTGCGCATGAAATTTCACTGGTGTACCAGTTTTCAACCAAACCGGTACAACGTAGCGTAAAGCAGAAATACCGCCTCATTCCGTGTCCCACCTTCAATAGTAAAGAGGGCTTCTGGAATTAACCCCGTCCTTTATCCCCATATTCCGGTAACTGGTTCCCCTAAAGTTCCACTCATCGACAATCGGTAATATACATGGTTCCTTTTCGGTTCCATAGGTATTAATTCGCAGTTGTCTGTAGTGTTTTGACTTTAATCGGTTAGCTAACTAATCGGTTATTAAGATGGGAGTGAGGTCAGGAGTTATCCTGCTGTTTGCATTATTATTTTTAGGTTGGTATCAGGCGTCTGCACAATGTGCCGGGATTATGGAGCCCGGTTTTGCCTTTCTTACCAGCAGTCGTGGGTGTGCGCCTTTTACGGTTCAGATTGAAACACTCTATCTATCTTCAACACCGGGTACACAGTATTTTGTTAATTGGGGAGATGGTAGTCCTGAAGAAGTGTACGTTCAGGTAAATCCCACAGGTGTTGTGATTCAACACACCTATCCGAACTCTCCGGTTGAATGTGGGTATGATGTAATCATTGATGCATCGAACGCCTGCAACCCACGTGGAAGTGTGGTACCTATTCAAACACAAGTTGTTGTCTGGACGAATGATATCATATCCATGGATCCTGCCGAGTACCGGGTGTGTGCCGGATATGCTGCAAGTGTTCGCTTCACCGATAACAGCGACTGGAATTGTTTTCCGCGCGCCACACGCGAGAATAATGAAGCACGTTGGATTCAATGGATTTATGGAACAGGTCCATTAGGCAATCAGATTCCAGGTGTGCAGGTTGGGGGTGTTACTCCGGGTGGTTTTCCATACTTCAATCCTGCACCGAACACAAATCCCATTTATCCCGTGTTGGCACCCGGACAACAGAGTTTGTTGATTGATGTTCCCGTTACTACGCTTGCAGATATTGGTCGCGAGTTTGAACTGACCTTAAAAAACTGGAATCAATGTAATCCGTATGACAATAATTTATTAGATGCCAATCCATTCAATCCCGTTAATGGTGATTTGGTTAACGGTGACAATCCTCCGCAAATAACAACAGGACGTGTTGTGATTGTACCGGCACCTGTGCCTTCCTTTCTAACACGTTTGGGTAATTCAGGCGGACCGGTTCAGTTCATCTTTTGTATTGGAGATGACATCTACTTTGATAATGAAACGCCAGGCATAGCAGGAGCAAACTTCGTTTACAATTGGCAGTTTTATGATAACAACACGGGTGCAGGAGCACCCTTGGGCACCAGTTCGCAAACCAATCCGACATTCAGTTATCCAACCTCTGGTCAGAAACTTATCCGGCTAACCGTTCGCGATGCCAATGCAGCCGGAAACTGCGAGGTGATTTTTGAAAGCACCGTAACCATTTCGCCTTCGTTGGTGGCACAAATTCAGGTACAGGATTTAAGTGGCAACCCGATAGCTCCGGATTTTTGCCAGGAAGCCAATACACCTTTCACTACGTTCAATGTACGACTGGCCGATGTTTCGGTTGGGATTATTACTCCCGAAACGCAATGGCGTTGGGAGTTTTATGATGAGAACAATGCACTTGTAAGACGTGAGCCCGCTGCGGGGTTTTCGAACACACAACTCGGTCCGTTTGATGAAAGCTATTTGAATCCAGGTATCTACCGGGCACGATTGATTATTCGTGATAACGTGACCTCTTGCGAAAGCATTGATGAAATACAGATTCGGGTATGGAACAAGCCTGATCCCGGATTTACATTCAACGAAGTGTGTGAAGGAACTGAAACTTCTTTTACTGACATCAGTACGCACAATTCAGTTAACGGTCAGCAAATGGTATTGTGGGAGTGGGATATGAGTTACGATGGTGTAACGTTTACAAAAGATCCTGCATTGGACAATCAGCGAAACTTTACGCACAACCTGGGGCCAGCCGGAAGTTACGATGTAGCACTGCGTGTAACGACCGATCAAGGGGGATGTTCAGAAATGATTGTGCAGACCGTGGTGGTTGATCCCCTTCCGAATGCGGCTTTTATTTCTGACATCACATCGGGTTGCAGTGTATTGCGTGTAACGTTCACCAATAATTCAGTAGTCGGACAACCAGTAACCATCGATCGTTTTGTTTGGGAAGTGGATTCGGGTTCAGGCTTTCAGGAAGATTCGATTCAACGACCAACCGATCCGGGTTTTTCAAATCAGTTCATTCGTGATTTTGATAACTTTGGCACAGTCAACAAAGATTACCAGATTCGCCTGCGTGTAGTAACTGTTGATGGCTGTGAACGTATTGCAGCACCGATTACGATTACCGTGTTTCCAGGGCCGCAATCCGGATTTATTTCAACCAACTATTCTCCTTTCAATGCGAATTGCTCGCCTCAAACCGTAAACTTTTCTGTCGACAATTCAACGCAGGCCCTTAACCCGTCTGAATATCGATGGGTAGTAAGCGATGTGAATGGTGTGTTGGATGACATCAGTACGGGTACAACGCCTTCGTTTAGTTACTTGTTTGAAAACAACATCCAGGTAATCCGTGATTTTCAAGTTACGCTTCGTGCCACATTAAATACCGGTTGCTTTCGGGATTCAACCCGAACGATTCGTATTGCACCCGTGCCTTCTTCCGATTTTATATCCGATACGCTGGAGTTTGATTGTAACCATATGCTCATGCGTTTTGAGGCTGAGCAGAAAGGGTTACCTGAATACACCTGGGTAATTGAGGTGAATGGCGTTGTCATTTCCAGCACGACATCAGCCAATGCCATATTGGATTTTGATTTCAACCGTACAGCCACGCAACAAGATGTTCGCGTTACGTTACAAACCCGAAATTTTGCAAACTGCCAGAGTGGAGTAAGCGAGCGCCTGTTTACGGTGCCTGTCTTTGATAACATCACCGTAGATTTTACTGCAACCCCAACCAATCAAACACTACCAAATTCAACCGTAACCATCACCAACAACACAACAGCAGGACCATGGCAATACGAATGGGATTTTGGTGACGGAACAACTTCGTCTGTGGCGAATCCTGGATCACATACGTATGCCATGTATGGTACTTACACCATCTTGCTTACGGTAACCAATAATATTTGTGTTCAGCAGCAATCAATCACAGTTACCATTAATCCCATTCCGCCCATACTTGAATTTACCTATGATCCTGCTGCAGGCTGTGCGCCACTAACCGTTACGTTTACGAATCAATCACAATTTGCCGACCCCACAACGTATTACTGGGAATTCGGCACGAATGAAGGAACCTCGCGTGCAATCAATCCAGTGTATACCTATACGCGACCGGGAATTTATTCGGTAACACTTTCTGCCAGCAACGCAACTGGCGAAACAGTTCAGATAACCAAAACAGCCATCATTGAAGTGTATGAAAGTCCGACCGCGCTTTTTGCCATTATGCCCCAGGTAGTATTTATTCCAGGCGACAGGTTGTATACCAGTAACAGAAGCTTCGGTGCGTCAAGCTTTATCTGGGATTTTGGTGATGGTACAACATCAACTGCTTTTGAACCTATTCATGACTATGCGGAGGAGGGGATATATGATATTACCCTGATTGCTTCCAATTCATCGGGTTGTACAGACACCACTACACTTCAATCGGCTGTGCGTGTGGAGAAGGGATCTCAGTTATTGATTCCTAATGCATTTTCACCCGGACGTTCAGGTCCGGGCACGGGCGATGGTCGTAATGATGTATTCTTGCCCCTGATGCGTGGAGTAGTGGAGTTTAACATGATGGTATTCAACCGATGGGGTGAATTACTGTTTGAAACCAACAACGCTGAAGTAGGCTGGGATGGTTATTATAAAGGAGCCTTGTGTCAGCAGGATGTGTATGTGTACAAAATAACGGCCAAGTATGAGAATGGGAACAGCATTACGCGTACAGGCGATATTCATTTGATCAGATGATGAAGCGGGGATTGCATATTGCTTTTCTTTTGTTTGTGCATCAATTGATCCAGGCGCAAGATCCTGAATTCTCACAATACTATGCGGCACCGTTGTATCTCAACCCCGCTTTCAGTGGTACCGGTAACGATCAGCGCTTCATTGCCAACCATCGTAATCAATGGCCTAACATCACGCGTGGATATGTTACCTATGCTTTCTCCTATGACTTCAGTATTGATTATCTCAATAGCGGTTTTGGTGTGCTTGCGATGGTAGATAAAGCAGGAACGGCCGGATTGAAATCCACACAAATCAATTTACAATATGCCTACAAGGTAAATGTATCAAATAAGTTTGTGTTTTCATCCGGATTGAATTTCGGTGTGGGCAATCGAAATATTGATTTTAATAAATTGATTTTCAGTGATCAATTGGAATTCGATCGCAATGGTGATCCACCACCCAGTGCCGATTACAACAACATCCAAAGTGCCACCTATTTCGATTTTGGTGCGGGTGCATTGATTTATAGTCGTACGTTGTGGCTGGGCTTCTCGGCTTCCCACCTTAACCGACCCAACCGGTCGTTGATCGATGAGGAGGCTATCATTCCTATCAAGACTACCATACATGGAGGAATACGGATTCCATTATACCAAGGCATGCTAAAACGTGATCGTGTGGCGGCCATCATGCCTTCGTTTGTGTATAAAAACCAAGGCATGTTCGATCAGTTGGATATTGGAACGTATTTCCTGTATGAACCCGTGTTGTTGGGTTTGTGGTATCGTGGAATTCCTATTCAGCAAAATGTGAGCGATAACATCAGCCAAGATGCCATGGTGGTCGTGCTGGGCTTTCATCTTGAAAAGATTGAGATCAGCTACAGCTATGACTTAACCATCTCCGAACTTGGACCGATAGGAGGTGGCGCACATGAAATTGGTGTAAAGTACCGGTTGGCTGGCAGCATTCAAACCCGAAACAAGAAGAAGGAAAAACTGATTCCTTGCCCCACCTTTATTAAAGATTAAAAGCCATCTCAAAAAGCACACCTAAATGTCAGGTTGAGCCTGTCGAAACCGATTTTGGTAACTAAAAATAGCCTTCGACAAGCTCAGGCTGACATGTGAAAACTGACTTTTGAGTTGATTCTAGTATTCAGGTTAGCCCGCGATTTATCTGTAAATTTGAGTTTTTCAGGTTTACATGAACAACGCAACGTCCTTAACTCATCCCATCTTTAAAACAATAGGCGAGGTAGCCGATCGGCTTCAGTTGCAAACCTATGTGGTAGGCGGGTTTGTGCGCGACCTGATCTTGAACCGGAAAACTACGGATGTCGATTTTGTTTGTGTGGGCAGTGGTATAAAATTGGCTGAGGCTGTGGCAAAAGCATTGGGTCCGGATGTGCAGGTTCATATTTATAAGAATTTTGGAACGGCCCACATCCCGTATCACGATTTTAACCTGGAGTTTGTTGGTGCCCGAAAGGAATCCTATCGATCGGATTCCCGAAAACCCATTGTTGAAGATGGTACCTTGGAAGACGATCAACTCAGGCGCGACTTCACCATTAACGCGTTGGCAATCAGTTTGAATGCAAGCTCCTTTGGGGAGTTGATTGATCCATTCGATGGAGTGGGCGATATGAAGCGGAAAATTATCCGCACACCGGTTGATCCGGTTGTGACGTTTTCGGATGATCCGCTGCGGATGATGCGAGCCGCACGCTTTGCTTCACAGCTTACCTACGACATTGATCCCGATACCTACGAGGCGATGATCAGCCAGGCTGATCGTATCAAAATTGTTTCGCAGGAGCGTATTACGGATGAGTTAAATAAAATCATTTTAAGTCCGGTGCCCTCGTATGGGTTTAAACTGTTGTTTCATTGTGGATTGTTAAAAATTTTCTTTCCTGAGCTGGTATTACTCCATGGTGTAGAGTATGTAGGCAATCGCGCGCATAAGGATAATTTCTTCCATACGTTGCAGGTGTTGGATAATGTGGCCAAAGTTTCGGATGATTTGTGGTTGCGCTGGGCGGCCATCCTGCACGACATTGCCAAACCACAAACCAAACGCTACGATAAAGAACACGGTTGGACGTTTCACGGTCATGAAGACAGGGGTGCGCGGATGGTTCCGGGAATTTTTCGCAGAATGAAACTCCCGATGAATGATAAGATGACCAAGGTGCAAAACCTGGTGCGATTACATCTTCGTCCGATACCGTTGGCAAAAGAAGTGACCGATTCGGCTATACGTAGGTTGTTGTTCGATGCGGGTGATGATATTGATGACTTGATGAAACTTTGCCGGGCAGACATCACCTCCAAGAACATGCTGAAAGTGGATCGTTTTCTGAAGAACTTTGATTTGGTAGAGAAGAAGATGGCCGAAGTGGAAGAAAAGGATCAGGTACGGAATTTTCAACCACCAGTTACCGGTGATGAGATTATTCGTATTTTCAAATTGACCCCAGGGCCGGTCGTAGGTGAAATTAAGGATCGGATTAAGGAAGCCATCCTGGAGGGTGAAATCCGGAACGATCGGGAGGAGGCCTTAGCTTTTATGCGCAAAATCGCAGAAGAAAAGGGGCTTTCTGAGCTAAAAAATTAACCTTTTCATGCAACGGTTGGGCTGATGAGGTGTCTATTAAACCGGAACTTGTTGTGTTGGATCAGAATATCCTGAATTTGCATCATGATTTACTGGAGCGCTGCCGGGCGGGCGACCAGGATGCGCATTACAGGATTTACAAGCTGTATTCCAGGTCGATGTACAACGTGGCTTACCGGATAACCGGGCGTGAAGATGAAGCCGAGGATGTGTTGCAGGAGTCATTCATCAACGCCTTTCGTAATCTCGACAATTACAGAGGCGATGCCACGTTTGGATCATGGCTGAAACGCATTGTGGTAAACAAGTCGATTAATGCGTTGAAGAAGCGAAGGTTTGAGTTGTTGCCCGAAGGTGAAGATTTTGATTTACCTGAAGAAGAAGGAGAGGAAGTATATAAGGCGGAGCTGACGGTGGATAAAGTGAAGCGCGCCATTGAGTCGCTTCCGGATGGGTATCGGTCGGTGCTTTCGTTGTATTTACTGGAAGGCTACGATCACCAGGAGATTGCTGAGATATTAGGAGTAACCGAATCAACTTCGAAGTCGCAGTTGAATAGATCGAAAAAGAAATTGAAGGAACTGTTAACCGGAATGTTATGAGTAAAAAGTTGGAAGAATTTGTACAGGCCAATCGGCAGGCGTTTGATGACCAGGAGCCATCCGAACGTGTGTGGAAGAATATCAAAACCACTTTTTTTGGTAGCCAATCTTCTGTAAGCCTGATTTTCTGGCGCGCTGCTGCCGTATTTTTTATGGCACTATCGGCTTACTTGTTGTATCCAAAACTCATTCCGGTAAGCGATAACCAGGTTGCGCTGAAAGAATTGCAGGATGTGGAGAAATTCTATTTCCGCGAAATTGCTGATAAAGTGGAGATGATTGAGTCATACCATGGTGAGCCAAACCTGAACGGTTTTACAAACGACTTCAAGCAACTGGAAGCCATGTATGAAGTGTTGAAAGAAGAAATGCGTACGAGCCCAAGTAAAAAAGTAAAGGAGGCGTTGGTGTTGAATTTATTGATTCGTATTGATTTACTGAACCAGCAGCTTCATAAGATTGATCAACAAAATCAGGAAGAAGAAGAGCGTGAGCAGACCGAAGCTTAGTACCCGGTGGTCAACTCAAATGGCTCTTTAGCCGAGTCGATCACTTTACCTTCTTCGCATTTTAAAATCCGGCAAGGGAATTTTTTAATCAGCCCGTAATCATGGGTGGCCATTAATACTGCGGTTCCACTTTTATTGATTTCCTGAAAGACTTTCAGAATGCCGTACGATACTTCCGGATCCAGGTTTCCGGTCGGTTCATCAGCAATCAGGATGGATGGTTCATTTATGAGTGCACGCGCAATGACTACACGCTGCTGCTCGCCACCCGAAAGTTGGTGCGGCATTTTTTTCTCTACAGCGCCTAATCCTACTTTCATCAGCACTTCCTGTAAACGTGTTTTCATTTTGCTGTTGTCATTCCAGCCGGTGGCTTTCATCACAAACAGCAGGTTTTCTGCCACGGTACGATCAGGGAAAAGTTGAAAATCTTGGAAGATGATACCCAGTTTCCTGCGCAACATCGGAACTTCCGAATGTTTAATTCCCCGGATGTTAAAGCCTGCAATTTCGATATCACCCAAACGCAGGGGCAGGTCGGCATACATCGTTTTAAGCAGCGATGATTTACCCGAACCGGTTCTTCCTACCAAAAAAACAAACTCACCTTTTTCAATATCAAAGCTGATGCTTCCCAAAACCGTGTTATGGTCTTGAAAAATGCTGGCTTCTTTAACGCGAACTACGGGATCGGTGGAGAACATGCTTCGGGTTATCCGTTTACTTTTTTGTGATCGGCAAGGAATTTTTCCAGGCCAATGTCTGTGAGCGGATGCTTGAGCAATCCGGTGATTACACTAAGTGGACACGTGGCAACATCGGAACCAATTTCGGCACACTTGATCAGGTGCATGACGTGGCGGATGGAAGCGGCCAATACTTCGGTTTCAAATCCGTAGTTATCATAGATGTGGCGAATCTGGGCAATCAAATCCAAACCATCTTGTGACACATCATCCAATCTTCCGAGAAACGGAGATACATAACTTGCTCCGGCTTTAGCCGCCAAAAGCGCCTGCCCGGCAGAAAAAACCAATGTACAATTGGTGCGAATGCCTTCATTCGAAAAATAGCGCAAGGCTTTTACGCCATCTTTAATCATGGGCACCTTCACCACAATTTTATCATCAATCTTGGCCAGTTCTTTACCTTCTTTAATGATATTTTCGTAATCGGTAGCAATTACTTCAGCGCTTACGTTGTTGTCAACAATATTACAGATGGCTTTGTAATGTGCCTTGATATTATCATGCCCTTTAACGCCTTCTTTAGCCATTAACGAGGGGTTGGTGGTAACGCCATCCAGTACGCCCAGGTCGTAAGCTTCTTTGATTTCGTTCAGATTCGCGGTATCGATAAAAAATTTCATGTGTGGTAGTGGTTTAACAGGGTAAAAATAAGGAATCTGATCGGAGGGGAGAAAATAAAAATGGCAAACCGAACATCGCACCGCTACAACCGCCTACCCTTGCTACCTTCCGGTCCTGGGGGAGTTCAGCAGGAGCTGGTCGTGCCGGCTTGCCGGGTGCAAATATAAAAGGTTTTCCGGTTTTGATTCGGTTAAATTCAGGCGAGACCGGATAAATAGAGGTTGAATTCCAGTGGGTTACAGGTTTCAAACCCATCGGCTTCCAGATCTTCAAAAATTTGCTCATCAAATGTGAGTTCGCGGATGTGTGTTTCGTTCTGCGGAGAAATGGTAATCTCCGTTCCGGTAAACCGATAGGGGTTTACCTTCACCAAAATCCGGATGCCGTCTTCCAATTGTTTTTTAAAATACTGGTGAACAATGTTCTGACTTTTGGGCATGTAAATTTGTTATGTTTAAGCTGTGCAACGTTTAAAAATTCCGGAGAAAATAGAAACGGAGCGATTGGTGCTTCAGCGGCTAAGGTACGAAGATGCCGAGGAAATCTTTTATGCCTACGCCAGCAAGGATGAGGCTACCCGGTTTGTATCGTGGCCAACCCATCAATCCATTCGCGATACCCGTAGTTTTTTACGGTATGCCCGATCAGCCTGGACTGCAGGCCTGGATTTTTCTTTTTCCATACGGTTGAAAGATTCGTTCAGGCTTATTGGTGGCTTTGGAATAATAAATGATTTTGGGAAAATTCAATTCGGGTATATTTTAAGTCCGACCCAATGGGGGAAGGGGTTTGCCACGGAAGCCACGCAAACGGTTTTGCGAATGTTAAAGACACAGCCTGACATCTATCGGATCGGGACGTTTGTGGATGCGGAGAACCTGGCCTCCATACGGGTGTTGGAGAAATGCGGGTTGAAAGAAGAAGCCCGGCTTCCCAACTGGTTTCGGTTTGTCAATCAAGGCAATGAGCCGAAAGACTGCATTTTGTTTACACTTCCGCTTTAACGGGCAGTTCAAACTCGGGTAATGAAACCGAGTTGACCAATTGTTGCTCCAGCAGATTAGCCCAGGCACCCAGGTAGCGAACTACATCTGATTTAATATTATGCTTCAGGTTCCGTTCCTCCAGCGGGAAAGTTCTTAAAATCGTAGGATCGGAAAGTCTCTCCAGGTGTTTCAGATCATCGGCATCAAAGCCAAAGGCAATCATTTCTGAAATCACATCGTCCAGAGGCAGTCCACTGGTAGGGCAGTAATCGTTTAGTTGTTCGTTCCAATCGCCATAGCGTTCCATGGCTCTTCTATGAATTTCGGCTTTGTTTAACCGGGTGATTTCCTGTGCCAGAAAACCACAGTTACAGGAGCCCATATGCCCCCATTGGTATTCGGAACTTTGGGAAAGTTTACGGGCTGTTTTGCGCAAAGCGTCAACGAGTTGTAAAGATGCCTTAGCCATAACCTCACTTTTATTCTATAACCGTTTAACCGGTGATTAAGTTATAAAATAACCTCGATTTGGCCTTGGATTTTGTAATTTCAAACACGCTTCTTATACTTGCCTCACAAAAGTTTACGTCAATGGGTAAAGGCGATAAGAAATCGAAACAAGGAAAACGCTGGAGAGGCTCATACGGTGTATCCCGTAATAAAAAATCGATCAAGGCACGTTTGAAGCGCGCCAGTTCGAAGAAAGTTGGTAAACCTAAGGATGAATCAAAGGCTGAAAAGCCTAAAAAGACAGCACGTAAAAAGGCTGAATAGAATTTTATGATTAATAATTATTCAACTGCATGGTGGTGGCACGGGTTCAAATCGAATCGGTGGATGGCTATGCTTTAGAATAACTGAAAAGTATACATGCGGAAGGCCCGCCCCGATTCAAGGAGCGGGCCTTTTTGTTTTTAATGTAATGAAGAATGAAAATTGAACTGAACGTATTTACAAAAAAGTTATTGGCCGATACCCTCACACCGGTTAACATCTACCTCAAACTGCGGGATGTGTTTGCTGGAAGTATTCTGTTGGAAAGCTCCGACTACCACGGGCATGAAAACAGCTTGTCGTTAATTTGCTGCGACCCGATTGCCTCGTTTGAGGTGGATCAGAATAAAATAAAGATTACTCAACCTGACGGAAAAACCAAAACAGAAACGATCACTGAGCGAGCTCAGGTATTAACGGCACTCGAAAAATTCCGATCTTCTTTCTCCATCAAACAAAATGGAACGAAAGCCACCCCCGGAAGCGGATTGTTTGGTTTTATGGCCTATGATGCGGTTCGGTATTTCGAAGATGTGGATGTTACGCAACGAGAATATCAGGTTCCGGATATTGTCTACAAGCTTTACCGATATGTAATTGTAGTCGATCATTTTTCAAATGAGTTAACCCTTACCGAACATCGGGCCGATGAAGAGGGGAGTACACTTTCGCGGATCGAAAAGCTGATTTACAGTAACCGGTTCTCAACCTATTCTTTCAAAAAAGTGAATGGAGAAACCTCCAACCTGGACGATAACGCGTTCATGGCATCCGTAGAAAAAGGCATTGAACATTGTAACCGGGGTGATGTTTTTCAAATTGTGCTTTCCAGAAGATTTACAACCTCGTTTAAAGGCGATGAATTCAATGTGTACCGTGCGTTACGGTCTATCAACCCATCTCCATACCTGTTTTATTTCGATTATGGTAATTTCAAGTTGTTTGGCTCATCACCGGAGGCGCAATTGAAGGTGAGTAAAAATCAGGCGAGCATTTTTCCGATTGCTGGAACCTTCCGCAGAACGGGCGATGACCAGAAAGATGCAACGCTGGCGAATCAACTTGCTGAAGATGAAAAGGAAAATGCCGAACACATTATGCTGGTTGATCTTGCCCGTAACGACATGAGTCGCCATGCGCATGATGTGAATGTAGCGGTGTTCAAAGAGATACAGTATTATTCGCATGTCATTCACCTCGTTTCAGAAGTAACAGGGAAACTCAACAATCAAACAGAGACTGTAAATATGGCGGCTGCAACTTTTCCTGCGGGCACGTTGTCAGGTGCGCCCAAGCACAAGGCACTTACGTTGATCGATAAATATGAAAATATTAGCCGTGGGTTTTATGGTGGTGCCATCGGCTTTCTCGGTTTTAATGGCGATTTTAACCATGCGATTATGATCCGTACGTTTTTGAGTAAGGATAATGAGCTGATCTATCAAGCCGGGGCAGGTGTGGTTTCCAAATCAAATCCTGAAAGTGAATTAAACGAAGTAAACAATAAGCTTGGTGCATTGCGCAAAGCAATTTTAATGGCTGAAGAAATCTGATCTTATGAAAATTCTGATTCTCGATAACTACGATTCATTTACCTACAACCTCGTGCACATTGTACGCGAACTGAATTACGACTACGATGTATACCGCAATGATAAAATTGCACTTGAAGAAGTTGGCAAGTACGATAAGATCTTATTGTCGCCAGGCCCGGGCATTCCGGATGAAGCAGGAATTATGAAGGCACTTATCAGGACTTACTCGACAACCAAGAGTATTCTGGGGATTTGCCTCGGGCATCAGGGTATTGCTGAAGTGTTTGGTGCTTCGCTGTTTAATATTCCTAAGGTGTTGCATGGGGTTACATCACAGACTTCAGTGACGGATGAAGGTGAAGTTCTTTTTAAAGATTTACCAACAACCTTTCAGGTGTGTCATTATCACTCATGGGCCGTGTCACCTGAATCGTTGACACCTGACTTGATAGTTACCGCCCGAAACACGGAAGGTATGATCATGGGTGTTCGTCATAAAAAATATGATGTGCGTGGACTGCAGTTTCATCCGGAGTCGATTATGACACCGGAAGGACCGAGGATGATGGCAAACTGGTTAAAGAATTGAAGTAGTTATGAAACACGTATTAAATGAATTAATCGACCATCAATCCCTGACCAAGCAGGAAGCCCGGCAAGTGCTGATAGAGTTGGCCTCAGGAAAATACAATCCGAGTCAGATGTCGTCCTTCATGACGGTGTACATGATGCGGAATATTACCGTGGAGGAGTTGGAGGGCTTCCGTGATGCGATGCTGGAGTTGTGTATTCCCGTGCGGGTTGACAGGCCCGTAATGGATGTATGCGGAACGGGCGGTGACGGGAAGAATACCTTTAACATCTCTACGCTTTCTTCTTTTGTAGTGGCAGCAGCCGGTCAGCCCGTAGCCAAGCACGGCAACTATGGCGTGTCCTCTGCGTGTGGTTCTTCTAATGTGCTGGAATATTTTGGATATCAGTTTACCAACGATGTAGATGAATTAAAGCGGAGCCTTGACCGTGCCAATATTTGTTTCATGCACGCACCGTTGTTTCATCCCGCCATGAAAAATGTAGCACCCATCCGAAAGGAGTTGGGTGTAAAAACATTTTTCAACATGCTGGGCCCGATGGTGAATCCTGCGTTTCCATCGCGACAGTTGGTAGGTGTGTTTAGTCTGGAACTGGCGCGCCAATATGGATATTTGTATCAGGATACTGATAAGGACTTTGTTATTCTGCATGGATTGGATGGCTATGATGAAATTTCATTGACAGGTGCTTTTAAGTATTTCTTCAACAAAGGTGAGCGGATCGCCACTCCTGATGATCTGGGATTGCCGCAGGTAAAATATGCGGATATAGCCGGTGGAAATACGGTAGAGGAATCGGCAAAAATTTTTCTGAGCATTCTGGAAGGAAAGGGGACTAAACAACAAAACGCGGCCGTAATCGCCAACGCAGCTATGGCGTTGTTTTGTGCAGATCAGGATGCAGGCATTGAACTTGCGGTAGCCAAAGCCAACGAAGCGCTTACTTCAGGAAAAGCATATGAAGTTTTTAAAAAATTACTGAACACGTGAATATTCTTGAAAAAATAACCGCGCATAAGCGAAAGGAAGTTGCCATACAAAAGGAGAAAGTTCCTTTTGCGGTGCTGGAGAAGGAAGTTAGTTTTTCACGAACGTGTATTTCGTTGGTACAGCGTTTAAAACAACCTGGTGCTTCCGGCATCATTGCTGAGATCAAGCGGAAGTCGCCATCACAAGGTATAATTCATCCGAATGTGTTGGTGGATGAGATTGCCTTGGGATATGCAGCTGCCGGATGTTCAGGGCTATCTGTGCTAACCGATTTTGAATTTTTTGGTGGAACTTCGGATGATTTAGTTGCTGCCCGAAAAGTGGTTGATGTGCCGGTGCTGCGAAAAGATTTTATCGTGGATGAATATCAAATTACAGAGGCCAAAGCTATCGGGGCTGATGTGATCCTGCTGATTGCTGCTTGTCTGGAACCCGAGAAAATTAAATGGTTCACGTCTGTTGCACACGGATTGGGGTTAGAGGTTTTATTGGAGGTCCATGATGAAGCCGAGTTGATGAGCAACCTGGACTCAGGTGCTGATTTATTGGGCGTTAACAACAGGAATCTGAAAACGTTTGAAGTGTCGGTTGATGTATCACGTAGGCTGGCTGAGAAAATTCCTTCTTCTTTTGTTAAAATTTCGGAAAGTGGAATTGATCAGGTGAACACGGTGCTTGAACTTAGAGAATATGGATACGAAGGTTTTTTAATGGGACAAAATTTTATGAAGCATGAAAGGCCGGAGGTGGCGTGTAGGAAGTTTGTTGAGGAGTTGAGGGCAGGTAAGTGAGATACGCCCTTCGGGAGCCTCAGGGCTCGGGTTGTGAAGATAATTAGTTAATGAAAAGTATGGTCAAGTTGAAGATTTGTGGCATGAGAGATGAGTCCAATATTCAGGAAGTCGGAAAACTGCTTCCGGATTATATGGGGTTTATATTTTATCCACCATCACCACGGTATGTGGGTGATGATTTTCAGCTGCCTGCTGATTTGAATCCATCGATTAATCGGGTGGGGGTTTTTGTGAATGAACGAGTGGATCGGATAATTGAGTTATGTTCGAAGCATAATCTTTCACATGTGCAGCTTCATGGCGATGAACCAGTGGCGGTCTGTGAGCAATTGAAGGTTGAGGGATTAAAGATGATTAAGGTTTTTAGGATTGGATCAGATTTTGATTTTTCAGTCACACGGCCTTACAAGGAAGTTGTAGATTATTTTCTATTTGATGCAAAGGGAAAACACTACGGTGGCAATGCACAGGTATTCGATTGGTCGATACTGGAAGGGTGCGATCAGGAAATTCCGTTTTTTTTAAGCGGAGGGTTAACGGTCGAGAACATTCAGTACGTTCAACGGTTGAAACAGATGAACCTGCATGCGCTTGACTTAAACAGTGGGGTCGAGGATTCTCCGGGTGTTAAGAATGTTTTACGGATTAAAGAAGCTGTTAGGCAAATTAGAAAACTATAATATGAACCACATAGACACATAGAACACATAGATTATTTTGAACAATTCCTTATGTGACCTTATGTGTCTATGTGGTTTAAAAATCAGGTAGGATAAAGAGCATATGTAAATTAAAAATTATGAATTACCACGTTGATGAAAAAGGATATTTCGGAAATTTTGGCGGAGCCTACATTCCCGAAATGCTGTATCCAAACATTGAAGAACTTCGGGAGAATTACCTGAGCATCATTCAGCATGATTCTTTTCAGCAAGAGTTTCATCAGCTACTTCGGGATTACGTTGGCCGCCCCACTCCGTTATATTTTGCTGCCCGCCTATCGGAACAATACCGTGCAAAAATTTACCTGAAGCGCGAAGACCTGTGCCATACCGGTGCGCATAAGATTAACAATACCATTGGTCAGATATTATTAGCCAAGCGTTTAGGTAAGCAAAAGATCATTGCTGAGACCGGTGCTGGTCAGCATGGTGTGGCCACCGCTACCGTGTGTGCCTTGATGGGCATGGAATGCATTGTGTATATGGGTCAACTGGATATGGAACGCCAACGACCCAATGTAGAACGCATGCGCATCCTCGGTACAAAAGTAGTTCCGGCCACTTCGGGTAACATGACGCTGAAAGACGCTACCAACGAAGCCATGCGCCACTGGATTAACCATCCAACCGATACACACTATATTATAGGGTCGGTTGTTGGCCCTCATCCATATCCCGATATGGTGGCTCGCTTTCAATCGGTTATCAGTGAGGAGATGAAAAAGCAATTGCTGGAAAAGGAAGGTAATCCGTATCCGGATTATGTATTGGCCTGTGTAGGTGGCGGGTCAAATGCTGCGGGCGCTTTCTATCATTTTCTTAACGATGAACATGTACATTTGATTGGTATCGAAGCTGCCGGTCATGGATTAACCTCCGGTGAGTCTGCGGCAACGACTGTGTTAGGTAAACAGGGTGTGTTGCATGGAAGTAAAACGTTATTGATGCAAACCGAAGATGGCCAGGTGGAAGAGCCGTACTCCATCTCTGCCGGTCTCGATTACCCGGGTATTGGTCCGCAACACGCACATTTGTTTGAAACCGGTCGTGTGCAGTTCCTAAGTGCCACGGATGATGAGGCCATGAAGGCTGGCATTGAATTGAGTCGCACGGAAGGCATTATTCCGGCTATCGAAACGGCACATGCCATTGCGGTATTGAGTAAAATGGAATTTAATCCGGATGATGTGGTGGTTGTAAATCTATCCGGAAGGGGAGATAAGGATTTGGAGACATATATTCGGTGGGGGAAGTATTAGGATTTACGATTTTGGATTGTTGATTTTTGATTTATGAGAAATGCTATTAAGATTTTTGTTTTGTTCAATCTGGCGATTGCCGCATGTACAGGAAATGAAAAGTCAACAAGTGGTTTGAATAAAGAAGCCTATGTTGCGGAGATTAAAGAATGGCAACAAAAGCGAAATGCGTATCAGGTAAGTGAACAAGGTTGGGTAAACCTGGCGGGGTTGTTTTGGCTGAAGGAAGGAATCAATACGTTTGGTAGCGGAGCAAATAACGATCTGGTTTTTCCGGAAGGCAGCATTGCTGAACAGGGCGGCTTTATGTTGCTGAAACAAGGTGAGATTACCATCGAAGCAGCACCGGGTGTGGAGATTATGCTTAATGATGCAATGCGTTCATCGGGCATTGTTTATCATCCGGATTCGGCAAGGGTGACTGTAGCGCATGGTTCATTGCGTTGGTTTGTTATCAGGCGCGATGATAAATATGGTGTACGGTTGCGCGACTTTGAAAATCCGTTACTAAAATCCTTTATTCCGATTGAATATTTTCCGATTGATCCGAACTGGCGATTGGAAGGCAGAATAGCATGGGCTGATTCTTCGCGCACCATTGAAATTACCAATGTGTTGGGGCAGACTGGTCCGCAACGTTCAGTAGGTACATTGGTATTTGAATACGAGGACAAGGAATACACACTGGATGCATTGGATGAAGGAGGCGATGAGTTTTTCATCATTTTTGGAGACGAGACAAACGCCAGGGAAACATATGGAGCAGGAAGGTATATGTATGTGCCCGTTCCGAAAGAAGGCGATCGTGTAATCATCGATTTCAATAAAGCCTACAATCCGCCTTGTGCCTTTACCGAATTTGCCACTTGTCCGTTGCCCCCAAAACAAAATGTATTACCGTTTGCCATCCCGGCAGGAGAGAAGAACTATGGAACACATTGAGACGATGAATCGCATTGAAGAACTTTTTTCAAAGAAGAAACAGAATATCCTGTCGGTATTCTTTACCGCGGGTTTCCCATCATTGAATGATACCGGAACGATTGCGTTGAGTTTGCAACAAGCCGGTGTCAACCTGATTGAAATTGGTATTCCGTTTTCCGATCCCATAGCCGATGGCCCGGTGATTCAGCAGAGCAGCAAACAAGCTATTGATAACGGCATGACGCTGAAGCTTTTGTTGGAGCAGGTGCGTGAACTCCGCAAGCAAGTGCACATACCGATCATTTTAATGGGGTACCTGAATCCGGTGATGCAATATGGAATGGAGAAATTTTTTACCGATGCCGCCCATGCAGGAGTAGACGGGCTCATCTTACCCGATATGCCATTTGATGAGTATGAATCGGTTTACAAACAGTCGATGGAACAAGCGGGGCTGCGAAATATTTTTCTGATCTCACCCACAACGTCAGAAGCCCGTATCCGAAAAATTGATGAGGCTACCAACGCGTTTATTTACGCAGTATCATCCTCCAGCACAACCGGTGCGAGAGAAGGATTCCAAACGGAACAGATACAATACTTTGAGCGATTGAAAAAATTGAATCTGAAAAATTCATTTTTAATCGGCTTTGGGGTTTCTAATGCCAATACGTTTTCTACAGCCTGTGCATATGGAGCGGGTGCTATTGTGGGTAGCGCGTTTATTAATATGCTTAAGCAGTCGAACGATATTCCTGCTGATATTCAGAATTTTGTATCCTTACTTAAGGGCAAAGCTTCGTGACCTTTGTGCCTACTTGGTGCCTTTGTGGTTTAATAGATTTGCTGCTAAGGAGCTCAGAATAAAATACGCAAGTGGCTTCACTTGATGGATCAGAACTCATAGATTTCCTGTAAATTTAATGAGCTAAATCTCAGATAATGAAAAACATGTTCCTTGCTGTATTGGTGTTACTTGTTTCATGTTCACCAAAACAGGATAAAACTGATTCTTCTACACCACACGATCGCCTGATCAGTTTATTTGATTCAATCGAAAAATTCGATGAATCATCAGAAGACAGCGTTTCACGCGGTCAACACCCGAAAGGGGCCTGGTCATCCATCGCGGAATCGGCACAGCAACAACGTGCAGATAGTCTTGAAAAATTTATTGAACAAGTAAAGGCCATTAATGATGCATCACTTGATGAGCAAGACCGCATCAGCAAACAGTTGATGATTATGGACCTGCAGGATCAGGTTGATCGCATTCGTTACCGCATGTACCTGATTCCATTCAACGCTGAAGGAGGCTTTTATAATTCCATGGGCTATTCCTTTTCGCGGTGGCCCTTCAAAACCGTTGACGATTACAACGGCTACCTGGGATGGTTGCCTAACTATGAAAAGCGGTTGCGTGAAAACCTCGACTTACTGAAACAAGGCGTGAAGGACGGCATTGTTGCGCCAAAGGTAATTGTGAACAATACGCTTGCGCTGATGAAGCCCTACGTAGTTTCTGATTATAAACAACTGATGTTTTATACTCCGCTTGCCACGCTTCCTGAAAACATGGATGAAACGGACAGGCAGTCGGTGTTGCAAAAAGCAGACGCAGTCGTGTCATCGCTTCAGCGCACCTATCAGGAGCTATACGCCTACATGGGCAGCGACTACCTGCAAGCTGCACGTGAGCAACCCGGTGTTTCGTTTATTCCCGGTGGTAAGGAGTACTATGAAAACAGAGTACATCATTTCTCTACGCTTCCGCTAACGCCTGATTCGGTACATAATCTTGGCTTGGCGGAAGTGGCGCGTATTCGTTCAGCTATGGAAGCTGTTATCAAAGAAGTGAACTTTAAAGGATCGTTTGTCGACTTCCTGCATTTTCTGCGCACCGATCCGCAGTTCTACGCCAAAACACCACAAGAATTGCTCAACTATGCTTCATGGTTAAGCAAAAAAGCAGAGGCAGGCTTGCCCAAGCTTTTTGATAAACTCTACAGCCTGCCGTTTACAGTTGAACCTGTTCCTGATGCCATCGCGCCAACCTACACCGGTGGACGGTATGTGCCGGGTTCATGGGATGGTAAGCGTGCGGGAATTTATTGGGTGAACACCTATAACCTGAAAAGCAGAACCTTGTATACGTTACCCGCGCTAACGCTGCACGAGGCTGTACCCGGCCATCACCTGCAAATTATGTTGGCGGCTGAGTTAAAGGACTTGCCCCGCTTCCGCACACGCTATTACATCAGCGCGTTTGGTGAAGGTTGGGGCTTGTACAGTGAATATCTGGGCGAGGAGATGGGCATGTATGCAACCCCTTACGATATGTTCGGGCGTTATACCTATGAGATGTGGCGCGCCTGCCGGTTGGTGGTGGATACCGGCATTCATTACAAAGGGTGGACACGCGAACAGGCGTTGAATTACCTGGCAGAAAATACCGCGTTGTCGATACATGAAGTAACCACCGAAATTGATCGGTATATTGGTTGGCCCGGACAGGCGTTGAGTTATAAGATTGGCGAAATAAAAATTAAAGCCCTGCGAAAGAAAGCGGAAGAGGCATTGGGAGATCAGTTTAAGATCGGTGCCTTTCATCAGGCCATTCTTCAAAACGGCTCCGTGCCGCTAACCGTTTTGGAAGCACAGATTGATGCGTATATTGAGCAGAAGTTAAATCCAAAATCCGAAATCTAAAATCCAAAATCTGTTATGACGGTTTACGGAATTAAAAACTGCAACACGGTAAAGTCCGCCCTCGACTGGCTGAAGAAGAAAAAAATTGAATTCGATTTTCACGATTATAAATCGAAAGGCATTACCGAAGCCAAACTGAAAGCCTGGTGCAAACAGGTAGGGTGGGAGAGCCTGGTAAACAAACGTGGCACCACCTGGCGCCAGTTGGATGAAGCCACACAAAAGAAAATTACCTCAGAAAAAGCAGCCATTGCCCTGATGCTGGAAAAGACCAGTGTGATTAAACGGCCGTTGATTGAGGAAGATGGCAAAGTGCTGGCGTTGGGGTTTGATGAAGGGGTATATAATAATACATTTTAAAACTGGAGAGTAACCTTGTTTGATTAACCACATAGACACATAGAGCACATAGTTGGTTTTGCCATTTTTCTATGTGTACTTATGTGCCTATGTGGTTATAATATTTAAATCAGAAAGGCATACCAAGTCTTCCTTTAGGCATAGGAGAAACTCCTATTTGAACTACCAACAGGATTCTGTTATATTTAATGACATAAATCCATTCCCCTTAAAGCAACAAGCCATGAAAACACTGCTTGCAAGTATTCTCCTGCTGCTGCCGTTCAGTGAAGACGGCCGCGGACTGATCATGAAAGAAGATCTGGTGATGCTGGTAATTGACCAGCAAACCACGAAAGAAGAACTGGATGCCTACAAAACCCGGCTGAAGAAAGAGCGGAACATCACACTAAGCTATTACCTGACGTTTGATCGCAAGAATAAGCTCCGCGAAATAAGCCTGAGGGTTGATTGCAACGATGGCTTTAAAGGTTCACTCATACGTACCCTGCGTAAGAAAGATAAAATAGGCTTTTACCGGATTTTTGAGGAAGGCTACGAAACTCCATTTATGGTGGGCAACCTGCCGGGCATTTATGATTTGAAATAGCAGACGCTTTATGTAATGGAAATATGTGCAATTGTATATATACAATTGTTGGCATCAATTTGAAAAACTAATGGCGATACCAGAAGCACAATTACAAGCTTGGTCAAATCAAGGAGCGACAACGTCATCGGCTAATACATACAACTCAATTAAGACTTGTATTGAAGGAAATAATTGGAAGGACGATATAAGCTTCAATATATACTTGCAAGGTTCTTATCGAAACTCCACTAATATTCGAGGAGATAGTGATGTGGATGTAGTTGTTGAGTTTAGTTCTGTGTTTTATTCAAACAAGAATGAATTGCCACCTCAACAATTGAATGAATTCAATGAGTACTATTCAGATGGAAAATATACTCTTGACTCTTTTAAGGAGGCCGTCATAAAGAGATTGCAGGATTATTATGGAGAAAATTATGTTGAGGTAGGCAACAAATCCATTAAAGTTCTTGCTAATTCAGGAAGATTAGATTGTGATGTTGTCTGTTGTGCAGAATATAGAGAATACAAAAGTTTTAACAAGACGAATACTTCTAATTACGCACCAGGTGTAATTTTTTGGACAAATAATACAAATGAGAAAGTTGTGAACTTTCCTAAGCTACATTTTGATAATGGAGCCTCAAAAAATCAAAGTTGTAATTCACACTACAAACCATCTATCAGAATAATTAAGAATATAAAGACAAGACTTGTTAGTAGCGGAATAATTCCGAGTTCTCTTGCGCCTTCCTATTTTATAGAGGGCCTATTTTATAATATGCCAAATAGTAATTTTCTGCACAGCACACATCAATCTAGAATACTAGCCTGTTTAAATACATTTCATAGTTATACTGACTTAGAATTAGAAAATTTAGTTTGTCAAAATAGACAAAGATATTTATTTGGTCAATCTGACCAACAATGGAATACTAGTGAGTGTAAAACATTTAGAAATCATTTAATCAAATTTTGGAATGAATACTAATGAGTGAAAAGAAATTAAATATTCTAGTTTTAGATGGAGGTGGCTCTAAGGGAGTCTACACGATTGGTGTTTTAAAAGAACTCGAACTTAAGCTAGGAAAACCCTTGCATGAACATTTTGGCTTAATATTCGGCACTAGTACAGGTTCAATTATTGCAGCTCTTATTGGCCTCGGCTATAAAGTTCCAGAGATCGAGAAACTTTACATAGATCTCATTCCTAAAATAATGTCCAAGACATCAAAAAAAGGAAGAAGTAAAGCACTCAAAGAAGAAGCTCAAAAATTACTCGGTACTCAGAAATTTGATGCATTTAAGACAAACATTGGAATTGTCGCTTTAAATTTTGAAACACAGATGCCCTTAATCTTTAAGACTGATATTCAGCAAGCCCATGGAATGAAACAATCATTTAAGGCAGGATTTGACTGTACCATTGAAACGGCAGTGAGGTGCTCAAGCGCTGCATATCCATTCTTTGAAAAAATGAAAATAGTTACCGAGAATCATGGCGTAATAGAGGTTGTTGATGGTGGCTTTATAGCAAACAACTCAACCTTGTATTCGATGATAGATGCCTATAAAGCTTTAAATTATAATGAATCAGATATACGACTACTTAATGTTGGGGTTGGGCAATATGTTGAAAATAAATCGGGACTGAAACATCAGTTTTTAAAGCTATTTGGAATATTTAACTTTATCGAAAGAGTTCTCACAGCCAGCACAAACAGTAATACCATTATTACTAAACTTTTATTTCCAGATTTAAATATTTTAAGAATAAGTGAAGCTTTTCCCGAACCAAAACATGGCACTAACATGCTTGAATCAGATATTGGTAAGCTAAATAAAATGATTCAACTAGGAAGATCCTCATATGCTAAATATGAAAAGGATATCATTAAGTTATTCGACTTAAAATGAAAAGAAATGTAATAAATCTTTTTATGTGGGGTTACCAACAACACGTTCAAATATCTATTCAAGTCACAGCTGAAAGTCTTTTTAACGAAATTGATAAACGATTAAAACCAAAGACTTTTTTGTTGGGAGTCCTTGTTGATCACCGTGACGATCGTCATCCGATTTGTTTAGAACCAGAGGACTGTGGATATAATGTAAAACCATTTCAAGAAATTACTTCACTCGCCAGTGAGCTTGAGAAAGTAGATGAAGAAAAAAAGATCTTTCATAGTCACCCTATTGCTCAAGAAAATCACAATAACAGAATTAGCAATAAAGCATATGTTGAGGCAATAGCGAAAATTCTTAGGAAAGAAGATTTATATGGAGACACAGAGAAGTTTATTTCATACCCGTGCTATGTTGAAGGGTATTTGGTATTTGTAGTACTTGAAATTAATAAAGAAGGTTTAAGCCATCATTACTCTTTGACAAAGGACAGATTTCAAGATAGATATAAAATTAGCCGGTCTTTCATTGAAAGTAATATTGACACTTTTTTAAAGGAATGCTCGAATGCCCTTAAAGATCCAAATAGAGGAATAGGAGCAATAGAAAGACAAACATCAGAATTACTAACTGAGTCAGCCAAGCAGTTTATGTATACTGTATCAAATGTTGGGAATAATTTTGATGGACTGCATGGTTTGTATGATGCTTGTAACATCATTTCATCCTTAAAATACGAAGGAGCTGAAGGACTTGGTACATTGGTAGTTGCTAAAAAAGGACATCCAAGTATCAAGATTACTCTGGAGTTGGAGAATCCTATCCCAATAAGAGACTATAGAAAAGTACGCAAATTCTTAGAGCTCTCCGACAACGATTCGATTATTGTATCTGATTCAGCTCTGATTTATGGCCTTGGAGAAATTCGAGGGCGATACAATCCAAAATCCGAGTCATTATTCACGATAAATTTCACAAAACACTACCAATGGACACTTTACCATGATAACAACCCATTGATGTCGGTTTCATATAGAGAACCAAGATTACCAAGTGAAAAAATTGATATGGATAAATTCTTTAGTGATTTCAGAAGAATATTTGCAGGTATAAGTAATGAGCAAATAGATCAATTATGGGATATTACATTGGAAGCAACCCTTCAAAAGCATGGTACTATGCTGATTATTACAGATTCTGCTAAGCAAGAGTCTGAGAGGCTTGGTAATCAATGCTTTAAAATTAAGCCGCTAAAGACTGAAAAGAATTTTGTACAACAAATAACATCTATTGACGGTGGTATTTTGGTTGACCGAGATTCAACCTGTCATGCTATTGGGGTTATTCTAGATGGAATTGCCACCGACAAAGGAGATTCTTCAAGAGGTTCGAGGTACAATTCAGCAATTCGCTACTATGAATATATGGGAATTCAAAGCCCAACAGCAATAGTTGTTATTTCAGAAGATGGTATGATTAATATAGTACCAAATCTTCGGCCTCAAATAAAGCATTCGGTAATCATTGACTCCATTAAAAATTTAAGCGATTTAAGCTTGGAGAGCGAACCTAACAGAAAAGATTTTAATCAATTAATGAGCTTTTTTAAGAGTGTTGAATTTTATTTAAGTCAAGAAGAATGCCTTAAAATAAATGAACTAAGAAAAAAAATCGAACACAATGAATCGGATGTTGAAAGTGTTCGAATTGTTTACAACGATTTAAAACCAAATGAGGAAATGAATGAATCTTACTATGTAAAAGAATAAAAAACTGATGCCAACAACACCTATACGCAATGCCCTACGGGACACTGCGCATAGCCAAACCGTTATATGATTTTTAACCAAATATGAAATTACTTTTAACGCTTATTCTTTGGACAGTTTTATTGCCTATTGATAGTGATAGCGAAATTGACTGCAAAACATTTAGAACAGGGAAATTTAGATTGGTGGATAAAGACCAGGAATACATAATTGAACGAAATGACTCCATTCAAATCGAAAATGACCTGAAGAAAAATACAATGTCAAGATTTAAGGTGACGTGGGTGACAGACTGTGAATACGAACTCGATATCCTGGAAGCAAATGAAGAGGCGATGAATTTCTTTAAGGGCAAAACGCTATCAATTCAAATTTTAGAGACCTCAGACAACGGATATAAATATGAGGCCAAATTAAAGGGGACGGACCTGAAATTGATTCACCGCGTTGAGCGGGTGAATTAAATATTATCAATTCGCAAACCGCATCACCGTAACCACATGGGAAGCCGTACCGCCCAGCACAAACAGGTGCCAGATAAAATGGGCATAGGGTAATCGCTTCATCAGGTAGAAGATTACACCTACGGTATAGGAAACTCCACCAGCCAAAAGCCAGTACAGTCCTTCGCGCTCCATGTTTGCCATCAGGGGTTTTATCATCAGTATGCCCATCCAACCCATGGCCACATATAAAATAGTGGAGAGTACATTCTTGCGCGCACCGGCAATGGATTTGAATACAATACCGGCAATGGCTAACGTCCACATAACGGTTAGCATCACCCAGCCCCAAAAGCCTTGTAAAATACCAAGCGCAAAGGGCGTATACGTTCCGGCAATGAGTATGTAAATGGCGCTGTGATCAAAAATCTGAAATAGCTTTTTGGTTCGGCTAATGGGAAACGCGTGGTACAGGGTTGAGCTCAGGTACATGATAATGATGGCTGCACCAAATATAGCCGCGCCCACTATGGCAGCTGTGCCATGTGGTATAGCATTGATGATCAGAAACGGGATGATGACAATACCACCAACAGCGCCCAGTCCGTGGCTGATGCTGTTGGCAATTTCTTCACCCAGTGATTGATCTGTTTTGTAAGCCTCCTTCATTCTTTGCCAATGGGAGGCGGGCCATCCGGAATTAACCCTGAGTAAACATGGTCGCCCTTGCGTTGCTTGAACTCTGCTTTTACGGCTTCAACTTTCTTCGGGTCTTCGTATAAGTCAACCATGGTTAACGCCAACGCCTTGGAAGCATGAAGCATGCCCTTATGCCCGATAGACATGCCCCCACAGGCAACAACCGCCCATGAGTGCCACGGTGTGCCAATAGGTGCTGTTGCTGCGCTCAAGCGGATAGTGGGAACCACCCAGCTCACATCGCCCACATCGGTGGAACCGCCCCCGGCATTTTCCTTGGTTTCTTCCAGCGGCTCAACTTTGCTGTGCAAGCCCACCTGGGGTTTGCCGGTGGCCTGCTGTATTTTTTTGGCAAAGTCTGTTTCTTCGGGCGTGTAGGTGAGCGGACCAAGAAACTCCAGATTCTTTTGGAGGTAGCCTGCTCCGGTTCTGTTCACGAGCACTTCATAAATTCCGGAAACCAATTTCACTTCATAATCCACGTTCGCCATAATGGCTGCACCTTCGGCCATCTTTTTAACGCGCGCGTACACTTCGTTCATGCCTTCGCGCTTTACATCGCGTACGCGCACCCACAATCGGGAATAATCGGGAACCACATTCACCACCTGACCGCCATCCTGTATGTGGTAATGAATGCGCACCGTAGGCTTCACATGCTCGCGGTAGTAGTTGATGCCTGTGGTATAAAGCTCCAATGCATCGGAGGCGCTGCGTCCGTTCCACGGATCGGCAGAAGCATGGGCCGCCTGACCTTTAAACTCTACGGTAAAGTCAACGAGTGCCAACCCGGTTTGTACGGCAGCTTTGGTTTCCGCGCCCGGGTGCCAGTCCATCACTACATCTACATCCTTAAAAAGTCCGGCACGGATCATCCACAGTTTTCCGAAAAACTTTTCTTCAGCAGGTGTTCCAAAAAACTTGATCGTGCCTTTTAGTTTTCCTTGTTCAATTAATTCTTTGATGGCAATGGCTGCACCAAGACTGGCCGTGCCAAACAGATTATGTCCGCAACCATGGCCGGGTTTGCCTTCCATAAGCGGGTTTTTATGTGGTACTGCTTTTTGTGATAGTCCGGGCAGAGCATCAAACTCGCCCAGTATGCCAATCACGGGGCTGCCACTTCCGTAGGTGGCAACGAATGCAGTTGGTATTTCCGCCACCCCGCGCTCGACTTTAAACCCATTGGCTTCCGCCAGATTGGCTAATTCCTGGTATGATTCCGTTTCCTGAAAAGCGATTTCGGCATGCGCCCAGATTTTATCGCTGGTTTCAATGAGTTTGGAAGCATGCTTTTCAATCGAGCTCAATACCTGCTTTTTGTTGGCCGAGACTTTCTGAGCATGAAGGGCTGTTGTGAAAATCAACAAGACGATGAGTGTGGAAATGATGCGCATGTGTCGTATTAATTTGGTGTTCGATGCCTAGTTAGAGAATTTTCTGTAAATCCTGTAAAACAATTCTACAAAAACTAAATTATTTAACACCAATCCGCTAAACAACCGGGTAATGTTTGTCGTTTTTAAGCGACAGATTGACTCGTTATGCGTAAGATCATATTAAAAGCCATCTCAAAAATAGAAAGATCGTCATTGCGAGGGATCCCGATAACTATCGGGAGACCGAAGCAATCTAGTTCCAACCTCAAAGTGGGGGATTGCTTCACTGCGTTCGCAATGACGGAGCCATTTTTGAAGCGGCTTCTAGCAAGTTTATTTCTGTTTTTTTTATTTCCACTTTCCGCGCAGGATAAGGCAACCCTGAGCGGCTACCTGAAAGATGCCGCTGATGGCGAGGCGTTGATTGGTGCAACCGTTTACATACGCAGCCTGGGCGCAGGAACCACCACCAACGTGTATGGATTTTACTCCCTCACCGTGGCCGCAGGCGAATACGAGGTGGAGTTTTCGTACGTGGGGTATAACCGCGAGTTACGAACGGTTGACTTGAGGCAGAATCAGCGCCTGGATCTGGAGCTCATCTCCGAGAGCCGACAATTGCAGGAAGTTGTGGTCACGGGATCAAAAGATATGTCGCCCGTGCAAGCCGTTGAAATGAGCGTGAATAAAATTGACATTGCTACCATTACCCGCATTCCGGCTTTTTTGGGTGAGGTGGATGTGATCAAGAGCATTCAGCAGTTGCCCGGAGTAACCACTGTGGGTGAGGGAGCTTCCGGTTTTAATGTACGTGGTGGCAGCGTGGGGCAAAACCTGATTTTGCTGGATGAAGCCACCGTGTATAACTCTTCTCATTTGCTGGGATTCTTTTCGGTTTTCAATCCCGATGCGGTTAAGGATGTAAAGCTGTACAAGGGCGCCATACCGGCACAATTTGGCGGGCGCATTGCTTCGTTGCTGGATGTGCGCATGAAGGAAGGAAATAATAAGGAGTACGAAGCGAACGGTGGTATCGGTACCATTTTCAGTCGCTTGTCAGTGGAAGGGCCATTGTTTAAAAATGAAGGTTCGTTTATCGTAGCGGCAAGACGATCGTACATTGATATTCTCGCACGACCTTTTGTGGATGTGTTGCGCGATGGCGCGCGCTTGAATTTTTATGACCTTACCGGAAAGCTGAACTACAACCTCAACAAACGCAATCGTGTTTACCTTTCTGCGTATAGCGGTCGTGATAATTTTTTCTTTGATAGGGAGCAGGGTTTTTCGTGGGGAAACAATACCGCAACCCTGCGCTGGAATTCTATTTTAAATGACCGGTTGTTTTTAAACGTATCCGGAATTTTCAGTAAATATGATTATGCCTTGAAGTTCGGTGAGGATGACCGCGATTATTTTAAGTGGAATTCATCGATCACCAATTACACGTTCAAACCCAGTTTCAGTTATTTCATCAACAGCGAAAATGAAGTTTCATTTGGTATAGAGAGTACCTATTACACATTTGAGCCGGCCAACGCCTCGGGTGCATCTAATGGTGAAGTTACGGATATAAGTCTGCCGGAGAAGTATAACCTGGAATCGGCTGTATACCTGAGCAACAATCAAAAAATCAATGAAACATTTTCTGTTGAGTACGGTTTGCGCTATTCACGCTTCTGGGGTTTTGGTCCGGGTACGCAATACACCTACAACGACACCACAGCCGGTGTGCGAAGGTTTCCGGTGGCGCAAACACAATTCGGAAGGGGAGAAGTAACGAGTACCTATGGAAACTGGGAACCGCGTGTAGCCGTAAAGGTTCAGGTAAATGAGGCAAGCTCCATCAAGGCAAGTTACATCCGCATGGCGCAGTACCTGCATTTAATTTCCAATACAACAGCATCGAACCCGTTGGATGTGTGGACACCCACCACGCAAAACATCAAACCCGAAATTGGTGATCAATATACCGTTGGATACTTCAGAAGTTTAGGTAAAGAAAAGGAGTACGAATTTTCCGCGGAGCTTTATTACCGTACTGCACAAAACCAAATCGACTACATTGATGGAGCTGATCTGCTGATCAATGAATTTCTGGAAGGTGATTTGTTGAGCGGTGATGCCCGTGCGTACGGACTTGAACTTTATCTGCAAAAGAAAACCGGTAAACTGAACGGGTGGATTGCCTATACATTGGGTCGCTCCGAACTTCAGATAGACGGTATCAACAACAGCGAATGGTACCCGGCACGTTTTGATCAAACGCATAACCTAAAGGTGACCGGGTTCTATGATATATCAAAGCGTGTTTCCTTGTCGGCTAACTTTACGTTGGTTACGGGTACGCCTACTACGTTTCCAACCTCGCGGTATATCATTCAGGATATCCTGATTCCGTATAACGCCAATGAAACGCGAAACAATGTTCGCTTGCCTGCTTTTCACCGGTTGGATATTTCAGCACGATTAGAAGGAAAGCAAGTGAACCGGAAAGGAAAGATGCGGAAGAACACCGACTACTGGGTATTTGGTTTATACAATGTGTATGGTCGTAAAAATCCGTTCTCCATTTTCTTTGCGCAGAATGATGAACGCATTCCATCGGGTCAGGCCATTGAGAGTCAGGCGCGACAACTATCCATTATCGGTACCGTGGTGCCATCCATTTCTTACAACTTTCATTTTTGATGCATATGAATAGTCTGATAAAAAGCATAGTATTTTTTCTTGGTATCATTTTCCTGTTTTCTTGTGAGACGGTAATTGATCCAACCTTGCAAACTGCGGAACCGATTTTGGTGGTGGATGCCTGGGTGAACAATAAACCCGAACCGCAAGTCGTCAAGCTTACCAAAACGCAACCTTATTTTGACCAGTCGCTGCCACCGGGTGTAACCGGTGCACAGGTTGTTGTTGTGGGTAGCGATGGAAGCGAATACATATTTACAGAAAGTGCTCCGGGTGAATATACGTGGACACCCGGTGTGGATGAGGTGTTTGGTGAAACCGGTGTTACGTACACACTTACTGTGGTGGCAGAAGGAGAGACTTATCAGTCCGTTACCCGCATGGGTCGTGTTCCGGCTATCGACAGTATTACGTTTAGAAGAGAAGAAGGAAACCAGTTTATTGATGAATTGTTTCTGGCGGAGTTCTGGGCTTTTGATCCGGTAGAGCCGGGTGATAGTTACTGGATCAAAACGTTCAAGAATGGTCAACTGCTGAATAAGCCTTCCGATCTGAACCTCGCCTATGATGCAGGCTTTACACGCGGAGGCAATTTTACCGGGGCATACTTCATTGCGCCAATACGTACGGCCATCAATCCGTTTGATACAGACGAAGATGATCGTTTGTTGTCACCTTATGTGGTAGGCGATTCGCTGTATGTTGAGATTCATTCGCTGTCAGAAGCTTCATTCGATTTTCTGACACAAGTAGCCATTCAAACCGATCGGCCCGGTGGTTTTAGCGAGTTGTTTGCTATACCGCTGGCCAACGTTTCATCCAATGTGGCAAACGTAAATCCTGCCGGAAAAAAAGTGGTCGGGTTCTTTAATGTGGCTTCCGTTTCCGGATTGGGTAGAAAGTTTTCGAGTTTGGATGATTTGACGGAGGAGGATTGAACTCACGCTTCTAGTTTGAATAGTTTTACCAATTTACGGTTAATGCCAGTTAATTCTTCTTGCGAGAGATGACCAAGTTTTCCGAGTACGAGGTCTTTATCTATAGTTGCCAGCTTACTTAACCTGATTAGCGATACTCGCTTAAGTCCGTTTAAGGAGGTGGGTTCAATCCTTAGATCAAAATCTTCTTGCCATTTTAGCTGAGTTGTGATGAATGAAACTGTTATGTCATTTTCTCCGGCAGCAAGAATCAGTGCCGGCCTGTTTTTTATTCCTGAGAGGTTAGTGAATGGAAAAGGTATTAAAACAATATCACCCTTATTCATTTATACTTTTCCTTTAAGTCATTTACTGTATAAATGTCTTCATCCTCTTCTAAAAACTTAAATGCTTTTGAGTCAGTTACTAATTTCTGGATTCCTTCCGTTGTGAGTTGGTTTTCAATTCTATTCAATAGAAACTCTGCAAAATCAGAAACTTCTTTCAACTTTTGGTCAGGTAGCTTCGCCAGATTATCAATGGTTTTTTTGATCAGTGTTTCTCGTGTCATTTTTTAAGGGCAATAATTGTTGATCTAATTTAAGGATGATTTAATAGATTAACAAAAAAGTCCCGGTGCCACTAACACCGGGACTCAAAACGTATGCACATAACCAAATCAAACCGTACCCCTTGTTGACTGGTTGGGATGCTTTGTGATCCCGTTAAACCGTGCGGTGGATGTGCACTTGTTTTTACCTGTTCAACTTACTTAACCTCAATCATCTTCACGGGCTTTTCAGGAGTGAGCGCTTTTTTGGCAATCATAATCCTGAGCATGCCGTCCTCATAGCGAGCTTCAACTTTTTCCGGATTGATGTTTTCCGGCAGGTTGAAGGAGCGAGTGAAGCTGGAGTAATTGAATTCTTTGCGGGTGTAGGCATCTTCTTTTTCTTCCTTCTCTTCTTTCTTTTCGGTGAAGATGGTCAGCACACCGTTTTCAATGTTGATGTTGAAATCTTTCTTGGTCATTCCGGGAACGGCCATTTCAATTTCAAATCCTTTTTCCAGTTCTTTTACATTTACTGCGGGAACGACCTGAATTCTTTTCATCCAGTCTGCATCAAAGAACCGATCGTTATCGAAGAAATCAGACAGCCACTTGTCGGTAAACAAGTTGGGTAATACCGGTGACTTAAGCAGTGTCATAACTACCTCCTTTATTTTTGGGTTTAAGAACTTATATTTTTTTGCTGGTACTAAGGTGCATTTGCAGATTTAGAAAAACTATGTTTTCGGTCATACCATTGGCTGATCTTTATCAGTATCGCACGGAATTTCAACCGATTGAATACCACAAAATCCTTATCTTTAGGCCTTAACCTGATCGACTAATATTATGGCCGAAATGGAGCAAGTGAAGGAGCAAAAAACGACCAAGAAAAAGGGTATTGACCGGGCTATTTTACTGAAGGCGTATGCGCTGATGTGCACGGCCAGAGGAATGGCAGAAACCTATGAGGAGAATCGGGAAATCTGTAGCAAATATGTACACAGTACATCACGCGGGCACGAAGCCATTCAGTTGGCTACAGGGTTGCAGTTGAAGGCGTGGGATTATGCTTCTTTATATTACCGCGATGAATCTATTTTGTTGGCGATAGGCATGCAGCCGTATGAGCTGATGCTTCAATTAATGGCCAAGCGCGATGATCCGTTCTCCGGTGGCAGATCGTATTACGGTCACCCATCGTTGAAGCGAGAAGGTTTTCCAGTAATTCCCCATCAAAGTTCAGCCACAGGCATGCAGGCCATCCCCGCTACGGGCATGGCACAAGGTATTGCGTATTTGGAGTCGCAAAATTTATTAGACACAAAACAGAAACCCGTTGTGCTCTGCTCGTTGGGTGATGGCTCGGTAACAGAAGGTGAAGTGGCAGAAGCTTTTCAGATGGCCGTGTTGAAACAGATGCCAATCATTTACCTGGTTCAGGATAATGGCTGGGGCATTTCGGCAACGGGTGATGAAATGCGCGCCATGGATGCCTACGAATATGCGGCCGGCTTCAAAGGCATGCAACGCATGCGCGTAGATGGTTCCGACTTTGTGGATTCGTATGAAGGCATGAAGAAAGCTCTTGCGTATGTGCGGAAGAATCGCGCTCCGATTTTAGTGCATGCCAAATGTCCGCTGCTCGGGCATCATACTTCTGGTGTGCGCAGGGAATGGTATCGTGGTGAAGACCTGGAAGCGCATCAAAAGGATGATCCGATTGTTAAGTTTGAGTTCTATCTGAAAAAGCATGGCGAAACGGAAAAAACATTAAGCGATATCCGAAAGCAAGCAGCTGAAAAAGTAAAACACGACTATGAGCAAGCGTTGGCATCAGCCGATCCGGATACAGCTGAATTTGATTCGTATGAATTTGCACCTACACCCGTTACCGAAGAAATAGGAGTACGTGCACCAAAAGGCGCTGAGAAAATTATCATGGTGGACGCTGCCTTGCATGCGGTTGATGAAATTTTGCGCAAGCATCCGGAAGCGTTGTTCTATGGTCAGGATGTTGGTCGCAGGTTGGGTGGCGTGTTTCGTGAGGCGGCCACGTTGGCCGAAAAATATGGCGACCATCGCGTGTTCAATACACCCATCCAGGAAGCATACATTGTTGGTTCAACCGCAGGTATGTCGGCAGTAGGGGCGAAACCCATTGTTGAAATTCAGTTTGCCGATTACATCTGGCCGGGTATCAATCAGCTGGTAGAAGAGCTTTCAAAAAGTTGTTACCTGTCGAAAGGAAAATTTCCGATACAATCCTTAATACGTGTACCGATTGGTGCATATGGTGGTGGTGGCCCGTATCATTCGGGCAGTGTGGAGTCAACATTGTTGACGATACGCGGTATCAAGGTGGTGTATCCATCCAATGCTGCGGATATGAAGGGATTATTGAAGGCTTCTTTCTACGACCCTAACCCGGTGGTGCTATTGGAACACAAAGGTTTGTATTGGAGTAAAGTGCCCGGAACGTTGGATGCGAAAACTACTGAGCCGGATAATGATTACATCATCCCATTAGGGAAAGCCCGAATTGTTCAGGAAGCAAGTGAAGAAAAAATCGAAAAGGGTGAATCGGCCGTAATCATAACGTATGGCATGGGTGTGTACTGGGCGAAGGAAGCCAGTAAGTCGTTTGCCGGGCAAGTGGAGATTTTGGATTTGCGCACACTTAATCCGCTGGATTGGGAAGGGGTTAAAGCATCCGTGTTAAAACATAATCGTGCTTTTGTATTAACGGAGGAACCCTTATTAAACTCATTTGCTGAATCGTTGGCCGGAAGAATTCAACGCGAATGTTTCAGGCATCTGGATGCACCCGTGTGGACATTAGGCGCAGCCAATCTGCCGGCTGTTCCGTTAAATGTTGATCTGGAAAAAATGATGTTACCCAACGCGGATAAGGTGGTACGCGCATTGGATGAATTGTTCAGGTACTGAGATCAGAAAGGAAATCCTACACCCACATTGTAGATAACCGGTTCACGGTCCGTACCAAACGGTCTGAAAAATTTGATTTTATTCAATACAAACCGTTCACCTTCCGGTCGGCCAGGGTCATATGCTTTCAAACCAACATCGAAACGAAGGATGAGGAAAGAGAAGTTAAAGCGTAAACCGAAGCCGGTACCCACGCCAAACTCTTTATAGAATTGATTGATCTTGAACTGGGAGTTTCCATTTTCAATAATGTTGTCATCGGCATCGCGGATGATACGCGGTTCAATAGTCCACACGTTTCCGGCATCCACAAATACAGCGCCTTCTACAAAGCCAAAAAGTTTTCTGCGTAGTTCTACGCTGGCTTCCAGCAATACATCGCCTGGTTGTTCAAACCGGTAGTCATACAAGCCATCCTGATCGGGGTCTGCACTTTCGCGCGGTCGGTAGCTTCCCGGTCCAAGTCTTCGTGGTCGCCAGGCCCGTACACTGTTACTTCCCCCGGCAAAGAAGTACTTTTCATAGGGCAGTACTTTGTTTTCGTCATACGAAATACCAACTCCGCCATTTATGCGGTAAGCGAGAATGGTATTTTTATCGATAACGCTTAGCCTTCTGAAATCAGCATTTACCCGAACGTACCGAAACGACTTCAGGCCATTTCGCTCAATGATGCGGTAGTTAATCAAATTTTGTAACGTTCCGCCACTTTCTACCGACCACCTGAAAAAATTCGAACTCTCTTCCAGATTACCGTAATTCCGGTGATTCCAGGTCATGGAAAAGATCATACTGCTGACAAACGAAGGTTCAAATGTTCGGAAAAGGGTATTTCCCTCATTGGTGAATAATTCGGATAACACTTGATCAAATGCGGGATCAAGTTTGGAGTTGATAATGCTTAGGTTATTTAACGTGAACTCAAATCTGCGTATGCGTAAGTTCTCCCAACTGTACACGTAATTGAAGGTTGTGGCTGATCGTTTGTATTCCGGGCGATTGGTGTAATTGTATCCCAGGGTTGCCCGGGTTCGCGGATTTATTCTTCCCAGGTTGTAACGTGTTTCTTCTTTTAGCGGAAATAAAAATTGGGGAAACGTTACCGAAGCATTTATACCCGCTTCCACGCTTTGATAAATGTTGCTGGAGGCCGTAGCAGAAGCAACACCTTCATACCCAATCCGTCCGTTTATTTCAAAATTCTCCAGCCCTTTAAAAATGTTTCGCTTCTTAAAATTGATGTTATAGAATGGACCCGGAAACCCCTGAGTTACGTTAACGCCCACCTCGTTCGACCATTGATAGCGATCCAGCGGATTGGTGAAAATGTTAGCAATGAATTTTCCGCCTGTTGTGTCGTAGTTGATGTTTACAAATTTGAAATTATCGAGGTTAGCAAGTTGCCGTTGCGTGTTGAATGTTTTGTCACGGCTGTAGTGTTCACCCGGTTTAATAAAAATACGCTGACTCAGAATTTTAGCACTATACAAGCGCTCGTAGTATTCGAAATCAGTGCCACGATAGTGCTGCGTGGTGCGAGTTACGCCCGGTAAACTTATTCCTGCATCCGGAGTGAAGTGCACCTCATCGATTATAAACTTTTTGTGGTAGCCTCGTTTGGCAGGTTCGCTGATGATCATGAGCACCCCCACGTTGTGTCCTTCACGAAAGGCTGTATCCACATCAAACTCTACATATTGCCTGCTGAAATCATAGTACCCGTTTTCCTTAAACAATAAATCGATGCGCTCGCGCTCACGCGAGAAATTATCCTGATCGTATGGATTGCCAGGTTTCAGGTGACTTGCAGGCAGTGATTTCATAGTCAATGCATATAACGCTGAATCCGGAATGCGGTACATGATGGAATCTATCCGATACAAAGGGCCGGGAATCACTTCGTATACAACCGATACCAGCTTGCGACCTTCCGTAGAAGTGCGTGTCAGTACCTGATTTTTGAAATAACCATGATTGAACAAATAGTCCCTAAACCTTTCGGCAGTGAGTTGAACGTTGGCTGTGTCATAAACACTAACCGGTTCGCCCCATTTCATCCAAATGTTGCCGTTTGTCAGCTTCTCTTTAAGGGCGGTGGTTTTGCGTTGCTTTTTAAACTGAAGATTAGCTACCTTCTTTTCAGTTTTAGCATTTTCTATTTTTGTATTGAATTTTGCCTCAGTTTGGGTTATTTTCTTTTCGATTTTGGCCGGTTTGAAGCGTTTTTTTCCAAAGTAATACATGGCCACGAGGCTGTGTATGCGCATGCCCAGAAATTTCTTGTTGGTGGGTTGTGCATAGAGGTCTTTCAGTGGACTGGTGCTCACGCTTTTAGGGGCTTCTATGCGTTGCTTGAGCAGCATTTTTTGATCTTTACCCAAATGCCTGGTTCCGAGGCACCCTTGTAACACGGTAAAACCGATGAGGATCAAAAAATAATATCTAATTTTCGCGAATACCAAGGTTAAACAAATGCTTTCAAAAGCCCGGATTAAGTACATTAAATCTCTGCAAGTAAAGAAATACCGGCAACTGGAACAACGGTTTGTAGTGGAAGGAGCAAAGACAGTGCTGGAATTGCTCGACTCCGATTATACCACTGAAGTTGTGCTCGGAACACCTGCTTTTTTTGAGCAACTGCGCTCCAGGTCAAACGTATTTTCAGGTGAAGTAATTGAGGTTAAACCCGAGGTGCTTGCCACGCTGGGTGAGTATCGCACAAATGATGGTGCGTTGGCTATCGCACGAAGTAAACCAAATGTTGCTCCGGCCTTAACGTCAAATGATTTTGCGTTGGTATTGGATGACATCCGAGACCCGGGTAACCTCGGTACCATTATCCGTATTGCCGATTGGTACGGGATTAAAGCCCTTATTGCTTCCGATGAAACAGCAGAGTTGTATAACCCAAAAGTTCTCCATTCCAGTAAAGGATCTTTTACGCGTATCCCGGTGTACTATACAAACCTTCCTGAATTTCTTTCAACCTCCGGATTGCCTGTTTACGGAACATTTTTGGCGGGTGAGGATGTGCATCGCGTAAACTTTGGTTCTGGTGGATTGATTGTTATTGGTAACGAGGCGCACGGAATTTCGCAAGCAGTTGAACAATTTGTAACAAAGAAGATATCCATACCACGCTATGGAAATGCCGAGTCGCTGAATGCGGGTGTGGCCACAGCTGTGATCTGCGATAACCTCAGAAGGAGTAGATAGTATTTATCTTTGCGTGAAACTGAATCCTGCCCTAAAAGAATCCTTTACTCTGCTCAGCAGCTTCATCCGAAATTTTGTCCGCCTGATCTTTACCCAAATACCGATCGATTATACCATGACCCAAATAGATTACGGGGGTAAGTGCAATGGCAATCAAAAATTTGTAGATGTAGTTGGTAATGCCGATGGCGATGATCTGTGTGTTTGAGAATACTCCGTAAAAAGCAATAAACAATACAACAAAACTGTCCACCAGTTGCGATACCAGGGTTGAGCCTGTTGCCCTGAGCCACAACATTTTCGGTCCGGTGAATCTTCGTAGTCGTTGAAAGACAAAAACATCAACCAATTGACCGATGAGGAAGGCGGTTAGTGAACCAACAATGATCCGTAACCCTTGGTCAAAAATTTTTCCAAATGCAAAGTTGATGTTGAAAGGATTTCCTTGCGCGTCTTTGCTGTTGGCATCGAGCCACCATTCGGCCGGGGGGAGTTCAATGGCAAAGAAGATGACGATAAAACTATAGGCAATTAAGATGGCGGTGAGGTAACTGATGCGTTTAACACCGGGTTTGCCGAAGTATTCATTGATCAAATCGGTGGTGATGAAAACGATCGGCCAGATCACCACACCGGCTGTGAGGTTGAAGTCCATGACAAACCCCAGGATGTTCAGGTTTGCCGGATTCAGCCCCACGGTTGATTCGGCTGAGAAAATTTTTGTGCCGATCATCTCGGCCAATAAGGCATTGGTCAGAAATATCCCGCAAAGGATAATAAACAACCGGTTCTTTTTTTGTTCAAGTGTTGCCATTATTCATCAATGGTGAATGTGTTCCCTTCGCAGGCCAGGTAACAATTTGAAAATACAGCACGGGCTTCATCAAGCAACGGTTCAAGTTCCTTGTACCGCGCAGAAAAATGCCCGAGTAGTAATTTACCAACATTACCTTGTTTGGCAATGGTGGCAGCTTCAACAGCTGTGCTGTGCAGGGTTTCAACAGCTTTGTCTTTTTCACGCTCCATAAAGGTAGCTTCGTGGTATAAAACATCAACCTGCTGAATGATGTTTACGAGAGTTGTATCAAAAGCGGTATCGGAACAATAGGCATAGCTTCGTGATTTGCGGGGAGAATGCGTGAGGTCCGTATTTTTATAAAGCAGCTTTCCTGATTCATCTATTACATCGGCACCTGTTTTTAAACCCGCAATTTGTTGTAAGCCCAGTCCCTCAGGAAGTCTGTCCTTGTCGATTCTTCTTGGTTTTTGCTTTTCGCGAAATAAAAAGCCGGTACAATCCAATTTATGTTTAAGTGGAATGCCCTCAATGGTCAGTTGGTTATCCTCGTAAATAACTTCGGTTACACCTGCATTTAAGGTGTGAAAGATGAGTTTAAAACGCAGTGCTGAGTTGGAGTGTTTGAGTTGAGCGATAATGATTTCATCCAATCCACGATGGCTGTAGAGGTGCAGATCAGTTATGCGGTGATTCAGGTGCATGGTGAAGAGCAAGCCCATCAGGCCGAGGTAATGATCGCCATGCAGGTGCGAAATAAAAATATGATGGATGCGATGAATGGGGCAGTCGTATTGCATCAGTTGCATCTGTGTGCCTTCTCCGCAATCCACCAGGAAAAATTTGTTCTGGATTTCGATCAATTGTGCAGAGGGAAATCGTCCGTAGGCTGGTACCGCACCGCTTGATCCTAATATGGTTATTTTGAAGCTCAATCCTGTAAAACAAAAAACCAAAACCCATATGAGTTTTGGTTTATGTGTATGCTGTTAATAAAATTAATTCTCATCCGAGTTTTTCAGATCCTTTTCGATTTCGTGCATGAACACGGCATCAATGGCTTCTTCCACTTTGGGCAGAATATTCAATACGCTGTCGAGTTGTGAAATTTTGATCAACTTCATGGTGTGATCGGAAAGGGAAGTAAGAATAAAGATACCACCATCTTCCTGCACAATTCGGTTACCTACCAGCAGGGCACTTAATCCGGATGAATCGGTATACTTAACTTCGTTTAAATCCAGTATGATATTCTTTACGCCTTCTGCATGAAGGGTTATCAATTCTGATTTTAACCCCGGGGCAACACTTGAATCCAGTTTCTCTTCGTGCAGGTGCAGTAAGCTGTATTTCTCTTTTTTGTCTATGGTATACTTCATTGTATGGAATTAACGTTTCAATTAAGCTTCTAAATTAACGGATTTTAGCGAATTAAGGATGCTTTGTTCGATTCTTTGCTCCATGGGCACACCCGTTAACGGTTCCAGTGTGTTTCCGGTTACTTGCTGATATAACTCCTGGTATCGGGCCGAAATAGATGCCACAACGGTATCGGTCATTTCCGGTACCTGTTGACCTTCCTTTCCCTGAAACCCGTTTTCAATCAGCCACTGGCGAACGAATTCTTTTGATAACTGCTTTTGTGGTTCGCCCTTCGCCTGTCTTTCGGTATAACCATCGGCATAGAAATACCGCGATGAATCTGGTGTATGTACTTCATCAATCAAAAAAATCTTACCCTGATTTTTTCCGAACTCGTATTTGGTATCCACCAGAATCAGTCCGCGTTCGGCAGCCAATGCGGTTCCTTTCGCGAATAAGGTGTGGGTATACTCTTCAAGTTGGGTGTAGTCGCGTTCGCTCACCAAACCCTGACTGAGAATTTGCTCTTTGGAGATATCCTCATCGTGCCCCTCGTGTGCCTTAGTCGTAGGCGTAATAATGGGGTGGGGAAGTTTGTCGTTTTCTTTTAATCCTTCCGGAAGCGGAACACCACAAAGCATGCGTTTACCGGCTTTGTACTCGCGCCAGGCATGCCCCGCCAGGTACCCACGAATCACCATTTCAACTGGAAAGGTTTCGCAGGTAAAGCCAATGGTTACATTGGGATCGGGCACCGAAAGCACCCAATTGGGTACCAGCGTTTTAGTGGCCTCGAGATTTTTGGCCGCAATTTGGTTGAGTACTCTTCCCTTGTCGGGGATGGCCCGTGGCAGCACGACATCAAATGCCGATATGCGGTCGGTAGCCACCATCGCCATGATGTTGCCGAAGTAATACACATCACGGACTTTGCCGCGGTAGAAACCCGTTTGGCCGGGAAACTTGAAATTGGTTTCTTTCAGGGCTTGCATGGAAAATTGTAAGCCGCAAGGTAAGGAAACTTGTGCAAGGTGTACAAGGGGGATGGAGGTCAATCCACCAAAATGCCTGCTTTGAAAATCAGGGTGCGCACCAGGTTTCCGTTTTCATCAAACTCTTTCCATTCTTTGTGCTTTTTGTCGGCAACGTATTCACCTTGTTCCTTGATTTTTCCATTTGCATGATACGCGGTGAAAAGGCCATGCTTACGTTGTGATTTGCATTCGCCTTGCGATTCCAGTGTACCGGTTTCGTAGAAAGTTTTGAATGGCCCGTTCAACATGTTGAACTTGTAGGTCTCCTCCAGTTTAGCTTTTCCGTTGGCGTAATATTCAGTCCGTAACCCGGTTAATTTTCCAGCCTCGTAATTCTCTTTTATTTTTTCGGTCGTTCCGTCTTCATGATAATAAACCCAAAGGCCGTGAGGCAGGTTATCCCGATAGCGTTTTTGAGAGAGTTTCTTTTCTGTGGCTGAAAACTCATCGGTCACCCAATCTTTGCCGGTAATGGATGCCTGTTCGCGGAGTTTGAGTTTCCCGTTGGGATGATAAACCAATCCGGTACCGGATTTTGCGCCTTCTTTATAATTGAATTTATGTTTTACAGTGCCATCTGTATAGTAGGCGGTGTTGTCGCCATGTAGGCTTCCATTCAGGAACGAACCCTCCAATATTAAATGCCCCTCACGATCATAATTTTTAAACAGTCCATTTTTAGAACCTTCAGCCATGGTTGAAACGGTTTCAAGCTGACCGTTGGTATAGTATGTTTTGAAGTAACCGGTTAGTACACCATGCTTATAATTGGCTTCTGTTTCAACTACACCTGTTTCATAGAAGTGACGGGTAATGCCATTTGGTTTTCCTTGTGCGTAATAGATTTCGCTTTTCAGATTTCCATTTGGATAATATTCACGAACCACGCCTTCTGGTTTTCCTTTCTTGAATACCGTTTCGCTTTTCATTACCCCGTTATCGTAATAAGATTGTACGCTGTCAACCAACATATCATTTTGGTAATAGGCACGTTGAATTTTTTTTCCAGTCTCATCAAATACTTCAACGGGACCATGACGCATGCCATTAACGTAAACCAATTTACGAGCAGGTTGGCCCGTTTCGTGATACTCGGTAAACTGCCCTGATTTTTTGCCGTTGTTGAAATTTCCATCAACAGCAAGTTTTCCATCCGGAAAGAAGCGCTGGTATTTGCCTACCAGTTTTTCATGATCATCATTGGCGACCACATAAACTTCCTGAACATGTTGGCGCGAGCCATCATAGTACGTTCTGATTTCACGTTGTGCAAATGTGATGATCGGGAAAATCAGGAGTATAAAACAGATAAGGCGTATCGGCATAGTGTGTACAAAATAAAAATAGCCTTGCAAATAACGCAAGGCTATCGTTGATGTTGTGCTGATTTAGTCGATTAATGCTATTTATTCTCAATAATAATAGCAGATGCGCCACCGCCACCGTTACAAATGCCGGCAACACCTATGGTTGCGTTGTTTTGTTTGAGCACATTAACCAGCGTAGTGATGATGCGGGCACCGGAAGCACCAAGGGGGTGTCCTAACGCAACGGCACCACCATTTACGTTAACTTTTTCCGGGTCAAGTCCGAGCTTGATGTTATTCGCAATCGCTACCGCAGAAAAGGCTTCGTTGATTTCATAATACGAAGCGTCCTTTGCACTGATCCCCGCCACCTTCATAGCCTTTGGAATTGCCAGCGAAGGGGTAGTGGTAAACCACATCGGATCCTGTGCTGCATCGGCAAAACCACGTATCTTAGCAATCGGTTTTAATCCAAGCGCTTCCGCTTTGTGTTTGCTCATCAGCAACAGGGCAGAGGCGCCATCGTTAATGGTTGATGCATTGGCGGCCGTTACCGTTCCTTCTTTTGTAAATACCGGACGCAAGCCCGGAATCTTATCGAAGTTTACATTTTTATATTCTTCATCTTCGTTGAACAAGGTTTTGTTGCCCTTGCGGTCAACAATCTCAACGGGTACTACTTCATCCTTGAATTTACCGGCAGCCCAGGCAGCAGCAGAGCGCTTATATGAATTGATGGCATAGTTATCCTGATCCTGGCGGGAGATGTTCATCTCCTTTGCAGTATTGTCGGCACAAACGCCCATCGCGCAATGGTTATACACATCGGTTAAGCCATCGTAGGTAAGTCCATCAACTACCTCTCCATTTCCATATCGGTAGCCATAACGGGCTTTCAATAAATAATATGGAATGTTCGACATGCTCTCCATTCCACCCGCAATAACAACATCGTTCTGGCCCAGCATAATGGATTGAGCGCCCAACATAACGGCCTTCATACCCGAAGCACAAACTTTGTTTATGAGTGTACACGGAATCTCATAACCTAAACCTGCAGCTACTGCAACCTGTGTGGCGGGTGCTTGCTTAAGCCCTGCAGAAATAACGTTACCGATAAATATTTCCTGTATCAGTTTTGGGTCAACGCCTGCTTTTTGCATGGCACCTTTTACGGCAATGGCTCCGAGGTCAACGGCTGAAACACTGGCCAGGCTTCCGCCAAAACTTCCAATGGGTGTGCGTACAGCAGAGATGATATATACTTCGTTCATATTTAATTAGTTACGAGTTATGAGTTGCAAGTTACGAGTTGTTAATTTCACTTATCATCAAAGGTCACTTGAACGATAGTGAGTTTGTCTCGAACCCAGTCTTACCAATCTGGTTTTCCTTTATCCTTGGGTTTGGTAGCCTTTCGTTTATTTTGTTGAAGATATTGAAACTCCTGATTTTTCATGGCTTCCAGAATTTTGGCCGCCTGCTCTGGAGTGATTTTCATCTGCTCCAGTTTTTCTGAAGAAGGAGGGATGTCTTTCTTTTCACCCTCTTGTTGTTCCTGCTTTTCTTCACTTTGTTGTTCCTTTTGCTCCTGATCTTTTTGCTCATCAGGCTTTCCGGAATTGTCTTTGTTTTGCTGATCCTTTTGCTCCTGGTCTTTCTTTTCCTGTTCTTTTTGCTCGTCTTTCTTTTGTTGATCCTGCTTCTGTTGCTCTTGTTCTTTTTGCTGGTCTTTATTCTGATCCTGATTTTGCTGCTCCTGTTTTTTCTGTTCGTCCAGTTTCTTCTTCAGCAATTCATAATTATAACGCGCATCTTCATTGGCAGGGTTAGCCTTGATGGCTTCCTTGAAATGATTCAGGGCTTCTTCAAATTTTCCTTGTTTATTTCGCGTTACACCCAATTGTTGTTGAGCAATGGAGCGAATGTTTTTGTTCGCGCTTTGGGTCAGGCTTTGATATTGTCCGATCGCGGAAGCTGTGTCGCCCAGGTTAAAATACGAATTACCGAGGTTCATCAGCACTTCATCCTCGGTTACCGACAGGGAATCCGCCAGGTATTTGTATTTGGCTGCAGCCGTTTCATAGTCGCCTGCGAGGTAGGCTTTTTTAGCTTCCTCTTTGGCACGATTGATTTGACCGATTTTAGCCGGATCGGTGATGATTGCCGACAACAGAAATAATAGGAGTAGTCCGCCTTTCATATCTTAATCGTCTTTACGTGTAATAACACATCAAGGGCCAGTAAAATTACAGCGATTAGCAGAAAGTAGAAATATTTGTTGGCCGATACATCCACCAAACGGGCATCCATAAGCTCGCCTTCAATGCTGTTAATGGTGTTGATCATGCGCGATACATCATTACGGCTGTCATTAATTTCAAAGTAGCGGCCTCCGGTTTGGTTAGCCAGCGACTGCAACGCCTTTGGGTTAAGTTTTGTAACAATAACATTACCCTGCCTGTCGGTTCGATACCCTGAGCCAGCGCGGATGCTTCCTCCGGCTTCGGTGCCAACACCCAGTGTAAATAATTTATATCCTTTCGCTTCAATTTGCTGGGAGATTTCTGAAGTTTCTTCTCCAAAGTCCTCACCATCGCTAATCAAGATAATAATCTTGGAGGTGGTTTGAGAAATACGACTATTGTCCTGTTCAAGTTTTTCAACCGCCATACGCAGGGGTGGGCCAAAGTCGGTACCGGCACTGGGCACCAGGTTGGTGTTCATGGCTTCAATAAATAAGTTCAGTGCGTTCTGGTCAAAGGTAAGCGGACTTTGCATGAAGGCCTCGGATGAAAAGATGATGACCCCGATTCGGTCTGAATTGAATGCGGCCACTATCCGCTTCATTTCATACTTCACTTTCTCCAGCCGGGTAGGGGTGATGTCGAATGCGTCCATGGATTTCGACAAGTCAACACAGATCATGATATCCTTACCGACCGATTGAACTTCGCGTTTCGCGGCTCCAAAAGAGGGTCCCAATAAGGCTACAATCAACAGTGCAAAAGCAGTGCTGCGGAGAAATACCTTGAAGAAAATTGAACTGAACGGAGTGTTGAGTGATCGGGCAATGCGAATAACCCGAGCCATGTAAAAGCCATACAACACCACAAACAATGTGATGAAGACTATTTCCGTAATGCCGAATTCACGATACCAACTCACGGTCTGCAAGTAACAACGAAGTGTTAACGGTTGCAAGCCGATTTCGGATGGATGGAGCTTAAAAATCTTTGATCAAATTAATTTTAGGCAGTTTCTGTTCATCCCTTATATTTGCAGTTCTTTCAGCCCCGGAGAGGTGGGTGAGTGGCTGAAACCAGCAGTTTGCTAAACTGTCGTACATGTCAAAGTGTACCGGGGGTTCGAATCCCCCCCTCTCCGCAAGGCCCTGTTAGTAGCAGGGCTTTTAAATTGGTCCGATAGCTCAACTGGATAGAGCAGCTGCCTTCTAAGCAGCAGGTTCGGGGTTCGAGTCCCTGTCGGATCACTTGGTGCATAAGATTAAAAGTATATCTTTGCGCCTCATTTAATGTTCGGGGTGTAGCGCAGTCCGGTTAGCGCACCTGGTTTGGGACCAGGGGGTCGCAGGTTCGAATCCTGCTACCCCGACAAAAGAAAGTCCTGGTGGTAACGCCAGGACTTTTTTATTTTGTATCTGTGGAGACATTCGTTTATATCGTGTACTCGGCAGATCATGACAAGTATTACGTTGGTCAAACACAAGATCTAGCCAATCGTTTGGAGCGACATAACCTGGGTTATGAAAAATTCACCTCTGCGTACAGGCCATGGCAATTGGTTTTAACAAAAGGTAATCACCGCAAATTTTGCGGTGATTATCGGTAAATTCTCCGCAACTGTAGCAGACTCACCTTCCCTTACGACCACTCTTTAACAACGCGCCCGATAGCGTAGCGAAACCTCCAACCAGTCCACCGATTACTGCGGTGAGCAAGAACAGCAGTATCTTGTTTTGGACCATCAGCAATACTGCAATTTTTTCTGCAAGTGGAGCAGACGCTTGCAAGTCGATGATGAAGGCATGAATAAACCACAGCAAGGCAATCGCCAGAAAGCCCGCTATGAAATTTGATTTAGATCTGAAGGCAAAGCCCCCGATGAATCCGGCAATCGCTATGCTCCACCAGGGTAAAAACATTTCAAGCAGCCAACTCATAATGACAATCGCGACCAGTTGTACTGTAAATTTCATGTCATTTTGGGTTTAAGGTGGTGGAAAATAAAATTCTATCGGCAGACTGATCGGCTTGCCGCAGAAATAGCATCCTAAAATACGTTCCGTTTGCCCACCGATCAAGCATGGAGTTGTAGTGAACACTTCCCGGATTTCCGGATTGCCCACCCGGGTACGTGGCAAAGGCTTTAGGGCCGTCTGGTTCAACACTTACAATCATCCGCCATGATGGGCCGTGCTTTCGGGATGAGGCATTCACGGCATCGCCATGTCCGCCATGTTCAACATGAAAGCTAAAAGGCGCCTGACGGGTAAGGTGTTCAACGTATGTATCCTTGTAGTCAGCCCAGCGCAATGGTTTTGTGTTTTCTTTTTTCCACGCTTCTACCTCTTCCATGGATTTTTTAAAGGCTTGTCTGATCAGATCAGTGATCGTTTCCTTTTCGGGTGTGGATTGGACATCATAAAAAGGTAAGTCGGGTTGTGTACGGATTAAATAACTTGTGTTCCATGATGTTGGATAGGATAAGGAAACAGAATCGTTTCGTATCTCATCCCAAATGGAAACGACCAGGTTTCGCCACCAGCCCTCAAAATAGGGTGGCGCCTGTGCATCTTTATGGTAATAGTAATCCCACACTTTTAAACTGTTGTATGCTTCTTTTTCTTCTGGAGATAATGTTGTTTCATCAACAGCCTGAAGCAATGTGGGTAAAATTTCTTCAGCCTTAATGCTGTAGTTATCCAGTTGAAGATTCATCATATCTTTTACAGTGAGGTTATTCTTCTCACGAAGCACATTGTTTATTCTTCGGTTGCGATGCCCTTCATAGCTTACGGCATTGATGTAATACGGATAGGTTGAATCGGCTGGGTATTGATTGGCAGAGCTGACAAAGCCTCGCTCCGGATTTTTATCCATCACATTATGTTCAAACGGAATATATCCAATCGGGCCTTGTGTTGAACGACTCCCATCCAGTACAAATTTACCTTCATATTTTTTACGAGCCGGAAATTTTCCCTGGATACGCATGGCAATATCTCCGGTAACGGAAGCAAAAACAAAGTTTTGAGCGGGGGACGAGAAATGATCCAATGCGCTCATGTAATCGCTGTGATTTTTAGCCCGGTTCAGTTTGTAAAAAGTCAATAACTCTTCCGATTCATCGTGTGCAATCCACCGGAAAGCATAGTGCTTTCGTTCATTTTCCGCGCGAAAGTGTTCATCGTATGGAACCGGACCCCAATGGGTGTAGACAACCGTATCAAAAAGTACCTCACCACCACGAATTGTAAATTCCTCAACCACTTTTCGGGTGTCCTTCCATTCACCATCCAACAGGTATTTTTCCTTTTTGTTGTTTTCAAACGTAATGCGGTACCAGTCCACCAAATCGCGTTGCGCGTTGGTAACCCCCCAGGCTATCGAATCATTAAACCCGATGATAATACCCGGGGCGCCCGGAAGAGAAACTCCCATGGTGTTAATCCCGGGGGCATTCAATTGAATGGCATACCAGATGGAAGGTAGGGTTATACTCAGGTGCGGATCGTTACATAAAATCGGGTAACCCGATTGTGTTTTGCTGCCGCTTACAGCCCAGTTGTTGCTACCGATGTTGGGCTCGGGTGTGGTCAGTCCGCTGATGGCAATCAGTTCATCCGGTAATGCATGAACACTATCATTGAGGTTAGCGGGTTCAAAATTCCAGCCACCTGGTTTATCTACAATTGGGTCGCCCATGGGCTCGCGATCGGGATAAAGCACTTCAAGCATCTCCTTGCCAAATAATTTCAATGCATTCGTCATCTGTATGTCTTTATCACCACTGTTCAAGGTTTGAGCCATGCTGCGCAGGAGCAAAGCTGATTTCAGCATGGTCCATTCCTCTGGCTTATAGTCTAGTATTTTGTACTCCAGGGGAAGGTCTTTGTATGAGAGTGATTGGATGTAGGCATTTATTCCCTCGGCATATTTTTCGGCAACCATTTTGGCCACCGGGTCTTTCTCCATGCCACGGTAAGCATTTTCGGCAGCGTATACCATTCCTAATCTACGTTGGTTGCGGTCGTAATTTAAAATGGCATCCTCGGGTCCGCTTCCTAAAATTTCTGCCAACCGGCCTGCAGCGGCATGGGTTTGAAATTCCATCTGCCACAGCCGATGAAACGCAGTTACATAGCCTTGTGCCACGTAAAGGTCTGCATCGTTTTGTGCAAAAATGTGCGGGATCATGATGCTATCGAACGCAACCGTAACGGGTTGCTGTAATCCGGGAATGTTTAATGATTCGGGAAGCCTGAATCCTTTGGGTTCGATATTTTGCCAAAAACCATGTGCTGGATCAAGGAATTTGCCCAGGGGCGGAATTCGTATGGAGCCAACTTCCCAGCTTTTATTGAGTGCCCAGATCAAGGTAAGGGTAATGGCGAGACTAATCAGGAATTTCAGGTTCATGTGTGTGTGGATTTCAACAACTTTCCAACATAAAAACTTTTCCTAATTTTCGAACTACTTTCTTCTAAAAACTTTTAATCCGTTGTGTTGAAAAGATCGTAGTTTTGGACACGTAATGCTTATGGATATAGACTTTGTAATAACCTGGGTGGACATGAACGACCCGGAGTGGCAAAAGGAATTTGCAAAGAATTCAGGAAAAATTGACAACACTAAAAACGAAGTGTCGGTAGCACGCTTCAGGGATTACGGTTTTCTTAAATACTGGTTTAGGGGGGTGGAAAAGTTTGCGCCCTGGGTACGCAAGATTCACTTTGTAACCTGTGGCCAAAAACCAGATTGGATAAATGCAAACCATCCTAAGATAAAGTTTGTCAATCATGAAGATTACATGCCGAAGGAATCTTTGCCGTGCTATAACTCCAACGTGATTGAGATTTACATGCACCGCATACCGGATTTAACGGAGCACTTTGTGTATTTCAATGATGACTTTTTTGTCATCAATCACATTACGCCAAAACGATTTTTTACTGAGGGTTTGCCCAATGATATCGCGGCCTTCCGGATGAATTTTGGATTTTCGTTATGGAACAAGTGCCTGAGGAATAATATCCGGTTGATTAATAAGCGATTCAACAAGAAGGAGATTATGAAACGCGACCATGACAAATGGTTTACCGAAGCGTATGGCAGTAAAGCACGATTAACGCGACTGCTTTCCTTTTACAATAAGTTTGTTACGCTACGCACCCCACACAATGCCCAGCCGTATCTTAAAAAAACATTTGAAGAAGTTTGGGATTATGCAGGAGATGAACTGACGGAGATGTCGAAACATCGTTTCCGTAGCCCGAAGGATTATACGCTGGAGCTTTTCAAGACCTGGCAAATCTGTCAATCGAATTTTATGCCGTATAACACCTATCAGGATACGAAGATGTTTCCGTTGGTGTTTAGGTCAGCTCAGGCTATTCAAGCCGTTCGCGATCAGTCGTATTCCCTGGTTTGTTTGAATGATAGCGAATTCATCAGGAATTTTGAGCAAACTATGCAGGGTATTCAGGCTGCATTTGAAAGTATACTGCCGGAGAAGTCAAGTTTTGAAAAGTGAGGTAATCGTGCATGCATACGAAGCGACTGATATCGGTAATCATTCCAACATACAATGCATCATTATATGTAAGTCAGTGCCTGGAAACGGTACTCGCTCAATCGTATACAAATCTGGAGGTTATTGTTGTGGATGATGGCTCAGAAGATGATACGGTTCAAATAATCAAACGTTGTCCGGTCAAACTTATTCAGCAAGAAAATCAAGGAGCCGCTGCGGCACGAAATGCAGGTATTCATGCGGCCACAGGCGAGTATATCCATTTTATGGATGTGGATGACCTGATAAATCTTGATTTTTATAATAAGATGCTGGAGGCGATTGAATCTGTTGAGGCAGATATGGCCTGTGCCGGATATGTTCATGAGAGATTGCCTGCCTTCACGAGTATGGTTACAGAAAAATTTCTGTATGTAAACACCGATGACAAGATGCGATTTGCGAATGTTTTCCATCAGGGAAATGTTTGGAAATATTTGTACAGGACTGCTTTCATAAAAGAAAGAAAACTACTTTTTGATGCAGACTTGCGAAATGCCCATGATAAAGTGTTTGCCATTCAGGCCGTTTATTTCTCCAATAAAATTATCTCGGTTCCGGGCGCAGTCTATTATTATAAAGACAGAAGTAATTCGCTTGTTACTTCACTATCATGGAAGAAACGATTGATACGAAACAGAAGCATTGCCAGGGCTAATGAGTTTTGTAAAAAATTTGCTGACGAGCATCGGATCAAAGTACTTAGTGCGCCCCGCTATATTACGTATCATTATGCTTTACTGGGCATCTTGCCTTTGGTTAAAAGGCGTGTATATAATTCCGGTCGGGTGCGATGGTACCTGTTAGGGTTATTCATTATTCAGATGAAGCAGAAATCTATTTCTCGAAAGGTGCTTTCGTAGGGAAAAGTTCTTCCAGGAAGGGTTTGATTTTTTTTCTATGCTCGTTATTAACTTTTTCGTTGTCGTTAATGCAGAAGAGCTTAGGTTGATAGCGTTGTATGTATTCGTTAAAATCGTGCTTATAGGTTAATAGGCGCAAAGAGTCTTTGCGCGTAATATACCTGGCGTGTCCGTGCTTTATAGCGAGTGCGTAATACCCAAAGGCAGCTCGCTGCAAGTCGCCATAATTCCGTACACGACTCATTTGTGATTTTTGAACCTGTTCCGAGAACACTTCTTCTACAGCCTTTCGATAGTCTGATTTTTTATAGGCATCAATATTATGATGCGGAATACTGGCGTAGTATTTCCCGAATTTTTCTGAAACCAGAATTGCTGCCTCAGTGACCTGATTTCTATACTGCCCTAATTTTTTGCCCATTAGTTGTTTCCAGCGATGGCCCCATTTTCCAAAATATTTTCGCTTCAATCGAATGATGGGGTAACCGTCTCTGGCAAAGAAATAGTCTGGTGATAGATCTGCGTTGAAGAACATATCATCATTCGCAAACAAAAAATGTTCTGATAGGCCCGGAATCTTATACAGAAAATACTCAATGACCATAGCATTAAAACAAGGCAAAATTTTCAATGGCATAATCTCCTGATGGTCTACCAACTGAATTTTTTCGTGATGGATATTCAGCCATTCCGGTTTTTGGCCATCGGTTACAATATAAATTTTCCGAATCCAGGGAGCATGCTTTATCACGGACCGCATCGAATACTTTAGTTCATCATTATTGATGTATCGCCCAATGTTATTGGTTTCGGAATCATCACTGATAATACCGGTAAAAGCACGCTTTTTTTTCTGCCACTCCGGGTCGGAGCCATCCACCCACAAGTAAACCAAGTCTATTCCTTCTTCTACTATACTGCTCATACAAAAGCAATAATAAAAGAAAATTTTTTAGGGCAAGCACAGATGGCTGAAATCGCTGTATTATGGTTTTTCGAAGGCTGATTTTAAGGGAAAATGTGTTTCCAGGAAGGGTTTAATCATTTTCCTGTTTTCTGAGTTAACGCGTTGGTTATCGTTTACGCAGAACAGTTTGGGATTGTAGTGATTCAGGTATTCCTGCAGGTTGTGCTTGTAGGCAAGGATTCTGATGGACTCTCTTCTTCCAACATATTTGAGGTGCGCATGATTTATGGCTAGCGTATAAAACGCAAATGCTGAGCGGTGCAGGTCGCCATAGGTCCTAACCCGGTGGCATTTTGATTTCTCCACCTCCTTCGCAAACACCTCTTCAACTGCTTTTTTGTAATCCGATTTCCGGAATGCATCAATGTTGTGATGGGGAACGCCCGGGTAGTATTTACCAAATCGCGTCTCAACCATAAGTGATGAATCCACCACCATTCGATTGTACTGTCCAAGTTTTTTTCCGACAAGTATTTTTAACCGGTAATGCCATTTGCCCAATGGTTTGCGCTTTAACCGGACAATTGGAAATCCATCTTTCCCAAAGAAGTAATCCGGAGAAAGATCAGCGTTGAAAAACATATCGTCATTGGCAAACAGAAAATATTCCGACAGCCCCGGTATCTTATGCAAGTAGTACTCCAGCACACTGGAATTGAAACACGGAAGAATTTCTGCAGGCATTATCTCCTTGTGATCCACTACCTGAATTTTCGGATTTTCCGTGTTTAACCATTCGGGTTTTTGGTCATCGGTTACGATAAAAATCTTTCTGATCCACGGTACATGTTTTGCTGCTGAACGTAAGGAATATTTCAATTCCTCGTTGCTCATATATCGGCCAATGTTATTTTGCTCAGAAGTATCACTTAAGGCGCCTGTAAAAGCCCGTTTTTTTTTCTGCCAGTTTGGGTCGTTTCCATCTACCCATAAGTACACCAAATCTACCGGAGCGGATGAAAAATGATTATCCATAACCTGCAAAATTAGAATAATTATTGACGGCCAATGGAAATTCACAGCCTAATTATTCTGCACCGGCCTAAATACAGCTTATTGGCTTTTAATGGGCGCATTGACCTGTTTAGTGACTGAATGGTTGGTTCTTTGTCCACGATTTTTAGCCCTTTGTTGATCCATCTTCGTGGCAGGTAAGGCTTTTCACCTATGTGCTTTTGCTTATATTTGCCTCTTAAATCTACCGAATTAGTGGAGTTTACGCTCATTCAAGGCCTTGTTCTGGGTATTGTCATCTTGCTGGTGGTATCACTCTATCGGGAGTGGTTCAATCCTGCCTTGTCGTTTTTTATTGCGGTGTTGGCTTTGCTGCTTATTGGCGTAATTAACCCGGCTGAGTTGCTGAAAGGGTTAAGTAATCAACAGATCGTTGTGATCTTTTTGCTGATTCTGGTAACGGCAGGAATCCGGTCGGTATTCGGCCCGGAATTTTTTACCCGATTGTTTAAGGCCACACTGAAACCCAAAGCTTTTCTGTTGCGCATGATGGTGATTTCTTCATCGGTGTCGGCATTTTTAAACAACACGCCCATTGTAGCTTTTCTGATTCCTTACGTTAAAGATTGGGCCGACCGCACCGGAACACCTGCATCAAAATTATTGATTCCGCTTTCGTATGCTACCATTCTTGGCGGTATGATTACCGTTATTGGTACATCAACCAACCTGGTTCTGATTGGTTTAATGACCGAATATGATTTGCCCTTGCTCGGATTTCAGGATTTTCTTTATCTCGGCTTACTGGTAACCCTGGCTGGATGGATTTATCTGTATTTTTTCGGATACAAGTTGTTGCCAAAGAATGTGAGTAAGCTTGACACCGTGCGCCAGAATCTCAAAGAATACATTATTGAAACGGAAGTTTTTGCTGATTCAAAATTGATTGGTAAAAGTGTAAAGGAGGCGGGACTGCGTAACCTTCAGGATTTGTTTTTAGTGGAAATCATTCGCAACGATGAAGTGATTTCACCGGTATCACCAGAAGAAAAGCTGCAATCGGGTGATGCACTTTTTTTCTCCGGGCACACCCAATCCATATATGACCTGATCCATCAGGATAACGGACTGCGCATTCCTGAACAGGATGGCATGGAAGCGGAGAATCAATTTAATTTTGTTGAAGCGGTTATCCCCGCCAGTTCAAGCCTGATCGGCAGAAGAATTAAAGACTCTGATTTCCGAAAAAAATTCAATTCTTCCATTGTAGCGATTCATCGAAACGGTAAACGTGTTTCGGGTAAGGTAGGTGAAATGCATATTGCCGGTGGCGACTTTATGCTGCTGTTATCGGGCGATGAAAATAATTCGGTTAATCACGAGAAGGATTTATTCTATTTGTCGGTTCCGAAAAAAGTAGAGTATAAAAGGCCTGTATGGAAATATTGGGTAGGAGTGGGGAGTTTCCTGATGTTGTTGGCTGGCATATTGGGTTTTATTCCGTTGTTCACGGCATCGTTGGTGGTATTGTCAGCCCTGATTTTTTTAGGAATATTGAACCTGGAAGAAATCAGGCGCCAACTTGATTTTAATTTGTTGATGGTGTTGGTGTGTTCCTTAGCTATTGGCATTGCGCTGGAGAAATCAGGAACAGCGGCATTGGTGGCTACCGCGCTGATTAACGTGGGTGAATCGATCGGACCTGTTGGTGTGTTGAGTGCTTTGTTTTTGGTGACTATCTTTTTAACTGCATTGGTGACTAACCCTGCAGCGGTTTCCATTATGTTTCCCATTGCCATGTCGCTTGCTGAACAATTGTCGCTGCCGGCAACACCGTTTTTCGTGGCCATTGCCTTTGGCGCCTCCGGTGATTTTATGACGCCCATCGGCTACCAAACAAACCTGATGGTGTACGGGCCGGGTGGTTACACATTCAAGGATTTCGTTCGGGTAGGCACACCGTTAACAGTTATTTATGCGGTTATTTGTATCATCTTTATAGCCTGGTTTTATAATCTTTACTAGATGAATAACCTTTATCCAATACAAACAAAAGTTTCAAAAGAGCAGCGTGAGCAGTTGATGCAGCAGCGCGCGAAGTTAATCTGGTTTACGGGTCTTTCGGGTTCGGGAAAATCAACATTGGCGGTTCAGTTGGAGGCACAACTTTTTGCTCGCGGTTTTAAAACGTATTTGCTTGATGGGGATAACATTCGTACGGGACTGAATAAGGATTTATCATTTGCAGATGAGGGAAGGGTCGAGAACATCAGACGAATCGGTGAGGTGAGTAAGCTGCTGCTTGATGCAGGTGTGATTGTATTGTCGGCCTTTATCTCTCCGTTTAAGGCCGATCGTGAACAAGTAAAAACCATTGTTGGCCCCTCCAATTATATGGAAGTATTTGTAGATACTCAGCTGGAGGTTTGTGAACAGCGTGATGTTAAAGGCTTATATAAAAAAGCCCGGGCCGGTGAAGTGAAAAACTTTACAGGAATTGATTCTCCTTACGAAAGACCAGAATCTGCCGACCTGGTAATAAAAACGGAAACGCTTACTGTTGAGCAATCTGTTGAGCGACTGTTGAATTTTGTGTTAACGAAAATAAGTATCTGATTAAGCCATGAGTCAATATTATCTCAGTCATTTAAAAGAACTTGAAGCCGAAGCCATTTATGTTATCCGCGAAGTGGTGGCGCAATTTGAAAAACCTGCCTTGTTGTTTTCAGGCGGTAAAGATTCAATTGTGTTGGCTTACTTGTCTCGCAAGGCATTTTACCCGGCACGAATTCCCTTTCCATTGGTGCACATCGATACCGGTCATAATTTTCCGGAAACCATGGAGTACCGCGATTGGCTGGTGAATGAACTGGGCGTACAACTGATTGTGGGTTCTGTTCAGGAAAGTATTGACACCGGTCGCGTGAAAGAAGAAACGGGTTATAACGCCAGTCGTAATGCATTACAAACCGTAACCTTGTTAGATACAATTGAGAAGCACAAATTCGATGCGGCCATGGGTGGAGCGCGCAGGGATGAAGAAAAAGCGCGTGCCAAGGAACGTTTCTTTTCGCATCGCGATGAATTTGGTCAGTGGGATCCTAAAAATCAACGACCCGAGTTGTGGAACATCTTCAACGGAAAAAAGCACATGGGTGAGCACTTTCGTGTGTTTCCGATTTCAAACTGGACAGAGATGGATGTGTGGCAATATTTATTTACAGAAAATATTCCGATTCCAAAATTGTATTACGCACACAACCGTGAAGTAGTCGTGCGTGATGGAACCATTTTGTCAACTTCTCCGTGGTTAAAACTCAAGCCTGATGAGAAGCCTGTGATGAAGCAAGTACGTTTTCGTACCTGTGGCGATATGCCCATTACCGGAGCGGTTGAATCCGATGCTGACACCATGGAAAAAATCATTGTGGAAGTAGCGGCTTCCCGCAAAACCGAACGCGGGACACGTGCCGATGATAAACGTGGTGAAACAGCAATGGAGGATAGAAAAAAGCAGGGGTATTTTTAACTCGTAACCCGAAACTCAAATGAATCAATTATTAAGATTTACAACCGCAGGTAGCGTTGACGATGGGAAGAGCACACTGATCGGCCGATTGTTATACGATAGCAAATCGATTTTTGAAGATCAACTCGAGGCCGTAGAAGCCTCCAGTGTAAAAAAGGGTTTCGACTATGTCGATCTTTCATTGCTGACCGATGGATTGAAGTCGGAGCGCGAGCAAGGCATTACCATCGATGTGGCATACCGTTATTTCGCTACACCCAAACGTAAATTTATTATTGCGGATACGCCTGGTCACATTCAGTATACACGCAACATGGTAACGGGCGCCTCTACCGCAAACCTGGCTTTGATTCTTATAGACGCACGCAAAGGATTAATTGAGCAAACGTACCGGCATTCGTTCATCGCATCGTTGTTGAAAATACCGCACATCATTGTTTGTGTCAACAAAATGGATTTAGTGGATTATGATGAGGCGGTGTTTGATAAAATTGTAGAAGACTACAAGGCATTCTCCTCAAAACTGGAGGTTTCCGATATTCAGTTTGTACCCATCAGTGCCTTGCTCGGTGATAATGTTGTTAATCGTTCTGAAAAGATGAGCTGGTATCAAGGGGCTACATTGCTACACATGCTGGAAACGGTGCACATTGAGAGTGATCACAATCATATTGATAGTCGGTTTCCGGTGCAATATGTGGTTCGGCCACAGACCCGCGAGCACCAGGACTTCCGTGGGTATGCAGGTCGTGTTGCTGGAGGTATTTTTAGAGCAGGCGATGAGGTATTGGTGTTGCCATCCGGTTTTACAACAAAGATCAAAGTCATACAATTGGGTGAGGAAGTGATTCAGGAAGCGTTTGCTCCGATGTCGGTGGTGATGACCCTTCAAGATGAGATTGATATCAGTAGGGGAGATGTGATTTGTAAGCCAAACAATCAGCCCTTAGTTGAGCAGGATATTGATATGATGCTTTGCTGGATGAATCAACGACCGGTTAATCTCAACTCAAAATTCTATGTGCGTCACACCACACGTGAAACGCGTGGAATCTTAAAAGAGATTCAATACAAACTGGATATTAACTCGCTGCAGCGTCTGGAGTGTGTTGATCAGTTGGGCATGAATGACATTGCCCGTGTAAAAATTCGTACTGCACAACCTTTACCTTTCGATAGCTATCGCAAAAACAGAATTACCGGTAGTGTTATTTTGGTGGATGAAGGCACGAATGAAACGGTAGCAGCGGGGATGATTGTTTGAGGGATGGAATTTTTACCGCGGAGGCGCAAAGGCGCAAAGTAAACGCCAAAAAAGTCCATGGAAAGAGAACATTATAATTTTTTATCAAAGGAGATTCTGGATAGTTCGATTACTGTGCATAAGGAAATGGGTCCTGGATTGTTAGAAGCTGTTTATCAGCATTGTCTTGTTAAAGAGTTGCGAATGCGAAACATTACTGTGGAGACTATGGTGCCCATTCCTCTTGTCTATAAAGGTCATGTATTGAATAAAGACTATGTTATTGATATCCTTGTTGAAAATGAAATAATTATTGAATTGAAGTCTATTGAGAGTTTTTTACCCGTGCATGAAGCTCAGATCATCAGTTACCTGAAGCTGGCCAACAAACGGCTTGGATTTCTTATCAATTTCAATGTACCGTTGTTAAAAAATGGTTTTAAACGATTTGTAAATAACTTCTGAACCCTTAGCGTCTCAGCGCCTTTGCGGTAAATTATTCAACCCTACTGTTTAAACATGAACTATTCTGAATTACTTCAAATCGCAATCAAAGCTTCCGAAACTGCAAGTGGGGAAATCCTTAACGTGTACCACTCCAATGATTTTCAAGCTGAGTCGAAAGAGGATAAGTCGCCTTTAACGTTGGCAGATAAACAGGCGCACACAGCTATTGTATCTGTATTGAAGGAAACTGGACTGCCTGTTCTTAGTGAGGAAGGAAAAACGATTCCCTATGAAGAGCGAAAGCAATGGGAATACTTCTGGATGGTCGATCCACTTGACGGAACCAAGGAATTTTTAAAACGAAACGGAGAGTTTACAGTAAACATTGCGCTAATCCATAACCAAAAGCCAATACTCGGTGTAGTTGCTGTTCCGGTGAGTGGCGATGTGTTTTATGCAGCGGAAGGAAAAGCATTTTTAAAACGCAGCGGACAAATCATTGACTTACCTAAAAGAAATCTGGTTTCGTTAGCACAACCCGGTTTGCGTGTCGTGGCTTCGCGTTCACACATGAGTCCGGAGACACAGGATTTCATCAGTGCCCTGAAAGAACCTTCTCTCGTTTCAAAAGGCAGTAGCCTGAAGTTTATGTTACTGGCGGAAGGACTTGCAGATGTATATCCACGCTTTGCTCCTACGATGGAGTGGGATACAGCAGCTGCTCATGCCATCGTTAATGCGGTGGGAATTTCAGTGAAGCAAAAGGATAGCGAACAAGAACTTGCATATAACAAGGAGGATTTACTGAATCCGCATTTCCTATGTATATGATGGAGAAGAAGTAATCGCAACAAGAGATATTTAGCTCATCTTACTAACTGATAGATTAGAATCAGTATAACAACTCCCAGCAGACTCGTGTAGATGAGTTTGTTATGCCTGGCTAGCCAATTTGGTATATAAATATCAAAATTATCGCGGGTAGAGTTGGAGTATTTGTGCGCCCATACAGTTAGTGGGCAATAGTTTTTAAAAATCAACAGCACAATACCTTCGGCAAGGAAGCAGCCCAACCCTATCCACACCCAATAATCAATCTGGTCAGTGACTACAGCATAAAGCAAGTAGAAAATGACTACGTTGAAAAAAATCCAGATGACTGTATGGAGAACTTTTATGCCGATCAGTTTGGTATTGGGTTTCATGCAGATTGAGGGATTCGTGTTGGAAAGAAAAGCGTCCAGGGCTCAAATCAAAATGATCTGGATAGGGCAGCCGGCTGACAATTGTCAGAATTCGGCTTCAATGGCAACCTAGCCTTTGCTGTTGTAAATTCTTGATGAAAGGTCAGGTTACTCGCAATTAAGCTATGAAAATTAGCGGTTGCGTGTACCTCTGGCTCAATTCTTGCTCAAAAAGTTTACAAGAGTCCTCAAACTTCGTCCTTATGAAAGCCTTTCAAATTGCTTCAGCCACACTATTCTCGCTGTTGTTGTTTGCTGCTTCATGCACGAGTCCCAGTTTCACGCAAACCATACAAACACAATACGACAATGCAACCGATACCAAAAATTTCCGATGGAATCATCGTATTCAACAAATCAATTTTCGGTCACCCTTGGCCTATGTTGATCAATCTTTTGTAAAGCAACTTGATAGACATGGTGTTGCACAGTATAGGTTATACGATGTTGTGGTGCTCCATGCGAATGCGTTTCGCCTCGAAGACAAGATATTTATGTTATTGGATGAAAAGCCTGTAAACCTTCAGCCACTTAAACGGGAAGATGATGTGATGGTATCGCGTGATGTGGAGCGGGATGATATACTAACTGCAGACTCTACTAAGATCTCGGTAGTTACCGGATACAGTGAAAACAAATATCGGATTACCCGATTGGAATATCTGCTAACATCAGAAACTGTGAATCAAATTCAAGCGACCACCACAATACAGTTCAGGTATTATTCAGGACCGAATATCATTACTGTTTCTTTTTCACCAGAGAAAGTACAACGACTAAAAGAGCTTTTGGCCAGCAACTGATTGGTTAAAACAATCCTTTGATTTTCCACCACAATCTGCGAAAGCTGATTTTGCGGGTACCCACACCACCCATTATTACTTCTCCAAGTGCGACTATATCCATTTCCATTTCTATTGTTATGTTTTGAGTTGGTTGAGTGGTTCCCAATGGATACTCAATCGTCTTTAAACCAATAAAAGAAAATACCAGCACTTCGGTGCCGGTAAGCTTCGCGATCTGCAATTCAAATTCCCCGTTTGCATCCGTGACAGTGCCATTAACTGTACCTTTTTGTATCACATTAACTCCTGGCAGTGGGGTGCCATCTTCCAATGAATTAACTACACCAGTAATGCGCAGTTTTCTTGTAGTGCTTGTTGACTGATTCAATTCTCCCTTCACATGAATTTGCTCGGTGTTGGTTTTGGGTGAACTTTGTGCCTGCGTGAAGCGGGAAGTGAAGAAAAGCATGATGCCGCCAAGAAACAAGGACAACCAACCCAGACGAGGTGTGGCCTTTGGTTCAACTACCATGTAGGTCTTTAATTGATTCGGCCGGAATCTTCCGCAGGTATTTTGCGGCCGTGACTTGAAATAATCTTTTACCTGTTCATCGGTGTATCGGGTAAAATCGACCACTTCCTTACTGCAACTTTGGCAAAAACCGCCTTTGCGGGTGGGGGTAAAAGCATTCCAGTTTTCGTGGCAAGGCTTGGGAATGGTGAGTTGTAACGATTTTTTCATAGTGGTTTAGGGTAAGTTTAGCGCTATGATGCAGTTGACTTTCTTTTTCCATAAAAAATCTGATAATCTTTCGGGGCGGATTTAATTCTGGTTACCCAATTTGTTTTCTTTAGCGTTTTAAACAGGAGGCATGGCCGAACGCGCAGATTTTTACCAAAAGAGGAGGGATGATTTTTATGCCCAACTGCAGAAGATAAGTAAACGCATAAATCGTGTTTCCAACCTTCGGCTGGTTATAGTGCTGGTAACCATCGCCCTGATCTATGCCGGGTTTACTGAGTCGTCTGCATTTTACGGAGCCATTCTGGCGGGTGGTGCGTTTGTTTGGCTGGTGTTGTATCATTCCAGGTTGTTTGTAGAAAAAACGCATCTTGAAAACCTGGTTAAGTTAAATGAAGGTGAGCTAAAGGCCCTTGAAGGTGATTTTTCATTTTTCGATAGCGGAAGTGAATTCATTGATCCGCATCATCCCTATACGCATGACCTCGACATTTTTGGTGAGGGATCATTATTCCAGGCATTAAATCGATGCAATACCCGTGAAGGAAAGAAACAACTGGCGGAAAGGTTGTCCGGTCATTTGGCAACAAAGGAAGCAATAGTCAATCATCAGGAAGCGGCAAAAGAGCTTTCGGTCATGACGGATTTTTGTCAACATGTTCAGGCATCGGGGATGGAAATGAATGAACAGGTGCATGATCATGCTGAGTTGGTGGAATGGGTGAAGCGTCCTTCATTTTTATATGGAAAGAGTTTTTACCGCATTCTCCTGATGGTGGTGCCCGTGCTTACTGTGCTTTCGGTTGCGGGTTCATTTTTTAGTCCTGTACTGAAAATCGTGGCTATGTTTTTGGTGCTCGCCCAATGGGTGATATTAGGATTACACCTGAAGCGCATCAATGCCTTTCATGAATACATCAGTCGCAAGAAAACGTTGTTGGAGAAATACGGATCACTCCTTGGACATATTCAAACTCAATCATTTTCTTCCGAATTGATGAAGAAGTTTGCGGGTCAGGCGTATGAAGCAGGAGAGAAGGTAAAAGAGCTGGCTTCGTTGGTCAGTTGGTTGAATGCGCGGTTGAATTTTATGATGAACCTGTTGGTGAACGGACTGTTTCTTTATGATTTGCAATGTGTTTACCGGTTGGAAAAGTGGCGGGAAGCGCATGGCGATAAATTGATCACGTGGCTTAAGGCCATTCGCGATACCGAAGTACTTATTAGCCTGGCTACATGGCATGTCAATCATCCTGCATTTTCGTTTCCGATTATACAAGAGCAATTCAAAATTCAGGCTGAAGATATTGGGCATCCGTTGCTGCAACCGGAAGAATGTGTGGCTAACACAGTAACGATTGGCAATCCACACCGGGTGCTAATCATTACGGGTGCCAACATGGCCGGCAAGAGCACATTTCTGCGGACGTTGGGTGTAAACCTGGTGCTGGCGTTGAATGGCGCTCCGGTTTGTGCAAAAACTTTTATATGTCCTGTTGTGGATTTACGTTCCGGTATGCGCACGGCTGATTCGCTGAAAGATCATCAATCGTATTTTTACGCAGAACTCACGCGACTAAAGTCTATCGTGGATGAATTGCAAAGCGGTAAACCCTTGTTGATTCTGTTGGATGAAATTTTAAAAGGCACCAATTCAACCGACAAGCAAGCCGGTTCGATTGCACTCGTTCAGCAATTACTTAATCATTCTTGCCTGGCACTCATCGCCACGCACGACCTGGCATTAGGCAAACTGGAAACGGATTATCCCAATCAAGTTGCCAATTATTGTTTTGAGCCTACCATGGAAGGGGATAAACTTTCGTTCGATTATAAACTACGAACGGGTATTGCACAGAAAATGAACGCAACGTTTTTGATGAAAAAGATGGGAATTATTCCGGATGCCTGATTATGCTTGATAAATCGCTGATATTTCAAAAATGTGTGGATGTGCTTCAGGAGCGCATCAAACAGGTACAACATGAGCGGGCACAGGTACAGGCATCGGCTAACGAAGAAACCAAAAGCAGTGTGGGTGACAAATATGAAACCGGCAGGGCTATGGCTCAGCTTGAAATTGAGCGATTCACTCAGCAGTTGTTGGAAACTGAAAGGCTCCTGAATCGATTACTTGAATTAAAAGAAGTTCAAATACAAGACAGGGTAGTGGCAGGATCATTGGTGCACACATCACAGGGATATTTTTACATTTCTGTAAGCCTTGGAATGATTGAATTGGATGGGCAAAGTTTCTATTGCATTTCTCCGGAGGCGCCTTTGGGTAGGGAATTATTGGGTAAGGGTATTGGCGATCAGGTAGGGATTAATGGTAGATTATTTCAAGTAATGGCTGTTAGCTGACTCAAAAATTAGAAAATTCTTTCATAGTCGATCGGAGCAAAAAAACATAAACGTTTAGCTGGTGTTTAGAGGTTATGAATCAAATATCCTCATCTGAAATATCATCCTGGTCGCGTTTTTATCGGGGAAATTTTATCAACTCACTTTCCGGATTTAAGCCGGTAGGTCTGATTGGCACCATCAGTGAAACAGGACAAACAAATCTGGCTATATTCAGCAACATCGTTCACCTGGGTGCAGATCCTGCTTTGGTGGGCTACGTAAACCGGCCGCTGGAAGCCGCACCCCATACCATAGCCAACATTCAGAAAACGGGTGTGTATACCATTAATCACATCCATGAAGAAATTCTGTCGAGGGCGCATCAGACCAGTGCCAAATATCCGGAGTACGTAAGTGAATTTGATGCGGTTGGCTTAACGCCTCAATTTGTTGAAGGCATTAAAGCACCTTTTGTTCAGGAAAGTCGGGTGAAGTACGCGCTTGCACTTCGTGAGGTTATTCCCATTTCCAGGAACAATACTTTTTTTGTGATCGGTGAGATTCAATCGGTTTTATTGGATTCATCCTTCATCACAGCGGATGGCTTTTTGGCGTTGGAAAGGGCTGGATCATTATGCAGCCTGGGGTTGGATGCGTATTACAATCCAACACGGTTGGCCAGATATGCTTATGCCAAGGCTGATCAACCTCTGAAGCAAATTGGTTAAAGACTCATTTGGGATGATAACTGTTTGCAATTTGGCTGAGGATTTTAACATGTTTTGGTTTTCTTTATCTTGAAACGAAAATTAAACATGTCCCCCCATGACACGAGAAGATCACCTAAAATTCTGTACAGTTTGTCAGCTCAAAGATTTTGATGCACGACAAGGCGTTATTTGTTCCCTTACTGGTAAGCAAGCCGACTTTGAAGGCAGTTGCCCTACATTCAAGCCGACTGCTGAAGCGGATATACATACAACTCCATACGACTATCCGTCAACAGCCATCAACGTTGACAGTAGGATGGCTTCAGCTGGAAAGCGATTTGCCAATCATATTGTAGATACTATCGTTGTATACTTTCTTGCTTTTCTGTCTGGTTTTATTTTGGCAATAGGAACGGAGCTAACTACGCCTGGTTATATTGATAATGTAGATGAAAACGATCCTGGATTTACTGCAGTCTCTTATTTATTAGGTTTCTCCGTCTTTTTCGTTTACTACACTTTAATGGAATCTGTTTTTGGCGTTACCGTTGGGAAGCTGATTACCGGAACCCGAGTGGTCGACAAACATGGCCGAGTTCCAAAAACGTCAACGATCATGCTCCGTACCTTATCGAGGTTTGTGCCCTTCGAAGCTTTTTCCTTTTTAGGTAGTGCGCGAGGTTGGCACGACAGTTGGACAGATACCTGGGTAGTGGACAAGAACTGATTTACCGTAGTTACCTAAAACTTCACTTTGACTCTTTAACGATTGGTAGTTCTTCGTTTTGCTTGTTCTTATAGCTGGCTTGAATCATAGCTTTTCGTTGAGTGAGTTTCAGTTTCACCGATATCCAAAGTAATATCAGGATGATCCAAATCATGTTAACGGATCAATCTTTCCGGAAATACAATCACTGATTCATTTCCACTTTTATCCACTGCCGCAACGCCAAAGTAAAAGTTGTCAATCACAATACCTTCTAACGTAAATGTGGATACGTTAGAAACGTAACGAGAATAATCCCAGGTAGGAGAAGTGGTGTCGCGCCAGTAGATTTTATATCCGCCTACTTTATCGGCTGGCAGCGCATCCCACGAAAGTTTGGTGGAGGGTTGAACTGCGCCACCAATGGCCACGTTGGTTGGGGCGGGTGGTGCCCACGCCAATCCGGCCATGGTAATGGCGTTTACTGCTGTTAGTTTTTTAGCATACTCGAAATTCACACCTTCAATTACATCTCCATACTTGATTCCGTTTTCTTCACGTATGTCCTGATGCTGACGATTGTAATTTTCGTGGGCTTCCATAATGCGGATGCCTGCAAAACCCAGATCATTGAATGGACGATGATGCCCACCGCGACCAAACCGATCGAGCCGGTAGATCAACATCGGGTTCATTTCCGGCATATACGTTTTGGTTTGCTTGTGAACGTAGCGTGCCAATTGGCGTGAAATGCCATCCACTTCGCCACCATAAAATCTTCGTTGATTTCTGCGTTGTTCGGTTTCGGTAGGAGGTACGGGTTCGGAGAAAATCCGGAAGGAACGATTATCAATCACGCCATCAACTCCTTCAATATTTCCAATCATATCGTTGTTGAGCACACCAATAATATTCCAACCCTTCTCTTTTGCGTAACGTGCCAATCCGGCACCACCAAACAACCCTTGCTCTTCACCTGATAGTCCAACGTACACAATGCTGTGCCTGAATTTGTATTTTGAAAGTACACGTGCCGCTTCAATTGCGCCCGCCATTCCGGTTGCGTTATCGTTTGCTCCGGGTGCATCAATTTCATAATTCATGGTGTTGCTGGCGCGTGAATCAATATCGCCCGACATGATGATGAAATTGTTGGGGTATTCCGTTCCGCGTTGAATGGCTACTACGTTCACCACCCAGGCATCTTTCGGAACACGTGGATTTCCTTCTTTGGTAACCAGATCTTTTTGATAGAATACCTCCAGGCAGTTATTACACGCCTTTGAAATTTTATCAAACTCAGCCTTTATCCACCTCCGTGCCGCACCAATGCCTCGGGTGTTGGAAACGGTATCCGAAAACGTATTGCGTGTGCCAAAGTTGGCCAGTATGCGGATGTCGTTTTCCAACCGTTCAGCCGATACCGCGTTGATGATGTCGTATATCCGTAAATCAGCTTGGGGCGGAACAGTTTGTTGAGCAAACGAAAAGGTGGTGATCAGCAGGAGTATGTAAATCAGGTAACGCATAGTTGTAATGTTAGATTTCAGGTGTGGAAATGTAGGAAAGAAAGAGATAAGGCCATCGCAGATTGATATAAAACTAATTTTGTTAAGGATGGATGGTTTTTCATGCGTGCACTGAATAAAAAATCGTTTTAACAATTCGCGATAATGTCTATATTAAACGCATAAACCTGAATCCTATGAATACTGAAGCCTCACGCAGACTATTTCTTCGCAACCTCGGACTGGCCGCTGCTGGCGCAGCAATTATTCCGTCATGGTTGTCATCTTGTTCGCACAAATCTGAAAATTCTTCTGGTATGTTTTTCAAAATATCGCTTGCTGAATGGTCGCTGCATAAAGCGCTCTTCGCTAATGAATTCACCAACCTTGATTTTCCGTTAATTGCCAAACGTGATTATGGTATTGATGCGATTGAGTACGTAAATGCTTTCTTTAAGGATAAGGCACAGGACCAGGCTTACCTGACTGACCTTAAGCAACGTTGTGCTGATAATGGCGTAACCAGTTTGTTAATTATGTGTGATGGCGAAGGCTACCTCGGTGACCTGGATGAAGCCAAACGTGCCGAAGCAGTTGATAACCATAAGAAGTGGGTTGAGGCAGCGAAGTTTTTAGGCTGTCATTCCATTCGGGTGAATGCCTTTGGTGTTGGAGAACGGGAAGAAGTAGCCGCAGCGGCAACCGATGGACTTGCTTCGTTATCAGCGTTTGCAAAAGATTTTAACATCAACGTGATTGTTGAAAATCACGGCAGCTATTCTTCAGACGGACAATGGCTTTCATCTGTAATCAAAAATACAGGTATGAACAATTGCGGTACATTACCGGATTTTGGAAACTTTTGTGTAAAGCGTGCCGATGGTTCAGAATGGGGATCGGAATGTGTGGAGTGGTACGACCGGTACAAGGGCGTTGAAGAGATGATGCCTTTTGCCAAGGGCGTAAGCGCCAAGAGTTACGACTTTGATGAACAGGGTAACTGCATCGAAACCGACTATGCAAAAATGCTTTCGATTGTTAAGGATTCCGGCTACACCGGTTATATCGGAATTGAATATGAAGGGGGCAAGCTTTCTGAACCTGACGGAATAAAGGCCACTAAAGCATTGCTGGAACGAATGGGAAGTTCGTTGTAACTGACTTTTGTCATTTCGTTTGCGATTTTACCGGCTTCCGGTTTACCTTCGCAACATCTAATTCAGGTGTTGCGTGCAAACTCTTGTTGTTGATTCCAAGCCACTGGCAGATGCCTTTTTGCAGGTACATGTGTGGTGTAACCGCAATAATCCGGATTGGATTCAACCGCTGAATAAGGACATTGAGTTAGTCTTTGATCCGAAAACCAACAAGGCATTTCGTCATGGCGAAGTTATTCGCTGGCTGCTCCAGCGCGATGATGGTTCATACATCGGCAGAATTGCAGCGTTTGTTAACAAGAAATATTCCAACAAGGGAGATAAAGGCCCGATAGGTGGCATTGGTTTTTTTGATTGCATCGATGGTCAATCGGCAGCCAATATGTTATTTGATACGGCACGTTCATGGTTGACAACAAAAGGTGTTAAGGCTATGGATGGCCCAATCAACTTTGGTGAACGCGATCGTTGGTGGGGCTTGTTGGTGGAAGGATTTCATCCGCCCTTGTACGGTATGAATTACAATCCACCATATTATCAAAAGTTGTTTGAGCAATACGGCTTTCAGCTTTTCTACAACCAGATTTGCTGGCATTTACCGGTAGCCGGAGAGAAGACGCAACTTCAACCGAAGTTTTATGAAGCACATGCGATCTTTTCTGGCAAGCCTGAGTTTAAAGCGGTGCAGGTTCGCAAGAAAAACCTGGATAAGTATGCCCGCGATTTTGTTACCGTGTACAACAAGGCTTGGGCCAAGCACGAAGGCAATAAGGAAATGTCGAACGATCAGGCAATAAAACTTTTTCGTTCCATGAAACCGGTAATGGATGAAACCATCGCCTGGTTTGTGTACCATAATGAAAATCCCATTGCCATGTGGATCAATATTCCCGACCTGAACCAGGTGTTCCGGCACATGCACGGAAAATTTGGCTGGTGGGAAAAGTTGAAATTTATCTATTATCTCAAGCGCGGGGTATGTGACCGGTTTGTTGGTTTGATTTATGGTATCGTGCCTGAGTTTCAAGGCACTGGCGTGGATTACTTCATGATTGTAGAAGCGGAGAAAGTGATCAAACAACACGGCCGCTACAAAACAGTTGAATTGTTATGGCAGGGCGACTTCAATCCAAAGATGTTGAACATTTCTAAAAACCTGGGAGGGTTACAAAGTCGCAGGTTAATAACCTACCGATATAATTTTGATGGTTCACCGGTTGAGCGACATCCCATAATTGTTTGATTTTAAGACGGCACCTCAGCCACACACTCAATTTCTACCAAGGCATCTTTTGGTAAGCGACTTACTTCAACGGTGGTGCGAGCCGGTTTATGATCACCAAAAAAGGTTTCATAGGCTTTGTTCATTTTTTCAAAGTCGGCAAAGTTTTTTAAGAACACCGAAGTTTTAATGATATGCGAGCGGTTGCAACCTTCGGCTTTCAGAACGGTTTCAAGATTGCTCAACACCAGGTTGGTTTGCTCCGTTACGGTGGCACCTTCAATCAGTATGGTTTGTGGATTGAGTGGTGTTTGGCCGGAACAGAAAATCAGGTTGCCGCTACGAATGGCATGACTGTAAGGGCCAATGGCTTTGGGTGCGTGTTCGGTAAAGATCTTTTTCATATAGTTATTGATTTTATTTTAATTCTTCACGCAAATGTGCTAAGAACGCAAAGTATGATGATTATATATAATCAAATGCAGATGCATAAAGCGGCAATGATTTTAAGATTTTTATTTCCTCTTCATTCATGTTTTGATAGGAAGTCATGATGTACACCCCGGAATCTTTTACAAAAGAATTCAGCAAGCCAAGTTTGCCGTAATTCAGGATGGTCTTACGGTGCGGACAATTTTCACCCATCCAGAAAAGTGCCGAGTTTATTTTTTCGCGATGGAGTAATCCTTCAAACAAACGTAGAAGTGTTTTCTCATGGCCGGGTTTGAAATACAAGCCTTCAAGTGCAAGAAACTCAAACCGTTTTGGGTTGAATAGTTTGTTGATCAGCGGTAAACGCGGCAGTACGTTCATGATAATTTTGCCCATGAGCCCCGGCATTTTATTAATCGCCCAATGTACACGGTGGTATTGGCAGCCTGCTACAATTTCGCCCTGTTCTCGAATTATAAAATAATTATCTTTTAAGAATAGATAATCTGTATGTACCAGTGAATGATGTTTGTATTGATCATGAATCAGGTCGAGCATTTGACTTTGCTCTTCGGGTTTTAAGCGAACTACATCGGGTTGAGCTTTAGGGTAGAAGCGACTGAACGCATTCACACAAAGCAAGCCGAGTTTTTCATAGCCTGCATTTTCAACCACACGGTAGGAGCGAAGATTTCCCTTTTCCAGGCAACCCACATAAATGGTTTTTTCCCTTTCTTCCTGTTGCACCACCTCCATCACTTTACCTGCATAATACTTCATTAGCTTTTTACCCTGAATGGCAGCTGAAGCCGCAAAATACCGGATTATGTAGGAGTTGAAGGGTTGATTGTTTACACGGGGGTGTGTATGACAGAATACGGCAGTTCCGACAATGGTATTATCCTGTTCAATGGCATACAGGTAAGGATCTTTCAGTAGGCGGATAAGTTCATTGGAGTTTTTGCGCTCATACACCATGCCGGCACTTCCCCAGTTGGTGCGTTCAAAAAATGCAATGCCGGTTTCCGGAATGCCGTGGTATTTCCAGATGGTGAGATCGTTTTCCTGAAGGACAAGCTCGCGGTGCATGGATACTGAATGATGAAGCAATATAGAAATTAGAAATTGGGGCGAATTAAAAAGCCGCCCCGAATTTCAGGGCGGCTTCACCAACCTTAACCAGAACCCATCAGATGAAGATGATCTGTGTGCCTTCGCCTTCGGCCAACGCATACATATCACCCACCGTGATGATGCCTTTTACTTCATCCACAAAATCTTCTTTCTTGAGGTGGAACATATCGGCAGCCAGCTTGCAGGCATAAATCTCACCACCACCCGCTTCAATCATTTGAATAAATTCAGTGACATGCGGGATGTCAAGTTTGTCCATTTCCTTTTTCATCATATAGGATGCGAACGCTTCAAACCCTGGTAAACCTGCAACCATAGTTGGCATGCCGGGCATAAAAGCCGGGTTACCCACCGTGGCTGTGTGCAAATTATCTGCATGTTTTTTTGTGATGGCCTCCAACCCAAAGAATGTGAAGAACATTTTTGCTTCCAATCCTTCCATCAACGCACCATTGGCCATGACCAGGGCCGCATATACGTCTTCCAGTTTTCCTTTGGAGCAGATGATCAATACTTTTTTCAGTTTGCCTTTATCTTTATTTACCGGAACGTCAGCTACTTTAGTTACGGGTTTCTCTAATACGTCTTGCATAAAAATTAATTTTGAAGGTTAATGATGTTACACGCAGCTTGCGGGTTTAGGTATACCTGCCAGTTTGCTTGAAATTTTAAGCGGTCCGCCCGGAAAGAGTTGATAGAATGTTTTGATGTCAACAATTCCGGAGTTGCCTAACTTACGAATACTTAGTTGTACACCTTCTCTTTGTTTTTCGCGAAGCCAGTTCAGGACTTCGAAATGTTTGGGTGTTAATTCAATGTTTACTTCAGCCGCCATTTCTTTGGCCAGCTCGGGGGTCCATTGATTCATGTCGGTCAGGTAGCCTTCTGCATTTACAGCTACCGCGGTTCCATTTAATGTTAAGGTTTCCATAAATATTGGTTTAATGTTGGTAATAGTTATTCTGTAATTTTTCCTGCCATCGACATATTGGTGCTTACCGGAAGTTTTTTACCAGTTAACAGCATGTGCCAGTAAATCCACCGAAAGGCAAGCTTACCGAGGTGGTTAGCACGGTTTACTTTCAATAATCCCATCGGGCCGAAGCCGGCAAATGGAAATTTTCCGGGTAGGGGTTCGGTATCGTAGTTGAAATCAATAAGGGTTCCTTTTCCATATCCGGTTTCAATAAAGCAGTTGGCGTGCCCGTCAAATTTTGCTTCCAACGGTTGGCCATTGATGTAGCTCAAAATATTCTCCAGCAAAATTTCCGCTTCAAAATGTGCCACAGAGCCTGCTTTTGAAGTGGGTAGGTTAGTCGCATCACCAATCACGAAAATATTTTCGCGTTTTTTAGATTGAAGGGTATGTTTATCCGTTGGGATAAAATTAAGTCCATCTTCATCACCCATTTTACTGGCCTCTACAACCTGATCGCCTTTGTTTACAGGAACAGAGATGAGTAAATCAAAAGGAACTTCATGTTCGTCATAGGAAATCAAAACCTTGCGGTCATTATCCACGCGTTGCAGATAAAAATCCGGAACAACGTTGATTTTCTTTTCTGCCATCAGGTTGTTGAGCAGTGCCGTTGTTTTTGGTTTTGTAAATGCTCCCGAAAGTGGGGTAACATAAGTGATGTTCACCTTATCGCGTATGCCTTTTTCAGTGAAATAGGCATCGGCCAGGAAGGTAAATTCCAGCGGTGCTACCGGGCATTTAATGATGGTCTCGGCCAGGTTAATGACCAGGTTTCCACCTTGCCACGTTTCCAGTTTTTTAGCCAACCGGGTGGTGCCTTCGTAAGTATAAAAGTCGAAAATATCTGTATACCACAATTTATCTTTTAGCCCTTCTGTTTCTTCGGGTACAGGTGTCGTTCCGGTAGCAATAATCAATATGTCGTACGGAATCATGCTACCATCTTGCATAATCACCAGGTTGCTTTCGGCTTTAATTTTGGCGGCTTCGTTGATTCTGAAGTCCACACCTTCTGGTAAAAACTTCCGTTTAGGCTTCACTACATCTTCGGGCTTGTAAATGCCGAATGGAATGAAAAGAAATCCGGGTTGGTAGTAATGCGCTTCGTCTTTATCGATGATCGTAATGCGCCATAAATCTTTATTCAGATTTTTATACAGCTTGTTGGCCATCATGGTACCTGCTGTACCGGCTCCGAGAATGAGTATGTTTTTCATAATGGTTCTGCTGATTGGTTAATCGAAAGTAGAACCGCCTGTACATCTATGTAATGACTGCGCTCACATTGTGCTGTGATTTTAATCATAGAGCACTGATGCTCTGTAACTTAAGTCACACAAGAAGGCAGGCTTCACGTGCGGCATTATGGAAGAATGGATGTTGATTCCAATAGCTTCAGCTTCTGGTAGTAGCGGGTTTAATAACCTGATCATTATTGTATATTCGTAGCTACAAAATGTTTTATTTATGAGTCGTGACGCGTTTGTTGAAGCCATTAAAAAGTCATACGGATTTACCAGCTCTTCCATTTTTCTGGGAGCCGGAATTTATCAACAGGAAATAGTGGCGGATGCCCGCGTGAACCTGCCGTTAAAAATGATGACGCGACACGGGTTGGTTACCGGGGCAACCGGCTCAGGAAAAACCAGAACCCTGCAACTGATTGCTGAACAACTTTCTGCTGCAGGCGTACCCGTGTTTATGCCCGATATGAAGGGCGATATTTCCGGATTGGCAAAAGCGGCTACACCGAATGATAAGTTGACTGAACGGGCAACAGCTATCGGCAGCACGTACCAACCAGCTTCCTTTCCGGTAGAGATTTATTCGCTCAGCGGCAAGCTTGGCGCACAAATGCGCGCCACGGTTACGGAGTTCGGACCTGTTTTGTTAAGCAAGATTCTTGAACTCAACGATACGCAGACTGGCGTACTCACCATGCTTTTCAAGTATGCGGATGATAAGGCTTTGCCGATTTTGGATTTCAATGATTTAAAGAAAGTATTGAACTACCTCACCGAAGGACCGGGTGCAGAAGAAATAAAAAGTGACTATGGAAAAATCAGTAGTTCAACAGCGGGAACCATTCTTCGAAAGATTGTAGCATTGGAACAGCAGGGTGTGCAGCACATTTTTGGTGAACGTTCGTTTGATGTTGAAGACCTGTTTGAGAAAGTGGATGGAAGAGGCGTGATCAGTTTATTGAATGTTTCGGATGTACAACATCAGCCAGCTGTTTTTTCTACGTTCATGTTGGCGTTGCTGGCAGAAATTTATCAGACCCTTCCGGAAGCAGGTGATCTGGATAAGCCGAGATTGGTTTTCTTTTTAGATGAGGCTCATTTGTTGTTTAAGGATGCGCCTAAAGCTTTTCTGGATCAGATCGATCAGGTTATCCGCTTAATTCGTTCAAAGGGTGTGGGTATCTTTTTCTGTACACAATTAACACAGGATGTTCCACAAAATGTGTTATCACAACTGGGTAATCGCGTGCACCATGTTATCCGTGCATTCACTCCCAATGATGTCAAGGCACTTCGCGAAACCATCAAAACGTTTCCAAGGTCGGATTTCTATGACATGGAACAACAATTTACCCAACTGGGTACGGGGCAGGCGTTTATTACGGTGCTTAATGAAAAGGGTATTCCTACAGAAACAGTGGTAACACATTTGGGGCCTCCGGCTTCGGTGATGGGCCCATTATCCGAGCAGGAATATCAGCAGGTACTTAGCAACTCCGATATGTACCGGAAATACAAAGATCCGATTGACCCACAAAGTGCGCACGAATTGCTGGAGGCGCGAATGAAGCAATATGAGGAACAACAACAGGAAACGGTGAAGCAACCTCGTACAACCACCACCACGCGACAAACTTCCACGGGCCGGGCAACGCGAAAGGAAAAATCTACGTTTGATCAGGTGGTTGGTTCACCGATGGCCAGGCAGATAGGGAGAGAGTTGGTACGTGGGGTATTTGGTGTGTTGTTTGGAACATCAACCCGCAGGTCAAAGAGAGGATTATTTTAAAATAAAATAAATGCCATGCCCATATTATTGATCATAGTCGTCCTCTATGTGTTTGTTTATCCCGAGCAGGAGGTGCCCTATAAGTCAAGTGAGGAATTTTCGGTTCGACTTGACATGAAGTTTATGCAACGCCCTGCTGTTGATCCGGGCACGGTAAAGGTGGATGAAACCCGTGCAGAGTATCTCAAACGAATCAGCACCGATCCGCTTCCGCACATGACCTTATACTTACTGGTTAAGGAAGCAGCTGCCAATGAAGTGCGTATGAAAATTATGCGGGATGGAAAGACCGTAGCAAGTAATCGGAAGTTTACTATTGGGAAAGAAATTAAACTTGATGTGGGATTCACGGATGATGCCAAAGACAAGATTTCTGGTTACGAACATATTGTGTATTTTCTTTCTGATGATAAAAAGGAGGTGAGCCGCATCATCATCACCATCGATGAAAATGGCGATTACTTTATCAACGGTCAGAAACGTGGCAGGGTGTAGCAGTCGTTAACCCTGATCATTTACCGCTTAGCCCGTCATTCACCTGCATCATGTAAGTCTGTATTTTTTGCGTAACCTTACCTGAATTTTTATGTTTATTAGCACAAAATTCCGGCATTGCATGATTCGTTTTGTACCCCTGTTTCTATTCGTATCATTCTTTACTTTCGGTCAGTCTGATCAGCCCAGCGCGGCTGAAATTAAGCTGGCTTTGAAGAAACTAAATTTTCTTGGATCGGCCCTGTACGTGGCGGCTCATCCGGATGATGAGAACACACGCGTGATTGCCTATCTCGCCAACGAGCGTTTGGCGGCCACCGCTTACCTCTCCATGACGCGTGGCGATGGGGGGCAAAACCTCATCGGCCCTGAGATGCGCGATCTGTTGGGACTTATCCGAACACAGGAGTTGATAACTGCCCGAAAGATTGATGGTGGCGAACAATTTTTTACCCGAGCGAATGATTTTGGTTACTCCAAGTCTGCTGAAGAAACATTTGACATCTGGAATAAAGATGAAATTCTTTCGGATGTAGTTCGGGTTTACCGGTCTTTTCAGCCGGATGTTATCCTCACGCGTTTTCCTCCCGATGAACGTGCCGGTCATGGTCACCATACGGCATCAGCCATGTTGGCCATTGAAGCGTTTGATGTGGCGGGCAAGTCAACGGTGTATCCCAATCAATTAAAAACATTCAATACCTGGCAGCCGAAGAGATTGTATGTAAATACAGGCCGTTGGTGGAATGAATCCATAAACGAAAATACTCCGGGCGTTACCGCGTTGAATGTGGGTGGCTATAATACGCTATTGGGTGAATCGTATTCAGAAATGGCAGCCACCAGTCGAACGCAGCACAAGAGCCAGGGCTTTGGTTCTTCCGGAAGACGCGGTGATGCACAGGAATTTTTTGAACTCACGCGCGGTGACGCAGCCAAAGACATTTTTGACGGAGTTAATACCACGTGGAGTCGCGTAAAGGGTGGAGAAAAAGTTCAGCCTCTTGTCGACAAGGCGATTAAAGAGTTTGATCTGGAAATGCCGTACTTAAGTATTCCTTTATTAGTTCAGATTCGAAATGCAATCAGGCAGGTTGAGCCAGGCATTTGGCGTGAGCGCAAACTTCAGGAAACAGATCAATTGATTAAGGACTGTCTGGGATTCTATGCAGAAGTTTCGGCTGGTAATTTTTATGGTTCACCGGGCGAACCCGTTGTGCTGAATTATGAGCTAATCAACCGATCCGCATTTCCGGTTACATTGAAAAAAATTGTGTGTGTTGATGTAAAACTCGACACGCTTTTTCAGCAACCGCTTCAGAATAATATTCCTGTATCCTTTCGGATTCAAAAGAAAATCAATTCAGCCAAAAACTATTCTGATCCATACTGGCTGCGTGAACCACATTCAATTGGTTTGTTTGAGGTGCCGGATGAACGCTTAATCGGAAAACCCGAGAATGATCCGGCACTGACTATGGTGGTTGATTTATTGGTTGATAAGGAATTGATTTCCGTTCGCGTTCCGGTTGTTTATAAGTGGACTGATCCGGTGAAAGGCGAACAAACCCGTCCGTTTGAAATTGTGCCGCCAGTATTTGTAAACCTTTCTGATCCGGTTTTGGTGTTCAGTGATGCCAGTCCGAAAACCATAAACGTTCAAATTAAATCCGCAGTTAATCAGGGAATAACCGGAACACTTAAACTCAATGTTCCAGCAGGATGGAAAACAGAACCACCTGCAGCCTCTTTAACAATATCTAATCGGGGAGAAGAAATAACACAGGCTTTTGTAATTTACCCGGGTAACGAAGAAGTAACGGGCACGCTATCAGCCTCATTCACTGTGGGTGATAAAACGTTTAATCAATCTCTTCAGACTATTAGTTATGACCACATTCCTGTTCAAACACTTTTGCCGAAGGCTGAAGCAAAGGTTGTGCGCATTAACCTGAAGCGTGAAGGTAGTACCATAGGTTACATTCCCGGTGCAGGCGATGATATACCAGTAGCGTTGCGCACCATGGGATATGAAGTTGTGGAGTTGAAGAACGGAGATGTTAATCATGAAAACCTGAAACGCATGGATGCGGTTGTTCTTGGCGTGCGCGCCATCAATACCAATGACCGGCTTCGTTTCTTAATGCCCGCCTTGTTGGAATATGTTAAACAGGGCGGAACGCTTGTGGTGCAGTATAACACCACGGTTGATTTAGGTACAACCTTCACACCCTATACGCTAAAACTTTCACGTGATCGGGTAACGGATGAAAACTCAGAAGTTCGTTTTTTAAAACCCGATCATCCGGTGTTGAATTATCCGAACAAGATCACCGCAGCCGATTTTGAAAACTGGGTGCAGGAGCGTGGTTTGTATTTTCCCAATACCTGGACAAACGACTTCGAAGCCATCTTATCCATGAATGATAAAGGGGAGGATCCAAAAGAGGGTAGTCTGCTCGTAGCAAAATACGGCAATGGATATTATGTATACACGGGTTTATCCTTTTTTCGCGAGTTGCCTGAAGGTGTAGCAGGCGCTTATAAACTATTTGCTAATTTAGTTTCGCTTGAAAAACAACAACCGTTGCAAGGAGCAATTCCAAAAAAGAATGTCAAGAAATCAAAACAAAAGTGAAGCATAAGCCTGAAACTTCGATAGACGAAAAGCCACCTGTTTTTAAAAGCTGGTCGGGGTGGTATGCATTGCTGCTCGGTGCATTGCTGTTTCAAATCGTTTTGTATCTCTGGTTAACCCTGTTGTTTTCATGAGCCTGATTGATTGGATTGTTCTTTTTGGTGTTATCCTGATTATTGTTTCGTACGGAGTATGGAAAACCCGTGGTAACAAAACCATGGAGAGCTACCTGAAGGGAGACGGATCACTCAAATGGTGGATGATTGGTATTTCCATTATGGCCACACAAGCCAGTGCCATTACTTTTTTATCTACACCCGGGCAGGCCATAGAAGACGGCATGCGGTTTTTGCAATTCTATTTTGGTTTGCCGCTGGCGATGATCATCATCTCCGTAACCTTTGTTCCCATTTATTACAAGCTCAATGTTCTCACCGCTTACGAGTACCTGGAGTCGCGCTTCGACTTAAAAACACGGTCGCTAACAGCCGGGTTGTTTTTGTTGTTACGCGGACTATCTGCCGGCATTACCATCTTTGCGCCATCGTTGGTGTTATCAACCATTTTGGGTTGGCCGATCACCGCCACCACATTGCTCATCGGGGTAATGGTGATTGTTTATAGTGTGTCGGGCGGATCGCGGGCGGTGAGCTTAACGCAGCGCATGCAGCTTTCTGTTGTGATGGGCGGAATGATTTTGGCCGGAATTCTGGCCTTTACCATGTTACCCGATTCTATTTCGTTTTCCGATACCGTACAGATTGCAGGTGAGTTGGGAAAGTTGAACCTGGTTGAATTAGAGTTTAACATTAATGACCGGTATAACATCTGGTCGGGGTTGATTGCCGGTACGTTTTTATTTCTCTCTTATTTCGGCACAGACCAATCGCAAGTGGGTCGATATCTTGGCGGTAAATCTATAGCCGAAAGCAGGTTGGGGTTGATGTTCAATGGCTTGTTGAAAATCCCCATGCAGTTCATCATTCTGTTTATCGGGGTTTTGGTGTTTGTATTTTACCTGTTTCATCAACCCCCGGTATTTCACAACCAGGTGTTGAAAGAGCGGGCCATGCAAACAGAAAAGGCTGTTGTATTGAACGAACTTGAAGCGGAGTATAATACGATTTATTCAGAAAAACGGACGGCTGTAGATCAACTTGTGGAGTCCATTCATACAGAAAATACTGAGGGGATTGCCAACGCGAAACGCGAGGTTTGGGAAATTACAGAAAAGGAGAAATCCGTTCGTAATGCTGTTAAGGAAACTATCCAGGCGGCAATTCCATCAGCCAAGACTCAAGATCGTGATTACATCTTCCTAAACTTTGTATTGAATAATTTCCCTCATGGCATTATCGGGTTGTTGCTGGCCGTTATGTTTCTGGCGGCTATGTCGTCAATGGCAGGGGAACTCAGTGCATTATCCTCTACAACCGCATCTGATATCTACAGACGTTCTATTAACCGAAAGGCTTCGCCCGAGCATTACCTGAAAGCATCGCGTGGGTTTACCATTATGTGGGCTTTACTGGCGATGGTGTTTGCCATGCTGGCCAGTTTTGCTGAAAACCTGATTCAGTTTGTAAACATTGTAGGTTCGCTATTTTACGGAACCATTCTCGGTATATTTCTTACTGCGTTTTATGTAAAGCGTGTTCAGGGTACTGCCGTTTTTTGGGCGGCTATTCTGGCTGAATTGGTTGTGTTGTATTGCTATTTCTTTACCGATCTTGCATTCCTGTTATACAACATCATCGGTTGTGCTATTGTGATCGTAACCGGATTACTACTTCAGCTTTTTCTGAAATCGAAATCTTAGAGGCTGGCCATTTCTACCGAACGGTATAAGTTCTGATATTCCGGAACATGCTCGGTGTACACAAACGGTTCTGTTTTGTGTTGTTCATTCAATCGAAAACGAACAATCTTATCGTTAAGTTTCCACGAAAGTTCAACGTGTGTAAAAGCTCGGTTCAATTTTTTACTTCCATTTTCTTCTATCAATACGTTTTCATTCTCTGCCAATTCGCGGTTGTAGTCATCCAACGCAGTCAGGCTGAACGTTCCATAACGTGCGATGAGTTTATCTGCAATATTTTCCGATAAGATGAACTTCGATTGGCAATGTTGTTCATCCAGATAATACAAAACGATTGTTTTAACCGGTGTTCCAAAAATTTCAGATTTAGAATTCTGAATAACAAAAAATTCAGCCCGATCCTGAAAAAATTTACCAAAGTGATGATCTTTCATCCATGGTTGTTCCGTTGTATCTGATTTTGGTGTAAAGGCAAAGGCATCCTGAGGAAAGATATAACGTGGTTCGGGTACGTTTTGAATAACCGGTGCACTGTCCGTGACTACCGGCTTTTGTTTAGTACATGCCATTACCAAAACGAGGACTAGCAATATGATCCATTGCTGTTGCACAATTAAAGATATAAAGAATCAGTTAATTTTTATATCGTCCAGCCTTTCGCTAAGTGTTTTGGCGGTTGTTCCGGGTTTTACCGGAATATGGCTCATGGCATATTCGCTCAGCGCAGTTATGGTCAGGGAAGGGTTTACCCCCAGGTTGCAGGGCACAATGGATCCATCAAGGATGTAAAAGTTTTTGTGCCCGTGTACTTCAAAGTTTTCATTTACCACACCTTCTTCCTTTGTTTTTCCCATCGGGCAGCCACCAAGAATATGCGCAGTTGAGGCTAACCCAAACACCACTTCGCTGAATGCATTTTGCGGTACCCCATTTACTTTTGCTGCGTATTTGTAAAGCACCTCCTGCCCAATGGGTATGTAGCTGGGTACTTTTTCGCCACTATCATTTTTAAAAGATAACGAATGCCCGAACAAACCACGCTTCAGTTTCATGCGCATCGCGTTGGGTAACGATTGCATGATGAGGAAGATGACTGAATTCTTCGCGACATTGCGCTGGAACAATGACCGGAAAAAATCAATAGGATGCGTAATGATGTTGCCCAGCATTTTCAGTGTTCGCACGATCGGATTTCCATTTCCGGCAGCCATGGTAGCCAATCGAATCATCGCGCCAGACTTATCCGGAAATTTGCATAGCTCAATATGCGTATGCTCATCCGGATTGAAGACGGTGCTGATGGCAAGTCCATGATTTAATTTCCGGTCGGCTGCTACTACACCCGAAAGCATTTCCGAATTGGTGAGCAGGTTATGACCCAATTTATCGGATAGGTTGGGTAAAGTTTTGTGTACGTGTTTTTGCTTGAGTAACAGATCAAGCGTTCCCAACACACCGCCACTCACCACAATGCCATTGGCGGTAAATGTTTGTGTGTTCTTTATAAACCCTGTACTGGTTCGGGTTAGAATTTTGTAGGTCTGATCTTCCTGAACCTCAATCCTGATGGTTTCTGTTTCGGCAAGTACGGTAGCGCCAAAAAGATTTTCAGCAAACCATAAGTAGTTTTTGTCAAGCGTGTTTTTGGCTTCATACCGGCAGCCGACCATACAGCCGGCACATTCAATGCATCCCTTTCGTTTAGGACCCAATCCTTTAAAATAAGGATCAATTTCCTTTTTGGGATCACCGAGGTAAACGCCAACATGGTCAACACGATCGTAGGTATGCCCGCGGCCCATCTCTTCAGCAATTTCCTTTAGCACAAGGTCTTCGGCATTTTCTTTTTTATACTTTTCACTGCCCAGCATGAAGCGGGCGGTTTCATAATGTGGCGAAAGGATGTTTTTCCAATCTTTGATTCCAGACCAAACGGGATTATTAAAAAATGCATCGGGGGGCATCATGTGCGTGTTGGCATATACCAACGATCCGCCTCCCACGCCAACACCACTAAGAATAAATACTTCTTTGAAAAAACTGAGTCTCAAAAATCCGAACCAATGCAGGGCAGGAAGCCAAAGATACTTTTTCAGGTTCCAGTTGGACTTAGGGAAATCCTGTGATTTCCATCGCTTCCCTTTTTCAACAACCAAAACCCGGTATCCCTTTTCAGCTAACCGCATAGCCGAAACCGACCCTCCGAATCCAGAACCGATAACGATATAATCGAAGTGATTGCTTTTCATGGTGTCCTGAGACAAGGATACACGAAAAATCAATTCGAAGCCATTTGCCAATCCTGTAATTTCTCTTGCCGGACATCCTGATTTTAACATACTTGTTCATGCTAAAATCCAGAAAACCATATGAAACAATTCAACAGAATTATTACAGGCCTTGTGCTGATTATCCCCTTTTTGGTTAATGCCCAGACAAAGCTTGTTGAAAAGGTAGAGAAGAGGGGAAGCCAGTTGGTTATCCCGTATGAAAAGTACGTGTTGCCCAATGGCCTTACTTTGGTTATCCATGAAGATCATAGCGACCCAGTTGTTCATGTAGACGTAACGTACCATGTGGGTTCAGCGCGTGAAGAAATCGGAAAGTCGGGGTTTGCCCATTTCTTTGAGCACATGATGTTTCAGGGAAGCGATAACGTTGGTGATGAGCAGCATTTTAAAATCATTACTGAGGCTGGCGGAACCTTAAATGGATCGACTAATCGTGACCGCACAAATTATTACCAAACCATTCCGAATAACCAGGTAGAGAAAATTTTATGGCTGGAAGCCGACCGTATGGGATTTTTATTGGATGCGGTAACGCAGCGCAAGTTCGAAATCCAACGCGAAACCGTGAAGAATGAACGAGGCCAGAATTACGATAACCGCCCGTACGGGTTGGTAGGTGAGGTGACTGCTAAAAACCTCTATCCTTATGGCCATCCATACTCGTGGCTAACCATTGGTTACATTGAAGACCTGAACCGGGTAGATGTTAACGACTTGAAAAACTTTTTCCTTCGTTGGTATGGCCCGAACAATGCCACCCTAACTGTTGGTGGTGATGTTAAGCCTGCTGAAATTGTAAAGCTGGTTGAAAAGTATTTCGGCTCTATTCCTCGTGGCCCCGAAGTAAAGAACATGAAAATACCGGCACCTGTACTTGAAGGTGATCGGTACGTAACCTTAGTTGATAACTACGCCCGTACCCCGCAATTATCCATTACATTCCCGTCTGTACCAACCTATCATGAAGATGAGGCACCGCTGGCTTGCCTCGCGCAAATTTTGGGTCAGGGTAAGAATTCAGTTTTTTATCAGCAGATCATTAAGGATCAATATGCTCTGAATGCGTTCGCCTTCAATCGGACAAGTGAGTTGGCCGGTGAATTTGCCATAAGCCTTACTCCGGCCCCGGGAAAAACCTTGGCTGAATCAAAGAAAATGATTGATGATGGCATTAAGAGTTTTGAAACCCGTGGCGTTACCGATGATGATATTGAGAAATTTGTGGGTGCTTTTGAATCGCAGTATATAAACCGGTTGCAAAGCGTTAGTGGAAAGGTATCGCAGTTAGCCGCTTACCAAACCTATACGGGTAATCCTAATCAGATTGCAAAAGAACTTGAGCGCTATACACGCGTCAAAAAGCAAGATGTATTACGGGTGTACAATCAATACCTGAAAGGTAAACCATCTGTGATTGTAAGTGTGGTTCCCAAAGGTCAGGAATCAAATGTTGTAGCTCCGGATAATTACACAGTTAAAACGGACGGATATAAAGCACCGGATTACGGTTATGCCGGTTTAACCTATGTAAAGCCAAAAGATAACTTCGATCGCAGCAAGATTCCTGGCAGCGGTCCGAATCCGGTTGTTGCTGTTCCAGCTTTCTGGCGTAAAGACCTTGATAATGGTGCGAAAGTAATAGGTACGGTAAGTAATGAGTTACCCGTTGTAACGATGTCAATAACCATTCCGGGTGGGCATCTGTTGCAAGCATATGATACGGCTAAGGTTGGACTTGCCCGTATGTTTGCGGCCATGATGAACGAAGACACAAAGAATTATTCTGCCGAGCAAATGCAAGCCGAGCTTCAGAAACTGGGCAGTTCAGTAAATGTAAGTAGCAGTGTAGATGGTATTTCGTTTACGGTGCAAACGTTGAAGAAAAACCTGGATAAAACATTGGTATTGCTGGAAGAGCGGATGTTCCAACCAAAGTTTACAGAAGAAGCGTTCAGTCGCCTGCAGAAGCAATCGCTGGAAGGATTCCGCCAACGTAAAGCACAACCGGCTACCATAGCCAGTGAAGTATTTGATAAAATGAATTATGGCGGTAACCATATACTAGGCATGAGTGAGTTTGGAACGGAACATTCCGTGAAGAATCTTGCGCTGAAAGATGTGGAAGCGTATTATAACAATTACATGACCTCGCGCGGGATGGAGGTAGTTGTGGTAGGTGATGTGAGTCAGAATGAAATACTTGGTAAGCTTAATTTCTTGAAGAAACTCCCTAACAAGGAGATCAAGTTACCAAAAGTAGACACCAAACCTTCAGCTGAGAAGACACGAATCTATTTGGTTGATGTACCGCGTGCCGCGCAAACACAATTCAGGGTAGGAGGGTTAACCGGCCTTACCTATGATGCAACCGGTGAGTATTACCGCGCGATGCTGATGAACTACGTATTAGGCGGTTCATTCAATAGTCGATTGAACATTAACCTGCGCGAAGATAAAGGTTGGACGTACGGTGCCCGCAGCGGTTTTTCTGCTGATAAGTACAGCGGTTCGTTTTCATTTAGTTCGGGCATTAGAGCAGATGCTACCGACAGTGCCCTGTATGAAGTTATGAACGAGCTTACACAATATGCGAAAGGTGGTATTACCAATGACGAACTGTCATTTATGAAAAGCGCCCTTGGGCAACGTGATGCGTTGTTGTATGAAACCGGTTTTCAAAAGGCAGGCTTTATTGGCAGAATACTTCGCTATGACCTTCCGGCCAATTACGTGGATGAGCAAAACCGAATTCTTGCCAACCTGACCAAAGCTGAAGTGGATGCATTGGCCGCAAAGTGGATTAAGCCCGATAACATGAGTATTCTTCTGGTAGGAGATAAGAATAAAATTTTACCAGGGTTAAAACGCCTGAACTATGAAATTGTGGAGTTGGATGTGAATGGAAATTTGAAGAATGGCACAGAAACCCTGAACAAAGAGAAGCTTAAGAAAGTAGAGTAAAATCAAATTTGAGATTGTGAGTATCCGTTTAAAGTCCTAGAGTAAAGATCGGCCGTCATTGCGAGGGAGGCACGACCGAAGCAATCTAATCCCGGATACTATATTGGGATTGCTTCGCTAGCGCTCCTGCCTGCAGCAGGCAGGCGCAATGACGGAAACATTTAGAATTAAAATCGGATACTCATATTTGAGATTCAAAAAAAAGGCAGCCCTATTGGGCTGCCTTTTTTTGTTGCGCTTAAAAGAATGAATTACTTCTTCTTTTTGGCGGGAGTCTTAGGCATTTCTGCAGTGATTTTCGCCATCAGGTCTTCATTCAGTTTTACATAACCGAAATCGCTGGGTGCTGCTTTTGCTTTGTCAAGCGATTGTTGTGCAGTTGCTAATGCGCCAGCATAATCGCCTAATGCATGCTGAATTTTTGCTTTAGTATGAATATTCCAGAATGCATCGCGATTACCGGTTTCAATACCAATGGTAATCCACTCCAATGCCTTCTTCAGGTCTTTGCCGTTTTCAAAGTAGTAGTTGGCGGCAGCAATGTAATTACCCGGGCTCACGCGTGTACCGGCTTCGATCGACTTCATTACTTTGCTGTCGTAATCAACGGTAATGCCGAATTTCACTGATGTGTTTTCCCATGCTACTTCAATATTCGCTTTGGTGTTATCATCAGAGATGTCAGCAATGTTTACGGTAAAAGTCTCAACGCGGTCAGCAAGTTTTGCAGGTTTTGCAGTGAGTCTTACGGCATCTTTTGATTGATCGTATGCTGGGGTGTTTCCACCCATGGAAGGATCGCTGTATAGAATTACTGTCCACTCGTCTGCGCCAGGAATAGTTAACAACAGGTAGTCACCTTTTTTCAGGCTTTTGCCACCAACGGTAACTTCATCACCAAAGCTGATTACGGTACCCGCATTGGCACCGGTGCGCCAAAGCTGACCGTAGGGTACAAGGAAATCACCTCCCTCACCGAAAATTTTTCGTCCTTTCATTTTTGGGCGGGCGTAGTTGATTTTTACATCGGTAAGGCCAACGGTGGTGCTTACACTGGCAGCAGGGCTTGCGGCTGGCGTCTGTATTTGAGCTTCAGCGGCAGCAAATACCACCAGTAACAAAAGAGTCAGCATTTTTTTCATGGTACTTATCATTTTTTAGGGTTTAAACGTTTGAGGGTCGTAAAATTAGCGATTCTTTTGGTTTGCGAAAGGTTAACGCATGAAGCTTCAGCCCTCATTTTACCACCGGAGAAATGTGACTACCATTGCCCGTGATTTACTGGGCAAAGTGTTGATTACCAGCATAAAAGGTCAGGTATCTTCCGGCATCATTGTTGAAACGGAGGCCTATTCGTGGAAGGAGCGTGGTTGTCACGCCTACAATGGCCGAAAAACGCTGCGGAATGAAGTAATGTTTGATGCCGGTGGCAAAGCCTATGTTTATTTGTGTTATGGTATGCACCACTTGTTCAATGTGGTAACTAATCGCGAAGGAATTGCCGAGGCTGTTTTGGTTCGTGCGGTTGAACCGTTGCAAGGCGTAGAGATTATGATTGAACGAAGAGGTGATGTACCGGTTCATCAACTTACCTCCGGTCCGGGCAAATTAACCCGTGCATTAGGCATTGATCGGTCGTGGAATGGAAAAGTGTTGTGGAATGATGATGTTTGGATTGAAGATATTGGCAAAAAAGTGTCTGCCCGGCAACTTGATATAAGCAAACGAATTGGCATTGATTATGCCGGTGAGGATGCTAACTTGCTTTGGCGTTTTTCAATTCGTGATAATAAATGGGTAAGCCGGTAATGCGGTATGGTTATGCTTAGAGTTACTTTAGTTTTCATTCTGTTTCTACAATGCGTTGATGGATTTTCGCAAACCTTGTTTTCTTCAAATTCATTTTCGCTGGTCAATTCTACCTATGATGAGCAAAACCCCGTTGTCTCGCCTGATGGAAAGACCTTGTATGTCACCCTAAGCCATCATCCGCAGAATGTTGGCGGACAGCGCGACCCCGGTGATATCTGGGTGTCGCAGTGGTTGGGCAACGGATGGTCAGCGCCCGTGCATGCCGGACCAGCGCTTAATCATCGCGGTTACAATGGCGTGGCCGGATTTTCAGCAGATGGAACACAGCTTTTTCTGCTCAGTCATTACGACCCCTCAGGTGAAGCCCGTACACAAGGCATTTCCATTTCGCGAAAGAGTGGCGCGGGATGGTCAACACCGGAAAATATTTATATTCCATATTTCCAGAATAAATCATCGATCCAAAGCGGACAAATTACTCCGGATGGTCGCGTGTTTGTTTATAGTGCAGAAACCTACGGTACACGTGGTGTTGAAGATATTTACGTTTCCATAAAAGGAAATGATGGAAAATGGAGCGAACCGAAAAACCTGGGATCAACAATCAATACACAATTTCAGGAGTTGTGCCCCTCGTTAAGTGCTGATGGAAGCACGTTGTATTTTTCCAGCAACGGAAGAAGAGGAGTAGGTAGTTTTGATATTTACTCCAGCACCCGATTGGATGATTCATTTCAGAATTGGTCTGAACCGGTTAATCTGGGAACATCCTTTAATTCATCCGGCCGTGAATTGTTTTTCAGACCATTTGAACGGTTGGGGTATTCTTTGTTTACATCAACCACCAACAGCGATGGGTATGGTGATATCCGGTACTTCATTCCGGAGAAAAGAGATTCAAGTCTGATTGCCGTTGTTCCTCCGGATACGGTGATAAAAATCCGTGAACAGAAATATGAAGAGGTTATTGGTGAAAATGAAGTGAAGATTTTTGGAAAGGTGGTGAGTGCCTCCAACGATCAACCTGTTCAAGCCAGTTTGAAATTTACGTCACCAACCGGTTCTTATCCGGCCGCCACACAAAACGGTCAGGGCTATTCGTTGAAAGTGCCTTCAACAGAATCTTATACGCTGGAAGTTACGGCACCCGGTTATATCAGTTCATTTGAAAAACTTGATCTGCACACGCTGGAGCTGAAAGAGCTTGAAATGAATTTTAGATTGCAGCCCATTGAAATTGGAGCAACAGTTAACTTGAAGAGCGTATTGTTCGCGCAAAGCAAGCCTGCGTTGTTACCTGAATCATATCAGGAGCTCGATCTGGTAGTATCTTTTATGCAATCGAACGAACATGTTGAAATTGAACTTTCCGGTCATACCGATAACCGAGGTTCATTCCGCCAGTTAATGGAGCTTTCTCAACAGCGTGTTAATCGCGTAAAAGAATACCTGGTTTCAAAAGGCATTGATAAAAAGCGAATTACAGGTAAAGGATATGGTGGGTCAAAACCCGTAGCCAACAATGATACGGAAGAAGGCAGAATGCTGAACAGAAGAGTGGAATTCACGATCAAAAAGAATTAAATCAGACCCGCAAACCCACAACCTGTAACGCGTAACACGCAACCCGTTAGTATCCATCAGCTGCATCATCCCCTCGTGGATCTGCCCCGCCTTCCAGTTTACCATCAGGTAAAACCAGAATGGCATCCACACGGCCAATCGCCCTGCGCGAATTGAATGTATGGCCCATGGAAACAAGTTTCAAACTATCTTTTTCGGTAATGGCTTTGTATTCCGGTGCAATCACATCGGGGTACCACTGGCTATGAACGCGACCAGCGTTTACCGCCTCTTGCATACCCATGCCATGCTCTACCACATTCAGAATAGTCTGAAAGACAGATGTAATAATCGTGCTTCCTCCGGGTGTGCCCACCACCATAAATAGCTTTCCATCTTTCTCTACGATGGTTGGTGTCATCGCGCTAAGCATGCGCTTGTTGGGTTCAATTTTATTGGCTTCACCACCGAGTACACCAAACATGTTGGGTACACCGGGCTTTGAACTGAAGTCGTCCATTTCATTGTTCAGGAAAAATCCGGAACCCGCTACCACAACGAAATTTCCATACCAGCCATTGATGGTGGTAGTGATGGAGACCGCGTTACCATCTTTATCCACAACGGATAAGTGTGTGGTTTCCTCCGATTCATAACCGGTGATAACTCCAGGTTTGATGGAGTCACTAGGTGTAGCTTTTTCAGGATTGAACGTCTTCATTCGTTCGCGGTTGTAAGTCTCTGAAAGCAATTGCTCAACAGGTACTTCAAAAAAATCCGGATCGCCCAGGTATTTGGAACGATCGGCATATACCCTGCGCTCGGCTTCCACCATCAGGTGAACGGTTTTAGGTGAGTTGAAACCCCATTCGTTGATCGGGTAAGGCTCAACAGACTTCAAAAGTTGTACGAGGCAAATTCCACCACTGCTTGAGGGTGGCATTGAAATGATTTTGTAATCCTTGTATGTGGCCGTTATCGGATCACGCCACACGGCCTCGTAGTTTTTCAAATCTTCATGCGTAATTAATCCGTTGCCGCGTTGCATCTCAGCCACAATATCATCAGCAGTCTTGCCCTCGTAAAAACCAACACGCCCCTCATCACGAATGCGCTCAAGAGTATGGCCCAGGTCTTTCCAGTAAATGGTGTCACCGGTATTCCATTGCTCACGAATGAGAAAATCGGGAGTAACCGTGTTATACTTTAACAGATTTTCTTTCAATGCATTTAAACCGCGTGCTTCACGTTCAGTAAGCGGAAACCCGTTCAACGCCAGATCAATGGCTGGCTGTACAATATCTTTCCACGGAAGTGATCCATACTTTTTATGCCCTTCCACCATGCCGGCCACTGCACCCGGTACACCATTGGCGAGGTGCCCAGCTGTGCTCAGGGTTTCTATAACATTCCCGGCCGAATCAAGATACATATTGGTGGTGGCTGCTGCGGGGGCTTTCTCACGAAAATCCAAGGCAGCAATTTCCCCATCGGCATTGCGCAATACCATAAAACCTCCTCCGCCAATGTTACCGGCAGCCGGAAAGACAACAGCCAACGCCAGTTGCGTAGCGATTGCTGCATCAACCGCGTTGCCTCCTTTCTTTAAAATTTCTACCCCAACTTTCGATGCCAGTGGGTGAGCCGACACCACCATGGCCGAGTCGGCCACAAGTCCGGTAACGGGTTCCGACCGTTTACACGAGATACAGGTAACGACAACAATAACAACTGAAAGGAAGAAAGCGCGCTTTACCATAATTATTTTGGTTACGAATCCGCTAAAGTATTAATTAATCCAAACTTAAGTTAAGTTTCGGTATGGGATTACGAAAAGAGAAGGCCGCCCGCCTTAAAGTTCATATTCTGGACAGCACCTTGAAGCTGATTGGCAAGCGCCCGTTTGCTGATTTATATGTGGACGAGCTATGCGCCCGTGTTAAGGTGAGCAAGGTTACATTCTTTAAATACTTCCCGCAGAAAGAGGATTTGTTACTCTATTATTTTCGCATCTGGTGCCTTGACCGGGCTGTTGAGTTAAGTGAAAAACCAAAAGAGGGCATACAAGGAATTTATTACCTGAGCGATAAGCTGAGCGAGGCCTGTGAAAAGCATCCCGGCCTGATGCTCAGCTTGCTGGGTTACCTGGCGGATGTAAAGCGTACCCCAAAACCTTTTCCGGTAAAGGTGGAGGAGAAGGTTATCCTGCATCCGGAAAGAAAGGATATACACCTGCTTGAAATCCAATCGCTGGATCAGATGTTGGAAAAGTTTACGCTGGAAGCCATCTTCAGAAAAGAAATCACCAAGTCATCTTCTACCCGCGATATTTCCAATCTGTTCACTACTGTTTTGTTAGGCTCTATTGTAACGGGGCATATCAATCAGATTAGTCCGTTGAAATTTTTCTTCAGGAAGAATATTGACCTGGTATTAAAGGGTTTACAGTAGCGTTTCGTTACCCCTTCATCCTCACTTTTTTTACGCCTTGTTTCTCGGGCTGAAATTTTATCCGCCAAACCTGCCACTTCTTTTTGTACACATGATTCTTGTACCACGTGCGGTGATAGCGTGGTTTTACCACCGTGGTTGTGGTGGTTGATTTGCTGCACGATGACAGTATCAAGAGCAGGATAAATGCAAAACAGGTGACTTTTTTCATCGGCATTTGTGTTATAAAAGTAGTATTTTTAACTAAACAGATGCAATCATGACAAAGACAAATCAAATTGGATTAGCAACAAAGGATACACAGAAATTAGCTGAAGACTTAAACGATTTGCTGGCCAACTACCAGGTATTTTACCTGAACGCACGTGGCTTCCATTGGAATATAAAAGGAGAGAAGTTTTTTGAACTGCACGCCAAATTTGAGGAGTTGTACACCAATGCGTTGGTCAAGATTGATGAGATAGCCGAACGTATTTTAACGTTAGGGCATACACCGTTTCATACATTCTCGGATTACATCAAAAATTCGGAGATAAAAGAAAGCAAAAATGTTTCGGATGGCATGCAGGCTGTAAAAGCTGTGGTGGATGGGTTTAAAGTTTTGTTGGTGAAAGAACGCGAGTTGCTGAGGCTTTCTGCCGAAGCTGACGATGAAGGTACCAACGCCCTGATGAGCGATTACATTCGGGAACAGGAGAAATTGGTTTGGATGTATTCTGCTTTTCTTAAATAATCATGACAACGTATGAATCACTTTCGGTTGCGTTGAAGGCCCTAAAATCTAGGGGCTACACGCACGACTTTAATCTTCACCCTGAATGGATAGAATGTCCACCATTGCGGTTACGGTTAGCTCCTGAAGAGTTTCATGTGGATGAGGTACACCGGTTTGAAGGGATGACTAGTCCGGATGACAGTTCGATTCTGTTTGCTATATCTTCCACTTCTGGCGTGAAGGGAGTTTTGGTTGACGCGTATGGTGTTTATGCCGATGCCATCAGCCCGATTATGATTCAAAAGCTGCGGATCGACAGTCAGACCAATCGGTAAAAAGTGTTTAATTTTTATTGAAACTAATTTTTGGAGAAACCAACGCCAAAGCTATCTTTGCACTCCCTTTCAAGGTCCGGTAGTTCTCCCGATAGTTATCGGGAGGTTAGAATGCCGGATAATTAAAAAGGGATTCTAAAGAGGTCCGGTAGTTCAGCTGGTTAGAATGCCTGCCTGTCACGCAGGAGGTCGCGGGTTCGAGTCCCGTCCGGACCGCAAAAGCCCTGTAAACCAAATGGTTGCAGGGCTTTTGTATTTTATGTGATTTAAACCGTTTACATTCCATTATTGCTCAATCCTGTTAACTTTGTGCCTCAAGAAAATTGAGCTATGCTGTTGGAATTTGAGAAACCCATTGCCGAACTCGAAGCCAAGTTAAACGACATGAAGCAGTTGGCCGGTGATAACGATAAATCTGTAAACAATGCCATCAAGGCGTTGGAGAAGAAAATACTCGATCTGAAAAAGGAAACGTTCGAAAACCTGACCGGTTGGCAGCGTGTTCAACTTTCCCGCCACCCCGACAGGCCCTATACACTCGATTACATCTATGAAATAACCTCCGATTTTATTGAACTGCATGGCGATCGCAGCGTATCGGATGATAAAGCCATGGTGGGTGGCCTGGGGACTATAGATGGTCAAACCTTTATGCTCATCGGTCAGCAGAAAGGTCGCAATACAAAACAACGTCAGATTCGTAATTTCGGCATGGCCAATCCTGAAGGCTATCGCAAAGCGTTACGCCTGATGAAGATCGCAGAGAAATTCAATAAGCCAATCGTTACTTTCATTGATACACCGGGTGCTTTTCCCGGACTGGAAGCAGAAGAGCGCGGACAAGGGGAGGCTATTGCCCGCAACCTGAAAGAGATGTTTATGCTGAAGGTTCCTGTAATCTGCATTATTATTGGTGAGGGAGCTTCTGGTGGAGCACTTGGTATTGGTATTGGTGATCGTGTGTTCATGCTGGAGAACACCTGGTACTCCGTAATTTCACCCGAGTCCTGTTCATCTATTCTTTGGCGCAGTTGGGATTACAAAGAGCAGGCTGCTGAAGTATTGAAGCTCACCGCTAAAGATATGCTTGAGCATAAAATGATTGATGGGATTATTAGAGAGCCTCTCGGAGGTGCCCATACTGATGTAAAATGGATGGCTAATGAAATAAAGAAGGTCATTCTGTCTACCGCAAAAGAGCTTAAAGCTGTTTCTGCTGATCAACGCATTGAAGAGCGTATTGCCAAGTTCTCTTCAATGGGTGTTGTGAAAGAATAAAGTATTAGCTCAAACGCCTACTACTTGTAGCCATTGGATTCAATTCATGACCCGTATTCATTATTTGGTCTGATATTGTGTTATTACCTATGATCTTATTGTATCTTTAAAAAACTATACCTATCGATTGGTGTATGTGTACTTATTGTTTAACCTTAATTTGAATCAAGTGAAAAATGCATCCGTTAATTTCTTTTCAAAAATTTTATCTGTATTCGTACTAGCCGGCCTCTTTATGTTTGTTTCATGTGGAGATGATGATAGCGTGGATTGTAATCGGGTAGTTATTGAAATCGGACCGATATTTGAAGCGATGACAGAGGCAATATCCGCTGAAGATTGTGCAGGTATTGAAAGTTCGTATGCGGATTTCATCGAACTTATCCGGAGGGGACAATCGTGTAGTATCATTCAACAAACTATGGACGATGCTGGTTATGACAACATTGAGGAGTATATAGATGCAATGGAAATTGAACGAGATGAATACCTGGCGGATCTGGCTTGTGATTAAGGCTTAAGAATCAGACGAACATTTAAGTAAGAGCTTGTCTTTATATGAAGGCAAGCTCTTTTGTTTTACTACGGTATTTATTCCCTTCAGATTCTTTTTACCTTTGGGAGACTACTTTCTAACTTGAATGTACAATGAAACTTCACGTAATCGATACCGGATTTTTTAAGTTGGATGGTGGCGCCATGTTTGGTGTAGTACCGAAATCACTATGGCAACGAACCAATCCGGCTGATGAGAATAATCTTTGCACCTGGGCGATGCGGTGCCTGTTAATTGAAGATGGTGATCGGTTAATTTTAATTGATAACGGAATCGGCAATAAGCAGGATGAGAAGTTTTTTGGCCATTATTACCTACATGGTGACGACAATCTGATTAAATCAATTAACCGCGCAGGATTTTCTGAAAATGATATAACCGACATGTTCCTGACACACCTGCATTTCGATCATTGTGGAGGTGGTGTAAAAAAAGTAGGGAAGAAACTTGAATTGACTTTTAAAAATGCGCGGTACTGGTCGAACGAAGATCATTGGAAATGGGCTACCCAACCCAACGCCCGCGAGAAGGCAAGCTTTCTGAAAGAGAACATCTTACCCATGAAAGAAAGCGGGCAGCTTGAGTTTATTGATCAACACGGTGAATCACCATTTAATCAGTTCAATATTTTCTTTGCTTCCGGTCATACCGATAAAATGATGATTCCCATGATCCGCTACAAAGGAAAGACGGTGTGTTATATGGCTGACTTGCTTCCATCGGTCGGTCACCTTCCATTGCCCTATGTAATGGGGTACGACACCAGGCCACTGATTACATTGGAAGAGAAAGAGCGGTTTCTGAAAGAAGCAGCTGATTATGGATATGTATTATTTTTTGAGCATGATCCCATACACGAATGTTGTACCGTGAAGCATACGGAAAAAGGTGTACGACTGGATCAAACTTTTAAACTTGCTGAATTATGAAGATTGGTTTAGTGCTTTCGGGTGGAGGGGCGCGCGGTTTTGCTCATTTGGGCGTAATCAAGGCGTTGGAAGAATTTGGTTTGAGGTTCTACCATGTAGCAGGTACTAGCGCGGGTTCAATTGCCGGAGCATTTTATTGTTACGGGTATACCCCGGATGAGATTCTTGATCGAATTTCGCAAATGGGGTTCTTGAAATCTGTGCGACCGGCATGGGCTTGGACAGGTTTGCTAAGCATGGATGGTTTTAAAGAAATGATGTGCAGGTGCATGCCTGAAAATAATTTTAGTGCGTTGAAAATTCCGTTAACCGTTGCTGCAACGGAGATCAGGTTGGGTAAAGTTGTCTATTTTGAGGAGGGTGAATTGATACCTGCTGTGTTGGCATCATCGACCATACCTGCCCTGTTCAACCCGGTAAAGCAAAATGGAAATGTATATGTAGATGGTGGTATTATGGATAACCTGCCGGTAAGGCCATTGGTAGGGAAGTGTGATTTTATTATTGGAAGTCATTGCAACCCGGTAGCACAACGATTCGATATAAACAGCGTAAAGGATGTTACGGAAAGAAGTTTATTGATTGCCATCAATGTGAATACAACAAAAAGCAAAACGTATTGCAACCAGGTAATCGAACCTCCCGATCTGGGCAAGTTCAGTACATTTGATCTCGCAAAAGGTAAGGAGATATTTGATATTGGCTACAAGTACACCAAATCCAATTACAAAGCCATCGATTTCACCCTAAACGAACACACGAAACTTTCATGAGCGCATTTACAGACGCCATCCTTCAGGGCATACCGGATGAACTTCCTCCAGCAAAGCCTTATGATCCTACCATAAACCATGCACCTAAGCGTAAAGACATACTTACACCGGACGAAAAAAAGCTTGCTGTAAGAAATGCCTTGCGGTATTTTCATCCAAAGCATCATGAAGTATTAGCCAAAGAGTTCTTTAACGAATTGCAAACATACGGACGGATTTATATGTATCGGTTCCGTCCTGATTATGAGATGTTTGCCCGGCCGTTGCATGAATATCCATGCAAATCGAAGCAGGCAGGTGCCATTATGCTGATGATTCAGAATAACCTGGATCCGGCCGTAGCCCAACACCCACATGAACTGATTACGTATGGCGGAAATGGAGCCGTATTCCAAAACTGGGCGCAATATTTACTAACCATGCAGTACCTCGCTACCATGACGGATGAACAAACGCTGCACATGTACTCTGGCCACCCGATGGGTTTGTTTCCGTCATCACCCGATGCACCGCGTGTGGTGGTAACAAACGGTATGATGATTCCGAATTATTCCAAACAAGATGATTGGGAGCGGTACAATGCATTAGGTGTTACGCAATACGGCCAGATGACAGCCGGATCATATATGTATATCGGTCCGCAAGGCATTGTTCACGGCACAACGATTACCGTGCTTAATGCCGGACGCAAAATTTCAAAAGCAGGCGAGGGGCTTGCAGGAAAGCTATTTCTGACATCTGGGTTAGGGGGCATGAGCGGTGCGCAACCCAAGGCCGGCAATATTGCCGGATGCATTACGGTGGTAGCGGAGGTTAATGATAAAGCAACCGAAAAGCGTCATGTACAAGGTTGGGTGGATGAAATTTGTGATGATCTTGATCAACTTGTTGATCGCGTAAGAAAGGCAAAGCAGGAGAAAGAAGTTGTTTCGTTGGCTTACCGGGGAAATATTGTGGATGTGTGGGAGCGCTTTGATACAGAAAATATTTTTGTTGATCTGGGTTCTGATCAAACCTCGTTGCATAATCCTTGGGCGGGTGGGTATTATCCCGCGGGGTTAAGCTTTGAAGAATCAAACCGATTGATGGCCAGTGACCCGGAAGTATTTAAAAAGCACGTTCAGGAATCATTACGCAGGCAGGCCACGGCCATTAATAAACATGCAGCAAAGGGCACTTACTTTTTTGATTATGGCAATGCCTTTTTGCTGGAGGCTTCGCGTGCCGGGGCCGAAGTAATGGCTGCTGATGGTATTGATTTCAGGTATCCATCCTATGTGCAGGACATTATGGGACCCATGTGTTTCGATTATGGATTCGGTCCGTTTCGCTGGGTGTGCACTTCCGGTAAAGAAGAAGATCTCGATTATACGGATAACCTGGCACTGAAGGTGATGGAGGAGTTGTTAACACAGGCTCCTGAAGAAATACATGGACAATTAATTGATAATATAAACTGGATTAAACACGCAAAGACCAACCGTTTGGTGGTGGGTTCGCAGGCAAGAATATTATATGCAGATGCAGCCGGCAGGATAAAAATTGCAGCGGCATTTAATCAGGCGATCAGGGAAGGAAAAATCGGAACAGTTGTACTGGGTCGTGATCATCATGACGTATCTGGTACGGATAGTCCCTTCCGCGAGACTTCGAATATTTACGATGGATCAAAATTTACAGCCGATATGGCCATTCATAATGTGATTGGTGACTCCTTTAGAGGCGCTACCTGGGTCTCCATTCACAATGGCGGGGGAGTAGGTTGGGGTGAAGTAATCAACGGTGGTTTTGGGCTATTGTTGGATGGCACAGCCGCAGCTGATCGAAAGTTGAGGAGCATGCTTTATTTTGATGTGAACAACGGAATTGCCCGTAGGGCCTGGGCAGGGAATGAACATGCATTAACAACCATTGGTATTGAAAATCAGTCAATTAGTGGAATTAAGACTACCGTTCCATATCCGGTATCCCTAACTTTATTAAACCAGTTCTGATGATTTACGTATTGGTACAGTAATTGTCTTATATCTTTGCATAAACCAAATAACTATGAAAAAAATCAATCTCTTATTTTTTGCTATCCTTATTACTGCGGGTGCGGCCATGGCGCAGGCGCAGTTTGCAGTTGGGATAAAGGGCGGATTAAATTTTGCAAAGTTTGATGCTACTGAATTCGGTGAAAGTGTGAAAGGTAAAACTGGTTTTCATGGTGGTGCATTTGCACTAGTCAAGTTTTCTAAGATTGGTATTCAACCAGAATTAATCTTTTCGCAACAAGGATCGAAAGCCACATTTGACTCAGGAAAAGGGGAAGGTAATTTTGATTACATCAACATTCCGGTCATGCTAAAACTCTATACCATAGCTGGTATCAACCTGCAGGTAGGGCCACAGTTTGGCTTTTTAAGCAGGGCTGAAATTGATGGTGATAATGTTAAAAGCAGTTTCAAGGGTTCTGACTTGAGTTTGGGTATTGGCGCTGGTTGGGATCTTCCTTTTGGACTAACCATCGATGCTCGCTATAACCTGGGGTTATCTAAAATTGATGACAACGATCCTGCCTATGAAGCCGTTAAAAATCAGGTAATTCAGGTTTCCTTGGGATATAAGATCATCAAGATCGGTAAATAACCTTACTTAAATATTACATAACTATTTGACAATTAGACTTTTTATTTATTTTTGTTAAACTTAAAATTCAAACCCAAATTACTATGAAAAAAACACTATTGACACTTTTTGCAGCAATTACAGTATTTGCTGCGTCTGCTCAGATTGAGCAAGGAACAATAATTATTAATGGAGCCTCAAGCTTCGACTTTACTTCCTACAATGAAGATGCTGGTGATTTTAGTGAATTTAATGTGGGTGTAAAAGGTGGTTATTTCTTTGCTGAAAACCTGGCAGTTGGTCTGAACCTATCCCTCTACAAATTTAGTGAGGCCGATGATGCATGGGTTGGTATTGGACCTTTTGCCCGGTATTACTTTGATGGTAAAATTTTTGCTGGAGCGGGATTCCTTTTTGAAAAGGCTGGAGAAGCTTCTGCAAGTCAAATTCCATTAGAGGTTGGTTATGCAATATTTTTGAATGATGCTGTAGCTATTGAACCTAACTTGAACTATACATTATTTGGGGGTGACCGTGAAGGTGGCGCATTTGGTCTAAATGTTGGTATCTCTGTTTATTTAGGTAGAAATTAATTTTAGTAATAAGAGAGAAAAGAGGCTATCTCGAAAAGATAGCCTCTTTCTTTTTGTATCTAATCCATTTTTGATATTCCTCCTAGTTGAAAAGCAATTCATCTTACCATAAAGCCGATTATCGGACATTTGAAATCTATGAAGGTTACTAATTACTTTATCTAGTAATTTAGCATTGTAACCAACTTTTTTAAACATGAAGAGTAAATCAATCATTTCCTGCTTTGCATTTCTTTTATTCGCAGTATTCGCGAGTAGTCATGTTTTGGCCCAGGCAGCCTTTGGTTTAAAAGGTGGATTGAACCTGGCAAACCTTAAAGTGGATGATCCGGAAGCCAGTTATGATTCCCGTACAGGCTATCATGCCGGTGTTTTTGTGAGAGGAAAATTTTCGAAGGTGGCCATTCAGCCTGAAGTGCTACTTTTCACACAAAGCACTGACGCAAAAGAGACACTTTTAGGTGATTACAAAACTAATTTTACCTATCTCAGTATTCCTATTATGCTGAAATTTTATGTGGTCAGTGGATTGAACATTCAAGCTGGTCCTCAATTCGGATTTTTATTGGATGGCGAGATGAAGGGAACAGACCTAATTGGTCAGGATTTCAGCTATGATGTTAAGGAGTATTATAAGAATAGTGATATTTCTGTTTCTCTTGGAGGCGGTTGGGATTTTCCGTTTGGACTCAATGTTGATGTTCGTTATAACATTGGTGTTCAGGACATCAACGATCAGGCTGATGGTGAAGAAGCAAAAAGCCGCGTATTTCAAGTATCGTTAGGCTGGAACTTTCTTAAGTAATAAGACTATTTTCTTAGCTTGTTTCAATAATAAAACCACATAGGCACATAGGTAACATAGAATTGTGAAAGCTATGTGCCTATATTTCTATGTGGTTAAACATCGTGAATGGCTACTCCACAGTAATCAAGTAATAGTTTTTCTTCCCTTTTTGTGCCAACAGGTATTTGTTGTGCAGCAAGGCTTGTTCGGCTTTCGCGGTCGCATCAGACACTTTAACCTTATTCAGACTTACACCTCCACCCTGTATCATTTTGCGTGCTTCACCTTTTGAGGGGAAGATTAAGTTGCCGGTTATTTCAGAAAGTAAATCGACCACACCCGGTTGCTGTTCCCAAACCTGTCTGCTGATGGTAGCTTTTGGTACGCCATCCATAATAGCCAGCAATGTTTCTTCATCCAGACTTTCCAGGTCTTCTGTGGTTGAGTTGCCAAACAAAATACCCGATGCTTTAACCGCTTGATCGTAATCAGCCTGGGAATGAACACGAATGGTAATATCCTTCGCTAAGGCTTGCTGTAACTCGCGTTTGTGTGGTGCTTCCTGGTGCATACGAATCAAGGCCTCAATTTCTTCCTGTTCTTTCAGTGTGAAAATTTTGATGTAATTCACCGCATCTTCATCGGAAGTATTAAGCCAGAACTGATAGAACGCATACGGAGATGTTTTCTTGGGGTCTAGCCAAACGTTTCCACCTTCCGTTTTTCCGAATTTTGTTCCATCGGCTTTTTTAATCAGGGGTGTAGTAAGGGCAAAGGCATCACCATTTGATTTTCGTCTGATGAGTTCTGTTCCGGTAACAATATTTCCCCACTGGTCTGAGCCTCCCATTTGCAGCTTGCAGTTTTTATGTGTGTAGAGGTAGTAGAAATCATAACCCTGTACCAACTGGTAACTGAACTCAGTAAACGACAAACCAGTTTCGAGTCGATTCTTAACAGAATCTTTGGCCATCATGTAATTGATGGTGATGTGCTTACCCACATCGCGTATAAAATCCAGAAAACGAAAATCCTTAAACCAATCGTAATTGTTCACCATCTCGGCACCAGATACGCCTGCCCCAAAGTCAAGAAACTTTTCCAACTGATTTTTCACGCAGGTTACATTATGCTGCAGCACTTCTTCTGACAACAGGTTGCGCTCAGCAGATTTTCCGGAAGGATCGCCTACCATGCCAGTAGCGCCACCCACCAGTGCAAAGGGCTTGTGTCCGCATTGCTGGAAATGTACCAAGGTCATGATTTGGGCGAGGTGACCAATGTGCAAGGAATCTGCCGTAGGGTCAAAGCCAATGTATCCGCCTGTTGGTTCTTTTTGTAGCTGCTCCTCAGTACCTGGCATGATGTCGTGTAACATGCCCCGCCAACGCAACTCTTCAACAAAATTTTTCATTCTCCTTATTTTGCTGCAAATATAATAGCCTGAATCAAAGAAGAAGCCTAGTTGGATGGAAGGTTAAATGGTTCTGCCGGATCAATGTGGGTAATCTCATTAAACAAACCTGTGTTCAAGTCAAAATACCAGCCGTAAAGTTTCGGATAGGTGCCATGTTTCCAGGCCTTCTGAATTAAGTCCAGCTTACTTAGGTTTTTAACTTGTTGTTCAATATTTAATTCCGCAAGGCGTTGTTCTTTTTGTTCATAGGGTAGGGGATCCAATTCCTGATGATGAAGTTCATAAGTGGCCCGTAAGTCAACCAGCCACTCCCGTAACAAGGGCTTTTCTGTTCCCTGAATTACTTCCCGTAAACTGCTGCAATGGCTATAGCCACATACAATGATGTATTTAATTCTGGATACTTCCAGCGCATCTTGCAAAAGGGCCATCAAGCTTAGATCATTTTCTTTAACCAAGTTGCCCACATTCCGGTAAACCAGAATTTCTCCGGGCTCTGTGTTGGTGATTTCGCGTACCGGCACAAGACTATCGGAAGATCCAATCCAAAGTAACTCAGGATTGTGCATAGCCGATAGGCGTTTAAAGTATCCTTTATCAAGGGCGAGTTTCTCCTGCACCCAGGCTTTGCTTTCCAATAAAATTCGTTCGCGGGTGGTCATGATTTAAAAATCGGGTTTGAGGCGGACACGGATTGATTTAACTCCACGTGTATATTTCGGGTTATGGCTGATTGTTGAAAGTCCTGAATCGTTTCGATAATGTCGTTGTCAATAAATGTTGAGCGCGATCCATCAATAATCACATGACTGTTGTCAGGAATTTCGCGGAGGGTGTTTCGCAGCAGCGCCTTGTTCAAAAATGAAACATCTTTGGTGAGCCTTACCAGGTATCGATTGCCCTCTTTGACACAGAACAATGCCTGGTGAAAATTGGATTTGAGTACGAAGATCAACCCGATTCCTAACCCGATAAAAATACCTTGAAGCAGATTGGTGAACAATATTGCCAGGATGGTTACTGCAAATGGAATAAATTGTGCCCAACCTTTCCTGAACATATCGATTACCAATGCTGGTTTGGTGAGTTTCCAACCCACCATCAGCAATATGGCTGCGAGACTGGCCAGTGGAATTTTGTTTAATAAATTCGGAATAAGCATGGCTGTGATCAATAACAAGCTACCATGCGCAATAGCCGATGTTTTGGTTCGGGCTCCGGAGCCTACGTTAGCCGAACTTCTTACTATCACGGACGTAACCGGCAGGCCGCCAATCAAACCGCTCACGATGTTACCGAGCCCCTGAGCTTTAAGTTCATGGTTTAAAGGAGTAAGGCGTTTATACGGATCCAGTTTATCGATGGCATCAATGCTTAATAGCGATTCAAGGCTGGCTACTACGGCAATGGTAATAGCCACAATCCATACATCCGGATTAGTAAGTGCAGAAAGTACAGGAAAAGTAAATTGTCCGAAGAATGCACCTACGCTATCCGCAACAGGTAAGGATACAAGGTGCTCCGGCAAAATCAGCAAGTCGGTGCTATAACTTCTGAAAATTTCATTAAGCATAATTCCAACCATAACAACAACCAACGGAGCCGGAATAATTTTGGAAAAAGTTGCTTGTCGGATGAATGGCCTTTCCCAAAGCAGTAAGATCACTATGGATACGAGACATATGATAGCAGCTCCCGGCTGAATGTAGTCGATTGCTTTAAGTATTTCCGTAAAGGTGTTTTCACCATCGGCTTGCACAAAGTTTTCGTCTCCGATAAAATCACTGTCGTAACCAACTGCGTGGGGTATTTGCTTAAGAATAAGGGTTAGCCCAATTGCAGCCAACATTCCTTTGATAACCGAAGAGGGAAAGTAATTGCCTATGGTTCCGGCTTTAACAAAACCGAGAATCAATTGAATAATTCCAGCCAATACTACGGCAGTCAGAAATACCGGGTATTCACCCAGTTGTTGAATGGCCGCAAATACTATAGTAGTTAGGCCGGCAGCGGGACCGCTTACACTAAGTGCAGATTTACTGTAGGAGGCCACTACCATTCCGCCAACAAAGCCGGCAATAATTCCTGAAAAGAGTGGAGCACCTGATGCAAGCGCCACGCCAAGGCACAATGGTAGTGCCACAAGAAAGACTACAATGGAGGCCGGAAGATCATGGCGTAAATTATTGAGCGGATGTAACGGATGATTCATAAGTAGTATTGATGCAATGTTAAATAAAAAGGATTATACCTTATGGCATAATCCCTTTCGTTTTTTAATACTAACGGTATTTGGAATCAAGCAACTTCTACTTTCGATGCCGTTATGTTGTAGATAGAAGCCAACTTAGTTGAACTGTCAAATGTTACGCCAAGGTCCTTAATGATACCCGTGTGCAGGCTGTACACCCAGCCATGAATATAGGGCAGGTTGCGATCGCGCCATGCATTCTGGATGATTGAAGTCTTGGATAAATCAAATACCTGTTCCATCACATTGATTTCTACCAATCGATTGAACCGCGCTTCTTCATTTTCAATCTTGTCCAGTTCTTCTGCATGCAGGCGATACACATCCTTGATGTTACGTAGCCAATTATCAATTATGCCAAATTGTTGATTACCCATTGCAGCTTTTACACCCCCGCATCCGTAATGGCCACACACAATAACATGCCGTACTTTCAATACGTTAACCGCATAGTCGAGTACGCTAAGCATATTCATATCTGTGTGAACAACCATGTTGGCAATATTCCGGTGTACAAAAATGTCACCGGGTTTTGTGTTGGTGATTTCATTTGCGGGTACGCGACTGTCGGAACAACCTATCCAAAGTACTTGCGGAGTTTGTCCTTTAGCAAGTGTGTTGAAAAATTCAGGGTCTTCTTTTAATCGTTCTTCAACCCATTTTTTGTTTCCTTCTAAAAGGGATTTGTACATGTCCATATTTATATAATTTAACCGGTTACTAATTTTCTTTCTTGTTCTGATATTTCCTGGAAATCGGGCTCAACATCCACAATGCCCCAGAAATATTTTCCTATATAAAATAAAACGGTGCCTGATACAACCGCAATGTTTAAGTCCACCAGTACGGTTACAACAGTAGTAAAAATGATGAATGCAAACTGAATGTTTCGCATGGGTTGTCGGAACCACCGTTTCAAAAGGTAGGTTCGTGGAAAATCCTTGTCGCTTACATCAAGCCCAGCCTTAAAGAGGACGCCAATGAAGACAGCGGCCGGCACCAGGGTTAGCAAATCTTTTAATGCCAGAATGCTGACCAAAATAAATATACCCATTAATACCCCAGCCAGTCGGGTTTGTGCGCCTTCTTTTATCAGCAATACGGAGCGTATGGTTGCTTGTGCCCCCGGTATGCCTTGAAGGGCTCCGGATACCGCATTACTCAATCCCTGGGCAAATAGCTCTTTGTTCAGATTTGATTTTTCCCGTGTCAATTTATCCACCACCAAAGCGGTGAGCAGTGAGTCGAGGTAGGCCAGTAACGTGAGTTGCAAAGCAAAGGGCAACGCCATAATGATGTACTCCGCCTTCAGGATTTCATTCGGGAAATAGCTTGCCAGCAGTTGGCCGAATTCCGAAAGCGACCCGGTTGTACTGCCGAGCTGTACGTGCTCAACCTGAATGTTGAATAGGGTGGTGAACGCGGTCATGATGATGATGCTGAGAAGAACGCCTGAAAGGAGGGATCGTATCTGTGGTCGCAGAGCTGCACGTTTCACCGTTATCACGATCAGATAGATCATCAAAAAAGTACTCAAAGCAATACCCAGGTTAAGCCAAATGCCTCCCTGCATTAAGCTTTTCCCATCTACTGCAAATATTTTGACGAGTTGGTCGTACCAAATGAGGACAGCTATGCCATTCATAAAGCCGAGCACAATAACATTGGGCACGAGGCTGATGAGTTTACCTAGGCGGGCAAATGCGGCAACAATCAACACAAGGCCGGTAAGCATGAAAACAAGCGTTATAAACTGCTCTGCCATTTCACGTACCGGGAAATTCTCATAAGCAAATGCCACCACCAGCGCTGATACGGCAGTCATTGGCGCTGTGGGGCCTGATGCCTGCAGTCGGGTACCTCCAAAAATGGAGGTGATGATGGGAATAACGGCTGCACCGATCATTCCCGCAAACGCCCCGCGGCCGGACATTACCCCGAACGCAGCTCCTAAGGAGAGCGCAGCAAAGCTTACGGTAAGGCCAGATGTAATATCAGGCAGAAGCCTTCTGAAATTCATTTTTAAAATTTTAAATAATCACTGGAAGCGAAATTGCTGGCCGGGAAACGGCTCAAAAGGCATAATCCGAAAGATGAGTTGTGGATTATGCGGGCAATTCGTTCTTTGGAGGAGGAGTGTGAATTTCGAGGTAAATGGATTGCGCTAAACGACTTGATCGTTGAAGGTATAAGTCGTTAATAATTAGTTGCTTATTGCTAGCCTGCGACAAGGTTATGTAAGGGCTGATCTTTGCTTCTGATTCGCTGAAGTCCTTTGTTGATTCGGAGGAAGTGTCCTTTTCTTCTTCACAGCCTCCATTGGCTACGAACCGAACCATGCTTTCGTAGAGTTGCTTATTTTTTGTCTCCAACCCGATAAGCTTGGCTTCAAGCATGAGGAAGCTGAGGTTGAAAAAGATCAATCCGAGCACCAACGCCAATAACCGGCCAAATATGGAATTGCGAATTAGCATGAAGTCAAAAATACGCCATTTTTGCCAAATTGAATTAGAATTTCTTTATTGAGCGGTTAATTAACAATGTATGAATCAACCTGATGCTTTAAACCTGGTAGCCGATTTCCACCGGACATTCAAACACCCCATTTTGAACAAACCTCAAATTCCTGCAGAAGATCGGTGCAAACTACGGGTTGCGCTAATCGATGAAGAGTTAAAAGAGTTGGAAGTGGCTATTCTTGAAAAGGACATTGTTGCGGTGGCCGATGCCTTATGCGATATTCAATATGTACTTTCAGGGGCTATTCTTGAGTTTGGTTTGGGAGAGAAGTTTAAAGCCTTGTTCGAAGAGGTACAACGGTCGAATATGAGTAAAGCCTGTACCTCCGAAGATGAAGCGCGGGCAACCGTTAAGCATTACCTGAACAAGGATGGTACGGAGTGTTACTACAAGCAAGAGGGCGATAAGTGGTTGGTTTACCGAAAATCCGATAACAAAACGATCAAATCAGTTGGTTATTCTCCGGCTAACCTGGAGCGGATACTTCATCACACGTAAAATTCAATTTGAAAATCCACGTCATTGCCTTTTACCTGTAGGGGATTAAGTGCAACAATGTTCGATTCGTTAAAAGCCTTAATGAACTCACTTCTGCTGATGCGCAGCTTACTGCGTCCAGGCTGTATGCGATAATACTGCATCCGTCCCGATTTGTTGGCGGCAGCGCGATAAACCAAGGTTACCGCAATGGGAATGGGGGAGGGGATGTAGCGCATGTCTCAACTTAGAGATAGGTCTTCTTAAATTCATGGTGAAGGAATGAATTCTGACGGGCATTGTATTGGGCCAGTAGAGAATACGCCCAACCCGGCACGTAGTTAAAGCGCATGTTATATTCCTCAATCTTCTCGCATAGTTCTTTCACATAAAACCTAACCTGGTCCAGATTTCTGCAATCCGTTGGCTTTTCAAAGTTGCGGGCCGTAAAGGAGCGGAACTCCAACTCAATTTTTTTTCGTTCAAAGTCACTCATGCAATTGTGTAATTTTGCACAATTTAATTCAAAAAATAGTACTTAAGCAATATTATAAGTGCAATTTTACACATTATTTTTAAGCGCACTTTAGGCATCTCATGTCAGCGGCCTCATAAATCTGGTAAATCAAATAAGAAATTAGAGTTTTTTAAGTGACTGGTAATCAGTTACTAATTTCCTTGATATAGCTAAAAAGAATTAATCAAGCGCGTTAATGGTGACCCAATACCGGTAGGCAATAATGGCCTGTTCCCATTTTTTCAGCTGGGTTAGGTTACGCTGACTGTAGCGCGGAAGAATGACTTTATTGATGCTGGCCAGTGCTTTGAAAAATAGTTTTCGCATAATACCGTTGTTTGAATTAGGCTTAAGTTGGATACTTTTAATCCTTATCTTTAGCTCGAACAAAATCCTTTACGACACATAAAGTTATGGAATCCTTGGAATCTGGTTCTTTCTTAAATATTTGGCATTATGCCATGATTGTGGGCGCAATTGCCATGGTGGCGATTGGCCTGCTACTTTACTTCATTCATCACCTGAAAGCATCGTCCATTAAGGAATATCACCACAAGTACGATTACCTGAACAAGAACGAAATAGCCAATTATAAGCGGGTGTTTTATTGCTTTGGTATTGCTGTGGCATTTGCCATCAATACCTATGGCATGGGCGAGATTACCGAAATCGGTATTTGGTTTTTAGTTCGGATGTTTATGGCCATTGCGGGTGGTACCCTGGTTGCGTACATCGCTTATTTGGTGTTGGAGTATTACTACCCTACCAAGTTGGACAAAAAGCTTAAGAAGTGGCGTTTTGCTCCCCGCATTAATCCAAAGAGTGGCAACACTATGCGCCTTTTGAGCGAAGAGGAAGAAGATGTGCACCTGGATGCCGGAATGATTGCGGAAGAAAATGTGTTTTCCATTGATTATGATGTTTGGATTGATGAGAAAACCGGTGACGTAAAAGTTGAAAAATATGAAGGCCGCCTGCAGGCACTTCAATGTAATAGCTGTGGTTTTTATACCATGCGCGTTATTAAAGAAGAAGTTACTAAAATGCCGGATGGCAATGAGCCAGGTGAGCTGGTAAAAAATTACCAATGCAGTTATTGTAAATCTGTGCGGGCTACCTCCTTCAAAATATCTACTAAAGAAGCTGACGATTATAAGAAAGATAAGTTCAAGTTTAAACGAAATAGTAACATTGACCTGGTTAAAGTGGAGATACATTCGATTACCGGTGAGCGGAAGCATTTTGAATTTCAGAATGTAGATCAGGCTCAAAAATTCCTGTCGGAGTTTGAATCTTGACAAAAGGCTGGATTTCTAGCATACCATTTGCCTGTATTTCCGTATACATGATAATAAACTGATTAAAGAATGAGCATAATGAAGCGTTTTGGATTGTTGGTTGGGTTGGTTTTGATAGTTGGGGCTCACGCACGTGCTGTACCCGATTCTGTTTTTCAGATTAAGCCGGTTTATGGCAAACAGGTGCGCATTGTTACTTCGATTTTGGAAACCGGTCACTTCCGGAAACTGCCATTTAATGACTCACTATCATCCGTTGTTTTTGATGGCTACCTGTCTAGTTTGGATAACAGTAAGATCTATTTCCTGAAGTCGGATATTAGTGCTTTTGAGAAGTACAGGAATCAGTTAGATGATTTGGCTCGTGAAGAACGTGTTGAACCTGCATTTGAAATGTACCAGGTTTTTCAAAAGCGTTTTAATGAGCGGATGGAATATGTGATGACGCATCTGGTGGGGAAGGAGTTTGATTTTACGGCTGATGAGTATTATGAAACCAATCGGGAAAAGGCGCCCTGGCCGGCAAGTGTTAATGAACTGAATGCAATCTGGACTCAGATCATTAAGAATCAGGCGTTAAGTCTAAAACTAACAGGCAAAACACAAGCTGAAATTAAAGAGAATCTGGAAAAGCGTTACGAACGCTTTATTAAATCCATGAGTCAAACCAACAGCGATGATATTTTCAGCACTTACCTGAATACCATTGCTGAGTCATACGATCCGCACACCAATTATTTCTCTCCACGCACAGCCGATGTATTCAAACAAAACATGGCGCAGTCGTTTGAAGGGATTGGTGCCCGTCTTCAATCTGATAACGATTACACTAAAATTGCAGAAATACTTCCGGGCGGGCCAGCCGAAAAAAGTAAACTATTACATGCTAATGACCGCATTATTGGCGTGGCTCAAGGTGATGACGGAGAAATGGTAGATGTTATTGGCTGGCGATTGGATGAAGTTGTGAAACTGATCAAAGGCCCGAAGGGAACCCGCGTTCGGTTAAATATATTACCGGCAGAAGCTGGCGTTACAGGCCCTGCCGTAGTGATTACACTTGTTCGCGATAAAATTAAACTCGAAGACCTCACCGCTAAAAAGCAGGTGGTGGAGTACACGAAGGATGGCAAGCAGATGAAGCTTGGCGTTATCACCCTTCCCAGCTTTTATATGGATTGGGAAGCCTATCAAAAGGGTGATCCGAATTACAATAGCACCTCAAGCGATGTAAAGAAGCACATTCAGGAAATGCAAGCTCAGGGAATTAACGGCCTTGTGTTGGATTTACGAAACAATGGTGGCGGATCACTAAAGGAAGCCATAGACCTGACCGGTTTGTTTATTAAAAACGGTCCGGTAGTTCAGGTAAAAAATTCAATGAAGCGAACAGAAGTATTGGAGGATGAAGATAACTCGATCTTGTACAACGGCCCGCTTGTGGTGTTGATCAACCGGTTCAGTGCGTCAGCTTCAGAGATATTTGCAGGAGCTATTCAGGATTATGGTCGGGGTGTGGTTGTTGGCGAATCATCATACGGTAAAGGAACAGTGCAAACCATGGTGGAGTTGGACCGTTTTGTTCAGGATAAAGAACAGGCAGGTTCGCTTAAGCTTACCATTCAGAAATTTTATCGGGTTAACGGAAGCAGTACACAGCATCGGGGTGTGATTCCAGATATAAAACTCCCTTCAGCACTTGACCCCGATCAGTTCGGTGAGAGTTCAAGTCCGGCAGCTTTGCCTTGGGATGAAATCCGTGGAACGTTGTACCAGCGCACACCCTATATCAACAGCAAGGTACTTGCCGGGTTGACCAAGACTCATCAGGAGCGTTTGAAAACAGATGCCCAGTTGCTTGATCTGGTAACCCAAATTGAAGAGGCCAGAAAAAATCTTAACCAAACGAAAGTTTCGCTGAACGAATCCACTCGCAAAAAGGAGATGGAGGAGGCGGAGCGTAAAGTAAGCGCTACCCGAAATCCCGGAAACGTGCAACTGGATAAAGAAGGAAAGCCTGTAACCGGTTCGTTGAACATGGAGGATGAATATTTAAGGGAAGGATTATTGATCCTTTCTGATTTGATTACTTCAAGAATCGGATAACGTTCTCATGTTTATTATATGATGTAAAAAAATCGGGCTGCCAAATGGCGGCCCGATTTTTTTTAAGTGTTCTTGATGCTATGGTAGCTTTATGAATTCGGCAAATGGCTTCAATGAAACGGGTTCGAGTCCATTCTTAACAAGCAGGTTTTCCAGGTTTTTGCCATGCTTGGCTTTCAGTGAGGCAAATGTTCCTTTTGCTTTTTCGAAACGTTCTTCAAGTGCTTTCATATTCTCCAATTCAGCCGCAGATGGTGTGAAGAAAGAGTTGGCAACTTTTCCGTACAATTCACTCAAATCTTCGCGGAGTTGCGGATTTCCTGCACCTACATAATTATCTCCGGTAGTGATTAAAAGTATTTCCTTTAACTTCAACAGTTCATTTTCAAATACTGAATTGCTTTTACCTGCTTTAGCATTCTTATTTTTCAGCTTTTCAGATGCGCTCAATAATTCATCGACTTCATAAACCAAGTAAGCCAAATCTTCAGTCATTGCAAACAATTTACGAGTTGTAGAATGTTGGAGTTCACGATCTGAAGCTGACACACTGGACGAAGGAGAATATTGAACTGCAAGATCCGTTGTATATGTTTCTCTGCCTTTTTGGAGTACTACCTTATATGTTCCGGCTGTAGCACGAGGGGCTGTGAATCCTCCAGCTGCAAAAGTTTTTCCAGCAGCTGTTTTGGGTGCTTTTGTAGCATAATTCCATTGAATGATATTAATACCCTTTGATTTACCGGCATTAAGTTCGGTCACTTGATTTCCATCCTTATCCTGAATTTCAAGCGACATTTTCCCTATGGTATGACGTTTTTTTAGGTAATAGGTAATTTTGGCAGCTTGGCTGGCATTTGCGCCAACAAATTGTGTTTCGCTAGCTGTTCCTCCAAATCCATTTGCTTCGTGAATAATGGAAGGCTTTCGTGCGAAGAAGTGTAGCTCTTTGTTTAGCACTTCTTCATTTAATTCGCGAAGCGGACTTATATCATCAATAATAATAACTCCTCTTCCATGTGTTCCTAAAATCAGATCGTTTGTTTTTTTATGCAAGTCGATAAAATGAACGGAAACAGCAGGGACATTATTGGTGAACTTCATCCATGATTTACCACCATCCAGGGTTATGTATAATCCCATTTCGGTGCCAAGAAACAACAGGTTTTCGTTTACATAGTCCTCCTGAATGTTTCTGACGAAGGAAGTTACATCAGGACTTATAATGGATGTCCAGGTTGCACCATAGTCCGTTGTTTTATATGCATACGGTTTCATATCTCCCTGCTGATAACCGGTAAATACGGCATACGCATTACCCTTGCCAAAAACGCTGGCTTCAATGTGCCAACATGAAGTGTTTTTAGGCAAGCCCGGGATATTTGTTGTTACATTTTTCCAGGTTTTGCCACCATCGCGGGTTACTTGTACATTCCCGTCATCGGTGCCCGCCCAGATTACGTTCTCATCAAGTGGAGATTCAGTAATCGTAAAGATGGTGCAATGATTTTCTGCGCCCGAATTATCTTTTGACAATCCACCAGAGTCACCGGCATTTATTTTGGTTTTATCGTTAGTGGTTAGATCAGGAGAAATCTTCACCCACGTATCACCCATATCTTCCGACCGATGAACAAACTGGCTGCCCATATAGAAGCGATCGGGTTGATGCAAGCTTATCGCCATGGGCGAGTTCCAGTTGAATCTGAGTTTCGGATCACCCGGTGCCGCCAATGGCTGAATGGTTTTGTGTAAATCTTTTGCAGGGTCATATCGCCATACGTTTTGTGCTCCCTGCATTTCAGAGTAAATAATTTTTTTGGTTGGATGGCGGAGTACGCGGTATCCATCACCTACACCCACCACATTCCAATCGCGTGCCTCAACACCACCGGGTGATGAAGAGGGGCCATACCAGGATCCATTGTCTTGCAATCCGCCATACACGTTGTAAGGCTCTTCGTCATCAACACTGATCTGATAGAATTGCGAAACCGGAAGATTTTCAACGATTTCCATAGTCGTTCCGCCATCCCATGATCGGTAAATTCCGCCATCGGTTCCTACATACATCCGGTCTGAATTGTTGATATCAAAAACGATATCATGGATATCGGCATGCATCGGGCCCAGATTTTTGAAAGTCTTTCCTCCATCGCGGGAGATGGAACCATACAGCCCCGCCTTTACCACTACCTCGGGATTTTTAGGGTCAACAACAATACGTGAGAAGTAAAATGGCCTCACCACTAATCCAAAATCACCATTGATATGCTTCCAGGTTGCTCCGGCATCATCACTTCTGTACAAACCTTTATCCTTATCCTGCTCAGTTTCTAATACTGCGTAAATGATATTGGTATTTGACGGGGCCAATCCTATGGCTATTCTACCCAATTTACCCTTAGGGAAACCATTGTGGATTTTGTTCCATGTCTTACCGGCATCAGTACTTTTGTATAGGGCGCTGTTAAGGCCGCCAGAGTTAAATGACCAAGGTGTTCTTCTAACTTCCCAAAAGGATGCGTAGAGGGTATTCGGATTTTTGGAATCAATCACCAGATCGCTACATCCTGTGGTTCCGTTAATAAAAAGAATCTGTTGCCAGGTAGCACCCCCGTCAGTAGTTTTATACAACCCACGTTCATTGCTGTCACTCCATAGCGCACCTAATACGGCCACATATACTTCATTGGAGTTATTAGGGTTTACCTGGATGCCGGCAATGCGTTCTGACTTGTCAAAACCCATATGTTTCCAGGTGCTTCCTCCATCTGTAGATCTGTATAACCCGTCTCCAATCGATACACTGTTGCGTGTCCATGTTTCTCCGGTCCCCACCCATATGGTTTCGGGTTGCGATGGATCTAATGTTACTGCACCTATTGATTGACAATAGTCATCAAAAATTGAGTTGAATGTGGCTCCTCCATTACTACTCTTCCAAACACCACCACCTGCAGTTCCTGTATAGATGACTTTATCATTTGTAGGATGTGGTTCAAGATCTGTTATGCGTCCACTCATTATGGCGGGGCCAATATGGCGGGCTTTGATATCTCCAAAAAGCTCTTTGCCTTTTGAAACTGCATCTTGTGCTTCGGCAGAGATAGTTATGAACAGCAGCAATAAGATGATTAGTGTAATTGTATTTTTGGTTATCTGTTTCATTGTGTGAGAGTTAGTTTTAATTGGGAATAAAAATGGCTATACTATTAAGTATAGCCATTTGTGTTGCAGTTTAGCCGTTAATTCCCTTCAGGAAACTGGAAAGTTTTGCTATCGATGGTTGGATTCAATTCAATTTTGGTAATCTGAAGCGGTTGAGAACCCATATCCTTAACACCTTGGCCCATGGTAAATGGAAATAATAGACCATCAACTTCCTGATAATCGCTCATACTTGTTTGTGAAATCTTTCCTTTCATAGGTCCGCTTTTCACCTCTTGCTCAACTAACAGGGTAACATAATTTTCTGCATCAATGAAGTAGAAGGCTGTGTTTTCTTCCTTGTTACCATCTACCGTAATCGGCTTTCTGGTAAGCTTAATTTTGAAAGTCTCCGTTCCTTCAATCGTCTCTTTACCTAAAAGTTCAGCAGTGTATCCCTTTTCCTTATAGTTCAGGAAGGGGTCTGGAAAATCACCTATATTCACTTTAAAGTTTTCTGTTGTTTCAGCATCACTTTTCTCCGGTTTCATGGTCATAAAGTTAGTTGACCATAATGTATTGCCGTCAAATACATTTTGCCATCCAGTCATGCCCTGAACTGAAAATGAAACATACTGTCTGCCATCAGCGAGGGTTACTATTTCAAGGGGAATATCCATTCCACCTTGATTAACTTTAGCTGTCATTTTAATACCCTTTAACCCTTGAAGTTTTGCCTTTCCTCCCTGGGCTTCAAAGTATTTTTCTAAAATTTCATCGACAGTTTGAGCCTGAACTCCTGTACCGAGTATCAGAAGTAATAGAATTGATAGTAATTTAATTTTCATAGTATTTGGGTTGTTTTGGTCGATTAGTCGGGGTTGGTGTCTTGCTATTACACAACACAAAAAAATTAATACCGTTAAATCCTCAAGATCGATAAAATCGTTAAAATCTGCATTTTAATAGCTATTTTTAGCCAAAACCACGCACGCCTTATTCCGTATCCCGCGTTATGAGTGAAGAACTTCTGAAAGCCGTTATCCAACTCTTTGCCATTGTTGCCCGCGAACGGATTACCGATGATGAGCGGAATAACATCAAGGAATTTCTGGGGCTTCACTTGAATCGCGAGGCAATAAAATACTACCTCGACCTCTTTGATGAACTCGCCAAGGGACGGCAAGAGGACCCCAAACAGGATTTTTCAACAGTGGATGCGGAAACCGCTCAGTTCCTGGATGAATGGGCGAAGATCATGCAGATCAGCAAGCAGGTAAATCAGGCGCTTACCATGCAACAAAAGCTGGTGCTGATCATTAAAATTATTGAACTCGTATTTTCTGATGGTGAAATATCTGAACGGCAGGAGAACTTAATCTATTATATCGGTCAGGCCTTGAAGGTACCGCGCCACGATATCAATGAACTCAAAAGCTTTGTAACCGGGCAGGATATCGATGAACTCGCATCTAAGAATATCTTAATCATTGACGAAGGGTATGACGAGAATCCATATCCGGGCCCGCGCATTGTGGAAAAGAACCTGACTGGTTTGATTGCCATTTTGCGACTGTCTGATTCCTACTTTATTAAGTACCTGGGTATTTCGGTTGTTTACCTGAACAGCATCCACCTGAAAAGCCGTAAGATTGATGTGTTTCCTACCGGAAGCACCATTCGTGGTGATAAAATTGAACCGATTTATTACAGCGACATTATTGGGAAATTTCTGGCTGGTGAAGATCAGCAAAAGTTAACGTTTACAGCGGATCATATTTTTTATCATTTCAAATCAGGTAAGGCCGGTTTGCAAAATATAAACATTGCTGAAAAAGGAGGGAAGCTGATCGGCATTATGGGTGCCAGTGGATCGGGTAAGTCTACCTTGCTCAACGTGTTGAATGGCGCTGAAAAACCTTCCAGTGGCAGGGTGCAGGTAAACGGCATCGATATTCATGAGCGACCTGATGAAGTTCAAGGTATAGTCGGATATATTCCTCAGGATGATTTGTTGATGGAAGACCTGACGGTTTTTGAAAACCTGTACTATGCTGCGCGATTGTGTTTCGGGCAACTGCCCAAAGAGGAGTGTGCCGAACGCGTTGAAAAGGTATTGGTGCAATTGGGTTTGACTGAAATCAGAAACTTGAAAGTAGGGTCACCTCTTCAAAAAACCATAAGTGGCGGCCAACGCAAGCGACTTAATATTGGATTAGAGTTATTGCGCGAGCCAGCGATTCTGTTTGTTGATGAACCGACCTCAGGTCTTTCCTCGCGCGACAGTGAAAACATTATGGATTTGCTGAAGGAATTGTCTTTGCGCGGGAAGATGATTTTTGTAGTGATTCACCAGCCTTCATCCGACATTTTTAAAATGTTTGATACGTTACTGATTCTGGACGTGGGCGGGTTTCAGATTTATTACGGCAATCCGGTGGAGTCGGTGGTGTATTTCCGCGATATCATAAATGCGGCAAACAAATCGCAAGGTGCGTGCCCCGAATGTGGTAATATCAATCCCGAACAAGTTTTTAACATTATTGAAACGAAGGTTGTAAACGAATACGGCCGTCTTACGAATACACGAAAAATTTCTGCTGGTCAGTGGTATCAGTATTTCAAGCAACGGTTAAAAGTACCTAAGGTTGAACACCTGAAAGAACCGTTGCCGGTAGCACAGCACATTGCTACACGGCTGCAACAGATAAAGATTTTTGCCATACGCGATTCGCTCGCCAAGCTGGCCAATAAACAATACCTGACTATAAATTTATTGGAAGCTCCGGTGCTGGCCTTCTTCATTGCGTTTATGGTTAAATACTACAATGTGTTGGCGCGCGAAAATGCGTCATACACGTTTTACGATAATCAGAACATACCCGTGTTCTTTTTTATGAGTGTGGTGGTAGCCTTGTTCTTCGGCTTAACGGTAAGTGCTGAAGAGATATTCAAGGACCGGAAAATTCTGAAGCGTGAACAATTTCTTCACCTGAGCCGCACGAGTTATTTATTATCGAAGATTGCCGTATTGTTCACTATATCCGCTACTCAAACGTTACTGTTTATTATAATTGGTCATTTGATTTTGGAAATACCGCTAACGGAATTTCGGTATTGGTTTATTCTATTTTCAATTGCTTGTTTCGCCAACGTATTGGGTTTAAACATCTCCGCGTCCTTCAACAGTGCCGTTACCATTTATATTCTTATACCGATATTAATTATTCCTCAATTGTTGTTGAGTGGTGTAGTGATTGAGTTTGATAAGTTCAATCCGCGGGTAACCAAGCCCATTGGTGTTCCGCTAATGGGCAACATCATGGCATCCCGGTGGGCGTTTGAAGCCTATATGGTTACGCAATATCGGGATAACCCATTTGAGCAACAGTTTTATGAAATAGATAAGACATTGTCCCAAGCTGAATTCAAACGCGTTTTTTTAATTCCGGAGTTGGAGTCGAAGCTTTCATACTGCATAAACAACCGAAGCCAATGGCGAAACCCGAATGCCGAAGAACTAAGAACAGCGCTTGCTGTTCTTCAAAACGAAATCCGAAATGAATTGCTTGTTGCGGGTAATGGAAGTTATCAGGATGTGGACAAGCTGGCAATCGGTAAGTTTGATTCAACGGTGTATCAGAGCACGTCTCAATTTTTAAGTACAATGAAGCAACTTTATTTGCTTCGGCATAACCGTGCTATGGATGAGCGTGAGCAACTGGTGAATGACATGACATCCACGCCCGCTAAAATGGCGCAGTATGAAAGAATGCGAAACACCTATCAGAATAAGGCAGTGGCTGATGCGGTTCGAAACCTGAATACGATCAACCGAATAGTTGAGTATGATGGACAGCTGATTCAGCGGATTTATCCCATTTATCAGGATGAACATAAGCCCAGGTATTGGTTGGACTTTTCAGCAAACCTGTATCAACCAACCAAGCATTTTGCCGGGATGGTTATTGATACACTTTTTTTTAATGTGGCGGTAATCTGGAGCATGACATTGGTGCTGTACATTACGTTGTATTTTGATTTACTGAGAAAAATCATGTCGGTAATCGAAAACAGGCGGTACAGACGGGTTGAACGAAACTAAAATTTCCTATTTTTGCGCCACTTTAAAACCAATTCGATTATGAAAAAAGATTTCGTTACGTATTTCTCACTGGTTCTTTTTGCTTTTTTATTGGCATGTACGACTAAACAGGAGCAGGCAGAAACTGAAACTGCCGCAACTGAAGAAGATGCAGAATGGCCGTTGATGGATGAATTCCATATGGTGATGGCTGAAAGCTTTCATCCATTTAAAGATTCCGCGAACATTGACCCGGCTATCGCCAACGCTGCCGAGATGGCTTCTTTGGCTGAAACATGGGCAGGTGCCGAGCTTCCTTCAAAAGTAAATAACGATCAGGTGAAAGCTGATCTGCAAACCTTGAAAACAGAGACGGCTGCTTTTGCAGAACTGGTTAAAGGTGGTGATGTAGCTGCAATTGGTGCATCATTGACTAATCTGCACGATATTTTCCACAGACTTCAGGATGCCTGGTATAAAGGCAGTGAAGGTGGACATGATGATGGCGATCATAAGCACTAAAATCTCAAACGTATAGTGATGAAGCATCATTCAGAACCATCTGAGTGATGCTTTGTTTTTTAAGCGTTATGTTAAAAATTGCCTGGGCACCGAATTACGTGTTACCGCTTCCTCCTAATCATCGTTTTCCGATGAGCAAGTACGAAGTGTTGCCTCAGCAGTTGTTGCATGAAGGCACGGTGAGTGCTGATAGTTTCTTTGCACCGAGCCCGGCACCAGAATCGCTGATTACCCGCACGCATGATGAAATCTATTGGAAACGCCTTCAAGCACGTGAACTTTCTCCACAGGAAATCAGGCGCACCGGATTTCCACTCAGCCAGCAATTGGTTGATCGTGAGGTGATCATCATGCAAGGTACCGTTCAATGCACGCAGTATGCGCTGGAGTATGGTGTGTCTATGAATATTGCAGGTGGTACGCACCACGCCTTTACCAATCGGGGTGAAGGGTTTTGCCTGCTGAATGACATTGCCATAGCCGCGAATTATTTGTTGGATCAGCAACAAGCTTCAAAAATTCTTGTGGTTGATCTGGATGTTCATCAGGGAAACGGAACGGCACAAATTTTTAGAAATGAACCCCGGGTTTTTACATTTAGTATGCATGGCGCGAATAATTATCCGTTGCATAAGGAGCATTCTGATCTGGATATTGGTTTACCCGATGGTGTAACGGATTCGTTTTATCTGAAAACATTAGAAACTAACCTGAAGAATTTATCGGACACCGTTCAACCGGATTTCATTTTCTTTCAATCGGGCGTGGATATTCTGGATACCGATAAATTGGGTAAACTTTCCGTGACGCGGGAGGGATGCAAGCAACGCGACCGGATTGTTTTGGATGCTGCCAAGCGAAATAAGATCCCCTTGGTGGCCAGTATGGGTGGTGGTTATTCCGAAAATTTCCGCGACATTATTGAAGCGCACGCCAATACATATAGATTAGCACAAGAAATATTTTTTTAACGATGCCCTTTACCTTTTCTCATCCGGCTATCATTCTCCCGTTTGCCAAAATCCGATCTGTTTATATTTCTATGTCGTGTTTGGTGGTAGGCAGCATGACACCCGACTTCCAATATTTTCTACAAATGAAGTTGAAGGGAAGAATTATGCATACGTGGCATGGTGCTTTTTTGGTGGGTTTGCCGGTAGCCATTTTTTTGGTGTTGGTTTTTCACCTGGTGGTGAAGCGACCTCTCATCAATAATTTGCCTATCTATTTTCAGAGTCGTTTGCGCGATTTATATGACGTAAATTTTTTGAAAGAATTTCTGAAAAATTTCTTTGCCTATCTCATGTGTTTGCAAATCGGGGTGCTCTCGCATGTATTATGGGATAGCTTTACCCATGCCAATACCTACTTTGTTGAGCATATGGAGTTTCTTTCATGGAAAATCGATCATGAAATTTTTTCCGGCAGGCCACTCTTCAGGTATCTGCAGCACATCAGCACCGTGATTGGTGTTGTTGTTATTGCCTGGTATTTCCATGTCCTGCCAAAGCGAACGGATAACCTGAGTTCTGTGTCTTACGGGTATTGGTTGGTGATGACCGGATCGATGACGCTTACATTTATCATAAGATGGTCGTTCGGATTTCGTTTCTTCGGAGATGGTGTTGTTGCAGTGATCAGCAGCATGTTCATCGGATTTATTGTTGCAGGGTTAGTCTTTCATTCACCACGAAAACGTTTCATAGCTTAACTTTTTCAATTACTTTGCTGTAAATACGCCTTGTGCATGGAGTATATCAGCAATCGTAAAACCCTGTGGTCGGTCATTACCGCTTCTTCTGTCGGCACCTTAATTGAGTGGTACGATTTTTACATTTTCGGAAGCCTGGCCGTTATTCTTTCGGAGCAGTTTTTCCCACAGACCAATCCGACAGCAGCATTCTTGTCTACACTAGCCACCTTTGCAGCGGGCTTTATTGTGCGTCCCTTTGGCGCGCTGGTGTTCGGCCGGTTAGGGGATATAGTGGGCAGGAAGTATACCTTTTTGGTAACGCTTACGCTGATGGGCGCTTCAACCTTTGCCATTGGTTTGGTGCCGAACTATGAAAGTATTGGTATGGCGGCACCGTTAATTGTTTTGGTATTGCGACTGGTGCAAGGATTGGCTTTGGGGGGTGAATACGGTGGAGCAGCTACGTATGTTGCTGAGCATGCTCCGGCTGCAAAGCGGGGTTTTTATACCAGCTTCATTCAAACGACTGCTACGCTGGGTCTGTTTGTTTCGATTGGTGTAATCTTAGGTGTGCGTGAGTGGGTTGGTATTGAAGCCTTTTCAACTTGGGGTTGGCGTGTTCCATTTATTTTATCTGCCGTACTGGTAGCCATTTCCATCTACATCCGGCTGCGCATGCAGGAGTCGCCTTTGTTTGCGAAAATCAAATCGGAAGGAAAACTTTCGAATAATCCGATCAAAGAGAGCTTCACCAAGAAGGAAAATTTGTTGTTGGTGCTGCTGGCTTTGTTTGGTGCTACGGCCGGGCAAGGTGTGGTTTGGTACACCGGACAATTCTATGCACTCACCTTCATTCAAAAAACCTGCAACATTGAGTTTGTTCAATCTTATCACATCATTGCCATTGCGTTGTTGATCGGCACACCGTTGTTCATCTATTTTGGTTGGTGGTCGGACAAAGTGGGAAGAAAATACATCATGATGACCGGTTTGATACTGG